>NZ_CP076413.1:0-1407500 GCF_021173085.1 Ralstonia wenshanensis
ATGCAGGATTTCTGGCATGCGGCGTCCGCTCAGCTCGAGAGTGAGTTGACGCCGCAACAATTCAAGACGTGGATCAAGCCGCTGACGCCGCTGTCGTTTGACGAGCAGGCGTGCACGCTGCGGATTGCCGCGCCCAACCGCTTCAAGCTCGACTGGGTCAAGAGTCAGTTCTCTGGCCGCATCCAGTCGCTTGCGTGCGACTACTGGGAGGCAACCGTCGACGTGCAGTTCGTGCTTGACCCGACCGCCGGCCAGCGCCAGGCGGCCTTGCAGCCGTCGCTCGCGCCGGTGCCGATGCAACCTTTGGGCGCGCAGCAGATTCAACCGCGGCAGGCCCTGCCGGCCGGCAACGGTGTCGCGCATGATGCGGGTAATCTGCGCGCCGCGCCGGCCGTGTATCGCGAAGCCGCGCTTGCAACGGCCGGCCATGCTGCTGCCGATATCGACGTGCCCGTGATGGACGCCACCGAGGTCAGGGCCCAGTCGTACCGCATGCCGCCGCAGGCGCCCGCCGTGGTCACCAGTCAGGCCGCGCCGCCGCAGGCGCCGGTGGATGATTCCGTGCACGAGCGTTCGCGGCTCAATCAGATCCTGACGTTCGACAACTTCGTCACCGGTAAGGCGAACCAGTTGGCGCGCGCTGCCGCCATCCAGGTCGCCAATAACCCGGGCAAGTCGTACAACCCGCTGTACCTGTACGGCGGCGTGGGCCTGGGCAAGACGCACTTGATCCATGCCATTGGCAACTTCATGCTGATGGAGAACCCGCGCGCGCGCATCCGCTACATCCACGCGGAGCAGTACGTGTCTGATGTGGTGAAGGCGTATCAGCGCAAGGCGTTTGACGATTTCAAGCGCTACTACCACTCGCTCGATCTGCTGCTGATCGATGACATCCAGTTCTTTTCGGGCAAGAACCGCACGCAGGAAGAATTCTTCTACGCGTTCGAGGCGCTGATCGCCAACCGCGCGCAGGTCATCATCACCAGCGACACGTATCCGAAAGAGATCACCGGCATCGACGACCGCCTGATCTCGCGCTTCGACTCCGGCCTGACCGTGGCCATCGAGCCGCCCGAGCTGGAGATGCGCGTCGCGATTCTGATGAAGAAGGCGCAGGCCGAGAATGTGATCGTGCCGGAAGAGGTGGCCTTCTTCGTGGCCAAGCACCTTCGCTCCAACGTGCGTGAGCTGGAGGGCGCGCTGCGCAAGATCCTGGCGTACTCGAACTTCCACGGCAAAGAGATCACGATCGAGGTTACGCGCGAGGCGCTCAAAGACCTGCTGACCGTGCAGAACCGCCAGATCTCGGTGGAGAACATCCAGAAGACCTGCGCGGATTTCTACAACATCAAGGTCGCGGACATGTACTCCAAGAAGCGGCCGGCCAACATTGCGCGCCCCCGGCAGATCGCCATGTATCTGGCCAAGGAACTCACGCAGAAGAGCCTGCCCGAGATTGGCGAATTGTTTGGCGGACGCGACCACACCACGGTGCTGCACGCGGTACGAAAGATCGCCGACGAGCGCACCAAGGACGCCCAGCTCAACCACGAGTTGCACGTGCTGGAGCAAACGCTCAAGGGCTGACCGCGCGATGGTCAGCAGAGCGCATGGCAACGCCATTCGCCCTGAATCAAGCCTCGACAGACGCCCGCTCGAATGCGGGCGTCTTTTCATGCACAATAGACATATTTGCCGCGCGCGTGACGCTATCCAGCGCCCCCTTATTTGCGGTATAATTTGTGATTAACCCCTTGATTTACAACAACTTTGGGTTAATCGCGAATGCTCCTGCAGGCACCGGCCCATGTGGCCCAGGCTGGGGCGCGCGCGGTGTCACCTCTCAAGCCAAGGATCGCCTTCATGCAATTGGTCAAAACCTCGCGAGACAACCTGCTGCGTCCGCTGCAAATCGTGAGCGGCATCGTGGAACGCCGACACACGCTGCCCATCCTGGCCAATCTGCTGATCACCAAGCAAGGTGAACGGGTTTCCTTCCTGTCCACCGACATCGAAATCCAGATCACTACGCACGCCGATTGCGGCGCCGGCGCCGGCGATATCGCCACCACCGTGGCCGCCCGCAAGCTGGTCGACATCCTGCGTGCCATGCCCGACGGCGAAGTCGCTCTCACGCTCAACGACAAGCGCATGACGGTGCAATCCGGCAAGAGCCGCTTTGCGCTGCAGACGCTGGCCGCTGAAGAATTCCCGACTGTCGCAGAGGCAACCGATTTCGGCGCCCGCATCACCGTGCCGCAGAAGACGCTCAAGCACCTGCTGGCGATGGTGCACTTCGCGATGGCCCAGCAAGACATCCGCTACTACCTCAACGGCATGCTGCTGGTGGTGGATGGCAAGCAAGTCATGGCTGTCGCCACCGACGGGCACCGCCTGGCCTACTGCGGCGTGGAAACCGGCGAGCAACCGGCAGGCGCCGGCGGCCGCCAGGAAGTCATCATCCCGCGCAAGACCATCCTTGAACTGCAACGCCTGCTGGAAGACGTGGACGATCCTGTCTCGGTGCAACTGGCCTCCAACCAGGTCAAGTTCACCTTCGGCAATATCGAGCTGATCTCCAAGCTGGTCGAAGGCAAGTTCCCGGATTTCCAGCGCGTGATCCCGAAGGGTTACCGCAACAGCTTCACGATCGACCGTGCCTTCCTGCAGCAGGCGCTGCAACGCACGGCCATCCTGACCACCGACAAGTTCAAGGGCGTGCGCTGCATGCTCGACACCAACGTCCTCAAGATCAGCTCCACCAACGCTGACCAGGAAGAAGCGCAGGAAGAACTCGAAATCGACTACCAGGGCGATGCGCTCGATATCGGTTTCAACGTCACCTACCTGCTGGACGTGCTGGCCAACCTCAAGGCCGAAAAAGTGCAGGTAAGCCTGGGCGACTCCAATTCGAGCGCACTCATCACCCTGCCGGACGACGACACCTTCAAGTACGTCGTCATGCCGATGCGCATTTGACGCACCGCTGCACCCAGAGCAAGACGAGGGGCTGGATCGTGACGATCCGCCCCTTCGCCGTTTTTAAGCAACCCCGCTGTGTGCGTTGAGATAACCATTTCCGCGCCCATGGCAGCGAGCAGAACGACATGACCGAAGAGCAGAAACCGCAATCCACCCCCGCCGAGGCCAACAGCTACGACGCCGCCTCGATCCAGATCCTGGAAGGCCTGGAGGCGGTACGCAAGCGGCCGGGCATGTACATCGGCGACACCTCGGATGGCACCGGCCTGCACCACCTCGTGTTCGAGGTGCTGGACAACTCCATCGACGAAGCACTGGCTGGCCATTGCACCGAGATCCAGGTCACCATCCACACGGACAACTCCATCTCCGTGATCGACAACGGCCGTGGCATCCCGACCGGCATCAAGTTTGACGACAAGCACGAGCCCAAGCGCAGCGCGACCGAGATCGCCATGACCGAGCTGCACGCCGGTGGCAAGTTCAACCAGAACAGCTACAAGGTGTCGGGCGGTCTGCACGGCGTGGGCGTGTCTTGCGTGAACGGCCTGTCGAAGTGGATGAAGGTGACGGTGCGCCAGGGTGGCAAGGTGCATTACATCGAGTTTGCACAGGGCGTTCCGCAAAACCGCCTGATCGAAACGGTGCAAGGGCCCGACGGCCAGATGGTCGAAGTCTCGCCGCTGCGCGTGTCGGGCACCACCGACAAGCGCGGCACCGAAGTGCACTTCCTGGCCGACGAAGAGATCTTCACCAACGTCGAATACCACTACGAGATCCTCTCCAAGCGCATTCGCGAGCTTTCGTTCCTGAACAACGGCGTGCACATCAAGCTGACCGACCAGCGCACCGGCAAGGAAGAAGACTTCGCCTTCTCGGGCGGCGTGAAGGGCTTTGTTGAGTACATCAACAAGAACAAGACCGTGCTGCACCCCACCATCTTCTTTGCCTCGGGCGAGAAAGACGGCGTGGCCGTAGAAGTGTCGATGCAGTGGAACGACGCCTACAACGAGCAGGTGCTCTGCTTCACCAACAACATCCCGCAGCGCGACGGCGGCACCCACCTCACGGGCCTTCGCGCCGCCATGACGCGCGTCATCAACAAGTACATCGCCGACAACGAGATCGCCAAGAAGGCCAAGGTCGACACCTCGGGCGACGACATGCGCGAAGGCCTGACCTGCGTGCTCTCCGTCAAGGTGCCCGAGCCCAAGTTCAGCTCGCAGACCAAGGACAAGCTCGTCTCGTCGGAAGTGCGCCTGCCCGTGGAAGAAGTCGTGGCCAAGGCGCTGAGCGACTTCCTGCTGGAAACGCCCGTTGACGCCAAGATCATCTGCGGCAAGATCGTAGAAGCTGCCCGCGCGCGTGAAGCCGCCCGCAAGGCCCGCGAAATGACGCGCCGCAAGGGCGTGCTCGACGGCATGGGCCTGCCCGGCAAACTGGCCGACTGCCAGGAGAAAGACCCCGCGCTGTCAGAACTCTTCATCGTCGAGGGTGACTCCGCAGGCGGTTCCGCCAAGCAGGGCCGCGACCGCAAGTTCCAGGCAATCCTGCCGCTCAAGGGCAAGATCCTGAACGTCGAGCGCGCGCGCTTTGACAAGATGCTCTCCAGCCAGGAAGTGCTCACGCTCATCACCGCCATGGGCACCGGCATTGGCAAAGACGACTACAACCTCGACAAGCTGCGCTACCACCGCATCATCATCATGACCGATGCTGACGTAGACGGCTCGCACATCCGCACGCTGCTGCTCACGTTCTTCTACCGCCAGATGCCCGAGATCATCGAGCGCGGCCACGTGTACATCGCCCAGCCGCCGCTCTACAAGATCAAGCACGGCAAGGAAGAGCGCTACATCAAAGATGACGTTGAGATGGCCGCCTACCTCGTGCGCCAGGCGCTGGACACCGCTGTGCTCGTGCGCCCAGACGGCACCGAAATTGCCGGCGACGCCCTGGCCGAACTCGCACGCCAGTACCAGCTCAGCCGCGGCGTGATCGAGCGCCTGTCTCGCGTGATTGACGCCGACGCCCTGCGCGCCATTGCCGAAGGCGTGTCGCTGGACCTGAGTAACGAAGCCGCAGCCGAAGCCAGCGCCCGCACGCTCAAGGCCCGCCTGCTGGAAATGCAAGGCAACGCCAGCAACGCCAACGGCGGCGCCACCGCAGACGCCTTCATGCAGTACGACGAGAAGACCGAGAAGTACCGCATCATGGTCGTCCGCCGCCAGCACGGCAACCAGCGCCTCAGCCACATCGACGCCGACTTTGTGGCCGGCGCCGACTACACCGCGCTCTCAAGCACCGCCGCCACCTTCCAGGGCCTGATTGGCGACGGCGCCAAGGTACGCCGCGGCACCGGCGACAAGGTGCGCGAGCAGAACGTTGCCGACTTCCACGCCGCCATGAACTGGCTGCTGAGCGAAGCCGAGCGCGGCGTGAGCCGCCAGCGCTACAAGGGCCTGGGCGAAATGAACCCCGAGCAGCTGTGGGAAACCACCATGGACGTCACCCAGCGCCGCCTGCTGCGCGTGCAGATTGAAGACGCCATTGCCGCGGACCAGATTTTCACCACCCTGATGGGCGACGACGTGGAACCGCGCCGGAACTTCATTGAGAGCAATGCGTTGGTGGCGCGGAATATTGATGTTTGATTTATTGCTTGCTTGCTTGCAAGCAAGGTCACCGTGTTATGTAACCCAGCGCCCCTATAAAAAAAGCCCAGCATTGCTGGGCTTTTTTTATAGGGGCGCGCTATCTCCGTTGTCGACCGACAGCCATGCCGAAGGGACAAGGCTGCAGATGTTCAGTGCTGGCGGTAGTCGTGACCGAAGGAGGGTCTGGCCAACGATTGCGCAAGAGCAGCTAATGCGGCGGCCGCAAACTCAGGGGCAAGGCGCCAAACTCGAGCAAGCGGATAGTTGATCGCCCAATGAGCGTCTACCTGGCCGATTTTGGTCTTCTCCGTACGGGTCCTGTCGACCGGTAGATCATGTCCCCAAACTTCGATTCGACTGAACTTGTCATTTTCGTTGCGTAGAAGAATATTCTCTACTCGAAGCTGTTGCGGTGGCGTAAGTGCGTGAACTGAGTCACTCAACTCCTTCGGATTGATCTCTGCTTTCCCGGACGAGCTGGTCCAACAAAGATCGAGAACGGTAAGTGGAATTGATTCGACGCGGCTATTCTGGAAGACATAAACAATGTCATCCGCAGCGTTTCCTGTGGCGAGCCGGTACGTGAGAGGAGGAGCGGATTTTTCTGCACTAGCCTTCTGCTCTGCCTCTTGACGAGTCAATTTTGAGACCTCCACAAGCAGGCCGGTTGTCAGCTTGCGTTTTCCATCTTTCCTAATGACTAGATCGCAAGGATTAACCAGAAGCATAGCCGTGAACTCGTGCGGGTTTCCTCCGGCGTCAGTCGTCACCAACCTAAAAACATCTCCACATGCGAGAGGTGCACGCAACAGATTTACGTGATCACCGGGCCTCTCGAATTCTTGCTCACGTAATTCGCGAAGCCAAGAACTCGAAGGTGGTGAGTCACCCGCGCCTAGCCCGGTGGTTGTCACCTTCCGCATTTCTTCTATGCACCTTCTCACTTCGCCGTCTTCTCGGAGAACCTTCTCTAGCGCCACACGTTGCCGAATTGATGCAAGGCGGACTAAGGTGTCGATTTCAGCAGCACCCTCGTTCGCGGCTGTCACAAATATCGAATGATGGAACTCAAGTAATGGAATGCGTTTCAGCCAATCCAATGAATCATTGAGCGCGTTCCCCAGGATGTTTTTTGTGGCATCCGCAAGTTGAATGCTCAGTCTGGAGGCTTCGATCCGGTTCAAATGCCACTCGAAACTTTCGACCAGTGTATGGTCTTCCAATCTCTCCTTTGAAAGAACGAAAACTTTCTTATACGGCTGACCCGCGTTCCTCTCTGTCAGCAGCTTGGAAATTTCCTCGTATACCTTCTGCGACTCCTCTAGCTCGTCTTCAGGCGCGCAGTTTGACGTCACCATGATCGCGTCTATGTGAGGGAGCCGATCGCCTTGCGTTGCGAGGACGTCGGAGAGGAGCCGCTGACCGTCGAGGTCCACATGGGGCTCCTTGTCATTTACTTCGTCGACGAGCAGCAAGACGCGAGCGTCATCTTTGGCGCCCTCAAGCAAGGCTTTGCCTTCGCTAAGCCACTGCCCGAACGAGAGAGGTCGAAGGTCGATTCCGTCATCCCGCAGTTGCTTGCGCAGCCGCTCGAAAGTTGGTCCGGTACGTCCCTGTAACAAGACGTCTGCGGCTCGGCGCAACCGATCACTAGACAGCTCTTCCGGGTCTTGATTCTCCAGCCAGCCACGAACGTCGGCCTTCTTTGTCTCGGTATCGACGCCGGTTCTGTCCGCAATGGGGACGGCTTCGGAAAAGAAATGATCGTCGTTTGCCAGGCGCCGCCGCTTGCGCGCGTTTGCCTCGACAAACGCACTCGCCAGACTCTCGATGGAATCTATTGCCGGGGTCGCATTTTCATCGTCGATGCAAAGCACGGACGTGAATCGCCTCTCTTTCAAAAGTTGAAGCACTCCCTATCTCCTCTTCGCTCCACTCAGATCTACGCGAAATACATATCGCCTCTGAAATCTATTTCTTTCCTGGAGCAGAGCGATCGAACACCGCTCTGCCTGCAAATATGAGCTCACAATAAATAGGCCAAGACCTTGGCCCTTACTTTCCGGTTTGTCAGATACATAGGCCTCGAAAATAGAGTTTTCTACCGATCTCCGAACTCCTTTTGCTGAGTCGCTCCAGCTAAATCCGTTTCCATCAACAATCACCGAAATCCTCTTGGGGTTTCCAGCGCTATCCGGGGCGTGCTCGCCTATCCAATACAGGCTGTTTTGAAGAAGATTTTCAAGAATCTGCGTAAATCGTGCTCGCGAAAAACTGATCCTTAATCCTTGCTCACCGGAAAGAATGAACTCCACTCCTTCGGAATTCAAGCGACTGGATCGTTGAGATCGAAATTCATCCAGCGATGCGTAAACATCAAATTGATCTTTTAGTGTTCGAGAGCCGGGTGAAAGTGGATTGATAGACGCTACGGTTTTTTTAAGCTCCCTTAGTACGTCAGATATGCCTGACGCAGCTTTGGAGATTCGGTCATTCGGGTGAGTTCGGTTTGCGGTGTTGATTGCAGTCAGCGCTCTTCCAAGCTGTGTAAGGTGAGTGTTGATCTCATGCACGAGAGACCTTGCACTAAGGCCCACAGCGGCAGCATCTAGCAAGCGCAGGTTTCGTTCTTCAAGCTGTTCGTGCGATAGTGCAAGATCACCAGCTAATGTGAAGCCGGAGTTTGTAGCCACAGAGGCTGTCTCTACCTTCTCTTGCACCTCACCGAGCCCTTCCTGGATTCGCTCAAGTTCTTCCAGGATGGGAGCCACGGTCTGATGAGTGTCTCGGTTGCGCAGGTCTGCGACTCGTCTCTTTGTGTCTGCAACGCGCTCTGTGAGATCTTCGCTTCTATGAAGCAGCGTGCGTAACGATGTTCGAGCCTGTTCTCGGTGCTGCGACAACGCTGCACCGCTATCGGCTAACGGCACTTCAACTGCGCGACGACTGTCCGTGGAACGAAGCATCTGTTTCTTGTGCTCGTCATAAGCAGTCCGGACCGCATCGAGAGAATCGTTTGCGAACTTCTTCGTTCTGTTCGCAAGCGTCATGAAGCCCCGCCAAGCCTCGTTATCCACAAAACCCTCTCGATCCGATTTCTCGACCAGTTGTGGATTTGCCTCATTAGTTATTGAAAAATAGCCGATTACATTACGGGGGCGGAGTTGGAAGAATCCGCCTGACGTAACTCCCTTCGCGAGTTCCATCCAATCGTCGCTCATACGCACACGGAAGCCATCTCGGAAGACGCCAACGGTGGTCATTCCTTGCAATAGATCGAGGGACACGTTTGCGGCGTGAAGTTGCTCCTTGGTTTGATCGTTGAACAAGAAGTTATAGATCTCGCCTTCGAAGGGGCCGGGATCAATTGCCCCTGGCAGCTTGGGTTCTCTAGGGATGTCGGTCCACGCGATTTCATCATCCAAGGAGAACAACCACCCTCCAGGCTCTTCGCTTAGGTCCTTGAAATTCCTGCCGACAACCCTCGGGTGCGTGCGTATCGATTCAATCGCGCGCTTGATGTTTTCATCGGAAAGAAGCTCGTCAAATATTTGTCTATTTGCTTGGCCGGCTTGCCCTCTGAAAAGGGATCGCGCTATGAATGCGCGCAGGCGAAGTTTACCTTCGGTATATTGAAATTCGAATTTTGCGGAGGAAAAGTTAAGTGCTTCGGAGCCGATTGACTGTAAATCATAATCTTGACCGCCGCTTCGAATATTGACCCGAAAATCTTTAAATCTTTTGAATGGGCTGATGAGATAGGAAAGCTTACTCAAGAGAGAGTTTACGTTGCTCTCCGTAGCCCAATATTGAGGTTCAGCTAGCCCTAGAATCTCTACGTTGGTTCCGTGGGAGCGCCCAGTTAGCTTCTCGGATGTACCTTGCTTTACTGGAACGTTCTCTAGGGCGGCTCCGGCCGAGAATTGACTCCACGCGAACGAGACAGTGCGTGAGCATTTTTCACCAGCAATCATGGTTCTGAGCTGCAGAACTTCACCAAGGCGCATAGTCGCTAAACGACCTAGACCTTTGTCCCCAACCGGAACGCGGTGTTTTCGGAAGGTCGGCGGCTTGGTTCCCCCTGGCGAGCGCTTGAGAGATGCGCTGATGTACAACCAGCCATCCCTAACGCCCCGCTCGTCCACACCGTCACCGTCATCAGCGACCACAATCCGACCAATAGATGCTTTATTGCCGCGCTTTGCCCATGCGTCCAGGAACGGCTTCCATGCGTCTGCGTCGTCTGGCTTCCAGTCCGGTTCGAGTGCAATTACGCATTTGGATGCGTCGGCATCATAGGCGTTCTTGACGAGCTCTAATAATGCTTGCTCCGAGTCAGAAATTAGTTCGGCTCCCAATTGAATGACAACATGGGAGTCAATTCTAAGATGAGCTTTTGTGGTGGCCATTGTTTAACTTCGGCGCGCAATTAAAACTTGCTCTGCATCCATCGTCTCACTTGTCGTGTTTCGTGAGGCCATTCGTTTGGAGAGAATTCTCCTTGATGCCGCGTGAATGAGGCTAATGTTCTCTGAAAGCAGAATCTCTTCTAGAAGTTGCGCCATGGGCACTCGCACGCCACCGATTCGTCGCTCGCCTACAGTCCAGACATGAAAGCCGCCGGAGCGGGTGCGTTGCGCCAAGACTTGCACAGATCGCTTCAAGTCTGCTGCAAAAGACGCAAATCGCTTTTGTCCCTCTTCTTTGTCACGAAGAGCTTCCATTGTGGCTTGATAGGCGGAGTAGCTTGCGCAACTTTCGGCTCCTCTGGCCAGCGCACCCTGCATGGACCCACCCAGACTAGCTGTATCTGTAGCGTGTGTGCTAGAAATTATGGCGTGGTCTATCTCGGGCGCAATGTCTGAGAGTGGTATCCAGCGAAGCGGTAGATAAGAATACTGACCATATGGAATCGTTGTACGGTTATCTCCATACGGAGGAGATGTGATCACTATATCGGCTTGCCTGTCTGGCGGCGCCTTATTCTCGAGGATATTTCCTACAGATAGATCGATCGTGCCCGTGTACCCGTGTGAATCCAGTGCGCCAGCCGCGCGCAACGTTTGGTAGTGCGTGTCCAAACATTCGAGAACATAGTTAGATTGGCTGTTGAACTCGAGGAGTGGATCAACAGAGGTGGCGATTGCGTCTTCTGGGGCTTTGATATGAAGCTTATAAGTCGAACTGCGGGAGTTACATACCGCTCTCACAATTCGTGCGAGAACAACCCAGAATACTCGTCTCGTTGCGAGGTCAACCTCACAACTGATTCCCCGTGCGATTCTGGACAACGCGATCGATGCCGACTTCGAGAACCACTTTTGTTGGTTGTGGAACTGGACGAAGTATGACGTTTGTTTATCAGCGCTGATCCGTGCAGCGATGCGTGCGGCTGCTTGTTTGAGTTTCTCGGGAGGGAGTACCGTTGCTTTTACCTTTGACAGTAGAACTGCGAGGGGATTTATATCGACGCCGGAGAAGTTCAGGCCGCGAGCCATTGCCTCAACGAGAGTCGTGCCCGAACCAACAAATGGGTCAAAAATGGTCCTGGCGTGTGGGGCGACCTCGCGGATCAAATCGAGTATGGCTCCCTGCATCTGAGGAACCATCATTGCGGGGTAGTGAAATATCGCGTGTGCCCCTACGCGTCGGTCGCGGCCATCGAATGTCCAATAGTCAGGGAACTCCGTCTCTACTTGTCTGAGGCGGGAAGAAAGAGTCCGAACTTGCTCGTTTTGCATTTAATGGTGTGATCTCGGGCCGGTCAGGGCAGATCGTAGCAGCAGACCTTTGTTTGCACCAGGTCAGCTTTCCCCGGGGTTTCGCTTTGTACGCTATAGCCACGTTTTCGCTGGCGGGTATTGAGGCCAACGGACTACTAGCATCCACTTGGTGGTTGGGCCATTGCTGCGATGCAATAGTTGTTGGCCACTGCGCTTGTGAGGCCTATCCGATGGAGGGCAGCATCGGGGGTTACGATTGCCCCCAAGGACGAGTTCGTGGATGGGTGTGCCGGAGGGGTGACCCTTCTGGGTAACCTCTCCCCGGCAGTCATTGCTTACATTGAAACCCGTCAGAACAAGAAGCTAAGTCTTTGTTCTTGAGGGGGCTGCTTCAGTGTCGAGCTGATTTCCTACGCGTGGTCGGCCGCCTCAGTCCCTCCCACCTTCCTCTTCGGCCCATTCTTACTAAACCGAACTCCCAAGGCCTTCCGAGCCATATCAAGCCCTTCCCCCTTGCCCGAAATCTTCAGAAGGGCATACCCCTCCAGCGACGCGCTCATCAGATCGCTACCCAAAGCAAACTGTGAATCCCGCATCCGCTCATAAATCTTTTCCAGGCGGTTCAGGCGCGGCCGCAGGGCATCGAATACCGCCAGATCACGCCGCATTTCCGCGAGGCTGAAGTTGCCCGGCAGCACGCCGGGGTTGTTCCCCAACACTTCCACTGCCTTGCGGCAGAACGCTTCCGATTTGTCGCCCATCTTCACCACGCCGCTGCGCTGTTCTGTCGACAGGTCAATCAGGCCGATGAGTTTGTCTTCCAACGACTTCAGGGCTGAGTCCACTGCGGCCAAGTCAGCCGTGCTGATCTGAAGAGAGATCAGATTTTGTGCCATTGCTTTCCTCAATTTGATGTTGCTTGGTCATGCCGACTGGCACGACGGCCTCAGATTGGTTGTGGCAATGGCGTCTCGCAAGCGAAAGGCCGATTCTTGACGTTATTTGACGGACGTACGAGGCAAATTCCTATTCGAATGGGCCTTCGAGCCCCATCGATGGACCTCAAAGCTCCATGAGAGGAGCTCAAAGGTCCATCAATGCACCTCTGAGCTCCAGCAGTGGGGCAAAACTGTCCACTCTTGAACCTCGGAGCTCGACCGATGGGGCAAAAAGCTCGACGCTTGCACCTCTGTGCTCCGCAAGTGAGCCCAAAAGGTCCACATTTGGATCTCGCAGGATCCATGAATGGAGCAAAAGGGTCCGCCCTTCGGGCTCCGACCTCCATGAGCGGACAAAAAAGCTCGAGGCTTGGACCTCTATGCTGCATGAATAGACCTTGAGACTCCTCTGGAGAAGCTTGGAGGTCCGCTCCCAAGAATCAGATTTTTCTGGAGGCCCGCATCGCTATAATTCCCCCCGCTGCTGCTCCAACGGCAGCCGGGTCTGGCGATCCGTGGTTTTTCCAAGAGGGGCTGATGTCATGCACGGTCAGCCCCGAGCACTCGCTCGCGCGTTTTATGGCGGGCCGGGTGGGGAGACCTTCGGGTCTGCCGGTTTTCTTGGAGCCGGTTCGCCAGCCTCGCCGTCGGGCCCGCCACCTCGTCTGGCGACGAATGACGGGCCTCTTAATCATCCAAGAGGCTGTCATGGCTGCAAATCACAGCGGGCACCGCCCCGCGTCTTATCCATCTCCACCCGAACCACCCACGCACGCGCCCACGTCGCCTGACGCAGGCACGCTCACCAAAAATCGCACCTATCTGAACGGCGCAATGGCAGCGCAGGCGTATCTCAAGCGAGTACGCACCGCCATGCGCACACACGGCCAATGCCGGCCGGGCATGCTGCGTGAAGAGCTTCAACACCTCTCCGTACACGCATTCCCGCCGGCATTCATCAAAGGCTTTGTGGACGCGATCGATGCCTACGTTTCGATGTCGCTCGGGGGCCGCGACGTTGATCCGCAGACGTGGGATGTATTGGCCGCCATCGAGCGGCGTGGCTACAGCCAATAAGAAAAGATTGACGCATTCCCGTGACGGGCGGGAATGCCAGTAGAGGTAATGGCTCAGGGCGCGCTCCGCTCTGGCCCTGGATGGCCGCCATGCGTGGTAGCGCGCAGATTCGCTAACGTCCGTGACGCCCATCAATCCGATACCCAGGCTCCCAAGTCACCGTAGCCGGCGCCAGTTCCTGTTCAATTGACGCCTTGTGCTTCTCGCCCAGGTAGTCGTCCTCAATCAAGAACGTGATGGCGGCCGGAAACAATTCCCGTAGCCGTTGGCATGCGTGCGTTTCAAAGAACCACGCTCGCGCCTCGTCGGCATCGATTGCTAGTTTGATGACATCCTGCGCAACGGGCAGTGACTGGGCGATGCCCCGATGCGGCTCTGGGCTGTAGGGGTAGAAGGTCGGAGTTGTCGCCATGCGCCTAGCCTGAAGGTCACGTTTGTAGTGACGCAATATAGCGCCGCCCCTCCGCCTTCGGCGTATGGCGTGGTGGGCGCTACACCGGAACCATGGTCTGTCAGGAGACAGCTACCGCCCCAATACTCAACTTTCCTCAGCCCCGCCGTTAGCACGCGCGCGCAGATGGTAGTTTCCAGCCTGATACGGCGTGTCAGGCGCAAGCCCTGCACAGCCAACAAAAAATAAGCGCAGTGCGCGTGCTGGCATGAACGGGTCATCGCCAGTACGCCCCACGGGTGAGGAAGCCCCTCGGCACAGCGTCGGCCCTGCACGGTCAGTGGCCTTTGCATTGTTTTGAGGGGAAAGCCGCATGCAGTCTCATACGCCATCTGCGGTACGGTTGGTAGACAATCGGCGTGGCCGCATTTCGCTGCAGTATCTCGAAGAGGCCCAGCAACATCGGGTGCGTACCAGCATCCGGGCGATTGCGGCACGCTCGCTCTATCAATGGGATGAAGCCGAGCCGCACCAGGCCGACGTGCTGGTGCTGGAGGGCGAGCAAGCCGACGTGCGCGCGGCAGGCCCCTTCAAGCTATGGCTGGGTCAGCCGGCGCCCGACGTGTTTGGCGAAGACGTATTCAATCTGCCGCGCGCCTTCAGCACCCCCATGCTCTGGGGCGTGCTTGATCTGATCGCGCTGCGGCTGATGGACAGTCGCAGGCAACCTATCGAGGCCGGCAGCACATCGTTCATCCAGACCGATACCGCCACCGGCATCGCGCCCGATACCGCCACGACCGACAAACCCGCATACCGCTTGCTCAGGCCCGTCACGCTCGATGCGCACTTCAGCCAACCGCGCTTTCGTGTGGCAATGGACGATATGACCGCGCGCCCTGTCAGCCTGGACGAACTCGTCCATCACGGCGCACTTGAACTCGAAGAGGCGCGCCTGCTGCTGCGCACGCTCAAGGAGCGCGGCGCGTTGGAGATCTGCGTGGGCAATCAAGCCAATCCAACCATTGCGCCAGTGCAGCCGCTGCACGCCGGGCCGCCTCATGCCGGGCCGCCGCCCGATGGCTGGTTGTCACGCGCACGCCGCTGGTTGCACGGGCGCGCCGGCCAGTGACTAGTAACGGCAGCAACTGGGGCCTTTCGCCTGTGCGCTGTCTGTGCCCCATGTGTGGGCTTGAGTCCGCAACCTTCCGCAGGGTCTACAAGGTCCCGGCCGTGCGCGGTATCGGCATGCACGCATCCACAGCGCTGGTGCAGAGCGCGAGCGCCCCTTGCGGTGTGCCATGAGCGCGCTGCTTGATGTCTCGCCCTGCCGGGTCGGTCCAGCATTCTCAGGTGCAGTAGGGTGGCAATGACGCTTTCGCTTAACGATCTTCAATTGCTGACGGCGCTCGTCGGCAGCCTGCACGAGGCATCGCCCGACAGCGTGGCCGAGCGGCCAGCGGTGGCACGCAAGCTTGAATCATTGCTGGGCATTGATGTCATGTCGCACATCGTCCGGCACGAGGCCAACCCCGTTCCCATCCACACCTCCACGTGGGGCCGCGATCTCCAATTGAATGCGGACTACAAGCTGTACTTCCATGCGGTCGACCCGATCTCCCCGCTGTTGCACCGTCGCGCAGACCCGCTGCTCGTGGAGGGGATCATTGGCCGGCGCAGCCTGCAGCGCACGGAATACTTCACCGATTTCCTCACGCTGTACAAGGTCTACCCCGGGATGAGCCTGTGCCTGGATGCCGGCGGCGGAACCTTGCTCGATTACCGCCTGGGCACGAGTGAAGTCGGCCGCGTCTTTGGCGAGCGCGAGTTGCGCATTCTCGATCTGCTGCGGCCACACCTCATCAACGCCCACCGGCAACGCGCCTTCGCCGCGTTGGAGGGCGATGAACACGCCGCAAGCAGCCGCCCGTCGTTCGTGCTCGACCCGGCGCGGGCCCCACAACCCAACCGCGCCGCAGAAGCGCTGATGGCGGGGTGGGAGGCAAGCGAACGCGAAGGGTTGCTACTGCTGTTGAACCGTATCGCGCTAGGCGCGAGCGAGCCGATGCAGTGGGCCGGGTTCGATCTCTGCACAAAGTTCGAACACGCCGCAGATGGCCGCATCGTTCACCGGCTGTATCTGACGGCTGGCACCGTGGGCTCGGGGGCGTGGTTCCAGCAGAAGTTCAAGGTGACACGGCGCGAAGGCGAGGTGTGCGAACTGCTGCTCAAGGGCCTGTCGGATAAACAGATCTCCAAGGCGCTGAACATCAGCTACTGGACCGTGCGCAGCCATGTCGGGCGCGTTCTGGACAAGCTTGGGATTGAATCGCGCAGTGCTGTCGCTGCGCGTGTCATGGCTGCGCGCTGATGCGGGCGACGACGGCCGCGCCAAGGCGGCCGATCCGAGATCCTTGATTCCCGATGCTGCCGCGGCGGCGCCTAGTTCACCAACGTAGTAATGCTCTTCGCCGGCAGCGTCACCGTGAATGTATTCCCGCTCACCCCCACCGGCGCCTGCTGCTCAAACGTGGCACTCGCCGTCGTCCGGTACGGCGTCAGGCTGGTCACCGTGCGCCCTGCAGAGTTGATCGACGTCGTCAGGGTCACGTCTGTGCTGTTCTCGTTCACCAGCACCACCACGGCCTTGTTGTCGACGGCGCCCGCAGGCGTGCCGAACGCAGAAACCCGCACGCCCTTCTGCGGCAACGTTGTCGTGTCGTAGCGCACGTAGCCCGGACGGATGAAGTACGCAAAGTGCTTCAGGCCGATGCCGAAGTAGGTGGGCTTGTTGTCCGAGCCGATCAGGCCGGTGGGCTGGGCATCGTTGGAGTTGACCAGCCACCAGTAGACGTACGCGTTGTACTGCCCCAGCGTAAAGCCGTCGTGGATCTCCTTTGCAATGGCAATGGCATCGTCAATGCTGGTCTGCCAGGCCGTCTTGTTGTCGGCCTTGTTGACGGAGTCCAGGAAGTGTTCGGTCATCCAGACGTCCTTGCCCAGCCTCCGGGCTGACGTCGGATATGCGGGCACGCCGCCGTACAGGTGGCCGCCAATGATCGAGACGTTGGCGGCCGCATTGGCATCGCCCAGCAGCGTGTCCGCCGTGGCCTGAGAAAAGTAGAACGATTCCGGTGCCATCAGCTTGGTCGTGGTGCCGGCCACCGCTGCCGCGCCTTGGGTGGCAGTCCAGGCGCGCATGTCGTCGGGGCTCCAGAGGCAGGATTCGTAGGTCGCCGGGTCCCAGTCCGGTTCGTTCTGCAGGGATACGGCGTAGAGCCTCACGTTGCGCGTGGCGGCATAGCGGATGTAGCTGTTCAGGTACTTGGCGTAGTCGGCGTAGCGGGCTGGGTCCAGGCGCCCGCTGTAGAGCGGGTTGCTGCGGGTGGTGTTGACGATCTTCATGCTGGCCGGCGGCGTCCACGGCGATGCAAAGACGAGCGCACCGCGTGCCTGGGCGGCGGCGCCGTTCTCAAGCTCGGCTGTCCACTGCGTGGTGTCGGCCGTCTGCGTGGTGGTGTTCCACTCGGCGGGCGCAATGCGCAGCCGCAGGATGGACAGCCCAAGGCTGTCGGTCAGGCTGGTGCCGAACAGCGCGTTCAGGCGGTCGTCGGCCATCTTGCTGTAGTACCAGGCCGCCGAGCCGCCGAACCCCTGGATGGTCTGTTTCGCGCTGCCAAAGTTGATGGCGGCGGCCGCAGCGGCGGGCTTGATGGTGAGCGCCGTGCTGACCAGGGCCGTGCGGTAGTGCGCGCTGTCCCGCGGCACGAACGTGGCCTGCAGGATCACGCTGCCGGCCGTGCTGGTGGTGGCGGCGCTCAGCGGTGCGCCATCGGCGGTGGTGTAAGAGGCTGGGTCCACCGTGCCCTGAATGCCGTACAGCGCGTAGGGCACGGTGGAGACCTGCGCAGGCGTCAGCGCCGCGCCTTGCGTCACGGCAGCAGGCAAGTCCCACCGCACGGGCGGCTCGGCCTTGTTGACGGTCAGCGTGCGCACGGCGGTGGTGCTGGCGTATTTGGTCGTGTCCTGCGGCGTGAATGTCACCGACAGGGTTTGCGTGCCGACCTCCGGCTTGGTCCCGATTGCCGGCGAATACGTGAAGGTGCCGGGCACATTGGCGGTGGCGTTCAACTGCGCGGTGCTGAGCGCCGTGCCCCATGCGATCGATGCGGGCGTCAGCCAGGTGATCGTCGGGGTGGGCGTTGTTGGCGCAGGCGAGGGGGCAGGCGTGGGAGCTGGAGTTGGTGCTGGCGTCGGCGTAGTAGTCGTCGGCGCGGGTGCTGGTGCCGGGCTGGCCCCGGGGCTCGACGTTGCGACTGGCGCAGTGGTTGCGGCAGTGGACGAGTCTGCAGGCGTGTCGGCGCCGCCGCCGCAGGCCGCCAGCCCCAGGCTCAGCAAACCGATCACCATGCTCCGCGCGAGGTGTGGATGCGGGTCTTGCGGCGCGCGCGTTCTTCTCGACGTCAACGTCAACGACATGTCTGGGCTCAATTTTTTGATGGGTTACGCGGGCAGCCACCCCCTACGAAAGTGGGGTGCGCCGTATTGAGCACGCGGTATCCCATGTCGCCTCAGCACGCGTCAAGGCAAGAGCGGGGCTGTTGAGAGTTCTTGAAAATCCCCATGGCTTCGCGCCATGAACAAGCCGGTCGGGCGCACCAAACCTGCGCTGCACGCAAGGCGGCCTTGGCGCAACGCACTGCGGCCCGCGCTGTTGCGCTTGGGGTATCGATGCGCGGGGCAGGGCGTTCCAAATCGGTGCGGCCCGCACCAACTCCAAGCGGCTGATGCCCGCATCCGGCAGCGCACGCCTCGCCCACGGGCAGCGCCCAGGCAATCAATCGCCCGCGGTGCAGCCCAGCAAGCCGCTTCTTGTTGCATGGCACAAAACTCGCATAAGCAGTGGGCGACCGGTCAGACCACGACCGCGTCTTTCTCAAACGTCGGCCCATGCACAGCATTCCATCCTCCGTCGCGCAAGCACTCCAGCAACGCATCCTGAGCGGCGATTACCCGAGTGGCAGCCGCCTGCCGCCGCAGCGTGAGTTGGCGGAAACGCTGGGCGTGAGCCGCGCATCGTTGCGCGAGGCGCTGACAGTGCTTGAGACGCTGGGACTGGTCGACATCCTCCCGAGCCGGGGCGTGGTGGTGCGCGGTACGCAGGCCAGCGCCGAGCGCATGCATCGCCCGTTTGCCACGCCGGCGCTGGGCACGCTGTCGCCGCGTCAGTTGATTGAGCTGCGTCTGGTGCTGGAGCCCGGCTGGACGGCGCTGGCCGCCGCGCGCATGCATGCCGCCGGCCTGCGCCACCTGCAATGGCTGCAGCAGCAATTGGCCCACGCGCTGGAGCGCAATGATTTGCTGAGCGCGGCCGAGGCCGACTTGCACTTCCACTTGCTGCTCGCGCAGTTGTCGGGCAACCCGGGTTTGATGGCGATGGCCGGGCAGTTGGAGCACGCCATCGGCCACAGCCTGCGCCTGCCCTTTGCGCGCAATGGCGCAGACGACCACCCCGCGCACGAGCACGACGCCATCGTGCAGGCCGTTGCCGCGGGCGATGCCGCCGCCAGTGCAGAGGCCATGCGCGAGCACCTGTTGTCGGCGGCGCGCCGCAGCGGCATCGACCTGAATGCCGCGCCAGCCGCGCCCGAACCCATGCAGCACGAATCGGTTTCCTTTCGCCTCGTCTCGATTTCCTGAATTTCCTGAAGGAGTTTTTGAATGATCCGCACCCTTGCTCTGCACTCGTCGCGCCATGTTTCGCGCCGCACGTTCTTCCACGCCGTCATGGCGGTCAGCGCGCTCGTCGTGTTGCTGCCTGGCCGTCCGGCCCATGCCGATGCGCTGGCCAACATCCAGAAAGCCGGCGTGATCCGCGTGGCCATCCCCAATGACTTCCCGCCGTTCGGCTCGCTGGGCCCGGACCTGAAGCTGCAGGGCTATGACATCGACATGGCCGGCCTCATCGCCAAGGAACTCGGCGTGAAGGCAGAGCTGGTGCCCGTCACCAGCACCAACCGCATTCCGTTCCTCACCACGGGCAAGGTGGATGTCGTCATCTCCAGCCTGGGTAAGAACGCCGAGCGCGCCAAGGTGATCGACTTCTCGCAGGCGTATGCGCCGTTCCCCAAGAGCGTGTACGGCCCGAAGGATGTGTCCATCAAGGCGCCGGCAGATCTGGCCGGCAAGACGATTGGCGTGACGCGCGGCTCGACTGAAGATCTGGCGCTGTCGGCACTGGCCCCGGCCTCGGCCACCATCAAGCGCTATGAAGACAACAACGCCACCGCACAGAGCTACCTGATCGGTCAGGTGCAACTCGTCACGCTCGGCAACATCGTCGCCAATGCGGTGAACGAGCGCACGAAGCTGCGCCAGCTCGATGTGAAGTTCCCCGTGGAAGACACGCCTTGCTATGTGGGTGTGGCCAAGGGCGAGCCCGCGTTGCTGGACAAGGTGAACGTCATCATCACCAAGCTGAAGACGGATGGCCGCCTGAACGATCTGTCGCAGCGCTGGATCAAGATGCCGCTGCCGGCAAAGATGTAAGAACCTGCCCACGATCCTACTGCGCGCCCCGATCTTGGCCCTGCGATGCTCGCCGTACCCACGTACGGCTGCGCTTCTCAGGCCAACCTCGCGCCGCTCGCTACGGATCGTGAACAGGTTCTACGCAGCTTCGTAACGCACGTACGCCGGACCTCTTCATGGCTTATCAATTCGACTTTGGCGCTGTCTTCAGTTACAGCGGCCAGCTCGCGCAGGGTGCGGCATTTACGCTCGCGCTCACGGCGGCGGGCGCGGTGGCGGGTGGCGCCATCGGCATTGCCGGGGGTGTGTGCCGCGCCTGGCGCATCGCCCCGTTCAATGCGCTGTTCAAGGTGTATGTGGAGGGCATCCGCAACACGCCGTTCCTCGTCCAGTTGATGTTCGTGTTCTTCGGCTTGCCCTCGCTGGGTGTGCAGATCAACGAATGGCAGGCGGCGTTGCTCACGGCGGTGGTCAACCTGGGCGCGTACATCACAGAGATCGTGCGTGCGGGCATTCAGGAGACACCGCGCGGCCAGCTGGAAGCCGCCAACGCGCTGGCGATGAGCCGCTGGGCCATCTTCCGGCATGTGGTGCTGCGGCCCGCGCTGCAGAAGGTGTGGCCGGCGCTGAGCAGCCAGATCGTGATCGTGATGCTGGGCACGTCGGTCGTCTCGCAGATTGCCGCGCAGGACCTGACCTTTGCCGCCAACTTCATCCAGTCGCGCAACTTCCGCGCGTTTGAAACCTACCTGGTGGTGACGGCGCTGTACTTTGCGCTGGCGCTGTTGCTGCGTCAGCTGCTGGCCTGGATCGGGCAGCGCTTTGTCGTGGGGCGCCGCGCGCCGGCGGTGTCCGCTGCACCGCTTGCTACCACCAACGCAGCCGCTACCACTGGAAACGCAGCATGATCTCCGACATTCCTCTGTTGCCCATTCTCCTCAAGCTGGGGGAAGGGCTGCTTGCCACGCTCATGCTGTCGCTCATGGCCTTTGCGCTGGGCGGCACGGCTGGCCTGGTGGTGCTGTTTGCCCGTGTGGGGCGCAATGCCACGCTGCAGCGCGTGAGCAAGGCGTATATCCAGCTCTTCCAGAACACGCCGCTGCTCATGCAGATGTTCATCGTGTTCTTCGGTGCGTCGATGGCAGGGTTCGAGATGTCGCCGTGGACGGCTGCCGCCATCGGCCTGACGCTGTACACCAGCGCCTATTTGGCCGAGGTGTGGCGCGGCTGTGTCGAGGCCATTCCGCGCGGGCAGTGGGAAGCGTCTTCCAGCCTGGCGATGGGCTACTTCCAGCAGATGCGGCATGTGGTGCTGCCGCAGGCGGTGCGCCTGTCGATTGCGCCCACGGTCGGGTTCTCGGTGCAGATCGTCAAGGGCACGGCGGTGGCGTCCATCATCGGGTTTGAAGATCTGTCCAAGCTGGGTTCGGTGCTGGCCAATGCCACCTTCCAGCCATTCCTCATCTACGGGCTGGTGGCCGTTGCGTACTTTGCGCTGTGCTGGCCGCTGTCTCTTTACGCCTCTCATCTGGAAAAGAAGCTCTATGCCGCTCGTTGATCTCTGCGCCGTACACAAGCATTACGGCAACAACCATGTGCTCAAGGGTGTGGACCTGCGCGTGGAAAGCGGCCAGGTGGTCGCCATCATCGGGCGCAGCGGCTCGGGCAAGAGCACGCTGCTGCGGTCCATCAACGGGCTGGAAGCCATCGACGACGGCCAGATCGTGGTCGACAACGCGGTGCTCAAGGGCTCGCAGGCCACGCCAGCGCAACTGCGCGCGCTGCGCCTGAACGTCGGCATGGTGTTCCAGCAGTTCAACCTGTTTCCGCACCTCACGGCGGGCGAAAACGTCGCGCTGTCGCCCGTGGTGGTCAAGGGCATGAAGAAGGCCGATGCGAACGACCTCGCGCGCCAGATGCTCATCAAGGTTGGCCTGGCCGATAAGTTCGATGCCTACCCCGACCAGCTCAGCGGCGGCCAGCAGCAGCGCGTGGCCATCGCCCGTGCACTCGCCATGCAGCCGAAGGTGCTGCTGTGCGACGAGATCACCTCCGCGCTGGACCCGGAACTGGTGAACGAAGTGCTGGCCGTGGTGAAGCAGCTCGCCGCCGAAGGCATGACGCTGATCATGGTCACGCACGAGATGCGCTTCGCCCGTGACGTGGGCGATCAGCTCGTCTTCATGCACCAGGGGTTGATCCATGAAAGCGGGCCGGCCAAGGACGTGTTTGCCAGCCCCAAGACGGCGGAGCTGGCGGCGTTCATTGGCGCGGTGCAGTGAACGTTGCGACGGCACGGCGCACCCGCTGCGCGCCGGGTGCCGTCCGTGTCAGTGTCAGTGTTGGACCGATGCTGCGAGTGGCTTGAGCGTATACGCCAGCGTGCCGTAGCCGAGCTGGTCAAAGCCGCCGCTGTTCGGGCCGTAGTCTCCGCCGCCCCCTTCGGGCTGCACCTGCTGGGCAAACGCAGTCACCCCAGGGGCGTGCTTCTTCTTCAGCACCACGTAGTGGTTGTAGAGCAGTGCCCAGACGGGGCGCACGTCGCCGCGCCCGCCGGTGGAAATCTCGGCCTGCGTCACGTCGCTGTTGCGGTACGGCGTGTACGGCACGTCCTGTCCGAGGTTGTAGCGGGCCGCATATTCGGCGCCCTTGAGCACGCGGTTGTCGTCGTAGCCGAAGAGGTCGTCGCCCTGGTTCCACGCCATCTGGCAAAACACACCCAGCAGCGCGATGTCGAGCATGGTGTGCCCCTGGTCGCGCCCGCTTTCCTGCACCTGCCCGAGCCCATCGGGATAGAGCTTCCAGACCACGTGGTCGATGGCGCCATTGCCTTGCCCGTGCTTGAAGTAGTCCACGGCTTCGGCATAGATGTCGCGGCGGTCGGTCAGCACGCCGATTGCCAGCATTGCGCTCATGTTGGCCAAGTCCCAGTTCGCCCAATAGTGGTCGATCTTGGCGCCGTTGTGCCGGGTCAGGAAGTCGTGGTTCATCGGATAGAACACATTGAGCATCATGGCCTGGAAGCGCCGGAAATCTTCCGGCCGCCACTGCGGCGCGGCCCGCAGAATTTCGGCGGCATTCGCCAGCTCATAACCGTAGATGCCGGACGCGAGGAACTTGTCCGAGCTGCCGTCAATGCGCGTCAGCGTGGCTGACCACACGTTCAGGATGTCGATGGCCTTCTGTGCATAGGCGTCGTCCCCCGAGACCTTCCAGCGTAGTGCCAGTGCATACGCGGCGGCCGCGTCGTTGAACAGCGCGGCGTAGTTCTCGGCGTGCTCGGGGTTGTGCCCCCGATAGACGACGGCCTGCGGGCGCGCATTCCACTTGAGCGAGGCATGCGGGTTGGCGGTGAGCCGTTGCCAGCCGTCTTGCCATGGCTGCGTGCCCCGCGCCACGGCATGGCGCATGCGCAAGAAATCCTGTTCGGTATGCAGCAGGCCGGGGTGGGCGAACGGTTTCGTCTCTGGCGCGGTGGCGGCTGTGACGCCGGCGGCGCAGGTCAGCAATACGGCACAAAGCCAGCGTCGGAACAGTTGGGGGCGATGGGTGTTCTGCATGGGCATCCAAGGGTTAGCAATTCGCCTGTGATGTTCCAAGTGCGGGGCGCCGGCGTCAACGCTCCACGGTTTTTGAGGGTGTGGATGGTGGGCGTGGGTTCGTTTGGCCGGCCATGGTTTCGTGCCGGGTGGCCTTGCCGGTTGCGTGTTGCCACAACATTGCACGCTCCCCCATTGCCCGTTGTTCAGGAGTTGCCATGCCGCGTGTTGATGGTTCCAGTTCTTCGGCCGTGCCGCCGCCGTCTACGGGCGAGGCGTCGACCAGCCAGGCTCACCCGCATCCTCAGTCCGATCTGCGCCAGCGCCCTGCGCGTGCCCGTGAGGGTGCCCTGGCCGCACTGCCGCCCGCGCCTGCGAATGCGGCCCGCGTGCCGGCTGCGGATACCGCCGTGGAAGAACTGCCGCGCGGCCGCATTGCTGCCACGCTGGATCGCCTGCGTGGCGCGAGGCAGGTCTTGGCGAATGCCGGTGCGCAAGCCGCGCATGTGGGCGTTCGCGCAGGGGCTGCAGCCGCGCAATATGCGTTGAATCATCCGCTCTTCACTGCTGGCGTGGGCGGCGTTGCGATGGGCAACTACAGCATGCAACGTGCCGAGCGGCGCAATGACCCTCATGCCTACGCTGGCGGGGTATCCGTGACGATGTTCAGTACGGCGTTGCTGGCACTCCATGCAGGCTACGTCGTTGCCGACCTGCTGCTCGGCAATCCGGCGCCGTTGCGTGTGAGCGCTGACATGCTGTCTGACGCCGTGAACATGCTCAACGGTCTGGACGATGTGGACATGACTGCAGAAGCCGGACATCACGCGCTGTACGTGATCGATCATCTGCAGGACATTGCGGCCGTGCCCGGCAACCGTCTGCACCCGGCCGTGCGGGCTGCAGCCGAACAGGCTGGCGGCAACCCACAGCAACTGATCCGCAATCTGGTGGGGGTGCTGACGGGCAATCCACCGGTGTATTCACGGCGCCGGCCGCCACCTGGGGGCCCGCGTGCGCCAGCGCAGGCGGGGCTTGTGCCGGCAACGCTGGGCGTCAACGTTCAGACGCTGCGGCGCGCCGTCGACATGCTCACCGGTTTTGCTGGCGAGCACGAAGACATGACGGCAGAAGCGGGCCTCCACCGGCAGGACGTCATCGACCACCTGCAAGACATTGCTGCGCGCCCAGCCGGCGTGTTGCACCCGGCCGTGCGTCAAGCAGCGCAGTCCGCTGGCGACAACGCACAGCTGCTGGTACGCAACCTCGTGGCGATGCTGCAGCGCGATCCGTCTATCCTGCCGGCGCGTCGGCAGGAACCGGCGCGATAAGACGCGGCTCCCTCCTCCGCCAGGCGCCGTCCTTCAAGGGTGCGTTCATGCCAGGGGGCTGCGTCCGCCTTGTTACCGGGGCGCATATGCCATCGCGTGCAGCCATTTTGGATTAGACATTTTCAAGGCACCTCATCTGGTGCCTTTTATTTATTTTGGTGGTGCGCTCAACATAATGGTTAGGCGCAAAAAATCGGTCATTTGTTCAGTAAGTTTTCTCTCCATCTGTGCTTCTTATCTCTCAGCAGCAACTGGAATTTTCTTTGCTTATGCTAGCGAAGCCCTGAAGCCGGGCCGTAGTAAATGCCGAGAAAATCTCGATGCATTTGCTTGATGGATATTGAAATCACATTCTGGAGATAAAACATGTCGAACGTTCAGACCGCTGCCACGTCGTGGGGGACAGTGCCGTCGATCCGTGTGTACACGGCCAATGGTGGCAAGATCACCGAGCGTTGCTATGACGGCAAGGGGTGGTACACGGGCGCCTTCAGCGAGCCCGGCGATAACGTCTCCGTCACGAGCTGGCTGGTCGGCAGCGCTATCCATATCCGCGTATATGCCACCAGCGGCAGCAATACCACGGAGTGGTGCTGGGACGGCAACAGCTGGACCAAGGGCGGCTATACCCAGACCAACTGATTTACCGCAGACCTGAGCCTGCAGAATGCGGTGCGGTTCTGCATGCGTCGGCGTAAAGCGAGTGCGTTCGCTTTGCGCCGATTTGTGTTTTGTGTTTTTAATGCGCCAGGGTCAGTATTTAAAGATAATCAATTCATAAAATACGGGTCGACGCGGCGGGGGTATGGTCCACGGGCCAAACGTGCCCGAAGCAGCAAAAAAACGGGTGTCAGACACCGGGGGTGCTCTGCGATAATCGCGGCACTCCAAGCTTCCGCCTCACCCGCCCCATGGTTGTCCGCCCCCATCTGCACTGGTTCCGCATGCTTCTGGCATGGCGCGGGTCGGTGCTGCCGCAGCTTCTTCCGCGCCTGTTCCTGATCTTCTTCGTGTCATTGGTGGCCATTGCGGTGCATGCGCACCTGCTGCCCATCTCGGTCAACCTGAGCACGACGCCGTTCTCGCTCGTCGGCATTGCGCTGGCGGTGTTCCTGGGTTTTCGCAACAACGCCAGCTACGACCGCTACTGGGAGGCCCGCAAGCTCTGGGGCCAGTTGCTCAACACGGCGCGCTCGCTCACGCGTCAGGCGCTGACGCTGCCGCGCGGGGATGGCCCGAACGATACGGCAGCCGATGCCGACGTGCGCGAGTTCGCACAGGTGCTGGGTGCGCTGCCGCACGCGCTGCGCCACCAGTTGCGCCACACCGATGCGCGCGAAGACCTCGCGGCCCGCCTGCCCGCACCGTTGCTCGAACGCGTGATGGCCGCGCGCTACCGGCCCATCGTCATCGTGCAGTGGCTGAGTGAATGGGTGCAGCGTCGCACGCAAGACGGCGCGCTCGATGGGGTTGCCGTGCTGGCGTTCGACCGCAATCTCAACGAGCTGTCGAACAGCATTGGCGGGTGCGAGCGCATTGCCGGCACGCCGCTGCCGTTTGCGTACTCGGTCATGATCCACCGCACGGTGTACTTCTTCTGCGCCGCGCTGCCGTTCGGGCTGGTGGAAAGCATCGGCAGCTTCACACCCGTGTTTGCGGTGTTTGTGGCGTACACCTTCATGGCGCACGAGGCCATCGCCTCGCAGCTCGAAGATCCGTTCGGCACTGAAGACAACGACCTCGCGCTCAACGCGCTATCCCACACGATTGAAGATGCCGTGCTCGACATCCTTGGCGAGCCGAGCCCGCCGCCGCGTGAGGGTGTGCGGCGTGGGGTGATCTTCGATTGATGCCGCGGTTGCGGCGCAGTGCTTAAAGGGCCATCGCCAGCGGCTGCGCCCAATGCGCCAGCACAGGCGCATTGCCGTGCAGCGCACCGCTTACCGCATCTGCGTTGCTCGTCACCAGCGCGCCAAGCTCCACCCCGAACAGGCTCGCGCACGTTTCGTTCAGCGTGCGCACGTTGCGCAGGCCAGCCCGCCGGGCCAGCGCGTGCAGCGCTTCGGCTTCGGGCGCGTCATTGCCGCAGGTATGCGCCAACCGGTACAGCGCCCAGGCGGCGCGTTGCTCGCGCACCAGCGCATGCAGGGCTTCCCCTTCCGCAAACAACCGCGCACGCACTTGGCGCGGGCAGGCCTGCCAGCAGTGGCTGAGCAGGGCGGCGTTCCACGCCTGTGCGGGGTGTTCGAACACCAGCGTGGCCAGTGCGCGGGCCCACGGCTTGTCATGCTGGATCGCGGCCATGCGCGGGCAGCCGGCGTCGGGCACGGCGTGGAACGTGATGGCGCACGGCTGCCACGCGGTGCCCGGAATCTCGCAACCGAAATGCGCGAAGGCGGGCACCACAAACGGGTCGCCCGGGCGCACTTCGCGCCGGCCGTTGGCATCGCGCAGGCACACGCTGCCCAGCTCGGCCTGCACGCGCACCGCAAACGGAAAGCGCAGGCGCGAGAGGCGGACGTGGGCACGGCTGATGAGTGGCATGGCTGACCGATAAGGCGGCGGATGAAGCGCGACTGTCGCAGGATTCTATGTCTGCGCGCAACAGGGGCAATGTCGCCCGGGTGACAGAGTCAGCGCGGCGCTTACAGCTCTGACAGGCCAAAGAGCCGCAGTCGCTCAAGGTCGGTCACGCGGATGGTCTGGTATGACAGCGTGATCATTCCGCCTTCGGCCAACCGTTGCAGCGCGCGGTTCACGCGCTGGCGCGACAACCCCGTCAGCAGCCCGATCTCTTCCTGCGATAGTTCCAGCACGGTGCTCGTGCGCGGGTACAGGGCGGGGTGGAACAACTGCGCAATCGCTTGCGCCACGCGCGCATCGGCGCTCAGCAGGCGATCGTTCTGCACGGTGGCGATGAACTGGCCCATGCGTTCGTTGAGCTGGCGCACCACAAAGCTGGCAAACGGCAGGCTCTGCGCGAGCAGCGTATTGAACACGGGTTCGGGCACCAGCAGCACGTGCGAGGCGCGAATGGCGATCACGTCGTAGCGGCGGTCTTCGCGCTTGATGACGCTGCCCTCGCCGCACCAGCCGCCCGCGGGCACGCCGGAGAACGTGCAGCCGCGCCCGTCGGAGGTGTACACGGCCAGCTTGATGAGGCCGGTGTCGACGCCGATCCAGTAGCGGGACGGTTCACCGCGGCGGGCAATGAAGGCGCCGGGCTCGAAGGCCTGCAGCAGGGTTTCTCGCGCGGCCAGGGCCTGGTGTTCAGGCGCAAGCGCGGTGAACCACGCATGGCCTTGCAGTTGCGTGGCGGGCGTCGGAGCACGGGGTGTCGTCATGGCAGGCGTGGGCACACGGTCAAGGGTGGGGGGCGCGTGGGGCTCTGCCTTCGCTTTGTAAGAAACCCGTCAGCCTTTAAGTGGCGCGGGTTTTCGGGCGGTTTGTCATCCGGGTGACAGAGTGCGGGAGCCGGCCGATGATAGCGTTGCCCAACAAAAAGCAACAGCGCCCGGCGCACGGAGACACAGCAATGCCCACGGATTTTGATAGCGGTTTGGCCCGCAACGCGGCCAACTTCGTCCCGCTCACACCCATCGAGTTCCTTGCCCGCGCGGCCGATGTATATGGCGATCGCCTGGCCATCGTGCATGGTCCGGTGCGCCAGAACTGGCGCGACACCTACGTGCGTGCGCGGCGCCTGGCCAGTGCGCTGTCGCTGGCGGGCGTGGGCCGTGGCGACACGGTGGCGGCGCTCTTGCCCAACACGCCTGCCATGGTGGAGGCCCATTTCGGGGTGCCGATGGCGGGCGGCGTGCTCAACGCGCTGAACATCCGCCTGGATGCCGCCAACCTGGTCTTCATGCTGCGCCATGGCGAGGCGCGCGTGCTGCTGGCCGACACCGAGTTTGCCGACGTGGCCCGCCAGATGGCGCTGGAGATTCCCGGCCTGAAGGTGATTGCCGTGAACGATGCCCTGGGCCCGCAGGCCGAGCCGTTTGGCGACACCGATTACGAAACGTTCCTCGCCTCGGGCGACCCGCACTACGCCTGGCAGATGCCGGCTGACGAGTGGGATGCAATTGCGCTCAACTACACCTCGGGCACCACGGGTGACCCGAAGGGCGTGGTCTACCACCATCGCGGCGCGACCATCAATGCGGTATCGAACATCCTGGAGTGGGATCTGCCCAAGCATCCGGTCTACTTGTGGACGCTGCCGATGTTCCACTGCAACGGCTGGTGCTTCCCGTGGACGATCGCGGCACGCGCGGGCGTGAATGTCTGCCTGCGCAAGTTCGAGCCGAAGCTGGTGTTCGACCTCATGCGCGACGAGGGCGTGACGCACTACTGCGCCGCGCCCATCGTCCACACCGCGCTGGTGAACGCGCCGCCGTCGTTGCGCGAGGGCTTGCGCGGGCCGGTGCGCGGCATGGTGGCCGGTGCGCCGCCGCCCGCCGCCGTGCTGGCGCAAATGGAAGCCATGGGCTTTGAGCTGACGCACGTCTACGGCCTGACCGAGGTGTACGGCCCCGCCGCCGTCTGTGCCGAGCAGGACGAGTGGCGCACGCTGCCCGAGCACGATCGCGCCACGATGAAGGCGCGCCAGGGCGTGCGGTATCACCTGCAATCGCAGGTGGCGGTGCTCGATCCGGAAACCATGCAGCTGGTGCCGGCCGATGGCGAGACCATTGGCGAAATCATGTTCCGCGGCAACATCTGCATGAAGGGCTACCTCAAGAACGAGAAGGCCACGCGCGAGGCGTTTGCCGGCGGGTGGTTCCACACCGGCGACCTGGGCGTCTGCATGCCCGACGGCTACATCAAGATCAAGGACCGCAGCAAGGACATCATCATCTCCGGCGGCGAGAACATCTCCAGCGTGGAGGTGGAAGACGCGCTGTATCGGCACCCCGCCGTGCTGGCCGCTGCGGTGGTCGCCCAGCCGGATGCGAAGTGGGGCGAAACGCCCTGCGCCTTCGTTGAACTCAAGGACGGCGCCACCGCCACCGCAGAAGACCTGATCGCGCACTGCAAGACGCTGCTCGCGGGCTTCAAGGTGCCCAAGGCGGTGTTCTTCGGGCCGCTGCCCAAGACGTCGACCGGCAAGATCCAGAAATACGAGCTGCGCCGCAAGGTGAAGTCGACTTCGGCGATTGATGTGTGAGCACGGCCGGGGCTGCCGCTACTGGGCGTGCCCGAGGGGTTTGCACTCCGGCCGGGCTGCCGCTTCTGCCGTGTCCCGCACGTTGGATAGCCGCAGTACCGAGAACGGGCCGAAGTAGCGCTGCGTCCGTACCAGGCATTCATACCCCTGGGCCTGCGCATCGTCCGGGGCGTAGGTTTCCAAGGTGTCCAGCGTGCCCACTAGGACGCTGTGATCACCGCGCCAGGCAATGCGGCTGGGCCTGCCCTCCACGGACTGAACGGGTGCGGAAGCCGCATCCCGCTCGATGCGGGTGCCGGGCAGCGCCCGGAATCCGTGGAACGCGTACGTGGTCTCTTCCGTAGTGCCAACCAACTCCAGCTCGCCACTTGTGCTGGCCGTAGCGTCTCTGGGGTGGTCGTGCTCAATGCTCACGTTGTCGGGCGCGATGGCCAGCACCAGCAGCGCCACTGCCGCCGCAAGCGCAACGCCAATCTGTCGGTACAGTCCGCCGCGCCCCCCCGGTCCGCGCGTCACCCACAGCGAGTAAGTGAGTTGCGGCAGCATCAGCAACCCGCCCAGCCACAGTAGTGCGGTGCCTGCAGCGTCATAACCGAGATGCCAGTTCAGTGTGGCCAGCCAGCCGATGTCTTTGGACTGGCCGAGCGCGAGGCACAGACCGCCGGTGATGAGTAGCAGGGCGACAACGGCAGCGTATCGCCGCAGCGGTTGGCGGGAGGGTGAGCTTGAAAGCGCGTCCATGGTGGTGTCGCGTGATGTTCTTAGAGTTTGCGAAAGAGTTCGCCCCAGATGTCGATCAGGAACGACTCGAAGGCAATGTGGAAGGAGAATGCCCAAGCGCTTGCGCCCAGCGCGATGCACACGGTGCAAACGATACCGATGATCCAGGACGCCTTGCGCCGTCCCGCGCGCTCGTTGGGCGCCTTGCTGTGGATGCGGTATGGATTGGCTTCATCGGCGGTGGGCGTTTCGTCGGCTGTCCACGTTGTGGGCAAGTGTGCTTCGCGGCGGAATCGTTCGTACAGAATGGTCGACAGCGGGCCGGGCCAGAAGATGATCCACCAGAAGATGCGGAATGGCCCGATGGCCGGCCACCAATTGCGCTTGCGCAGGCGACCGATGACGCCAGCCGCAATGTCTTCTGACGAATCAGTTGGGCTGATTTCCCGCATCGGGCCGAAGTCCAGCAACGCACGCTGCCACGTGCGTCCGCCAGGTACCACCTCGAGTTCGGGTAACGCGTCAGGCGACTCGTCCATATAGCGGCGAATGAGTTCCCATAGGCGCTGGCATGCGTCCCGGCTGGGCAGGATCCCTTGCACGCGCATCCGTTGTATCGGCCGGGGGGATGGCCCGGGACTGAATTCCACCAGCACCAGGGCCCAGGCTGGCGTTGCGCCCATGGTCAATGGGCCGGGCATGGCCGACGCAAATGGACGCACATGGTTCCAGTCGAGCCGGACAGCCACCTTGCCTTCCTGTGTGTAGATGCTGCGAGCCTTGCGGTTGAAATGCAGATCGGCGTACCGGCTGAACAGGCTGATCCTGAGCAAGTAGACGATGCCGACAAGGCACACCGGAATCAGCACGGCCGATATCACGCCCGTCAGGATCTGCCCGGACAGGGGTTCGTTTCTGTCAATGAACCCAAGCACCGTCATCGGCACAAGAACGGACAGCCCGAACAAGAGCGCGAGCGCCATGAACGGGCTGAGTGCTTCAACATCAGACGCGATTTCGTCATAGGCCCACACCATCGAGCGCGTATCCAGCTTGATGATGTTGCGCGGGGGCGCCTCGGGCTCTGCACTGCTATGTCGGGGCAATTCGCCTTGCAGCAATGCTTCAGTGCCGCCCGCTGTGTCAGGGCGCGGCGGCTGATGTGACGACGGGTGAGACGGGTTACGCATGCCACCTCTCAACCATGGGCGGGCTCCTTCTCTTTGGCTTCAGCGACCTCGTCGGCGGAACGGCCGTCCACGACAAAATCTTTATATGCGGCACGATTGGGCCAGTACTGCACTTCGGCGTCGGGCACGCCCTGGATCAGAGCCTTGCCTGTCCGGAAGAGGCCGGCGCCTGGCACCAGGACATCTGTGATGGCGTTCTTCCATCGGCCGGCTTCGTAGTTGTCGCCGCCGCCAAACCAGATCAGGATCGAGAGGCCTTCGCCTTCCACGCTCGCGCGTGCATGCACTTGCTTGGCGGCTTCGGTATGGATCACGTTTTCCAGATGGAATTCCTTGGCGGTCACTTTGGATCGCCCTGCGCCATTGAGCAGGAATCGGGCAATCACACCGTGCCCAGCAGACTTCGGCGCCTTGATCTGAATGTCCATCTCGGATGCATCGCCAAACACCGGAATATCGATCTTGATGGCGTCGGGGTTGCCAAACGCCGAGGCCTTCTCAAGCTTGACCGAGTAGAACAGGCGCAGCAGCGCATCGAGCTGTTGGTGCGTGTTGGAATAGGGAGGGGCCCCGTCCTTCGAGTGGGAGCCCAGCAAGCTACGGTCAGCCCATTTTGCAAATGGGCTGGTGACAAGGTGGTCCGACCAGAAGCCGAAGCCCCACGACGCTACGGTCAACACGCCGGAGGCGATGCCGATCCACATGGCAACTGGCGGCACCTCGGCAGAGACTTCCGCGCCGACTGCGGCGGCTTCTCCGGCCACCGCCAAGCCGGCGGCAGCTTCGCCCACAGCCGTGGTGGCCGCGCGCTTAGCCAAGCCCTCCAACGCCGCCTTGGCCACCATGCGTGTGTAGGCGTAGTAGGCAACGCCGCTGGCGATGCCGGCCACGCCGGAAGCGGTCTTTGCCCTGGCGGCGCCGCGGTCGCCATCTTTCCAAAGCTTGGTGGCATCCCAGATGCCCAGGCTGCCTTCGATGATCGAGACGGCCATCACCAGCCGGCCTGCAGCGGCAGTCAGCCGATAGAATTCTGCCGTTTTTACCCCTTGGTTGGCGATCTGGCTGGCCACATATCGGAGTTCATAGGCCGCCTGCCAGATGGCAACCGCAGATGCCGACGCTTCCGAGATGTCTTTGACGAGACGCCCCCAGTTGGCATCACCGTGCTGGGCCTCGCTGATATCGACACCGAGCTCATTTAGGCTCTGGCCCAGCGAGGAGATTCGCAATGCCGCAAGGCCCGCAGAGAACGCACCGTAACCCTTCACGCCTTTCAATGAGGGCGCCTCCTCAAACTTCAGGATCTCGCTCTCGGGTATCGCGTGCGTAGCGTCCGCCAGTTCGGCCACCTTGCCAAACTGCGCTGGCATGGGTTTGCCCTTGGGCCACTGTTCTCCGACCACCTCCAGGTACTCGTCCAGTTGCTTGGCCGTTTTGGGTACTGTCGTCATCACCTTGCCGCCGGGTTTGCCCTTCAGGTTGTCAGGCAGTGTTTCTGCGGGCAGTGGCCGGTTGTAGGCCGTCTTGGTCGTGCCGACGCTCAGGCCTTTGCCGTCGCCATTTGCGCGCCGCAAGTGGGCAAGCAAACCTGCTGCACCGCCTTTGACTTTGACCTGCAGGATCGCCACGTCTTCCGCAGTCAACGCGGCGGCTTGTATGCGCCGGAATGTCTGCCGATAGAGCTTGGGGTCTGCCTTGAGTAACTGGCGCATGCGGCCACTGACGACCTGCATCAGGCGCTTTGCGTTTTCCGAGTTCAGATGTGCGGCTTCGTTCTTCAGTTCGCGTATTTCCTTGAGATAGGCAATCTGGTCACGTGCTTCGATGTACATCTTGCTGCCTTCACCGACTTTTCCCTTGTGAGGCAGCAACTTGTCGAGTAGGTCTTCCTGATTGGCGGTGACGCCTCGCCAGAAAAGCCGGTTGCTTTCTGTTGTCTCGAGCCTAAGTTGCGGCAGCAAAACCTTCTGGAATTCGTCGTTGTTGATGCCGCAGCCTTCAAACATGTTGGCCACGCAATGGCCCAGGTGTGCGGCCATCGTCGTGTCCTTCGCGTCGAACACCTCCGGGTGGCGCCGCGCTGGCAGAAACTGCATCCATGCAACGTAGTCGGCCGATCGCTTGTCGAAGTCGGCGGCGGCGTCGGTGCAACGGCGATATTTGGCGAGGTAGTTGGCGTACTTGTCCTTGTTCAGCTTGCTCTCGACTTTTTCTTTTTGGTCGCCGAACGGTGTGCCTTCAATCAACCCCGCCGTTGCCATCAGATCGCGCTCGGCATCGGTATACGGCTTTCCCTGTCCGTCCGTATTCCCCATGATGTCGGCCAGCGCGCAGTTGCGGTAGTAGTTCAACTGCGTGGCGATGCCGATGTCATCTTCCAGCGGCAACAGAAGCCCGTCGATCTTGTACGGGGCGTTGTTGCGCTTCATGACGTTCATGAGCGAGGCTTCCGTGCACGGCGCGGGCCGGCCGTAAGCCTCCACGAGCAAGGTGCGGCTATCAACGCGCTGCTGAAACCCCATCACCTGGTTCTTGAGCATGCCGTCGCTAATCAGGCTTAACGGTCCCATGTTGGCCATCACAGTCGATTCACACACCTTCTTCGGCATGATCTTCTTCATGTGGAAGGCCGCCGGGTCCTTGGCCACGTTGTCACGCACGCTCTTTGTCCAGCGCGCATCCGAGAAGCCGATCCAGGCGGTGGGGCGCTTCGTCGGCTCGGCGATGGTGAGCAGCAGTGCGTCCGGGGTCTTGGCCAAGCGCGAGCATGTTGCGAGATGACCGCCCATAGCGCCGGCCAGGTCGGGCGCCATGCGCTGCATACGCCCGTCCGGTTGCACGGTGTAGATTTCCCACGAGGGCTCTTCCGGGTAGTAGACATAGAGCCACCCGGCCCGCATGCGGCGCAGCACATATTGCGATGCCTGCAGCGGCCGGCCAGCCAGGTAGCTCTGCTGGTCGAGCATGCCGGCTTCCTGTATCCAGTCGGATTCTCCCGGCCGGAAATATTGCGGCGGCAGCGCGGCATACAGCGTCACGAGCATTGTCAGGCCCGACTTGTCGCAACTCGGACACTTGGGCGGCTGCACTGGCAGATTGTTCTCTTTGGCCGCTGCGACGGCCTTCTGCAGCTTTGCGTGGTCAGGCATGGCTGTGTCGCTCCCAGAACGCAGCGTCGAAGCCGGCGAGTGCCGCGATGGGAGAGTCCCCCTGGGCACGCGCGGCGAGCATGGCCTCGCGCACGGTGGTGTCTTGATCGAACTGCGGTGAAATCAGAACGCCGTACAAGGCGTAGATGATGCGGTCCAGCTCGTTGGTTAGGCTCCATGTGCTGCTTGCGCGTTCTACCAACGACAGAATGGCCGATGCCAATGGCGGCTGAACCACGTTGTGTTCAGCGTCCTGTAATGCGTTCAGTACGGCGTTGATGGTGCCGCTGTTGCGCAGCATCGCCTTGGCGGTCTCCGGCCATGTTGCGTCGGCCATTGCCATATTCGGTGCCGGCGCTGTGTAGTGCTGCAACGCGCCTGCACGGTTGAGCCACCACGTGCCATTGGAGGTGGGCGCGTAGTGCACCGGTGGTTCAGCATCGTCCAGGTCGGCGAGCAGTTCAAACACGCGCGGGTCCCACAGGCGCAGATAGCGTGCGTGTGATCCGGGCCAGCGGTGCTTGGCGAGCGAGGCCATCTCGTGCGCAACCTGCCGGGCCTGCTCTACGGGAAAGACCAGCCATGCGCAAACCGATGTGCCGCGGGTCTCTCTCTCGGGATGGCGTGTCGCTTCGGCCCAGGCGAGGTCGAGCGTGAAATCGATCGTGTCATCGCGGCCGAAATCTCCCAGCGGGAATAGGTAGGGTCGTTGCTCGGGCCGCATGACGTCGGGCTCGAAGGGTAGCGGTACGGCTTCGTTATGCCGACGTGCATTGCCAAGCGGGTCGCTAATCTGCGGGCAGATCAGTACCCAAAGTGACGCTCGCGGTGGGCCGTCGAGCAGCGGGTCGACTTGCGCAAACAGGTCGTCCCTCAGGTGTTGGATCGTGGCGGCATCGGCCAGAGCAGTGTGCTGGGGGCTCGGGCGCGCTGCCATGCTTTGTGCCAGTTCCTGGAGGATGCTGTTGGCCACGTTACGGTTCCTTGGGCGGCGTCGCGCCCTTATCGTCGAGTGAGCCAACAAGATGGGCAGCGGTATCGCGAACACCCTCTGCCGGTGTTTGCGCATCCCTCGGGATGAAGCGTCATTCGAGGTGCCGCCGGCCTGGGCTAGGCGATGGTATTGGAATCGCGCCCTGGGCTGGATTAAGAGGTGTTAATAAACCGCAGAAATAGCGCCTTTCAGGCACTGCAGCGTCCTGATAGGTGAACGCCGGAATACAAAAAAGCCCCTCGCCAGCACGAGGGGCTTTGCATTCCTGCAGACCGATTCAGCTCAACTCGATCACAACCTCAAGGCACCGCCACAATCGCCATCCCGCGCGGGATGTTGCCGGTGGCGGCCGACCCGCTGGCCACGGCGGTCAACTTGCCGGTGGTGCTGTCGATGCCGTACGCGCTGACGCTGTTGTCCACTGCGCTGACCACGTAGGCGAAGGTGCCGGCGGGGTTGACGAGCACGGTCACGGGTGCGGTGCCGGTGGGCGTGGTGTCGACCAGCGTGAGCGCGCCGTTGGCGGGGTTGATGCTGAAGACGCTGACGGTGTTGTCCAGCACGTTGGCCACGTACAGGAATCCGCCCGACGGTGCGATGGCGATGTAAAACGGGTTGGTGCCGGTCGCCACAGGTGAGCCCGATGCGGTGAGCGCCCCGGTGCCATCAATGCTGTACACGCTCAACGTGTTGTCTGCCGAGTTGGCCACGTAGGCAAAGGTGCCTGCGGGGTTCACAGCAATGAACTGCGGCGTGCCGCCCGTGGCCACGACGCTGCCCACTTGCGTGAGTGCGCCCGTGCTGCCGTTGATGCCGAACGCCATGGCCGTGCCGGTGGCGTTGCCGCTGTCGGCGTTCACCACGTAGGCAAAGGTGCCCGCGCTGTTCAGGGTGACGGTGTACGGGTTGTTGCCCGCCGTGATGGGCGCCAGCGCCGTGAGCGCGCCCGTGCCGGTATCCACCGAGAAGGCCGACAGCGTGTTGTCTCCAAAGTTGGCGGTGTACGCAAACTTGCCGTTGGGCGTGCGCGCAATGCTGTACGGCTGAATGCCTGTGGGCGTGGCCGAGCCAACCACCGTGAGCAGGCCGGTTTCTGCATCGATGGCGAGCGTGGTGACGGTGTTGTCGTTGGCGTTGGCCACGTAGACGTACTTGCCTGCCGGGTCGATGGTGAGCGACAGCGGCCCTTGTCCCACGGGCACCGACGCGCCGATGGCCGTGGGCATGCCGGTGGTCAGGTCCAGCGTGAAGGCGGAGATCGTGCCGTCGTTCGAGTTGACCGCGTAGCCGAACAGCGGCCGCGGCGCGCAGGCCACCGCAATGGTGCTCACGTTGCTGGTGCCGACAAAACCGCTGCCGTTGGTGACGGTGCAGTTCTCGCCCAAAGGCCGTGTGCCGACCGTGGCGGCATACGGTGCGCCCTGTGCCAGCGCCGTGGCGAACTGGAAGCTGCCGTCTGCACTGACCGTGACCGCGTCGCCGCCGTTGTTCAACAGCGTGACGGATTTGCCCGAGGCCAGGCCGGTGACGGTGCCGCCCACGGAGTAGGTTGCCGGGGCGGGTGCAGGTGCCGGTGCGGGCGTTGGCGTTGGCGTTGGCGTTGGCGACGGCGTGTTGTTGCTCGTCGGTGGGGTCGTAGCCGTTGCATCGTCACCGCCACCGCAGGCGGTGAGACCCAACGAAAGCGCGGCGGCCATCACCAGTGCGGCACCGTGCATGCCGCGTGCGTGCCGTGGGGCGTCGGGCGGGGCGGGCGCAGGCGTCGGTTGTGCGTTTGCGTTTGCGCGGCATCTGCGTTGCGCTTGGGCGATCAAAAGCTCGGCCATGGCTTCCCCCGGTTCTCGTTGTCGCGGTCTGTTGACGCGCGTTTCCCCGAAGGATAGAAACCCCTACCCAAACGCCGACATAGGCCAATTGACCGACAAAGCCCTCGGCTTCATGGACGGAGGCGCCGCTGTAGGTCTCGTGCATGTGATTGGCGCGATACTGGCGGCTCTCGTCTGCTCTGCTTCTTGCCCGCTACTTGCCCACACGCACTGCCAGCCATGTCCAACGCCACACCGAACCACAACGCCGTCGTGATCCGCCAGCTGTCTTCCGCCAATGCGGCCGATGTGGCGGACTACCGCGCCATTCGTCTGGCTGCGCTCAAGGATGCCCCCGATGCATTCGGTTCAACCTACGAGGCTGAGGTTGGGCTCGCGATGGAAGCCTTTGCCGAGCGGCTGGCCACCACCATCGTGCTGGGTGCCTATGCGGCAGCGGCAGGCGGAGGCGACGCGCGCATCATCGGCATGGTCGGGTTCAAGCAGCAGACGATGACCAGGCTCGCGCACAAGGGTTTTGTGTGGGGCTTTTACGTGGAGCCGGCAGCGCGCGGCCGCGGTGTGGGCGTAGCGCTGGTGGAGCGCATCGTGGCGGCGGCAACGGGGTTGGTCCAGCAGCTCACGTTGTCGGTGGTGCAGGGCAATGATGCGGCGCTGGCGCTGTACGAGCGTTGCGGGTTTGAAACCTATGGCGTGGAGCCGCGCGCGCTCAGATCGGCCACCGGCTATGCAGATGAAGTGCTGATGGTGCGCTTCCTGCACGGTTAAGCCTGTAGGTGCAGCGCCTACGCGTGGGCGCAAGCGCTGCTGTACAGCGATCGTCGTATTGGGGCCGACCTTGTTACGCCGCTGCAACGTACGGCGCGTTCAGCGGCACCGGGTTGCGCAGGCTCACGTTCAGCAGGTTCCAGCTGTTGATGGTGACGATCACAAAGCTCAGCTCGGCGATCTCTTCATCGCTGAAGTGCTCGCGCAGCCGGGCGAATTCTTCGTCGCTGGCATCGCTGTGCGGGGTGTTTGTGACCAGTTCGGCCCAGCGCAGTGCGGCGCGCTCGCGCTCGGTAAAGAACGGTGCCTCGCGCCAGCCGGCCACGGCGTTCAGGTGGCGCGGGTCTTCGCCCATCTTCACCAGGTCGCTCCAGTGCATGTCGATGCAGAAGGCGCAACCGTTGATTTGCGACACACGCAGCAGCACGAGGTCGACCAGCTTTGCGCCCAGCAAGTCGCGGCGCAGGCCGTTCGACAGGTTCAGCAGGTTGTTGAACGCCTTCGGTGCGAGTTGGAAGTAGGCAATGCGAGGGGCTTGCGACATGAGCGGCTCCTGAGGGTTTGGGTTGATGAAGGAGCCGATGCCGGCGGCGGGTGGCTGCCTTGCGTCGCTCCATACCCTGAAGACGCCCCGCGCGGCCGGGTTGTGACAGCCCGGCCAAAAAATCTTCGTGTTTTTTTATGCGCCGATGCCGATGTGCGCCAGCTTGTCGGGATTGCGCACCACGTAGATGGCCACGATGCGGCCCTTCTCGATGACGAACGACTGGGCCGATTCCAACGTGCCGCCCACGTAGCGCAGCAGGCCGGGTTCGCCGTTCACGCGGGCGTGCACGTAGCGCACATCCCCCATGGCACGCACCAGCTCGCAGTAGATCTTGGTGATCTGGCCGGCGTCTTGAATGATGCGCATGAACGACGGCACCTTGCCGCCGCCGTCGCCCACCAGTTGCGCGTCGTCTGCCAGCAGGGCGCGGATGGCATCGCGCTGGCCTGTACGTGAGGCTTCGGCAAAGCGCCCAAGCAAATCCCGATGCGCATCGGGTGCGACATCGAAGCGCGGGCGTTCCTGCTGCACGCGGTCGGATGCGCGATGCACCATCTGCCGGCACGCGGCTTCGGTCTTGCCCAGCAGGGCGGCGATCTCCGCGTAGTCCTGCTCGAACACCTGTCGCATGAGAAACGCCGCGCGCTCTTCGGGCGACAGGCGCTCCAGTACCCACAGCAGGGCCATCGACAAGTCGCCTGCCAGTTCCACGGCGGCTTCGGGCGAGGGCGCGTCGGATTCCGGTTCGACCAGCGGCTCGGGCAGCCACCAGCCGACGTAGGCTTCGCGCTCGGTCTTGACGGCGCGCAGGCGGTCGATCGACAGCCGGGTGACGACCGTCACGAGCCACGCCTCGGCCGATTGCAGCGCGGTCTGGTCGGTCTGGTGCCAGCGCATCCAGGCGTCTTGCAGCACGTCTTCCGCATCGGCCCGGCTGCCGAGCATGCGATAGGCAATCGCAAACAGGCGGGGGCGGGCGGCGGTGAAGATCGTGTCTTCGCTGTCGGTGCGGGTAGGGCTCGGGCTGCGCTGGGTCATGGCGGAGGTGTCGTCTAGGGATGATGCTCCCTAGACGGGCGGGGGCGGTCGGTTGTGACAGGGTGCGGCGATTATGCGGCGTTCGTCACATGTTGCGTGTCGGTCGCCGTCGCCGTCGCCGTCGCCGTTGCCGTTGCCGTTGCCAGCCACGGCGCCAGCGCCTGCTGCAGCGTGCCCAGGTCGATCGGCTTGCCGAGCAGGCGTGCGCCGGGAATGGGCTCGCCAATCTCGGCCTCCGTGCCGTAGCCGGACATCAGCAGCACATCCACATGCGGCTGCAGGCGCAGCAGCGTGCGGGCGAGGTCCGCGCCGGATTGGCCAGGCAAGGTGAGATCGGTCAGCAGCACCTGCACAGAGCGCGCGCGCGCCAGTGCGAGGGCGTCTTCAGCCGTGGCGGCAGATACGCACTGCAGGCCGAAGGTGGTGAGCACCTCCTGCAAGGCTTCGCGCGAGGCGGTGTCGTCTTCCACCAGCAGCACCGTAGGCGATTGTGAAGCGTCGCTTGCCACCGGATGGCTCATCGATTGCGATTGCGATTGCGCGGTGCGGCTGGCGCTGAGCACGTTGCGCACCATGCGCGCCAAGTCGTCACGCCGGTAGGGCTTGCCGAGCAGCGTCACACCGGGCGGCAGCCTGCCGTCGTGCTGCACCTCGTCACGCGTGTAGCCTGAGACCAGCAGCACCGGCAGCGGCGGCACGCGTTGCGCGGCGCGTATCGACAGTTCGCCGCCCTTGATGGGGCCCGGCATGATCACGTCGGTAAAGAGCAGGTCGATGGGCGTGCCGCTGTTCATGAGTTCGAGTGCGGCCTGGCCGTTGGCTGCCGTAAGCACGCGGTAACCGAGCTGGCTCAACATGTCGACGGCGGTCAGGCGCACGTCGGTATCGTCTTCCACCACGAGAATGGTCTCGCGCCCGCCCATGGGCGTGACGATGGTGTCGTGCACCTCCACGGCATCGTCCGGGGCCGCCTCTGTGCAGCGCGGAAAGTAGAGCCGCACCGTGGTGCCCTGCCCGACCGCGCTATCGATGGCGATGTGTCCGCCGCTCTGCTTGACGAAGCCGAACACCATGCTGAGCCCCAGGCCCGTGCCGTGGCCGTCGGGCTTGGTGGTGAAGAAGGGCTCGAAGACGTGCTCGACCACTTCGGGCGGCATGCCCACGCCCGTGTCGGTGACGGAGAAGACGAGGTAGTCGCCGGGGGCAGGCTGGTCGCGCCCTTGCCCCTGCGTTTTGTCGAGCTTGATGTTCTTGGCGGAGATGGTCAGTACGCCATTGCCGCGCATGGCATCGCGCGCATTGATGGCGAGGTTCAGCAATGCATTCTCGAGCTGGTTGCGATCGGCCTGTACGTTCCACAAGTCGTCGGCCAGATGCGTTTCCACCTTGATGGCTTCGCCCAGCGCGCGGTGCAGCATCTCGCTCATGCCCTGAACCAGCCGCGTCGGGTTGACGACTGCCGGAGACAGCTGCTGCCTGCGTGCAAAGGCGAGCAACTGCGCTGCCAGCGTGGAGCCGCGCTGTACGGCACGCGTGGCGGCGGCAATCCGATGCTGCACGCGCGCGTTGCCTGGCGTCTCGACGGAGAGCAGTTGCAGGTTGCCGGCAATCACCTGGAGCACGTTGTTGAAGTCGTGCGCCACGCCGCCGGTCAGGCTGCCGATGGCTTCCATCTTCTGGGCCTGGCGCAATTGCGCTTCCACTTCGGCGCGGGCAGACAACGCATCGGCCACGCGTTGCTCCAGCGTTTCGGTCAACTGGCGCAGCGCCTGCTCGGCGGACTGCCGTTCGCGTTCGGTCTGCACGCGCTCGGTGGTTTCCACCACGATGGCCAGCACGCCCGCCGGGCGGCCAGAGTCGTCGGGCAGCGGGCTGTAGTAGAGATCCAACCACACGTCTTCGGGGCGACCGTTGCGCAGCAGGACGAGTTCCTTGTCGCGGTACGACAGCGTGCCGCCACCGAGGCAGACATCCATGACATGACGGTTGAAATCGGCCACTTCGGGCCAGCCCAGTTCAACGGGGCAGCCAAGAAGATAGGGATGACGCCCGCCGGCAAACTCGGCGTAGGCGTCGTTGTAGACCATGTAGCCGTGGCGGCCCCAAAGCATGACCAGCGGCACCGGGCATGCCAGCACCATTTGCACGGCGGCACGCAGGCTGGGGGGCCAATCCTGGATCGGGCCCAGCTCGGTGGAAGCCCAATCGAATGCCTGCACGCGCTGCGCCATCTCACCGCTCCAGCCGAGGCAGTCATGGTGATGCGCGAGAAACGGCATAAGGTCTCCTGTCTGACGGGCGGCACAGTGCACCCGAGTCGCGGTCATTCTAGAAAATCGGGTGCCCGGCCGGTGTCCGCATTCAGACGGCTCAAAGCGATCCTGTGCACGCAGAAAACGTGCCCGAGGTGTCCTGCACGCTTTGCGAAGGCTGTCTATCATGAGCATCCGCGCCCGCGCAGCAGCGCGCTTCGCGCCAAGGTTTCCATCCACCACACGCCCACACTCCCAGGAGATTCCATGAAGTTGATCGGCATGCTTGATTCCCCGTACGTGCGTCGCACGGCCATTTCGCTCAAGTTGCTCGGGCTGCCGTTCGAGCACGCGTCGGTGTCGGTGTTCCGGCATTTCGATCAGTTCAGCGCCATCAACCCCGTGGTCAAGGCGCCCACGCTGGTGTGCGACGACGGCACCGTGCTGATCGACTCCACGCTCATCATCGATTACGCAGAAGCGCTGTCGGGCCGCAGCCTGATGCCCTCCGCCATTGCCGAACGGCAGCATGCGCTGCGCGTGATCGGCCTGGCGCTGGCTGCGTGCGAGAAGGCGGTGCAGATCGTCTATGAACACAACCTGCGCCCGACCGAGAAGGTGCACGGGCCGTGGGTCGAGCGTGTACACAGCCAACTGCTTGCGGCGGTGGGGGCGCTGGAAGCGGAGTGGAAGGATGAGCCGTTGCCGGTGGACCAGAACGAGCTGACGCAGGCCGGCGTGACGGTGGCCGTGGCCTGGGCCTTCATCCAGCTGATGGTGCCGGACCGCGTGCCGGCAGCGGACTACCCGCGCCTGGTGGCGTACTCGGCGGCGGCGGAACAGTTGGGCGCGTTTCGCGAGTTGCCGATGGATGCGGTTTGATGGCCGCTCAGGCCGCCTGCGGCTCGATGTTGGCCTGACGGTACAGCCCGCCCACCAAGTCGGATTCGGTAACGATGCCGGCCAGCCGGCCATCCGCATCCAGCACGGGAATGTGGTGGTGGCCGGCGCTGGCAAACATCGGCACCAGATCCGACATGGGCGCAGTCGCAGCAATGGTTTGCACGCGCGTCTTCATGTGATCGGCCACGCGCGGCGGTGTGAGCGCGCCGATGCTGAACCAGCGGCGCAGCGTCTGGCGCATGTCTGCCGGCGCCAGGCCAAGCAGGTCGACGCGCGTGACGATGCCCACCACACGCCGACTTTCGTCCACCACCGGCAATGCCTTGAAGCCATGCTGACGCAGCAGTTGCAGTGCACGCGGGATCGACGTGCCGGCCGAGACCGTGACCACCGGCGTGGTCATGATGTCGGCGCAGGTAAGCGCGTGGAACGTGCGCGTGTAAGCCTGCAGCTGCATCTCGCGCAGCACGGCTTCGATGTCTTCGGGGTCGATGTCGAGCAGTTCGCTCTGGCGGCGCAGCGCGGCGACGATGTCGGCGCGGGTGAAGCCGGCGGCGGTGGGCGGACGTTCAGCCGCAGGCAGGCGTTGCGCGTGCGGATACCGGTGGCCGGTAGCAGCGTGGTACACCAGTGCGCCCACCAGCAGCAGCGCTGACTGGATCAGGATCGGCTCGAGTACGAAGCGATAACCCAGCGCATGCACGGCCGGCCCGCCAATCACGGCGGTGAGGGCCACCGCGCCCGAAGGCGGGTGCACGCAACGCAGCGCAAACATGCCGGCAATGGCTGCGGAGATGGCCAGCGCCGACGCAATCACCGGATCATCGACGAGCAGCCCGAACGTCACGCCCACGGTGGCCGCCACCAGGTTGCCGCCGATGATCGACCACGGCTGCGCGAGCGGACTGGCCGGCACCGCAAACAGCAGCACGGCCGAGGCGCCCATTGGAGCGACCAGCAACGGGATCAGCGTGGAGGCGCCCGGCACCATCTTCATCATCGTGCCGGTAAAGAGGATGCCGACGAGTGCGCCGACGGCGGATCGGACACGCTCGCTCCAGCGCACCGTCACGGGGGCGGGAATGAAGCTGTGGAGCCAGCGGCGCAGGGCGGGATGCAGGGGTGAAGCGGACATGGTCGACGGGACGGCGATTGCCCGGACGAGGCTTCACCAAAGTCAAAAAAACGCAGCCGGCGATTGTATCACTCTGTGACATAAAGCGCTGTCAGCGCTGTCATGGCGCGGAATGCTCCAATGTAGGGCGCAGGTCACGCGGATTTGTCAACGAAACGTCACGGTTATTTCATGGGACGTGCCGAGACTGCTGGGCTTTCCAGCGCTCTCTGCGGGTTGCAAGCCCGCCGCACCATGTCCTTTACTGTTCGCCCCGCGTTCTCTCGCCCGCGTCTTTGCTCCAGCCTCGTTGCGCTGCTCGGCGCCCTCGCGCTTACCGCCTGCGGTGGCGGCGAGGACACCACCACGGCGCCGGTCGCCACCACGCAAGCCATTCCCGCGCCGCCGGCAGACCCGGGCTTTGTCGACACGGCAGCCGTGGCCACTGGCGTACCGGCGTTCGTCGAAAACATCGCCACCAACCAGCGCGGCGATGCGCGCTACGCCACGCTGGGCACGAACGCCGGTGTGCGCCTGTTCACGCGCTTTCTCGATCTGTGGCAACCGCTGACGGAAATCGTCGATGCCGGCGTGAGTGCGCCGGCCAACGGGTCGTTCCCGGCGGTGGTCGCTTCCACGTGGACGGGCCTGCCCAATGACGGCACGGCCGGCGGCACGCAACTCAATCTGCCGGTCTTGAACGCAAACGTTCAATACGTGGTGAACGCCACCACCAACCGCACGCAGGCGCAGGCCGATGCGGCGTACTTTGACGACCGCCGCGGCAAGGGCTACAGCGTGACCGACGGCATGGGGCCGCTCACCACCGCGTGGCGCACGCTCGCGCAGCAGACGACATCGATCACCACGGTACCGGCCGATGCGACCACCGTGCTTTACAACGACAGCGGCACCAACACGGGCGTGGGCACCTCGGGCGGCAATACCGCCTTCGGCAAGGTGGTCGACCTGATCAACACGGTGGGCAACAACGCCTCCACCGAGCCGTCCAAGCGCTTCTACAAATACGCACGGCCGTACCGCTGGAGCAGCAGCGTGGTCGTCGTGCCGACGCTGGTGCCGGCCGAGAGCCCGACGCCTACGACCGACGGCGGCTTCATCAGCGGCCATTCGGCCGAAGCGGTGCGCGATACCGTGGCAATGGCGTACCTGGTGCCGGAGCGCTTCCAGCAGATCCTGGCGCGCGGCATGGAACTTGGCGAGAACCGCATCCTGGCCGGCATGCATTCGCCGCTGGATGTGATGTCCGGCCGCATGATTGGCATCGCTGCGGCGGCGGCCAACCTGGCCGACCCGGCCAACGCCACGCTCAAGGCGGCGGCCTTCACGCAGGCGCACACCGCGCTGATGGCGCAGACCGGCACGGATGCCACGACCTTCCCGGCACTCGCCCAGTCCGGCACGCCCGCCACCGACCGCTTTGCCGATTACGCCACCAACCAGACCAATTTCACGCGCCGCATGACGTTCGGCTTCACGCAGATCGGCGCGACGACGCTGGCACCGGTGGTGCCCAAGGGCGCCGAGGTGCTGCTGGAAACGCGCTTCCCGTACCTGAGCGCCGACCAGCGTCGCGTGGTGCTGAAGACGACAGAGCTGGCGTCCGGCTACCCCGTGCTCGACGACGCCGAAGGCTGGGGTCGCCTCAACCTGTTCGCGGCGGCCGACGGCTACGGCGCGTTCAACGGCAACGTGATCGTGTCGATGGATGCAACGCAGGGCGGCTTCAACGCGGCCGATACGTGGCGCAACGCCATTTCCGGCGCAGGCAAGCTCACGCTGCAAGGCACCGGCCGGCTGCGTCTGGCCGGCGCCAACACCTACACCGGTGGCACGCAGGTGGCAGGCGGCGTGCTTGAAGCCGATTCGGCCAACGCGTTTGGTACGGGCGACGTGTATGTCGGCGCCGGCACGCTGGCAGTCAACGCGCCCGCGGCGGTGGCCATTGCGGGCAAGTTCACGCAGTTGCAGGGCACCACGCTTGATCTGGCCATCGGCCCGAACGGTCAGGGCAAGCTGAGCGTGGCCGGCCTCACCACGATTGCCGGCGGCACGCTGCACGTGAAGTTCGTGAACGGCTACGCGCCCAAGGTGGGCGACACCATCGCCGTGGTGGATGGCGCCGGCAGCAACCGGCAGTTCTCGACGGTGGTGGTGGACGGCTTCAAGGCCACGGCCATCTATACGGCTGCTGGCATCCAGATCCACCTGGACGCCTGATCGTCTGGACGCTCACCTGAGCGGTAGCAGCACGTCCGTCACGGCTTCGTGCTCGGGCACGTCGGGGTAGAAGCGCACGCGCTGGAACAGCAACGGCGCGTCGCGCAGTTCCTCGCCGCTGGCCGGCAGCCAAGCGGCATACAGGTACGCCACGCTCTGGCCGAGCGTGTCGTCTGAGCCCGTGTGGCGCAGCACGGCGTAGCGGCCGCCTGCCAGCGTCTTGGCCACCACGCCCGCAGCATTGGGTGCGACCGGCGCGGGCGTTGCCGCGCAGATATCCATGCGAAACGCCTCGGGCGGCACATCGTCCGGGTTGTCGTAGACGATGTTGTACGTGGCCGAAACGCGCGGGTGCAGCCGATGCTCGCGGCGCCAGGCGATGAACGTGCGGATGGTCTCGCCCAGGCGCGCGGGGTCGCCGCGATGCTGGATAGCCGCGACGGGCACGGCCTCGCGCTCGACGATCTTCACGCATTGGGTTTGCGGTTGTGCGGGCATGTGTTGGCTCCTGAGGGCGCGCAGCGCCTGTAGATCGGTGGCCCAGGACGCCCACTGCGGCGCGGCGCGAAAGGCAGATGGCGATTGCCCCGCCTGCCTGCGGAACGCCCGCGCAAATGCTTCCGGCCCTTCGTACCCGCACGCCAGCGCGATGTCGGTGATGCGCGCATCGTCGCGATAGGCGAGTTGATGCGCGGCCCGCTTCAGGCGCAGCAACTGCACATAGCGCCCGACGTTCATGCCGAACAGCAACGAGAACTGGCGGTGGAAGTGGTAGCTCGAAAACGCCGCCACTTCGGCCAGCCCATCCACGTCGAGCGTGTCTTCCAGATGCGCGTCGATGTGGGCGAGCACGGCGCGAAAGCGGGCGAGGTAGCGGTCGGTGGCGGTGGTCAATATGGGGCTCCTGGGTAGCGACACGGTAGCGGTGCGCTCCTTGGCATGCCTGATCGCGATTGCTGGATGCCATAAAAAAACCGCCCCGAGAGGCGGTTTCTTTGTGCGGCAGCGTGCGTGGCCTTAGGCAAACGCCTTGGCTGGCTCGCCGCTCAAGCCGGCTGCTTCACGCAGCAGCAGCGCCTTGTCCGTCGCTTCCCAGCTGAACTCCGGCTCTTCGCGGCCGAAGTGGCCGTACGCGGCGGTCTTTTCGTAGATCGGGCGCAGCAGGTCCAGCATCTGCACGATGCCCTTCGGACGCAGGTCGAAATGCTCCTGCACGAGCTTGGCGATCTGCTCGTCCGGGATCACGCCCGTGCCTTCCGTGTACACCGTGATGTTGATCGGGCGCGCCACGCCAATCGCGTAGCTCACCTGCACCTGGCACTGGCGCGCCAGACCGGCGGCCACCACGTTCTTGGCCACGTAGCGCGCGGCATAGGCGGCCGAACGGTCGACCTTCGACGGATCCTTGCCCGAGAACGCGCCGCCGCCGTGCGGGGCCGCGCCACCGTACGTGTCGACGATGATCTTGCGGCCGGTCAGGCCGCAGTCGCCTTGCGGGCCGCCGATGACGAAGCGGCCGGTCGGGTTCACCAGGTACTTGGTGTCCGCCAGCATGTGCGAAGGCAGCACCGGCTTGATGATCTCTTCGATCACGGCTTCGCGGATGGCCTCTTGCGACATCTCCGGCGCGTGCTGGGTGGACAGCACCACGGTATCGACGCTGTGCGGCTTGCCGTCCACATAACGCACCGTCACCTGGGACTTGGCGTCCGGGCGCAGCCAGGGCAGGCGGCCGTCGCGGCGCAGTTGCGACTGGCGCTCGACCAGGCGGTGCGCGTAGTAGATCGGGAAGGGCATCAGCTCGGGCGTTTCATCGCACGCGTAGCCGAACATCAGGCCCTGGTCGCCGGCGCCCTGGTTCAGGTAGTCGTCCGATGCACGGTCGACGCCTTGCGCGATGTCCGGCGATTGCTTGTCGTAAGCGACGAGAACGGCACAGCCCTTGTAGTCGATGCCGTATTCGGTGTTGTCGTAGCCGATGCGCTTGATGGTTTCGCGCGCAACGTGGATGTAGTCGACGTTGGCCGTCGTGGTGATTTCACCCGCGAGCACCACCAGGCCGGTGTTGCACAGCGTTTCTGCTGCGACGCGCGCATATTTGTCCTGGGTGAGGATGGCGTCCAGGATGGCGTCGGAAATCTGGTCGGCGACCTTGTCGGGATGGCCCTCGGAGACCGACTCCGAGGTGAAGAGGAAGTCGTTTGACACGGCTGTTAGCTCCAGATTGGCTATCACGTTGCCAATCCGTTAAGCCACGGCCGGCGACGCTTTAGCGGTATTTAGCAACCTTGCCGAGGTTTGTGGCCAAGCAAGGATTCGCCCCGCAAGTTGTCAGTTAACTCGGCGAATCGCGCTATTATACGCGGCACTTTTCGGGGCCGCAGCAAGGCCTGTCAAGACCCTGCTCCCCTGTCGACTGCGACCAACACATTGCAGCGTACGCACGCATGACCTTCCTCTACTGGCTGTTTTCTCGCCTGCCCCTGTCAGTGTTGCAGGCGCTGGGCGGCTGGCTGGGAGCGTTGGCCGCCAAGGTGCCCGGCCGCTATCACGACCGGCTCATCGCCAACTTCCGCCACGCCTATCCCGACGTTACGCCCGCCATGCTCAAGGAGGCCGGGCGCTCCGCCGGCCGGATGGTGTTCGAGATGCCGTACTTCTGGGTGCGCAAGAACGGGGCGGACGTCGCTCCGCACCTGTTCGACGTCTGCCGAACCATTATCGAGCGCGCGCTTGCCGACGGGCGCGGCCTGATCTTCCTCACGCCGCATCTGGGCTGCTTCGAGGTGCTGCCGCAGGCTTATGCGCGTGAGCATCCGGTCACCTCGCTGTTCAAGCCACCGCGCAAGGAAAGCCTGCGCGCCTGGATCGAGCACATGCGCGCGGGGCCGAACATGCAGATGGCCCCAGCAGACCCGCGCGGCGTGCGCATGCTGGTGCGCGCGCTCAAGCGCGGCGAGGCCATTGGCATCCTGCCCGACCAGACACCCACCGGCGGCGAGGGCGTATGGGCGCCGTTCTTCGGCAAGCCCGCCTATACGATGACGCTGGTGCACCGCTTGCATCGCCTGACAGGTGCGCCGGTCGTGGCCCTGTTTGCAGAGCGACTGCCGCGCGGCGCGGGCTACCGCTTGCACGTGGAAAACATCGGCGATCTGCCCGAAGACGCAACGCAGGCCGCCACGCGCATCAACGCCGCCATCGAAAAGTTGATTGCCGTGGCGCCGACGCAATATCTCTGGGGCTATAACCGCTACAAGCATCCCAAGGGCGCGGACGCTCCGCCCGCTGCCTGACACTGCTGCCTTTATGGAACGTTTCTCTGCCAAACTCGGACTCGGCTTCTTGTGGCTGTTGTCCTTCCTGCCGTACGGCTTTGTCGCGCGTTTTGGCGAAGGCCTGGGCGGGCTGCTGTACCGCATTCCCAATGGCCGTCGCCGCGTGGTGCTGGCCAACTTGCGCGCGTGCTTTCCCGAGAAGTCCGACGCCGAGCGCGAAGCCATGGCGCACGACGTCTTCCGCAAGGTCTTCCGCAGCTTTGCCGAGCGCTCGTTTGCGTGGTTCGCATCGGAAAAGCGCCTGATGCGCGTGGTAAAGATCGACGACCAGGCCAACCTGCCGGCGCTGCATGGCCAGCCGCACATTCTCGTGACGCTACATCTGTCGGGCGTGGAGATTGGCGCGCTGGCGCTGACGGACTACCTGCGCAAGCACGTGGGAAACGCAGGCTGCTCGCTATACACGCGCATGGCCAACCCGGTGCTGGACGATGCCATCAAGGCGCTGCGCAGCCGCTTTGGCGCGACCATGGTGTCGCGCAACGAAAACATCCGCCAGATCATGCGCACCATCAAGCGCGGCGAGGCATTGCAGCTCATCTCGGACATGGATTTCGGCGAGCGCGACTCGGAGTTCGTGCCGTTCTTTGGCGTGCCGGCGCTCACGCTCAACGCCATTCCGCGCATGGCGTCGATGACGGGCGCCAAGGTCATCCCGATGTACACCGAGATCCTGCCCAACTACGAGGGCTATGCGCTGCGCATCCTGCCCGCGTGGGAGAACTACCCCACCGGCGATCTGACCGCCGACACGCGCCGGATGAACGCCTTCTTTGAAGACGCGATCCGCCCGCGCATCACCGAGTATTACTGGGTGCACAAGCGCTTCAAGCACCGCCCCGAGGGCATGCCGGGCATTTATTGATGCCGGGGGCCGGCCCGGGGCAACCGCGGCCGGCTCGCTTTAGAATGGGCGTTTTCCGAACGCTCATCGCCGCATCTGTGCGGCCAGCCATGAAACTGCACTTCACCAAGATGCACGGCGCGGGCAACGACTTTGTCGTGCTCGACGGCATCCAGACCCCGATCGACTTCACGCCCGAGCAATGGGCTGCCATTGCCGACCGCCACTTCGGCGTGGGGGCGGACCAGCTGCTGCTGGTCGAGCGTTCGACACGGCCCGACGTCGATTTCCGCTATCGCATCTTCAACCACGACGGCGGCGAGGTGGAGCACTGCGGCAACGGCGCACGCTGCTTCGTCAAGTTCGTCACCGACCGCGGTTTGACCGACAAGCGCACCGTGCGTGTGGAAGTCATGAACGGCATCGCCACCCTGACGATGCAAGACGATGGCCAGGTCACAGTCGACATGGGCGCGCCGGTGTTCGAGGCGGCGCGCCTGCCGTTTCTGCCTGAAGGTCTGCCCACCCGCGTCGAAGGCGACGACACGCAGCACGCGCTGCAGATCAACGGCCGGACTGAATGGCTGTCCACGGTGTCGATGGGCAACCCGCACGCCGTGCAGATCGTCGACGACACGGAGACCTTTCCCGTGCTGGAAGACGGCCCGCTGATCGAATCGCATGCCGTGTTTCCGCGTCGCGTGAATGCGGGCTTCATGCAGATCGTCGATCGCCATTCCGTGCGCCTGCGCGTGTACGAGCGCGGCGCGGGCGAGACACTTGCTTGTGGGACCGGCGCGTGCGCAGCGGTGGTGGCCGGCATCCGCCGCGGCCTGATCGATTCGCCCGTCAAGGTGGCCACACATGGCGGCGATCTGACCATCGCGTGGGCGGGCGTCGGCCAGCCGGTCATGATGACGGGCCCCGCCACGACCGTCTTTGAAGGCACGCTGGACCTCGATGCACTCAAGCTGACCGCCGCCGCGCATTGATACGCGGATACCGCACGGCGGCCGGCGCGTACGTCCGAACAACAAGGCAACAAGGAGGTACCGTGGCATCCAGCGGCAAGAACCCGATTGACTCCTGGTATTTCGACGGCAGCAGCAAGTTCAAGATTGCCAAGTTCGATCCTGCCGCCAAGCCGTGTACCACGGGCAGTAAGGCGGGTGACCTGGCGCGGCTGGCCGAACTCTCCGCGCGCATAGAGGCACTCCAGGACATTTTCTATGCTGAGCACCGGCGCAAGCTGCTGGTCGTGCTGCAGGGCATGGACACCGCCGGCAAGGATGGCACGGTACGCACGGTGTTCCGTGCGCTCGACCCGCTCGGTCTGCGCGTGGTGGGCTTCAAGGTGCCCACGCCGCTGGAGTTGGCGCACGACTTCCTCTGGCGCATACACGCACAGGTGCCGGCCGCTGGCGAGATCGTCATCTTCAATCGCAGCCATTACGAAGATGTGCTCGTCACTCGCGTGCATGGCGATATCGATGCCGCCGAGTGCAAGCGCCGCTACGCTCACATCAACGCGTTCGAGCAGATGCTGGCCGAGACCGGTACCACCCTCATCAAGTGCTTTTTGCATATCTCCAAGGACGAGCAGCGCGACCGGCTGCAGGAGCGTATCGACGATCCGCAAAAGCACTGGAAGCTCGGGATGGCGGACATTGAAGAACGCAAGCTCTGGGATGGCTACATGACCGCCTATGAAGATGCCATCAATGCCACGGCAACCCCGCACGCGCCCTGGCACATCATTCCGGCGAATTCCAAGTCGCATCGCAGCCTGATGGTGGCGGAGATTCTGCTGCAGGTGATGGAGCGGCTGAAGCCGGAGTATCCGGCGGGGAATCCGGCGTTTACGGGGTTGAAGATCGAGTAGTTGTTGGGCCTTGTTGGTCCATCCCTGCAGGGGATGTACCAAAGGCCAAACCAAAAAACAAAAACCCCGGTGAACCACTTCCACCGGGGTTTTCCAACAACACCAAAACTTTAAATCGCGCTAACGCCGTACTTATCGCGATAAGCCGCAGCCTTCTCCCGATACCCTGCCAGCGCGGGATCGCCCGCGTTATCGAGATACCCCAACAGGTCGTCGAGGTTGGCAATCGACACAACCGGCATCCCGTACTGAGCCTGCACTTCCTGCACCGCAGAGCGCTCGCCGATATCCACAGCGTTGCCGCTACGCTCCATCCGATCCATCAGGATCAGCACGGCGGCCGGCGTCGCACCAGCAGCGCGAATCAGCTCAACCGACTCGCGCACCGAGGTGCCGGCAGAGATCACGTCATCGACGATCACCACGCGCCCCTGCAGCTTCGCGCCGACCAGGCTGCCGCCTTCGCCGTGGTCCTTGGCTTCCTTGCGGTTGTACGCAAAACCGACGTTGCGGCCGAGGCCCGCCAGCGCGACTGCGGTGGCCGACGCGAGCGTGATCCCCTTGTAGGCCGGCCCAAACAGCATGTCGAACTCGACACCCGAGTCCAGCAGGGTTTTCGCATAGAATTGCGCGACTTGGCCCAGCAGCGCACCGTCTGCGAACTTGCCGGCGTTGAAGAAATAGGGCGACGTCCGCCCCGCCTTGGTCACGAATTCCCCGAACGACAGCACGCCGGCTTCCACCGCAAAGCGGATGAAGGATTGGCGCAACTCGCTGTTTTGGCTCATCTTTTTTCTCTGGTCTGCAAAAAAGTCCCGCCATGTTACGCATCATTTCCGCCAACCTCAACGGCGTTCGCTCCGCTGCCAGCAAAGGCTTTTTCGAATGGATGGGCAAGCAGGACGCCGATTTCGTCTGTGTGCAGGAACTGAAATGCGCGCAAGACGACATGACGCCAGAATTCCTGGCGCCGCACGGCTACCACGGGGTGTTCCAGCATGCGGTGAAGAAAGGCTACAGCGGCGCAGGCCTGTACACGCGCCACAAGCCGGACGAAGTCATCGTCGGTTTCGATAACGGCGAATTCGACGCCGAAGGCCGCTACGTCGAAGCCCGCTACGGCAAGCTGTCGATCATCTCGGTCTACGTGCCGTCGGGCTCCAGCGGTGAAGAGCGCCAGCAGGCCAAGTTCCGCTTCATGGACCTGTTCATGGAGCACCTCAAAGACCTGCGCCACGAAAAAGGCCGCGAGGTCGTGCTGTGCGGCGACGTCAACATCGTCCACAAGGAAATCGACATCAAGAACTGGAAGGGCAACCAGAAGAACTCCGGCTGCCTGCCCGAAGAGCGCGCGTGGCTGACCAAGCTGTTCGACGAGGTCGGCTATGTGGATGTGTTCCGCACGCTTGATCAGCGCCCCGAGCAGTACACCTGGTGGAGCAACCGCGGCCAGGCGTACGCAAAGAACGTCGGGTGGCGCATCGATTACCAGATCGCCACGCCGGGCATTGCCGCCACGGCGCGCCGCACGTCGATCTTCAAGGACATCAAGTTCAGCGACCACGCGCCGCTGACGATCGATTACGACGCCAAGGTGCACTGGTAGGCACTTTATTGCGCTGCCGCAGAAAATTCTCCGTCAGCCGCTACAATGCAAAACTCACGCGCCCGCACCGCTTGCCGGCGTTGTCTTTGGCCCCCAGTTTTTTAGCGAGATCACCATGGCATTCAAGGTTTTCGTCGACGGTCAGGAAGGCACCACCGGCCTTCGCCTGCTCGACTATCTGTCGCAGCGCGACGATATCGAGCTGCTGCGTATCGCCGACGACAAGCGCAAGGATTCCGCCGAGCGCGCCAAATTCCTGAATGCCGCCGATATCGCATTCTTGTGCCTGCCGGACGTCGCCTCGCGCGAGGCCGTCTCGCTGGTCAATAACCCGAACACCTGCATCATCGACGCCAGCACCGCGTTCCGCACGTCGGACGACTGGGTCTACGGCCTGCCGGAACTGGCCCAGGGCCAGCGCGAGCGCCTGCGCAACACCAAGCGCATCGCCGTGCCGGGCTGCCACGCCAGCGCCTTCGTGCTGCTGATGCGCCCGCTGGTGGATGCGGGCATCGTCCCGGCCGACTACCCGGTCACCGCGTTCTCGCTCACCGGCTACAGCGGCGGCGGCAAGCAGATGATTGCCGATTACTTGGCAGCCAATAACCCGAAGCTCGACAGCCCGCGCCCGTATGCGCTGGCGCTGGCGCACAAGCACCTGCCGGAGATGCGCGTGCAGAGCCGGCTGAGCCTCGCGCCGATCTTCACGCCGGTGGTCGGCAACTTCCTCAAGGGCCTGGCCGTGACGATCGGCCTGCACCCGCAGCACCTGGCGCGCAAGGTGAGCCCGACGGACATCGCTCGCGTGCTGGCCGATTACTACCAGGGCGAGCAGTTCATCCGCGTGGCGCCGGCCGACAACGTTGCGACGCTCGACAATGGCTTCTTCGACGTGCAGGGCGCCAACGACACCAACCGTGCCGACCTGTTCGTATTCGGCTCGGACGAGCGCATGGTCGTCACCGCGCGCCTGGACAACCTGGGCAAGGGCGCGGCCGGCGCCGCGGTGCAATGCATGAACGTGCACCTGGGCGTGGATGAGGCGACGAGCCTGCACGTGGAAGCGCCGATTCCCGCAGCCGGTGCCGAGCACGCCGTGCGCGAAGCGGCTCCGGGTTTTGCGAGCTGATCGCCAGCTGAGCTGAAACGAAAAACGCGCCTTCGGGCGCGTTTTTCTTTGGTGGTGCGACTTACCTGCTTTGCGTGCCTGCCGGGATGTTGAACAACATGCCGCCGCAGTTGCCGCCCGCCATCACGCTCGGTGTCACGCCGTTCCACTTCTCGATGGCGGCTCGCTCGAGCTTCAGGCGCTCCCACGCCAGCAGACGGTCATCCAGCGACGAGGCGAGCGCATGGTTGGCCGCAGCTTCGCCTTCGGCAATCGCCACCTTCTTCTTGGCTTCGGCCTGGGCGGAGCGCACTTCGTTCTCGGTGCGGATCGCGTCCTGGATGGCCTTGGTCTTGGCGCTCACCGCATCGAGCAACGAGCGCGGCGGGCGCAGCGAGCCGACGATGCCGAACTGCTTGATCGACACGCCCAGCGGGGCGAGCCGCGCGTCCAGCTCGTTGGTCAGCCGCGCGACGAATTCTTCCTTCTTGCCGCCGTTCACGTCATCAAAGTTGTATTCGGAGCCGATGGCGACGATCACGTTGCGCGCGGTGTCGCGCAGGTAGCCGTGCGTGAACGTCTCGATGCGATCGGCGCGGAAGTTGGTGTAGAACGCCGGCACTTTCTCACGATCGAGCTGGTACGAAACAGCCACGTCCACATTCACGGGCACGGCGTCCTTGGTGTTGAACGTCAACTCTTCGTTGAGCGCGCGGCCTTCATTCACGTCTTGCGTCCAGATCACGCGCTGCACATACGTCGGGTACTGGATGATCGCCGTCTGCACGGGGTTGTAGAACACGAACCCGGTGACGACGTTTTCATGCGTGATGCCGCGATCGACGAGTCGGTTGATCTTGATGCCCGTGTAGCCGGGCGGAATGATTTGCCAGTTCAGCAGGAAAGTCCGCCCGATCGCCAGCGCCGCGACGGCGCCAAAGACGAGCGCGAGCAGTTTGACCGGCAGCTTGCTTGCCGTGACTTGAGGCATGAGGGTTCCCCTTGCTTATTGGTTTGCTTCTGAGGTGTGGCTGGCGGGGCGGGCGCTGCTTACGCAACGGCCCGCTTGCTGGCGCAGGAATCGTCAGCGGTTCCCGTCAGGGATGGCCGCGCCCGGTGGGCGGGTGGTGGCAAGCGCGCTTGCCAATGATGATGAGGCTGTGAGCTTCAATACGGCCGAGGTGGCGCATTGCGATGCCCGGATGTTGCGATGCACAAAGTATAGGCGGGCGCCCGATTTTTGCGCCCCTCCGGAAGCACTAGAGCGCGGCTTCGAATGCGCGGGCGGCGCTGGCGTTCTGACGCCGAATCAGGCGTCGCCGGGGTTGATGCGCGCGGGGTTCCAGCCCAAGGCGTTGTACACGTGATACCGCGCGATGCCGATCCACTCGTGCAGCGCGAAATCCGTCAGCGCAAAGTTGTACGCCATCGGCAAGGGCGATGCCGCGGCTTGCAGATCGTCGGCGCGCACGGGCACCGGCGCCATGCCGAAGTGGGTGAAATACAGCAGGCTGCGCCGAAGATGGATGGCCGACGAGACGAGCACCGTGCGATCCGCCGCGTATTGCGCAAGCACCGTGCGCGAGAACTGCGCGTTCTGCCACGTGTTCACGCTCTTGGGTTCCATCAGCACGTCGGCCTTGTCGACGCCGAGGGCGATGAGTTCGCGGCCATAGACCGTGGATTCCGACTCGCCGTGGTGACGGGCATCGCCGCCGCTGACCAGGATCTTGCAATCGCCGTCGGCCTTGCGGCAGGCCTGGTATAACTGCGCGGCTTCCACCATGCGCGGGTAAGAGAACAGCCCCGGCTCTACTGCATCGCCCACGCGGAACGTACCCGCGCCCAGCAGCACGATGGCGTTGCGCGCGCCCCATTGGATGTGCGGCTCGTTCTCGAACGGCTTTTCCAGCGAATCGAGCAGCCACGCCGGCACCGGCCCGCAGCCGATCGCCATCACCAGCACACCCGAGAACACCGCCAGCCCGCGCGCAGCCCGACGTCGGCCGCGTGCTGCACACACCGCTGCCACGATCACCAGCACACACAGGATGGTCAAGCTCACACGTTCCTCCAGGTTGGCGCGCTATGCGCATACGTGAGGAGGCATCGTAAAGAGGAATGAACGGTTGCGCGACCCGTCTGCTTACGGGGTTGTTGCGGCAGGCTGCGGATTGGCTGAAGGCCGCAATCGGATGTGCCTGTCACTCCGCCGCGCCAATCTTCCCGAGCAACGCACGCAACATCGACCGCTCGGCCGGGCCCAGCGCCGCTAGCATGCGCTCCTCCGTCTCGACGTGGGAGGCAACGAGCCCGTCAATCAGTTCAAAGCCTGCATCGGTGAGGGCGATCTGCAGGCCGCGCCGGTCTTCGGGATCGGTCCTGCGGACAATGAGACCGCGAGTTTCCAGCCGGTCAAGCCGATTGGTCATGGCCGAAGTCGACAACATCATGTCCTTGGCCAGGGCTGATGGCGACAGCGCTTCTTCGCGGCCATTGCGGCGCAGGGTGAGCAGCACGTCAAAGCCGGCCATGTCGAGCTCTGCCTCGGCCACGTTGGCGACGACCGCCTGCCGCAGACGTTCGCCCGCGCGCCAGATTTCACCGCAGACCGCCATCGGGCTCGGGTCGATGTCCGGACGCTCCCGACGCCACTGCGCGAGAATGCCGTCCATCGGCCCGCCTTGTGCCGGCGCTGAATTGCCTTGACCCATCGAACACCTCATCCTAGTATTTCGACATCAAACTACTTGATGTCGAATTTTAAAAATCGTACCGGGTTTGCGGGCCTCCAGCAATCGGCCTGCGTACGGCTTACGTATTCCCAGCTCTTTTTGCAGGCAATTATTTCGATATCAAATTACGTTACGTGGAGATTTCTCATGCCGTTTAACCGTCTGGCTGCGATGTTGGCCACAGCCTTGGCGCCCATGCTGTGGGGCACCACGTATCTCGTCTTTACGCAGACGCTCCCTGTCAGCCACCCGTTGCTGGTCGGCGCGCTGCGTGCGCTGCCGGCTGGCGTGCTGCTGATGCTGCTGGGCCCTGGCCTGCCACCGCGTAGCAAGCTGTTGCCGCTGCTTTTTCTCGGGCTGGCGAACATCGGCGTGTTCTTCGCGCTGCTGTTTGTGGCGGCGCAGCGCCTGCCGGGCGGCGTGGCGGCGACGATCATGTCGGCGCAACCGCTTGTGGTCGCGCTGCTCGCGTGGCCGTTGCTCGCTCGCAAGCCGCGCCCGGCGCAACTGGCGGCAGCGCTGGCGGGGTCGGTGGGTGTGGGGCTGCTGATTCTCGGCCCGGCGGCCAAGCTGGATGCAATCGGCGTGGCGGCGGCGCTGGCTGCTGCGTTCTCGATGGCGATCGGTACCGTGCTCATCGAACGCTGGGGCCGTATCGGTACGCCGCTGGCCGTTGCGGCATGGCAACTCGCGCTCGGCGGGCTGGTACTGCTGCCCGTGGCGTTGTTCGTGGAAGGTCTGCCGCCCGCGCTCACGGCGCGTAATACGATGGGCTTTGCGTACCTCATCGTCATCGGCACGGCGTTGGGCTACTGGTTGTGGGTGCGCGGCATCGGCGTGCTGGGCGCGGACGTGACGTTCCTTTCGCTGCTCAGCCCGCTGACGGCGACGGTGCTCGGTGCGCTGGTCCTGGGCGAATGGTTCAGCCCGATGCAGACGGGCGGGGCAGTGCTGATCCTGGGCGCGACGGTGGCGGGGATGGCGTTGTCGCGGCGGGCGAAGGCGGCCGCACAAACAACAAGCCCCGCGAGGCCGGCAAAGGCTGCGGGGCTCGTAACAAAGTGACGCTGTGGGAGGAGCTTATTGGATCGACTTCAGGACCTGCGAGAAGGTCTTGGTGTAGTACGCCGGAGCGGTGTCCTTATAGGTGAAGTCTTGGTCGCACTTGACGGTGCGTTGCCCAGCTACGTCCCACCAGCAGCGCATATCGATGCTGAACCCACCGCTGGGCAGATTGCCATCGTTGGAGTTTGTCACTGCCTGAACATGATGGATACGCAGCGCATTCAGCACGCCCATCGGGGTTGTGACCGGCTCATAGGCTTCCACGGTTGACGTAGCGTTGACGGTTTCATGGTAGCCGCCTGGCGTGCAGGAATACGTCCAGGTCGCCGTCCACGTCTTGCCCACCGACAGCGGGAAGCTCACCAGGGGCCGCTTGGGGCTGTACGTGCAAACATCCCCGTTAGTGCGGGTTCGCGCGAGACGGTTGCCGTCGGCATCCTGCTTGTAGATCTCGTCGGCAATCGTGTCGACGGTAGAGGGGACCGTCGCCACGCCCGTGCTGGAATCGACGCTCGTGGTCGTGTTCACGCGCTGATGCGTGCCCGTGGAGCCGCCTAGCTGCGTGGTAGTTTCTGTCCACGTCGTTACGCGACCGACTGTTTGCGGAGCGGCGGAGGTGTACTCATGCGGCGTCACCGTCACCGTTACCTTGGCCGACTTGCTCGCGTCCTTGGCCGACGTCACGGTCACCGTGAACGTGCCGCCCGGCGGGCTCTTCAGGCCGGCGGTCCAGCTTTGCGTGCTGGCACCCTTGACGGACACCTCGGTATTGCTCGTCGCATCGCCGGACTTCCAATTGACGTCGGTGCTGCTGTCCAGACGCAGGTCCTGCCCAGACTTGACCGTCAGCGTCGCAGTTTGGCCGCTGCTTGCGCTAAACGTTTGCACCTTGGTGCCGCCAACGGTTGCGCTGACCGAAAAGCTGTTCGGGTCAGCAACACCGCCGTTGCCGCTATCGCCGCCGCCACCGCAGGCGCTTAGCGCGCATGCCAGTGCAATTCCTGTAAATCCCTTGCCCCATGCCTTCATTTTTGTACGTATCCCTGTTGCTGTGATTTTTGTGGAGATTTGTGCGCAGAAAATCTGCCGGCGCAGCGTACAAGCGGCGCGAATTTGTTTTCTTAGGATTTGCTTAGTGCGGGGTGACTCCCCACTAACTGGTGGGCGTGCTGGTGATTAAGGCGATTGCGAAAGCAAAACGCGCTGCAAATCGAAGGGGATATGCGCCTGAGCAGAGCATGCTGTGCGCAAGAACGGCTACCAATGTGTCTCTCGAGCGCATCGCTATGCAATCGGACGGCTTATCGAAGCTGACGCGCGGTAATACGTTGATGATTATTTACCGCTGCACCATTGGCCGCATCGGCGCCTCATCACCATTATCGACAGGCGCGGCGCCCAGATATTGCATGTTCGACCGATATTCCGGCAGCTTCGCCATCGTCATATGGCGCGCGTCGGCAAATAGCGTGAGCGTTTCGGGCAAATGGCGCGACAGCACGGCCATGCGCGTGCGTCCCGATGGATGTGTCGACAGAAACTGCTTTTGCTCCGTCCCGCCAATCGAGCCCATTTTCTGCCACAGCGTGAGCGCGGCGCGGGGGTCGTAGCCGGCGCGCGAGGCGATGTCCATGCCGACCAGGTCGGCCTCGGTTTCCTCCGCACGCGAGAAGGCCAGCAGGTGCATCTTGGCGCCTTCGCCCAGGTCGGTATCGCCCCGGTTGCCGAAGCCGAACAATTGCGAGATGACGTTGGCGCCAAGGTTGGTGATCTCGCGCTGGCCGGCGCGGGCGCGGGCGTGCTCGCGCAGCGCATGGGCGATCTCGTGGCCGAGCGCCATGGCGAGTTCGTCGTCCGTCAGCTTGAACTGTTCGAGCAGCCCCGAAAACACGGCGATCTTGCCGCCGGGCATGCAGAACGCATTCACCTGCGACGAGCCGATCAGGTTGACCTCCCACTGCCAGTGCGCGGCGTCGGGGTTCCAGCGTGGCGCCTGCGGCGTGAGCCGCCTGACGATGCCGCGAATGCGGATCAAGTCGGGCACGTTGTCGGGCGCGAGCGCGCCTTCGTGGGCCGCGTTGTCGATGATCCCGTGGTATTCGGCCAGTGCGCGCTTGTCGATTTCTTCAGCGGGAATGACGAGGCGGATGTTGGGCGACGTGGTGGTCGGCGCTTCCAGCTTTACGCCGTCGGCCGGCACGGGCAGCGGGCCATCCATGGCGGTTGCCCACGCAGAGAGCGCGAGGCCGATAGCGGTCAGCAGGGAGCGTGTGGCGCGGGGCATATGGGTAAGGGGCCGAATCCGTGCGACATAATATCGGCCAACGCACCGCGCCACGCTACGTGGCAACCCGCATTCGCCTTCCCCACCGGCCCGCCGCATGACCTTCCACGATTACCTCGATATTTTCCGAAACCGCCGCATCGGCGCGATGTTGCTGCTGGGCTTTGCCTCCGGCCTGCCGCTGGCGCTGACCTCGGGCACGCTGCAGGCGTGGATGACGGTGGAAGGGCTCGATATCCGCACCATCGGACTGTTCTCGCTGGTGGGGCAGGCGTACATCTTCAAGTTCCTCTGGGCGCCGCTGATGGACCGCTTCACGCCGCCCCTCATGGGCCGTCGTCGCGGCTGGCTGGTCCTGACGCAGGCCGGGCTGGTGGCGTCGATTGCCGCCATGGCCTTCACGCCGCCGCACGCCGCGCTCTGGGCGCTGGCGGGGCTGGCCGTGCTGGTGGCGTTTTTGTCCGCGTCGCAGGACATCGTCTTCGATGCCTACAGCACCGATGTGCTGCATTCGAGCGAGCGCGGTGTCGGCGCGGCCGTGAAGGTGCTCGGCTACCGGCTGGCGATGCTGGTGTCGGGCGGCCTGGCGCTGTATCTGGCCGATCGCGTCATGGGCTGGAGCAACATGTACCTGCTGATGGCGGGGCTCATGGCGTTGGGTATCTTCACGACACTGTGGTCGCCCGAGCCTGATGTGTCGGCGCGCCCGCCGCGCAGCCTGCAGGAAGCGGTGGTCGGGCCGCTGCGGGACTTTTTCTCGAGGCGTGGCGCCTGGGCGCTGCTGGCGTTGATCGTGCTCTACAAGCTGGGCGATGCGTTTGCGGGCAGCCTGTCGACCACGTTCCTGATCCGCGGCGTCGGTTTTTCCGCCGGCGAGGTCGGCATCGTCAACAAGACGCTCGGCTTGGCAGCGACCATCGTGGGCGCGCTGTATGGCGGCACGCTGATGGTGCGGCTGGGGCTGGTGCGCGCGCTGCTGCTCTTTGGCGTGCTGCAGGCGGTGTCGAACCTGGGCTACTGGGTGCTGGCCGTGACGCCGCAGCATCTGTGGACGATGGGGGTGGCCATCGGCATCGAGAACATCTGCGGCGGCATGGGCACGGCGGCCTTTGTGGCCTTGCTGATGGCGCTGTGCAACCGGTCGTTCTCGGCGACGCAGTATGCGCTGCTGTCAGCGCTGGCCTCCATCGGCCGCGTGTACGTCGGACCAACCTCGGGCTACCTTGTTGAAGCCTATGGATGGCCGGCGTTTTATCTGATGACCGTGGCGTTTGCCTTCCCCGGCCTGGTCCTGCTGTGGTGGATGCGCGGCACGATCGGCCGCTATGAGGCCGAGCAGAACGAACGCGCCTTGGAAGCCCAAGCGGCCAAGGCCGCGTCAGCCTGATCGACTAACCCAAGCGGTTCGAGCGGTCGGCATCCGTAAAACCGGCCAGCGGCAGTGCCGCATCGATGCCTTTGCCCAGCGCAATGGCCTTGAACAGTTCGCCCATTTCCGCTTCCGACAGCAGTTTCTGCACGGCGTTGGCCGCCGGCAGAAACTGCATCGGGTCGGACGGATCAAGCGTCATCAGCAGCGCGCCGACGCCGGAGCTCAGCAGAAAGCGCGCCTGGCTCGTATAGCCGAGCAGCTCCAGCCCGGCCTCCTGGCCCGCCTGGGCGATCCCCGAAAAATCGACGTGCGCGGTGATGTCCTGCAGGCCGGGCAGCCAGAACGGATCGTCGTGCGCGTGCTGCCGGTAGTGGCACATGAGCGTGCCGTTGGCGCGGTGCGCGTGGTAGTACTCGGCGGCCGGGAAACCGTAGTCGATCAGCAGCAGCAGACCGCGCTCAAGTGCCGCGCCGGCGCTGCGGATGAAGCCCTCGGCGGCTTCGTGCGATTCGGTGACGAGATCATCGGCGCCGGGCAGGGCAGCCAGCTTGGCAGGCACTTCCGACGGATCAACGAGCCGGTCTTCCCATTGCAGGCCGTTGTCGGCGTCGAGCGTCACGCCGCGCTGGTGCCACACGCCGCTGCGCCGCGCCCAAAGCGACACGGGCATCGCATCAAGCACTTCGTTGCCGACCATCACGCCGCTGAACGGCGCGGGCAACGTGTCATGCCACTGCGCGAGGGCGCCCAGCTCGGGGCCCAGCGCGTTCAGGCGTTCCTGCTGGCGCTGGCGAAGCTCGCCAGAGAGCTCGACGATGCCATAGCTGTCGGGCCGCGCGCCCAGCGCATCGAGTTCGGTGAGGATATCGGCGGCCAGCTTGCCGGTGCCGGCGCCAAATTCCAGCACGTGGCGCTGGCCTTCGGGCAATGTCTGCAGCACCTGCGCGATCTGGTGCGCCACGGTGCGGCCGAAGAACGGTGTCAGTTCAGGCGCGGTGATGAAGTCGCCGCCGTCTTCCACGCGGCGGCCGAATTTGGCCGCGCCGCCGCTGTAATAGCCCAGGCCGGGCGCATAGAGCGCCAGTTCCATGTAGCGGTCGAATGGAAGCCAGCCGCCGGCGGCCGCAATGGCGTCGGCGATCACGGCGAACAGGTGCGCGGACTGCGCCTGCGCCGCCTCGTTGGGAAGCGGTAGACTCACGGTTTTGCTCATCGGCGAATTGTAAACAATGGCGCAGACGCCCAACCAGTCCACTGCGGAATCGGCCGCAGAATCCGCTGCACAGCGGCGCATCGCCCTCGTCACAGGCGCAGGCCGCCGCGTGGGGCGCGTCATTGCCCTGGCGCTGGCCCGGCACGGCTGGGACGTGGCCGTGCATTGCCACCGCTCGCGCGCCGAGGCCGACGCCGTGGCCGCCGAGATCGTCGCCATCGGCCGCCGCGCCGCCGTGCTGCAGGCCGACCTGTCGGACGAAGCCGCCGCCGGACGCCTGATTGCCGATTGCATCGCTGCACTGGGTACGCCCACTTGCCTGGTCAACAACGCGTCGCTGTTCCAGTACGACGTGGCGACCAGCTTCAGCTACGCGTCGCTCGATACGCACATGCGCACCAACGTGGCGGCGCCGCTGCTGCTGTCGCGCGAGCTGCACCGGGCGCTGACTGCCGATGGCGCCCAGGGCCACGGCGTCGTCATCAATCTGCTCGACCAGAAGCTCGACAATCTGAACCCGGATTTCCTCTCGTACACGCTGTCGAAGGCGGCGCTGTCGACGGCCACGATGCAGCTGGCGCAAGCGCTGGCACCGGCGTTGCGCGTGGTGGGCGTGGCGCCGGGCATCACGATGGTGTCGGGCGACCAGTCGCAAGGCGGGTTTGCGCGCGCGCACCAGATGACGCCGCTGGGCCAGTCGTCCACGCCGGAAGACATCGCTGAGGCGGTGTGCTACCTCGCCACCGCCCGCGCCGTGACCGGCACTACGCTGTTCGTCGACGGAGGCCAGCACCTGATGCCGCTGGCCCGCGACGTGATGTTCCTCACTGAATAATTCTTCCCCCGGACGCCCCATGCTTTCCCTGCTATCCCACCCGCGCCTGTCGCACTGCCGCCGCATGTTCCTGCGCAACTACGAAGTGCAGATCAACATCGGCGTGCACGAATTCGAGAAGAAGGGCGAGCAGCGCGTCCTGATCAACATCGAGCTGTACGTGCCGCTGGAGCATTCGTCTCCGACGGAAGACAAGCTGCACGAAGTGGTGGATTACGACTTCATGCGCGAGACCGTGGCGCGCCGCATGGCGCAAGGCCATATCCATCTGCAGGAGACGCTGTGCGATGACGTGCTGACTGCGATGCTCAAGCACCCGCATGTGCTGGCTGCGCGGGTGTCGACGGAGAAGCCGGATGTGTATCCGGATTGTGAGTCGGTGGGGGTGGAGGTGTTTCGGATTAAAGAGTCGGGCTGACGGCTCTGCTTTTGATGTTCGTGGTGCGTCCCTTGTTTCATCCCCTGCCGGGGCTGACCTACTTTCTTTGTCTTGCCAAAGAAAGTAGGCAAAGAAAGGCGCGCCCGAGATGGCGAAAGACTCCTTGAATTTCTGTGACCGTGCGGGGAAGGAGGCAAACTCGCTGCGCTCAGACAGGCCTCCTTCCTTGATCCGCCCGCTCACAGAAATTCAAGGCGCCATCTAGGGCAGGGGACGGCCACACCGTCTGTGCGCAGGGGTGGCGGTCCAATTTTTTGATGGCGGTTCAAGCCGCCGTCGCGTATTCGCGGCGCTGGGCGTGCAACGCGCCCGCTACGTTGGCCAGCAGGTCCAGGGCCAGACGCGCTGTGATCCCGCCCTTGTCGTGGCGCGGGTTGTATTCCACCAATTCGAATGCGGCGAAACGTGCATCCCGTGCGCAGGCGGCGAGCGCCTGGGCCATGCCGTAAGCGGTGAGGCCGTCCGTTTCGGGTGTGCCGACGCCGGGTGCGACGGCGGGGTCGAAGGCGTCGAGATCGAGTGTCACGCCAAAGGCCGCAGTGCCCGATTTGACCTGCCGGATGGCGTCGGCCATGACGGCGCGCAGGCCGTTGCGTGCCACTTCGGCGGCGTCGATGACGCGCACGCCGAGCAGATCCAGCAACGCGCGTTCGGCCGGTTCATAGCTGCGCGCGCCGATCACCACGACGTGTTCAGGCAACAGCTTTGGCGCGGCATCTCGGATTTGCGTGAGGGCCGCCGCGCCGTGGCCGAGGAGCGCCGCCAGCGGCATGCCGTGGATGGCGCCGGAATCGCTCGTCTGCGGTGTATGGCTGTCGAGGTGGGCGTCGATCCAGATCAGGCCAAGCGGACCCTTCGGCCGCAAGGCGTCTGCCACGCCGGACCACGTGCCGATGGCGCACGAGTGGTCGCCGCCGATCACCACGGGCACATGCCCCTGGTGCACGCTGTGCGCCGTCGCATCGCCAAGCGCGCGCGAGAAACCCGCAACGCCCGGGAGCGCCGCCAGGCGCGCCGAGCGGCTGTGCCCCGCGGAGGTCGCCAGTTCGATGTCGTGCACGAGCGTGGCGCGCACGTCTGGCGTCTGCAATCGCGCCAGGGCGCCGGCTTCCAGCAGCGCACGCGGGCCGTCCTTGCAGCCGTCGTCTTGCGCGCCGCAGCCGATGGCCGCGCCGATCAGATCGATGATGGTCATGTCACTCCCCTTGCGAGTTCTTCCGTCACGCCACCTTGCGGCGCGGCCACCCTGCCAGCGTCTGGCGGATGGCTTCCAGCGCCAGTGACAGTTCAGCTTCGCCAATCACCAGCGGCGGTGTCAGGCGGACCACGTTGCCGTTGGTGTCCTTGGTCAGCACGCCGCGCTCGGCCAGCGCGAAGGCGAAGTCGTGTGCGTCGATCTCGGCGTCGAGCTGCAGGCCGATCAACAAGCCGCGTCCACGCACTTGCCGCACGCCATGGCCGACCAGCGTTTTCAGTTCATTGATGAACGCTGCGCCCACGCGGGCGGCACGCTGTGGCAGTTGTTCTTCCATCAGCAAGGCAAGTGCCGCGCGTCCGATGTGCGCTGCAAGCGGGTTGCCGCCAAACGTGGAGCCATGGTCGCCCGGCTGGAACACGCCGATGACCGCCTCGCGCCCCGCGATGGCCGACACAGGGACCATGCCGCCCCCAAGCGCCTTGCCAAGCACCACCAAGTCGGCGTCAACGCCTTCATGCCAGCTGGCCAGCACATCGCCGGTACGGCCGAGGCCCGTCTGCACCTCGTCGCACACGAGCAGCACGTTGTGCTGGGTGGCCAGTTCGCGGGCGAGTTTGAGGTAGCCCGCAGGCGGTTCGACGATGCCGCCTTCGCCCTGCACAGGCTCCATCAGGATGGCGCCCGTGTTGGGGCCGATGGCGGCGCGCAGCGCATCGGCGTCGCCAAACGGGATGCGCCGGAAGCCTGCGGCGAAGGGGCCGAATCCGTAGCGATATTGATCGTGCGAGGAGAACCCGACGATCGTCGTCGTGCGGCCGTGGAAATTGTTCTCGAAGACGATGATCTCGGCCGCCTCGGGTGCCAGGCCTTTTACGTCGCGTGCCCACTTGCGCGCGGCCTTGATGGCGGTTTCGACGGCTTCGGCGCCGGTGTTCATGGGCAGCGCGCGGTCCATGCGCGTGATCCGGCAGACGTCGGCCAGGAACGGGCCCAGCTCGACGTTGTGGAAGGCGCGCGACGTCAGCGTCAGCCGGCCAGCCTGTTCCGTCAACGCAGCAACGAGTTTCGGATGCGAATGCCCGAAGCTGACGGCTGAGTACGCCGACATCATGTCGAGGTAGCGCCGGCCATCGGTATCGAAGAGCCACACGCCTTCGCCGCGTTCCAGCATGACCGGCAAGGGCGCGTAGTTGCGTGCGCCGTAACGGTCTTCCAATGCATAGCTCGGATGTTGCATTGCGGTCGTCATGATGGCCTCCTGCCTGGATCGGTCGTTCACTTGCGGCGGATTGTGCGATCTGACAGACTTGAAATAAAATCGAATGTTTTTCGTTTTTCGATCCAAAAATTTGATGAATTGAGGCGCCATGTCGCACTCGCCGCTGCGCTATCTGCATAGTTTCCTGACCGTCGCCAACGAGGGCAGCTTCGTGCGGGCCGCCGATCGCTTGGCCGTGTCGCAGCCAGCGCTGTCGTATCAGATGCGGCAGCTGGAGCAGTGGCTCGGCGTGCCGCTGTTTGAGCGCTCCGGGCGGAAGCTCGTGCTCACGCGTGCCGGCACGTCGGTGCGTGCGTGGTGTCGCGATGCGTTTGCCGGGCTGGATGAGCTGCGTGCCGCCTTGCACAGCGGCGAGATGGAGCGCGTGTCGCTCAAGTTGGCGAGCGGCTCCAGTTTCGGGCGCTACGTGCTGATGCCGGCGCTGCTGACACCGTCGCCCGAATCCGATGCGCCGCTTCTCGACGACGTGCGCCTGGAACTCGCCTTCGGCAGCGACGAAGAGGTCTTCAGCCATGTCGAATCCGGCCGCGCCGATCTCGGCTTCGTCTACACGCCGCGCACCTCGCGCCTGTTTGAGCACCACGCTGTCTATACCGAGGAATTCGTGCTGGCGTGCAGCGCTGGCGCACTGCGTGAGCACGCTGCACCACGTACGCTGGCCGACTGCGCTGCGCTGCCCTTCGTCACCTACGACGAATCGGATGCGGTCTACGGGCTGTGGTTCAAGGCGCTGTTCCGGCGCATGCCCGAGACGACCGTCAGCGCACATCACGTCTCCGACTTGGAAGAGGTGAGCACCTTGGTAGAGGCCGGCATGGGCTGGTCGGTGCTGCCGCTGCACGCCATTCAGGATGCGGTGGAGCGCGGGCGCCTGCACGTCGTACGCCCGATCGTGGCGCGGCGCTGCCTGAATACCGTGTTCGCCGTGCGCCGCACATCGAGCTTTCCGAGCGAAGCGCAAGACCGCTTGCTCGTGCGGCTTGCGCAGCTTGACGCAGCGGCGCGCGTGTAGGCGCGCGGTCGCAACCTTCCCGGCTGTTCCGCAAACGCCAACATGTCGCCTTGAAATTAATTAATTCGACAATTAATATGCGCGGCATGGCAACCCGCAAACCTTCCACGCGCGGCCCAGGCCGCCCCCGTCGCCAGGATGGCGCAACGCAGGACGACCTCCGTGACCGCCTGCTCGACATCGCCGTCACCTTGTTTGCGCGCGATGGCGTCGGCCCGACCACGCTTGCCGCCATCGCGCGCGAAGCCGGGGTGACGGCGCCGATGGTGCATTACCACTTCAAGACGCGCGATCAATTGCTCGATGCGGTGGTGGAGGGGCGCATCCGCCCGTTGGTCGACCAGGTGACGGGCCCGGCGCTGGCGATCATCGCCGATGACGCGCATCTGCCCGACCTTGCGCAGACCGTGGCCGGCGTGGCGCAGCGCATGGTGGCGGTGGCGACGGCCACGCCGTGGTTTCCGACGCTGTGGATTCGCGAGATCGCCAGCGAGGGCGGCCAGTTGCGCGAGCGCGTGTTCGCTCGCATCGCGCTGGAGCGCGCCACGTTGCTGGTCGACCGCATTGCGCGCGCGCAGGCGGCCGGCGCGGTGAACGCGGCGCTGCAGCCGCCGCTGGTGATGGTGTCGTTGATCGGCCTGGCGATGCTGCCGCTGGCGACGCGCGCGCTGTGGGGGCGCCTGCCGTTGGCGGACCGCGTCAGCGACGAGGACATCGGCCGGCACGTGGCCGCGCTGCTGCTGCACGGCATCGGCCCCGTCGCGGCGCCTGCGGACGGCGCCGGCAAGAAAGCGAAGCCCAAGCCCAAGCCAAAGAGCAAGGCGCGCAAGTAGGCGAACAGACAGGTCAATCGAATCCCGCGGAGGGCGGTATGCGGCAAGCGTTGTGCATCGGCAGGGCAGGGTGGTTTGCGGTGGCATCGGCCGCAGCGATGGCCCTGGCGGGCTGCGCCAAACAAGACAACCACACCTACCAGGGCTATGTGGAGGGCGAGTTCGTCTATGTGGCATCGCCCGTGGGTGGGCGGCTCGAACATCTTGGCGTGCAGCGCGGGCAGACCGTCAACGCAGGGGCGCCGCTCTTTGCGCTGGAATCGGTGGACGAGACGGCAGCTCGCCAGCAGGCAGCCGCGCAACTGCAAGGCGCCGAAGCGCAACTCGCCGATCTGAACGTCGGCAAGCGTGTGCCGGAGGTGGATGCGGTGCGCGCGCAACTGGCGCAAGCCGTGGCGGCGGACAAGCTTTCGTCGATGCAGCTGGCGCGAGACGAGGCGCAGTTCCGCGCAGGTGGCATCGCACAATCGCAACTCGATGCAAGCCGCTCGACCGCACAGTCCAACGCACAGCGCGTGCGTGAACTGACCAACCAGTTGCGCATTGCCCAGTTGCCAGCACGCAATGATCAGATTCGCGCGCAATCCGCACAGGTAGAAGCCGCACGCGCCGCAGTGGCGCAAGCGCAGTGGCGGCTCGATCAGAAAGCGCAGAAGGCTACGCAGGGCGGGCTCGTGTTCGACACGCTGTATCGCGAAGGCGAGTGGGTCGGCGCCGGCAGCCCTGTGGTGCGCATGCTGCCGCCGGCCAACGTGAAGGTGCGCTTCTTTGTGCCGCAAGGCGTGGTCGGCGCGCTTAAGCCTGGGCAAGCCGCGCGCCTGCACTGCGATGGCTGTGCGGCCGATATCAATGCCACGGTCACGTACATCGCAACGGAAGCCGAATACACGCCGCCCGTCATCTACAGCAACACGACGCGCGACAAGCTTGTCTTCATGGTGGAAGCGCGTCCCGCCGTGGTCGATGGGCCGAAGCTGCGCCCAGGCCAGCCTGTGGAGGTCACGCTGCCATGAGCGCTGCCAGCCACGACGGTCAACCGCACGCTCGCAATGGCGACTACGCCATCGACGTGCAAGGCCTGAACAAGCACTTCGGCGACAAGCACGTTGTGAAAGACCTCTCCATGCAAGTCGCGCGCGGTGAGATCTTCGGCTTTCTGGGCCCCAACGGCAGCGGCAAGACCACGTCAATCCGCATGATGTGCGGGCTGCTGACGCCCGACAGCGGCAGCGGCTCGTGCCTGGGGTACGACATCCTCAAGCAGTCGGCGCAGATCAAGCGGCGCGTCGGCTACATGACGCAGCGGTTCTCGTATTGGGATGATCTTTCCATTCGCGAGAACCTGGATTTCGTCGCGCGCCTGTACGAGATGCCCAATCGGCGAGAGGCGGTGGACAACGCGCTCGAGAACCTCGGGCTGGCATCGCGCGCCAAGCAACTCGCGGGTTCGCTGTCGGGCGGCTGGAAGCAACGCCTGGCGTTGGCTGCCTGCATGCTCCACAAGCCCGAACTGCTGCTGCTCGACGAGCCCACCGCCGGTGTCGACCCGAAAGCGCGCCGCGACTTCTGGGAAGAGCTGCACCGGCTGGCGGCGGAGGGCATCTCGGTGCTCGTCAGCACGCACTACATGGACGAGGCCGAGCGCTGCCACAAGCTCGCCTACATCGCGTATGGCGAACTGCTCGCACACGGTACTACCGATGAGGTGATCGCCGGGCAGCGCCTGTCGACGTGGGCGGTCTCGGGTGGCAATGTGGTTGAGCTGGGCCGTAAGCTGGAAGGGCAGCCCGGCGTGGATCAGACCGTCGCGTTTGGCTCGGTGCTGCACGTGACCGGCGCCGATGCGCAAGCGCTGGAGGGCACGTTGCGCAAGCTCGCTGGGGAATCTGGCATGCGCGCCGATCCCATCAACACCGGCCTCGAAGACGTGTTCATCCACATGATGAAGCGCTCCTCCGACAACTACGGGGCGCAGCCATGAAGCCGGACGGCAACCGCTTTTCGTTCGTGCGCTGGTGGAGCGTGGTGCTCAAGGAGTTCCTCCAACTGCGCCGCGACCGCGTGACGTTCGCCATGATGATCGGCATTCCGATCATGCAGCTGTTCCTGTTCGGCTTTGCCATCAACGCCGACCCGAAGCACCTGCTGACCGGCGTGATTGCCGCAGACCAGAGCGAGTTCACGCGCAGCTTCCTGGCAAGCATGCGCAACTCCGACTACTTCGACTTGGCAACCACGCTGCCGGACGAAACCGCGGGGCGTGAGGCGTTGGCCAAGGGGCAGCTGCAGTTTGTCGTATCGATCCCGCCGGACTTCACGCGCAAGCTCGTGCGCGGCGAGAAGCCCTCGCTGCTCGTGGAAGCCGATGCCACCGACCCCGCCGCTACTGGCCTGGCCGTGGCCTCGCTTTCGCAACTGGTGCAGGGTGTCGTCAGCAAGGATATGAAGGGCGCGTTGTCACCGCTGGCAGGTGGCGCGGGCGGCTCCGCGAGCACCGCATCGCCATTCGATGTGCGCATCCACAAGCTCTACAACCCGGAAGGCATTACGCAGTACAACATCATCCCCGGCCTGATGGGCACCATCCTCACGATGACCATGGTGATGATGACGGGCCTGGCCATGACGCGCGAGCGCGAGCGCGGCACGATGGAAAACCTGCTCGCCACCCCGGTGCATCCGCTGGAGGTGATGACGGGCAAGATCGTCCCATACATCTTCATCGGGCTGGTGCAGGTGACGATCATCCTGCTGATGGCGGTCTTCGTTTTCCACGTGCCGTTTGTCGGCAGCGTGTGGATGGTCTACGTGTCGGCGCTGCTGTTTATCGTGGCGAGCCTGACGGTGGGGATCACGCTGTCGTCGCTCGCGCAGAACCAGCTGCAGGCGACGCAGCTGACGTTCTTCTACTTCCTGCCGAACATCTTGCTCTCCGGCTTCATGTTTCCGTTCGTGGGCATGCCGAAGTGGGCGCAAGTGATCGGCAACCTGCTGCCCATGACGTACTTCAACCGGCTCACGCGCGGCATTTTGCTCAAGGGCAACGGCTGGTTCGAGCTGTGGCCGAGCATTTGGCCGTTGATGGTGTTTACGGTGGTGGTGTTGGGGGTGGCGTTGCGGTTTTATCGCAAGACGTTGGATTGAGGTGGCTATGTGGACGCTGTGGATTCGACGTGCTGACGCTGGTGGTGCATCCCTTGTTTCGTCCCCTGCCGGGGCCGACTTACTTTCTTTGTCTTGCCAAAGAAAGGTAAGCAAAGAAAGGCGCGCCCGAGATGGCGACTTCCCCTTGGATTTATGTCACGGGGAGGGAGGAGAGGCAAACTCGCTGCGCTCAAACAGCCTCCCCTCTTTTCCCTCCCCGCGACAAAAATCCAAGGCGCCATCTAGGGCAGGGTACGGCCAAACCCTCTGGCAGCGTTTGCTGGCGTTATGGCAAGCGCTGGTGGGTGGCGAGCGGTTGCTTGGTGTTGTGATTGTTGCCGCGCTGGGTGTGGGAGGCTGTGCCGTCGGACCTGACTTCAAGACGCCGGGCGGTCCTGCGGCCGCGGCCTATTCCGCACAGCCAGTGTCGCGGGAAACCGCATCCGCGCCCGTTGTTGGCGGCGAAGCGCAGCATCTTGTCGATGCCAACGTGCCGGCCGATTGGTGGCACCTGTTCCGATCGCCCGCGCTGGATGCGTTGGTGGACGAGGCGTTGCGGGCGAGCCCATCCGTGGCCCAGGCGCAGGCGCGCCTGCGTCAGGCGCAGGCCGAAGCGCAGGCGCAGTTCGGTTATGCGTTGCCGTCGGTGGATGGCACCCTGTCGGCGGTGCGTCAGCAGATCAACCCGGAGGCGTTCGGATTCAACACGCCCAAGCCGGGGCCGTTCACGTTGTATTCGGCGTCGCTGTCGGTGTCGTATGCGCTGGATATTTTTGGCGGCGTGCGCCGGGCGCTGGAGGCATCGCAAGCCCAGGTCGATACGCAGCGTTATGAACTGGAAGCGGCGCGGCTGTCTCTGGCAGGCAATGTGGTGACGACGACGGTGCGGATTGCCGCGCTGGAGGCGCAGATCGCCACCACGCAACGATTGGCGGCCGAGCAGCGCAGGCAGTTGGAGATCACGGAGCGCCGCCTCAGCCTTGGTGGCGTTGCGCAGGTCGATGCGTTCTCGCAGCGCACGCTTGTCGCGCAAACCGACGCCACGTTGCCGCCGCTCGTGCAACAGGCTGCGCAGCAGCGGCATCGTCTATCGGTGTTGCTGGGCCGCGAACCTGGCGCCGGGTTGCCGGAGTTGCCGTCGCTTGACGCGCTGCATCTGCCGGACCCGCTGCCGGTGTCGCTGCCGTCCACACTCGCGCAGCGCCGCCCCGACATCCGCGCTGCCGAGGCAATGTGGCACGAAGCCAGCGCCAACGTGGGCGTGGCCACGGCCAACCTGTTCCCGCGCATCACTTTGTCCGCAGGGCTAGGTTCGGAAACCACGAGCTTCCGCAACCTTCTCGGCGCCGGATCGAGCATCTGGAACCTCGGCGCAGGACTCACGCAACCGCTCTTCCACGGCGGTACTCTGCGCGCCAAAAAGCGTGAAGCCGAAGCCGCCTACGACGCGGCCGGCGCTGCCTACAAACAAGCCGTATTGCAAGGTCTGCAAGAAGTGGCCGACGCCCTGCACGCCGTCAACAACGACGCCCAAACGCTGCAGGCCCGAGCGCTGGCAACCGACCAGGCGCAACAGACCCTGCGCGCCGCCCAAGCCCGCCACGCCGCCGGCGGCATCAGCACGCTAACGTTGCTGGACGCTCAGCGTCAGGTCGACCAAGCCACGCTGCAACAGGTGCAGAGCCAAGCCGACAGGTTGCTCGACTCCGCCGCACTAATGCAAGCCTTGGGCGGAGGCTGGCAATAAACCCACGACAGAGGGAAACCAAATCGACAACGCAAGCCTTCAGACGGTGTGGCCGTTGATGCCCTAGATGGCGCCTTGAATTTCTGTTGCAGAGAGGACAAAGAGGGGAGGCCTGTTTGAGCGAAGCGAGTTTGCCTCCCCTCCCTCTCTGCGACATAAATTCAAGGAATCTTTCGCCATCTCGGGCGCGCCTTTCTTTGCTTACTTTCTTTGGCAAGACAAAGAAAGTGAGTCAGCCCCGGCAGGGGATGAAACAGGCGTGAACCCGAAGCGCAAAAAACGCAAACAGTCAGCCGGCCGCCGGCCGCAACAACCGCTGCTGATAAGCCTGCAAATGCGCAAACGCCACCCGCAGCAGCGACACATCAACGCCCAACGCCCGCCCACGGCGCAGCATGTCCCCCACGATGTGATCCGCCTCCACCCGCGCACCACTCTCCAGATCTCGCAGCATCGATGCCGTCAGCGGCGACCCAGCCTGCGTCAGCACATTGAGCCCGCGCTCCCGCGCAGCCTGCCGATTCGGATAGCCCGACGCCGCTGCGACACGCTCGCACGCGGTGAACATCGCCTCGTTCAGCGCAGCGCCCTCATCCGTGGCGACAATCTCGCCCACCGTCGCCCGCATCAGGCACGTCATTGCCGCCAGCGAAGTGAGGAACGTGAACTTCTCCCACATGTCCTGCATGACGTTCTCGGCCAGCACGGAATCAAAGTTGGCCGTGGCAAACGCGTCACGAATCGCCTCGGTGCGCTCGCGGGGCGCATGCGGCGTGCGCTCGCCAAACGTGATCGAGTGCACGGCCGGCCCTTGCCCGTTGCTCAGATGCAGCACGGCGCCATCCGGTGCGCTCGTCGCGCTGATATGGCACAGCCCACCCAGCACGCGCGATTCACCAAAGGCGGCATCAAGCCGCTCCAGATGCGCCAGCCCGTTGAGCACCGGCAGCACGACCGTGCGTTCACCCACCACGGGCCGGATGGCCGTGATGGCGTCTTCCAGGTCGTAGGCCTTGCAGCTCAGCAGCACCAGGTCGGCACGGCCCCAGGCCGCGGCCTGGTCTGCGGTGAGGGTCTGCACGGGCAATTGCGCATCGCCGTGCGGGCTGCGGATCACGAGACCGTGTTCGCGCAACCGCGCCGCACGCGCAGGGCGCACCAGGAAGGTCACGTCCGCACCCGCCTGGGCGAGCCGCCCGCCGAAATAACCGCCGGTGCCACCGGCGCCAAGCACCAGAATCCGCATTGCTGTCGTCATGGGGTTCGTTTCCATCGAGCCGAAGATAGGCAAACGATTCTAGGCCTGTTCGCGCGACCCTGCAGACGGCGCCTCGCGCGCGCTAAAATGCTGATTTTCCTCACAATTTGACGCCCGTTCGGCCATTATTCAGCGCTGGCGGGGTCGATATGCCATGACGTTCTCCAATAATTTCCACCGCCTCGAAACCCGTCTGCAGTCGCAGGTTGGCCGCGCCATCGGCGACTTCAAGATGATCGAAGACGGCGACACCATCCTCGTGTGCCTGTCCGGCGGCAAGGACTCGTACACGATGCTGTCGGTGCTGATGGCGCTGCAGAAGCGCGCGCCGGTCGACTTCAAGCTGATCGCCATGAACCTCGACCAGAAGCAGCCCGGCTTTCCGGAAGAGGTGCTGCCCAACTACCTGAAGAAGCTGGGCGTGGAATATGTGATCGTCGAGGCGGACACGTATTCGATCGTCAAAGAGAAGGTGCCCGAGGGCAAGACGACGTGCTCGCTGTGCTCGCGCCTGCGCCGCGGCGTGATCTACCGCACGGCCAAGGAACTGGGTGCCAACAAGATCGCGCTGGGCCACCACCGCGACGACATCGTCAACACGTTCTTCCTGAACATGTTCTTCGGTGGCAAGATGAAGTCGATGCCCCCCAAGCTGGCCACCGACAACGGCGACCACATCGTCATCCGGCCGCTCGCCTATTGCGCGGAAAAGGACATTGCTTCCTACGCCCGCGCGATGGAATTTCCGATCATTCCGTGCAACCTCTGCGGCTCGCAGGAAAACCTGCAGCGCAAGAAGGTCAAGGAGATGCTGCTGGAGTGGGAGCGCCAGACGCCGGGCCGCATCGACAACATCTTCGCCTCGCTGCAGAACGTGGTGCCGTCGCACCTGGCCGATACGGACCTGTTCGACTTCAACGGCCTGACCACGGGCCTGGCGAAGATCGGCGAGGACGCGCTGTTCGGTCAAACCGCCTATGACCAGGCGCCGCTGGTGTTTGCCGGCTCGCACGATGACCGCATCGAGTTCGTGCGGTTTGAGCGCAAACCGGGCGACAAGCCTGTCGAGCAAGCCGTGCCTGGGGAGGCGGCCGCAAACTGAGCGCGGCCCGCTCCCCATGTGACCCTCTCCCCATGTGGCGGGCGCGCCATGCCGGGCGTCCGCCATCCGCCTGACCGGCCAGCGGGCTACCCGTCTCGGTCATGGCGCGATTGCAACAATTCCACCATTTGACCGGTTCTGGGGGAGGGTGGGCCCCATGCTAGAATTTTTCCATCTGTGTCTTATACGCCGCAAAAGCGCCCCGCAGAAGGGTTTGCAGGCGGTCCGGCCATCCTGAGGGGAGGTGGCGGGCGGTGGGTTTCAGGCAGCCATTCCCGGTGCCGGCAACCCCTCGCAGGCTATCGCTTCGAGTCACTCTAGGAACCTCCTTGTGAATATCGTCATCCTGGCTGCAGGCATGGGCAAACGCATGCGCTCTGCCCTGCCGAAAGTGCTGCACCCCCTGGCCGGCAAACCGCTGCTGGCACACGTCATTGAAACCGCACGCACCATGTCGCCGACGCGGTTGGTGGTGGTGGTCGGCCACGGCGGGGATCGGGTGCGCGAGATGGTCGGCGCGCCCGACATCGCCTTCGCCACGCAAGACAAGCAGCTGGGCACGGGCCACGCCGTCATGCAGGCCGTGGACCAGCTCGACGAGAGCGTGCCCACGCTGGTGCTCTACGGTGATGTGCCGCTCACCCGTGCCGAGACGCTGAGCGCCCTGGTGGGCGCCGCCGGCAACGACCACCTGGGCGTGCTGACCGTGCACCTGGGCGACCCGACCGGCTACGGCCGCATCGTGCGCGATGCCGCCGGCCGCATCACGCGCATCGTCGAGCAGAAAGACGCCAACGAGACGCAACTGGCCATTCACGAAGTGAACACCGGCATCCTCGTGTGCCCGACGGCCAAGCTCAAGAGCTGGCTCGCCACGCTCTCCAACGACAACGCGCAGGGCGAGTACTACCTGACCGACGTCATCGAGCGCGCCGCCAGCGAAGGCGTGCACATCACCTCCGCGCATCCGCTGGCCGAGTGGGAAACGCTGGGCGTGAACAGCAAGGTGCAATTGGCGGAGCTTGAGCGCATTCACCAGCGCAACCTCGCGCAGCAACTGCTGGAAGACGGCGTGACGCTGATCGACCCGGCGCGCATCGACGTGCGCGGCAAGCTCACCTGCGGCCGCGATGTGGTGATCGACGTCAACTGCATCTTCGAGGGCGATGTCACGCTGGCTGACGGCGTGCGCATCGGCGCCAATGCGGTGATCCGCGATGCCGCCATCGAGGCCGGTGCCGAGATCCTGCCGTTCTGCCACATCGAGAGCGCCAAGGTTGGCGCCGACTCGCGCATCGGCCCGTACGCGCGCCTGCGCCCCGGCACCGAGCTGGCCGAAGACGTGCACATCGGCAACTTTGTCGAGGTCAAGAACAGCCAGGTCGCGGCACACAGCAAGGCCAATCACCTCGCCTACGTGGGCGACGCCACGGTCGGCTCGCGCGTTAACATCGGCGCGGGCACCATCACGTGCAACTACGACGGCGCGAACAAATTCCGCACCATCATCGAAGACGACGCCTTCATCGGTTCCGACACGCAGCTCGTGGCGCCGGTGCGCGTTGGCAAGGGTGCGACGCTGGGTGCCGGCACCACGCTGACCAAGGACGCGCCCGAGGGCAAGCTGACGGTCTCGCGGGCCCGGCAGGTCACCATCGACAGCTGGCAGCGCCCGGTCAAGCAAAAGAAGGCAGGCTGACAGGGTTTCTCCTGCGCCGAACAGCGGATGCCGCTTCGGCGCACGAGCATCGATACTGAATTACCGAGTGCGGCGCACATTGAGCGTGCGGCCGCACCCCAACTGGAGAAATCAACATGTGCGGTATCGTTGGCGCGGTTTCCACGCGCAATATCGTTCCCGTCCTGATCGAAGGCCTGCGCCGCCTGGAGTATCGCGGCTACGACTCATGCGGCGTTGCCGTTCAGCGTGATGGCCAGCTACAGCGCGCGCGCACCGTTTCGCGCGTGGCCGATCTGGATGCCCAGGCACAGACGAGCCACCTCGATGGCGCCATCGGCATCGCCCACACGCGCTGGGCCACGCATGGCCGGCCGGACACCGTCAACGCGCACCCGCACTTTTCGGGCGACACCATCGCCCTGGTGCACAACGGCATCATCGAAAACTACGAATCGCTGCGCGAAGAACTCAAGGCCGTCGGCTACGGGTTTGAATCGCAGACGGATACGGAAGTCGTCGCGCACTTGATCCACCAGGCCTACACCTACCCGAGCAGCGCCACGCGCGGTGATCTGTTTGCATCGGTGCGCGCGTCGGTCAAGCGCTTGCACGGCGCCTATGCGATTGCCGTGTTTGCACGCGACAACCCCGACGTGGTGGTGGGTGCGCGCGCCGGCTCGCCGCTGGTGGTGGCGATCGGCGAGAACGAATCGTTCCTGGCATCCGACGCGCTGGCCGTGGCCGGCACCGCGAGCCGCATGGCCTACCTGGAAGAAGGCGACGTGGTGGAACTCACCCGCGACGGCTTCACCGTGGCCGATGCACACGACAAGATCGTCGAGCGCGAAGTGAAGGAAGTCGGCACCTACGCCGCCGCCGTTGAACTTGGCCCCTTCCGCCACTTCATGCAGAAGGAAATCTTCGAGCAGCCGCGCGCGCTGGGCGACACGCTTGAAGGCGTGCAAGGCTTTGCGCCTGACCTGTTTGGCCCCGAGGCGGCCCAGGTGCTGCCCAAGGTCGACAGCGTGCTGATCCTGGCTTGCGGCACGAGCTACTACTCGGGCTGCACGGCCAAGTACTGGCTGGAATCGATCGCCAAGATCCCGACGCAGGTCGAGGTTGCCAGCGAATACCGCTATCGCGAGACGGTGCCCAACCCGAACGCGCTGGTCGTCGTGATCTCGCAATCGGGCGAAACCGCCGACACGCTGGCCGCACTGCGCCACGCCCGCGAGCTCGGCCACACGCACACGCTGGCCATCTGCAACGTGGCGACCAGCGCCATGGTGCGCGAGACGCAGCTCAAGTTCCTCACGCGCGCGGGCACCGAGATCGGCGTGGCGTCGACCAAGGCATTCACCACGCAGCTGGCCGCCCTGTACATGCTGGCGCTTACGTTCGCCAAGCTGCGCGGCCATCTGAACGCCGAGCAGGAAGAGGACGCGCTGCGTCATCTGCGTCACCTGCCGTCGGCGCTGAATGCGGTGCTGGCGCTGGAGCCGCAGATCATCGCGTGGTCGGAAGAGTTTGCCCGCCGTGAAAACGCGCTGTTCCTCGGTCGCGGTCTGCATTATCCGATCGCCCTGGAAGGTGCGCTCAAGCTCAAGGAAATCTCGTACATCCACGCAGAGGCCTACCCGGCCGGCGAACTCAAGCACGGCCCGCTGGCCCTGGTGACCGAGCAGATGCCCGTCGTGACCGTGGCTCCGAACGACGCGCTGCTCGAAAAGCTCAAGTCGAACATCCAGGAAGTACGCGCGCGCGGCGGCAAGCTGTACGTGTTTGCCGACGCCGATACGCATATCCAGTCAAGCGACGGCATCCAGGTGATCCGCATGCCGGAGCACTACGGGCAGCTCTCGCCGATCCTGCACGTGGTGCCGCTACAGTTGCTGGCGTATCACACGGCACTGGCGCGCGGCACGGACGTCGACAAGCCGCGCAACCTGGCGAAGTCGGTGACTGTCGAATAAGTTTCGGCAGGCGCGGAAACAGAAAAGGCCGTCCTTCGGGACGGCCTTTTTTCGTGGTGTGCGCTTCGCCAAACAAGGCCTCGCTCCACCGTTGCTTCAAGTATACCGCGGCCCCTGGGGCTTGCGGGAAGCCCCGGCGGCCGCAGTAGCATCGCCCCCCAATCTTGAAACCGACCGAAAGGAGGGCGAGACATGCGTGTGATGCCATCGACGTTTGAAGCGCAGGGCAGTGCCGTGGTGATGCCGGCCGGAGGTGTGAAATGAGCGGGCATGCCGTGGTGATTGCCGGCGGCGGACCGACGGGGCTCATGCTGGCGGCGGAGCTGGCGTTGGTCGGGATTGACGTCGCCATTGTGGAGCACCGCGCCAACCAGGACGTGGTCGGCGTGCGTGCACTGGGGCTGCATGCGCGCTCCGTCGAGGTGCTCGACCAGCGCGGTGTAGCCGAGCGCTTTTTCTCGCAGGGCAAGACCTATCCCGTCGTGCATTTCGGCGAGAACCCGCTGGACATCAGCGACTTTCCCACCCGGCACAACTATGTGCTCGGCCTTTGGCAGCACCACACCGAGCGCCTCCTCGCGCAGTGGGTCGACGAGCTTGGCGTGCGGTTCTATCGCGAGCGCGAGGTGGCCGGCTTCTTGCAAGACGACACCGGCGTCGACGTCACGCTATCCGACGGCGAGATGCTGCGTGCGCAATACCTCGTTGGCTGCGATGGCGGGCGCAGCGCGGTTCGCAAGGCCGCCGGCATTGAGTTTGCCGGCTGGGACGCCACGACGAGCTGGCTGATCGCCGAGGTGCACACCACGCAGACGCCGCCCCCCTTCGGCTTCAAATACGATGCCATCGGCCGGCACGCCGTCGCGCCCATGGAAGATGGCAAGTGTGTCCGCGTCGTGCTGACGGAGCGACAACTTGGCACCGACAATGCGCCCACGCTGGCGGACCTGAGCGAAGCGTTGATCGCCGTCTATGGCACGGACTTCGGCGCGCATCGCCCGAACTGGATCTCGCGGTTTTCGGATATGGCCCGCCAGGCCGTGGCCTACCGCGACAAACGCGTGCTGCTGGCAGGCGACGCCGCGCACGTGCATCCGCCCATGGGCGGACAGGGCCTGAACATGGGCATGCAGGATGCCGTGAACCTCGGCTGGAAGGTGGCCGCGGTCATCAAACGGACAGCACCCGACAGCCTGCTCGACAGCTATCACGCGGAGCGCCATCCGGTTGCCGCGCGCACGTTGCGCAATACGCTGGCGCAGGTGGTGCTGCTTCGCCAGGACGAGCGCTCCAAGGCGCTGAGCGAGATCACCTCGGAGCTGTTTCGCATGGATGAACCGCGCAGGCGCCTTGTTGGGATGGTCTCCGCGCTCGATGTGCGATACGACTTCGGTGAAGGGCATCCGCTGCTCGGTCGCCGCATGCCCGATCTCGACCTGGAGACCGCCGAGGGCCCGGTGCGCGTCTTCCACCTGTTGCGCGCGGCAGGCGCGGTGCTGCTCAACTTCGGCCCGGCGGATGCCATCGACATCGCGCCATGGGCCGATCGCGTGCGACGTGTCGACGCCTGCTATGCAGGAACCTGGTCGCTGCCGGTGGTTGGCACAGTGCCCGCACCTGCTGCGGTGCTGATCCGTCCTGACGGTCACGTGGCGTGGGTCGGTGACGGAACGACTGCGGGGCTGCAAGCGGCCTTGCATCGCTGGTTCGGTTCGGCGACGGCCTGAGCACCCGCCGCCAGCAGATACGGCCGGGTGGAGGGCGGCGTCTATCCAGGTGTTTGAAGCGGCAGGAGGGACCGCGGTGGCCGGTATGCTGCACGGCATCGGAATCACCGTCCCTCTGGAGTCCTGGCATGTTCAACGTCCTCAGCAAGATCGTCCTGCTCGCCGTGTATGGCCTCGCGCTGGCGAGCTATGCCACGCCACTGCCGCTGTCGGCCGACGCGATTGGCTGGCTGCGCATCGTGGCGCTGGTGTTGCTGGCTGCGCACCTGCTGGAAGTGGTGCTGTGCTTTCGCAAGGTCGCGCTGCACAACGGACCGCTGTTCGACAGCGTGCTGCTGACGTTGCTGTTCGGCTTTCTGCACTGGAAGCCCCTGGCCGACGCCGCGCGGCAAGCCCGCTGATCGCCCCTCGTCGCCGCTGATTGGTCGACTAGCCGCAACGGCAGGGCAGACCTACTCTAGTTCCAGTCGTCCCTGGATTGACCAGTTGGGACTCCTTGCTGCAACGCGGCATCGATCATGGACAGAGTGGAACGAACGGCGTTTGTCTTTGCCGGCGGCGGCAGCCTCGGCGCCATCGAGGCTGGCATGCTGCGCGAGCTGGTGGCCTCGGGCGTGGTGCCCGACATGGTGGTGGGGGCCTCGGCTGGCGCCATCAACGCGGCCTTTTTTGCGTGCCATCCGCACGCGGCCGGCACGGCGCAGCTCGAGGCGCTGTGGCGCGGTGTGCGGCGCGCCGACGTGATGCCGTGGTCCTGGCGGGCGATGTTCAGCATGCTGGGCATCCTGGGCGGACAACGGGAACACCTCGTCGATGCGTCTGGCCTGCAGCGCCTGCTGACGCGGCATTTCGCGCAGACCCTGCTGGAGGCGGCCACGCTGCCGCTGCACGTCGTGGCCACCGACATGCGCACCGGCGCCGAGGTGGTGCTGTCGTCCGGCGCCATCGTGCCGGCCGTGCTGGCCAGCGCCGCCATTCCCGGCGTGTTTCCGCCGGTGCGCGTTGGTGATCGCCTGTTGATCGACGGCGGCGTCGCCAACAACACGCCAATCTCCGCGGCCATCCGGCTGGGCGCCACACGCGTCGTTGTATTGCCGGCGGGCTTCGCGTGTGCCGACCGTCGTGCCCCGCGCAGCGCCATCGAGCACGCGCTGAACGCCTTGTCACTGCTGGTCGCGCGTCAGCTTGTGCAAGACCTGGAACGCTGGGCCGGGCAGGTGCCCATTACGGTGGTGCCGCCGCTGTGCCCGCTCGACGTGTCGCCCTACGACTACGCCCGCTGCGGCGAACTGATCGACCGTGCCGCTGCCGCCACGGCGGCATGGCTCGCAGCCGATGGTCTGGCAGGCACCGGCATTCCAGGCGCGCTGCGTGAGCACCATCACGACGCGACCCACGCCGCTTGCAGTGCTGAGGTTTAGCTTTACGGCGTGGTGCCCGCAGCTCACTCCTTCTCCCTATGCACCGGAAACAACGCCGACAACACCTGCCGCGCCGTCCCGCGCAGCACACCACTGGCGTCCGGGTCGCCGTACGCCAGGGCCGTCGCAAAGTTGCGCGCCTGCTGCAGCGTGACGTGCGGCGGCAGCGGCGGCACATCGGGGTCGGTCTTCACTTCCAGGACCACGGGGCGGTCTGCGTCGAGCGCTTCGTCCCACGCACCGGCAAGCTGGTCGGGGTTGTCGACGTAAATGCCCTTCAACCCAATCAACTCCGCAAAGCGGTGATACGGCACGTCGGGGATGTCCTGTGACGCTGGGAACTTCGGGTCGCCTTCCATCACGCGCTGCTCCCAGGTGACTTCGTTCAGATCCTGATTGTTGAGCACCATGCAGATCCACTTGGGAGACTTCCACCGCTTCCAGTATTTCGACACGGTGATGAGTTCGGCCATGTTGTTCATCTGCATGGCGCCGTCGCCCACGAGTGCGATGACAGGGCGATCGGGGTACGCAAACTTGGCGGCAATCGCGTACGGCACCGCCGCGCCCATCGAGGCCAGCCCGCCCGAGAGCGAGCCCATCATGCCGGGCTTGAACTTGAGATCGCGCGCATACCAGTTGGCGCAGGTGCCGGAATCGCTGGTGACGATCACGTTGTCCGGCAGCTTGGGTGACAGCTCCCACAGCACGCGCTGCGGGTTGACGGGATAGGCCGGCTGCAGCGCGCGCTCTTCCAGCGTCTTCCACCAGCTTTCATTCCAACGGGCAATGCGGTCCGGCCAGTAGCGATCGGTCTTGCGCTGGAGCAGCGGCAGCAGCGCACGCAGCGTCTGCGCGCTGTCGCCGACGAGGTTGACCTCCATCGGATAGCGCAGCCCCAGCATGCCGGGGTCCAGGTCGATCTGTACGCCGCGTGCCTGGCCTTCCTTCGGAAGGAATTCTGCGTAGGGAAAGCCGGAGCCGACCATCAGCAGCGTGTCGCAATGGTTCATCAGCTCCCAGCTCGGCTCGGTGCCCAGCAGGCCGATGGCGCCGGTCACATAGGGCAGTTCGTCGGGCAACACGGCCTTGCCGAGCAGCGCCTTGGCAACGCCCGCGCCGAGCGTTTCCGCCACGGCTGCGACTTCTGCGCTGGCCCCGAGGGCACCCGCGCCCACGAGCATCGCCACCCGGCGGCCGCTGTTGAGGATGTCCGCTGCGCGTTCCAGATCGGCGGCTTGCGGGATCACGCTCGGCGCGCTGTAGCCGACGCCCGAGTGCACCGTGCCATGGGCGCGCGGCGGCTCGGCGTAGGGCATTTCCTGCAGATCGTTTGGCAGCACGAGCGCCGTCACCCGGCGCTGCCCGATGGCGATGCGCACCGCACGATCCAGCAGGTGTCGCACCTGTGCCGGCATGCTGGCCTGGTGGACAAACGCGCCCGCCACGTCGCGGAACATCGCCGCCAAATCCACCTCCTGCTGGTAGTGACCACCGACCGCCGTGCGGGCCTGTTGCCCGGTGATCGCCAGCACAGGCATGTGGTCGAGTCGCGCGTCATACAGCCCCGTGATGAGGTGCGTGGCGCCCGGCCCGGACGTCGCCATGCACACGCCCAGTTCACCCGTGAACTTGGCGTGTGCCGAGGCCATGAAGGCGGCCATTTCTTCATGCCGCACCTGCACGAACTCGATCTTGCCGCCGGCGCGCTGCAGGGCCCCGAACATGCCGTTGATGCCGTCGCCGGGGTAGCCAAAGATGCGCCGCACCCCCCAGTCATACAGGCGGGCGACGAGGAAATCGCAGACGGTGGCTTGCATGGTGTCGGTCCGGTATCGGGTGGTGGGTCGTCAGCTGGCGGTCTCGGCGAGCAGGGCTTCCTTGCGCGCGGTCATGGGTTCCTGCAGCGGTGTCAGGTCGATGTGCTGACGGACGAGCTTGGGAAAGAGTTCGGTCTCTTCCTCTTCCACGTGGTGCGAGACGTACTCGGCCAGTACGGTGAACTTGGCCGCGAACAGGTCGTCGCCCGCATGCATGCCGTTCAACTGCTTGATCAGGTCCTTTGCGGTGGCGTGCTCCACCACGGCTTCGTCGACAAGGTCGTTGAACGCTTCGCCGCCGTTGTCGCGCACGAACGGGTAGAACACCTCTTCCTCAAGCTGCGTATGGACGGTCAACTTTTCACACGCTTCGCGCACGATTTGCTCGCCGGTGGCTTTGTCTTTCTCCTGTTGGAACGTCTTGAACAGTTTTTTCACCTCGCGGTGATCGTCCAGCAGCATCGACAGCACAGCGCGTTGCGCCACAGGAATTTCCGCTTTGTTCATGGGGCTCTCCGGTAGGGGTTCTGGTTTAAGTACGCCGAACCGTCGAGCAAGCGGCATGCCGCACGCGCGTCTCTGCAGTCGATGCGGCGCAGGCAAGCTTCGTGCTGACACAGGCGGTTACGTGCGACAGAGGCCGCGCAATTGCGTGGCCGCCGCACATCATCCTGAACGTCAACTGATTGATGGGAGGTAACTGCTATGCAAACCACGACAACCGGCACCACGCTGGGCACCGGTACCGCCACCGGTGTGGGAACCACCGCCGGTGTACGCATGCGCATCATCGGGCGCGCCGATGCCGATTCGGCTGGCCCCGGCCCGGAACTGATGGCGGCCGATACGCTGGAGGGCAATCGCGTCGTCAACCTCAATGGGGAAGACCTCGGCAAGATCACCGACATCATGCTCGACGTGCAGCGCGGCCGGATCGCCTATGCGGTGATGTCGGTGGGCGGCTTCCTCGGTATTGGCGACAAGCTCTTTGCCGTGCCGTGGAGCGCCATGTCGCTCGACGTGGACCGCAAGTGCTTCGTGCTCGACGCCAACAAGGATCGTCTTGAGGCGGCTCCCGGTTTCGACAAGGACAGCTGGCCAACGATGGCCGATCCGACCTGGGCGCAGTCCGTGCACGAGTACTACGGTTCGCGTCCGTACTGGGAAGAGTATTGAGCCCTCAGTTGAGGCGCTCAGTTGAGGTGCTCGGGCACGCCGTTCGCTTGCGTGTCGTCAACCACGCTTGAAACAGGAGGGCGCCATGGAGAAAGGCAAGAAAGAGAAGCATCCGCACGCAGAGAAGCGTGAGGAGCTGGTGGAAAAAGCCGTGGAAGACACGTTCCCGGCCAGTGACCCGCCCGCCACGGGCGGCATCACGCGCGTTGTCGACAAGGATAAGAACGGCAGCGCACACCAGGACAAGCGCACCCACAACGGCAACCACCGGTAGTCATCAACCGGCACTGCCGCGCCCGCATCGCCTCTTTGGCATGCGGGCGTTTTTCTTCGATGCAGCCGCGTTAACGGTGCGCCAGGATGTTGATCACGTTGCCGAACGGATCGCGCACGTAAAAGCGGCGCACGCCCCACGGCTCATCAACGAGCGGGTAGACGATCTCCAGACCCAACGAGACGGCCCTCGCATGCACGGCATCCACGTCATCCACCTCTACTGAAAGCGCCGGCACCGGCGTACCGTTTCCGCCTTCGCTGGCGATGCTGACCTGCGGCGTCATCGTGTTGGCCGCGTCGGCAAAGGTGACGATCCAGCCGTGGTCCATCACCGCTTCCAGATCGAGCAGTTCGGCATAGAACGCGCGGGCGCGTGCCGGATCGGCGGCTTGCAGGTTCGGAACGATGCGTCGGACGGCCATGCGGGGCTCCTTTTTACCGGTTCGGGTGGCGGCATTCTAGTCATGGCTGTGACGCCGTGTTGGCATGCGCACGCGGCGCACATCACGTAAAGTGGCGGGCACTCGAACTACAGAGACACGCACGCCATGGAATTCCTGCAATCGCTGCTGGCACCCCGCCTGCAAAACGTTGAAACCTCCGCCATCCGCGAGCTGTTCAAGGTGCTCGGCAAGCCGGGCCTGATTTCATTTGCCGGCGGCTTTCCGGATGCCGCCCTGTTTGACGTGGAAGGCCTGAAGGCCGCCGCCGACAGCGCGCTCACCACCGACGCCGCCCGCGCCCTGCAATACGGCGCCACTGAGGGCTTCGAGCCGCTGCGTGAGGCCATCGTCACGCTGATGACCTCGCGCGGCGCCAACGTCGCCAACACCGACATCCTCGTCACCACCGGTTCGCAGCAAGGGCTGGATCTGCTGGGCAAGGTGCTGATCGGCGAGGGCGACACGGTGCTGACCGAAGCACCCACCTTCCTCGCTGCCATCCAGGCGTTCAAGCTGTACGGCGCCAAGGTGGCCGGTGTGCCGACCGATGGCGACGGCCTGGACGTCGATGCGCTGGAAAAGGTGCTGTCCACTGCGCGTCCCAAATTCCTCTACGTGATTCCCAACTTCGGCAACCCGAGCGGCGCGCTGATGAGCCTGGAGCGCCGCAAGCGCCTGCTGGACGTGGCGGTGCGCCACAACCTGCTGATCGTGGAAGACGATCCTTACGGCGATCTGTATTTCGACGCACCGCCGCCGCCGTCGCTGTACGCGCTGTCGCAGCAGATCGACGGCGCGCAGGGGCGTGTGATCTACCTGGGCAGCTTGTCAAAGGTGGTGGCGCCGGGGCTGCGCGTGGGCTGGATGATCGCCTCGCAGCCGGTGCTGGGCAACGCGGTCATGGTCAAGCAGTTTGCCGACGCGCACACCTCCACGTTTGCGCAAGCCACGGCCGCTGCCTACCTGCGCAGCAATCGCCTCGAGACCGTGCTGCCGCGCACGCGTGCGGCCTATGCCGAACGCGCCCACGCCATGGCCAACGGCCTGCGTGCGCTGCTGCCCGACACCGAACTGACCTTCAACCGCCCGCGCGGCGGCATGTTCCTGTGGTGCACCTTGCCGGGCCGCAATGCCGGCGATGTGGCCAAGGTGGCCATCGAGCGCGGTGTGGCGTTCGTGCCGGGTGCGGCGTTCTACCCGGTCGACCCGGATCGCTCGACGCTCCGCTTGTCGTACGCCACCTCGTCGCTGGCGCAGGTGGAAGAGGGGGTGCGCAAGCTCGCGCATGCCATTGGCGAGTTCAAGCTGGGCTGATCCCACCGGCAGGCTGCGGTGGCACCGGCACACACCGACGCGCAGCAAGACCCCGCGCTGCTGCGCCGCCTGCTGCGCGCCAAAGACCGCATGGACGCCGCCTCGCACGAGGCGTGGCCCGTCAAGCGGCTGGCCGAGGTGAGCGGCGTCTCGGCGGCGCATTTTGCGCGCTCGTTCAAGCAGGCCTTCGGCATTCCGCCGCACCGCTACCTGCTCACGCGCCGCATCGAGCAGGCCACCACGCTGCTGCGCGACACCGACCTGCCCATCATCGAAATCGCCTACGCGACGGGCTGGGAAAGCCTCGGCACCTTCGGCCGCATCTTTCGGGATATCACCGGGCAGAGCCCGAGCGAGCTTCGCCGCCACGCCCAGGCCACCGCGCCGCAGCAGCAACTCGACCGCGTGCCCGCCTGTGTGCTGAAGGCGGCGCAGCGGCCCGACCTCGTCACAGCAGTTTCGGAGAAGCGCCGCCAACTGGCGGAGGGTACAAATCCGTCACCCACCAACAACAAGGAGCGGTGATGAGCCAAGGGATCAATGTCGTCGGGCTGTATGTGGATGATCAGGACGCGGCGCTGGCGTTCTATGTCGACAAGCTCGGGTTTCGCGTGCATACCGACGTGCGTAACGGCCCGTATCGGTGGCTGACGGTGCAGCATCCGGAGCAGCCGTCGTTCCAGCTCGGCCTGTTCCAGCCCGGCCCGCCCATCCACGACGAGGCCACCGCGCAGACGTTGCGCGCCATGGTCGCCAAGGGCGCGATGCCGCCGCTGGTGCTGACCGTCGCCGATTGCCGCGCCACCTACGCGCAACTGTGCGAGCGCGGCGTCGAATTCACGCAGGAGCCCATCGAGCGGTTCGGCAGTGTCGATGCCGGCTTTCGTGACCCCGCCGGCAACGGCTGGAAGATGATCCAGAGTGCCGGAGGTGCAAAGTGAGCGCCCGCAACGGAATCCGCCAGTTTCACCGCTGGGTGTCGATGGCGTTCACGCTCACCGTCATCGCCAACTTTGTCGCCATGGGGATGAGCAAGGGCGCGCAGCCGCCGGCGTGGATCACCTACGCGCCGCTGCTGCCGCTCGCGCTGCTGCTGTTCACGGGGCTCTATATGTTTGCGTTGCCGTACCTGGATCGGCGAGGCGGGCGGCGCGCAAATCGGGCCAACCGCGAAACCCCCGCCGCTGGGGCCTGAGGCCGGTACGCCGAGCTCGGAGCTCGAACCGCGAGGCATTTTGCTCGGCCCGCCGAGCTCGGAGCTCGAACCGCGAGGCTTTTTGCTCGGCTCGCCGAGCTCGGAGCTCGGATCGTGAGGCTTTTTGCTCGGCTCGCCGAGCTCGGAGCTCGGATCGTGAGGCTTTTTGCTCGGCTCGCTGAGCTCGGAGCTCGAACCGCGAGGCTTTTTGCTCGGCCCGCCGAGCTCGGAACCTTGAGCATGGCATCGGCGGCCCGGCGCTCAATGTGCGATCGATGTGGCCGTCGGCCCGTCTGCCTGTGCGGCTTCATGGCGCGCACTGTTGCGCCACAACACCACCGCCACCACATGGCACGCGGCGGCCGCCCACCCCAGCATGCCCGGCCCGCCATGCGCCAGAGCCAGCGCGCCAACGCTCGACCCCAGCGCGATCCCCACATACACCGCTGACGCATGCAGCGACAGCGTGATCGGCGACACATCGGGCGCGAGGCGGATCAAGCGCGTCGCCTGCGCCGGGCCGAAGCCCCAGCCGGCCATGCCCCACAGCACGACCGCGCCGATGGCGACGGCGCCGGCCGCCGTGCCGTGCAGCACCTGCGCTGACAGCGAGAGCACGGAGAACGCCAGCACGATGCCCGCGCTGCTGACCGCCAGCACGCGCGCCACGCCGGCGCGGTCCGTCATGTGGCCGCCCAGGCCCGTGCCCAGCGCCGCAAAGCTGCCGACCAGGAACAGCACGATGCCCACGTGCTGCGGCGCGAAGCCCAGTCCCTGCACAAAGAACGGTGCGACGTAGGTGTAGAACGTAAAGCCGCCCGCCGCCCACAGCGTGGACACCGCCAGCGCGCCCAGCATGCCGGGGCGGCGTGCCACGGAGAGGCGCTGCGCCAGCGTGGTCACGCTGTGCGGCAGCGCGCGCGGCAGGCCGAAGGCCAGGCCCGCGGTGGCCAGAGCCGACAGCACACCGCATGCGATGAACGTCGAGCGCCGAGCCGCTGCGCGAGGCCGGCACCAGAGAGGTCGCCACCGCATTGGCCGTCGGCAGGAACACGCCGGCCGCCAGCGCCAGCAGCACGCGCGCCGCCATCAACTGCCCAAAGCCGTGTGCGGTGGCAGCCAGCAGGTTGCCCGCTGCAAAGATGGCCAGCGCGCCGATCAGCACGCGGCGCCGGTCCACGTTGCCGAGCAGCGTCGCCATGACCGGCGAGCCCACGGCATATGTGACGGCAAACACGGTGACGAGCTGCCCGGCCGCCGGCACGCTCACGCCAAGGTCTGCGGCCAGCACCGGCAGCAGGCCGGCGATCATGAAACCTTCAGTGCCGATGGCGAACGCGCCCAGGCACAACCACCACAGCGATGCCGGCATGGTCGGCTCCTGTTAGAAAAGGAAAACGAAGAGGAAAACGGAGGGGGGCGGAGCGCGGAGGCTCCGCGAGGATCAGCGCGCGCCAGAGCTGGCCGTCTGGCCCAACAACACGCTGCGCTCGTCGTCGGAGATGTCTTCGCGGCGGCGCGAGTAGGCGCGTTCCACCCCGGCATAGGCGCGCTGCGTGGACGGCCGCGCGCCAACGGCTTCGAACCAGCGCTGCAGGTGCGGGAAGTCGTTCAGGTCCTGACCATGCCCGGCATGCGGGACGATCCACGGATAGGCCGCGATGTCGGCGATCGTGTAGTCGTTGCCGGCAATGTAGGGGCGATCGGCCAGGCGGCGGTCGAGCACGCCGTACAGGCGGTTGGTCTCTTTGGTGTAGCGCTCGATGGCGTAGGGCACGCGCTCGGGCGCATAGACATTGAAGTGGCCAATCTGCCCGGCCATGGGCCCCAGGCCGCCCACCTGCCAGAACAGCCACTTGAGCACTTCCATGCGGCCGTGCAGGTCGGCGGGCATCAGCTGGCCGGTTTTCTCGGCCAGGTAAAGCAGCATGGCACCCGATTCGAACAGCACCACCGGCTCGGTCCCCTCGGCCGGGTCGTGGTCGACCATGGCCGGGATCTTGTTGTTGGGCGAGATGGCCAGGAACTCGGGCTTGAACTGGTCCCCCCGGCTGATATCGACGGGGATGATGCGGTGCGGCAAGCCGGTTTCGGCAAAGAACAGCGCCATCTTCAGGCCGTTGGGCGTGGCGCAGTAGTAGAGGTCGATCATGGCGGGGCCCTCGTGTTCTGTCATGTTGGTTGACAGAGTAGGCGCGCGAGTGGCCTTTTGTAATGTCCAGAAACTGGAATTTTCAGGTGACCACTTAGGGGTTGTGTGTCGCTTCGGGGTCCGCCGTTTCGCATGAGCGTGCGTACCATTCCCACGCCGCCGTGCCGCACAGCACGCCCGTCGCCAGCGCGGAGACTGCGAGCGCGGGCAGTTCGCCCGCTGGCAGCCAGGCGCCGCCCAGCACCACCAAGCCAACCACATGCGCCGGGCGCAGCCGCCCGAAGATCGCCCACTTGAACAGCAGGTTGCCCAGCAGGTACAGCGCCGCGCTGCCCAGCACCGCCAGCGTTGTCCCTTCATGGGCGTGGCCCACCGGATGCGCCAGCACGAACTCGTCGGCCACGGCCCCGACGATGATGCCGGCCACCAGCACCACGTGGATGTAGGTGTAGGCCAGCCGTGCGAGCCGGCCCGGATCCGCCGAATGCGACATGGTGTGCGCGCCGCGCTCGGCAATCGTGTCGAAGTACAGCCACCACATCGCCAGGCTGCCGATGAACGACATCGCCATTGCTGCGATGTTTTCGGCAGTCCAGTCGAGCCCGGCGAACGTGGAGCCCGTGACCAGCACCGATTCGCCCAGCGCGATGATGATGAACAGCGAGCAGCGCTCGGCCATGTGACCGCCTTCCACGTTCCAGTCGTTGGTGGTGGAGCGGCCCAGGCCCGGCGTGTAGAAGCCCATCGAGGGGCCGAGCCATTCGATGGTCAACGCGATGATCCAGCTGGCCCAGCGTACGGAACCGTCCGACAGGCCGCCCGCCAGCCACAGCACTGCAGAGATGCCAAGCCACGTGGCGATGCGCTGGAAGTTGCGCCGCATGGGCAGCGATTCACCGCGCACGGCCCACAGGAAGAACACCGTGCGCCCGAACTGCATGAACACGTAGGCCAGCGCAAACGCCAGCCCGCGCGAGCCGAACGCCTGCGGCAGCGATGCCGAGAGCAGCAGCCCGCCCGTCATCAGCACGAGCATCAGCATGCGGATGGCGAGCTTGTCCGGATCGAGCCAGTTCGTCACCCACGACGTGAAGATCCACACCCACCACACCGCCAGCATCAGCAGCAGCGCCTGCGCGCCGCCTTGCAGCGTGAAGTTGCCGATCAGCAGGTGCGAGAGCTGCGTCACCGCAAACACGAATACCAGATCGAAGAACAGCTCGATGTTGGTGACGCGGTGGTGGCCGTGGGCCCCTTCGGGCGAGGGGCGGAGGTAACTGCGGGGCATCTGGTGTCCTCAGTGCGGCCTTGTGAACGGCGATCAGGCCGACTGCATGCCGAGCGTGAGCGTGCCTGCGCCCACCATCACCGCACCGCCCGTGTAGCCGAAGCGGCGCTGCGCGGCCACGCTCGTCAGGCGCTTGGCGAGCAGCTTGGCGGCCAGCGCGTACATCGATGCGTTGGCGGCGGCCAGGATGACGAAGGTCGGCAGCAGGATCACGCTCTGCGAGAGGAAGGTCTGCTCGGCCGACATGAACTGCGGCACGAAGGCGACGAAGAAGACGATGCTCTTGGGGTTCAGCGCGGTGACCGTCCAGGCGGACAAGAAGCGGCGGCCAGCGGACTTCTGCTGAACAGGGATGGTCGCCTCGGGTGCGTCGTCGCGAAGGCGGCGCGCGCTGAGGATGGACTTGATGCCCAGATAGACGAGGTACGAACCGCCGATGAGCTTGAGCGCCGTGAAGGCTGCGGCCGATGCGGCCAGCAGGGCGCCCGCACCGGCAAGGGACACGGCCATGGCTGTGGTGTCCCCAGCGGCCACGCCGGCAACGGTGCTCCACGCCGAGCGGCCACGGTTGGCCAGCGAATCACCAATCACCAACAGGATGGTCGGGCCGGGGATGAGCAGGATGATGATGCTGGCGCCGATGAAGGCCAGCCAGGTTTGGAGGGTCATGGGGTGGCTCGCTGTGTTGTTGGGGTGAGGGGAGACAGTTATCCATGAAAAAAATGGGGCGTCAAATGGGGGGTGTTTTTTGTCTTTGGTTTTTGCGTTGGTGGTCCACCTCCCTTTCGTTCCCTGCCGGGACCGACTCACTTTTCTTTGTCTTGCCAAAGAAAAGTAAGCAAAAGAAAGGCGCGCCCGAGATGGCGAAAGACTCCTTGAATTTGCGTAACCGGGCGGAGGTGGGGAAAACTCGCTGCGCTCAGACAGTTCCCCACCTTTTTTCCGCCCGCTTACGAAAATTCAAGGCGCCATCAAGGGCCTAACGTCAAAAGAAAAAGGCCAACCCGTCGTGAGGTTGGCCTTGTCGTTTGCGCTGGCGCTGCGTTGGTTTGGTCTTTGACTTTCCTGCCCTAGATGGCGCCTTGAATTTCTGTTGCAGGGAGGAAAAAGAGGGGAGGCTGTCTGAGCGCAGCGAGTTTGCCTCCCCTCCCTTCCTGCGACATAAATTCAAGGGGAAGTCGCCATCTCGGGCGCGCATTTCTTTGCTTACTTTCTTTGGGCAAGACCAAAGAAAGTGAGTCAGCCCCGGCAGGGGATGAAACAAGGGATGCACCACCAAGGCAAAAACAACCAAAAAAAACCCTACCCATGCCTCCGCGCCGCCAACCCCACCCCACTCACCAACAAAACCGCTGCAGCCACCTCAAGCCCATGCGGCAACCGAGCCTCATAAACAAATCCATACAACAACGCAAACACCGTCTCAAACACAATCAATTGCCCCGACAGTGTCAACGGCAACTTGCGGCTGGCCGCATTCCACAGGCTGTTGCCCAACACAGACGCCCCCAGCGCCACGCCCATATTCACCAGCCAGAACATCCCCCACGCCGATGCGGGCTGCGCAGACGCCGTTGCCATGCCGGGCAGCAAAAACGCCGGCACGGCCAGTGCCAGTGACAGCACCCCGGTCGCGACGCCCGTCAACAGCGACCATTCCCGGCTCGTGAACTGCGGCCGCGCGCGCAGGTACCGCGCATTGCACACCGCGTACACCGTCCAGCACGCCAGCGCGCCCGCTGCCATCAAGAGCCCGATGAAATAGGTTCTGCCGCCGGCATCCGAATGCACGTCGGGCGCATCCAGATAAATGCACACCACACCGGCCACGGCCATCAGCAGCGGCAGGGCCAATTGCCGCAGGGGCAGGCTGCCCCGTTCCGCCGAGCCCGCGAGCGTGACCGTCACCGGCAACAACCCGACGATGAGCGAGACCGGCGCTACGCCCGCGCGCTGCACGCCCCCCGCCACGCACAGGTAGTAGAGAATGTTGCCCGGCAGCGATGACAGCAGCAGCGCCGCCCAGTCGCGCCGAGTCGTCTTGCGCCATAGCGTGCGCCACACCGGCAGCGCCAACGCGAGCGAGAGCACGCCGTACAGCACATACCGCGCGGCCGACAGCGCCAGCGGGGAAAACTGCGGCAGCATCTTCGGCGCGACGAAGATGATGCCCCACAGCGCGCCGGCCGCAACGCCGTAACCGATGCCCGTGAGGTGGTCGCGCCGCGCGTCGTGCTGCCCGTGATGAAGCTGCGTTGCAGTGGAGGTGTCGCCAACAGCCATGGAGCGCCTGTCCGAAAAGACCAATCGAATCGGCACTTTGCGCGTGCGCGCGCCGCGCGTCTTGGTGAAGACGGCTGCGCTTTGGCAAAAACGGAAATGAGCCGGGCTAGCGGCGCACCGCTGCGGGCGTGATGCCGTGGGCCGCCTTGAGGTGGCGCGTGAGGGCGCTTTGGTCGTAGTAGCCGGTGCGCGCGGCAATCTCGGCGATGGGCAGGGCGGTGGTTTCCAGCAGCGTCAACGCATGCCGCAGCCGCACCTGCGCTAAATGCGCATGCAGCGTGGTGCCGTATGCAGCACGGAACAGCGTGGCGAGGCGACGCGCGCTCACGCCTGCCTCTGCGGCCAGCGCATCGACGGTGAGCGGCTCGGCGTAGCGATGCTCGATGGCGTGCCATGCGCGCTCGGCACGGGCATCGGGGCGTGCGCGGATCTGCGTGGATTGATTGGCCGGATGCGCGGCCAGCGTCGCCAGCGCGAGCGACGACCACGCATTGGCCAGCACGGCATCGACGATAGGCGCGTCCTGCAGCCACGTCGTCAGCGCGCGCAGGCCCGGTGTGAGCGGAAAGAACACGCGATCGGCCAAGCCGCCCAGGCTGGGGGCGTCCACGGTTTGGCCGGGGATGTCGAAGACGATGAAGCGGTTGGCGCCCGTGGCTTCAAACGCATGTGTGGCGCCCGCCGGGATGAGCGCGGCGTGGTGCGTGTCGACGCGGCCGCCGCGGCCGTCGACGTCCATCTCGAGGATGCCGCGTGCGGGCATCACGACCTGCATGAAGTCGTGCGAGTGCGGGGGCGCGGCCAGGCCGTAAGTGCGGAAGTCCAACATGGTGCCGCCGAGAATAGCACCGGCATCCGCCCAAAAAAATACCCGGCCACAGATCGTCTGCGCCGGGTCTCGGAACTTTCACGGAAAGAGGATCCGTGAGAAGAGGAACAGCCGCATCTTGCGCTGTCTGCATGACAGCGGCATGTCAGCTGCGCCCTCATTCCTCCTGGATCGTCACCTTGTTCGGATAGAACGCCAGATAGCCCGCCACTTCACGCGCGACGGGCTTGGGTTGTTCGTACGTCCAGACGGCGTTGTCGGCGCGTACATCGCCGGCCACGATCGTGTAGTACGACGCATCGCCCTTGTACGGGCAATGGGTGTGATGCTGCGTGCGCTCGAGCAGGTTCATCTGCACATCGTCGCGCGGGATGTACTGCACGGGCGGGTACGACGCCTCGCGCAGCGTGCGTGCCAGGTGCGTGCTGGCGATGGTGAAGCCGTTGAGGGTCACGGTCACGCGGCGCGGGTTCGACTCGACGGTGATGGGGTGATTCGGATCGATTTCGGGCATGCGGCACTCCTGCAGTTGGGCAAGGGAAGACGCTTCCACTGTAGCAAGCGCCGCGCGCGCCTTCCCGCCTCCCGCCACATCCCAGGCTTACCAGTGCGTTTCCGATTCCGGCGTGGACGAAACGCGATGGATCGCCAGGTCGGCACCCATGAATTCGGCCTCGCGGTCCAATCGCAGCCCCACGACTTTGCGCAGGGTGCCGTACACCACCGTGCCGCCGATCAGCGCAATCACAATGCCGCCCGCCGTGCCCGCCACCTGCGCCCAGAACGACACGCCGCCCAGCCCGCCCAGTGCCTTCAGGCCGAAGATGCCGGCCGCGATGCCGCCCCATGCGCCACACAGGCCGTGCAGCGGCCACACGCCCAGCACATCGTCGATGCGCCAGACGTTCTGCACGCGCGTGAACATCCAGACAAACAGCACGCCCGCAATGCCGCCAACAGCCAGCGCGCCCAGCGGGTGCATCACATCGGAGCCGGCGCACACGGCCACCAGGCCGGCCAGCGGCCCGTTGTACGAGAAGCCCGGATCGTTCTTGCCCATCCACCACGCGGTGAGCGTGCCGCCCACCATGGCCATCAGCGAGTTGATGGCGACCAGGCCGCTCATCTTGTCCAGCGTCTGGGCGCTCATCACGTTGAAGCCGAACCAGCCCACCGCCAGCACCCAGGCACCGGCGGCCAGGAACGGGATGTTCGACGGCGGATGCGCGGCGATGCGGCCGTCGTCCTTGTAGCGGCCGTGGCGGGCGCCCAGCAGCAGCACCGCCGGCAGCGCGATCCAGCCGCCCACCGCGTGCACGACCACCGAACCGGCAAAGTCGTGGAACTCCGCGCCCGTCACGCTCTGCAGCCAGTGCTGGATGCCGAAGCGCTCGTTCCAGGCGATGCCTTCAAAGAACGGGTAGACGAAGCCCACCAGCACGAAGGTTGCCGCCAGTTGGGGCTCAAAGCGCGAGCGCTCGGCAATCCCGCCCGAGATGATGGCCGGGATGGCCGCCGCGAAGGTCAGCAGGAAGAAGAACTTCACCAGCTCGTAGCCGTTCTGCTGGGCGAGCACGTCGGCGCCGGTAAAGAAGTTGACGCCGTACGCGACCGAATAGCCGATGAAGAAGTACGCGATGGTCGACACGGCAAAGTCGACCAGGATTTTGACCAGTGCATTGACCTGGTTCTTCTTACGGACAGTGCCCAGCTCAAGGAACGCGAAGCCGGCATGCATGGCCAGCACCATGATCGCGCCCAGCAGGATGAAGAGCGCGTCGCCCCCGGTTTTGATGGAGTTCATTGCGGTTGTCGTGCGGGTTGAGGGTCAGCGCCATCCGGGTGCAGTGCATGCCCACAAATGACGCAAAAGGCGCCGACTGATGCAATTCTTGTTCCAACGGTGTGCAAAAAGGTGACATGGCGCACCATGGCCGTGCGCGCGAGGTGGGGGGCGGGCTGCGCGTTGAGATTAGCCCGAAATCGGTGCGTGATTGCCTTGAATTGGTGCGGGCGGTGTGGCAAATGCGCCGTCGTGGTGCGTTCTGCCGTGGGGAGGGTTACGGCTTGGCGCCGGCGACGCTGAAGGATGCCGCTACGGCATTCCACAGCGGCTCGTACCGCAAGCGGACGGTGCTGGCCTGTTCGGGCGATGTGGCGGGAGACTGCATGTGCAGCATCAGCAGCGCGCCGTCGGTCGGCACCATGAAGACGCGGCCGACCAGCGTATTGCCCGTGGCGCGCGAGATATGCGGGCCGGGCGATTCGCCGATGTAGCTGGCCCACACGCCTGGGCGCCCGCCGAACGATTGCGTGCCCCACCCGAGCAGCTTGCACGGGCCGGCCACGGCTTGCTTGACGGCGTCGCGCATCCAGCGCGGTTCGCGGTTGTCCGGCACGGCTTCAAGATCGCCCTCTGTCGGGCGCACGATCATTTCAAGGCGCGACAGCCCCGAGCCGCCCTGATTGGCCCACGCGCCGATCGCCACCCGCGCGGGGTCGGGCTTGCGCGGCGCTGTCGGGGGCACGCGCTCCCAGGAAAACGGCAGCCTGAGGCTAAGGCTCGCGCCGCGCGCATTCGGCCAGTCAGACAACGTTACGGCCTGGGTAAAGCGGCTGCTCAACTCATCGGCGGGGCGGTCGTCGTAGACCACCGCCAACAGCGTCTGCAGCGTGGCGCGGTCCTGGCTGCCCTGTGCGCGCTCAACGACGCGTCCGGCCAGGGCGTGGGCGGTCTGGGCCGTCTGGGTGGCAACGCCCACGCTCGGTTGGTGAATGTCCAGCGCACGCTCGATCAGCAGCTGGCGCTCGTCGTCGGATAGCGGAATGCCGGCGATCAGGCGGCGCGTGCGGGCCAGCGCCTGCGGGAACGCGTTGTCGAACTGCGTACGGGCGCGGATCAGCTCTTCACGCTGACCGGGAAAGCGCTGGATGGCGCGGTCCAGCGCCTGCGATTGCACGGTCAGGAAACCAAGCACGCTGATCAGCCCCGGGATGGCGCCGGGCGTGTAGTCCCACGCCAGGGCGTGACCGGACCACGCCAGCAAGGCGGTCAGACACCAGCGCATCGTTGCGCGGCTTGGCATTGGAAGTTCCCCCTGTGGCCGGACCCGTTTCCGACCAAAATCCGACTCTAACGATTTGTATCGATTGTGTGCAAGCTGGGTGTTGCACCAAGATTGGACCGCTCCAGCCGCCCGCAATTTGCGCAAAACGGTCCGGATGCCGGCGTGCTGATTTAAGGGAATGGCGCGCAGGCCATCATCAAGCCCCGGGGGCGCAGAAGAGCAGAAAGGTCCTCGCCCGTGCCGCCGGTTGACGTGTGCGTCAACCCCGAAAATACTGTCTGTTCGACCCGCCGACCGGCACGCTTCGCCTTGTGCGTCGTACAACACATCCAACGCCGGCGCCCCACTTATCGAAGGTGGAGACATGACCGATCTTTCCGCTGCCCGCGCGGCCGATCCCACGCCTGCCAGCGAAGCCGCGCCGGTGCGCAACAAGGTGCGCTTCGTGACGGCTGCGTCGTTGTTCGATGGGCATGACGCGTCGATCAACATCATGCGGCGCATCCTGCAGTCGATGGGCTGCGAGGTGATCCACCTCGGGCACAACCGCTCGGTGGACGAGGTGGTCAACGCTGCGCTGCAGGAAGACGTGCAGGGCATTGCCGTGTCCAGCTACCAGGGCGGCCACGTCGAATACTTCAAGTACATGATCGACGCGCTGCGCGCACGCGGCGGCCAGCACATCCAGGTGTTCGGCGGCGGCGGCGGGGTGATCGTGCCGGCGGAGATCCGCGAGCTGCAGGACTACGGCGTCGCGCGCATCTACAGCCCAGAAGACGGCCAGCGCATGGGTCTGGCCGGCATGATTGCCGACATGGTGCAGCGCTGCGATATCGATCTCTCCGTCTACGCGCCGGCTACGCTGGAGCCCGTTGCCAACGGCGATCGCCGCGCTCTGGCGCAACTGATCACCGCGCTGGAATCGGGCCGCGTCGATCCGGCGTTGCGCGAGGCCGTCCACGCGGCTGCGATGGCCGCGCCGACGCCTGTGCTTGGCATCACGGGCACGGGCGGTGCGGGCAAGTCGTCGCTCACCGACGAGCTGATCCGCCGCTTCCGGCTCGACCAGCAGGACGCGCTGCGCATTGCGGTCATCTCGATCGATCCGTCGCGGCGCAAGTCGGGCGGCGCGCTGCTGGGCGATCGCATTCGCATGAACGCGATCAACCATCCGAACATCTTCGTGCGCTCGCTGGCCACGCGCGAGGCGAGCCGTGAGATTTCCGACGCGCTGCCCGACGTGATTGCCGCCTGCCGCGCTGCCGGGTTCGATTTCATCATCGTCGAGACCTCCGGCATCGGGCAGGGCGATGCAGCCATCGTGCCGCATGTCGATTTGTCGCTGTATGTGATGACGCCCGAGTTTGGCGCCGCCAGCCAGCTGGAGAAGATCGACATGCTCGACTTTGCCGATCTGGTGGCGATCAACAAGTTCGACCGCAAGGGTGCGCAGGATGCATGGCGCGACGTCGCCAAGCAGGTGCAGCGCAACCGCGAGCAATGGCACGCCCGGCCTGAAGACATGCCGGTGTTCGGCACGCAGGCCTCGCACTTCAATGACGACGGCGTGACGGCGCTGTATCACGCGCTGGCGGATCGGCTGACCGAGCGCGGCATGGCGCTGGCCGAACGCACGTTGCCGCGTCCAGCCGGCAAATGCTCCACCAGCCACGATGCCATCGTGCCGCCCGCGCGCGTGCGCTACCTGGCGGAGCTGGCCGATACGGTGCGCGGCTACCACCGCCGAGTTGATGCGCAAAGCCGCCTCGCGCGGGAACGTCAGCAATTGCAGGCCAGCCACCGCATGCTGGAGCAGGCCGGTGCCACGGTGCAGACGCTGTCCGCGCTCGACAAGCAGGCGGCCGAGCGCGACGCACAACTCGGCGCTGCCGAGCGCAAGCTGCTCGCCATGTGGCCCGACCTGCGCCGTGCGTATTCCGGCGACGAATACGTCGTGAAGATTCGCGACAAGGAAATCCGCACGCAGCTCACGCACACCACGCTTTCGGGCACCACGATCCGCAAGGTCGTACTGCCGCCGTATGAAGATGACGGCGAAGTGCTGCGCTGGCTGATGCGCGAAAACGTGCCGGGCAGCTTCCCGTACACCGCCGGTGTGTTCGCCTTCAAGCGCGAGAACGAAGACCCGACGCGCATGTTCGCGGGCGAGGGCGATGCCTTCCGCTCCAACCGGCGCTTCAAGCTCGTCTCCGAAGGCATGGACGCCAAGCGACTTTCCACCGCGTTTGACTCCGTCACGCTGTACGGCGAAGACCCGGCGCTGCGTCCAGACATTTACGGCAAGGTCGGCAACTCTGGCGTCTCCATCGCCACGCTCGACGACATGGAAGTGCTGTACGACGGCTTTGACCTGACCAGCCCTGCCACGTCGGTTTCCATGACGATCAACGGGCCTGCGCCGACGATCCTGGCGATGTTCATGAACACCGCCATCGACCAGAACCTGGCCCGGTTCCGCGCCGACAACGGGCGAGAGCCGACGCAGGACGAAGAGGCGAAGATCCGCGCGTGGGTGCTGCAGAACGTGCGCGGCACGGTGCAGGCCGACATCCTCAAGGAAGACCAGGGGCAGAACACCTGCATCTTCTCGACCGAGTTTTCGCTCAAGGTGATGGGCGATATCCAGGAATATTTCGTGCACCACCAGGTGCGCAATTTCTATTCGGTGTCGATCTCGGGTTACCACATTGCCGAGGCGGGCGCGAACCCGATCTCGCAGCTCGCCTTCACGCTCGCCAACGGTTTCACGTATGTGGAGGCGTACCTCGCGCGCGGCATGCATATCGATGACTTTGCGCCGAACCTGTCGTTCTTCTTCTCCAATGGCATGGACCCGGAGTACAGCGTGCTCGGCCGCGTCGCGCGCCGCATCTGGGCGGTGACGCTGCGAGACAAGTACGGCGCAAACGAGCGCAGCCAGAAGCTCAAGTACCACGTGCAAACATCAGGCCGGTCATTGCACGCGCAGGAAATCGCCTTCAACGACATCCGCACGACGCTGCAGGCGCTGATCGCGATCTACGACAACTGCAACAGCCTGCACACGAATGCCTACGACGAGGCCATCACCACGCCGACAGGCGAATCCGTGCGGCGCGCGCTCGCCATCCAACTCATCATCAACCGCGAGTGGGGCCTGGCCAAGTGCGAGAACCCGAACCAGGGCAGCTTCATCATCGATGAGCTGACGGACCTCGTGGAAGAAGCGGTGCTGCAGGAGTTCGAACGCATTGCCGAGCGCGGCGGCGTGCTGGGTGCCATGGAAACCGGCTATCAGCGCGGCAAGATCCAGGAGGAGTCGATGCTATATGAGCAGCGCAAGCACGATGGCTCGCTGCCGATCATCGGTGTGAATACGTTCCGCAATCCCGACGCCGAGAGCGTAGTGCCGCCGCACATAGAACTGGCGCGTTCCAGCGAGGAGGAGAAGCAGAGCCAACTCGCGCGGCTGCAGGATTTTCACGCGCGGCATGCGGGGGAAGCTCCGGCCATGCTGCAGCGCCTGCAGCGGGCGGTGATTGAAGATCAGAACGTGTTTGCGGTGCTGATGGACGCGGTGCAGGTCTGCTCGCTCGGGCAGATTACGCATGCGTTGTTTGAGGTGGGGGGGGAGTATCGGCGGAATATGTAGGGGTTCTTTTTTGGTTGTTTTTGCCTTGGTGGTGCATCCCTTGTTTCATCCCCTGCCGGGGCTGACTCACTTTCTTTGGTCTTGCCCAAAGAAAGTAAGCAAAGAAATGCGCGCCCGATGCGGCGAAAGACTCCTTGAATTTGTGTGACCGTGCGGGGAAGGAGGCAAACTCGCTGCGCTCAGACAAGCCTCCTTCCTTTTTCCGCCCGCTCACAGAAATTCAAGGCGCCGCATAGGGCAGGAGAGTCAAAGGCCAACCGTTGGTTTGCTTGGCCGGGTGGCTCTTGCTTGTGGCTATTGATGCTCGCTTTGCTTCGCGTTGTGTTGCTCTTTGCGACTGCGGTTGTGCTTCGATGGTGTGGCCGCTGGGGCCCTAGATGGCGCCTTGAATTTCTGTTGCAGAGAGGAAAAAGGAAGGGAAACTGTCTGAGCGAAGCGAGTTTTTCCCTTCCCCTCTCTGCGACATAAATTCAAGGAATCTTTCGCCATCTCGGGCGCGCCTTTCTTTGCTTACTTTCTTTGGCAAGACAAAGAAAGTGAGTCAGCCCGGGCAGGGGATGAAACAAGGGATGGACCACACCCGCCCCCCCCCCCCCGCCAGCGGAGCTGAAAAAAATCCACGGCACAGAAACAAAACCTACCGCTGCATCACAGCCAGTGCCACCAAGATGCCCACCGGCGGCAACACGCACCAGAACGACAGCGTCGCAAACGCCAGCGCGCCCAGCACCGCCCCGATGGCAAAGCCGGCAAGCGGCGGCACCATCTTGCGCAACCGCGTGCGCGCAACATCCTTCTGCGTAGCGCCGGGCGACAGCAGCTCCACCACGTCGATCACGATCTGCGTGGTGTTGCCCGTCATGATCGTCGTGGGGGCGTGTTCCGACAGCACGATGCGCGCCTTGGCGTTCTGCACGCCCATCGCTGCGACACCAATCAGACCGACAACGATCGTGGCCGGCGCATCGGGGGACTGAATCGGCAGCGCCAGCAGCCCCGCCGCCATGAAGGCCAGCAGCAGAACGGCCTGCGCAAGTAGCAGCGGCCGCAGTGGCGCCACGCCGCGCCGCGTGAGCGCCGTCACGGCGAGCTTGGTCGCCGCAACGGCCACCACGAACATCGGCAGCGCCAGCAGTTTGGCGAGCACGCCTTGGCCGGAGCCCGCCAGCTCCAGGCCGATCATCACGAAGTTCCCCGTAACGTGCGCGGTGAACAGCCCAAACAACGCTGCAAAGCCGACCACATCCACATAGCCCGCGACGAACGCCAGCAGCGTTCCCTGGGCGATCAGGAAACGCGCTGACGCCGGCGTGGCCGTTGCAGACGACGCCGCTTCAGAAGGCAAAGCACGAACACCCGAAGGCGCCCCAGAAGCTGCGGAAGTCGGTGGTCGGCACATTGGCCGTGCGCGCTTTCTGATGCGCATGGCCGTGCACCGAACACGAGCCAACGCACTGATGCACCTGCTGCTGCATCGGCGCAGCCGGCCGCCAGTGTCCCGGCACGCGCGCCACGGGCGACCACTCCGGCAGCACCGGAATCGGCGGCGGGCCGAATTCGGCAAACTCCGCCGCGCCGTAGACGATGCGACCGCCCACCACCGTCAGCACCGATTCGATGGTCTTGATATCGGACTCGGGCACGCTGAAGAAATCCGCCGACAACGCTGCCAGATCGGCGAGTTGCCCGACCTTGATCTGCCCCTTGTTGCCCTGGTCTGCCGAGAACCACGCGCTGCCGTGCGTATACAGCTCGAGCGCCACTTCGCGCGGCAGCCCTTCCGGATACAGCGCCATGCCGCCCACGGTGCGCCCGCTCGCCAGCCAGTACAGCGACGTCCACGGGTTGTAGCTCGACACGCGCGTGGCATCGGTGCCAGCGCCCACCGGCACGCCTTCGGCCAGCATGCGCTTGATGGGTGGCGTCTGTTCGGCAGCGGCTGCGCCGTAGCGGTCGACAAAGTACTCGCCCTGGAAGGCCATGCGGTCCTGGATGGCGATGCCGCCGCCGAGTGCGCGCACGCGCTCGATGTTCTTCGGCGAAATGGTCTCCGCGTGGTCGAAGAACCACGGCAGGCCGTTGAAGGGAATGTCGCGGTTCACGCGCTCGAACACGTCGAGCATGCGCGAGATCGATTCGTCGTAGGTGGCGTGCAGCCGGAAAGGCCAGCGCTGCGCGACGAGGTGGCGCACCACGGTTTCCAGTTCCTGCTCCATCGTCTCGGGCAGGTCGGGGCGCGGTTGCAGGAAGTCTTCGAAGTCGGCCGCGGAGAAGACCAGCATTTCGCCCGCGCCGTTGTGGCGGAAGAAATCATCGCCTTGGCGGTATTGCACACTGCCGGTCCAGTTCTTGAAGTCGGCCAGCTCCTCTTTCGGCTTCTGCGTGAAGAGGTTGTAGGCGATGCGGATGGTGAGCTGGTTCTGCGCCGACAGCTCGCGGATGACCTCGTAGTCTTCAGGGTAGTTCTGGAAGCCGCCGCCCGCGTCGATGGCGCTCGTCACGCCCAGGCGGTTCAGCTCGCGCATGAACTGGCGTGTGGAGTTGACCTGGTATTCCGGCGGCAGCTTCGGCCCCTTGGCGAGCGTCGCGTAGAGGATCATCGCGTTGGGTTTGGCGATCAACATGCCGGTGGGCTCGCCGGAGGCGTCGCGCTGGATCTCGCCGCCCGGCGGGTTCGGCGTGTCCTTGGTGTAGCCCACCTGGCGCAGCGCCGCGCGGTTGAGCAGCGCGCGGTCGTACAGGTGCAGCACGAACACGGGCGTATCGGGCGCGGCCTGGTTCAGCTCTTCGAGCGTGGGCATGCGGCGCTCGGCAAACTGGAATTCCGTCCAGCCGCCGACCACGCGCACCCATTGCGGCGATGGCGTGCGCGCGGCCTGCTCCTTGAGCATGCGCATCGCGTCGGCCAGGGAGGGCACGCCTTCCCAGCGCAGCTCCAGGTTGTAGTTCAGCCCGCCCCGGATCAGGTGCAGGTGCGAATCGTTCAGGCCGGGAATGACGGTGCGCCCGCGCAGGTCGATGACCTGGGTGGAGGCGCCGCGCTGGGCCATCACGGTGGCATCGTCGCCCACGGCAACAAAGCGGCCGTCACGCACGGCAACGGCGCTGGCGGAGGGGCGTTCGCGGTCGACCGTGTGGATGCGGCCGTTGTGCAGGATGAGGTCGGCGGTCATTGCGTCAGTATTTGGGAAAGATCGAAAAGCGTCCGGGTCCGGCAATCAGGACGGTGGTGAAGATGATCAGCAGCATCCATCCGAACTGTCCATCGGCAAGCGACCAGCCAGGATGCACTACCAGCATGGCCACCAGCAACGTGGCGACGATGGGCAGGCACGCCAGGCGCGTGAGCACGCCAAGCGCAATCAGCAGCGGACACAGCGTTTCTGACAGGATTGCCAGCAGCAGCGTGGGCGCGGCGCCCATGTGGAACGGGTCTTCAATGCGCGTGAGTTCCTGGCTGTAGTGCAGCACCTTGGGCAGCCCATGCACGGTAATCAGCAGGGCGCTGCCGGTCAGGCGCAGGAACAGCAGGCCAACATGCAGGGCGGTATCGGCAGGGGCCGCAGCGTGCGAGGGGTCGAGCGACAGGCGTGTCATGGCGTCAGCTTGGATTGCGCGGCTTGGTGCTGCCGGGCTCACCGCTGGCAGCAAGGTTTGTCGGCGGTGCCTCGGGTGCCGCCTGGGCCGGCGCGCCCGTGATTTTCGGCACGCACTCGTGGCGGAACCACGCCATGGTGATCGGCTCGCCGGCCAGCAGGCGCTGCGCGGCCGGCACGATCTGTTCGCCGATCAGCATGCCCAACAGCCCGACCAGTGCGATCGCCGGTGGCGCCGGTGAGCGGACGTGCAACAACGCATAGATGACGCCGACCAGCATGCCGACGCCGATGGAGATGAGATAGGGCTTCACGAGGAGGGCTCCAGGATGCCAAGGGCGGCGCGCGCAAACGGCGCCGCCCGTGCCGATCAGGTGCTGAGGAAGGCCAGCAGGTCCGCGTTGACCTTGTCCGCCTCGGTCACGCACATGCCGTGCGGGCCGCCCGGATAGACCTTCAGCGTCCCGTTCTTCACCAGCTCCACGCCCAGCCTGGCCGAATTGTCGATCGGCACGATCTGGTCGTCGTCGCCATGCAGGAACAGCACCGGCACGTCGATCTTCTTCAGGTCTTCGGTGTAGTCGACCTCCGAGAACTCCTTGATGCACAGGAACTGGCCGTGAATGCCGCCGGTCATGCCCTGCGCCCAGAACGCATCGATGGTGCCCTGCGAAACCTTCGCACCCGGCCGGTTGAAGCCGAAGAACGGCGTGGCGAGATCGCGGTAGAACTGCGAGCGGTTCTCCGCCACACCCTTGCGAATGCCGTCGAACACGTCCATCGGCAAGCCCTTCGGGTTGGCGGCCGTCTTGAGCATGATGGGCGGCACCGCGCCGATCAGCACGGCGCGGGCGACGCGCTTGGTGCCATGGCGGCCGATGTAGTGCGCGACTTCGCCGCCACCGGTGGAATGGCCGACCAGCGTGGCCCCCTGGATGTCGAGCGCATCGAGCAGCGCTGCGAGGTCGTCGGCATAGGTGTCCATGTCGTTGCCCTGCGACGGCTGGTCGGAACGGCCATGGCCGCGCCGGTCATGCGCGATGACACGAAAGCCCTTTTGCACGAGGAACAGCATCTGCGCGTCCCACGCGTCGGCATTGAGCGGCCAGCCGTGCGAGAAGACGACGGGCTTGCCGCTGCCCCAGTCCTTGTAAAAGATGCGCGTACCGTCTTGGGTGGTAATCGTTTGCATGGGAATGAGAGAGAGGGTGGTGGCTGGCTGAATGGACGACGGGGCGACGCATGCGGTTGCACATGCGTCGCCCGCCGGAGCAGCGTCTTGTTTTATGGTCGGCAGCGCGATCAGTTGGCAGCCACGGCAGCCAGCGCCTCGTGCGGCGTCGCGGTGCGTTGCGGGGCCTTGTGCACCATCGTGTAGGCGTAGTCGACGCCCATGCCGTAGGCGCCGGAGTGTTCCTTCACCAGCTTCATGACGGCGTCATACGTGTCGCGGTGGGCCCAGTCACGCTGCCATTCCAGCAGCACCTGTTGCCACGTCACGGGCACCACGCCGGCCTGGACCATGCGCTGCATGGCGTAGTCGTGCGCCTCCTTTGAGGTGCCGCCCGAGGCGTCGGCAACCATGTAGATCTCGTAGTCGGCATCGTGCATGGCCGACAGCGCGAAGGTGCAGTTGCACACCTCCGTCCACAGGCCCGAGACGACCACCTTCTTGCGGCCGTTCTTTGCCAGGGCATCGCGCACCTTCTGGTCGTCCCAGGAGTTCATCGAGGTGCGTTCGAGCAGTGGCTGATCCGGAAACACGTCGAGCAGCTCCGGGTAGGTATAGCCGGAGAAGCTTTGCGACTCGACGGTCGTAATGGTGGTGGGGATGTTGAAGATCTTCGCGGCCTTGGCAAGGCCAACGGTGTTGTTCTTCAGGACCTGGCGATCGATCGACTGCACGCCGAAGGCCATTTGCGGCTGGTGGTCGATGAAGATCAGTTGACAGTTCTGGGGGGTGAGGACTTCCAGCTTGGGATTCATGGCCGTATCCAGTTTCCGATAGGAGATGCGAGGGGGGGATGCTGCAGACCTGGCGCCGCATCGGCGCGGCGCGATCAACGGCCCATCCATCATAGGAAGTTGCGTTCCGGGCGCAACGCCCCAATCGGCGAGTGCAGTTTTTGCGATTGCCGAACAATCGTCGCGACTTCCCGAAACATTCCGTCGGTACCCTGGACACGCGCGCCGGTCGTGGGATTCGACGCGCGTGGCCGTTAGCGGACGTCAGCGGACCCAGCCGCGCTCGAGCAAGGGCTTGTCCCAAGCCAGCTCGCCGGCGTGGTGGCTGGCAAGGCAATCGATCAGTGCGCACACCTTGACTGCCTGGCGCTGCGTTGCCGGATACACGGCCGAGAAGTGCAGCGGTGTGAGGTCGTAGTCGGCCAGCACCGGCACGAGGCGGCCCGCAACCAGATCGTCGCTGATGACGAGGGTCGGCAGGCACGCAATGCCGGCGCTGGTGAGAGCGTAGTCGCGCAGCAGATGCACGGAGTTGGAGCGCACCTGCTCGGGCAGGTCCATCGCAGGAAGGGTTTCGCCGTTGCGCGAGAACTCCCAGCGTTTGCGCGTCGGGTAACCGGAGTACAGCGCCAGCGAATGCTGCAGCAGATCGGCCGGTTGCTGCGGCATGCCGTATTCCTCCACGTACGCGGGTGTGGCGCAGAACATGCGCCGCAGCGGAAACAGGCGCCGCTCGATCAGCGAATCGTTGATGGGCGGGAAGATCTGGAACACCACGTCGAACCCCTCGGCAATCGGGTCGACCACGCTGTCGTCCACCACCACGTCGAGCTGGATATCGGGGTACTGCGCACCGAACCTCGCCAGCGGCTCGGCAAAATGGCTGAGCGCGTAACCCGGCAGCATGCGGATGCGCAATTTGCCGGCGGGCGTGGCGCGCAGGCCGCGCATCTGGTCGGTGAGGTCCGTCAGCATGCAGACGGCTTCGGCGCATTGCTTGTAGTAGGTCTCGCCCACTTCGGACAAGCGCACGTGCCGCGTGCTGCGGTGAAACAGCGGCGCTTCAATAAAGCGCTCCAGTTGCTGCACGCGGTTGGTGACCACCGAGTTGGTCACGCCCAACTGGCGGGCGGCCTCGGCAAAGCTGCGCGTTTCCGCCACGCGCACGAAGGCTTCAATACTGAGAAAACGGTCCATTTCCAGCGTCCTTGCGCCTGAGAGGAAAGAGCGGCGCGACGCCGGCCATCATACGGCGATCCGGTGGAATGTGACGCGAGCGTTGGCAAGGCTTTTCTGCGCATCGTCGCGTCGTTTATCCTTTGCAATCTGTTTCATTTCCATCTCTCATTCCAATACCAAGCGAGGATCAGTTCATGGCAATTCAAGTCGTCGGCATCGTCGGTGCCGGAACAATGGGCAACGGCATTGCGCAAGCGTGCGCCGTCGTCGGGCTGGATGTGGTGATGGTGGACATCAGCGATGCCGCCGTGCAGAAAGGCATTGCCACCGTGGCAGGTAGCCTGGATCGCCTCATCAAGAAAGAAAAGCTGACCGAAGCCGACAAGGCCGCCGCGCTCGCCCGCATTCAGGGCTCGACGTCGTACGACGACCTCAAGCGCGCCGACCTCGTCATCGAGGCTGCCACCGAGAACTTCGACCTGAAGGTGAAGATCCTCAAGCAGCTCGAGGCTGCCGCAGCGCCGCACGCGATCGTGGCGTCGAACACCTCGTCGATCTCGATCACCAAGCTGGCTGCCGTGCTGCAAGACGCGAGCCGCTTCATCGGCATGCACTTCTTCAACCCGGTGCCGATGATGGCGTTGGTGGAAGTCATCCGCGGCCTGCAGACGAGCGATGCCACGCATGCGGCGGTGGAAGCGCTGGCCAAGCAACTGGGCAAGACGCCGATCACGGTCAAGAACAGCCCGGGCTTTGTCGTCAACCGCATCCTGTGCCCGATGATCAACGAGGCGTTCTGCGTGCTGGGCGAGGGCCTGGCCTCGCCGGAGGAAATCGACGAAGGCATGAAGCTCGGCTGCAACCACCCGATCGGGCCGCTGGCGCTGGCCGACATGATCGGCCTGGACACCATGCTCGCCGTGATGGAAGTGCTGTACACCGAGTTTGCCGACCCGAAATACCGCCCGGCCATGCTGATGCGCGAAATGGTGGCTGCCGGCTACCTGGGCCGCAAGACCGGCCGCGGCGTGTACGACTATCGGAAGTAAGCCCCTGACGTTCGCGCTGTCCGCCAACTGTCAGGCCGGATTCGCGCAAAGTGTCTGGAAGTGTGCATGGAGACAGTGTGGTGGTGCGTTGATGATGACGCATCGCCACACCGTTTTTTTCTTCTCCAACACTTCGGACGCCACCATGTCGCGCTACGCCTTCCGCCTGCTCAACGTCTTTGCCGAATCCACGTTCGGCGGCAACCAGCTCGCCGTCTTCGAAGACGGACGGGGCCTGGACGACGCCACCATGCAGGCCATCGGACGCCAGTTCAACCTGTCCGAGATCACGTTCATTTTTCCCGACGACACGGATGGCGCCACGGCGCGTTTCCGCATCTTCACGCCCGATTACGAGATGCCGTTTGCCGGCCACCCGTCGCTGGGCACCGCGCAAGTGGTGCGCGAGCTGTATGGCCCGGGCAATGAACTGACGCTGCGTTGCCAGTCGGGCATCGTGTCATTGACGGCGCAGGACGAGGGGTGGTCGCTGGTGCCGCCGCGCTCCGGCGCGCTGAATACGCGCGAAGCCGATCCGGCCATCGCCCAGATGCTCGGGTTGGACGCCGATGCGCTGGCGGGGCCGCCGCTGTGGGTTGATGCAGGGATCGAGCAACTGATGGTGCCGGTCAAGACGCGCGCGCATGTGGAGCGCGCCCGGCCCGATCCGTCCGCCTTCGATGCGTGGCCGCGCAGCCGCAACGACGGGCGCAACGCGTACGTCTTCACCATGCCGGCGCCTGGTAGCAACGATCCGGTGGTCTCGCGTTTCTTCTTCGAATACGGCACCGGCCTGTGGGAAGACCCGGGCACCGGCTCGGCGTGTGCCAACCTGGGCGGCTGGCTGCGGTCGACCGGCCATGCTTTGCCGGCCAGCTACCGCATCGAGCAGGGCGCTGCAGTGGGGCGACCCTGCCACCTCACGCTGCGTGTGGATGCCGACGGCACGATCCACGTGGGTGGCCGCGTGATCGAAATCGGCCGCGGCACGTTGACGATTTAATCTGCGGCGCCCAACTGCTTGCAGAAGAACGTCGTCCCGCAGAACGCGCCGTCGGGCATCAGCGCGTAGTTGGGCACCACGCCCACGCGCTGCCAGTCGGCGCGTGCGTATAGCCGTTCGGCATCGCCGCCCGTCACCGTGTCGAGCACGAGCACCGTCTTGCCTTCGGCGCGCGCTTCGTCTTCGATGGCCGCCATCAACCGCTGCGCCAGGCCTTGCCGACGGGCGCGGCGGTGTACGAGCATCTTGGCGACGTCGGCGCGGTGCGGCTGGTTTTCCGGCTGCGCCAACACCAACTGCACGGTGCCGAGGATGGCGCCGGCCGCATCTTCGGCAATCAGCAGCGCGCGCTCGCCCTTCGCCACGCCGGCGGCCACCCCGCGCCAGAATGCCCGCGCCTTGTCTTGCGACAGCGGCGCCATGAAGCTGACGGACGCGCCGCCTGCCACGCAATCGATCAGCACATCGGCCAGCGCATCCACACACGCGCTTGCCTCGTTGGCGCCCACGCGCCGAATGGTCAGGGTGTCGGTCATCAGGGCCTCCAGTGGGCAGCGGATACGGTTGTCAGCGCGACGAGGTAGCGGGCCGGCCGCCGCGTGGGGTTGTGATAGACGATCGGACAGTCCAGCCGCATGGTCAGGCAATCGCCGGCATTGAGGCGCCAGTGTGTGTTGCCCACGGTCATTTCCATCGTGCCTTCGATGATCCACACCTGCTGGTGGATTTCGGCGTCGCGCGCGCCGGTGTCGTAGGCCACGCGCTCGCCCGGGGGAAAGTGCACCTCGACGAGCTGCAAGGGCGAACGCGCCGCCGGCGACAGGTTGCGGCGCACGTAACCGGAGGCGGGGTCGGTCCACTCCGGCTGCTCCGCCGCGCGTGATACCGGCGAAGGCTCGACGGCGGGCGCTGCACTGTCCTCGAACAGCGAGGCAAGCGTCACGCCCAGCGCGGAACTGAGCCGATCGAGCACCGCTGCGGTCGGGCTGCTCTGGCCGCGTTCGATCAGGGAGATGGCCGAACGGCTGACCTGGCTGCGTTCTGCCAGCGCCTCGAGCGAGAGGCCCTGGGCGTCGCGCAGTTCGCGCAGGCGCTGGGCGATACGTTGGTGGATGTCCATGTGATCCAGTTTAATAGAAATTTTATCTAGAAAACTGGAATATGCGGCACGACCCTAGTGACCCCGCTCTGGGTCGTGCGTTGCCCAGACGGCGGGAGCCATCGCGGTGGCGAGAGCGAGGAGAACGCCCCAGCCGCGTTCATCGGCCTGCTCGAAGGACGCAACTTCGGCAAGCTCGTGGTGCGGGTGGCCGAGGCCTGATTACGCGCTCGGCCGCTATTACCGGGGCTATTGGATGGCTGTGTCCCGCCGCTGCAGGGCAGGCGGCAGCCACGATGCGTCGAGTGCCGCTTCCTTGGGCCAGGTCAGCTGCATGCGCAGCAGGAACGGGCCGGTGGGCGGTGGCAGCCAATTGTTGCGCATGCCGTTGGGCGGAGCCCGCTGGATCAGGATGTCGAGCGAGCCATCGCGGTTCAGGCGCGGGCGATCTGCTTCGCTCAGCACGCTGCGCAGGCCCCGGCGTTCGGACGCATGGCGGGGCTGCCCGACAGTCGACAGGGCGGCGACAGCCCAGCCGGCATTTTCGGGCGGGAGCTGGTTGCGCTCGAAATGCAGTACGTAGCGGTGCGTGCTGTCCAGCGCCATGCCGTTGGCGTCGGTCGTGGCGGTGGCGATAAGCATGTCCTGCGGCAGGTCGGTGCCGCCACCGTTCCACGCCACGATGGCACGCTGGGCGTAATCCAGCCCGTAGGCGCCGACCATGCGCGGGATGAACCAGCCGTTCTGCGTGACGGGCGGCTGCTTGACGGCGAGCGCCAGCGTCTCGCGTGCGGCTGCCACGCCGGCGTCCATCACCTTCAGGTTGGCGGCGCTTACAGCTTTGGCGTCGAACGGCGCACCGGGCACGATGCCCAGATCACGCAACGATTGCAGCATCGTCGAATCGGCCGCGTGCGGCGGATTGTCCTTCAGCAGCTCGGCAAAGCGCGTGAAGTAGCTATTGGCGTCCAGCGCGGTGACGCGGCGGCGCGCGGCATCCAGGCTGACGTCGAGGTCGGTGGCCTTGTCCGCGTTCACCTTTGCCCCGGCTTCGGCCTCGCGCGGGGTGGTCTTGCCGAAGGCCTCCAGCGGGGTGATGCGGTAGCGGTCCTGTATGCGGCGTGCGGCGCTCAGGTCGCGCGGTCCGGCCACCGGCGTCCGTGCCACCACCCAGACGAGGCTGGTCGGCGCGGCAATCTGCTTGACGCCCGTGGGCAGCGTGCCGTCCCAACCCGGCGGCGTGATGGCGTAGTGCGCGGCACGCGCCCCGGTGGTGCGGTTGCCGAGCGATTCGAACACGTCGTTCCACCCGTCGTGCAGTGCCACCCAGACGTGCCGGCGCCCGGCGTCGGGCAGGCTCAGGACGACCGGGCCGTTACGCAAATCGACGAACGCGCTGCTCGCGAGCACGTCTACGCGGGCGCGCACGCCGGTCGGCAGGGTTTCGTCTTCCAGCGTGCGCTGATGCATGAACGTGCCGGCAGGCGCCAGCGCAGACGTCGTCTGCAGCAGCGCGTCGGTCATCATCAACGGAAACGCGTAGACATAGGCCGAGCGCACGAGCGCTTCGTTCGGTTGCGGCAGACGTTGTTCGATCGGTGCCGTGGTCGCGGCGTTTTGGGTGGAGCAGCCGGTCAGGCCCAGGGTAAGCGCCGAGGCCGCCACGCTCAGCGCCACAGCCGCCAGCTTGGTAAGCGGGCGCGCGGGCGCAGGGCAGTGCGTCATCTTGTTCTCCTTTTGTCGTCGGTGCGCGCAACAGGAAAGCAGACGCCTGTCGAACATCCCCCCAAGGATGCTTGCGCATACGGTTGCGCGGTGGCCGATCCCGCAGCCCCACGCATATCGTGTCTTGAATCTTTGGAATGTAGAAGCGCCGCCAGCGCAAGTCAATTCAAGTGCGGTGGGGCACGCACGCATGGCTGGGCGCAGGCGGTTTCTAGAGGCGCAGGTGCAGCGCGAGGCGCAACTTTGCCGCGTCGTATTCGGCCTTCAGGCGCGCCACGATTTCGGCGGCGGGCGGCAGATCGGCGATCTGCCCGACACCCTGACCTGCGCCCCAGATGTCTTTCCAGGCTTTGGCGCGCGAGCTGCCGTCGCCAAAGTTCATCTTCGATTTGTCGGCCTCCGGCAGGGCGGCCGGGTCCAGGCCCGCCAGTTCAATGCTCTCGCGGATGTAGTTGCCGTGCACGCCGGTAAAAAGGTTGGTGTAGACGATGTCCGATGCAGCCGCGCGCAAAATGGCTTGCTTGTAGCTTTCCGCCGCGTGGGCCTCCTGGCTGGCGATGAAGCGCGTGCCGATATAGGCGAGGTCGGCGCCCATGGCCTGCGCGGCCAGGATGGCATCGCCCGTGGCAATGGCGCCCGACAGCGCGATCGGTCCGTCGAAGATGCGCCGCACCTCGCCCACCAGCGCAAAGGGCGACAGCGTGCCGGCATGCCCGCCCGCACCCGCGGCCACCAGGATCAGCCCGTCGACGCCGGCTTCCAGTGCCTTTTCGGCATGGCGCAGGTTGATCACATCGTGCAGGACGATGCCGCCATAGCTATGCACGGCATCCAGGATCTCCTTGACCGGCGCGCGCAACGAGGTGATGAAGATCGGCACCTTGTGCTTGACGCACGTGGCCACGTCCTGCTCCAGCCGCGCGTTTGAGTGGTGCACGATCTGATTGACGGCGATCGGTCCGACCACCTCGTGCGGATGCGCCGTGCGGTATGCCGCCAGTTCCTCGTTCATCTGCGTGAGCCAGTCGTCCAGCACTTCGGCCGGGCGCGCATTGAGCGCAGGAAACGCCCCCACGATGCCGGCCTTGCATTGCGCCAGCACCAGTTCCGGATAGCTGACGATGAACATCGGCGAACCGATCACGGGCAGCGTCAGGTGCTGCAGCGCGGGCGGCAGGTGCTTGGCGGCGGGCATGGCGTCTCCTGGTTTGGCAAACCGGCACAACAGGTCAGAACATGTCGTTTGATTATAGGAACGATCCCGCACCCCGCCGTGGGCGGTCACCGCACAGGGCTCAGACGTGGGCGTGCTGCGCCAGCAGTTCGATGAAGGTGCGGTTGAAGGCGGGCAGGTCATCGGGTTTGCGGCTGCTGACCCAGTTGCGGTCGGCCACCACTTCGCGGTCCACCCACATGCCGCCGGCATTGCGAATGTCGTCCTGCAGCGTCGGCCAGCTCGTCAGCGTGCGCCCGCGCACCAGGCCCGCAGACACCAACAGCCACGGCCCGTGGCAGATCACGGCGATCGGCTTTTGCGCGCGCTCGAACGCTTTCACGAAGGCCTGTGCGGCCGGCACGACGCGCAACGCATCAGCGTTGAAGACGCCGCCCGGCAGCACTAGGCCATCGAAGTCGTCGGCCTTGGCCTGGTCCAGCGTCAGGTCCACCTTGAAGGTATCGCCCTTGTCGGCGTGGTGCAGGCCGGTCACGCTGGGGCCTTTCGGCGCGACGATGCTGACGTTGGCACCGGCGTCTTCCAGCGCCTGCTTGGGGCTGGCCAGCTCGGCCTGCTCGAACAAATCGTCGACGAGGATGGCGATGCGCAAGTCTTGCAATGGGGTCATGGCGAACTCCTTATCAGGGGAAAGCGAAAGAAGGGAACGGCAGTGGACGGTGCCGCAACGCGCGTGCCCGCTCTGCGCTAGCATGCGGAGCATTCGCCACGCATTGCTTCCCCCACGACTGATCACCGGAGACTTGCATGACCACGCCGCTTTCCATCGATGCCGCCACCGCTGCTGCAGACGCCGCGCTGTTTCCCGGCTTTCGTCCGTTCCGCCAAATGGTCAACGGGGTGGAGATCGCGGGGGTGATCGGCGGCAGCGGTCCGCCGCTGCTGTTGCTGCATGGCCATCCGCAAAGCCATGTGATCTGGCACAAGGTCGCGCATGAGTTGGCGCACGATTACACCGTCGTTGCGACCGATCTGCGCGGCTATGGCGCCTCGTCCAAGCCGGCCGGCAGCGCCCGGCACGCGGAATACAGCAAGCGCACCATGGCGCAGGACCAGGTGGAAGTCATGCGCGCACTCGGCTTCGGCCGCTTCCGGCTGTGCGCGCATGACCGCGGGGCGCGCGTGGCGCATCGCCTGTGTGTCGATCACCCCTTGCACGTCGAGCGCGCCATGCTGCTCGACATCGCCCCCACGCTGGCGATGTACGAGCACACTGACATGGCGTTTGCAACTGCTTACTGGCATTGGTTCTTCCTGATCCAGCCCGCGCCGTTTCCCGAGACGCTCATCAACGCCACGCCCGATTTCTACATCGGCAAGCTGATGGGCCTGCGCCATGCGGGGCTCGAACCGTTCGCCCCGGAAGCAATGGCGACCTACGCCGCAGCCATGCGCGAACCCGCCTGCGTGCACGCCATGTGCGAGGACTACCGCGCCGCCGCCACCATCGACCTCGAACATGATCGCGCCGACCGCGACGCCGGCAAGCGCGTGAGCGTGCCGCTGCGCGTGCTATGGGGCGAGCACGGCGTGATCCAACGCTGCTTCAAGCCGTTGGAGCTGTGGAGTGCCGTGGCCGAGGACGTGAGCGGCGGCACGGTGCCATGCGGCCACTACGTGCCGGAAGAGGCACCGGAGGCGTTGCTCAAGGAGATGCGGGCGTACTTTGCCTGAGGCGGGCGTCTACGCTTCGGCCCACTCGCGCAGCAGGTTGTGATACGTCCCCGTCAACGCGATAACCGATGCGTCGTCCTGCCCCAGCAGCCCCATCAGCCGCTGCAGTTCTGTATCCATCTGGAACAGCAGCGTGCGATGCGCGTCGCTGCGCACCATGCTCTGCAGCCAGAAGAACGAGCAGACGCGTGCGCCGCGTGTAACGGGCGTGACGCGGTGCAGGCTGCTGCTGGGGTAGAGCACCATGTCGCCCGCCGCAAGCCTGACGCGGTGTTCACCGAAGGTGTCATCGATGACGAGTTCGCCACCGTCGTAGTCTTCAGGCTCGGTCAGGAACAGCGTGCAGGAGAGGTCGCTGCGGATGCGGAAATCGGTGCCGCGCAGGTGGCGCACGGCGTTGTCGACGTGGTTGCCGAAGGTCTGCCCGCCCGCATAGCGGTTGAACAGCGGCGGGAACACCTTGAGCGGCAACGCGGCCGAGAAGAACAGCGTATTGGCGGACAGCGCATCCTGAATCAAGCTGCCGACCTCGCGCGCGGCTGGCGAGCCCTCGGGCAACTGCATGTTGTGCTTCACCTGACCGGACTGCGCGCCGGCCGTGACCTTGCCGTCCACCCACTCGGCAGCGTCGATGGCGGCGCGGCACTGCGCGACCTGTCCCTTGGTGAGGACGGCGGGAATCTTCAGCAACATGGCGATGGGATGGTCAGCACGCGGGCCAGCGCACGCAAACGCGCATCGGGGTGGCCGGCAAGAAAGTCATGCGCCTTCGCGAGGAAGGCCGGTGTGGCTGTGTGCGGTACGGCTTGCATCCAGGTGCGGGCCTCGTCGGGGCGGTCCGCGATTGCCAGCAGGCGTGCAGCGTTGAACTGGCCGCGGAAATCGCCGCCCTCTGCGGCGCGCAGGTAGAAGCGCAGGGCCATTGCCGTGTCAGTCTCGACTTCCCAGCCGTCTTCATAGAAGCCGCCGAGCACGTTGATTGACTTGGCGTGGCCTTGCGTGGCGGCAGCCCGGAAGAAGGCGAAGGCGCGAGCGCGGTTCGCCGGGATGCCGCGGCCGAGTTGCAGGCTTGTCGCGTAGTTGTACTGGCCCCAGTCGAGGCCGGCATTGGCGGCGCGGGCGTACCAGTGCGTGGCGGTCTTGTCGCAGGCGGGCGCGCCCCAGCCGTGCTCATAGCAGCGGCCCAACATGTTGGCGGCCATCGCGTGGCCCGACAGCGCGGCCGTCTTGAACCAGAACAGCGCTTCGCCCGGGTTGCGTTCGACGCCGCGCCCATCGAGCAGCCATTGGCCGAAGATGACCTGCGCTTCCGTGTGCCCGCGCTGGGCGGCACCAGCCAGCCAGCGCGCGGCGCGATCAGCGGGGCCGGTCAGTACGGCGTGGATGGCATCGACCGCCGCCGGATCGGCAGCGGCGGCAGCGGCGGTTGCTGCGTGCGTCGGCATCAGTAGCGGATGCCCAGCGTCAGGATGGCCGTGCGGCCCGGCGCCAACGATGCGTAGTGCGATGCATACGCCTGGTTGAAGTACACCTTGTCGAACAGGTTCTGCACGTTCAGCTGCAGGGTGGTGTGCTTGTCGATGCGGTACGCGGCCATGGCGTCAAAGCGCCAGTACGCCGGCACCCACTTCGGGTTGGCGGGGTTGGTGCTACCCCACACCTTCGAGACGTAATAAGCGCCGCCGCCGAGCGTGAGTTTCGGCATCGGCTGATACGTCGTCCACAGGCTGAAGCTGTTCTTCGGCGTGTTGGGGAAGGCCGTGCCATTGGTGCCACCGAAAGCTGCGCCCGCGCCGCCGTTGTTGCGCAGCTCGCTCTTCAGATACGTGTAACCGCCGAACACTTGCCAGCGGTTGGTCAGTGCGCCCGACCACCCCAGCTCGAAGCCATCGACGCGCTTGTTGCCGGCCATGGCGGCGGTGCCGTCCTGCTGCACGATGCGGGCGTTGGTCGTCTCGATGCGGAAGATCGCAGCCGTCAGCGCAAGCTTGCTGTCGAGCACGTTCCACTTGGTGCCGAGTTCGTAGGCGCGGTTCCTTTCCGGAGCGAGCACGTCTCCGCGATTGCCCGAGCGGTCCGGCGTGAGTGCGCTGGTATCGGCGCCCTGGCCCGCCACCGAGCCCGACGGTGTCGACGATGTGCCGTACGCCACATAGATGCTGCCGTTCTGCGCAGGCTTGAAGACGAGGCCGAGCTGGTAGTTCAGCAGGTTGTCGTCGCGCGAGAAGCTCGAACGCACGCCTTGCGCATTCGCCGATGTGGTGGCCGATGCCGAATAGCGGTCAAAGCGCAGGCCGCCGTTGACTTGCCACCGCGGCGACAGCTCGATCGTGTCAAATACGTAGGCCGACTGGGTGCGCACCGTCGTCTCTGCCGGATTGTTGTTGAGCTTGATGCTGCCCGCCCACGGGTCGTTCGGGTTTGGACTGAACAGATCCGTGCAGTTGTAGCCGCCCGCCGCGCCGACGCCGTTGGGGCAGCGATTGCTGCCGGTGGCCACGGCGTAGGTGTCGTTGCGGCTGCGCTCGCGCGAGAACTCCAGACCCGCCGCATAGCTGTGCTTGAAGCCGCCGGTCTCGAACTTGCCGGTTGCTTCCGTCTGGTTGGCGACGGTATTGGCCACCGAGTATCGCGAATTGGTGCGGCGCCAGACCATGCCGTAGTAGATGTTGCCCTGGCTGTCGTCGGGCTGCGTCCAGATGGTGTCCTGGCTTGTGCGGGCGACGCGCGTGGTGTTGCGCAGCTTCAACGCGGTCGACACATCGTGCTCCAGCGTGAAGGTGCCCATGTCAGCGCGGTCGCGGCGGAAGTCGCGCGACAGGCCGTAATAGACGTTGCGGTCGACATTCACGGGCGCGCCGTCGCCGGGGGCGAACAGCTGCGGGCGACCGTCGGTGCGGCGGTTGAACGTGCCGTTGTTGTACGGAATGCCGGTGTCCGGCGTGTCGTTCGATTGCAGGTGGTAGTACGACAGCGTGGCCTGCGTGGGCGTGCCCAGCCCAAAGGCGATGGACGGCGCGATGCCCCAGCGGCTGAAGCTCGTCACGTCGCGGCCGGCAACGGCGGCGTCGTGCCCCATCGCGTTCAGGCGGAACGCGGCGTGCTCGCCGATCTGGTAGTTGCCGTCGGCCGTGGCGCGTTTGTAGGCCGCGTTGCCGACCGACAGCGTGCCCTCGGTGAAGTGCTCAAGCTTCGGCGTTTTTGTGACGATGTTGACCGCCCCGCCGGCCGCGCCGCGCCCCTCATACGCGCCCGACGGTCCCTTGATGACTTCCACCGATTCCACGTTGAACATCTCGCGCGATTGCGCGCCGATGTCGCGCAGCCCGTCGAGGAAGGTGCTGGCCTGCGCGTCGTAGCCGCGGATGAACGGGCGATCGCCCACGGGGTTGCCGCCTTCGCCGGCGCCAAACGCGATGCCCGGCACCGTGCGCAGCGCCTCGGTGAGCGTGACCGAGCCGGTGCCCTGCAACACCTCTGCGGGGATCACCGTGACCGACTTGGGCGTATCAAGCAGCGGCGCAGTGAATTTGGCGCCTGACGCGGTATCCGTCTTGAAGCCGTTGGTGCCGGTCACGGTCTGCTCGGGCAGGGTGGCGGATACGGCGTCTTTCTTCGTGTCGGCCAGCGCCGGTGCTGAAACCACGGCGAAGCTCATCGCGCCGGTCAGGTAACCCACCACCGAATGTTCGGTGCGCTTGCGTTCGATCTGTGCTGCGGACATGACGTGGTGACACTCCCCTGGAAGTTGTTGTCACATGTTTGTTGTAAATGAGAATTGTTATTGTTTGCATGTGAACGAGTCAACGCGCCAGCTGGCGAATTGCTTACGGCCGCAGTGGGATCGTCATATAAATCATGGGGTTACGACCATCCGGCGGCGCTGTAGAAAATTGTTGAGCGCTACGGCATCCGAACGCTTCCATTTTTTCAAGCAAATGATTTAGTATTGCCGGGCAGGTTGTTCAACCGAATCCCTTTTCAAGGCGAGCATGGACCCGGAACTCCTCATCGAGCGGCGCGGCCAAGCGCTGTGGTTGACCATTCGGCGCGAAGACCGCCGCAACGCGATCAACGCGCCCGTGCTCGAAGCGCTGACGGCCGCGCTGGCCAACGCCGGCCGTGACGCCTCCGTGCGCGCCGTGGTGCTGACCGGCGCCGGCACGCGTGCCTTCTGTGCCGGCGCCGATCTGCAAACCGGCCAATCCTTTCGCTTCGACTATTCCCAGCCGCATCAGGCCCTGGCGGATCTGTTTCGCCAGGCGCGCCGCTGCACCGTGCCGCTCATCGCCCGCGTGAACGGCGCCTGCATGGCGGGCGGCATGGGTTTGCTGGCGATGTGCGATCTGGCGGTGGCCAGCCGCAGCGCCACGTTCGGATTGCCGGAGGTCAAGGTCGGCGTGTTTCCCGCCCAGGTGTTGGCGGTGCTGCAGCATCAGTTGCCGCGCCGCGTGCTGAACGAGCTGTGCCTGACCGGCGAGCCGATGAGCGCAGACCGCGCGCTCGCCGCCGGCCTCGTCAACGAAGTTGTCGAGCCCGAAGCGCTTGACGAAGCAGTCGATGCGCTGCTTGCGCGGCTGCTCGACAAATCGCCGTCGGCCATCCGGCGCGGGCTGTACACGCTCAAGCAGGTGGAATCGCTCAGCTTCGAGCAGGCCATGGCGTTCACTGAAAGCCAGATCGGCCTGTTCGCCCTGACCGAAGATGCGCAGGAAGGCCAAGCCGCCTTTCGCGAAAAGCGCGCCCCCAACTGGACGGGCCGCTGACATGCGCAAGGACACCGTTTCCATCGGCGGCGCCAGCGGTTTCTGGGGCGACAGCATCACGGGCCCGATGCAACTGGTCGCCTCGGGCCGCCTCGACTTTCTCGTCTTCGATTACCTGGCCGAGCTGACCATGTCGCTGCTGGCCAGCGCGCGCATGAAAAACCCTGAGTTGGGTTACGCCACCGACTTTGTGAGCGTGGCGATGCGCGCGGTGCTCAAGGATGCGCTGGCGCAGAACATCCGCATCATCGCCAACGCGGGCGGCGTGAATCCGCGCGGATGCGCGGCCGCGCTGGAGGCGTTGGCCGCTGAGCTGGGCGTCAACGTGCGCATAGCCGTCGTGGAAGGCGACGATGTCACGCCGCTGCTGCCCGCGCTGCGCGACGAAGGTGTGCGCGAGCTGCAAAGCGGCCGCCCCTTACCCGACAAGGTGGTCAGCGCCAATGCGTACCTCGGCGCGTTGCCGATCAAGGCGGCGCTCGATGCGGGCGCGCAGGTCGTCATCACCGGGCGATGCGTCGACAGCGCCGTCACGCTTGGCGCGTTGATGCATCAGTTCGGCTGGGCCATCGACGACTACGATCGGCTCGCCGCCGGCAGCCTCGCCGGGCACATCCTTGAATGCGGCTGCCAGGGGGCGGGCGGACTGCACACCGATTGGGAAGCCGTGCCCGACTGGGCGCACAGCGGCTACCCGATTGCCGAATGCCGGGCCGACGGCAGCTTCATCGTCACCAAGCCCGACGGCACGGGCGGGCTGGTGACGCCTGCGACGGTGGGCGAACAACTGCTCTACGAAATCGGCGACCCGGCGCGCTACGTGCTGCCCGATGTGGTGTGCGACTTCACGCAGGTGACGATGACGCAGGCGGGAAAGCATCGCGTCGAAGTGCGCGGCGCACGCGGCCTCGCGCCCACGCCCGACTACAAAGTGAGCGCAACGTATGCCGACGGCTATCGCGCGACGGGTCAGCTCACCGTCGTCGGCATCGACGCCGATCGCAAGGCGCATCGCACGGCCGAGGCGATTCTGGAGCGCACGCGCGGCCTGTTCCGCCAGCTCGGTCTGCCGGACTACAGCGCAACGCATATCGAGACGCTCGGCGCAGCGTATCTCTTCGGGCCGCATCAGCCGAACGTACCCCGTTTTGAATCGGTGATGTGGCTGGCGGTGACGCATCCGAACAAGCAGGCGTTGGAACTGTTCGCGCGCGAAATCGCCCCGGCCGGCACGTCGTGGGCGCCCGGCACGACCGGCGCGGGCGGGCGGCCAAGCGTGGTGCCGGCCATCAAGCAATACGCCTTCCTGATCGACAAGGCGCGCGTGCAGCCGCGCGTGACGTTGCTGGGGGAGGAAGACTTCGACATTGCCGTGCCGACGGGTGGCGCTGCGTTGGAAGCATCCGCTGCTGCGCCGGCATCGGTTGCATTGCCGCCCGGCCCGACGCGCGAGGTGCCCCTCATCGAACTCGCCTACGCGCGCAGCGGTGACAAGGGCGACACCTCCAACATCGGCGTCATCGCACGTCGGCCCGAAGACCTGCCGTTGCTGCGCGCGCAACTGACCGAAGAGGCCGTCGCCGCGTACCTCGCGCACGTCGTGAAGGGGCGTGTGACGCGCTACGACTTGCCCGGCATCCACGCCCTCAACTTTGTGTGCGAGCAGGCGCTGGGCGGTGGCGGCATGGCGTCGCTGCGCAACGACCCGCTCGGCAAGGGCATGGCGCAGGTGCTGCTGACGATGCCGGTGCGTGTGCCGGTCGACCATTCTTGATTGACGAGGCGATCATGCTCTCAGGTCTGCTGCCGTCTGCCCGCTTCGACGCCGATCACGAAACGTTTCGTGAGACCGTTCGTCGCTTTGTCGACAAGGCCGTGATGCCAAACATCGACGCGTGGGAAGAGGCCGAGACGTTTCCGCGTGCGCTGTACCGCGAAGCGGCCGACCTTGGCTTGCTCGGCATCGGTTTCCCCGAGGAGCACGGCGGCACGCCGGGCGATTTGTTTCTGGAACTGGCGATGATCGAAGAGCTGACGCGAGCGGCCAGCGGCGGTCTGCTCGCATCGCTGTTCAGCCACACGATCGGCGCGCCGCCCATCGTGGCTGGCGGATCGGCAGAATTGAAGGCGCGTGTGCTGCCCGAAATCCTGGCGGGCGAGAAGATCAGCGCGCTCGCCATCACCGAGCCCTCGGGCGGCTCGGACGTCGCCAACCTCACCACACGCGCGGTGCGCGACGGCGATCACTACATCGTCAACGGCAGCAAGACCTTCATCACCTCCGGCATGCGGGCGGATTACATCACCGTGGCGGTGCGCACAGGCGGTGCGGGCGCGGGCGGCATCTCCGTGCTGCTGGTGGAGGGCGATACGCCGGGCCTGTCCCGCACACCGCTCAAGAAGATGGGCTGGTGGTGCTCCGACACCGCGCAACTGCACTTCGACAACTGCCGCGTGCCGGCCCGCAACCTGCTCGGCGCGGAAAACCGCGGCTTCGAGCTGGTGATGCGCAATTTCAACCACGAGCGCCTTGCGCTGGCGATGCAGGCCTACGGCCTGGCGCGCACGTGCCTGACCGAAGCCGTGGAATGGGCCACCCAGCGAGAGACCTTCGGCAAGCGCCTGGTGCAGCATCAAGTCGTGCGGCAGAAACTGGTGGCGATGGCCACGCGTATCGAAGCGACGCGCGCCTTGCTTGAAGACCTGATGCGGCGCATGCAAGCCGGCGATGCACCCGTCGCGCAGCTGTGCATGCTGAAGAACTTCGCCACGCAGAGCCTGCAGTTCTGCGCCGACACGGCCGTGCAATTGCTTGGCGGCATGGGCTTCATGCGCGGCACGAAGTCGGAGCGCATCTATCGTGAAGTGAAGGTCTACATGATCGGCGGCGGCGCGGAGGAAGTCCTCAACGACCTTGCTGCGCGACAGCTCGGCTGGGCCTAAGGGCCTAACGCGCGCATTCAGCATTCAGGGAGAGAACCATGTATCGCTCAGTCTTTCGACCGGGGCTGTTCCAGGGGCAGGTGGCCGTGGTGACGGGCGGCGGCAGCGGCATCGGCCGGTGCACGGCGCATGAGCTGGCGTCGCTCGGCGCGGCCGTTGCGCTGGTGGGGCGCAATGCAGAGAAGCTCGCCGCGGTGCGCACGGAGATCGTCGAAGCCGGCGGCACCGCGCACGCCTACGTCTGCAACATCCGCGACGAGGCCGCCGTGCAAGCGACCGTTGCGCAAATCTACGGCGAGCACGGCCGCATCGACGCGCTGGTCAACAACGCGGGCGGCCAGTTTCCGGCGCCGCTCAAGGACATCTCCGCCAAGGGCTGGGAAGCGGTGGTGCAGACGAACCTGACGGGCGGCTTCCTCATGGCGCGCGAATGCCTGAACCAGGCGATGCAGCAGCGCGGCGGCGCCATCGTCAACATCGTGGCCGACATGTGGGGCGGCATGCCGAACATGGGCCACTCGGGCGCAGCACGCGCCGGCATGGTCAACTTGACGGAGACGGCCGCCTTCGAATGGGCGCAGTACGGCGTGCGCGTGAACGCGGTGGCGCCGGGCTACGTGGCGTCGTCGGGCATGGACGCGTATCCGCCGTGGATGGCCGACACCATTCGCAGCATGCCGTCGACGGTGCCGCTCGGGCGCTTTGCCACCGAGGCGGAAGTGTCGTCGGCGATCGTGTATCTGCTCTCGGAAGCGGCGGGCTTCATTACCGGCACGACGTTGCGCGTGGATGGCGGCCGGCCGAACGTGCGGCCCGGGGCGCCGATGCCGGCACCGCGTCATGGTGCCGCGCCGTTCAACGGCTTCCACCTGGCTGTGACGCCCAAGGTGCTGCAAGACGAGGAGGACCGCAATGCCGGCACTTGAATCGTGCATCGTGCCGCAGAGCGACGCGTATCGGCAGAACCATGCCGCGCTCACGGAGCGCGTCGGGCAGTTGCGCACGCTGGAAAACCGCACGCGCGACAAGTCCGAAGCCTCGCGCGCGCGCTTTGAGCAACGCGGGCAACTGCTGCCGCGTGACCGGCTTGGCCGCCTGCTCGACGCCGGTGCGCCGTTTCTTGAGCTGTCGACGCTGGCGGGCTTTTGCCTCGATCACGCCGACCCGGCGCGCTCCATTCCTGGCGGCGGCTTCATCGCTGGGATCGGCTGGGTGAGCGGCGTGCGGGCCATGATCATCGTTGACGACGCGGGCATCGACGCAGGTGCCGTGCAGCCGATGGGCATCGAGAAGTTCCAGCGCGCGCAGGCCATTGCGCTGGAGCAGAAGCTGCCGTTCATCCATCTCGTCGAATCGGCTGGCGCCAACCTGCTGACGTATCGCGTGGAGACCTTCATCCACGGCGGCAGCGGCTTCTACTGGCTCGCGCGGCTCTCGGCGGCGGGCATTCCGGTGATCAGCGTGGTGCATGGGTCGAGCACGGCGGGCGGCGCCTACATGCCGGGCCTTTCGGATTACGTGGTGATGGTGCGCGACCGCGCGCGCGCGTTCCTCGCCGGCCCGCCGTTGCTGAAGGCAGCCACGGGCGAGATCGCCACCGAAGAGGAACTGGGCGGCGCGGAAATGCACGCCACCACTTCGGGCCTGGCCGAATACCTGGCCGAAGACGATGCGGATGCGCTGCGCATCGTGCGCGAACTTGTTGCCGCGCTCGACTGGAACCGCGATGTGCCTGCAGCGAATCGGCCCTATGCGCCGCCGCGCTTCGATGCCGAAGAACTGCTTGGCATTGCGCTGGCCGATCACCGCAAACCGCTCGACATGCGCGAGGTGATTGCCCGCATTGCCGATGGATCAGATTTCCTGGAGTTCAAGCCCGACTACGGCCCAGGCACCGTCACCGGGCACGCGGCGATCTGCGGCATGCGCGTTGGCGTCATCACGAACAACGGGCCGCTGGACCCGGCGGGCGCCACCAAGGTGGTGCACTTCATTCAGGCGTGCTGCCAGTCCGATACGCCGCTGCTGTACCTGCAAAACACCACCGGCTTCATCGTCGGCAAGGCGTCGGAACAGGCCGGCATGATCAAGCACGGCTCCAAGATGATCCAGGCCATGGCCAACGCCACCGTGCCGCGCATCACGGTGCATTGCGGTGCGTCATTCGGGGCGGGCAATTACGGCATGTCGGGGCGCGGTTTCTTTCCGGATTTCTGCTTCAGCTGGCCCAACGCCAAGACGGCCGTGATGGGCGCCGAGCAGGCCGCCGGCACGATGGCGACCGTCATGGCCGCGAGCATGCAACGCAAGACGCAGACCGTCGACCACGACGCCATCGAAGCGATGCGCGCCAAGGTGATCGACACGTTCGAGCGGCAGTCCGACGCATTCACCATTTCGGGCCGCCTGCTGGACGACGGCGTGATCGACCCGCGCGACACGCGCAAGGTGCTCGCCTGTGTGCTGTCCGTCTGCGACGAGGCGCGCAGGCGAACGCTGCATCCCATCCAGTTTGGCGTTGCGCGCCCGTAACGCCATCCCGAAATCCATACACGAACTGCCGAGCACAACAGGACAACGGAGCGAGACACCATGCACTTCACCCACGAACATCAGGAACTGCAGCGCAACCTGAAACGCTTCATCGACAGCGACATCAACCCGTACGTGGATGAATGGGAAGCGGCGGAGATGTTTCCCGCCAAGCAGCTCTTCAAGAAGATGGGCGAGCTGGGCTTTCTCGGCATCGCCAAGCCGACTGAATTCGGCGGGCTGGGGCTCGACTATTCGTATGCGATGGCGATGGCCGAGACGCTTGGCCACATCCACTGCGGCGGCGTGCCGATGGCGATTGGCGTGCAGACCGACATGGCGACGCCCGCGCTTGCACGCTTTGGTTCGGACGAACTGCGGGCGCAGTTTCTCGCCCCCGCCATCAGCGGCGATGCGGTGGCGTGCGTGGGCGTGTCGGAGCCGAGTGCGGGCTCCGATGTGGCGAGCATCAAGACCACCGCGCGCAAGGACGGCGACGACTACATCATCAACGGCAGCAAGATGTGGATCACCAACAGCCTGCAGGCCGACTGGATGTGCCTGCTGGCCAACACATCCGATGACCCGGCGCACCGCAACAAGTCGCTCATCATCGTGCCGATGAACACGAAGGGCGTGTCGGTCGGCAAGAAGATCCGCAAGATCGGCATGAATTCGTCGGACACGGGCCTCATCTACTTTGACGACGTGCGCGTGCCCCAGCGCTACCGCATCGGCGAGGAAGGCAAGGGCTTCACGTACCAGATGCTGCAGTTCCAGGAGGAGCGCCTGTGGGCCGCGGCAAGCAGCCTGGCGACGATGACGATGTGCATCGAGACCACCGCCGAGTACGCACGCGAGCGCAAGCTTTTCGGCGCCAGCCTGCTTGACAACCAGTGGGTGCACTTCAAGCTGGCCGAGCTGAAGACGGAAGTGGAAGCGCTGCGCGCGCTCACGTATCGCGCCTGCGACTTGTACATCCACGGGCAGGACGTCACGGAGCTGGCGTCGATGGCCAAGCTCAAGGCCGGGCGGCTCGCGCGCATCGTGCCCGATGCCTGCCTGCAGTTCTGGGGCGGCATGGGCTTCACGTGGGACAACCCGGTCTCGCGCTATTACCGCGACGGGCGCCTGGGCTCGATTGGCGGCGGCGCGGACGAGGTGATGCTCGGCATCATCTGCAAATACATGAACACGCTGCCCGGCAAGAAGAGCTGAACGATGGCCGCCCCGCATGCTGCCTTCCGCTCGGTCCTCATCGCCAACCGAGGCGAGATCGCTTTGCGCATCATGCGCACGGCGCGTCGCCTTGGCATGCGCACCGTTGCCGTGTATTCCGATGCTGACCGCGATGCGCCGCATTGCCGCGCGGCCGATCTGGCGTTGCCGATTGGCGCATCGCAACCGCAGGCGTCGTACCTGAACATTGCGGCGTTGCTGGAGGCGGCGCGCAAGTCGGGTGCGCAGGCGGTCCATCCGGGCTACGGCTTCCTCGCGGAGAGCGACGCCTTTGCCAACGCGTGTGCAGACGCGGGCCTCGTCTTCATCGGGCCGCCCGCAGATGCCATCCACGCAATGGGCAACAAGGCCGGTGCCAAGCGCCTAATGGAAGCCGCCGGCGTGCCGTGCGTGCCGGGCTACCAGGGCGAGGACCAATCGGCTACGCGCATGGCGCAGGAAGCCGCACGCATTGGCTATCCGGTGATGATCAAGGCGGCGGCCGGTGGCGGTGGGCGCGGCATGCGGCGCGTCGAGCGGGCAGACGAGTTTGCGGCGGCGCTGCAGTCTGCGCGTTCCGAAGCGGAGAACGCATTTGCGTCCGGCGAGTTGATCCTCGAAAAAGCCATCGTCGAGCCGCGCCATATCGAGATTCAGGTGTTTGCCGATACGCATGGCAACGTGGTTTACCTCGGCGAGCGCGATTGCTCCGTGCAGCGTCGGCATCAGAAGCTGATCGAAGAATCGCCGTCACCCGCGGTGTCGCCCGAGGTGCGCGCGCGCATGGGTGCGGTGTCGGTGGAGGCGGCGCGTGCCATCGGCTACGTGGGCGCGGGCACGCTGGAGTTTCTGCTCGCCCCGGACGGCGCGTTCTACTTCATGGAGATGAACACGCGCCTGCAAGTCGAGCATGCGGTAACCGAAGCGATCGTCGGCGTCGACCTGGTCGAGTGGCAGGTGCGCGTGGCGCTGGGTGAGCCGTTGCCGCTTACGCAAGACGCCATCGATGCACGCCTCGCGCAAGGGGGGCACGCCATCGAAGTGCGGCTGTGCGCGGAAGATCCGCAGCAGAATTTCCTGCCGCAGAGCGGCACCGTCGCCCGCTGGCGTGCGCCGCAGGATGTCCGCACGGACCATGCATTGGCCGATGGGCTCGTCGTTTCGCCGTACTACGACTCGATGCTCGCCAAGATCGTCGCGCATGGCACCGACCGCGCTGACGCATGCCGGCGTCTTGCGCACGCCTTGGACGATTGCCTGCTGCTTGGCCTGCCGACCAACCGGGCGTTTCTGCGCGATTGCGTGGCGCATCCGGCGTTCCTTGCCGGCGATGTGTCCACCGTGTTCATCGAGCGGCATTTCCCGGCCCCGACGCGCCAGTCTGCCGTACCCGATGCAGCGGTCTGCCAGGCGGCCGCCGTGCTGCTCACGCACTTGCGCGAAGGCGCCGCACGCCGCTATCCCGCAGAACTACGCGGCTGGGCCAGCAGCCGCACATACCCGACGCTGTGCCGTTTCACGCTCGACGGTGAAGCCATCGACATGCGCCTGCGTGCGCTCGGTGCGCAGCAATGGGAACTGACCTGGGACGGCGGTGCCGCGCAGGCTGCGCTTGTGTCTGAGGGCGACGGTCACCTCACGCTCGCGCTGGGTGACACATGCCACGCGGTGGACTACGCCCTCACCCCGGCTGCGTGCCACTTCGTGCTGAATGGCATCGAACACACCGCCGTCGACACCACCTACGCCAAGGCGGAGCGCAGCGGCGCACAAGCGGGCAGCGGCCGCATCAGCGTACCGATGAACGGCCGCGTGGTTGCCGTGCACGTGGCCGAAGGGGAGGCCGTCTGCGCCGGTCAGGTGCTGCTGGTGGTGGAGGCGATGAAGATGGAGCACAGCATTGCCGCGCCGCTCGCAGGCGAGGTGAGGGGGCTGTTCACCCAGGTCGGGGCGCAGGTTGCGCCCGGTGGGTTGCTGATGGAGATTGCCGCGGCCTGACGGCTGCGTTGCCGTTCCTGTTCATCGTTTCGTCGTGCAATTCGTGCGGTCAATGCGGTCAATGCAGTCCACAGGAGACGTCCCATGTCCGAAGCCACGCCAGACACCACGCTTGAAGCCAACCTGCTGAACCGGGTGACGCTGGGCGATACGTTGCATCGCAGTGCACGCAAGTTCGGCGCGAAAGTCGCGCTGGTCGATGGCCCGCGTCGCATGACGCATGCTGAGCTCAACGCAGCCAGCAATCGCTATGCGCACGCGCTGCTTGCAAGCGGCCTCATGCCTAGCGACAAGGTGGCGATGCTCTGCGGCAACTCGGCGCAGTTTCTGGTGGCCGCGTACGGCATTCTCAAGGCGGGGCTGGTGTGGGTGCCGATCAACGCGATGCTCGGACCGGATGACGTGCGCTACATCCTCGAACATGCCGAGGCGCGGCACGTGGTGATCGACGCGGCGCTGTACCCGGCGCTGCGCGACACGCTGAATGCGCTGGGGCTCCCGGCGCACCAATGCTTCGGTGAACCGGTTGCCGACGGCCCGCAAACCGTGGAGCAGGCGCTGCAAGGCCACGCCGATACGCTGCCCGACGTGGTGATCGACGATCGCGATCTCGCGCTCATCATGTACACCAGCGGCACGACCGGGCGGCCGAAGGGCGCCATGCATTCACACCGCTCGGTGCATGCCGCGCTGATGTCCAACGTCGCCAGCCTGAATCTGAACGAGACCGACGTGTTCTCGTGCCTGCTGCCGATGTTCCACTGCGCCCAGTTTGCGACGGCTGCGTCCGCGATGATGGTGGGTGCCACGCTCGTCATCCAGCGCGGCTTTGATCCGGCAGCGCTGCTCGACGCGATTGCCAACGAGCGCATCACGCAACTGTTCGGCCTGCCGCTCATGTACGCCTCGCTGCTGCACCATCCGCTGCGTGCGCAGCGGGATCTCTCCAGCCTGCGCCTGTGCCTGTATGCGATGGCGCCGATGGCCAAACCGCTGCTCGAACGCCTGATTGCCGAGGTGTGCCCCAACTTTGCCCTCGGCTCCGGGCAGACCGAGATCTTCCCGATGACGATGTACTTCGCGCCCGACCAGCAGCTGCAGCGCACCGGCAACTATTGGGGCCAGCCGTGCATGGTGAACGAGGCCGCGGTGATGGACGATCAAGGCAATCTGCTCGGCCCCAACCAACTGGGCGAGATCGTGCACCGCGGCCCCAACGTCATGCTCGGCTACTTCAAGGACCCGCAGGCCACCGCCAACGCACGCCGTTTCGGCTGGCACCACACGGGCGACCTCGGCATGTGGGATGCCGACGGCCAGCTCCAGTTCAAGGACCGCATCAAGGACATGATCAAGACCGGTGGTGAGAACGTGCCGTCGGTCAAGGTGGAAGAAGTGTTGCTACGGCACCCGGCCGTGGCGAATGCCGCAGTAGTCGGCTTGCCGCATGCGCACTGGGTGGAAGCGGTGGCGGCGTTCGTCTGCCTCAAGCCCGATGCCCAGGCCGACGCCGCGGCGCTGCAGGCGCATTGTCGGGCGCATCTCGGCAGCTTTGAGGTGCCCAAGCACATCGCCGTGGTCGACAAGCTGCCCATGACGGCGACGGGCAAGATCCAGAAGCATGTGCTGCGCAGCGCCAATCAGACGCTGTTCGAGGGCGAGGCCCGCTAAGGAACGCTAAGCCGCCGGCTGAGGCGGCGTACGCAGGATGAACAGCACCGCCTGATCGGCGAGCGCATCGATGCTGATGCCCGCGCCGGCCTGATACCACTGCGCCGTCCAGTTCAGCGCACCGAACATCAGCAGCCGATCGACGGGCGTCGGGTGGGCCCATTCGCCGGAGGCACGCAGGCGCTCGATCACGCGCGTCCAGATGTCTTCGTACCGGTCCTTGAGCGCGATGATGCGTTCCTGCGCCTGCGCATCGAGCGAGCGCCATTCGTACAGCATCACCGGAATGAAATCCTGGTTCGGTGCGAGCAGCGTATAGAGGTGTGCCCGCACGAGCTGGCGCATCGCCTCGCGCGGCGGCAGGGCGTTGATATCGATGGCCTCGATGTCGGCCAGCGCCACGGTCAGGCCGTGTTCGATCACCGCCTGCAGGATGTCCTGCTTGGTCTTGAAGTAATAGAACCAGCTGCCCGCATGCACGCCCGTGGCAGCGGCAATGTCGCGCACCGTGGTGTTGCCGTAGCCCTTCTCGCGGAACAGCCTGGCCGACTGCTCGATCAGCGCGCGGCGCAAGCCCTCGTTGGCATCCTGTGCGGGGCGGCCGCGCTTGCGTCGCGGTGCTTCGGCTTCAGTGGCGGCTTGGGTGGCGGCTTCGGCCGGGTTGGATGTGGCAGGTTTCGGCATGCCCTGGGGAGAAGAAGAGGCGTCGCCGCATTGTAGCGGGGCATCGCCACCGCGCGGCACGTCAATCGCGGTTCAGGATGCGGCCGTGTTCGACGGTGGCGGCGCCCGCCTTGACCAGCGCCGCAATCGCGGCATCCAGCAATGTCTCCATCGATTGGCTCGCGAAGAAGCGCGCCTGCAAGCGCGGCATCAGTGTGGTCTGCGTGAACCACGTGAAAAGCGCGTCGTGCGACAACGCCTGCTGCTCGAGCAGCTTGAACTTCACCAACACGCGAATGGCGTGCAGTGCGTTGCGCTCGGGGTCAGCACGCAGATAGGCAAGCCGCCCAAGCGACGCGTCAATCGCGGCGTTGACGTCGATAAACGGCCGGCCATGTCCGGGAATCACCACACGCGCATCGAGCTGCGCGATGCGCCCGAGAATGGCCTGCTGCTCGGCAAAGCCGCTCTCGCCTTCAAGCTCGGGAAAGATCACGCCAAAGCCGCGTTCCCACAGTGCGTCGGCGGAGATCAACACACGCGTGTCGGGATTGAACAGGATGATCGCGTGCGGGTCGTGCCCGGGTGCGCTGATCACCTGCCAGTCGAAACCGCCCAGGCGCAGCGTCATGCCGTCAGCGAGGCCCGCGTCGGCATCGCTGTTGGGCAACGTGAAGCGCGCGCACTCCTGGCCTGTGGGGCCGTAGCTGAGGGCGTCGATGTCCCAGCGCCGCACGTCGTCGATCTGCGCGGCGGGCACGCGCGTGTGGCTGCCGTAGATGGTCTGCAGCGCCGCATTGCCGCCGCAGTGATCCGAGTGCAGGTGCGTATTCAGCAGGCGGCGCAGGGGCCGTCCCTGCAGCGGGTGCTTCACCAGCGCAACGGTTTGCGGGGCGTGCGTGAGATAGCCCGAATCCACCAGCGCGCAGCCGCCACGCGCTTCGTCGTCGAAGAAAAGGATGTTGTTGGACGACAGCCAACCGCGCTCGAACACGCGCATCGAATCAGGCAGGGTGATGATGTCGTGTTCGGCCATGGTGATGGGCGCTTAGGCGCTGGGCGCGTCGTTGAGCCAGGCGCAGGCGCGCTCGGGCAAGGTTTTCCACACGGCCAGACGAGCCGCATCGCTCATGGTCGACCACGCGGCAATTTCTTCGATCGTGCGCATGCAGCCGATACACAGGCCGCGCGCCTCGTCCATCTTGCAGACGCTGATGCACGGAGACGACACCGGCTGCGTACGCTCCGCCTGCTGGCGGCTGTTGCGCAACTTGCCCAGCGATAGCTTCAGTTGCGCGCGGGTGCAGGCGTCCATGCGTGTGCGATCAGTCGCGCTGGGCGATGTCGGCGACGGGCGCGCCGGTCATCGCTTCCAGTTCGGCAGGCGTGAGGTTGAACACGGCATGCGGGTGGCCGGCTGCGGCCCACACGCTGTCGTACTGGAACAGGTCTTGGTCGAGCAGCATCACGGGCTTGACCGCATGGCCGACCGGACATACGCCGCCGATGGCGTAACCGGTTTTCTCGCGCACGAACTTCGCATCGGCCTTGGCCAGCGCGCCCACGTGCGCGGAAACCTTTGCCTCGTCGACACGATTGGTGCCGCTGGCGATCACCAGCACCGGCACGTCGTCTTCAGCACGACGGAAGATGATCGACTTGGCAATCTCCGCCACCGAGCAGCCGAGGCCGGCAGCCGCTTCGGCAGACGTTTTTCCGGTGGCCGGCAGCATCACGATGGCTTTTTCGTAGCCGAGCGTGCGGAGGTGGTCGGCCACGCGTTGAGCGGATTCAGGCAGCGGCGCGTTCGTATCGGTAGCGGTCATCGTCGTTGTGCTTGGTGGGGTTTCAGATGCAGGCCTGGGCGATCTGGTCCTGCAGCTTGAGCAGCAGCGCGCGGCCTGCACGTGACGCCGTGGGGCGGCCGATGGCTTGCGAGATGAAGTCGCCCGCCAGCACGACCTTGTCCAGGTCGATGCCGGTGCGGATGCCCAGGCCGTGCAGCAGGTACAGCACGTCTTCGGTGGCAACGTTGCCGGTCGCGCCCTTGGCATACGGGCAGCCGCCCAGCCCTGCCACCGATGCGTGGAAGATGGCGATACCGACTTCCAGGCTGGCGAGGATGTTGGCCAGTGCCTGGCCGTACGTGTCGTGGAAATGGCCCGAGAGGCGGTCGATCGGGAACGTCGCCGCGGCGGCTTCCATCACGGTTTTCACCTGCCCGGCGGTACCCACGCCGATCGTGTCGGCAATGTCGATCTCGTCGCAGCCCAGGTCGGCCATGCGCTTGATGACATCCACCACCGACGACACCGGCACCTCGCCCTGATACGGGCAGCCCAGCGAACACGAGATCGACCCGCGCACGCGAATGCCCGCATCCTTGGCCGCCTTGGCCACCGGCACAAAGCGTTCGATCGACTCCGCAATCGAGCAATTGATGTTCTTCTGCGCAAAGGCCTCGCTGGCGGCGCTGAAGATCACGATCTCATCCGCGCCCGCTGCTGCCGCGCCTTCGAAGCCCTTCATGTTGGGCGTGAGCACGGAGTACAGCGTGCCCGGCCGGCGCTGGATGCGGGCCATCACGTCGGCGCCATCGGCCATTGCCGGCACCCACTTGGGCGACACGAACGACGCGGCTTCCACGTTCACGAAGCCCGCCTCGGACAGACGGTTCACCAGTTCGACCTTGGTGTCGGTGGAAACCGGCGCCTTTTCGTTCTGAAGACCATCGCGCGGGCCGACCTCGACCACCTTCACAAAATTCGGAATGCTCATCTCAGTACCCTCGTTGCAGATCGACGATGCCGGCAATCGGCTCGCCCGCTTCCAGCGCGCGGATCTTGCGCGCGATCTGGGCAATGCTGACCTCGCGCAGCGTCAACGCCGAAATGTGCGGCGTGATATGGATGCGTGGTTCGGTCCAGAAAGGATGGTCGGGCGGCAGCGGCTCGGTGCGGAACACGTCGAGCGCGGCGCCTGCAACATGCCCGCTGCGCACGGCGGCCAGCAGGTCGTCTTCCACCAGATGCTTGCCGCGCGCCACGTTGACAACGAATGCGCCCGGTGCGAGTTGCGCGAGCAGTTTCGCGTCGATCACGTTTTCGGTGTCGGCCGTCAGCGGCAGCACGTTCACCAGCACGCGCGTGCCCGCCAGGAAGCCCGGCAGTGCGTCGCTACCGGCCCGGCAATCGACGCCGTCGACGTGCTTGGCGGAGCGGCTCCAGCCGCGCACCGGAAAGCCGAAGCCTGCCAGCGTCTTGGCGATGTGCGTGCCCAGCACGCCCAGGCCGAGCACACCGACGACGAACTCGTCGCGGTTGAATGGCTTGAGGAAGCGCCACATCTTGGCTTGCTGCTGGCGCTCGTATTCATCGAGCCGGCGGAAGAAGCGCAGCACGGCATGCGTGACGTATTCGCCCATCTGCGCGGCCATGCCGGCGTCGTCCAGGCGCACGATCGGCAGGCCTTCGGGAATGGCGTCGGGCGATTGTGCGCGCAGGCCCAGGATGGCATCGACGCCCGCGCCGAGGTTGAACACCGCGCGCAAATCCGTGCGGCCGCGCAGCATATCGGCGGGCGGTTGCCACACCACGGCGTAGTCAGCATCCTGCGCCGCACCTTGCTCCCACACCGACAGCCGCGCCTCGGGCAGTGCCTGCGCAAAACCATCGAGCCAGGGTTGGGGCTTGCCGTCGGGCGTGTAGATCTGGATGTGCATGTGGGGCGACTTCAGTGCAGGTAATTGACGTATACGTCAAGCAGTGTAGCAGGGGCCGCCAAGGCGTGTGGCGGCCCCGCTTGGGTCTCATCCAGGCGTCATTCGGCCGTCATTCAGCCGGCTTGAACGCCAGCAACTGCACACCCTCCGTCACCTGATCGCCCACGCCATACAGCACCGATTCGACGACGCCGTCGGCCGGTGCGGTGAGCGTGTGCTCCATCTTCATGGCTTCCATGACGACGAGCGGCGCGCCCTTGGTGACGGTCTGCCCCGGCGCGGCCAGCACGGCGATGACCTTGCCAGGCATCGGCGCGGTCAGCTTGCCGCCTTCGTCGTCGGCTTCGCCAGCATGGGCGAGCGGGTCGTGACGCTCGAGCGTCCAGTGCGCGCCGCCGGTGAAGACGTGGAACGTGTCGCCGTCGAGATGCACCTGGCCGGTCGCCTTGTGCGAGCCCAGCGTGACGGTGAAGGTGTCGGCGTGGCGCTGCGAAGTGAAGGGCGCTTCATGGCCGTCTGCTTTCAGCCGCGAGCCGTCGCGGCCGTAGACGAGCGTGGCGTCGACGGCCTGGTCACCGTGCGAGAAGCGCAGCGTGCGCTCAGCCGCGCCGTTCAGGCGCCAGCCGCTGCCGCGTGCCCACGGCGAATGCGGATCGCGCGTGTCGGTGCGCAGGCTGCGCGCCTCGCGGGCGAGCAGCGCAGCCACAGCCAGGGCGATGGCGTCTTGCGGCACGTCCGGCGCTGCCGGGAACAGCGTGTTGTGATTGCGGGCGATCAGGCCGGTATCCAGATCGGCGGTCGCAAACGGCTTCGATGCGACAAGGCGGCGCAGGAAGGCCACGTTGGACGACAGCCCCACCAGGTGGAAGCTGCCCAGTGCCTGCAGCATGCGCGCGAGCGCTTCGTCACGGTCACGGCCCCAGACGATGAGCTTGGCGATCATCGGGTCGTAGTAAGGGCTGATGGCGTCGCCCTCGCGCACACCCGCGTCGATGCGCACAGCGGCGGGTTCGCCATTGGCTTGCGCGCCCACGGTAAATTCCACCGCAGCCGGCGTACGCAGCACCTTCAGCGTGCCGATGGAGGGCAGGAAATCGCGGTCGGGGTTTTCTGCGTAGATGCGTGCTTCGAGCGCGTGACCGTGAATGTGCAGTTCGTCCTGCGTGCGCGGCAGCGGCTCGCCGGATGCCACGCGCAATTGCCATTCGACGAGGTCTTCGCCGGTGATCATTTCAGTGACCGGGTGCTCGACCTGCAGGCGTGTGTTCATCTCCATGAAGTAGAACGTGCCGTCTTCATCGACGATGAACTCGACCGTGCCGGCACCCACGTAGCCCACGGCGCGTGCGGCCGCCACGGCGGCTTCGCCCATCGCGCGGCGGCGGTCCAGCGTCATGCCGGGGGCGGGGGCTTCTTCCAGCACCTTCTGGTGGCGGCGCTGCACGGAGCAGTCGCGCTCGAACAGGTAGACGGCGCCGCCGAAGCTGTCGGCAAACACCTGGATTTCGATGTGGCGCGGCCGCGTGAGGTACTTCTCGATCAGCACGCGGTCGTCGCCAAAGCTGGAGGACGCCTCACGCTTGACCGAGGCCAGCGAGGCTTCGAACGCATCGCCCGATTCCACCACGCGCATGCCCTTGCCACCGCCGCCGGCGCTCGCCTTGATGAGGACGGGGTAGCCGATGCGATCGGCCTGCGTACGCAGGAAGGCGGCGTCCTGGTTGTCGCCGTGGTAGCCGGGCACGAGCGGCACGCCCGCCGTTTCCATCAGCGCCTTGGCCGCGCTCTTGCTGCCCATCGCTTCGATGGCTGAGGCCGGCGGCCCGACGAAGATGATGCCGGCGTCTGCGCAGGCCTTGGCGAAGGCTTCGTTCTCCGAGAGGAAGCCGTAGCCGGGGTGGACGGCTTGGGCGCCCGTAGCGCGTGCGGCTTCGAGGATGCGATCGGCGCGCAGGTAGCTGTCGCGGGCGGCGGGCTCACCGATGTGGATGGCTTCGTCGCAGGCCGCGACGTGGCGGGCGTTGGCGTCGGCATCGGAGTAGACCGCGACCGTGCGGATGCCGAGCTTGCGGCAGGTGGCGGCGACCCGGCAGGCGATTTCGCCTCGGTTGGCGATGAGGAGCTTGGTGATCATGGTGTTGTTACGTCTCCTGTGTTTGTTTTTGCACTTGTGGTGCATCCCTTGTTTCATCCCCTGCCGGGGCGGGCGGTTGTGGTCCATCCCTGTTTCGTACCCTGCCGGGCACGACTCACTTTTCTTTGTCTTGCCAAAGAAAAGTAAGCAAAAGAAAGGCGCGCCCAAGATGGCGACCCCTTCCTTGAATTTGTGTAACCGGGCGGAGAACGGGAAAACTCGCTGCGCTCAGACAGTTCCCGTTCTTTTTTCCGCCCGCTTACACAAATTCAAGGCGCCATCTAGGGCAGGAACGTCAACGGCCAAACCGTTGGTGTGCTTGCTCTGTCAGGCTCTTGCTTGTTGCTGTATTGCCGTTTGCTTCGCTCCGCGTCTTGCCGCGTATTCACTACTGCGTTTGTGCTCCGATGGTGTGGCCGTTGGAGCCCTAGATGGCGCCTTGAATTTCTGTTGCAGAGAGGAAAAAGAGGGGAGGCCTGTCTGAGCGAAGCGAGTTTGCCTCCCCTCCCTCTCTGCGACATAAATTCAAGGGGAAGTCGCCATCTCGGGCGCGCCTTTCTTTGCTTACTTTCTTTGGCAAGACAAAGAAAGTGAGTCGGCCCCGGCAGGGGACGAAAGGGAGGCAGACCACCAACACAAAAACAAAAACCACCTCCCATCAAAAGCATCAGTCCGCCGGCGTAATGTCGATATGACAATGCGAAGACTGCACCCCCGCATGCGATTCATGGTGCATGTGATCCTGCACCTCCACCCGCATCCCCAACCGCGCCAGCAGCTTGCGGTCAGCATCCGCCTCCGGGTTATCCGTCGTCAGCAGTTTCTCGCCATAGAAGATCGAGTTGGCTCCCGCCATGAAGCACAGCGCCTGCAGCGCGTCGTCCATCGCCTCACGGCCAGCGGAGAGCCGCACCATCGCCTTGGGCATCGTGATGCGCGCCACGGCAATCGTGCGCACGAAATCAAACGGATCCAGTTCTTCGTTGCCCGCCAGCGGCGTACCTTCGACCTTCACGAGATTGTTGATGGGCACCGAGTCCGGATACGGCTCCATGTTCGCCAGCTCGGCGATCAGGCCCGCACGCTCGTGCACCGATTCCCCCAAGCCGACGATGCCGCCGCAGCACACGTTGATGCCGGCGTCACGCACATGCTCGAGCGTGTCGAGCCGGTCCTGGTACGTGCGCGTCGTGATGATCTCGCCGTAGAACTCGGGCGCGGTGTCGAGGTTGTGGTTGTAGTAATCCAGGCCCGCTTCCTTCAACTGCGCGGCCTGTTCCTGCTTGAGCATGCCGAGCGTCACGCAGGTCTCCAGTCCCATCGCCTTCACGCCGCGCACCATGTCGGCCACGGCGTCGAGCTGATGCGGCTTCGGGTTGCGCCACGCGGCGCCCATGCAGAAGCGGCTTGCGCCGTTTTGCTTGGCGCGCGATGCGGCTTCCAGCACTTCGTCGATCGGCATCAGTTTTTCAGCCTCGACACCGGTGTCGTAGCGCGCCGATTGCGGGCAATACGAGCAATCTTCGGGGCAGCCGCCGGTCTTGATGGACAGCAGCGTCGAGAGCTGCACCGCATTCGCATCAAAGTTGGCGCGGTGCACCTGCTGTGCCTGGAACAGCAGGTCGTTGAACGGCAGCGCGAACAGCGCTTCGATGGCTTCGCGGCTCCAGCGCGCGTCGGGCGCCTGGCCTGGCGTGACGGGCACCTTGGCGGCGTTCGGAACGAAGTTGAGCGGAGTGGATTGCATGAGGACTTCCTTCAAGTGATGCGTGGTGTCGTTGTTATGCGTATCAGGCCGGCAGCAGCCAGTTCGGCTTGCGCTTGCCCAGGAAACTTTGCACGCCTTCCCGGCCTTCTTCCGAGGCGCGAATGGCGGCGATGCGTTCAGCGGTGTCGGCCAGCAGTGCGTCATTGACCGCAGCACCAGACACCTCGCGCACGAGCCGCTTGCTCTCGCGCACGGCGTTCGGGCTGTTGGCGACGAGCGCGGCCGTGATGTCGGCCACCTTGGCGTCGAGGGCGTCTGCGCTCACCAGCTCATGCACGAGGCCGAGGCGATGCGCCTCTGCGGCGGAGAAACGCTCGGCAGTGATGAAGTAGCGGCGCGATGCCTGCTCGCCCAGCGCGCGGATCACGTATGGGCTGATGGTGGCCGGGATCAGCCCGAGCTTCGCTTCCGACAGGCAGAAGTTGGCCGTGTCGACAGCGACGACGATGTCGCACGCGGCGACCAGGCCGACGCCGCCGGCATAGGTGTCGCCCTGCACGCGCGCGATCACGGGCTTGGGGCAGGTGTAGATGGCGCGCAGCATTTCGGCCAGGCGCAGGGCGTCGGCGCGGTTCTCGTCATCGGAGTAGCCGGCCATCTTTTTCATCCAGTTCAGGTCGGCGCCCGCGCAGAACGCAGGGCCGTTGCCCGACAGGACGATGGCGCGCACGCCCGGCTCATTGGCCAGCGCGCGGAACGCACCGGTCAGCTCGGCGATGACCGTTTCGTTGAAGGCGTTGCGCACGTCGGGCCGGTTCAGCGTGAGCGTGGCGACGGCGCCGTGCTGGGCGAAGGCGAGGGTCTCGAAAGCGTTCATTCGGGGTCCTTGTTGGTGTCGGACTTGGGGTCGTCTGCGCCGGAGGCTTCAGCGTTGCTGCCGGGGGCCGCCGCTTGAACCGGGCCTGCCGGCAGACCGAGCTCACGTAGGAAGGCATCGACTTGCGGCAGCCAGATGGCAAGCCCTGCATGGCTTGCAAACATGCCGTGCGAGTCGCTCTTGAAGTTGCCGAAATCCACCAGCCGACCTTTGCCGCCGGCACTGGTGTAGGCCGCGAACATCTTGTCGGGCATCGGCTTGGGCCAGTAGCTGTCGTTGTCGCCATAGAACCAGAGCGAGGGGTAGCGTGACTGGCGGCCGTACGTCTCGAAGGCGCGCACGAGGTTGCCTTCCCAGTCGGCACAGGTGTCGTTGCGCAGGCCGCCGGCAAAGTTCACCAGCCCGCGTACGCCGGGGTAGGCGATGGTGCCAAAGGCTAGTGTGGTCAGGCCGCCATGCGACTGGCCCATGACGACGATGCGGTTGCGGTCGACGTACGGCTGCGCGGTCATGTAGTCGAGCGCGGCCACCACGTCTTCGGCCTGGATGATGCCGTTGGCTTCCACATTGCAGCCGCTGCCGATATACGCGCCACCGGATTTGGAAAACCCCTGCCGCATCGGGATGGCCACCACGTAGCCGCGCGCCACCAGCGCCGCAGCCTGCTCGCTGTAACGGGCACGCGCCTGGAATGCCGCCTTGCCGCGCGCCTTGCCGTGATTGAGCACGATGAGCGGGAAGGGCCCGTCGCCGGCCGGCTTGTAGATGGTCGTCTCAAGCTTGAGCGTGAAGATGCCCGCAGACTTGGGCACTTCCACGATGGTCTCGCTGATGCCCGGCGGCGCCGTTTCGCTCGCATGCGCGGCGGCAAGCAGCAGCGCGCAGCCAACTGCTGCCAAGGCGCTGCGCCACGTTCGCGCGGTAATGCTGTTCACTGCAAAATCCCTAGTCGATGGACGGTCCGCTTACATGCGGAACACGCCGAAGTTCATGTCGCCGATCGGTGCGTTCAGGCTGGCCGACAACCCAAGGCCCAGCACGCTGCGCGTGTCGGCGGGGTCGATCACGCCATCGTCCCACAGGCGTGCGCTGGCATAGTACGGATGGCCCTGGCGCTCGTACTGATCGCGGATCGGCGCCTTGAACGCGGCTTCTTCATCCGCGCTCCATTGGCCGCCCTTGGCTTCGATGCCGTCGCGGCGCACGGTGGCGAGCACGCTGGCGGCCTGTTCGCCGCCCATCACCGAGATGCGCGCGTTTGGCCACATCCAAAGGAAGCGCGGCGAATACGCCCGTCCGCACATGCCGTAGTTGCCCGCGCCAAACGAGCCGCCGATGATGACCGTGAACTTCGGCACCTGCGCCGTCGCCACCGCCGTCACCATCTTCGCGCCGTTCTTGGCGATGCCTTCGTTCTCGTACTTGCGGCCGACCATGAAGCCCGTGATGTTCTGCAGGAACACCAGCGGGATCTTGCGCTGGCAGCACAGCTCGATGAAGTGCGCGCCCTTGAGCGCCGCCTCCGAAAACAGGATGCCGTTGTTGGCGATGATGCCGACCGGGTAACCCCAGATGCGCGCAAAGCCGCAGACCAGCGTCGTGCCGTAGCGCGCCTTGAATTCGTCAAAGGCGGAATCGTCGACGATGCGTGCGATGACTTCACGCACGTCGAACGGCTTGCGCGTATCGGTCGGGATCACGCCGTAGAGTTCTTCGGCGGCGTAACGCGGTTCGACTGGCGCATGAATCTGCACTTGATCCGGCTTGCGGCGGTTCAGGTGCGCGACGATGCTGCGCGCTTGTGCCAGCGCGTGCGAGTCGTTGTTGGCGAAGTAATCCGCCACGCCGGACAGCCGCGTGTGCACATCGGCGCCACCGAGGTCTTCGGCGCTCACCACTTCACCGGTGGCCGCCTTCACCAGCGGCGGGCCCGCCAGGAAGATCGTGCCCTGTTCCTTGACGATGATCGATTCGTCGCTCATGGCCGGCACATACGCGCCGCCGGCTGTGCACGAACCCATCACCACCGCGATCTGCGGAATGCCCTTGGACGACAGGTTGGCCTGGTTGTAGAAGATGCGGCCGAAGTGATCGCGGTCGGGGAAGACGTCATCCTGGTTCGGCAGGTTGGCGCCGCCCGAGTCGACCAGGTAGACGCAGGGCAGGTGGTTCTGCTCGGCGATCTCCTGCGCGCGCAGATGCTTCTTCACCGTCATGGGGTAATACGTGCCGCCCTTGACCGTGGCGTCGTTGCAGACGATCACGCATTCCTGCCCAGAGATGCGGCCGATGCCGGTGATGATGCCGGCGCCCGGTGCAGCGTCGTCATACATGCCGTACGCGGCCATCTGAGAGAACTCCAGGAACGGCGTGCCGGGGTCGAGCAGTTGCTGCACGCGGTCGCGCGGCAGCAGCTTGCCGCGGGCGAGGTGCTTGGCGCGGGCGTCTTCACCGCCGCCCTGGGCGATGCGCGCCACCTTGTCGCGCAGGTCGGCGACGAGCGCGCGCATGGCATCGGCGTTGGCCTTGAAGTCTTCAGCGCGGGGGTTCAGCTTGGTCTCTAGCGTCGGCATGGCAACAGTGCGGGAAGGTCGGTGCGGTTCAGTCAGGGAAGGTGCCGTCAACGTACAGCCAACGGCCTTCGGCGGATTCAGCGCCGCTGGCGTCCAGGCGGACGAAGCGGCTCGTTTCATGCAGGCGATGCGCGCGGCCGCCCACCTTGTAGCGCGCGACGAATTCCACCGTCGCATGCGTGGCGTCTTGCGGCGTGTGGCGCTTGACGTCCAGGCCGAGCCAGCGCGTGGCGGTGGCATCTGCCTCGCTCGTCTCCAGGTCGGCAGGGCAGGTGGACGGATGCCACGTGCGGCGCAGGTACGCCGTGTCGCCCAGCACATAAGCGCTGTAGCGCGAGCGCATGAGTTGCTCGGCCGTGGCCGGCGCGGCGTCGCCCGCGTGGAAGGGGCCGCAGCAGCGCGCAAAGGGGCCGTTGCCGCAGGGGCAGGTGTCGGCCGGCCCGATGGGCTTGGGTTGTGCGGCAGGCATCAGGCCAGCAGCTCCGGCAGTTCGCGCATGTCGGTAAACGTGCGGGTGGCACCGGCGGCGATCAGCGGGCCCGGCGCATTGCGGCCGGCGTATGCCAGCACCGTCATGCCGGCAGCGTGCCCGGCGGTGACGCCCGTGGGGCTGTCTTCGATCACCAGGCAACGCGACGGCGATACCCCCAGGCTGCTCGCGGCCAGCAGGTACACGTCGGGCGCGGGCTTACTGCGCGCGACTTCGGTGGCCGAAAAGATGCGCACGTCCGTGGGCTGGAAGTGCTCGATCAATCCGGTGCGGTTGAGCTGCAATTCAACCTTCGTGCGATCGGCGCCCGAGGCCACGGCCATCGGCAGGCCCAGCCTGGAGAGCACATCGATGGCGTGCGCGATATGCGGCACGGCCTCCACCTCGGCTTCGAGCAGCGCGTTGCGGCGCGCGTGGAAGGTGGACAGCCAGTTCGGCGGCAGCGGCGCGCCGCGCATCTCGGCAATGGCATCCAGCTCTTCGCGGATGGCCTTGCCCAGGAAGCGCTTGATGGAATCTTCCGGGCTGATGTTGATGCCAAGCTCGGTCAGCATCTCCCAGATCAGGCGGTTGACGAGGGGTTCGCTGTCGACCAGCACGCCGTCGCAATCGAAGAGGATCGCGTCAAAGCGGGGGTGGTTCGAAACGGGGGAGGTCACTGCAGTCATGCGTTCTTAGTAAAGGGTTCGTCGGCGGCGGCTGGTACATCCGCCGCTTTCGTGAAGGTCGTTTATATGCGTCCGTCGCGCAGCAGCGCTTCAATCTGGTCAAAGCGGTCGAAGCCCCAGAATGCTTCGCCGTCGACGATCACGTAGGGCGAGCCGAACACGCCGCGCGACATGGCCAGGTCGATCTCGGCCTTGAGCTGATCCTTGATCTGCTGGCTGCTTGCGCCGGCATTGAGCGCGGCACCGTCGATGCCCATGGCGTCGGCAATCTTCATCACCTCCGCTGGTTCGCCAATGTTGATGTCGTCGACAAACAGCGCGCGGTAAAGCGCACGCGCAAAGTCGATGGCGCGGTCGCCGCCGTGGTGGTCGTGTACCCACAGCGTGGCGCGCGCTGCGTATTGCGTGGGCAGTGGGAAGTGCGTCGGCTTGCGGTATTCAATGCCGTTGAAGCGTGCCGTGCGCTCGAAATCGCGCCATGCGTAATCGCCCTTGAGCGGCACCTGGGGCAGCGGGGAGCCGCCGGTCGTTTTGAACACGACCCCCAGCAGGATCGGATGCCATGCCGTCGCCCGGTTGTACCGCTGGGCGAGTTCTTCCACGCGCGTGCTGGCGAAGTAGCCGTACGGCGATGAGAAGTCGAAGTAGAAATCGATGGCCCCGTTCATGATGTGCTCCCCTGTTGTGCTGCGCCTTCCCCGAAAATGCCTACGCCAGTGCGCGGGCGATCAAGATCTTCTGGATATCGCTCGTGCCTTCGTAGATCTGGCACACGCGCACGTCGCGGTAGATGCGCTCCACCGGAAAGTCACTGACGTAGCCGTAGCCGCCGAAGACCTGGATGGCATCGGAGCAGACGCCCTCGGCCATCTCGCTGGCATTGAGCTTGGCCATGGCGGCCTCTTTCAGGCACGGCAGCCCGGCATCTTTCAGGCTGGCGGCATGCCAGACCATCTGTCGTGCTACGTCCACGCGTGTGGCCATCTCGGCCAGGCGGAACTGCACGGCCTGGTGCGCGAACAGCGGCTGGCCGAAGCTTTCGCGCTCCTTGGCGTACGCCAGCGCGGCTTCAAAGGCCGCACGCGCCATGCCCACGCTCTGCGCGGCAATGCCGATTCGCCCGCCTTCCAGCCCGGACAGCGCCATCTTGTAGCCCGCGCCTTCTTCGCCCAGCAGGCAATCGGCGGGGATGCGGCAATCTTCAAACACGATCTGTGCCGTGTCTGACGAGTGCTGGCCGAGCTTGTCCTCCAGCCGCGCGACGATGTAGCCCTGTGTGTTAGTCGGCACCAGGAATGCGCTGATGCCGCGCTTGCCTGCGGCCTTGTCGGTCACGGCCATGACGATCGCCACGTCGGCATGCTTGCCGCTGGTGATGAACTGCTTGACGCCGTTCAGGACCCAGTGGTCGCCATCGCGCACGGCCGTGGTGCGCAGCGCCGATGCGTCGGAGCCGACATGCGGCTCGGTCAGGCAGAACGCGCCGAGCATCTCGCCGCGCGCCAGCGGCACGAGCCACTGCTGCTTCTGCGCGTCGTTCGCAAACGCCATCAGCATGCTGCACACGGGGCAGTTGTTCACGCTGATGACGGTGGAGGTGCCGCCGTCGCCGGCAGCAATTTCTTCCAGGATCAGCGCAAGCGACAGGTAGTCGAGTCCCGCGCCGCCCAGTTCTTCCGGCACGGCCACGCCATAGGCGCCCAGTTCGCCCAGTTGGCGGTGCACGTCTTTCGGGAACGTTGCATCGCGGTCCCATGCGGCTGCGTGCGGGGTGATCGCCTCGCGCACGAAGGTGCGGATGGCGTCGCGAATCATTTCTTGCTCTTGGGTCAGCAGCATCGTTCCGGCCTCACCATTCAATGACGCTGCCGTCGTAGTTGCGGAACCCGCCGTTGTCAGCGCGCGCGGCGCCGGCAATCACGCGGCGGATGCCGGCCACGCTTTCCTGCGCCGTGATGGCCGCGCCCGCGCCGCCCATGTCGGTCTGTACCCAGCCGGGGTGGAAGGTCAGGCACGTGGCGTTCTTGGCGTCGATGGACACCCCGCGCAGCACGGCATTCACCGCCGCCTTGCTGGCGCGATACAGCCAGCCGCCGTTGCCTGTCATGTCGCCAATGCTGCCCATGCGGCTGGAGATGACGGCGAGCACGCCGCCAGGTTCGTCCGCACCATTGCGTCCGGCTTCCACCATCGGCAGCACCGCAGGCAGCACGCCCATCGGCGCCCACACGTTGGTGTGCATCACGGCATCGAAATCCGCCTGGCTGACGGGCGTGGCGCCCTGCGTGCGCGGGCCGTAGATGCCCGCCACGTAGATCGCCACGTCCAGCGCTTCGCCGTCGAGCTTCCACGCCAGGCCGGCGACGGCGTTGGCGTCGGTCAGGTCCAGCACGTGGGTCTCGGCGCCCAGAGCCTGCAGCGCCTGGGCGGCCTCTTGCGTGCGCACGGTGGCAATCACGCGCCAGCCATCCGCACGGTATTGCTTGACCGTTTCCAGGCCGATGCCGCGCGACGCGCCCAGGATGAGCGCGGTGCGCGTGCGGCGCGACGTTGCGTTCGTCATGCGCGTGCCTTAGTAGAGTTCGATGCCGACAGCCGTGGCTTCACCGCCGCCGATGCACAGGCTTGCCACGCCGCGCTTGCCGCCGCGGTGTCGCAGCGCGCCCAGCAGCGTCGCGATCAAGCGTGCGCCCGATGCGCCGATCGGATGGCCCAGCGCGCACGCGCCGCCGTTCACGTTCACTTTTTCGTGCGGGATGCGCAGGTCGTGCATGGCGGCCATCGGCACCACGGCAAACGCCTCGTTGATCTCGAACAGGTCAACGTTGCCTGAGTTCCAGGCGAGCTTCTTGAACAGCTTGTCGATGGCCGTGACCGGCGCCGTGGTGAACCAGCTCGGCTCTTGCGCGTGCGTGGTGTGGCCCAGCATCACCGCCAGCGGCGTGATGCCGAGTTGCTTGGCAGTCGACTCGCGCATCATCACCAGCGCAGCTGCGCCATCGTTGATCGACGAAGACGACGCGGCCGTCACCGTGCCGTCTTTCTTGAAGGCGGGCTTGAGCGAGGGGATCTTGTCGACCTTGATGCGGCGCGGGCCTTCATCGGTGTCGATGACGGTGTCGCCGGCTTTGCTCGACACCGTGACGGGCGTGATCTCCCAACGGAACGCGCCGGATTCGGTGGCCTCCTGCGCGCGGCGCACGGATGTCATCGCGAAGTGGTCCTGGGCCTCGCGCGTGAAGCCGTATTTCTCGGCGCAGTCCTCGCCGAAGGTGCCCATCGCGCGGCCCTTGTCATAAGCGTCTTCCAGGCCGTCGAGCATCATGTGGTCGTAGATCATGCCATGGCCGATGCGGTAGCCGCCGCGGCCTTTCGGGATCAGGTACGGCGCGTTGGTCATGCTTTCCATGCCGCCCGCAACCACAACGTCCAGCGACCCTGCGAGCAGCGCGTCATACGCATTCATGGCGGCGCGCATGCCCGAACCACACATCTTGTTGACTGTCGTGCAGCCGACTGACAGCGGCAGGCCCGCGCCCAGTGCGGCCTGACGTGCCGGCGCTTGCCCCTGCCCCGCAGGCAGGACGCAGCCCATGATGACTTCTTCAATCTGTTCCGGCTTCAAGCCCGCACGCTCGACTGCCGCGCGGATGGCAGCGGCGCCGAGTTGTGGGGCAGTGAGGCTGGCGAGTTCGCCCTGGAAGGCGCCCATCGGGGTACGGGCGGCGGAGGCGATGACGATGCGGTCGGACATTGCTGCAATCTCCTGGAACTGTGCTTTGGACATGGTTCTGCACTTGTGGTGCAGGGTTTATGTGTCTCTCGCTGGTGGGCGGGCCTTGTTGGTCCATCTCCGTTTCGTGCCCTGCCGGGCCCGACTCACTTTCTTTGTCTTGCCAAAGAAAGTAAGCAAAGAAAGGCGCGCCCAAGATGGCGACCCCCTCCTTGAATTTTCGTAACCGGGCGGAGACGGGAAAAACTCGCTGCGCTCAAACAGTTTCCCGTCTTGTTTCCGCCCGCTTACAAAAATTCAAGGCGCCATCTAGGGCAGGAACGTCAAAGACCAAACCATCGTTCCACAGGCCCCATCAGGCTCTTGTTTGTTGCTCTTTTCTGCTCGCTTCACCTTGCGTCTTGCCGCATACCCACTACTGAGCTTGCACTTCGATGGTGTGGCCGTACCCTGCCCTAGATGGCGCCTTGAATTTCTGTTGCAGAGAGGAAAAAGAGGGGAGGCCTGTCTGAGCGAAGCGAGTTTGCCTCCCCTCCCTCTCTGCGACATAAATTCAAGGGGAAGTCGCCATCTCGGGCGCGCCTTTCTTTTGCTTACTTTTCTTTGGCAAGACAAAGAAAAGTGAGTCAGCCCCGGCAGGGGATGAAACAAGGGATGGACCACCAAAAAACAACCCACCCCAAACACACAAAAAATCAAAACCCCACCGGACTAGGCGTACTCCCTTCCTTCCCATAATTCAGCCAAGCCTCACCAAGCTGAGCATGAAGTTCCTCATTGGAGCTCGCCGCCATCCCCAGGTTGCGCAACATCCCGTCCTTCACGCCGTAAATCCAACCGTGAACGGTCAGCGGCTGCCCGCGATCCCAAGCGTCCTGCACGATCGTCGTCAGGCACACGTTATTCACCTGGTGGATCACGTTCAGCTCACACAGCCGGTCATGCTGATCCTGCTCGCGGACCACCGTGCCGAGATACGTTTCGTGTTGCTCGGCCACGTCACGCACGTGACGAATCCAGTTGTCGGCCAGTCCGAAACGTTGCTTTGTCAGGGCGGCCTTCACACCGGAGCAGCCGTAGTGGCCCACCACCGTGATGTGGCGGATCTTCAGCACTTCCACCGCAAACTGCAGCACCGACAGGCAGTTCAGGTCCGAGTGCACCACCACGTTGGCGATGTTGCGGTGGACGAACACCTCGCCCGGCGGCAGACCGATGATCTGGTTGGCAGGCACGCGCGAATCCGAGCAGCCGATCCAGAGGTATTCCGGGTTCTGCTGGTTGGCCAGATTGGAGAAGAAAGCCGGGTCTTCAGCGTGGACGCGCTCGACCCACTTCCGGTTGTTCTCGAACAGCTCTTTGATGCGATGTGGCATGGTTTCCCGTCGTGTTAAAGGGTTAAGCGGCGGCGCGCTGCGGCAGCGTCGTGTTGTCTTGGGCTGCGTTGTCGGGCGCGCTCGCGCCGTAGCGATTGACGAAGCGTTCGGCTGCGTCATACGCGTAGAAATCGTGCATCTGCCCGGAGAGCAGGCGCTCCTTGTACCCCTGCCACATGGAGGCTTCGAAGAAATCTGCGTGGTGCTTGAGGAAGGCTTCGCGCACGCGCGGGTCGCCAAGCAGGAACGTGCGATACGTCTCCGGAAAAATGTCGTGCGGGCCGACGCTGTACCAGACCTCGCCGGACATTTCTTCTTCTTCGGTCCGCGGCTGGGGAACGGTGCGGATGTTGCAGTCGGTGAGGTATTCGATCTCGTCGTAGTCGTAGAAGACCACGCGGCCGTGGCGCGTCACGCCAAAGTTCTTGTACAGCATGTCGCCGGGGAAGATGTTCGCGGCGATGAGTTCCTTGATGGCGTTGCCGTATTCGATGATGCCGTGCTCGACCTGCGCATCGGTGCCTTCGTGCAGCCAGATGTTCAGCGGTGTCATGCGGCGCTCGATGTAGACATGGCGGATGACGATCTCCTCACCGCCGTCATCGCTGCGCTGGTATTCAACCATCGACGGCGCGTGCTTCTCCAGCTCCTTGATGAGGTCTTCATCAAAGCGCGAGAGCGGGAAGGCCACGTCGGAATACTCCAGCGTATCGGCCATGCGCCCCACGCGGTCGTGGCGCTTCACAAGCTGGTACTTGCTCTTGATCAGCTCGCGCGTGGTTTCCTTGGGCGGCGGGAAGTAATCTTTGATGACCTTGAACACGTACGGGTACGAGGGCAGCGTGAACACCAGCATCACCAGGCCCCGGATGCCGGGCGCGATGATGAACTTGTCCGATGAATGCTGCAGGTGGTGCAGGAAGTCGCGATAGAACAGGTTCTTGCCCTGCTTCTGCAAGCCGAGCGAGGTATAGATTTCGGCGCGCGGCTTGCGCGGCATCAGGTCACGCAGGAAGGTCACGTAGGCAGACGGAATCTCCATGTCCACCATGAAATACGAGTGCGTGAACGAGAACAGGATGAGCAACTGTTCTTGCCGCAGCAACACTGTGTCGAGCGAGAGCTGGCCCGCGGCATTGCGCAGGATTGGCACGGCCAGCGGGAACGTCTTGTCGCCGTTGATCACGCGCCCGATGATGTACGCCGCCTTGTTGCGGAAGAACAGCGACGACAGCACATGGATCTGGAAATTCGGTGCGATGCGGAAGTCGCCGAAATGCTCGCCCACCGCGCGCACGATGTAGCCGATGTCGCGCTCCAGATCTTCAAACGGCGCGTTGAGCTGGAAGTTGTGGACGATACGCTCGAAGCAGGCGCCCAGGCCGTCGCGCGTGCCGGGGTAATAGGCGCGGTACGTCGGCTTGGTGGGCGACTCTTCGTTCTCGATGTATTCCGTCGAGATGGCCGGGCGCACGAAGATGAAATCGTTGTTGAAGTACGAGCGATGCAGGATGCGCGTACAAACCGAGTTGAAGAAAGTCTCGGCGCACTCGGGCTGGTGATGGTTGGTCAGCAGGCCGATGAAATGCAGCTTGATCTGGCGCCAGATCTCGTCGTCGATGTTCTCGGCGTCGTATTCGTCTTCGAGGATGACCGACGCTTCGCGCACGCGTTCGTCGTAGTAGGCGATGCGGTCGCGCTGCAGTTGCTGCAGGCCCGCCCAGTCCCCGGTCTCGAACGCAGTCTTGGCCTGTACGCTCACCTCGCGGAACAAGCGATAGTGCTTGTCGAAGCCGTCGAGCATCGTACGGGCGACGTCAAAGGCGATCTGCGACGAGAGGAGCTTTGGGAAATGGGACATGGCGTGTGCGCGGGGAGAGGCAGGGAAGCGGCGAAACCAGCAAACCAGGCAGACCTAGATTGTAGGGTCTTCGGTGCCGTGTTCGCGTCCTGAAACCGTTGCGCCTCCTTATCCGTTTGGCTGATGGCCCCGTGCCGCCAGCCCGCCTGATCCCGCCCGTTACATCGTCTCTGCGTACAGCTCCCGGCCGATCAGCATGCGGCGGATTTCCGACGTGCCGGCGCCAATTTCGTACAGCTTGGCGTCGCGCCACAGGCGGCCGACCGGGAATTCGTTGATGTAGCCGTTGCCGCCCAGGATCTGGATGGCTTCGCCGGCCATCCACGTGGCCTTCTCGGCGGTGTAGAGGATCACGCCGGCGCAGTCCTTGCGCACCTGGCGCACGTGGTCGCGCCCCAAAGAGTCGAGGTTCTTGCCGACCGTGTACAGATAGGCGCGGCAGGCCTGCAGCGTGGTGTACATGTCGGCCATCTTGCCCTGGATGAGCTGGAACTCGCCAATGCTCTGGCCGAACTGCTTGCGATCGTGGATGTACGGCGTGACCACGTCCATGCAGGCCTGCATGATGCCGATCGGGCCACCGGAGAGCACCGCGCGCTCGTAATCCAGGCCGCTCATCAGCACCTTGGTACCGCCGTTTTCCTGGCCGAGGATGTTCTCCACCGGCACTTCCACGTTCTCGAACACCAGCTCGCCCGTGTGCGAGCCGCGCATGCCGAGCTTGTCCAGCTTCTGCGCAACAGAGAAACCCTTCATGCCCTTCTCGACGATGAACGCCGTCATGCCGCGCGCGCCAAGTTCGGGCTCGGTCTTGGCGTAGACGACCAGCACGTCGCAGTCGGGGCCGTTAGTGATCCACATCTTGGTGCCGTTGAGCACGTAGCGGTCGCCTTTCAGTTCCGCGCGCAGCTTCATGCTGACGACATCCGACCCGGCATTCGGCTCGCTCATCGCCAGGGCGCCCACCCACTCGCCGGAAACCAGCTTGGGCAGGTACTTGGCTTTCTGGGCCGCCGTGCCGTTGCGGTGGATCTGGTTTACGCACAGGTTCGAGTGTGCGCCGTACGACAGGCCGACCGACGCTGAGGCGCGGCTGATTTCTTCCATGGCGATCATGTGCGCCAGGTAGCCCATGTTGGCACCGCCGTACTCCTCTGCCACCGTGATGCCGAGCACGCCCAACTCGCCCATCTTGCGCCACGCGTCCATCGGGAACTGGTCGGTGCGGTCGATTTCGCCGGCACGCGGTGCCAGCTCGCCCTGCGCCCAATCGCGCACGGCCGAGCGCAGCATCTCGATGTCTTCGCCCAAGTCGAATTTCAGGCCGGGCAGATCAATCATGGTGGTCTCCTTGGGCGCGGCGGGGGCCGCTCGTGTCTCTGAGTAAGGGGTCTGGCCTAGTGCGGTGTACGCCGCTTGTGGCGGTCGCGCCGGGGCCGGAAGGGTGTTTCAAGGTGTTGCGTATTGTATTGACGTTTACGTAAACGTCAATGACCGGTCGTTACGTAGATTTGCGGAATCAGGCGGCCTTGCGCCGCTTGGGCGGCTTGCCCGTGCCGCCCTGCGCATCTTCCAGCAAGCGGCGGCACTGGCGCTCGTGCTGGTCGATCTCGGCCAGTTGGGCGTTCAGATCTTCCAATTGCTGCGTGAGCACCGCGCGGTGCTGCGCCAGCGACGCCAGGAAGCGTTCCAGCTGCGGCACCGTATCGCGCGGCGATTCATACAGATCCAGGATCTCCTTGATCTCGCCCAGCGACAGGCCGAGCCGCTTGCCGCGCAGGGTCAGCTTCAGGCGCGTGCGCTCGCCGGCCGAATACACCCGGCGACGCCCGCCCGGGCCCTGGCGATCCGGCGCCAGCAGTCCCTGGTCTTCATAGAAGCGAATGGCGCGCGGCGTGATGTCGAACTCGCGGGCAAGGTCGGTAATGGTGAAGCTTGCGTCGGCAAGCGCGCCGGCATCGCCCGATTCAAGATCGGCGGCGAGCGCAGCAGCGGCAGACGGAGTGGAGGCAGACATACGGCGAGGAACGGAGTAACGGCAGAGGTGTGATGGTGCATGCACGCCGGGCGGCGACATTAAGTTTTCGCTTAAGATGGATGACCGGTGGCGAATTGACGTTTACGTTAGCGTCAATAGCGCCAAACCGCAATCGCAAAGACCGCCCCGGAGCACCCAAGGGCGGCGACCGAGACCCCATCCACATGAACGCGCTCGAACACCAACTCGACTATCCCTTTGGCGACACGCTTCCCGAAGGCGGCACGCGGTTTGAAGTCGCCCCCGGCGTCTACTGGCTGCGCATGCCGCTGCCGTTTGCGCTCGATCACATCAACCTGTGGCTGCTGCGTGATCGGCAGGACGAGCAGGACGGCTGGACAATCATCGATTGCGGCATCAACCACGAAGCGATTCGCGGGTACTGGGAAACGATCTTCGCGAACCACCTCGACGGCCTGCCGGTGCTGCGTGTGCTGGTCACGCACTGTCACCCGGACCACGTCGGCCTGTCGAACTGGCTGTGCGAAGGCGGCGATCAAAAACGCTGGAATGTGCGCCTGTGGATGAGCCTCGGCGACTACGCCTTCGCGCGCATGCTGGTGGGCGGCACCGGCGCGTCGAACGCCGGCGGCGAATTTGCCGCCCGTCATTTCGAGCGCCACGGCTTGACGGACCCGACCTCCATCGAAGGCATCCGCAACCGCAAGGATTACTACAGCACGCTCGTGCCGGGCGTACCCAGCCAGTACCGCCGCCTGATGGACGGCAATGTCGTCTCCATCGGCGAGCACACATGGCGTGTCATCACAGGCTTCGGCCATGCGCCCGAGCACGTCGCGCTCTACAGCGAAGACGCCAACGTGCTGATTTCCGGCGACATGGTCCTGCCGCGCATTTCCACCAACGTGAGCGTGTTCGATCTGGAACCCGAGGCGGATTCGCTCACGCTGTATCTGGATTCGCTGGGCAAATACGAGCCGCTGCCGGCGGATGTGCTGATCCTCCCGTCGCACGGACGGCCGTTCCGCGGGTTGCATACGCGCATCCAGCAACTGCGCGACCACCATGCGGATCGCCTGGCCGAAACGTTGGCTGCGTGCAAGGCCGCGCCGCAATCGGCACGCGACATCGTCAACGTCATCTTCAAGCGTCAGTTTGACGTACACCAGATGACCTTCGCGATGGGCGAGGCGCTTGCCCACCTGCATGCGTTGTGGCATCAAGGCGAACTGGTGCGCGAAACCGGCGCTGACGGTATCGTTCGATTCCACGTAGCTGCATAAACTCAACAACCCGTGCCCTTCACCGGAGCCGACCATGGCTGACCAGCATGACGTTCTCGACGACAGCGCCGTCCTCCTGCCGTTTCCCGCGCAAACGCCGACTGCGCCCTATTACGCCGTGATCTTCGCTTCCACCCGCACCGACGGCGACAACGGCTATGGCGCGATGGCCGACCGCATGGTGGAACTGGCGCGCAGCATGCCGGGCTTTCTCGGCATTGAATCCGTGCGCGATGAACTGGCCGGCGACCAGGGGCGGCCGGGCATCACCGTGTCGTACTGGTCGTCGCTGGAGGCCATTCGCGAGTGGAAGAACCAGAGCGACCACCTTGCCGCGCAGAAGCTGGGGCGTGACCAATGGTATGCGTCGTACCACCTGCGCATTGCCAAGGTGGAGTACGACTATGGGTTTGTGCGATAACGTGTCGCTCCGGCCAACGAAAAACCCGCCAACTGGCGGGTTCTTTTTTGGCTGCGGCCGGATGATTCAACCCTAACGCAGGGTCTTCGCAAATTGCCCCAGGTATCGCACACCCTCGATTGCGCGGCTGCCGTACCACGACACCATTTCGCCATCGACGAGATAAACCGGCTTGCCGATCTGCTTTTCCAGCGCGTCGACATGCTCTTCGGTAAAGCTGTAAGGCTCGGTGGAGAGCAGCACGCAGTCGATGTTGCGTACGACATCATCGCTCCAGCGGAACGTCGGGTAGCGCGTGTCGGGCCGGTTGGGGCGGGCGCAATCGCCGCTCTTGTCGGTGCCGCATTGCACGGGCGCCGGGTCGTCGGGCCATGTATGGCAGTTGACGAGCTTGAGCATGCGCGAGATGTACGTGTCGCGCGACACCGTCATCCACGGGTCTTGCCAGATGGCATACAGCACGCGGTGCGGCAGGAAGTGGCGGCTGCGCACCGCCTCCAGCTCCTGCGTGAGCGCATCCGACAACGTCTGCGCCTGCGCTTCGCGGCGAAAGATACCGCCCAGCAGTTGGTATAGCGCGAGGTTGTCTTCCGGCGAACAAGGATGCGTGACGACGATGTGTGGGATGAACTCGCGCAGCTTGTCGACGGTCGGGCGCGTGTTCTCGTCAATGTTGACGATGACGTGCGTGGGGGCCAGCTCGCGCAGCTTGTCGAGTTTGACGGTCTTGGTGCCGCCCACCTTCGGTACGTTGCGCACCGCGTCGCGTGGGTGGATGCAGAAGCCGGTGCGGGCGACGAGCTGATCGCCCAGGTCGAGCGAGAACAGCAGATCGGTAATCGAAGGGACCAGGCTGGCGATACGCGGTGTGGTGTCGACGGGCGCGTGCGCGATGCCAGCCGCATCGGTGTAAGTCATGACGAAATCTCGGGGTTGCGGGGTTTGCGCCCGGCGCGCGCAAACGCAAAGTCATACAGCACGCGCGGCAGCACGTGCAGCAGCTTGGCGACGATGCCCATCTGCCATGGCAGCACCGTGAAGCGCACGCCGCGATGGATCGCATTCACGGCTTTCTGTGCAAAGCGGTCCACCGGCATCAGGAAGGGCATCGGATACGGATTGTGTTCGGTCATCGGCGTCTGGATGTAGCCGGGGGCGATCGTCACCACGCGCAGGCCAAGCGGGCGGAACTCCACGCGCAGGCTCTCCATCAGCTTGATCACCGCCGATTTGGACGCGCTGTACGCGGCAGCACCCGGCAGCCCGCGCACGCCGGCAACGCTGGCAATGCCGACCAGCGTCCCGCCAGGCTGCCCAGGCTTGGCGCGTGCCAGCATCGGCGTGACGAATGGCTGGAACGTGTTGAGCACGCCCATCCAGTTGGTGTCCATCACGGCGGCAAAGGCTTTCAGGTCGCCGGGTTCGCGCAAGTCCGTGCCGACCGAGATGCCGGCGTTGGCGATCACGACATCGGGCAGCCCCACTGTGGCGATAAAGGCGTTGGCCACGTCGCGCATTGAATCGGCGCTGCGCACGTCGGCCGCGTAGCAATGGCAGCGGCCCTGGAGACCGGCGGGCAGCGTCTGCACAAACGCATGGAGCGCGTCGACCCGCCGTGCGACCAGCCCGATCTTGGCGCCCTGCGCTGCGTACTGCCGTGCCAGTGCCTGCCCGATCCCGCTGGAAGCGCCCGTGATGAAGACGATCTCGCTCATGTCGATGTCCTGTTGGTGTGAAGATGTGAAGAAGGCCGACGCACAAAAAACGCCCGCACAGGGGCGGGCGTCGATGGCGGTGTCACGCCCGGGCAGAGGCCCGGAAACGCGGCAACCCGTCACATCTTGCGGTTGCGCACCTGGTCGACGAGATAGTCGAGCGTTTGGGCCGCGCCCACGTTGCTGCCTGCATCTGCCGGCGAGGTGGTGTACTTGCCCTGCACGACCACGGTCGGCACGCCTTCGATCTTGTACTGATCGGCCAGTTGCGCAGCGCGTTTGGTATTGGCGTTCACACTGAACGAGTTGTAAGTGTCGCGGAATTGCTTCTCATCGACGCCGTTGGCGGCCATGAACTTGGCGATGTCGTCCAGCTCGGACATCGAGCGGTAGTTTTTGTGCAGCTGGTCGAACACGCGGTCATGCAGCGTCTTGCCGCTGGCGTCCTTGGCGTCGAGCTTGCCCAGCGCTTCCAGCGTGTAATAGATGCGGGTATGCGGCTCCAGCTTGGCATTGAAAGCCACGGGCACGCGCTTGATCACCACGTCCTTGCCTTGCTTGGCGACCCATGCCGTCCAGGTGTTTTCAAAGTCGTAGCAGTGCGGGCAGCCGTACCAGAAGAACTCCGTCACTTCGATCTTGCCTGCGGGCACGGGCTGCGGCGTTTGCAGCACTTTGTATTCCTTGCCGGCGGTCGGCGCGGCGTTGGCCGGTGCGGTCATCAGGAGGCCGGCGCCGGTAGCGAGGGCGATCAGGAAAGCAGCGAGTTTTTTCATGGTGAATGGACGACGGATTAGACGACGAACTGGACAAAGCAACGGAAAAACCAGCGAATTCGCGTGCGGAACCGCTCGACGCGGCTGTCAGCGTAACTGAATCTCAGGTTTCTGACCGATCACAGCCCGCGGGGTTCAAAGCGGGCTGCACAGACTTCACGTTACTGGCGGGCGAAGCGGATGACCGACGATTCCACGCCCGTCGATTGCAGGCGGCTGCGCACGGCGGTCATCTCGTCGAGCGAGTTGAACGGCCCCAGGCGCACGCGATACATCGTGGCGCCGTTCACCTCGCGCTGCGTCACCTTGGCTTCAAAGCCTTGCATGGCCAGGTTGCCCTTCTGGCGCTCAGCGTCTTCGGCGGATTTGTAAGCGCCAACTTGCAGGAAATAGCCGGTCTTGGCGGCATCCTGGCGAGCAATCTCGGCAATCGGGTCCGTCACCGGCTTCTCGTTGGAGGCGGTGACCGGCGGCTTGGGCGGCTTGGCGCCCGGTGCGCTTGCCACCTGCGGGGTCGAGCCCGGCTGGGCCGGGTGAATGGTGATGCCCGGCGGCGGGTTGTTCTGCTCGGCGGTCTGATCGACCGGCTTGGCCGGCACGCGGCTCCACAGCGGCGCGTTCGGGTCCGCCGCCTGCGGGGCGCTGGCCTGCGGCGCGGGTTGCACCGGCGCCGGAAGCGTGTTGACCACGTTGCCCGCTTCGCTCGGCTTGGGTTGCGCGCCGCCACGCGACACGAACGGTACCGGGGCCTTGGTGATGTACACCGCCACCACCACGGCGATCGCCAAACCGACGATCAAGCCCAGCACCAGACCCAGAAACGTGCCGCCCCGTTGCGAGCGGGCACGGGAAGATTGCGTATTGCGTGCCATGTCGATCCTTCTAGAAGCGCCCGATTATAAGAGCGCCGTGTGATGCCAAATCGTGCGCGTTTACATCTTTTGCGGCGCGGACACGCCGATCACCGCCAACCCGTTGCGCAGCACCTGACGCGTGGCGGCCAGGAGCGCCAGACGGGCACGCTTGACGGCCTCGTCATCGACCAGCACGCGATCGGCGTTGTAGAACGCGTGGAAATCGCCTGCCAGGTCGCGCAGGTAGAAGGCTACGGCGTGCGGGGCCAGCTCACGTGCGGCGTCGGCCAACATGTCGGGGAATGCGGCCAGGCGTTGCACCAGGGCTGTCGCCTGCAGGCTGACGTCCGGCCCCGTCACCGCAGCCAGATCAGCGTTGGTGAGCGAGGCAGGATCAACGCCGGCGCGTTCGAACACCGAGCAGATGCGCGCGTGGGCGTATTGCACGTAGTACACCGGGTTCTCATCGCTCTGCTTGAGCGCGAGGTCCACGTCGAAGACGAATTCGGTATCGGCCTTGCGCGACAGCAGGAAGAAGCGCACGGCGTCGCGGCCACGCGTGAAGCGCGCGGGCCAGTTCGGCTCACCGGCGTCCACGCAGGCGCGGATGGTGTCGACGCCGGCTTCCGATTCAGCGTCACCGTTGGACCATTCGATCAGGTCGCGCACGGTCACGTACGAGCCGGCGCGCTTGGAAATCTTGACCTCGGCGCCGTCCTTCATCACCGTGACCATCTTGTGCAGGACGTAGTCCGGATAGCCCTTCGGGATGCCGATGTTCAGGCCCTGCAGGCCGGCGCGCACGCGGGCGATCGTGCCGTGGTGGTCGCTGCCCTGGACGTTGATGACCTGCGTGAAGCCGCGGCCCCACTTGGTCGTGTGGTACGCAACGTCGGGCACGAAGTAGGTGTAGGCGCCGTCGGACTTGCGCATGACGCGGTCCTTGTCGTCGCCATCGTCGGTCGTGCGCAGCCACAGCGCGCCTTCCTGCTCGTACGTCTTGCCGGCAGCGACGAGTGCGTCCACCGTCTGCTGCACCTTGCCTTCGGTGTAGAGCGACGATTCCAGGTAGTAACGGTCGAACTTCACGCCGAAGGCCTGCAGGTCGATGTCTTGCTCGTTGCGCAGATACGTGACGGCAAAGCGGCGGATGGCTTCGATGTTCTCCACATCGCGCTCGCCCGTCACGGGTTCGCCATCGGAGGCGCGTACGGTCTTACCGGCGAGGTAATCCGCGGCGATGTCGGCAATGTAGTCGCCGTTGTAGGCGGCTTCGGGCCAGTTGGCGTCGCCGGGCTTGTAGCCGCGCGCGCGGGCCTGGACGGAGACGGCCAGGTTGTGGATCTGGACGCCGGCGTCGTTGTAATAGAACTCGCGGTGGACCTTGTGGCCCTGCCAGTCGAGCAGGCTCGCCAGCGCATCGCCCAGCGCGGCCTGGCGGCCGTGGCCGACGTGCAGCGGGCCCGTCGGGTTGGCCGAGACGAACTCCACCAGCACCGGTGCGCCGTCATGCGTGTTGGCGGCGCCGTAGCGGTCGCCTTCGGCAAACACGGCGGCAATCACGTCGGCACGCGCAGCGGCCGACAGGCGCAGGTTGATGAAGCCGGGGCCGGCGATTTCCACGGCCGAGACCAGGCGCTGGCCGCGGGCATCGGCGCGGATGGCATCGGCGATCTTGCCGGCCAACTCGCGCGGGTTGGTGCCCAGCGGCTTGGCGAGCTGCAGCGCGACGTTGCAGGCGATGTCGCCATGCGCGGCCTGCTTGGGGCGCTCCAGGACGATCTCCGGTCGGGCTTGGCCCTCGGGCAGCAGGGAGCCGACGGCGTCGGACAACAATTGGGCGATCGTCTGTTTGTGGGAGGGCAGCATAAAGAAACCATGACGCCGACAGTGCTGAAATGGATTGAAATCCAGTTCCGGCGCCGCCAGTTGCGTTGTTCGGGGAAAAGTACGAAATTTTATCAGGTGAGCCGCGGTCTCAGAGGTATCCGCCCCCAGTCATGGCAATCTGCGGCTCCCCCACCCAACCAAGGGAAACAAGAAATCATGATCACCTTTACTTCGCACGCTTCGCAAAAATTCTCGATGCAGAAGGATCTCGCCATGGTGCTGCTCGGCGTGATCGGCAAGACGCTGGGCGAGCGCGGTGTCATCACGCCCGAAGAAATGCCTCACGCCATCGATCGCCTCAAGCGCGCCATCAAGGACGACACGCACCAGGCACATATCAAGGTGGCCGAACTGTCGGCGACGGACCTGGACGAAAACGGCGAAGAAGAGCCGCCGCACCTCGGCCAGCGCGCCTATCCGTTGCTTCACATGCTGGAAGAATCGCTGGTCGAGAAGTCCAGCGTGCTCTGGGGCGTCTGAGCTTCGGCGCAGGCCAAAAAAATGCCCGGCCGCCAAACGGGGCGGTCCGGGCATCCGGCCACATCGGGCCGGGAGCGGGGGAGGGGGCTGGCGCGTTGGCCGGTGTCTCGTCTACTGCGTTTGCGTACGCTGGCGTTATTGATCGTGCAGCATGTCGGACAGCTCGTCCGCGTGTTCCTCTTCCACGGACAGGATCTGTTCCAGCACGCGTCGCGTGGTGGGGTCTCGGTCCCCGATGTAGCGGATCATCTCCAGATAGCTGTCGATTGCGATGCGCTCGGCCACCAGGTTTTCCTTGATCATGTCGACCAGGCCATCGGCTTCCACGTATTCAGAATGGCTTCGCGTGGACAGGCCTTCCGGATTGAAGTTGGGCTCGCCGCCCAGTTGCACGATGCGCGTGGCGATGCTGTCGGCGTGCGCCTGTTCCTCGTTGGCGTGCACGAGAAATTCTGCGGCGATCGGTTCTGCATTGATGCCCTTGGCCATGAAGTGGTGGCGCCGGTAGCGCAGCACGCAGATCAGTTCCGTGGCCAGCGCCTCGTTCAGCAGCCGCAGCACGGTTTCCCGATCGGCTTTGTAGTCTTCGGTCACCGCGCCTTCCTCGATGTGCTTGCGGGCACGTTCGCGCAAGGTCTTGATGTCGGTGAGGAAGCCGCTTTCCGAGGGGGCGGCGACGTTGGTCCGGCTCATGGGTTTGCTCCTGCGGGGTGATTGGCGAGGTGGGTTTATTCGTTGGCGTCGCGCCGGCTGCTGCCGCCGGCCAGCGCCACGACCAGCCCGATCGCCGCGCCAATCGCCACGGCGACACCCACTGACTTGAACGGCGCCGCAGTAATGGTTTCTTCGGTGCGATCGAGTGCCCAGTCCATGCGTTCGCGGGCTTGATGGGCCCGGTCGTTGGCGGCCTGGCGCAGTTGGTCCGCGCGCGCATGCAGCGTCCGGCGGGCCCGGCTGGCCTCGGCACTGCCTTCGTCGGTCAGTGTATGGATGGCATTTTCAAGGGAGCGCAGCAGGCTTTGCACGTCTTCCACGGCGGGGCGAGCGGCGTACCGGGCGTGGTCCACGGCGTCGCTGGCGCTGTTCATGGCGCGGTGGGCCCGATCATTGACGTCATCGATTCGGCTGCGGACGCGTTGGCTGGCAAACAGTGACATGGTGAAGTTCCTCATCGTGGCGCCGCGGGAGACACACCGGCGGCGCGGTTGGTTCGGGTGCAATTTCGGCGCTTGCGAAAGCGGGCCGCATGTCAATGGCTTAGCAAGACACGGGCCGCGCCTGCGCCTGGGCTGTCTGCGCTAATCGACGGCCTTGAAGACCGTGACGCCCAACACCAGAAACAGCACGAACAGCACCACGAAGATGAAGAACAGGACCTTGGCGATACTCGCCGCGCCTGCGGCAATGCCGGTAAAGCCCAGCACGCCGGCCACCAGGGAAATGATGGCGAAGATGAGTGCCCATTTCAGCATGTTGTCGTCTCCGATTCGGATGGATGGGATGCAGGGCAGCCGCACATTGCGTGAGGCCGGCGCCCTGTGGCGTACTCCCACGCACATCGCGTGCCTGACCGGGGTGCGCCCGAAGTGTCGCCCGGGGCGCCCACGCGGTATCATCCGAATTGCCAAAAAAACACAAACGCAACGCGCGCCGCGTCGGGCGGTTTGACGCGTTTCCTATGGGTCTGCATGCCATGCGGTCATCCTTGCGCTCCACTCTGCTGCTCGCCGGCGGCATTCTGCTGACGCTCGGGGTGCTGATTGCCTCGGAGACGGGCAACATCCGCCTGAGCCAGGGCTATCGGCAGGTGATTCAGTCGCAGCAGGCTGAAACCGCCATCAACGAACTGCTTGCCGAACTGGTGAACGCCGAGGCTGGGCAGCGCGGTTTCCTGCTCACGGGCAAGGACGAATACCTCGATCCGTACAACAAGGCCATTCCGCATATTCATGCGTTGATGGCAGAAATCCGTGATCACTACGCCAACGATCCGGATGCGCTCAAGCTGTTCTCGGAGACAGCGCTCCAGGTCAGCCGCAAGCTCACCGAGATGGAACTCACGCTGATCTACGGCAAGCGTGACCTTGAAGTGGCGCTCGATCTCGTGCGCACCGATTTCGGCAAGGCCTCGATGGAAGCGGTGCGGCAGGGTCTGGACCGGCTCCGCCAGCGCGAAATTGCCACCGTGGCCCGCAGCCTTGAGCACGCCGAGCGCGATCTGGCGCTGTCGCGTTACGGCATTGCGCTCATCACGGCGGTCAACATCATCCTGCTGGTAGTGCTGGGCTTGCAGCACGCCAAGCGCCTCGCCCTGACCGAGCGCGAGCGCGACATGGCTGAAGAGGAAAGCCAGAAACTCGACCGCATGGTGCGCGAGCGCACACGGCAACTGTCCGATCTGGCCGCGCACTTGCAGCGCGTAACGGAAGACGAGAAGACGCGGCTCGCCCGCGAGCTGCACGACGAACTGGGCGCCATCCTCACCGCCACCAAGATGGACCTGCACTGGCTGCGCTCACGCATTCACGCCAGCGAGCCCGCAGTGAGCGAAAAGATCACGCGTGTGATGGCCCATGTGGATCAGGGCATCCAGATCAAGCGCCGCCTGATCGAAGACCTGCGCCCGACGATTCTGCTCAACCTGGGTCTGGTAGAGGCGCTCTCGCAATTGACGGAGGACGTCGGCACGCGCAACGGCTGGCATACGGAGGTGAGCCTGCCCGACGACATGCCCAAGCTGACCGACGATGCGGCCATCGCGCTGTATCGCATCGTGCAGGAATCGCTCACCAACGCGTCGAAATACGCGCATGCGACCACGGTGTCGGTGGCGCTCGATGTGGACGACGAGGGTGTGCGCTTGCGCGTGCGCGACAACGGCCGTGGCTTTCCCGCCGACATCGAGCGGCGCCGCATGGTCGGCCATCACGGCTTGTTGGGGATGGAGCAGCGTGCCATTGCGCTGGGCGGCACGCTCGTCATCGATTCAATGCCAGGCGGTGGTGTGACGATCATCGTTGAGCTGCCGCCCACCGATGCCGTGTTCGACCGAGGGGCAGCCAACGAGCCGTCTGGCATGCAGGCGCTGACTGGCGGTATTGCGCCCGCGCCGGGCCACGGTGGCGCGACGGTGTAAGACGCCCAGCGCGATGCAAACGCCCAAACAAAAAGCCCCATCACGGGGCTTTTTGTTTTTGATGCCGGTGTAGCTGACGGCGTTACATCTTTTGCTTGGCGTTGTCGGCCGAGTTCTCCAGCTTCTGACCACCGGTCTGGATGTCCTTGCCGGCACCGGCCATGGTGTTGCAGCCGGCCAGGAACACACACGTCAGTGCAAGTGCGGCACACAAGGTCTTCATCGAACGCTCCTTGGGGGGTGAGAAATGGCGTTGAGCGCGCGCCACGACAGCCGACGCGGCGGGCACGAAGAATCTCAGGGATGAAAATGCTGCGCGGGCTGCTGGCGGGGGCGGCCGACACCGGCACGCTCTTCGATCACTTCGAACACCTTGTCGAGTTCGAGCGATTTGTCGAAGAAATAGTTGGCGCCGGCTTCAAAGCACCGCTGCCGATAGGTCGGCACTTGCGCGTGATTGGTGTAGACGATGCGCACGCTGGGCGACGCTTGATCGCGCAGCGTTTGGAGGACCTTGAAGCCATTGCCCTGCCGCAATTGCAGGTCAACGATCACGACGTCATAGTGGCCCTGCCCGAGAAGGCCCAGCGCCAAGTCTTCGGTGTCTGCCCACTCGACCGTTGCCACGAAGGCGGAGGCCTTGAGGTATTCCAGCACCATGCCGCGAAGCACCGGGGAGTCCTCGATCAGGAGGACGCGCAGGCCACGGGTGGAGAGGGTGACGGCTTGATCCAGCATGGGTTGATGTTAGCCAGCGGGTTGCCGAGGTGGTATCAGGCGTTGTCCTACATGCCAGTTGGGTTTGCGGCGCGCAGAGGGGTTTTGGCGCCCAACCGGGCGCTACTCGACCAAGCCGTTCTTGATGGCGTAATACGTCAGATCGGCATTGGATTTCATGCCCATCTTTTCCAGAATCCGCGTGCGGTACGTGCTGACCGTCTTGACGCTCAGGAATAGCTCTTCGGCGATGATCGACACCGATTGCCCGCGCGCCAGCTTGCAGAAGATCTGGAATTCGCGCTTGGACAGCGTCTGGTGCAGCGGCTGGTCGGTCGGCTTTTCCAGGCCGCCAATCAGTAGCTCCGCCACGGTGGGGCTCACATAGCGACGACCTTGCGACACGGTGCGAATGGCCTTGACCAGCTCATCCGGTGCGCTTTCCTTGGTCAGGTAGCCCGATGCGCCTGCGCGGATCAGGTTGATGGCGTACTGGTCTTCCGGGAACGTCGACAGGATCAGCACCGGTAGATCAGGGTGGCGCTGGCGCGCCAGCTTGAGGGTGTCGATGCCGTTGCGATCGGGCATGGAAATGTCGAGCACCACGACGTCGAAGGCGCCGGTGCGGAGTTGCTCCATCACCTCTTCCCCGCTGGCCGCTTCCCCCGCGACTTCGATGTCCCGCTCTTCGGACAGGAACTGCCGAAGGCCGGCACGGACGATCTCGTGGTCGTCCGCAATCAGGACGCGAATCATGCTGCTCCTTATGAGCGCGCTGGGCGGGCTCCCCGGCTCTGCGCGCTGCGCTTGTTGGTTCGATACGACAGCAATTGTATCGGACTGTTGCGCCGAAACGGGGCCCCTCTTATTGGCGCGGTCGGGGGGAGTTGTCAGCGTTTCCATAAAAACCCTCAGGAATGTGCATGAATCGCAACATATCAGTGCCTGCCATTGAGCAATCCGCGTGCCTGATCCCGTGCGCCCAAAGAAAACGGGGCGGAAGAGTTCCGCCCCGGCGTCGCCAGGATGCGTCGGGCGATGCCCGGCTTTCCTGTGTAGTGACGTGTTACTTGGTCTGGGTAGTGGCCGTAGCGTTCGCGCCAGCGTCGGCGCTCAGGCCGGCGGCGGTGTCAGCCTTTGCGGCCTTCCCCGACTTTTCTGCCGATTTTTCCGTCTTGCTGACCGACTTGCCGACCTTGTCTGCGGTCTTGTCGACGCCGGCTTGCGTCTTGGCCTTGTGCTCGTGCGCGGCCTTGGCGCCGTGCTCGGCCTTGGTGTTCAGTTGGCTCTTGGCGGACTCGGTGTCCAGCTTGGCGCCGCCGTCCGACTTCACATCGGCCTTCAGGCCTGCGCCCGTGTTGACTTGCGCCGGGGCCACGGCAGCCGTGCCGTTGGTTTGCAGCGATGCGCCGGCCGACGGGGTTTGCGCGTTGGCGTAAGCCGAAGCAGTAGCGATGGCGATGGCGGACAGGGAGATCAGCAGCTTGTTCATGGAAGAGACTCCTTTCGTTCTGAACGGCCACGCGAAGGATTCGTCGCGGCATCACTCTGTGTGTGTTGAGTGAATGGGTTCAGTCTATGGAGCCCTTCCGGTTACGACTGTTAGGGGGTGTAAGCCTTTGTAATGTAAGGCGCACCCCTCTTGAAGCGTCGACAAAGCCAATGCCGGCAAGGGTTTGCAGGCGTAAGACACAGTGCGGATCGCACCATGTCTTAAACGTCTTGTCACAGAATCAGAGATTCGGCGCGAGGGCGCGCTCCACAAACGCGCGATCTTCGCCGCTGCGGGCGATCATGTCGTCCACCTGATCCTGGCCGATCTTGCCCAGCGTGAAGTACGTGCTGTCCGGGTGCGACAGATAGAAGCCTGATACCGATGCGGCGGGTGTCATCGCCAGCGCTTCGGTCAGGTTCATGCCGATCTCCTGTGCGTCGAGCACGCGGAAAATGTCGCGCTTGACGGTGTGCTCCGGGCAGGCCGGGTAGCCAGGGGCGGGGCGGATGCCCTTGTATTCCTCACGGATCAGCGCGTCGTTGTCGAGCGTTTCGTCCGGCGCGTAGCCCCACAGGTCGCGCCGCACGCGGGCGTGCAGGCATTCTGCAAACGCCTCGGCAAAGCGATCGGCCAGGGCCTTGAGCATGATCGCGCTGTAGTCGTCGTTGTCGGCTTCGAACTGCTTCTCGCGCTTTTCCACCCCGATGCCGCCGGTGACGGCAAATAGGCCGATGTAGTCGGCAATGCCGGTGCTCTTGGGCGCGATGAAATCGGCCAGGCAGCGGTTCGGGCGCATCACGCCGTCGATGATCGGGCGCTCGCTCTGCTGGCGGATGTTGCGCCAGGTGAGCGCGACTTCCGAGCGCGATTCGTCGGTGTAGATCTCGATGTCGTCGTCGTTGACGGTGTTGGCGGGCAGCAGCGCGATCACGCCGTTGGCCGTGAGCCAGCGCCCAGCAATGAGGCGCGCGAGCATGCTCTTGCCGTCGGAGAACACCTTGCGGGCCGATTCGCCGACGATCTCGTCATTGAGGATGTCAGGGAATTTGCCGGCCAGGTCCCACGTCTGGAAGAACGGGCCCCAGTCGATGTACTGCGCGAGTTCGTTCAGGTCGTAGTTGCGGAACACGCGGCGGCCGATGAACTTGGGCTTGGGCGGCGTGTAGTGGCTCCAGTCGATCTTGGTCTTGTTGGCGCGCGCGGCGGCCAGCGACACCATCGGCGTGGCCTTCTTGTTGGCGTGCTGGGTGCGGATGCGGTCGTAGTCGGCGTGCAGCTCTTCGACGTAGCGCGCGGCACCTTCGTCGGACAGCAGGCTCGATGCCACGCTCACCGAGCGTGAAGCGTCCGGCACGTAGACCACCGGCCCTTCGTAGTTCGGCGCAATCTTCACCGCGGTGTGCACGCGGCTCGTCGTCGCGCCGCCGATCAGCAGCGGGATCTTCTTCACGCGGAAGTATTCGTCGCGCTGCATTTCCGAGGCCACGTAGGCCATCTCTTCCAGCGAAGGCGTAATCAGGCCCGACAGCCCGATGATGTCCGCGCCTTCCACCTTCGCCTTTGCCAGGATGTCGTTGCACGGGACCATCACGCCCATGTTCACGACCTCGAAGTTATTGCACTGGAGCACGACGGTGACGATGTTCTTGCCGATGTCGTGCACATCGCCCTTGACCGTGGCGATAACGATCTTGCCGCGTGAGCGCACGTCGCCGCCGGCCGCTGCAATCTGGCGCTTCTCTTCTTCGATGAACGGAATCAGGTGCGCCACCGCCTGCTTCATCACGCGGGCGGACTTCACCACCTGCGGCAGGAACATCTTCCCGGCGCCGAAGAGGTCGCCGACGATGTTCATGCCGTCCATCAGCGGGCCTTCGATGACCTGGATCGGGCGCCCGCCGGCTGCAAAGATTTTCTGACGAACTTCTTCTGTGTCTTCGACCACGTAATCGGTGATGCCATGCACGAGCGCGTGGGCCAGGCGCTTTTCCACCGGCTCCTGGCGCCAGGCGAGGTTCTCTTCGCGCTTGGTGCCGCCGCCCTTGTAGCGGTCGGCAATTTCCAGCAGGCGATCGGTCGCATCTGGGCGGCGGTTGAGCACCACGTCTTCCACGCGGTCGCGCAGCTCGGGGTCGAGGTTCTCGTACACGCCGAGCTGCCCAGCGTTGACGATGCCCATGTCCATGCCCGCCTGAATCGCGTAGTACAGGAACACGGTGTGGATCGCCTCGCGCACCACGTCGTTGCCGCGGAACGAGAACGACACGTTCGACACGCCGCCGCTCACCTTTGCGTACGGCAGGTTCTGCTTGATCCAGCGCGTGGCTTCGATGAAGTCCACGGCGTAGTTGTTGTGTTCTTCGATGCCGGTGGCCACCGCAAAGATGTTCGGGTCGAAGATGATGTCTTCCGGCGCAAAGCCAACCTGGTTCACCAGGAAGTCGTAGCTGCGCTTGCAGATCTCGGTCTTGCGCGCGTATGTGTCAGCCTGGCCTTGCTCGTCAAACGCCATCACCACGGCGGCCGCACCGTAGCGCTTGATGAGCTTGGCGTGGTGCGCGAACTGTTCTTCGCCTTCCTTGAGCGAGATCGAATTGACGATCGCCTTGCCCTGTACGCACTTCAGGCCCGCCTCGATCACCTCCCACTTGGACGAGTCGATCATGATCGGCACGCGCGCGATGTCGGGCTCCGAGGCGATCAGATTCAGGAAGCGCACCATCGCCGCCTTGGAATCGAGCATCGCCTCGTCCATGTTGATGTCGATGACCTGCGCGCCGTTTTCGACCTGCTGGCGCGCCACGGCCAGCGCCTCGTCGAACTGGCTGTTCAGGATCATGCGCGCGAACGCCTTGGACCCGGTGACATTGGTGCGCTCGCCGACGTTGACGAAGAGCGTGCTCTCGCCGATGTTGAACGGTTCGAGGCCGGAGAGGCGCATGGGGTGGTCGGTCATGATGGTGCGGGGTTCGGTCAGGCGGGGGCGTGTTCGCCCAGCTTCAACAGGTTGCCGTGCGGGTCGATCACGTAGAGCTCTTTCATGCCCCACGGACGCACCGCCGGCGGCGCGAGCTCCAGCCCGCGCGCGGTGAATTCTTCAAACAGGGCCTGCGTGCTGGGCACACGCAGGTAGCACGAGGTGTGCTCGGCAATGCGGCGGTCGTCGCACAGCCAGAAATGGATTTCGGCGCCATCGCGGCTGACGATCAGGTAGTCGTCTGCAATCAGCTCCTGCGTGAAGCCAAGCCGCTCCGTATAGAAGCGGGCTGACTCCGCCAGGTCCAGCGAGGCCAGCACGGGGATCGTGCTGTCGATGCGTGCGTTCATGTCAGGCGGCTTCAAGATACTGGCCCGGCCATGCGCGCGGCTTGCGGTTGGCCACGCGCTCGGCAATCGCCTTGATGTGCTCGGGCGTCGTGCCGCAGCAACCGCCCACCAAGTTCACAAGGCCGGCCGAGGCAAATTCGTCGACCAGGTTGGACGTGACGTCAGGCGTTTCATCGAAGCCTGTGTCGCTCATCGGGTTGGGCAGACCAGCATTCGGGTAGCACGAGACGGCCGTGTCGCAAATCTTCGCCAGCTCGGCAATGTACGGGCGCATCAGCGCAGCACCCAGCGCGCAGTTCAGGCCGAAGGTGATCGGCTTGGCGTGGCGCAGGCTGTTCCAGAAGGCCTCGACGGTCTGGCCCGAGAGAATGCGGCCCGAGGCGTCGGTCACCGTACCGGAGATCATCACGGGCACGCGCTCGCCGGTGTCTTCAAAGAGCTGATCGATGGCAAACAGCGCCGCCTTGGCGTTGAGCGTGTCGAAGATGGTTTCGACCAGGAACACGTCCGCGCCGCCTTCGAGCAGCGCCTTGCCCTGCTCGTAATACGCGTCGCGCAGTTGGTCGAAGCTGACGTTGCGGGCGCCCGGGTCGTTCACGTCGGGCGAGATGCTGGCGGTCTTGGGCGTCGGCCCAAAGGCGCCAGCCACAAAGCGGGGTTTGTCCGGCGTGCTGTATTTGTCGCAGGCTTCACGTGCCAGGCGGGCGGCCACCACGTTCATCTCGTAGGCCAGGTCCGCCATCTTGTAGTCTTCCTGCGCGATGGTCGTCGCACCGAAGGTGTTCGTTTCGATCAGGTCCGCGCCGGCCGCCAGGTACTGCTCGTGGATTTCACGGATGACGTCGGGGCGCGTGAGCAGCAGCAGCTCGTTGTTACCCTTCACGTCGATCGGGTGGTTGGCAAAGCGCTCGCCGCGGTATTGCGCCTCGGTCAGCTTGTAGCGCTGGATCATGGTGCCCATCGCGCCGTCCAGGATCAGGATGCGCTCGCGCAGCAGCGCGGGCAGGTTGGCGGCACGGGTGTAGGGCAGGGGCGCGGTCATGGGGAGGGACTCCGAGGTGCTGCGGCCGGTCAAATATTCAGAATTTGCGGCCAAAGGTGAATTTTACCAGTCGCATCAATGACTTGCCGCTGTTGTGGGCAATCGCGCTCCTATAATCCATGTCACGCCATTTGCCCGCCCTGCCGCCCGCCATGCAATTGCTCGATCCCGCAGACGCCCACGCCTTCCTGGAGCGCACGCCCGCCGCGCTTTTTGTCGACTGCCGCAGTGAAATGGAACACCTGTTCGTGGGTCATCCAGCCGGCGCCCATCACGTTGCATGGAACGACGGCCCGCATTGGGAAGTGAACCCCGAGTTCGTGCCAACCGTGCGCAAACTGACGGGCCACGGCGTGGAGCGCCCCGTCGTGCTGATCTGCCGCAGCGGCAATCGCTCAGCCGCTGCGGCGCACGCACTGGAAGAAGCGGGTTTCCGTGATGTCTATGTCGTGCGCCACGGCTTCGAGGGGGATCTGGACAGCACGCGCCATCGCAACACGCTTAATGGCTGGCGTCATGCTGGCCTGCCGTGGGAGCAATGCTAGAAAGACGCTATCGATCCGATAGTCGAGCGACACACACGAAAAAACGCCCGGCAGCGCCATGCTCCGGGCGTTTTTTGTCGATCCGTCTGGCGGGCGGCTTGCCCGCGCGGTACCTCAGTGCATCGTCACCGGCTGCGTCATCACCGTGTCGAATTTGCCGAGAAAATCGTCGACTTCTTCAACGGTAGGCTCGCTGGCGATCAGCTTTTTCACATCCTCACGGAAATGCTCGGCCAACTCACCGCCGAGGAAAATTTCACGTTTGAGGTTCTTGTCGACGATCTCGTAGCCACCCGCTGCCAGCATGGCGTGTTGGCCGTCTACACCGAACTCAACAACACAGTAGTTGTCGCTGTTGTAGATCATCTGCATGGTGCACCTCCGAGGCGTCAATCGTCTTGCTGTTGTGGGGACTGCTCTACTGCTGCACCGGGTAGATGGGGCCCACCATCATGACTTCAAGGGCCGATCAACTCCCGCCTCATGCCCGCTTCTTCCATGTACCCCTTGGGCTTCATGATCGGTCACAAAGTTCGCGAATGCGAGGCGAAATGTGTGACGTGCGTTGTGTTCGCGTAACAAGACCTTTCCGTTCCTGCATCGAAAGAAGCAAGCCGTCTTCCGCCATTCGGCGGGTAGACGACGGGCCGTGTGCGGGGCGCCTGCAACTATCGGCAAGGCAAGCAAGCCTTATGGCGTGTCGCATTGGCTCCCGCATCCTGCGTGCCCGAAGAACTCATCCAGATCGGCGAGAAAGGCCTCCTCCTGTTCGATAGGGGCCAAGTGCGCAGCGTCGGAGATCACTTTCAAACGGGCGTCGGGAATGTGCGATGCGATCTCGCGCGCCGCTTCCACTGGCGCACCGGTGTCCTGCTCGCCTGTTATGACCAATGTTGGGCAAGCGATGCGCGCCAGGGAACTGCGTGTGTCGAGCGCCTTGATGGCCAGGCATGTACCGACATAGCCGTGGGGTGGCGTGGCGCGCAGCAAGCTGCGGATGCGCTCAACAACGTCGGGATGGGCCTCACGAAACGGCGTGGTCAGCCAGCGCTGTATCGTGGCTTCGACTATGCCGCTCATGCCGTGCGCTTCGACTTGGCCGATGCGCTCGTCCCACATGGCATGCGCCGACACCGGCGTGTAGGAAACGGTGTCACATAGCGTGAGCGACAGCAGCCGATGTGGGTGCCGCACGCCCAGGACCTGCCCAACCATGCCGCCCATCGACAGGCCAACGAAATGCGCCTGTTCAATCGACAGTGCATCGAGCAGGCCGGCTACATCGTCCGCCAACTGGAACAGCGTGTAGGCGCCGTGCGGGGCGCTGGTCTTGCCGTGGCCGCGTGCGTCGTAGCGCAGCACGCGATGGCGGCTGGCCAAGCGTTGGGCGATGCTGTCCCACAACTGGTGGTCCACGCCCAGCGCATGGGCAAGCACGACCCACGGGCCATCTGTGCCGTCGGTGCGGTAGTGGATGTCGATGCCGTTGGCGTGCACCGCGCCGGCGTTGGAGAGGGCGTTGGCGTTCATATCAGCCTCCTTCCTGGGACTGGTAGACCAGATCGAATTGCATGCCGTTGGGCTCGGTCTGGCGCAGGCGGACCGGCAGCCAGCCGTGGTCGGCAGACAGCCAGATCTCTACACGCCGTTTGTCCTGTGCGCGGCGCGGCAGCCGTATGAAGTGCTGCGCACGAATCGTGCCGTTCGGGGTGTCGATGGTGTCCTCGCCGACGTGCTGGACGCGGGCCACCTCTACGCTGTCGGTATCGGCGATCGGGAATTCCAGCGTGAGGCCCGGGCTGGCGATGCGCTCAGGGCCACCGCGCGCCAGTCCGGTCAACTGAAGGAAGACGCTGAAGCGGTCTTGCGTGCCCTCGGGCAGCGGCAGCACGGCGGGCGTGCGGGTGAAAGTGACCGTGGGTGCGCCCTGCGCGCCAGATGCCGGCGTGGGGTCGGCTGCGTAGTGGAACGTTGTGAGGTCGGGTTGTCGGCGCCCGCGCACTTCTTCGTAGCGCGCGGGGGTCAGGCCATACGGGCCGACGGTGCCCGCACTGCGAAACGCGAGTTTGCCGAAGAAGAGTGGCAACGGAATTTCCACGGCAAGCGTGTAAGTTTTTCCATCGGTGGCCCAGCGGATCACACCATCTTCGTTGCGCACGCCGTTGACGTAAGTGGCGTACCGCAGCGTAGCCGAGGGCGGCAGCGAGAAGGCGTCCCCTGGCGGCGCGGGTGGCCCGCCCGGGCCTTCGCCGCTGAGATCGGTGACCACGCCGGTATCGCCCGAGGCTTGAGCGCCAGCGCTGGTGAACTCGGATGGGTCCATGCTTGCCAGATCGGGCGCGGACGGCGTGGGTGTCGGCGCCGGAGCGGGTGCTGCCTGGGGGTTCGGACGGCTCGGAGCGGGGCGGGGCTTGGGCGCAGCCGGGGGTGTTGGCGGCTGCACGGGCTCGGGATGCAGCAACAGCGCGGGGATGATCTGCTCTGGCGCGGGCGGCCACGTCACCTGACGACTTCGCGCGATCCACACGACGGCAATCACGTGCAGCACGAGCACGGCCAGCAGCACGAGCCCGAACCGGCCAAGCCGATGGAAGCGACGCCTGCGGGTTTGCACGCGGTCGGTATTCAGTTCGTCAGGATTGCGGGGTGTTGGGTGCAACGTATCCAAGATCTGCGGAAAGCTGTTGTGCGGCCAGCCGCAAGCGCCGCTCCAGCGGGCTGCTCCAGGTGGTGTCGAAGGTGCTTTGTGCGCCCAACGCGATCAGCACCAGACACAATTGGCCGTTGGCGTCGAACACCGGCAGCGACATCGCGTTGATGCCGGGCAGCACGCCGCCATGAATGCGGGAGGCGCCATGAACACGCACGTCGGCGCAGATGGCGTCGTAGGCTTCGAGCGTTTGCGGCAGCTCGGGGTTCTCGGTGCTTGGGGTATTCCCTGCTGCCGTGATGCGGTCGAGTTCGCGCTGGATGAACGCGCGCGTCTGCGCGCGGGGCAAGTAGGCGCCGAACACGCGTCCGGTGGCCGAGTTCAGCATCGGCATGACGTCGCCCAGGCGCAGGCTGACCGTCACGGGATGGCTGGCCTCTTCCCAGTGGACGATGGCCGGGCCCTGGTTGCCCCACACGGCCAGGCCGATGGTGTGATCGATCTCGTCGCGCAGGGCGGCGGCGGCGGGCCGGGCGCGACGCATCGGGTCTTGCCGGTTCAGGCTCACCAACCCCATTTCCAGCGCGAACGGCCCCAGGTCGTAACGGCCTTCGGGCGTTTGCGTGACCAGCCCCAGGCGCGCAAAGCTCACCAGATAACGGTGTGCCTTGGCGGGGTTCATGGGGGCGGCACGCGCGAGATCGCGCAGCATCATCGGGCCATCGGTGTGCGTGAGCACTTCCAGCAGCCTGAAGCCGACTTCGATGGACTGGATGCCCGAGCGCGCGGGCGCATCCAGCTCGCCATCGGCATCAGGCTCCAGGTCGAGATCGGTGTCGGCGGGCAGCGGTGACATGGTGAGGGGTGATGGATCGGTTCGGGCCAGTTTAGCCGATGCTCGGTGTACCATCCGCGCAGCCTTTCTCCATACAACGCTCATGAAACTCGCCACCCTCAAGGATGGCTCGCGCGACGGCCAACTGGCCGTGGTCTCGCGGGACCTGAAGACCGCTCACTTCGCCACGCACATCGCGGGCACGCTGCAGCGCGCGCTGGACGACTGGGCCTTCCATGCACCGCAGTTGCAGGATCTGTACGACCAGCTCAACGCGGGCCGCGCACGCCACCCGTTTGCGTTCGACGCCGCCAATTGCATGGCGCCGCTGCCGCGTGCGTACCAATGGGCGGACGGCTCGGCCTATGTGAACCACGTTGAACTGGTGCGCAAGGCGCGCGGCGCCGAGATGCCCCCCGAGTTCTGGACCGACCCGCTGATGTACCAGGGCGGCTCAGACGATCTGGCCGGCGCGCATGACCCCATCGTCTGCCGTAGCGAAGCGTTCGGCATCGATTTCGAAGCCGAGGTGGCCGTCATCACCGGTGACGTGCCGATGGGCACTGAACCGGCTGCCGCTGCCGAGAGCATCCGCCTGATCATGCTGGCCAACGATGTGTCGCTGCGCAACCTGATTCCGGCGGAGCTGGGCAAGGGTTTCGGCTTCTTCCAGAGCAAGCCCGCGACGGCGTTCTCACCCGTGGCCGTCACGCCCGATGAATTGGGCGAGGCCTGGCGGGAGCGCAAGGTGCATCTGCCGATGACGGTGCGCTGGAACAACAAGAAGGTTGGCCAGCCCGAGTGCGGCACCGACATGGTGTTCGACTTCGGCCAGCTGATCGCGCACATCTGCAAGACGCGCAACGTGCGGGCAGGCAGCATTGTCGGCTCCGGCACGATTTCGAACGTGGACCGCAGCAAGGGGTACGCGTGCATTGCGGAGAAACGCATGCTGGAAACCATCGAATCCGGCGCGCCCGTCACCGAATACATGCGCTACGGCGACACCGTGAAGATCGAGATGTTCGACGCCAATGGCGTGTCCATTTTCGGGGCGATCGACCAGGAAGTCATCGCGCCGGGCACGCAGGCGTAAGGCTTAGGCGGATTCCGGTGCTGCCTTCGGACGGCGCCCGCGCTTGGGCGCCGCGGCACCGGCTGTCAGCGCCTGCCCGTGATACCCCAGACGAAGGGATAGCGTCCGCCCCGCCTCGCGCAACAGCCGCGCGGCGGGCCCCTCGAGGCTGGAATCGAACACGCTGGACAAGCCTAGCGCCGTGATCGCCCCGGCCAGCTTGCCCTGCGAATCGAGCACCGGCACGGCCACCGAATCGATGCCGTGCACCAATGTCCCGCCGATGCGGGCCACGCCTTCCTGCCGCACCGCCTGCCAGCGCGCGCGGCAGTTCAGCCAATCAGTCAGGCCGGCCTTGCCAGCGCCGGGGCCGCGAAGTTCTCGGTCGATGAGCGAGACGATCTGGATTTCCGGCATCCACGCGGCGCATGCCTGGCCCGTGGCGGAGTTCAGCAGCGGCATGACCGAGCCGACCCGCACATTGACCGCCACCGGGCGGCCGCTGTCTTCCCAGCGCACGATGACGGGGCCGCGCGCGGTCCAGATCGACAGAAACACGCTTTCGTTCAGCCGCTCAGCCAGCTTGGGCAGCAGGTTGCTGCCCTCACGCACGAAATCCACGTCGGACAGCGCCGACAGCCCCACCTGCAACGCCTGCGTGCCCAGCCGGTAGCGGGCGGAGGCGGGGTCCTGCTCCACAAAACCCATGCGCTCCAGCGACACCAGGTAGCGGTGAACCTTTGCGCGCGGCATGCCAAGTTGCCGGCCCAGTTCGGAGACGGCGTGGGCGCCACCGGCATGCGCCATTGCCGAAAGCACGCTCAGCGCGATCTCGGCGGACTGGATGCCGGCGCTGGTGCGTTCCGGCGCGGCGTCTTCTGTAGGTAATTCGTCGCGCGAGGCATCTGGCGGCAGCGGGTCGTCGATGGGCATCTTGAAGTCTCGGGTGTCGCTTTATAAGATACGCGTTACGTAAAAGGATACAACCGGCGCGGCGGCCTGCGCGCTGGAAAAGACCTCGAGAACCCGGGAGACGCCATGAAGCTGTCGATCTTTTCCGTGCAGGACCACTATCCCGACCGGCCCCGCAGTCTGCCGCAACTCTACGCAGACGTCATCGCCCAGGCGCGCCACGCCGAAGCGCTCGGCTACGACACCTTCTGGGTGGCCGAGCATCACTTTCACGAGTACGGCGCCGTCCCCAACCCGGCGGTCTTTCTCTCGCATCTGGCCGCGCAGACCCAACGGCTGCGGCTGGGCACGGCCATCTCGATCCTGACCTTCCATCATCCGGCCACGGTGGCCGAGAACTACGCGATGGTCGATGCGCTCTCGGGCGGGCGGCTGTCGCTGGGCGTGGGCTCCGGCTACCTCAAGCACGAGTTCGAAGGCTACGACGTCGACCCCGCCATCAAGCGCGAGCGCTTTGACGAAGCGCTGATGCTCGTCGAGCGCTTGCTCGCCGGTGAGCGCGTGCACCACACGGGCCAGTTCCACACGCTGCGCGACGTGCGCCTCAACGTTCTGCCGGTGCAGGCCCGCGTGCCGATCCACGTGGCGATCCTGCGGCGCGAGGCCGCGTATCACATTGGCCGGCAAGGGCGGCGCATGCTGTTCGTGCCGTATGCCTCGGTCGAGCGCTTCGACGACATCCGCACGTTGATGGACGATTACCAGCGCGGCCTGGCCGAAGCGGGCATTGCTGACACGCGCGGCATGGCGGCTGTCGCGCTGCACACGCACGTGGGCTCGACCGAAGCCGCCGTGCGCGCGACGGCCGCCGACGCGTTCGATCTGTACGTCGCCACGCGGCTCTACGCGCGCCGCCAGACGTACGACGATGTGCTGGCCAGCGGCCTGTCGCTGTTCGGCACGCCCGATGCGGTGGCCGAGAAGCTCGCGCGGCTGTCCGACATGGGCGTCGATCATGTGATGGCCCTGCACAACTTCGGGCTGATGCCGCAATCTGCGGTGCTCGAATCGATGCGTGCGTTGATGCAGGATGCGCTGCCGCGCGCCGGCATTACTGCGCTCGCTGCCTGAAGCTGTCTAGTCTGGGCGACTCCGCATCGCCAAACCGCCGCAAAACCGCTACGCTCTTTGCCAAACCACGGGAGGAGACCCGCAATGCAGCGACATGCTGGCGTACTGGTTGGTTTGGCTTTGCTGTCTTCCGCCGCGCTGGCGGACATCCGCATCGGCGTCACGGTGTCGGCCACGGGGCCGCAGGCCTCGCTGGGGCAGCCGGAGAAGAACGCCACCACGCTGTGGCCGCGCGAGATCGGCGGTGAGAAAGTCGACGTGATCGTGCTTGACGATGCGTCGGACACCACGCGCGCGGTCACCAACACGCGCAAGCTGATGAGCGAGTCGAACGTGGACGTGATCGTGGGCTCGTCCACGACACCAAATACGCTGGCGATGATCGACGCGGCGGCCGAGGGCAAGACGCCCGTGATCTCGCTGGCCTCGTCCGCCCGGTTGATCGAGCCGATGGATGCCAAGCGGCGCTGGATCTTCAAGACGCCGCATTCGGACTCGCACATGGCATCGCTCATTGCCGAGCACGCTGCAGCGCACGGTGTGAAGACCATCGCCTACATCGGTTTTGCCAACGCGCTGGGCGAGGCGTTTCTGGCCGAGGTGCAGCGCTTTGCCGATCTGAAGCACATGCGGATCACCGATACCGAGCGTTTTTCGCCTACCGACAACAGCGTGACCGCGCAGGTGCTGCATTTGCTGGCCAACAAGCCCGACGCGGTGGTGATCGGCGGCTCCGGAACGCCTGCCGCGCTGCCGGCCCGCGCGCTGGCCGAGCGCGGCTACACCGGCAAGATCTACTTCAATCACGGCGTTTCCAACAACGATTTCGTCAGGCTGTGCGGCAAGGACTGCGAAGGCGCCTACGTGCCGACTGGCCCCGTCATGGTCGCCGCCGAACTGCCCGACACCCACCCCGCCAAGAAGCAGGCGCTGGATTTTGCGCGCCGCTACGAGGCGGCCTTTGGCAAGGGCAGCGTGTCGATCTTTGCCGCCTACACGGGCGACATCGGCTTGCTGTTGCAGCGTGCGGTGCCGGTGGCGCTCAAGCGGGCCAAGCCGGGCACGCCGGCCTTCCGCGAGGCGCTGCGCGACGCACTGGAGCAGGTGCGCGACCTGCCCACCAGCACTGGCGTGGTCAACATGAGCCCGGAAGACCACGTGGGCCTGGACCAGCGCGCGCGCGTGATGGCGCAGATCCGCCGCGGACAATGGCGCCTGGCCGACACCGCGAAGTGACGACGGCGCACATCCCGCGTTGCACGCGCAGTCTCATCCGCTATGCTTGATCCATTACCTCGGACACCATGACTACGCTCGCTCCCCGCTTTGCCCGCTACCAGGCGCTGACGCTCGTCCAGCACGGCCCGATCCTCGAAATCGTGATGGGTGCGGCGCAGTCGGCCAACCGCAAGCTGTCCACTGCAGATGCCGGCCTGCACCGCGAGCTGGCGGAGATCTGGCGCGATGTATCGGCAGAGCCTTCGGTGCGCGTCGCACTCATCCGCGGCGAGGGCAAGGGCTTCTCGGCTGGCGGCGATCTGCACCTTGTCGAGCAGATGGCCGAAGACTTCGACGTGCGCACCCGCGTCTGGCACGAGGCACGCGACCTCGTCTACAACGTCATCAACTGCGACAAGCCCATTGTCAGCGCCATGCACGGCCCGGCTGTGGGGGCAGGGCTGGTCGCCGGATTGCTGGCCGATATTTCGATCGCCGCCAAGGATGCCCGCATCGTCGATGGCCACACGCGCCTGGGGGTGGCGGCGGGCGACCATGCGGCGATTGTCTGGCCGTTGCTGTGCGGCATGGCCAAGGCCAAGTACTACCTGTTGCTGTGCGAGTCCATGACAGGCGAAGAGGCCGAGCGCATTGGGCTGGTTTCGCTGGCCGTGCCCGAAGCAGACCTCGTCAACCGCGCATTCGAAATCGCCGAACGCTTGGCGGCGGGTTCGCAGACGGCCATCCGCTGGACCAAGTACGCGCTGAACAACTGGTTGCGCATGGCGGGCCCGAGTTTTGATACATCGCTGGCGCTTGAATTCATGGGTTTTGCGGGCCCCGACGTGCGCGAGGGTATTGCGAGCCTGCGTCAGAAGCGCCCGCCCACGTTTGATGGCGCCTGATGAGAAACACGCCCGCACGCCCGACCCCGACCGATTTGTAGGAGACACCATGTTCACCCAGATGCCCAATTTTGCCGAAGGCGGTTTTGAGTTCCTGCGCAAGTTGTGGGGCGGCGGCTTTGCCGGGATGGCAGGTGGCGGCATGCCCAACATGGCCAGCTTTGCCGCGCCGCCGATGGATCTCGAGGAAATCGACAAGCGCATCCATGACCTGCGCGCTGTTGAGAGCTGGCTGCAACTGAACGCCAGCCTGCTGCGCACGGCAATCCAGGGCCTGGAAGTGCAGCGCGCCACGCTGGTGGCCTTGCAGACCTTCGGCTCCGCGCTGTCGCCAGATGCCATGAAGTCTGCGTTCGACGGCCTGACGCCGGGTGCGTCTTCGACTGACGAAGAATCCAAGCCCGCGTGGCCGCACACGGCCGCCACAGCCAAGCCGGCCGAAGACGAACCGCCACCCGAAGACGACGCAGAGGCGGAGGAAGACACTGACGACGACCAAGCCGAAGCCCGCGCCGAAAACGCCCAGGCTCAGGCCCACGCCGCCGCGCAGGCGCAAGCTGCCGCACGCGCTGCCGCGGCCGCGCTGGACCCCTCGCCGTGGTGGAACATGCTGCAGCAGCAGTTCAACCAGATCGCCAGCTCCGCGGCGGCGGCCATGCCGATGCCGCAAAACCTGATGCCGGGTTTCCCGGGAGGCTTCCCCGGGTTTGCCGGTGCGCCGGGCGCGGAAGGGTTGGATGCGGCGCCGGAAGACATCGAAGAGAAGACGGCGCCGGCCAAGCCCAAGCGTGCTGCCGCCAAGCCGGCGCAGAAGCGGGCCGCCAAGGCGCCTGCGGGCAACCCGGCCAAGCCAGCCACCAAGAAGGCCACTGCCAAGAAAACGCCAGCGAAATCTGCGCCGCGCAAGTCCACCAACGACACGCCCTGATCGATGTCGCCAGACTGCACTGCGCTCTTGATGATGGGCGGCGGCGCGCGCGCCGCCTATCAGGTTGGTGTGCTGCGCGGCATCGCGGGGTTGGCGCAGGAGTATGCGCCCGGTGTGGCACGCACGCCGTTCGACGTCATTTGCGGCACATCGGCGGGCGCGATCAACAGTCTCGGTCTTGCACGCGGCGCGCAGGATTTCACGCTCGCCACCGAGGCGCTCACCCAGCTCTGGGGCAGCCTGCATGCCGATCGTGTCTATCGTACGGATGTCGGCCGCGTGGGCTCCAGCGGTGCCCGGTGGCTGACCGCACTGGCATTCGGCTGGATGACCGGCCGCACGCCGCGCGCGCTGTTCGACAATACGCCGCTGCGTGAACTGCTTGAGTCGCAACACGACGGTCAGCAGGTGCAGGCCGCATTCGACGCCGGAGCGCTGCGCGCGCTGGCCATCACCGCGCTGTCATACACCACTGGGCGCCACGTCACGTTCTATCAATCGCCGCACGTGGTGTTGCCGTGGCGGCGTTCGCAGCGGATTGCGGTGGCAGACCAGATCGGCGTGGCGCACATGCTCGCCTCGTCGAGCATCCCGTTCATCTTTCCCGCCGAGCCGGTGCCGCTCGAAGGCAACGACGAATGGTTCGGCGACGGCACGATGCGCCAGATGTCGCCACTGAGCCCGGCCATTCATCTGGGCGCGAATCGCATTCTGGTGGTGGGCGCCGCGTCTCGCTCGCAGCCGGGCTGGTACGACACGGTGCCGGCGTCCGGCTATCCGTCGCTCGCGCAGATTGCGGGGCAGGCGCTGGCGAGCATCTTTCTCGACGGGCTTTCCGCCGATATCGAGCGGCTCCAGCACGTCAATGCCATGGTGGCGCGCAACCCCGAGATTGCCGACGCGCGCGACGGCTGGCGCAAGATTGAAGTGTTGGTGATGGCGCCGTCCGAGCGCATCGAGCTGATTGCCTCGCGCCACGTGCAGCGCCTGCCAGGTACGGTGCGCGCGCTGCTCAAGCCGTTGGGCGGCACCGAAGCGCGCGGCGCGGCATTTGCGAGCTATCTGCTCTTCGAGCCGGAATTCACGCAGGAACTGATCGACCTGGGCGAACGCGATGTGCAGGCACGCCGCGACGAACTGGCCGCGTTTCTGTATGGCGCCATTCCGGACACGATGCGCGCAGCGTGATCAGCGTGACGAGCGTGTCGACGGTTCAGCCAGCAGCGCATCGATGCGCTTCATGAGCGCGGGGTCGCTCGGCTCGACGCTGCTCGGGAACACCGCCGCGACGCGGCCGGTGCGGTCCAGCAGGTATTTGTGGAAGTTCCATTTGGGCGGCTGGCCTGTCTGCGTCGCGAGCCACGCATACAGCGGCGACGCACCCGGGCCAACCACCGCCGTCTTCGAGAACATCGGGAATTTCACGCCGTACGTGTTGTAGCAAAAGTCGGCGATCTGCTTGCTGTTGCCGGGTTCCTGCTGAAAGTCGTTCGATGGGAAACCCAGCACCGTCAGGCCCTTGTCGCGATACTTCGCGTACAGCGCTTCGAGCCCTTCGTACTGGTGGGTGTAGCCGCAATAGCTGGCGGTGTTGACCACCAGCACGACACGACCGGCGTACTGGCAAAGATCTTGCGGCGCATCGTCCTGCAAGCGCTTGACGCGAAAGTTCAGGCTGGTAGGGCAGGCGCCTGCGGCGGCCGATGCTTGCGCGGTGGTTGCGGCACTCGAAGTGGCAGCATGCCCCGTGCGTGGCAGCAGCAATGCGATGACCGCAATGGCAATCGCAATGGCGATCATCAGCAGATGATGTCGACGCAGCACCCCCGACGCATGCAGTTGCAGGCGCGGGCGTCGCCCGGAAACGGTGGCGGAAAACAACATGGCGAATCTCCAAAAGCGGACGCTCAGCCGACGGGCCGAAGTTTGTCTTTAGTCTAGGGTATAACGCCCCGGGGCCGCACATGGTGAAATGTGCTGTATGCGTCGCGCGTCATTCGCCGCACGGATTGCAGCGCTTTCTATACTGAAGGCCTTGCCGGGCGGCGGCCCGGTCCGACACAAAAGACGACGGCCAGCGTGCTGTCGACCACATCGCGGTGTACCGCGAGACAACGCGCGGCCGCATCGCGCGTCAGGGGGTCGCCAAGCCACGTTGCGGTTGTGGCGTCGGCAGGCCTGTTGTCACGAGGAAACGGGCAGACACAGAACTTTGGTCCGGCAACCCCGAAAATCGGGGGTTGGTCAAGCATGTCTGCTAGAATCCGCCTGCAAATTCAAAGGCTTACCATGCTCTATCCCGAATTGTTCAAGTCGTTGGAAGCGGTCCGCTGGAATATGGAAAAGGATATTCCGTGGGACACGTTCGATGCGTCGCTGTTGACCGACGCGCAAGCGCAGACCATCAAGATGAATGCCATCACCGAGTGGTCAGCCCTGCCTGCCACCGAGATGTTCCTGCGTGACAATCGCCACGATTCCGATTTTTCGGCGTTCATGAGCGTGTGGTTCTTTGAAGAGCAGAAGCACTCGCTGGTGCTGATGGAATATCTGCGCCGATTCCGTCCGGACCTGGTGCCGACCGAAGAAGAGCTGCACAACGTGCGCTTCGAGTTCGATCCGGCCCCGCCGCTGGAAACGCTGATGCTGCATTTCTGCGGCGAGATTCGTCTGAACCACTGGTACCGCCGTGCCTCCGAATGGCACACCGAGCCGGTCATCAAGGCGATCTACAAGCATCTGTCGCAGGACGAAGCCCGCCACGGCGGCGCTTACCTGCGCTACATGAAGAAATACCTCGGCCAGTTCGGCGACAGCGCGCGCAGCGCATTCGCCAAGATCGGTGTGCTGATGGCCTCGGCCCGCCGTACCGAAAAGCCGCTCCACCCCACCAACCTGCACGTGAACAAGGCGTTGTTCCCGCAAGACACGGTGCAATCGCGCCTGCCGAACCCGGACTGGCTGGAGCACTGGCTCGACGAGCAGATCAAGTTCGATGCCGGCTGGGAAAAGAAGGTCATCGAGCGCATTCTGCACAACATGGGTCTGCTGTTCGAGCGCACCTTCGAAACCGTGCAAGACCTGAACCGCTACCGCAAGGAACTCAACGCACGTCTGCTCGGCTCGACCGAACAAGCTGCCTGACCCTTGCCAGTGGCAGTGAGCGGCCCATCGATTCGATGGGCCGTTTTGTTTTTCACCCCGATTTCGTTTTCGCCATGACCGCTCGCCAGCCCGCGCCCGCCTTTGAACAGAAGATCTGCGACTCCGCCGACGTGGAGGCCCGCGTGCGCGCCTTGCCGCGTCCGATCGTCTTCACCAACGGCGTGTTCGACATCCTGCATCGCGGACACGCTACGTATCTGGCGCAGGCACGTGCGTTGGGGGCGTCGCTGGTGGTGGGCGTGAATACCGATGCCTCGGTGCGGATGCTGGGCAAGGGCGATGACCGCCCGCTCAACACGCAGGACGATCGCCTGGCCGTGCTGGCTGCGCTGGAAGCGGTGAGTCTGGTGGTGTTGTTTGCCGAGCGCACGCCGGTCGACCTCATCCAGCGCGTGCGTCCCGACATCTACGTCAAGGGCGGCGACTACGACATCGATGCGCTGGAAGAAACGCGCGTGGTGCGCAGCTGGGGCGGCACTGCCCTGGCGATTCCGTTCGAGCATGACCGCTCGACGACGGCGCTGCTCAAGCGCGTGCGCGCGACGTCCTGAGCGTTTAGCGCGATGCCGTGACCGCCGCGCAAGCGTGCAGGTCTTCGGCGCCAAGGTTTTTCTTGAGGGCGGCCAGTTGGGCCGCGACGCCCGACGCCGCATCGGCGGTGGTCGTCACACGCAGCGAGGTCTGTGAGCCGAGCCGGCGGGTTTGCGTGACCACGGCGGTGCGCACGTCCTTGGCGCGCAGCTCGTCCAGACGCTGCTGAGCGCGCTCCTTGTCGCGGAACAGGCCCAGCGACACCACAAACGTATTGCCTTCCTGCACGATGGCTGAATCCGCCACGTTGCGACGCTTGAGTTCGGCCACCTTGCGATCGGCATCGTCGCGCGTGTCGCGGGCCGGCATGTGAACCCACCAGCGGTTGTCTTCCTGGCGCGTGATGCGCTCAACCTGCACACCCGCCAGTTGCTTGAGCTGATCGATGCCGCGCGTGGCCTGTGCTTCGGTCAGGCCGCCGAGCTCGGTGCAACTGCCGCTGCTGTCAGCGGCGGTAGCGGTGGTCAGAGCCGTACGCTCGATGCTGGCTTGCGGGCCCGATGCGGCAGGCGTGGAAGCCGCCGGCTGAGAGCCTGGCGCCGATTTGGGTACGGCGGCGGGCGGTGCCGAAGCGGGTGCCGGTTCGAGAATACGGATCTCTTCGGTGCGGATCTGGCGGCGCATGCGATCGGGCTCGCGCTCGCTTTCGAACCACGCCTTGGACACTTCTGGCCCGAACACGCCGGTATTGGCCGCGAGCAGAACGCCGTTGACGAGCAGCAGGAGCAGCAGGGCGAGGCGAAGCGTCATGGTGCGAACGGACGTGGATTCGGACGGTGGCTCGGAATGCAGGAACACAGCGGCAACAACGGTAAGACGTCAGACGAAAACAGCAGCCCGGCCGACCGAGGCTAGGCCAGCGTCGCGGCGCCTTCCCGGCGCGCGCGCGCCAGTACCTGCAGGCCGAGCAACACGAGATTATCGTGCATCTGGAACGGCATGCGCAGATGCGGCCCCAGCGCGGCGCGTGCTCCGCCGCTCAGCACGCAGCGTGCCGGGCCGGGGTATTGCTTCTGCAGTGCCATCCACGTCTGCGCAATTGCACCCGCCTGGGCGATGACGCAGCCCAGCGCGATGGCGTCCTGCGTATTGTCGGCCCAGGGCGGCGCAACCACGTCGCCCGCACTCAGGTAGCTGACATCCACTTCGGGCAACTGCGCTGTGTTGCGTGACAGCGCGCGCATCATCAACGTGAGGCCGGGCAGTATCAGGCCGCCCGCAAACAGCCCGTCGGGCGTGACGATATCGAGGGTGGTGGCGGTACCTGCCGTCACCAGCAGCAGGGCCGTGTCGGGCCACAAGTGGCGTGCGCCGACCGCGCCGATCCACCGGTCAGTGCCAAGCTGCGTTGGGTCGCGATACCCGTTGCGCAGGCCGGCGGTGGCGTCTTCCGACGCGGCAATGCGCACGCGCGCCCCGTCGAATACGCGGGCGATGCGCGCGGTGAGTGCATCGCGCAGCGCCGGGCCGGCCACCGCGCTGATCCATACCTCGGGTGGGGCAACGCCGGCGGCGTGGCAATCGCGCCAGTCTTCCACCAGTTCAGCCAATCGATCGTGTGCTCGGGCGCCGGCATGCTGCCACGGCGTGCCACCCGGTTCTTCGGGCAGGGCGAGTTCGGCGTCGGCGCCGCCGGCAATCCACGCCCACTTGATGCGTGTGTTCCCTGCGTCGATCAGCAACAGCGGACGGGCGGGAGCGGCGTGCGTGGCAGAGACCTTCAGGCGCGTCATGGCTGCTCCGCGTCTGCGCTGCGCAAGGAGACCTCGCCGCTGTGGACCCACTGCACCCGTCCGCCCGATTCGATCGCCAGGCGGCCTTGCGCGTCGATGCCATGCGCCACGCCCTCGAGTACCACGGTGCCGTCCTGCCACAGGCGCACCCGCTCGCCGGCAAAGGCATCGCGGGCGGCAAACGGCGCAACGAACGGCGCCAGGCCCTGTGCGCCGAAGCGCTGCAGATGTTCACCCAGCGACGTGAGCAGCGCCGAAAACACGGCATTCGGCTCCGGCGCATCCACCAGTTCTTCCACGCCCGACAAGCCGCGGCCCAGCGTGGTTTCCAGCACGCGCGGCCGTTCCAGGTTCAGGCCGATGCCGATGACGGCCCAGGTCCGGCCCGGCTCGGTTCGCACGGTCTCGACCAGGATGCCGGCCAGCTTGCGCCCCGCAATTTGCACATCATTGGGCCATTTCAGGGCGAGCGCCTGTCCGCTGCCGCCCCGGACTTCCGCGTACCCAGCCACGGCGTCGGCGACGGCCACGCCCACGGCCAGGCTCAGGCCGCCGAGCTGTGCGGGCTCGCCCGCAAAGGCGCACGCGATGGAAAACGTCAGGCCGTGGTCACCACCCCACGGGCGGCCCTGGCGGCCGCGTCCGGCGGTCTGGCGCTGCGCGGCCAGCACGCGTGCGCCCAGCAGCGGGGCGGCGCCGGCATGGGCCGGAATCGGCGTGCCGGCAGGCCAGGCGGCATCACGCACCGCGGCCATCAGATCGGCGCTGGTGGAGCCGGTGGCTTCAACCACATCGATGGGCCAGCCGGCGGCCGGGCCGCTGGGCTGGATGCGCTCGCGCGCAAGGCGCCACCGCACGGAGGGTTCGGCAAGAGACATAAAAAAACGGGCGATCAAGTTCGCGCTAAGAATGCGCGCATTGTACGAGCGGCCATCCAAACAGGGGCGCGGCGCTTGCTTCAAGCGACGAAAAGGCCTCACAGTGTGGCAGCCAGTGTGACAGCCTTTGGCGGCGCCTTGGCTACAATTCCACCGATATCCGGCATCACTGCTTACGGAGAACCGTTTGATCACCTGCCGTACACCGCAGCTTGAGGTGCGCGTTGTCGATGGACGCTCTGTCGCCTTTCTCTCCGGCGACTGGACGACGCTCGCGCTGGCCGAGCGCGCCGGCGTGCGCAGCGCGCGTCAGCAGATCCGCGCCGGGCTGGACAACGCCAACGCGTGGTGCCTGACCGAGGTGGGCCGTATCGACCACTTTGGCGCGCAACTGCTGTGGCGCGCATGGGGCAACCAGTGGCCCGAACACCTGGATGCCCGGCCCGACCAGCGCCGCATGCTCGATCGGGTTGCCAAGCTCGACCCGGGCGGCTGGAAGCAGCGCCTGGCGCCGCGCATGAACCCGGTGGCGATCCTCGGTGAGGGCATGCTCGACTTTTTCGATCACGCCCGTAACGGCATCGCCATGGTCGGTCAGTTGATGTTCGACTTCGGCAGGTTCGTGCGCGCGCCGCATCGCGGCCCGTGGCGCGAGATCTCCGCCAACATCTACAGCACGGGCTACAAGGCGCTGGGCATTACGGCGCTGGTGGGCTTTCTCATCGGCATCGTGCTGAGTTATTTGTCGGCCAACCAGCTGCGCGTGTTCGGGGCCAGCATCTTCATCGTCAACATTTTGGGGATGGCCATCATTCGCGAGCTCGGGCCGGTGCTGGCGGCGATTCTGGTGGCAGGGCGATCCGGCTCGGCCATCACGGCGCAGATCGGCGTGATGCGGGTGACCGAAGAGCTCGATGCGATGCGCGTGATGGGCATCTCCCACGGCTTCCGGCTGATTCTGCCCAAGGTGATTGCGCTGGCGATTGCCATGCCGCTGCTGGTGGCGTGGACGGATCTGCTCGCGCTGGCGGGCGGCATTCTGGCGGCCAAGTTCCAGCTCGATATCAGCCCGACGTATTTCATTACCTCGCTGCCCGATGCGGTGCCGGTGGCCAACCTGTGGCTCGGCATCGGCAAGGGCGTGGTGTTCGGCATGCTGATTGCGCTGGTGGCGTGCCACTTTGGTTTGCGCATCCAGCCCAACACGCAGAGCCTGGGCGAGGGCACGACCACGTCGGTGGTGGTGTCGATCACCATCGTCATCCTCGCCGATGCCGTGTTCGCCATCCTCTTCAAGGACGTCGGGATATGACGCGGGCCCGCCATCCGCATATCGAGCATGCCGGGGCGCCGCCGGCGATCACGCCCGCGCGCGAACGCGTGATCGAGGTGCGCAGCGTCACCAAGCGCTACGGCAAGGTGACCGTGCTCGACAACATCGATCTGGACGTGTTTCGCGGCGAGGTGCTTTCCATCGTCGGCGGCTCGGGTAGTGGCAAGACGACGCTGCTGCGCCAGGTGGTGGGGCTGGAAAAACCCACCTCGGGCACGATCCACATTTTTGGCGAAGAACTGACCTGCCAAGTGGGCAACGAACTGCAGTCGATGCGCAACCGCTGGGGCATGCAGTTCCAGCACGGCGCATTGTTCTCGGCGCTGTCCGTGATCGACAACGTGGCGTTGCCGATGCGGGAATTGCGCACACTGCCCGACGCATTCGTCCAGCGCGTGGCGATGCTCAAGCTGCAGATGGTGGGGCTCAAATCCACCGATGCCGACAAGATGCCGTCGGACCTGTCGGGCGGCATGATCAAGCGCGTGGCGCTGGCACGGGCGTTGTCTCTGGAGCCGGAGCTGGTGTTTCTGGATGAGCCGACCGCCGGGCTGGACCCGCGCGCGTCGGACGATTACGTCGCGCTCATCCGCGAGTTGCGTCAGGAGCTGGGCCTGACCGTGGTGATGGTGACGCACGATCTCGACACGCTGGTGGCGCTGTCCGACCGCATTGCCGTGCTGGCGGATCGCAAGGTGGTGGCGGCCAAGCCGCTGGAGCAGATCATTCAGATTGATCATCCGTTCATCAAGGAATACTTCCTGGGTGAGCGGGGCAAACGGGCCCTGATGGCGCTGGGCCCGCAGATGACGGAGGCGGTGGCTGCAGCCTCGCTTTCGACGCAGGAGGATTGATGGAAAACAAGGCCCACGCATTCCTGGCCGGGCTGTTCACGATCGGGCTGGTCATCTTCATCGGGCTGGCTGTCATGTGGTTCAACCGCGACCAGACCGTACGCGTGCCGTACGACGTGGTCACGCGCTCCACCGTCAACGGGCTGAACCCACAGGCTTCCGTGAAATATCGCGGCCTGGACGTCGGCAAGGTCGACAGCATCCGCTTTGACGACAAGGTGCCGGGGCAGATCGTCGTGCGCGTGCTGGTCGACAAGGATGCGCCCATCACCACCACGACATATGGCCGCTTGGCGTACCAGGGCGTGACGGGTCTGGCCTACGTGCAGCTCGACGACCGCGGCTTCGACAACAGCCAGCACGCGCCCAGCCCGGTGCGCCTGGCCACTTCCCAGAAGGATCCCGCTCGCATTCGCATGGAAGCCGGCTTCCTCGACGAACTCGACAAGCGCGGCGACCAGATGCTCTCCAAGCTCGATCAGACGCTGAACTCCCTGTCGATCATGTTTGACGACGAGCACCGCCAGCAGGTCACGGCGTCGCTGCAATCGTTCCAGAAGACCATGGACGCGTACAGCACGCTCGCACAGCAGGCGGAACCGACCATGCGCCGCTTGCCCAAGATTGCTGACAACCTCGATTCCACGCTGGTGGCCACGCGCAAGCTCACGCAGTCGCTGTCCGACCCGAAGGGGCCCTTGATGACAACGCTTTCCGGCGCCGGGACCGATCTGACGGCGGCTACGCAATCGATGCAATCGGCCGCCAACGTGCTGACCTATGAAACGTTGCCGCAGCTCAACGGCTTTGCGCGTGAGGCCCGCCAGGCCGTGCGCGGCTTCGACCACGCCGTGACGGACTTCAACGCACGGCCGCAGAGCGTGCTGTTTGGCCCCGCGCCCGGCGTGCCCGGCCCCGGTGAGACCGGCTTCACCGTGCCCGCCGCCCGCGCCGCGGCCCAGCCCTGAGGAGATTCCATGCCGATGTTGTCTGCTGTGTTCCGCCGCGCGCACGCGCTGCCTGCTTTGATGGCGCTGTCGCTTCTGGCGGGCTGCTCCAGCACGCCCGTGGCGCCCGCCGCCCTGTATGACTTTGGACTCGCGCCAGCCACCAGCGCAGGCGCACGCCTGCCCACCGCCTTGCGCGTGGCCGATGTGGCCGGCCCCGGCTGGATGGATGGCAACGCCATCTACTACCGCCTCGCCTATGCACAAAGCCAGCGCACCGACGCCTACGCCAACAGCCGCTGGGTGGAGTCGCCCGTGAACCTGTTCGACGCGCGTTTGCGCAACGCGGCGGCCGCGCGCGGCCATGTGGTCGGCTATCCCACGCCCGATGTGCCGAGCTTGCGCGTCGAGCTGGTCGACTTCTCACAGGTGTTCGACAGGCCCGAAGCCAGCCGCGGCGTGGTGCGCCTGCGGGCAACGGTGTCGCTGGCGCGCGGCGTGATCGACCAGCGCGTGGTGCAGGCCGATGCGCCCGCGCCCAGCCCTGACGCAGCGGGTGGGGTGACGGCGCTCACGCAGGCGTCCGACAAGGCCATCGGCGAGGTGCTCGACTGGGTGGCGGGTTTGCCGCTGGCGGCGTCGACTACGGCCGCCCCTGCAACACCCGGGGCCGCATTTGGTACGCGCCGGCGCTGATACCTCAACCTCTCAACCGGATGGAGGAACCATCCGTGAAGAGCGGCATCGGACGCTATCATGGGCGGTTTCTTCCGGGCACGTCCGCTCCTCTTCCTAGATAGCTTCTTCCGGTGACGGACTTCCACTCGCAACCCGCCGCACCCACTCCGCATCGCCACTCGCCGCTTGCACGCGCCGGGCTGGGGTGGTTCGTGCTGCTGGTTGTCTACGCCAGCCTGTATCCGTTTGCCGGCTGGACAGACACCGGCGTCTCGCCGTTTGCCTTTCTGAGCGCACCGCTGCCGCGCTACAACACCGGCTTCGACCTGCTCACCAACGTGTGGGGCTACATGCCGCTGGGCATGCTGACGGTGCTGGCGCTGCATCCACGCTTCACCGGCTGGCGCGCGGTGCTCGTGTCGCTGCTGGCGGGGCTGCTGCTCTCGGGCGCCATGGAGGCGATCCAGACCTATCTGCCCACGCGCGTGTCGTCCAACGTCGATCTGGCGACGAATACGCTGGGCGCCTTGCTGGGCGGCATCGTGATGCTGCCGTTTTCAGCGCGGCTCATCGATCGGGGTGGGCTGCGCCGGCTGCGCCGACGTTGGTTCGAGCCGCATGCGACCTTTGCGATCCTGCTGATGCTGGTGTGGCCGTTCGCACAGATTTTTCCCCAGGAATTCCTCTTCAGCATGGGCGGCGTGATCCGCAGCATCCTGCTCGATCCATCGCCGGATGCGTCTGTCGTCAATTTCCTCAACGGGTGGTTTCCGGAGCTGTTCGACTGGCAGGACAAGCTGACGGCGCACCCGGAAGCACTGCAGCGTCAGGAGCTGCTGGAAGCGCTCATCACCGCTTGCAGCTGGATCGGCTCGGGGCTGCTGGCCAGTGTGGCCATGCGCCGTGGGGCGCCCATGCTGCGCCTGCTGGCTGCGTTGCTGGCCGGCGCGCTGCTGGTGAAGGCGGGGGCGACGGTGTTGCAGTTTCCGCTGGGCGGCGCGTGGGATTGGCTCTCATCCGGCGCGCGTTTCGGGCTGGTCGTCGGCTCGCTGGTGCTGGTGTTGCTGGTGCGCCTGCCGCGTTGGCTGCGCGGTGCGCTGGCCATGGCCCTGCTGATCGCGCTGATCATCCTGTCCAACGTGTTGCCGCCGAGCCCGTATTCGTGGGTGTCGGCACAAAGCTGGCGGCTGGGGCGTTTCGTCCACTTCAACAGCCTGTCGCAATGGATCGGCTGGCTGTGGCCGTTTCTCGGCCTCGGTTACCTCGCCTGGCGCGCCGAGCAGACGCAGCTGCAGCGGCGCGCCGGACGTCAGGCGCGTTGAGCCCGCCCCGTCGCCGATGCTGCGTGTGGTGAGGCTGCGCGGCGTATTACCAGCAGGGCAAGCAGTGCCCCCAGGTACATTGCGGTCATGGCGACAAAGCCCGCACGCCACCCAAACAGACCCGTCGACAACGCCGCCACGCCCAAGCCGATGAGCGCACCGCCCTTGGCTGCGCTGCTGCACAACCCCAGGGCAAAGCCTTGACGATCTTCCGGGCTGCCTTCTGCCACCAGGCTATTGAGGACCGGTAGCAGCCCGCCCAGACAGAGGCCCCACGCCAGGCGCGCAGCGAGGAACGCGGCTTCCCCTTGCGCGACGCCCTGCCAGAGCGCAGTAAGGCCGCAGGCGGCGGTCAAGACACAGACGCGCCCCAGCGTGACATGTGTGGGCAGACCCGCAAAGCGCTTTGCCCACCAGCGCGCAGACAGCGCCAGTGTCGCGGCCGTGGCGCTGTACGCCAGACCTGCCAGCATCACCGACCCATGCAGCGTCTCGGTGATATACGGCGCGAGGAAGCTTTGCGGCATGACGCGCGCGGCCTGCACTGCCACCATGCCGAGCAGCAGGCCGATCACCAAACCGCCCAGCGGCGCGCGACGTGCCTGGCGAGCATCGGTGTCCCGCTCGGTTTCGGATCTCGGAGCGGGCTTGATCGCGGGCAGGCAGAACATCGCCAGCGGAATGCACGCCAGGATCACGACCGCCCCCGCCGTGTTGGCCATCCGGAAGCCCATCAACCCCACGAGCCACGCGCCGACCGGCGGCGCCATGAAGCTGCCACACGCCGTGACGGTCTGCAGATCGGCGAACACGCGTCGGCGCATGTCAGGCGGCGCCACGCGCATCGCGTAGATCTGTGCGGCCGCCAGGAAGCCGGCGAGGCCACCTTGCACCGTGCGCGCCAACAGCACGCTCGCCGCCGAGTCTGCATAGACCGACCACAGCTGTGACGCCGCCAGCGCGACCAGCGCCCGCAGGATCATCGGCTTGGGCCCGACACGGTCGGCCAGGCGCCCCCACCATGGCGCGGTGACGAGCGTGGCGGCCATCGGTGCAAAGTACGCTGCGCTCGCCACCCACGCGAACGGCACGTGCGGCACCGGTGACAGCTCGCGCAGGAACAGCGGCCAGAACGGCCCCGTCATTTCCATTGCGCCCATTGAAAGGGCCTGGATGACGAGGAGCCACCGGATGGCCCCCCGCCACGCGTCCACAGTCGTTGCCGGGTTCATGCGCGAGCTGCTGCAGCCAGCGGATTGGGCAACGCGGCGTGCATGTCGTCGGACTGGTCGCGCAGGCGCATGCGGACGAACGTCTTGAATGTCCATGGCGCTTCGAGCAGCGCGTGGCGCTCGTGCGCCCAGGTGTCGGCATCCAGCGCTGGGCGGTTCGCATCGAACACGGCCTGCATGGCCTCATGCCATTGGCGCAGCCCGACCGTGCTGCCATGGTCCGGGAACAGCGCCAGCGCCAGTTCACCGATATGGCAAAGCAGGAAGGCGTGGATGAGCTTCTTGCGTGGGATGTCCCGATCGGGATACGTCGTGTGGCCGGCGCGGAACGGTTCGATCGAGAAGCCCTGTGCCTGCAGCGTCGGCAGCGCGATCTTCACGTCGCCAAAGTCACGCACCACCAGCCGCTCCGGCATGCCGGCCTCGCTGATGACGACGAAGGTGTTCTGCTGATGCGCTTCCAACGCAATGCCGTAACGTAGATAGAGGCCGACGATGGCCGGAATGGCGACGCGCAGATAGGCGTTGAAGAAACGTGCGGCCCGCTCGGTGCGGGTGCCACCGGCCTGGCGCGCCAGCACGGTGTCGAGCAGCAGGGGCGCCGCTGCCGGTGTCATGTCTGCGGTGAAATCCGGCGTGAAGAGGGCACCGACCGGCAGCAACCGCGCGTTGCCGCCAATGCGCGCGGTGGGGTTGTCGCGCACGATCATCGACAGATGCCGGGCGCGATCGTCGTCCGTGCCGGCCACGTGGATGCCGTGGCGTTCGGGCACGATCGACAGGACGCTCGCCAATCCTGCGTCGGTCGCGAGGATGCGTTCCAGCAGGGCACTCACGCGCGGGCCCATCACGGCCGACTTGGGCGAGACGGTGCGCTCGACGCTCGTCAGCCGCATGCTGACCGGCAGCTTGAGCATCGGGCCGCCAGGCGCGTCGGTCGCGGCCACGGTGCGGAATGACATCGTCGGGCGGGCGGCAATGCTGATGCCCGGCAGGTTGATCAATTCGCCTGCGGCAAATTCAGCGGCGAAGGTCTCGCCGAGCGTCGTGTCGCGCTGCCAGGGGTGGACGGGCAGCGGCAGCCACGCTTCGGGCGCGAGCTGGCGTGCCAGCAAGACTTTGCGAAACGCCGCCATGGTTTCGGGGAAGGTCGCCGCGAACCAGTGGGCGTACGGCTGCACACCCTCCATCGTGGTGACCTGCAGGCGATGGGCCGCCACGGCCACCACGCCGATGGGCACCTGCGCCTCGAACTCTGGTGAGAGCTCGATGACCTGCTCGGGCGCGAGCCCCAGCCGCGTCTTGTAGGCCGGATGCCACGGATGCCCGCCGGTGCCCCACTGCTCGGTACGCGCCAGGGCGTGCGGCGTGCCGTCGCCGCAGAGCAGGGCGAGCGCGTCTTGCGACGCCGCAACGCGATGCTCGGCGGCGAGACGCTCACCCCAGATCAGTCGATAGGCCTGGCACAGCGTGTCGTTGTCCTGGCTGTTGTCCAGTTCCGTCGCGAGCCGGGCGATGGCGGCCAGGCGGTGGGCGTCGGTGGCATCGCCAATATCCAGCATGGGCGCGAGCCAGTTGAGCAGGGCGGATGGACGCTCAATGGGCGTCGGCGGGCGGTCGTGCGCCAGCACAGCGACGTCGCCCGTCAATGTCCAGCTCCCGAGCGCGCCTGGCCGCAAACCGGTGAAGCGCAACAGCACGCGCTGCTGCCAGATCGGCAACAGCGTCACATCGGCGCGTGTATCGGCGATGAGCTGGTCTGCGTTGAGCAGCGTTTCACGAAACAGCGCCTGGAGCAGGCGCGACAGCACCCGCCGCCGTGCCAGTTGTTGTGCCGCTGACCAATGTTCGGCCTGCACGCCCACTTCGAGCAGCGCGGGAATGGATTCAAGGCGGAAGTTGCCGGCCGCGGCGGCAGCGGATGCGGTTTGAGTCTTGGCGGCGGTATCAGATCGACGTTGCACGAGGGCTCCTACGGGACATGAGCGTGTGCAGGCGAGCGGGGGCTCGGCCCTGCAGCACAGGGGGTCCAGATGTAGGGGCCGCTTCTGAGGCAGGCGGGGCATGCAGCGACCCGGTGGGCGCTGCAAGGGGTTATCCGTCTAGGTTTGTGCGCCAAGGCGCCATTTGGTGCGCTGCAGTGTAGGTGAGAATGATTCGCAGTTGCAACAAAATTTGATGACTTTGAGGGGGGCGGGTGACGAAGCCGGCGCGTGAGTCATCTTCACGCAACCGACATGAATCCTTTCTACCTTAGCGCCTGGTGAGTAGACGGCCGCGCCGCACGGTTCGGCCCGCTGAAGTCATCAGGAGGTCATCTGCGGGTGCCTCCCGTGATCCACACCGTCGACTGATCTCGTTGTGTGCGCTCAGTCAGTCGCTGCCCCGTGTTGTCCCCCCCACCCCCCCAAAAAACACAGACATCAGGACGAGAACATGACCTCCAACAGTCGCCGTGGTTTTCTCCGTTCCGCCGCCCAGTTGGCTGCTGCATCCGCAGCCATGGGCGCGGTGCCCGAAGGCATTCGCCAGGCGCTGGCGATTCCCGCCCATAACGCGCACCGCAATATCGAAGACGTGCAGCACATCGTGATCCTCATGCAGGAGAACCGATCATTCGACCATTACTTCGGCACGCTCAAGGGCGTGCGCGGGTACGGTGATACGCGCACCGTCACGCTGCCCAACGGCAAGAGCGTGTGGCACCAGCCGATGGCCGGCGGCGTGGGCGAAGTGCTGCCGTTCCGCCCGAGCGCGCCCGATCTGGGCCTGCAGTTCCTGCAAGACCTGCCGCATGGCTGGAACGACACGCACCTCGCCGTCAACGGCGGGCGTTACGACGGCTGGGTTCCGCACAAGGGCACCACGACGATGGCCTATCTGACGCGCCAGGACATTCCGTTCCACTACGCGCTGGCTGACGCCTTCACCATCTGCGACGCCTACCACTGCGCCACGCCCACGTCGACCGACCCGAACCGCTACTACATGTGGACGGGCTATGTCGGCAACGACAACGTCGGTGGCGGCCCTGTCATTGACAACGCAGAAGCGGGCTACGGCTGGTCGACGTATCCGGAAGTGCTGGAGGCCGCCGGCATCTCGTGGAAGATCTATCAGGACATCGGAACCGGGCTGGACGCCACAGGCTCCTGGGGCTGGACGAGCGACGCCTACATCGGCAACTACGGCGACAACGCGCTGCTGTACTTCAAGCAATACCAAAATGCACAGCCCGGCAGCCCGCTGTACGACAAGGCACGCACCGGCACCAACGCCGCGGCCGGCGACGGTTACTTCGACATCCTCAAGCGCGACGTGCAGAACGGCACGCTGCCGCAGGTGTCGTGGATTGCCGCGCCGGAAGCGTTCTCCGAGCACCCGAACTGGCCGGCCAACTATGGCGCCTGGTACATCGACCAGGTCCTGCAGATCCTGACCTCCAACCCCGAGGTGTGGAGCAAGACGGCGGTGTTCGTCACCTACGACGAGAACGACGGCTTCTTCGACCACCTCGTCCCGCCGTTTGCATCGTCGGGCAGCAACGGCCTGTCGACGGTCGACACCACGGGCGAATACTTTCCGGGCAACAGCACGTACGGCGCCGGCAGCTACGGCCTGGGCCAGCGCGTGCCGATGCTCGTGGTGTCGCCATGGTCCAAGGGCGGCTACGTGTGCTCGGAAACGTTCGACCACACGTCGATCATCCGTTTCATCGAACAGCGCTTCAAGCGCACGCACAACGTGCGCTCGCCCAACATCTCGAAGTGGCGTCGCGCTGTGTGCGGCGATCTGACGTCGGCGTTCAACTTCGCCACGCCCAACGAGGTGGTGCCCACGCTGCCGAGCACCGCCGCCTATGTGCCGAAAGACAAGTTGCGCCACGCCAGCTACGTGCCGCTGCCCCCGCTGGTGCAGGCCTTGCCGAAGCAGGAAGCCGGCCTGCGCCCATCGCGTGCGCTGCCGTACGAGCTGTTCGTGCGCGGCCGCCAGGATGAAGCCGCCGGCAAGTTCCAACTGGAATTCGTGAACACCGGCGACGTGGGCGCCGCCTTCCTCGTCTACACAGTCGGCAGCCCGGACGCGCCGCGCACCTACACGGTGGAAGCAGGCAAGCGCCTGTCGGACAAGCTGGCCGTGAACGCGGGCGGCGCCTACGACTTCACGGTGCACGGCCCGAACGGCTTCCTGCGCCGCTTCGTCGGCAAGCTCACGCTGTCGGGCCTGCTGCGCCCGCATGGCCGCGCGTTGGAGGTGAAGGAAGGCTACGATGTGGCCAACGGCAACCTGCAACTTCGCCTCATCAATCATGGCCGCGCGCCTACCGTCTTCACCATCAAGAGCGCGTACACGGGCGAGAGCGTGCAGCGGGAAGTGCGCGGCGGTGACGATGCGTCGGTGTACCTAGACCTGCGCAGCCAGCACGCCTGGTACGACCTGACCGTCACGGCCAGCACCGATGCCGGTTTCGCGCGTCGCCTTGCCGGCCACGTTGAAACCGGCCGCATCAGCGCGTCTGATCCGGCGCTGAGCGCATAAGCGGTATCCAAACAGAAGCGGCCCGCCGGCGTGGTCTGCCGGCGGGCCGTTTTTTTCGTCGCTTCTGTGTCAGAGCTGCTTCGTGTATGTGCGTGCCTGATACAGCGCCAGCGCGCTCAGCCCGACGATCAACAAGATCGCCAGCACATCGGCAAACGGATAGCCCCAATACTGCGTCATTGCGTGGTCTCCTTCGGTTCGATGTCCAGCAGGCCGGTATCGGTCATGCGTTGACGGCCAAACTCGGTGATGGCGTAGCGGAAGTGCACCTTGCCGGTGGCTTCGTCCAACGTGTCTTCAGCCGTTTGCACCAGGCCGCCGGAGTAGAGATCCGCGAGGATGGCGCGAATGCTGCCCGTCCAGTATTCGTCTTCGGGTTTGCCGTATTCGATGCAGGTGCGATGGGCGATTTCGCTGTCCCACAGCATGTCGCTGCCCGCGAGCAATTGCAGGACGTAGCCCTTCATGTGCAGTTTCATGCGTGCGTCTCCGTGGTTGCAGGTGCCGCGCCGCCGCGGATGACTTCCAGGTTTTCCGAGCTTTCCGACACCATCACGAAGCCGCCAAAGATCACCAGCGCCAGCCCGATCAGGAAATACCACTCCGGAAACTGCAGCGTGAAGATGGCCGTGAAGAGGGTGGCGAACATTGCGTAGAACGCGCCCAGCGCCTGGCCGCGCCCCACGCCGATCAGCGGAAACGACTTGTACCAGGCCACCGCGCAGAACGAGAAGGTGACGCCGCCCACGACCAGCCACAGCAGCGCCTTGCTGTGGACAATGCCCGAGGCAATCTCCGTAACGGGCACGGGCACATGCGCAAACAGCGCGATGGCCGGCAGGATGAGGACGACCCAGTAGATGGCCTCGGCGGTGTAGCGGATGGAGACGCCGCAGTCGGGGTCCGTCACATCCATGGCGCGGCCGACGATCGCGCCTTCCAGGCCCCAACCGATCGCCGCCATGGCGCCACCCAGGTAGCCGATCCACTGATGGCTGCCGCTGTGCGATTCGGCCACCAGTGCCGGGCCGTAAATCGCCACGCCGCCCAGGATGATGATGGCGATGCCCACCGCTGCCCGCGCGCTGATGCGCTCGTTGTACCAAAGCTTGGCTACCGTCGCGCCCACCACTGGATACAGCAGCCCGGCCACAGCCGCGAACACGGCACCGACATAGCCCATCGCCAGATACGAACCGAAGTTGGCCATCAGCCCGCCGACGACTGCCGCAATGAAGTACCAACGCGAGATCTTGCGAAACTGGCCGAGGGTGCGGAAGTAGTCGCTCAGCTTGCCGAGGGAGCCGAGCCATACCCACTGGAAGATCATCACCATGACGCTATGGAACGCCGTGATGACAGCCGCGCAGACCAGGAAGACGCGCGGGTCCGAAAGGTCCATCCCGGCAAACGGCGATTCATGCCAGACGGCCGTGCCGGGCACGTACCAGGCGCCCCATAAGACCGCGGCCCAGAGCGCCCAGCGGTAGCCCCACTGCAGCGTGCGTCGATGATGTGCCGCGCGGGCGGCGGAGGAAGAAGCCAAAGCCGATCTCCTTGTTCTGTAAGCGCCAGTTCCGAAAAAGCGGGATGTGGCGCTTGAGTTACTGGAGGTTCATAAATGAACTGATGGTTTTCTGGGGTCTATGCCGGCCCTCCAGGCATGCCGGAAAAAGTCGCACTGAGCGACCGGGGTTGTGGGTAGGCGACGTCTGTGACGTCAGGGCGGGGCCGGGGCTACGACGCGCCCGTCTCGGGCACCGTGTTGACCACGGTGATCAGATGCAGGGGCGTGTCTGTAGCCGGATCACGCGCCAAGGACGTGGTGATGCGCACCGGCACGGCGGAGCCATCTCCTCGTACCAATTGCAGCGAGAGCGCATACGCGGGCACCGTGCCGGCGAGCAATTCGCCGTATTGGCGCAAATGGCGGGCGAGGTCGTTGCGGTGGGTGAGGTCAAGCAGCGTGCGCTGTTGCAGCGCCGTTTCGGGCTGGCCCAGCAGCGTGCACAGCCATGGGTTGGCGCGCAGGCAGCGGCCTTCCAGGCTAACCTGCGCGATACCGACCGGCGCCTGCTCGAACAACGTCCGCAACTTGGCCTCGCTGTCGCGGAAGGCGGCTTGTGCTTCCACTTCGGCGGTAATGTCCTGCGCCGCACCGATCATCGTGGGCGTGGCTGCCGACGGGTCCTGCGCTTCGCCTTCTTCACGAAGATGGCGAAGCGAGCCGCCGGGCAGGGTGATGGTGTATTCGACGCGATACGGTTGGCGCGAGGCCACGGCGCGGTCCAGCACGGCCTGCACGCGGGCACGGTCTGCGGGAACGATGGCGTCCAGGTAGCGCGCCATCGTCACCGGCGTGGCTTGCGGGACCCAGCCGAAGATCCGGTAAGCCTCATCTGTCCAGCGGCACGCGTCGCTGCCGGGTTCCCAGATCCAGCTGCCGAGATGGGCGATTTGCTGTGCCTTGGCCAGCAGCGCCTCCGAATCGCGCAAGGCCGCTTCGGCGGTGTGGCGCTCGGTGGTGTCCAGGCTCAGGCCGATCATTTTGATTGGCCGGTCCTGCGCGTCGCGCACCAGCGTCGCTCGCGAAACGATCCAGCGGACCACGTCCGGCGCCGGCGCAATGCGAAATTCATGCTCGTACACGCCGCCCGCACTCAGGTTCTGCGAGACCGCAGCCTGCACTCCGGGCACGTCTTCAGGGAGCACGCATTGCCAAAAATCTTCCAGCGTGCGGATCGGCCGACCAAACAGGCGCGCGACATTGGGTGAATACGCCACCGCGTCCGTCAGCAGGTTCCACTCCCACGTGACCACGCCGGAAATCTCCTGCGCGAAGGTCATGCGCGCCTCGCTTTCCATGATCGCGGCGATGTGTTTCTGCCGGCCCTCGCGGGCGCGGGCGTCGGTCGTCAGGCTCGCTTCCAGGTCGGCGAGGGCGCGGTCGCCGTAGCGCAGCCACAGCCAGTTCACGTTCAGGAAGCGGGCCAACGCGAGCAGGTTGGCGTATTCGATCTCGCCGCCGCGCGTCCATTTGTGGACAGCGGAGGGCGACACCCCCAGCGCTGCCGCCACTTGCTTGAGCTGGATGCGGCCGCGCGTCAGCACGCCTTTGAGGCGGCCGGCAAAGCTGTCGTCATCGAGCGGGCCGTCTGGCGGCGGAAGTGCTGCGGCGGTCATGGGGCGGATTTACTGGAAGTGATTCGCGAAAGTATAGCGCGCTGTCTATAGGAAAAATTTATAGCTATGTGATGTTGTTAGGTCATAACGATTGGCCTGAAGCAACTAATTTTTCCTAGACTAGTCCAAAATTCTCCAAAGGTAAATAAAAACACCAACAGTGAATTTCAGGGTCGCCGCATCGGAACGCCGTCTGACAGGACGCCCGGTGCCGGCATTTCAGGCGCCGACTTCTTTGCGCGCCAACCATCCTCATGGGTACTGGATATGACGCAAGCTTCCCTTTCCACCGATTTCCGTTCCGCCGCGCTGGCGCCCCGTCTTGATCTCTATATCGACGGCCAGTGGGTCCAGCCCGAAGGCGGCGTGTACCGCGATATCGTTGATCCCGCCACCGAAGGCGTTCTGACGCAGGCGGCGGATGCCTCAGTGGCCGATGTGCAGCGTGCCATTGCCGCTGCCCGCCGCGCGTTTGACGAAGGCCCGTGGCGCCAGACCGGCACGCGTGAGCGCGCCCGCCTGCTCAACCGCATTGCCGACGCCATCGACGCCGACGCAGAGAACCTGGCCACGCTCGAATCGCTCAACACCGGCAAGACCATCGCCGAAAGCCGCTGGGACATGGACGGCATTGCGGCGACCTTCCGCTATTTCGCGGGCCTGGTCGCCACAGAGTCCGGTCTCATCAACGAGGCACCGGACACCGTCATCAGCCGCACGCTGCGCGAGCCGGTGGGCGTGTGCGGCCTCATCACGCCGTGGAACTACCCGTTGCTGCAGGCCGCCTGGAAGATCGCACCGGCGCTGGGCGCGGGCAACACCGTCATCGTCAAGCCGAGCAACCTGACGCCACTTACCACGCACCGCTTTACCGAGCTGCTGATTGAAGTCGGCGTGCCGGCGGGCGTGTTCAATCTTGTCACCGGTGCGGGCGAGGCCGGGGCCGAGCTGTCGCGCAACCTGGACGTGGATCTCGTGTCGTTCACGGGCGGCGCGGTTGCCGGCGCGGCGGTCATGAACGCGGCCGTCGGCAACTTCAAGAAGATTGCCTTGGAGCTGGGCGGCAAGAACCCGAACATCATCTTCGACGACGCGGATTTCGATACCGCCGTCGACTACGCGGTCAACGCGGCGTTCTTCCACGCGGGCCAAGTGTGCTCGGCCGGATCGCGCCTGATGCTGCAAGACGGTATCCACGACCGCTTTGTCGATGCGCTGGTCGAGCGCGTCAAGCGCATCCGTATCGGCAACGGCTTTGCCGAAGGCACGGAGATGGGCCCGGTGCAATCCGCATTCCAGCGCCAGAAGATCATCAACATGATCCAGGCCGGCGTGCAGGAAGGTGCCGTGCTGCGCTGTGGCGGCAAGGCGCCGGAGGGCAAGGCGTTCGAGCGCGGCTTCTGGCTGGAGCCGACCGTGCTCGCCAACGTGCGCGACGACATGACGATCGCCACCGAAGAAATCTTCGGCCCGGCGCTGACCGTCGAACGTTTTTCCACCGAAGAAGAAGCCGTGCGCCGTGCCAACGCCACGCCGTTCGGCTTGGCCGGCGCTGTGTGGACGGCCGACCTGAACCGCGCCAACCGCGTGACCCGCGCACTGCGTTTCGGCACCGTGTGGGCCAACGACTATCACCCGTACTTTCCTGAAGCGCCGTGGGGCGGCTACAAGGCTAGCGGCATTGGCCGCGAGCTGGGTCGCGGCGGCCTGGACGAGTACACCGAACTCAAGCACAGCTACATCAACCTCGCTCCGCAGCCGATGGGCTGGTTCGGCGCGGACGCTGCGTAAGAACGGGAGGGCATCTTTTGACCACAACCACCGTACAGGAGTACGACTACATCATCGTGGGCGCGGGCTCTGCCGGCTGTGTGCTGGCTGCGCGCCTGACCGAAGACCCCGACGTGACCGTGCTGCTGCTCGAGGCCGGCGGCCCGGACCACCGCTGGGATTTCCGCACGCAGATGCCGGCGGCGCTGGCGTATCCGCTGCAAGGCACCACGTACAACTGGGCCTACGAAACCGAGCCCGAGCCGCACATGAACAATCGCCGCATGGCGCAAGGCCGCGGCAAGGGGCTGGGCGGGTCGTCGCTCATCAATGGCATGTGTTTCATTCGCGGCAACGCGATGGATTACGAGCGCTGGGCGAGCGATTTCCAGTTGGATGACTGGACGTATGCCGACTGCCTGCCGTACTTCCGAAAATCGGAAACGTATGACAAGGGCGCCAACGACTGGCATGGAGATTCCGGTCCGCTGCAGGTCACCACGCCCAAGCAGGACAACAGCCTGCTGTTCCACGCCTTTATCGAAGCCGGTGAGCAAGCCGGCATTCCCGCCACGGACGACCTGAACGGCTATCGCCAGGAAGGCCTGGGCCCGATGGACCGCACCGTGACCGCCAAGGGCCGCCGTGCCAGCACATCGCTCTGCTACCTCGACGATGCACGCAAGCGATCCACGCTGACGGTGCTGCCGCGCGTGCTGGCCGATCGCGTGATCTTCGATGGCACGCGTGCCGTGGGCGTCGAGGCGCTGATGGACGGCAACCGCGAAACATGGCGTGCGCGCCGCGAAGTGATCGTCACCAGCGGCGCCATCGCTTCGCCGCAGTTGCTGCAGCGCTCAGGCGTGGGCCATGCGGACGAGCTGCGTGCGCTGGGCATCCACTCGGTCGCACATCTGCCCGGTGTAGGCGAGAACCTGCAGGACCACCTGGAGATGTACATCCAGTACGAGTGTTTGCGTCCGGTGTCCATCTACGAAAACACGCTTTGGTACAACAAGCCCAAGGTCGGGCTGGAGTGGTACATGCACGGCACCGGCCCCGGCGCCAGCAACCACTTCGAAGCGGGCGGGTTCATCCGCAGCGATGACAGCTTCGAATGGCCAAACATCCAGTACCACTTCCTGCCGCTGGCCGTGAACTACGACGGCAGCAACCCGGTGAAGATGCATGGATTCCAGTGCCACGTCGGATCGATGCGCTCGCCATCCAGAGGCTACGTGAAGCTCGCTTCGCGCGACCCGCGTGACAAGCCGCGCATCCTCTTCAACTACATGGCGCATGACGTGGATTGGCGTGAGTTCCGCGCGGGTGTGCGGATCACGCGCGACATCATCGCGCAGCGTGCGTTCGACCAATACCGCGGTCGCGAGATCAGCCCAGGCCCGAGCGTACAGACCGACGCCGAGATCGACGCCTTCGTGCGGCAACACGCCGAGACTGCGCTGCATCCGTCCTGCACCTGCAAGATGGGTTCGGCAGACGATCCGATGGCCGTGGTCGACAACGAAGGCCGCGTGCATGGCTTGCAGGGACTGCGCGTGGTCGATGCCTCGATCATGCCGCGCATCGTCACCGGCAACCTGAATGCGCCGACGATCATGATCGCCGAGAAGATCGCCGATCGGGTTCGCGGTGTGGCGCCGCTCGCGCGATCGGATGCGGCGTTCTATGTGCATGGCAAATCGCCGCTGCAGGCGCCGGCCAAACCGCTGGTCGCCAGTGAACTGGTGGTGGCCTGATGCGCTGGCGGAAAGTCGTGACGATGCTGGGTGGTGCGGCGGCGTGTGCTGCCCCGCTGCCCGCACTGGCGGATGATGTGCCGGCTGGCGAGGACAAGCGCTGGTCGGCCAATGCATCCGTTGTCTCGCAATATGTGTCGCGCGGCCTGCGCCAGACATGGGGAAAACCTGCCCTGCAAGCCGGCATCGATTACACCGCGCCGAGCGGCTTCTACGCCGGTGTGTTGGGTTCCCAAGTTAGCGACCACGTCATCGCAGGCGCGCATGCCGAGATCGATACCTACCTCGGCTATGCCACGACAGTTGCGCATGGCGTGGAATTGACCACCGGGCTCTACCGCTACTGGTATCCCGGTGCCCGCTACGACAAGGCCGCTGGCGGCGGCCCCGCCACCGGCTACGACTACACGGAATGGATGGTCGGCGCGGGCTGGCGCGGCGTGTCGGTCAAGTTATGGACGACGCTGTCGAACTACTTCGGCTTCGATGGCAATTCGCTGGCAGACGGCATCGATCGCGGCAGCCGCGGTTCCACCTACGCCGAAGCCAACTGGGCCGTGCCCTTGCCGAACAACTTCACGCTCGGACTGCACGTCGGCCACGAACACGTGCGTAACCACAGCGCATTCAGTTTTACCGACTACCGTATTGAACTCTCGCGGCCCATCAACAAGTTCTTGACGCTGTCTGCTGCTTTGACCGGCGCGGACGCACCTGCCTATGCCCATCAATTCTCAGCCCGCAACGGCACGGATCGCATGACGCTCGGCCGACGCACGGTCGTGCTCAAGCTGACGGCGACGTACTGAGCGGCGGGCGACGGCGCTTTACCTGCAACCCTTTCTCTTCAACCTCTGCTTTCAAAGCACACACCATGGCCTCCCTGGGTTTTACCGACGTTGTCGGTCTGGTCGGCGTCGCCGCTTATGTTTCTGCGCATTTCGGCGTGCAGGTCCTGCATAAGCCGCCGACCGGCGCATTTGCCGTTCGCCTCAACCTGCTTGGACCGATTTGCATCCTGATTTCGCTGATGGGGTCGTTCAATCTTGCGTCGTTTCTCACCCAGTTCTTCTGGTTGGCTCTCACGCTGATGGGTTGGTGGCGCAATAAGCAGGCGGGGCGCCCGGTAGTGGAACCCGCTGGCGCGCCGCGCCCGGGGCATCCAGCGCAGCAGTAGGTTCGCCGCTCACAGTCAAAACCGCGTCGACGTACGCGGTTTTCCTTGCATGGCAGCTAGAAGAATGTGGTGTGAATGTGACTCATGAATCTCTAGATTAATAGCGGGCTGTGATAAATTGTTGATTTATGAAGAACAGTCTTTTCTTCGATCCACCATTTATCCATAGAGGGCAACGATCTATTCTCACCACAAGCGCAACGAACTGAGCGCAACCGAATATCCAGACAGATCAGGAGCCCATCATGAACACCCGTCTCGCAACCGCCTTCTCCCGTAACGCTTTGCTGGCCCTGGTGGCCACGGTCTCGGCTTCCGCCGCTCTTCTGACAGCGCAGCCGGCCGCCGCTGCTGTGCAAAGCAATGCTGATCCGTACACGCAAGGTGCTGTCGCCAAGGCTGATCCGTACACTCAGGGCGCTGCCGGCAAGTACGACGTCTATACCCAAGGTGCCGACCGCCAAGCTGATACCTACGGCTACCTGTCGTGGAAGAACGATCGCTTCGACCCGTACACCCAAGGTGCCGTCGGCAAGGCTGACCCGTACACCGATGGTGCAATCGCCAAGGCCGATCCGTACACCGACGGCGCTGCCGCCAAGTACGACGTCTACACGCAAGGCGCTGATCGCCAGGCCGACACCTACGGCTATCTGTCGTGGAACGGCGATGCCTCGTATCCGAAGGACGCCGCTTCGCAAGCCTGATCGAGCCGCACCAAAGCAAAAGGGCCTTGGGTATTACCCCAAGGCCCTTTTTGTTTCTGCAGCGTTCCGGCTTGATCAGACCACGCCGGCTTCGTGTGCCTGCTGATCCGCGTGGTATGAACTGCGCACCATTGCACCAACCGCAGCGTGCGTGAAGCCCATCTCGTACGCCTTCTCTTCGAACATCTTGAAGGTGTCCGGGTGCACGTAGCGCAGCACCGGCAAATGGTGGCCCGACGGCGCCAGATACTGGCCGATGGTCAGCATATCGATGTCGTGCTCGCGCATGTCGCGCATGACTTCGAGGATTTCCTCATCGGTCTCGCCCAGGCCGACCATCAGGCCGGACTTGGTCGGCACGTTCGGGTTGCGGGCCTTGAAGTCCTTCAGCAGCTTGAGCGAGTGCGCGTAGTCCGCCCCCGGGCGCGCCTGCTTGTAAAGGCGGGGCACCGTTTCGAGGTTGTGGTTCATCACGTCGGGCGGGCATTCCTGGAGGATGTCCAGCGCCTTCTCCAGGCGGCCGCGGAAGTCCGGCACCAGCACTTCGATGCGCGTGGCCGGCGACAGGGCGCGCGTGCGCGAGATGCAGTCGACGTAATGCTGGGCACCGCCGTCACGCAGGTCGTCGCGGTCGACGCTCGTGATGACGACGTAGTTGAGCTTGAGCTCGGCGATCGTCTTGGCCAGGTTTTCCGGCTCGTTCACGTCGAGCGGGTCCGGGCGGCCGTGCCCGACGTCGCAGAACGGGCAGCGGCGCGTGCACTTGTCGCCCATGATCATGAACGTGGCCGTGCCCTTGCCGAAGCACTCGCCGATGTTTGGGCAGCTTGCCTCTTCGCACACCGTCACGAGGTTGTTGGCGCGCAGGATGTCCTTGATTTCGTAGAAGCGCGAGTTGCCGGTAGCGGCGCGCACGCGAATCCAATCCGGCTTCTTGAGCTTCTCGGCCGGCACGATCTTGATGGGAATGCGTGCGGTCTTGTCGAGCGACTTCTGCTTGGCCGTCGCGTCGTACGGCTTGTTCGACGGGGTGGCAGGGGTGGCGACTTCAGTGGCGCCGGCGGCGGAATCGGTCATCGTGTTCTCCGCACGGGCTTGCGGCTCGTGCATTTCCGGGCGCTAAGCGGTAGCGGCCTCGGCGGGGTGCGCTTGCGCGCGTTGCTGCAATTGGGCGACCAGCGCATTGGCCAGGTCGCGGGAAACGGTTTGCCAGTCGTTCGCATCGACGGCGCGTCCGGACGCATCGCGGGCGCCGGCGGTCACCATATCGACGGTTTCCAGGCCGGCATAGCCGCACGGGTTGATCTGCGTGAAGGGCGACAGGTCCATCGCCAGGTTCAGGCTCACGCCGTGGTAGCTGCAGCCGTTACGGATCTTCAGGCCCAGCGCGGCGATCTTGGCGCCAGCATGCGGCCCGCCCGACAGGTAGATACCGGGGGCGCCAGCCTTGCGTTCGGAGGCGACATTATACGTGGCGAGCGTCTCGATAACGGCCGCCTCAATGGCATCAACCAGCGCCTTCACGAACAGCCCGCGGCGGCGCAGATCCAGCAAAAGGTAAGCGACGACTTGGCCCGGGCCGTGGTAAGTGATCTGGCCGCCACGATCGACTTTCACCAGCGGGATGTTGCCGGGAGCCAACAGATGCGCCGGATCGCCCGCCAAGCCGAGCGTGAACACCGGAGGGTGTTCGACCAGCCAGATCGTGTCGGGTGTATCGGGGCCGCGCTGTGCGGTGAAGGTCTGCATTTCGTCGAAGCAGGTGGCGTAGTCCTGCAGGCCGCGCTCGACGATGTCAATCGGAATCATGCCCGCGAGTGTAGCGCAGGGCAGGTTCGGGCGCCCTGCGCCTTTGTCCGCTTCGCCTGCAGGGTTGAGCCAAAAAAGATGCCGACGCGATGGGAGGCATCGGCGCCGGCATCGGCTTTTGCGGTATCTGCCGCAAAAGGAGACTCAAAACAGATTGCGGGCTCAGGCGGCCACGACGGGCGTCTCGGCGTGCTCGTTCCAGCCCAGCGCGGCCAGCGTGTGGCGCCACCCATTCGTGACGTGCCATGGCTGGCGCGGCATGTGGCCGTCAGTCGCTTCGACTGCCAGTGCCACGGGGCCGAGGGCTCTCGGGTCTACCGAGACGACGATTTCTTCACCGCGCTTCACGGCAACGCTGCCGCCCGCGTGCAGCCATTCGTCGCCGGCTTTGTTCTCATGTGTGACCCATACGTCGCGCCCGTAGGCTTCTTCGACGCGCAGATTCTGGTTGGCCGGCATGCGCAATGCCACCACTTCGCCGGGCTGCAGAGTGAATACAATTTTTGTTAGTACAGCTTTCATGATCGGCTCCTTCACGGCAGTGCGATGGGGCCTTGCCGTTGAAGGAAGTCTAGGCGCTTGGTTGCCTTGTACCAAACGATATATATTGCGTTTCTTGATAGTGCAGCTCACATAAAAACCCTGCAGCGCTACGAAAATCCGGAGGGAAAGATGACCGAAATCCGCGAACCGATGCGCTTGCCGTCACTTGGCGCGCTCCGGGTGTTCGAGGCGGCGGCCCGCTATGAGAGTTTTTCGCGTGCGGCAACGGAGTTGTTCGTTACGCACGGTGCCGTCAGCCATCAGATGCGCACCCTGGAAGACGAGTTGGGCGTGCCGCTGTTCGAGCGGCGCGGCAAGCGCGTCATGCTCACGCACGCGGGCCGCGCCTATGCCGATCGGGTGCGCGAGGCGCTCGACCAGATCGCCCAGGCCACGCACCAATTGCGCGCCGGCAACCGCGACAACCGCCTGGCCATCAGCACGATGCCGTCGTTTGCAGCGCGCTGGCTCACGCCGCATATCGGCACCTTCATTGAGCGCCATCCCGAGTTGGAGGTGGAGCTGTTCTCCAGCCCCGCGCTGGTCGACTTCGCGCGCGAAGAGGTGGACGTGGCGTTGCGCATGGGTTCGGGCAACTATCCGGGCCTGTACGTGGAAAAGCTGCTCGACGATGTGTTCTTCCCGATCTGCAGCCCTGCGTTCAACGGTGGACGTCTGCCACGCACGCTGGCCGAGATGGCGAGCATGACCCTGCTGCGCAGCGAAGGCGAGGCATGGAAACCGTGGTTCGATGCGGCCGGCGTGGAGGGCTTTGTGGAGCCGCGCGGCGGGCTGATGTTCCAGGATTCGTCATTGCTGCTGCAGGCCGCGGCAGCGGGGCAGGGGATTGCGCTGATCCGTCCGACGCTGGCCTTCAATGACCTGCTGACCGGCCGTGTGGTGCGCCTGTTCGAGACGACGATCCCGTGTCCGTGGAACTACTACTTCGTGTGCCCGCACAGCGCGCTGCAGACGCCCAAGATGCAGGCGTTCCGCACGTGGCTGCTGCCGGAGATTGCTGCGTTCAAGCTCAAGCTGGCGGGGCTGATGAACGACAACGCGGTCTGCCTGGGGCACGTGCCCAAGGGCTGAGGCCCGGGCATCAAAAAAACGCGCTGACACAGCAAAACGCCCCGGCATGACCGGGGCGTTTTGCATTCTGCCGGGTGGCGCAGAGGTGCGTTACAGCACGATTTTCACCATCGGATGGCTGGTCAGCGCCTGGTACAGCGCGTCCAGCTGTTCGCGGCTCGTCGCACGCACGATCACCGTCAGCCCCAGGTAGTTGCCGCTCGAAGACGGGCGTTTTTCCAGGCGCCCTTCGTGAAACTCCGGATCGTGCAGGCGGACGACCTCGACGATGGTCGCGGCAAAGTCCTCATGCATCGGCCCCATCACCTTGATGGGGAAATCGCTCGGGTACTCGATGAGCGACTGTTCGGGCGGAATGTGGCCCGGCGGGGGAGTGTGAGAGGAGGTCATGTCGAAGTAAGTTGGGACGATTACTTCTTTTTAAACCACAGCTTGACCGCGTCGATCGTACGGCCGACGAAGCCGGCTTCCGGCACCGCTTCCAGTGCCACGACCGGGAACTCCGACACCACGGTCGAGCCGTCCATCACCTTGACCGTGCCCAGTTGCTGGCCTTGCGCGATCGGGGCGATCAGCGGGTCCTTGCGCTCGAGCACCGGCTTCAGGCGCGCGCCTGCGCCCTTGGGCACGGTGATCCACTTGTCCTCCGACACACCCAGCTTCACGCTCTTGGCCTGGCCCTTGTACACGTCCGGCGTCTGCAGCGCTTCCTTGGCCTTGTACAGGCGCACGGTGTCGAAGAACTGATAGCCGTAGTTCAGGACCTTCAGGCTCTCCTGTGTGCGGATCGCGTCGCTCTTGGTGCCGACGATGACCGACAGCAGACGACGGTTCGCGCCCGGCACGTCCGGCAGCGGACGGTTGGCCGAGGTGACGAGGCAGTAGCCGGCCGATTTGGTGTGGCCCGTCTTGCCGCCGTCGACGGTCGGATCAAGCCACAGCAGGCGGTTGCGGTTGGACTGCTTGATGTTGTTATAGGTGAAATCCTTCTGCGAGTAGAACTTGTAGTCCTGCGGGAAATCCTTGATCAGCGCCGATGTCAGGATCGAAAGATCACGTGCGGTGGAGTAGTGATTCGGATCGGGCAGGCCCGCGGCGTTCGCGAAATGCGTGTTCTTCATGCCGAGGCGCTCGGCTTCGCGATTCATCAGCATCACGAAGTTGGTCTCGGTGCCGCCCACGGCCTCGGCCAGCACCAGGGCCGCATCGTTGCCCGACTGGATGATCAGACCTTGCGTCAGCTCACGCACAGAGACGGGTTTGCCGGCCTGCAGGAACATGCGTGATTCGTCGGTCTTGACGGTGCGCACGGTCTCGGTGGGCGTGATCATCTGGTCGTATTTCAGCTTGCCGTCGCGCACGGCTTCGAAGACCAGGTAGGCCGTCATCAGCTTGGTGAGCGAGGCGGGCTCGATGCGTTCGTCCATGTTCGCACCGCCGAGCACCTGGCCGCTCGTCACGTCGGTCAACATCCACGAGCGGGCCGCCACTTGCGGGGCCGGCACCGGCTGCGCCATGGCGGGCAGGGCGGTGACCAGCACGGCGGCCGCCACAGCGGTTGCGGCGGCGGAATGGAGGGCGAGGGGCGTGAAATGGGCGAAGCGGGTCTGCATGTCGGGTCCTGCGGTCTGCTTGGAGTTCAAGGGCGCCGCCTGCCAGAAAAAACGGGGGGAGGCGCGGCGTCCGGAAAGTCAACGGGTGAGTGTTACGGTTTTGGCGCCCAGGCGCCGGTAATGAGCTGCCGGATCAAATGCAGCTTGCGGTGGAAGAAATGATCGGCGCCCGGGATGACGATCACGGGCAGTTCCTGAGGTCGCGCCCAGTTGAGCACGTCGATCAGCGGCACGGTGTCGTCCTGTTCGCCGTGGATGACGATGGTGTCTGCCGGCACCGGCGCGACATCCCAGCGGGAGGTGGCGGTGCCGACCAGCGCCAGGCGCTCGGCGGGCGTGCCGGCTTCGGCCAGGCGGCGAGCGACCTGCGACACGACAAAGCTGCCGAACGAGAAGCCGCCCAGCGCCAGCGGCAGCGTGGCCACGTCGGCGGACCATTCGGTTTGTGTACGCATCCAGTCGAGCACGGCGAGCATGTCGTCCTGCTCCCCGATACCGTTGTCGTGCGTGCCCTCGGTCTTGCCCACGCCGCGAAAGTTCAGGCGCACCGTCACATAGCCCAAGCCGACGAAGGTGCGAGCCAGCGTCTGCGCGACCTTGTTGTCCTTGGTGCCGCCGAACAGCGGATGCGGGTGGCCGATCAGCGCCAGGCCGCGCGGCGCGGTGTCCGGCTGGTCGATCGACAGGTCGATCTGCCCGACGGGGCCGGGAATCAGGCGTTCTTCGGTATGAACGTTCATGGAGAAGGGAAAAACAGGTGCAGTAAAGCCGGGCTCACGCGTTGGCGGGGCGGTCGACCATCAGCCGTTCGACCGGTTTGCCTTCAACCAGATGGCTCTGGATGATCTCGTCGATGTCTTCCTTGTCGACAAAGGTGTACCAGACGGCCTCGGGGTAGACCACCATGACGGGGCCGAGTTCGCAGCGGTCCAGGCAGCCGGCCTTGTTGATGCGCACGCGGCCTTCGCCGTTGATGCCGAGTTCCTTGCAGCGCTTCTTGGCGTATTCCTGCATGGCTTTCGCGCCGAAATCGGCGCAGCAGCGCGAGCCGTCCTCGCGTTCGTTCAGGCAGAAGAAAACGTGGTGCTTGTAATGGCTGCTCATGGGCGGACCGAGAAGACTGGGAGGGCTGTGTGACGGTGCGCGCGGCAGGATGCAAATAGCTTCCTGGCGTGGCGCACCCATGTGGATTTGCGTACCGAGCCGGCATTATACGGCCCCGATGTCACCGTTCCGCCAGGATCCGCGTGCGACGCGACGCTGCGATGCTGCGTTGCAATATGTTTTCCGGATGTCTGGACGCCCTCCGTGCGCGGATTCCGGGATTGACGACGGCTGAGGCGGGTGCCATCGTAGTCACACCAAGCTGGTACAAGGGCTGGCGGGCAGCCGGCCCTTGAAATTGACGTTGGCATAGCCCTTGCAATAAAGAGCGACCTGCTGCGGGAGGCGCCGGAAACATCGGCGTATCGAGGCAGGAGAGAGACCACACCAGGGCGGGTCGGACCGGGCGAGCAACTGAGCGCACGGCCGGTCTGTGACACTCGAGGAAGACATGAAAAAACCGTTCTATAAAATCCTGTACGTACAGGTGCTGGCGGCCATCGTCATCGGCGTTCTGCTAGGCCATTTTTCGCCCGCACTTGCCGTCAAGATGAAGCCGCTGGGCGATGGCTTCATCCAACTGATCAAGATGGTGATCGGGCCGATCATCTTCTGTACGGTCGTCTCCGGCATTGCCGGCATGCGTGACATGAAGAAGGTGGGCCGCGTTGGCGGCAAGGCGCTGATCTACTTTGAGGTCGTCTCGACCTTCGCGCTGGTGATTGGCCTCGCTGCTGGCCACATCTTCAACCCGGGCGCGGGCTTCAACGTTGATGTGAACACCATCGACGCCAAGGCCGTTGCCCAGTACGCCGCCAAGGCGCATTCGGCCAGCACGGTCGACTTCCTGCTCAACATCATCCCGAGCACGGTGGTCGATGCCTTTGCCAAGGGCGACATCCTGCAGATCCTGCTGATCGCGCTGCTGTTTGGCGGTGCGCTGTCGGCCATCGGCGACCGCGCCCAGGTGGTGACGGACTTCATCGATCAGATCTCGCACGTGTTCTTCCGCATCGTGCACATCATCACGCGCGTGGCCCCGCTCGGTGCCTTTGGCGCCATGGCCTTCACCATCGGCAAGTACGGCGTGATCTCGCTGGTGCCGCTGCTGAAGCTGGTCGGTACGTTCTACCTGACGGCCATCATCTTCGTGGTGGTGGTGCTGGGCATCATTGCGCGGCTGGTCGGCTTCAACATCTTCCGCTTTGTGTCGTATATCAAGGAAGAACTGTTGATCGTGCTGGGTACCAGCTCGTCGGAATCGGCGCTGCCGCACCTGATGGAGAAGATGGAGAAGCTGGGCTGCTCGAAGTCGGTGGTGGGCCTCGTGGTTCCGACCGGTTACTCGTTCAACCTGGACGGCACCAACATCTACATGACGATGGCGGTGATCTTCATCTCGCAGGCGCTGAACATCGAGCTGACCTGGACGCAGCAACTGACCATCCTGGCCGTTGCCATGCTGACCTCGAAGGGCGCTTCGGGCATCACCGGCGCCGGCTTCATCACGCTGGCCGCAACGCTGGCCGTGGTGCCGGATATTCCGGTGGCGGGCATGGTGCTGATTCTCGGTATCGACCGCTTCATGAGCGAATGCCGTGCCCTGACCAACATCACCGGCAACGGCGTGGCCTGCGTGGTGATCTCGGCCTGGGAACGTGAACTGGATCGCGCCAAGCTGGCTCGCGTGCTGTCGGGCGACCGTAGCGATGAGCGCGTGCCGGCCACCCCGGCAGTTTGAGCGATCCAATCCGGCTGGCGCCTGCGGGCGCCGGCTACTGAAAGCGCAAAGCGTATGATTGCGGGGCCTGTCCTTCCAGACGGCCCCGCTTCTTTTTTGGAATGCACCTCGTGAAGCACCTCGGCGACATGCCGACTTCGGGCATGGCTTTGGAAGGCACGGCAACACTCTCTGCCGCCGACCTCCAGCCGATGTCCGATCCCGATTTCTCCTTCACCAGCGCCTCCGGCTCGCGACGCGGCTTCTGGTGGCTGGTGGCGCTCGGGCTCGTGGTGGTGATGGCCGTGGTGTGCGCGACCACGTTTGTGGTGGCGTGGAACCGGGGCCTCGCGCAGGCCCAGCAGGCCGCCGGTGGGCGGGTCGATCGCTATGCCGCCAACCTCAAGAGCACGCTCGACCGCTACGAATATCTGCCGGCGCTGGTGGCGCTGCATCCGTTCATCCACGATCTGCTCGCCAATCCGACGCCTGCCAATGTCGACCGCGCGAACCGCTATCTGCGCGAAGTCAACGATCGGGCGCACGCCACTGCGACCTACGTGATCTCCCCCAGCGGCAAGGCGCTGGCCGCATCCAACTACAACCAGCCTGACAGCTTCGTCGGCGCTGAATATCTGTTTCGGCCGTATTTCCAGCAGGCGGCGGAAGGCCACGTCGGGCGCTTTTACGGCATTGGCATCACGCGAGAAGAGCCGGGCTATTACATCTCGCAGCCCGTCATGCAGGACGGCCGCGTGATCGGCGTGACGGTCGTCAAGCTCAACCTCGAATGGTTCGGCCGCGCCAGCCACGACGCGTCGGAACCCGTGATGGTGGCGGACGAGAACGGCGTGATCTTCCTGTCCTCCGTGCCGGCGTGGCAGTACCGTACGGTCGAACCCCTCACGTCCAAGCTGCAGGCGCAGTTGGAAGCGACGCGCCAGTATTACCGCAAGCAGATCACGCCACTGCCGCTGCAACCCGAGGCGCCGGCCTTCCTGCGATTGACCGGACGCTTGCCGGAAGGCGCAGAACTGATTCGCGTTGGCGGGCGTACGAACGCCACGCGCTATCTGCAGGTTTCGCGCGACCTGGTCGAGCCCGACTGGACGCTGATGTACCTCACGCCGGTGGATCCGGTGATGAGCGCCGCGCGCAGCGCGACCGTGGCGGCGGCCTTTGCCTTTGCGTTTGCGTGTTTGCTGCTGTTCTACTGGCGCCAGCGCCGCCTGCGCATGATGGAGATGCTGCGTAGCCGCCGCCTCCTCGAAGCCGCATATGACCAGCTCGAACGCCGTGTGGAAGACCGCACGGCCGACCTGATGGCCACCAACGAACAACTGCAACACGAGATCGTCGATCGCACCCGCGCCGAGGCCGAACTCCGCGCCACGCAGGACGAACTCGTGCAGGCCAGCAAGCTTGCCGCCTTGGGCCAGATGGCCGCTGGCATCACGCACGAACTCAACCAGCCCCTGGCCGCGCTGCGCACGTTCTCCGACAACACGCGCATCCTGCTTGAGCGCGGCCAGCACGGCGCCGCTACGGACAACCTGCAGGCGATCGCCGACCTGACCGAGCGCATGGGCAAGATCACCGCGCAGCTCAAGCTGTTTGCGGGGCGCTCGCGGCGCAAGGTGGTGGATGTGCAGGTGCGCGTGGCGCTTGATCACACGCTCGCGCTGCTGCGTCCGCGCCTGGGCGACGTGGCACTCGAACTGCACTGGCATATCCCCGAAGCAGATGCCGTCGTTCGCGCGGATGAACTGAAGCTGGAGCAAGTGCTGATCAACCTGATTGGCAACGCGCTCGATGCGATCAACGCCAATGAACCCGCGCGCGCCGGACGCATCGAGATCAACATCGGCCTCGCCGAGGGCGCGGCGTCGCAGTCGAACCAACTGACCATCGCCGTGCGCGACAACGGCCCTGGCATTCCGCCCGACGCCATGCCGCACCTGTTCGAGCCGTTCTTCACCACCAAGGAGATCGGCCAGGGGCTCGGCCTTGGGCTGGCGATCTCCACCAGCATCGCGCGCGATTTTGGTGGCTCCCTATCGGCCGCGAACATGCCCGGCGGCGGCGCGCAGTTTACGCTGACGCTGGTACGCGCCGACATCTCCTCCGCGGCGTCCACCTGATCCGTTTTCCATACAGATACGAACCATGTCCGAAGGCTTGAACGTTCTCTTCATCGAAGACGACCCGCCTGTGCGCCAGGCCACCGCGCAGAGCCTGGAACTGGCCGGCTTCAACGTGCAGGCGTTTGGCAGCGCCGAAGAGGCCGTCGGCAAGATCGACGCAAATTTCCCTGGTGTGGTCGTGAGCGACCTGCGCTTGCCCGGCGCAAGCGGCCTGGACGTGCTCGCGCACTGCCAGTCGTTCGGCACGGGGATTCCCGTGGTGCTCGTCACCGGCCACGGCGACATCACGATGGCCGTGCAGGCGATGCGCGAAGGCGCGTTCGATTTCATCGAGAAGCCGTTTCCCGCCGAACGTCTGACCGAAACCGTGCGCCGTGCCGTCGAGCGCCGCGCGCTGGAGCTTGAAAACCGCGCACTGCGCCGTGAACTGGCCGGCCCGGCCGCGGGCACGCGCATCATCGGGCGCTCGCCTGCGATGGGCGCTGTGCGCGCGCTGATCGAGAACGTCGCGACCACCGATGCGCCGGTGCTCATCAACGGCGAGACGGGCACGGGCAAGGAGCTGGTCGCGCGCAGTCTGCACATGCTCTCGCCGCGTCATGACAAGCCGTTCATTGCGCTGAACTGCGGCGCCGTGCCCGAACAGATTTTCGAGAGCGAGATGTTCGGCCACGAAGCCGGTGCCTTCACCGGTGCCGGCAAGCGGCGCATCGGCAAGCTCGAGCATGCCTCGGGCGGCACGCTGTTCCTCGACGAGATCGAGAGCATGCCGATCGCGCTGCAGGTCAAGCTGCTGCGCGTGCTGCAGGAGGGCGCGCTGGAGCGGCTGGGCTCGAATGCCTCGGTGCGCATCGACGTGCGGATTGTTGCGGCCGCCAAGGGCGATATGGAAGCGCTGATTGAAGCGGGTGGTTTCCGGCGCGATCTGTACTATCGCCTGAACGTTGTCGTCATCGATTTGCCCCCGCTGCGTGAACGCCGCGAAGATATCATCCCGCTATTCGAACATTTCCTGCTCGAAGCCGCCGTACGCTATCAGCGACCGCTGCCGATGCTGGCTGAACGCCAGCGCCACGAGCTGATGCAATCGAACTGGCCCGGCAACGTGCGCGAACTGCGCAACGCGGCCGATCGTCTTGTGCTGGGCGTCGGCCGCACGCCGGTCGTGCCGGATGCATCGGAAGACGGCATGCCGCTCAAGGAGCGCGTCGAACGCTACGAGCGCACGGTCATTGCCGAAACGCTGGCGCGCACGGGCGGTTCGGTACACCAGGCGGCAGATATTCTGCAGGTTGGCCGTGCGACGCTGTATGACAAGATCAAGCGATACGGCCTTTGACTTGGCACGCCCGCAAGCAACAACGCCCGGCACCGACCGGGCGTTTTCTTTTCGCGCTCAGCCAAGAATCGGATGCGCATCCGCCACCGGATATCCACGGTCGTCCGTCGGAATCCGCTGCGTCTGAAAGGCGATCAGCAGTGCCTGAAACTTGCCGTCGATTTCCACGATGACAGCACCGTCTTGCTGTGTACCGTTCTCACGCGAATGGTCCTTCACCCCCGGCGTATGCACGACCGGGTTGCCCTGGTTCATGTGGGTTTCGTGCAGGCCGTTGTGCTGCGGCTCGAACAGGAAGCCAAAGCCGTAAACCATCACGTCGGTGCGCGGTGGCCAGCCTTTGCGGTCGTCGTCGCCGGAGCTGCCGTGGTAGATGTAATCGATCGGCGTGGCGGTGCGGTCCAGCATCAGCATGTCGTCAACGAGCGCGTTGATGTCGTTGCGCTCGGTCTCGGTATCCAGCGCGATCGGCCGCATGTTCGGAAAGTCGACCAGCCCGGCGTCGCGCACGTAGTCCAGGCGCGGGAAGCCGTTCTCGTGCAGCCCGGGGGCCAGCGCAGCCAGGTCGGCGATGATGGGCAACTGCAGATCGGCCGTCCACTGATACAGCACGTGATAACCGGCGGCCCCGGCGCCCGGCATGCTCGAGTCGGACTTCACGTTGGCAAGCACCACGAACTCCGAGCCATCCGGTGCTTCTACCACGATCGCGTAATGCGGATTACCGTTGTAGCCCTCCAGATACGGCACGCCGAATTTCAGCTTGCCCTTGAACATGCAGTAGTGATTGGCCATGCGCACTCCATCGAACCAGACATTGGCGGACCGCCATTGCAGCAGGCCCGCGTGAACCTAGTGTGGAACCTGTGTCGCCCGAAAACAAAAACGCCCGGCATCAACCGGGCGTTTCGTTTGGATCGGGGATGGCGTGCTCAGGCCTGCTTGCCCAGCGTCTGCTTGAGCAGCGCGTCGAACGACGACCATTCCGGTTCGCCCACGTAGCGCTTGAGGATGCGGCCATCGCGGTCGACCAGGAACGTGGTCGGCGTGAGCTGCACGTCGCCGAAGGCCTTGGCGGCGGAGCCGTCGGCGTCCATTGCGACCTTGAAGGGCAACTGGCGCGTCTGGCTGAAGTTCATCACATACATCGGCGCGTCGTAGTTCATCGCCACGGCCACGTATTCCAGACCTTCGCCCTTGTACTTGTTGTACGTCTGGATCATGTTGGGCATTTCCTTGATGCACGTAGCGCAGCTCGTGGCCCAGAAGTTGACGAGATAGACCTTGCCCTTCAGGTCTTGCGTCGAAAGCTTTTTCCCATCCAGCAGCGTGAAGGTGGCGGCGGGCACCTGCTGCGACGGCGAGAACGCACGCCAGCCGAACCAGCCGGCCACTGCCAGCACCAGCACGATCACGGGGAGCAACCAACGGCGACCGCCTGACGTGGCGGGAGCTGGCGCTGGGGTTGCGGAGGAAGTCAGGGTCGAGGCCATGGCGGCAACGGGTCCGGAAGGAAAATCAAGCATCTATTGTAGGCCCGCCGTGCCAGCGCCGCATGTCGGCCGCGACAATCCGTCCGCAATAGGATTCTTGCATCACTTTTCCTCGGTGAGGGCCGCTTCGTATAAGGCAAGGTCCGTTGAAGAAAAGCAGCAAAAGGTGATCACGTCCAGCCCGGTGCCGTGTTCTCGCGCGGCGCGTACGGCAATCGATGCCGCCAATTGCGGCGGGAAGCCGTACACGCCGGTGCTGATGCACGGGAATGCGATGCTGCGTACGTCGTGCCTGCGCGCCAGTTCCAGGCTGTTGCGGTAGCACGCGGCCAGCAATCCCGCCTCGTCTTGCTGGCCGCCGCGCCAGATGGGCCCGACGGTGTGGATAACGTAGCGGGCGCGCAGCCGAAAACCAGGCGTGAGCTTCGCTTCACCGGTGCGGCAACCGTGGAGCGCGCGGCATGCCTCCAGCAGTTCCGGTCCGGCCGCGCGATGGATAGCGCCGTCCACGCCGCCTCCGCCGAGCAGCGAGCTATTCGCCGCATTGACGACGGCATCGCAGTCAAGCGAGGTGATGTCGGCGCGCAGGGCGCGCAGGGCGACGAGCGGGGCTGGCATGGCGGTCCTTCGCGGAGGAGGCTGGTCGCTCTGTCCGATAATAGGCGGCTTGGAGCTGGACAAAAAACCTACAGGAGGCGACGTGGCAGTCACAGCAGGGGCAGGCTGGCGGATCGGGTTGGGCGCGGTGGCCTGTGCGCTGCTGATGGCCTGTTCGCCCAAGTACGACTGGCGCACGGTTCATTCCAACGAAGGGGCCTACGCCGTGGATTACCCCGCCAAGCCCACCGCAGAAGCCAGGCCTATCGCCATCAACGGCCAACGCATGCCGATGACGATGCAGGCCGCCAGCGTTGACGGCACGCTGTACGCCGTCGGCGTGGTGGAACTGCCCGCGGATGACCCGGTCTGGCGCCAGCGCGCGGTGGAAGCGCTGCGCAATGGCTTGTCCGCCAATCTGAAGGGCCGTGTGACCGAGCGCGACATCGCCGTGCAGACCGCCGCACAGCCGCCGTTGTCATTGCCGGCGGTGGAATTGATCGCCCAGGGGGCGGGCGGGGACGATCCCGCGCCGCGCCGGTTGACCGCGCGCGTGGTCGCGACGGGCAAGCGCGCATACCAAGCTGTCGTGCTGGAATCGGGTGATGCCGCACGCGATGCCCGCCAGCAGGAACAGGTCGACCAGTTTCTCTCCAGCTTCCATCCGTACTAGATCCTGGGCGCGCCCGAGCGAACTCGCCGCAGCCGGTGCACAATCGGCGTCTTCCGCTTTACCGCAACACAATTCACGACATCACGGGGAACCATCATGACGTTGCAAGTCTGGCTGGCTTTTTTTCTGGCCGCCTGGGTGATCGCCATCTCGCCGGGGTCGGGCGCCATCCTGTGCATGAGCCACGGCCTGACGCATGGAGTGCGCCGGACGTCGGTCACGATTGCGGGACTGGAACTGGGCATTGTGGTGATTCTGTTCATTGCGGGGGCCGGGCTGGGCGCGCTGCTGATTGCGTCGGAGCACGCCTTTACGGCCATCAAGATCATCGGCGCGATGTACCTGATCTATCTGGGCATCGTGCAATGGCGCACGCCCATTCAGATCGCCAAGCCGGCTGACGGCGAGCCCGTGAAGGTTTCGGGCAGTGGCGCGCGCCGCCGCTTCCTGGTGGGACTGCTGACCAATCTGACGAACCCGAAGGGCATTCTGTTCATGGTGGCCGTGCTGCCGCAGTTCATCGATCCGGCCAAGCCGCTGCTTTGGCAGCTCGGCATCCTGGCGGCGACGATGGTGTTCGTCGACCTGATTGTCATGCACGGTTATGCGCTGCTTGCCTCGCGGGCGCAGCGACTGTTCCGCAATCCGCGCGCGCTGCGTTGGCAGAGCCGCTTCTTCGGCGGCATGCTGATGAGCATTGGCGCAGCGCTGTTTTTCGTGAAGCGGCAGACTGCCTGAGTTTCAAACGCCGCCCCCGGGCGACCCGCCAAGTGGGTTCAAGGCGCAGTGCGTGGATGAAGGCTAATCTGCCTTCACCCCGCGCCGATACTGAATTGCCTCGCCCACATGCGCAGCATCGATCTGTTCGTCGCCTGCCAGGTCGGCAATCGTGCGCGCAAGCTTGAGCACGCGCGCATACGCGCGGGCGGACCACGAAAAGCGCGTCATCGCGTGACGCAGCAAGCCATCGGCCGCATCGGTGCGGCTGCAATGCAGATCGATTTCGTGACCACCCAGCAAGGCGTTGCGTTTGCCTTGCCGTGCAAGCTGTCGCGCGTACGCGGCAGAAACCCGCTCGGCCACGTTGAGCGTCGGTTCGCCAGGCGGGCCATCGAGCAACTCTTCCTGCGAGGGCGTGGGCACCTCGATCTGCACATCGATACGATCAAGCAGCGGCCCCGAAATGCGCGCCTGGTATCGCTCCACCTGATCCGGCGTGCAGCGGCACGCCCGCAGCGGATGCCCGCGATAGCCGCACGGACACGGGTTCATTGCGGCAATCAGCTGTTCTGAGGGGAGTTTTTGTGAGTTACTTCCCACTTCGGCGGCGCTGGAGTGCGGCGAATCCACGCTAGTTGTCTAGCATGGTTGTGGTCCAGCCTTACCCCGTGTCGCTGTAGACTCAGCCTGTGCGGCAATGTTGCTTGTGCGTCTTGAAGCCATGGAAGGAGAGCGTTCATGGAACACAAACCTATGCGGCGTTTGATATTCCTCCACCATGGCGAGACTGCTAGGGAGGCGTTGGCACACTATGCTCGAGATATCCGTGAGATGAAGGCAGCATTGCACCGGCTGGGCTACGAAGTTAGCGACAAAGACCTTGCGGCGGCATGGCTTTACCGTTCTCAAGCCAGCGCGGCTACCTGGCTCCGTCCGCCTAGTGACGACCAACAATTGCTCGCAGATTTGCTCGGAGGGAAGTTTCCAGCGTTGCGCCTCGCCCCCCAATTGTTACGTCAGTGTTCGAAAGCACTACTCGCTGACGTGGAAGATGGAACTGGAGACCAGTTTCTGATGTTGCCCCATGACATGGTGGAGGCTTTGGGCTGGACGGTCGATGACGTAATCGAGATTAGCCGCGACCAGGATGGAGCGGTTCGTTTGCACAAGGTGTCGGAATCCTAGTTGGTCACCGCGGCAGCCTGTCGCGAGTGGCGCAGTAAGCGCGGAGAGCAGGGAAACCGAAACGGCGAGGGCTCCAGTGAGACTGGTCTTTGGCACCAAGGAGTTTATTTACAACGGACTGCCGCGCCCAGGGTTCCCGATAATCCTTGGCGACGACATGCAGCCTGTCCAGCCCTTCCAAGACTTCTTGCTCTGGAGGCTGCTTGGTCGAGGATTTCCATTGTCTCGCCTTACCTGGGAAGGCTATGGTCGGCGGCTGTGGGACTACGCGATGTTCCTGAAGGCGAATGAGTTGGTTTGGGACCAACCATTTGAGGTGCCGGGGCAAAGCGTGGTTTCGAGGTATCGCGATTGGTCCTTGCGCAGCCTAAATCTCTGCCGAAGCACGCTGAATTCTCGTCTCCGCATTGTTGCCGATTTCTACAAGTGGGCTCACGAAACCCATCTGATAGACGCGTTACCGTTTAGCTATAGACCTGATCGATGTCGGAAAGTTGACCGTTTCCTCATGCATGTCGGGGATGTAAGCCCCAAGCAAGTGCCGAGCTTGATTGTGCCGGAGTGGTCTACGCCCCCTGAGTTTCTGACGCTGCAGCAGCTAGAACTGGTCCGCAGAATTTGCCGTTCTGCTACTCGTCGGCTCTTGTTGGATTTGATGGCGCGTGTGGGCCTTAGGTCCGTCGAGGCACGAACCTTTCCACTGCGTTATGTATTTAATCCGGCACGGCGCGCGGATTGTCGTCCAGGGCAAATGCTCCGTGTGCGCCTTGACCCAAAGGATATGGGGATCAAATTCTCCAAGCCTCGAGATGTTGATGTCCCATACTCACTTATGGAAGACATGTATGCATACACGTTGTATGAGCGGAGTCGGCTTGCGAGCACGTCCCTGACTTCCAGCGCAACGTTGCTCCTCACCGCTACGGGACGCCCCTTTTCCAAAGATGCAGTCGTAGAGGTGTTTCACTCTCTTTCTGCCGCGGCCGGCTTCCGAATTACGGCGCTGATGCTTCGTCATAGCTATGCTATTCATACGCTGTCGCGGCTGCGCGCTAGGCGCGACTACAACGGCGAACCGTTGCTCTATGTGCGAGATCGTCTAGGTCACTCGGATGTGCAAACGACACTAGTGTATTTACGCCAGATCGAGCAACTTGCCGGCAGTGTGGCTCTCGAGGTCGAAGATGAGTTCAGCACGCTGTTTGGGTCCTAGAAGGAACATCCTTCCCCTCATATATTCGGCTCGTTGAAGCATACGTCGGCATGGAAAAGGGTGCTTTGCGCCGCGAGCCAGTCAAAGGAGGCTGCAGGTGCCACGAAAGAAGAGCTACATCGACGCTAGTCAGGCCTCCGCAATATCGGTTGTGCCCCATCAAGATGTCGTAGTTCAAAAGTTGGCACAACTCTCGTTTGACGAGGTCTTTCGGGATACCAACCGTCTCATCAGTTTTCGAACAGTGCATTTCGAGAGATGGCTGGGCTGTGGGATTGATGCATGGGTGTGGAGTGCTCTTGATGTGCTCACCGATGCATTGCGATCAGGTGCAAGTGCTCCCGACACCGTACGAAGTCGATGCGATGCAATCAAAGTGTTCTTTGATTTCCTTCTCGCTGGTCGAGCAGGGGCGGGCGTGCCCTCCCCCGAGGAGCTGAAGCCGCTTCATATCACGCAGTTTGTCGAGTGGTTGAAAATTCAAGCGGCATCGAAAGGATGGGCAAACGACACGGTGCGCGTGTTCTACCAACGCAGCAAGCTGGTCCTTAGTCAGATGATGGTCAATGGCGTGATCCATGGAGATCCGAGCCGGTTCTTCCCCCGTAGATCGATATTGCCGAATGACAACGCGCAGCAGCGAGGAGCACGAGCATTCAGTGATGGCGAACTTCAGCGCCTAGCTCATGCCATCAAACAAGATCTGGTGGATTTGCATCACGGCAGACTCTTGCTGCGCGATAGCGATGTCATTGCGAACCGTTTTCTGATTGTCGCGATGCGAACTGGGGCGAATACAACCCCACTCTTGGAGCTGCAGCGAGATGCTCTATTGCCTGGCCTATTGCCAGGGACGCAGAGATTGCGAATCGTCAAGTACCGAGGCCATGTCATTCACGAACGAGCGTTAGTTCGGTCGAATGATGTTGAGCAACAAACACTGATCCCGCTCGATGCGGTGGCAGTGTTGGAGCGGGCTTTATCTGACACGGAGCATCTGGCCGCCGTTGCCCCGCCTGCCTACCAAAACAAAGTGTGGCTGTTTCAATCTTCGGACGTATGCGCTCCGGGTGATATCCGGTGCCTAAGAGTGTCAAATTTGGCAGACGCGACTGAGCGCTTGATCAAGCGGCACAGCCTTATGGGTGACGATGGTAAGCCCCTACGGGTCAATGTCAGCCGCCTTCGTAAGTCGTTTGCTAAACGAGTGTTTCGTCTATGCGGAGGGGATGCTGTGACAACGGCGAGCCTCTTGGGCAATACACCAAAAGTCGCCGACATGAATTACCTGCATGTGGACGACCAACTCAAGGCTGAATCGGCGGCATTTATCGGACGTGAGTTAGCGGTTCATCTTCGAGGTGATGGGACGGCAAAGATAGCTCCGCTTGAGACACGTGCGGGCGCTGATAGTCGAACCGAACCGACGCCCATCGGTAGATGCCAAGACACCATGAACGGGGATAGAGCGCCGAAGGATGGTCACAATCATTGCGACCTCTTCGTCATGTGCCTATTCTGTCCATCATTCGCGGTGGTCGGGGAGCCGGATGATCTGTGGCGACTGTACAGCTACCGCATCTTCGCTCAGAAAGAACTGGCACGCTTAGAGCAGCAGTCCAAGGAATTCGGAGTCGATCCCGCGGCTGATCGCCTCGTACCCTTGTACCAGGCCGCCGTCCCATTCATTGATAGTTTCTGTCGACAGGCTTTTGGGGCGACGGCTGCATCTACAGCAATGCACAAGGCGAGGATCCAGTTACATCCGTTTTGGGACCTTCAACTAAGACGAGTGGCGGCTACAAGGGGGGCAAGATGAACGGTGCTGCCAAACCTGACGACCGCGCCAGTCGAACAAAGCCGACAAACACCAGACAACGAGGCCTAGCCGATCTCCACCCTTTTCCCCAAGAACGTGTTTGGCGGGCAATTGACTTACTTGCTTCGCAACCCGTGTCACTTGCAGGGTTGAGTAAGACGCAGCGTGATCGGCTGGTCATCACCGCAGTCATTGATGATGAAGGCGCCGAGCATGTGGTAAGTCGGTTCGTGGACGCTCGATGGAATCTACAGAGCATTTGGGTTACTCAGAATGATCAACCGTCGGCAAGGTGGATCGCTTGGGCAACCGACGTTCCACAAACTTTGCTTGATGACGCGAAGGCGGCGATCTACGCCTGGTACAAGCGCGGGATTGACAACACAAAGCTGCCCTCGGGAAAGTCATTGAAGTCCATTGCGGCTTCAGGGATGCGTACTTTGCGACTTTTGGCCGGGCAGGGCATTCAACGGTTCGATCAAGTTAAGCCCATTCATCTCGCTGATTTGGTTCAGAGGTGGAAGCCGAGCCTGCAACCAAGCTCGATATTGAATCAACTCAAGATAGTCGACCTTGTCTGGCACTTCTCCGAGGACGTTTTGTATCCCATGAGCAGTCACCCATGGGGTGGTGTTGCGTTCGGCTACTACTGCGGTATTGACGACGGCAAACGCGGCGAGGGGCCCAGACGAGGTAAGACGTCAGTGATTCCGCCATCGATCCAAGCTGCAGTGTTCAACTACGCAGAGAGGTGTCTAGCTAGCGCGGAAAAGTTGCTCCAGGAGCGCGACTCAGAACGCCGGTTACCGGAAAGCCACGAACTGAAGCGGGTCAGGGATGCCGTGCTTTACTTGCTGCAGATCACTAGCGGCATGCGCAACAACGAGGCCATATCAGTCAAGCGTGGCGCGTGGCGTAGGGAGATCGTCGACGGCGTCGAGTATTGCTGGGTGACTGCGCGCGAAACGAAGACCGGGAAAGGGCTCGTCGACTATTTGATACCACCTGAGACGATACGCGCGCTGGAGCTGCTCGCGCGCTACGCGGAACCTTTGCAGCGGCGTCTAGCAGACGAGATTATTTGGTTGGAGCAGCGTGTGGCTCGCTTGGAATCGCCCGCTTTTCCCGAGACAGTGGATGGCGGTCAGGAGGAGCGGATTGCTTTGTTGTTGCGCCTCGCAACGGCAAAGGCTTCAGTAGACAATGTTTTTTTGGGACGGACCGTCTACGACAAGGACGGATCGGGTTTCAATAGCAGGATTGAAACACTAAGCAACCGCGCATGCCTAGATGCGCTAGCTAGGTTGGCTAAGGGCGCCGGTGTCAGTTGGAAACTCGACAATCATCAGTGTCGCCGCACCTTTGCCTGGACCGTGGCGAATTCTCGGCTAGGACGCTCAAGTCTGATCTTCATTAAATGGCAACTGAAGCACTCAAGTATCAACATGAGCCAGCTTTACGCTGCAAATCCGAACCAAGACAGCGGCTTGTATGACCAGTTTTATGAGGAATTGGTAGCCGCCCAGGCGGAGGTTCTGGAAGACTGGTTCGAGGAGGGGGTGGCGCTGGCCGGCGGCGGTGGCCGCCGCATCATGAAGGCCCGTGCTATCGCAATAAAAGATCGGAAAAGCTTGCTGCGCCACACGGCTGAGATCGTAAATATCAGGAGCACAGGGCACTCGTGGTGCTTGGCCGAGCAGCGTGGATGTGTAGGAGAGGGAATTTACGAGGCTATCCGGTGCGGAAGCTGCTCTGCTGGCGTGATAGATCAATCGCACGCTATCACCTGGCAGCAGATCCACCTCAACAACCTACAGCTCGCGCAGATCAGGGACTGCGGTCCTGCCGTAGAGATTCGTGCAAAAAGGGAGGTAGCTATGTCGGCTACGGTGCTCAAGGAGCTTGGCATTCCGCTACCAACAATCGATTCAACGACATGAGCCTACATAAGAAGAGTGTCGCACAGACTATCCGCGTGCGTGCTCGGGATAGAGAGGCTACCGTTGGTCGTCTTCAGATGGAGATACTGCGCTTACAGGGCACGCCGGAGAAACTGACCATCAAAGCTGTTGCCGAGGGCGCAGGGGTGCATCCATCTCTGGTGCACCATACATACCCGGACATCGCCGAACAAATTCGTGCTCTCGCGGGACGGTCAACTCGGCGGCGGAGCGATGAGAAAACCAGCCAACTTGAAGCTTCGCTGGAAGCGGCGAAGCTGTTACGTGCTGAGCTGAAGTCAATGAGTATGGACTTGGCAAAGTTGGCGTCTGAAAACCTAACTTTACGCCTGGAAGTTCAGGAGTTGAGAGCTCGACTGGGCACACAAGACGAAGCTGCCTCTGCAAAGAAGTAAGCGGGTTCGAAAGAGGCTATAGCCCAAGACCGATGTAACCGGCCACCCGGATTGCCTGCGCCACGCCCGCAGCGACAGCATTGGGTGGAGAGTATCAATTGAACGCTATCGGTACGTCCATTTCCGGCCCCGCACACTCGTCCGCGGAGTCCCTGGCGTCAACTTGGACAAAGCAGACGTGAGGAAGGTGGGCACTTCCATGGCTACCATCTGCCTCAGTCTTGCTCTACTAGCATTGAATTACCAGTTCCTCGTATCTGTCTCGATTGCCAGACGATGCAGCGATAGAACTGAACCGGGACACAACTGTTTGCGTGAACCCCTTTTTGTAAAGCTCCCGAACTGAATGATGATTCGCGTTGGTCATCAAGAGATTGGCTCCGCGTGAGCGCGCCCGAATCAAACAATCATGGAGCCTCTTTTGGTCATCCCAAGAAAAAAGAACTTCATTGTATTTTATAAATCCATTGGAGTTGTGCTTTACAGTATATGGCGGGTCAACAAAAACGAAATCCCCCCTCCTCGCGTCCTCCAGAATTGGCTCGAAATCAGATAAATAAATATCTGCACCCCTCAAGATTCGAGACAAACTCTTGAAGTCGTCGTTTCTTAAGATGCTTTGCCTGGAACCGATTGGCACGTTAAATTTACCCTCCCGGTTAACTCTATATATCCCATTAAAACATGTCCTATTAAGATAAAGTATGCGAGCTGCGCGTTCAGCGATTAGGCGCGGCTCCTCATCCCTGGTGCGATAGTAATACTCCGTGCTGTGGTTGACGGCATGCGCCTCCAGAAAACGCGCCACCTGAGATGGTTGGTTTCGTATGCCTCGATAAACGGCGATCAAGTCATTGCAAAGGTCAGATAAAACTGCTTCTTCCGGCTGCAACGCAAAGAAAACCGCGCCCCCTCCCAGGAATGGCTCAATGTATCTACCCTTAATTTTCGTTGGTAGGAGGTGCTTGTAATTATCAACCAGCCATCGCTTTCCTCCCGGCCATTTAAGAAATGGCTTGCACGTGCTCGCGACGCTGGCGCAATCCCCAGCGCTATGACTATCTCGATGCTTTAGTTGGCCTTTTTTACCACCCTCTTGCATTGAGCGCATATCCGGAGACTCCTGGATATCGTCATTAGTGCAAGGTCGATAAAAATCCTTTTCAATCAAGTCGCTCGGCAAGTGTGATGCTCCTGCTTCTGTGAAATTTTGATGGGAGCCTCAACTAGCCGCGCCTGATTCTGTCAACAAGATATGCAGAATTTAGATAACCAACAACTGCCGGATGTACTTTCTCTTGCCAGGCGTCGTCCGATGCGCGAATCTGTCTTCTAATTTCCGTTCCTGAGATGCCTTGTTCATCACTCTTGTCCCATAGCACGCGGACTGTGTATCCCTGTGCCTCGAGTTTCTCGATTTTGCGATGATTCCACTCATCGCGGATCGTTGTGAAACAAACGACCGAAGTGGGAACATGATCCGGGAGCTCGGTAGGCCGATCGATCGGAAATCTTGTGAAAGAGTACTTGTCGCGGTGGACGCCGACACTGGTAAGCATTTTTTCAATCGCCTCGCACCGTTCAACATAAGTCAGAGGGTTGTCCGAGGCGAGCGAACGATGGGGATCATCAGTGCACTCGTCTAAATGCGGCGCATCGGGTTGAGCAATTCCGATATAGAGATGTTCAACCTGCGTTAAGGCAGCTTGAATATACTCGAGGTGTTCAAGGTGCGGGGGTTGAAATCGCCCGTGAACGCATCCTTGTAGTATGAGATTCGTTTTCAATTTTTTTCCCCCTCGATCCAAGTCGACTCAAAATGACGTTTTAGCGCTCTGTATAGTGTTACGTCCGATTTTTTTGGGAAGCCCTTTTTTGTAATTCGAAGCTGCGGCAACCCTCGCCCTTGGTCTTTTTCACCCGTGCTCGGTGAAAATGGGCTTACCAGGCAATCGTCGTCAGAGAAAAATAACCGAAGAGGTTTGACTTCATCAATTGTACTTGGTGTGTAAAGATGAATCTCGAAACAGTTTGGGTGGCTTTTCTGCAGATCTTCAAAAAACATCATTGACCCCTTTACTGTTGCCAGATATCCCGTTGTGCTGTCCATCTTCTCAAGTCGATCGAAAATCTGATGCGCTTTAGGGTCTATCAGGATCATCCGGATCTTCGCGCTGTGGCGTTCAGCGAGTCGAACGGCTTGCCTCAACTCCTGTTCTTGGGCTTTCAGCTTGGATGCGCCAACACCCATAAAATCAAAGCCGGCGTGCGCACCTGATAGCGCGTCTCTATAGTTGATCCCTGTGGCGACACTGTAGTCAGCGTCTGTTATCCCGTTCCGTCGGAGCTTTAGAATGAATGCAATTGGGGCAGCCGCTAAAATCAAAAGGAAGAGAACCGCCGGAACGATTAGCTTGAGTGATTCTAGGTTGATTTTCCCAGCGTCCGTCGCATGTTCCACAATAATAAAAGACAGCGAAACAGCGGCACAGAGTGCGATGAACGCGACAATAATTACACTAGCCAACCAGTCTCTGACGCCAAAAAGTCGGTGCCTTGATGTTGCGATCAGCGCAAATCGCAACAGATATTTCATGACGATATGATTCATTTTTTATTTGTAGGCATCCATTAGAATCCACGACCAATTCTCAAAATCGTCCCGCCTGCCTCGAATTTCGTCAATTGTTTCCAACTTCGGGTGCAATAGAAAACCGCGCTCACCGATACTGAACGTTGGCTTGTCGATGGACACCTCATATACCAGACCCAAGTGTTGAGTACTGACAATCCGTGATTCGTCGTAAATATAACCTTTCGAAGTCACAATAGGGTCGCTTTCCACTATTAGTTCCTCGCTGAGCTCCCGAAGAATATAAGTGCAGTCAGCAAGATCATCATCGTTCGAGAATAGATCGAGAGTAAGCTGGGCGAAATCATCAACGGATAAATGACCGCCGAGCATCATAGAGTATTCACCACGTAGCCTACTTTCTGGAAGACGGCCACTCCGCATGTGCGTGAGGTATTTCTTCTGATGCATTATGATGAATACAGAGACTAGCTGGACAACGTCAAATGTCTCTTCTGCTTCCCTCCGCAGCATTGGAACGGCAAGGCGGGTTAGCTCCATGCGATCGATTGGTCTCCGGTGAAAACCAATTCCGGGAATCAGTTTAGGGAGATCCGCCCGCGGAATGACAGCAATGTTTTCGTCGAGCTTACTCTTGACGAATCTGGTTGCCACATATTCTTCCGCCTCGAATTCACGAAGCGCAAAGGATCCTTGGAATACGCGCTTGAAGCGTGACTTCTCCCCCTGAGACAATATATCTGTCGATAGCTTCGACTTCATTGTTTGCCAAGGTGTTTTCCCCGTGGATACCAACCTCTTGTCACGGAGGGCAAGCGCCACGATCTCCCGGGCTGAAAGCGGTTTGTTTTCGGTCTTTAGATAGTATTCGGCAACATCCAAGAATGTCATGGATGGCTCGCCGGTCAGTTCGAACAGATCACTATCCGGCGTGGCTGTTGCGGGAGTTTTGTCGTTTTTCATACCAACAATATCTTTCCAGCAGGACCTTCAATGCAGTGCCCGATCATCTGAGCTGTCAGTCTCATCTCTTCGAAAAGGCGGAGGGTGGTCGAGGAGCTCTCCGCAGGAAGCGTGAATACAAGTCCTCCGGCCACTTGCGCATCAAAAAGCAACGGCGCCCTGGGGTGCGAACGCAACGCAGCGGCGTTACTGAACTTCTCGGCGAAGCTGACGTTGTCAAAGTAGAGGCTCGTCGTAGGCAACTCCCCGGAGTCAAGATATGACACCAGCGAAGAGTAGATCGGCAAAGCCTCAACCGTGATCTGTGCCGCCACGCCTTGCCGTAGCAGAAGCCTATGAGCATGGTTGACCAGTCCGAATCCCGTCACGTCAGTGCTCTGCTCTATACCGCTCTTGTGCAATATGTCGGTGTGAGCAGCACTTCGCTTTAGCACCCCTTCAGTAATGACATCACGAAGTTCGTCGTCCCTTGCCGCCTTCGTTTTCCACAAAATACTCGCGACGCTACTACCGAGCGGTTTCGTGAGGAACAAGGGGTCGCCCGGGCGGGGTGGGCGCGCTGGCAACTGGTTTTTGGGTACGGGAGTGCCGACGATAGAAAAGCCGAGAGAAAGATCGGTTTGTTTGGCGAGAGTGTGGCCACCAACGAGGGTGACGCCGGCGTCCGATAGTTCGGCTAGCGCGCCAGTCATCATGCGCGTCACTACGCCACTGGATGCGTCCATTCCGTATGGAACGCCAAGGTGAGCCAATGCAAATTTGGGCGTCCCGAAGCTGGCGTAAATGTCTCCCAACACATGGTTTACAACAACGCGCCCAAAATCCTCGGGCTCAGGAACCATTGGAAATAGAACATCGACAGTCGCCAACAGTTCGGTGCCTCCAACCGAGTACCGACCACTATCCGGAAACGCGATGTTCAAATCCGGCGTAAACGCGGTCGGAGCACGACCCACGAGGTCGTCAAGCAGGTTCTCGAGGTCGCTGGCCGGCGCCTTTTTCGAGCATCCCCCATCGGTGGCCAAATCAATAAATCTCATTCTTGTTATGGTGGGCGCCGCTCCGAGCCCTAGCGACTATAGTTTGGTCTGTGCGCCGCTCCCGAGTTTATGTTCCCTGAGTGGCTGCATATTCAATCGCCTCAGGCTGCGGCGGTTCCACGCGTACCCTGAGAATCGTCATGATTGTAGGACAAGGCAGGGATATTGCTCCTAGTAAGGCCGTTGGAAAATCCAACAAAACCCCATCACTCTGGTCTTCGATTGTCGATGCCCCCCTTGAGGGGTAAATTGCAACGCGGTCCTTGGGATGTCGCTGCCCGGTGATCAGGGGCGGAGTGGGGCAATACTTTCCCACGCGCTGAGGGACGGCCGGTCGCCTCTCGGCGTGCTCGGGCAAATCCACTGGTGCCAGGCTGAGCTTGACCATCATGCGCGCCCTACGACGCACGAGATATGTTGACAATAGACAAAGCGGTTCGAATTGCTGAAGTCGCATATATGGCCGGCATCACCGACAGAAGCATCATTCGTCTAGTCGATGAAGGCGTGCTGCCGTCGATTCTTGTCGTACCAGACCGCGACCTGCGACTCGCGCCGCTCGCCGCGGTTTTCGCAAGGTTTTACCTCGGCGAGCGCGGGAATCTCACTCGGTCGGCTCGCATCCGCGTCACTATGACGTTGATCGATCGGTTGCGGGAGAGGTCAGACTTTGAAGTGTTCCTTGTCCTGAGCGAACGGCTGGAGCACACTCAGTTCGAGTGGTCGGTGTCGACGGGTCCGATCACAGTTTTTCTTGCCTCGTATGCCAAGGCCACTCTGGCACAAGCGGTGCACCTCAGGCAGGCGGTTCGCGACATCAAAGAAGATCCAGATGTTCTGGGGGGAACGCCATGTTTCAAAAACACACGCGTGCCGATCGTCAATGTTTTGGTCGCTATGGCAGAAGGACGCTCTTTCGAAGAGCTACACTCCGCCTATCCATTCCTCACTCCGTCGCTCATCGAGCACGCCATCACCTACACAGCAGCCCGACCACACGCCCCTCCGTTACGACGTGTTGATAACACGTATCCAAACGCGAAATTGGTCAGCAGTAAACTAGTGGCAAATCCATCAAAGAAGGACAGAGGGAGTTGACGTTGCGATACTCGAACGCTACACCGTATGGCCAACTGCGGTAGGCTGGCACATAAGGAAGTGGAGATGACCCGAGCGATCAGAACAAGTCCTGACGAAGCTACGGAGGCGCCAAAGGTAGTGAGCGCCGCAGCCCCAAGTCAACGCAAGGGGTGACGCTGGAGTTGAAGAGCCGATTACGCACCAGCGCACAAGATTTCAGGCATCACTTGCTTCCTGAATCGCCCGAATGGCGGCGGAATAAAACGAAGTGAGAATTTCGTCTCTCGCGAGACCACCACTCTGACGCCCCCTCAACTGCCCAACTGGAGGATGCGAACCATGACGATTCCGCCCCGTAAGAAACGTAGCGCTACCGCCTTGCACGAATCGTCTGACAGCCTTCGCAAGCGATTGGCAGCATTTGGGGCAGCGACTCGTGAAACCGCTCTGCGTCGCCATAGGCTCGAAGAGCCAATTGCGCCCGGGCCGGTTCTTTCCGGACGTCGCGTTCGCGCGAAAACCGATGTGTAGAGCGCCGCCAATCAGGTATTGAGTCCGAGACCGCGAATCAATCGTTGCCGTAGTCCAGCTCGTACTCCATCTCGCGTTCCTGCTGCCCCTCGTAGATGTAGCTCATACCAGCGGCATTGATCTCATCGCTTCCCATGAGCGTTAGGTCGCACGTCGGGCAGCGAAATGACCTTGTCAAACCGAGGTACCAAATGTGCGAGGCGCTCAAACAAGGTCTTCTGTCGATGCAGCAAAGGAAGCTGCAAAAAAGTGCGTACTCGGCTGACAAAAATAGCGAAGCTGCTCGCAATACTGCATTCGAGCCGAGACGGACTAGGTCGTACGCACACTCTCTCAGTGGCCATGCACGTCGCCTGTCGGGCTGCTGACACGTCGGCCGGAGTTGTCAATGCTGTCTGCCCGTGAGTGGGAAGGCTTGAACGGCGAGTTCAAGGAATTCAATGGCGAGTGCGTGTCTGCTTCGGGACGGAAGCGTTCCGTTGGCGCCACCAATGACGGTCATCGGACTCAGCCTCACGATCCTTTCGAACTGCCAGGAATCCGGCATTGAACTACTTGCAACGCAACTTTCACGGCATGATGCTCCCATAGCATTGCTGTCGTACATTGTGCGACGCTAACTGGTAACAACAAGCCTCTCGCCTACATTGACATGGGCCTACCAAACCGCCGGCACCACTTTGTTCCAGATTTTTTGTTAAAGCATTGGATAGGCCCCGACAGGAAACTGACGTATTTCCAATGGCGATCGGATGGCGTGCTTCACACGGATCGGTGCGGTTCGCGCGGAGCCGGTTACGAAGAGCATCTCTATTCGCAAAATTACCCATCCGGACACAAAGACACCTCAGTCGAACGCGATGTTCTCACCGCGCTCATCGATACTCCAAGCGCGCCTGTCCATGTGAAGCTACTGAATGGCGAGCTGGACAGTTTGAAGACCACGGAACGAGAGACTTGGGCCCGATTCCTGGTGGCGCAACTGGTTCGAGTGCCTTCGATGGTTCAGTACCTTCGCGACGCAGGCCGCCATCTGTTGCTAGCTGACATAGAAAACCTCGACCCTCCAGATGAGATCAAGGAGCAACTAGGGAACTTGACGCTCCAGCAGTATCTGGAAACGTCGGCGGCATGGCAGCTCGACAACGCGTCCACGCGCGCACTGGAACATGTCATCAAATCGTCGCAGCTCAATGAGGTCTTCCTCCAAGCTCATTGGGCTGTGCACACGATTGAGCGCTCTAACCTAGATCTTGTTATCGGTGACAGGCCCTTGCTCCTCGAAGGACAGATGACTGAGACATTTCTCTTCATGCTTCCGCTATCGCCGACAGTTCTCTTTTTCGCGGCAAACGATTATGAAATTGTCAGGAACATCGCCGCGCACAATCAGAGCGACGTCGTCTGCACGATCAATATGGAGTCAATCGCCGTAGCTGACAAATACGTTTACGCTACCGACACCCGGCAGATGGCGATGGTCGATCAATACCTACGGAAACCTAGTGAGCCCGATGACCGACACATCGTGTCGGGACTGAATGCCGCGCTTGTTGAGAAAATTTCCGCCCGCTAACCGCTACGCTAGCGTTTATCGCAAGTCATCCCACGCACAATACTGAGGTCCGGCGGCTGGCTGATACATGAAGTCACCATCGCGCTCTTCAGGGAGTAGGCGCACAGCCAGAAACATTGCATCCTCAAGCGTGCAATCAAGGCTGACACTGCTCCCATGATGCATCGTAATCTGCAGTGTGTTTGAGGTCTCGAAGAACACGAGGCCTGTCACTTCGCCTCGATCAAGAATGAATTTGAAGCCATTCTTGCCAGCGCGAAACGCAATTTGAGTGCGTAGCACCTCAATTTCTAGTTCGCTAGGGATATGTCCTGCCCTTGGGGGGCGATCTCGCTTACGCCTGGGCTTCATGACATCTCCTGAAGCATGGATGCCCTGATTGTGACTCAAAACCCACTGACATAAAAGGGCCTGCTCCGCACCATGCGGGCATGTCAAACAGCCCTCGCCACGCGTCTCGGCCAGATGCTCGCCAGATCTTGGCGAGTAATATGCGCCGTCTGCGAGCCGAGCGGGGGTGGTCGCAGGAAGAGCTTTCCTTTCGGTCCGGGCTGGATCGATCTTTCTTGGCACACGTTGAGCGATGCGCCCGCAATGTGTCGCTCGACAGCATTGAACGCATAGCGGCTGCATTCGAGCTTCCAGTTGTGGAACTGTTCCGACACGAGCTGTAGCGCGGTGCAAGTTAAGAAAAAAAGGGACATTGCTAAGGCCAGTAGTGGTGCATCAGTACAAATGGCTTAACAGTGGACGGACTGAGCGGCGTGCTCCCATCCATGCACCTTGCGCGGAATGACGGGCACGCTGTACGTATTGCCCGAGTCGAAGTGGTTCGATTTTTTGACCACGGTCGACGGTGAGCAAGCAACTCTCAAGGGAACGCTCAGCGCATTCGTATTCGGCCAGATCCACGGTCAAGGCACCGATGGGTATCCGCCAGTCGCCCCACGCGATATCCCTCAGACACCGTGGGTCATCGAAATCAGGACCCGTGAGTTGAGTGAGCGAAACCGCGCGCCACGACTAGTACACACGCTGCAACGGCTTGTGCGACCGGAAAGGCGCGACAACTAAGGACTTGGGGCCGCCCACAGGGGGCGGCTTTTTCATTCCTGAACCTAGGCATCACCGGAACATTCGATGAGCAACGAACAAGCCATTTACCAACGCATAGGGGAGTTTGCCGTCTCATTCCAATGGATTGAGAACAAGCTTCGGGAGATTGGATGGTTCATCCTAGACCCTGACCGCCTGAATTGGCCACCTCCCGATCTGAGAAACCTTACCAATGAAAAGCTCGTTGACCGCGTTCACGAACTCTTCTTGCAGGCGCTACCAGACTGCAAGCTGCCTCATGCACTAGAAGCTGATTTCAAAAACTCCTTTTCATCTTCCGTCGAACGACTACATCAACTCAGAAGAGATCGAAACCGCATACTTCACTCCGCGTACGTCGAGCTCGAGGCGGGCGGAGAAGTCCAAGGGGTTCTTCGCTCCGGCACGAGGTTTCAGGTCGACCAAGAAACGGGCGAACCGCTTTTTGATCAAGAGCTGCTAACCGACAAGTCGTTCACTTCCGAAATGAAGACAATGGCCGAGTTGGCACTGTTTCTCAACCGAGCCTATATGCAACTCATTCACCGGTATCCGAACGGTGGCGCCTAACCATTCCATCGAGATGATCAGTCCCGGCACCAACAGCGCAAACGGACGGTCTGCTTTGATGCTTGTCGAAATCTCGTACTGGAAGTTGATGTTCAAGCTTGGTCAATCGCGCGATGTGCGCGGACCTCAATGCAGATTCTGATGTACCCAATCAGGAAACCGAGCGGGCCGCATACGAGTGAGCCGAAAACCCATAGGCTCCCGTTCTTCTTGAGACGGAAGGCGATATGGTCAGCAGGAAGAGGTAGTAGCAGAGCGCCGCGCCTCCGAAGAGAAGCACGAGTCCAAACGGACCAATCTACTCAGAGCCGTCTGAGGACAGCATCACCTTCCCAGCCACCAGCGCCAGACAGAGAACGCCCGTCTAGAAGCTGATGTTCAGGCGCTTAAAGTTGCCGGCCAGGTCAGTGTCGAAGAGGAAGTACATCGGATTGGGTTGCATGTGTAATGAACGCCACACTGCCACAAGCGGATGTGCCTCGGCAACCAACGATAAGAGGGGGGTGTTGCCGGTGAGATGAAGGGCGGTCAACTGTCGAGATTCACTCAACGCTGAACCGGTGAGTCGCGATTCGTGGGGCTTCCCGGCGGAGTTGCTCGGCCAACTTTGAACTCTTGGTTCGCTTAACTTTGAACTATCCGCGTTTTGGTTCACGTAACTCTGAACTTTCGCAGGTGCCCAGCACGCTAAGACTCATAGGACATTCTGGGGGGCAGGTCACGCTTGCTGCTTATGCTCCGGCGCGAACCGCACCGAGGTCAGGTGGCCGAAGGGGCTGCTGCGGCAATATGGTCGATGCAGGATTTGGAACATAGTAGAAAACCCAATCGGAGTACTTCTTGAGCCGATTGAAATTCTCGAACGGTGCGCTGAAATTCGCCTGCCGAATCGGCTCGAGCTCCGAGCGACTGTGCAATCCCGCCACCCCCCCTTCCGGAGACATGAGCAGCGCCCAGTCGTTGCGTTGCGTGATGGGGTCAGGGTAGAGCGAGCGCAGGTAGCGTCGCGGTTGCGGGTAGCGCGGATCGCGCAGCAGCGCTTCCAGTGTCGGTGGGAAACGGGGTTGGCCAGGAGGCGTAGCGTCCACGTACAGTTGCAATGCCCGACGGTACTGGGCGCCCACATAAAGTAGCTGGTCCTCGGCTTCGCGACGGTCGGCCAGTGCCCCGATTCTGAGCGCTGACATACCCACCAGGCCCAGTATGGCGATGAAGATCAATAGCGCCAGCAACGCAAAGCCACGCTGGCCATGCTGGTTACTTGGCGTCATAGCGAAGTGAACGGCGTGCCGTCCCGAGTCGTGCCTTGCGCACTACTATGCAGATCGTAAAGTTTACCCAGGTCGGGGTCGCTGGGCGCAATAACAGTCCAAGTTGCGTTGCTGTCAGTGATCGGGTCAACGGGTAACGCATGGAGGTATCGCTTGGTCACCAATTCCTGCAGGTCCTCGGGATAGCGCCCGGTGTCACGGAAGTACTGATCGATGGTCTGACGCGTGATGCGCAGGTTCTCCTTCAGGACGGTTTCCTTTGAGGCATCGACACTTCGGAAATAGCGGGGCAATGCCAGCGAAAGCAGCAAGGCTACAATGCTAAGCACCACCAACAGTTCGATCAGCGTGAACCCTTTCGGCCTGGATTTCAGGCGTTGGCACAGGATGGACTGGATCAGCACGGGTTCACCAGCGGTTGTAGGGAATACCGTTCAAGCCAACGGTCGACGAGCGTGAGTAGACATCGAAGACATCACGCCCTTCGGCGGGCGCATCGGGCTCGCTGTCGTAGCTGCGTTTGCCCCACGTCTGGGCATCGCTCAGTGTCGAATCGTGCACCATCGGATCTCTTGGAATGCGGCGCATGAAATAGATCTTGTGCTTCTCAGGGTCGCGCGCGTCCTCGACCCCATCGACCAGCATTTCGAGCGTCGCTGGATAACCGCTGTCCCCGACAGAACGCACCATGCGTCCAGAGTCGTAGGCCTGCTTGTAGGCATCGATGCCGCTGCGGATTTCACGAAGCGCCAGTCGGAGATCCTTTTCTCGCATCCGCTGAACTTCCAGTTGTGCGACGGGCAGCACGAGTACGGCCAGTACAGCGAGAATGGCTAGGCTGACAAGCAGTTCGATCAGGGTGAAGCCGGCTGGCCGACGATGAGATCGGGGCATCGGATTGATTCGTCCAAACCACATTACATTCGTTTCTGGGCTACTGCGATCCGGCGGTGATCGCCAGCGTCTGAGCTGACGTTGGCAACGGTACGGCAGAGCCGTCGGATCCCGTGGCGGAAATCGATAGCACTTTCAATTGGGTGGACCCTGTGGCTTTTAGCGGCATGAAGGTCAGCGACACCAGTGGACCTTGCCCGGTTGCGCCGACAGACGCGTTAGCAGTCCGTGTATCGCTGATGAATATCTGGCCGGTAGAGGCATCCACCCGCTGCGAGAATGAGGTTTGAGTTCCATCCGCATTGAGCGCCGTACCCTCGGCGACGTTGACTAACTGCATAACGGAGGGGTCATAGCCCAGCAGCAATGTCGCGCTGCGCACGGGCTGCTGGGTGCTGAGAATCAGTTGCTGCTGGACGCTAGTTCCCGTTGCAGCTTGTGCGGCGCCCGACCACGTCAGGTTTGCGGAAGCGGCTGTCCCGCCTCCGGCTGCACCGGTGGCGGTACCTTGCGTGTTATTTCCGCCATTCACCATTGCGCCCGAGCTATCGAGCGAGTTGCCTGTAACGTCCGTGCTTCGTTTAGAGCCCGCCTGGTTGGGTGCGGCGCTAGGTGCTGCACTCGCGGGTGAAACGGGGGCGCTTGCGTTAGAAACGGGTACTACCGAGTTGCCTACGGGAAGCTCGGACACGCCCCGCAGGCTGGACTCGGTACCTGAGGCGAAATCGACCAGGCGAGCTTCGGGCCTCAGCGGATTGCGGATCAGATGAGGCGTAATAGACAGCACAATCTCAGTACGCTTTTTGGTGTTGGCGTGATCCGAAAACACTCGCCCGAGCACCGGAATATCGCCTAGCCCGGGAATCTTCGTGACAGTGCGGGTGTCCTCATCGTTGATCAGGCCCGCCAGGATCTGGGTTTCGCCATCTTTCAAGCGCAGCACTGTAGACGCGGAGCGTGTACCAATCTGATAGGCCACTGTTCCACTGGTGGTGGTGATCTGGTTGGCAATATTGCTCACTTCCAGTGCCACCTTAATGGAGACTTCATTATCGATGGTGATGGTCGGTGTGACTTCCAACTTCAGCCCAACGTCCAGATATTGCACGCTCTGTGATACGAAGCCAGTGGAAGTTGCCGTGGACGTGATGTTCGGTACCTTGTTACCGATCAAAATCTTGGCTGCCTCCAGATTCTTCACCCGAATCTTGGGGTTGGCCAACAGCTTCACGTCGGTATCCGTGCCTGTCAGATTGATCGACAAAGGGGAAATCGTTGCGCCTAACGTGCTTTGAGTCGGGTGAAGCAGATCCTGCAATGTGAGCGTGCCGCCTGAGACTGATGACAATGGCGTCAAAGACAGCTTGGGCGGGTAGGTTACGCCGATCTCATCGAGTCGATCCTTGTTGACCTCCAGCACGGACACTTCCAGCATCGTTTCGGGTGTGGGCAGATCTTGAAGCGCGACAACCTTCTCGGCCATCTCGATAACATCGGGCGTATCCCGCATCATGATCATGTTTTGCCCCTTGTCCACCACGAGGTTCTGCACCTTCAAGATGCTCTTCAAAGTGGTTGCCATCTGCTCGGCGCTGACATTGGTCAGGTAGAACGTGTGCACGCTGAGTGCCTGATAGTCCTTTTGTTTGGCTGGCAGGTTCGGGTAGATCAAGATGGCGCTGGCGTTGATGACTCTCTGTTCGAGTTGATTGGTTGTCAAGACGACCTCGATCGCGCTCTTCACCGTGACATCTTTGAGAAACACCGAGGTCTTTTGATCGGCCTTGATGTCTTTATCCAGAACGAAGTTGATGCCTGAAGTTGCAGAGAGGACGTCGAATACCTGCTTGAGCAGGGCATCCTTGAACTGAATCGAGATCTTGCGCTGCAAAGCCTCAGTAGGAGCGAGCTGCGACGCTGGAGGGGTGGACTTGTCCAAAATGGACCTAATCAATGCACGTGCAGCAGGATTATTCGGGTCTTCGGCCAGAATCGCTCTCGCTTTGGCCATCGCGCCAGCATTGTCTTTCGCATCGAAAGCGAATTGCGCGTCTAACTGCATCTTTGCGTACCGTGCGTCTCGGTCGATACGGTCTAGAGCAAGAACGGCCCTCGCATTGTTTGGGTCAATCGCCAGGACGCGGCGCAGGAGCTGAGCGCGCTCTCCCGAGCTCGCACTCGCAGGCAGTCTCTGCTCCTGAGCCATCAAATCGTTGACGGCACGCTCGCGCAACGTCATATACGTCATCTGCAACTCTGTGTTGCTTGGATCCTTCACCAGCGCCACTCGCAACTGCGCAAGACTCTCTTCGAGCTTGCCTTGTTCGAACGCTGATCGGGCCTCCTGAAGAACGGGGGACTGGGCGCAGGCAGTGAGCACGACTACGCACGCCACCCACAGCGGCAAATGAAGAGCGTTACGCAAGCGGTTGAGGAGCGCTGAAATCAAGTGCGCACTAGAGCTCGGCGGACAAGGCAGCGTCTCGGGCACGGGCCGACAGTCGGCCCCACTGCCAAAAATTTTTTTGTTCATTCGATCTGCAGTGTTTGCCGCTCGTGCAGCGGTAGATATTCGAAGGTCATGGTCGGTGGCGTGATCGACAGCACCTTGTATTGGCCATCGATACTGTCGTTCTCTCCCACCACCAGCGTGGTATCCCCATTGGCCAGGAATACCTGCCACGTCTGACCCGATTGCTCTTTACCGAGGTATGTAAAGGGCAACGCAGGCGCTGTTGGTGCGGCAGGTTCTTCTGGTGCGCCGTCCGACTGTGCGGAAGGGGCCCAACTGTGCGCGGCGAATAGACTGCGCGACTCGTCGCGCTCCATATGTCCGATTAACTGCTCACGGGGGGCAAGTTCGAGCACTATTTCGGAAGAGGACGGCAACGTCTCCGGCGTTAATGGTCGTGGCTCCACCGCGGCGCGAGGTCCGCTGGCGATCCCTCCGCGGGTGCCTTCGACGACTGTTGGAGGCTTGTCTTGGTTACCCCAGACCGCCAAGCAAGCGGCCGCCAGCAAAGCCGTTCCCATTGCAATGTGTCGCGGCTTCAAGGCGCCTCCGCCGCTGCATGCTGGACGTCTGCCAGAGACTGTTGATTTGTCGCGATGGAGTCAGAGGATGTCCTCACCTGAGTCGTTGTGGGCCCATTGCGGAGGTACAGCGTCAGGTGCAGCTTCGCCTCCACCGCATCGGCTGCGACTGAACTGCGTTTGAACTGAACCGAGTCCAGCGAAGCGAAAGGCAGATGTTGCAGGGTGGTTTCGCAGAACGTACGCAGACTGCTATAGGTGCCGGTTAATGGGAGTGCGACGCCTTCCAGCGCCATCCCTGCCTTGGGCGCTGTTGCATGATCGTAGTTTGCTTCTGCTACTGTGACCCCTGCATCCTTGGCATAGATTAGTAACGCGCTGAGGTTCTCTTCGAACGAATGCTCGTCGCCCAGCACCTTGAAAAAGGCTTGAGCCCGTTGGGTGGCAAGCTCGGCGCGACTCAGCGCGCGCCCTGGGGCGCGTGACGCGTTACGCTGCGCCAGGCTTGCCTGGATGGCTTGCAGTGTCTCGCCGTTCCGCTTCTCCAGCCAAGGCTGGGCGATCCAGTGCAAAGTGGCGGCGCATACCAGCAGTGCGATGCCGAACCAGGTCAGCCAATTCTGCCGATGCAACGTCAAACGTAGCCTCAAGGCGAGGTTGCTTGGTACTCGCACTCTCATGCCGCATCCTTGTGCGATTGGTTCCCTGCCGGTGGCAATAGTCGCTCGGGATACCGCCAGTTCAAGACCAGCGTGAAGCGCACCGGGTGATAGGGATCCTTGGCGTCCATTTGATGCTTGTTGAGGGACACCGACTGAACCTCCGGGCGCGACTTAAGGCGCTGGACGTACTCGATCATGTCGTCGACCGTACCTGCCTCGGCGCTGAGTTTCAGCACTGAATGATCGGCATCGGGCTCTAGTGAAAGCAATGCAACCGTCTGCGGTGTGGCCTGCTCCAGCATGTCAAAGAGATCACGCCATGGAACGTTCAGGCGCCGCACGGCACGGTTTACGGTACTGACCTGCTCGGGTGTCAAACTGTTGATGGACTGTTTTTGTTGATGTGCCAAGACCTGCGTGCGTTCACTTACCCGTATCAGGCGCTCGCTGAGCGACTGATACTGTCGGACTAAGTACACCACGTGGGGCAGCGCGAGGCCACAACCCAGCGTCCCGGCAACGATCAGCATCAGCGCCGTACTGGTGGGTGCAAAGCGCGATCTTGTGCTGGCCGCAAAGTCGATATGCAGTCGCTTCACGCTTGAGGCTCCCCAACTGGCAGGTACGGTGTTTCGGGCGTCGCCTGCTGTTGCAGCGGCTCATGAGTTGGCGCCGGCATCAGATGTTGGATGGCGCAGCCGTCGACGCTCTGTCCGTGCCAGTGGCGCATCGACTCCCCGGCCACATATAGGGTGGTTGGTAAGGCTAGACCCCATTGCAGGCTCGTGCGCCGGATCACGGTTCGGAGGCCATCAATGTTCTCCCATCCCGATGAAGTGATCTGGGAAACTGCAGCGGGTCGCCCCCCGGATGTGGCGACAAGTATGGCGTGCTGCGTGCTGACATCAGCGACCCACGCTTGCTGCTGACGCATGCGTGAAGCACACTCGTTCCAGGTTTGCACGAAGCGCGAGGTGATGCTATCGAGACGACTGCGTCGCAGGGATGCGACCGTTGCAAGCGTTTGCATCAGGGATTTCGGCAGCGCGCAGACCAGAAACGGGTCGCGGGCATGCCAGTCGCCCATGCACGCCCAATCTTCAGCCGGGTCACCAAACAGCGACTCGCAGCGCAAAGCGCTCACCAATTGCAGCTCTCGCAGACCCGCAACGCGTTCCGGGGGGCTGAGCATAAAGAATCGCGCCAGTTCGTTATCGACCTGCACTGACCAGCGAGCACGCCGGGGCAAGCGCAGTTGACAGAACTGCGTGAGCGTCGTCGAGAACTCTGGCTCGCACGAGATTCCAGGGTGTTCCCCGGTCGCCTGGTGTTGCCATTCGCGTCCGCGTGCCACGCGCTTGCTCAGGACAAGCGTTCGTTCTGCGATCTGCAGGTGATAGCGGTTAGGACTGAAGAGTGACACGCTTGACCTCCTCCAGTGTCGTGATGCCTGCGCATGCGAGTTTGAGGGCAGCGTCACGCAGGCTTCGGGTGCCGTGCTTGGCGGCCACTTCTTTCAGGTGGCGTACCGGCGCCTTGTTCACGATCAGCTCGCGTAGTTCGTCGTTGAGCGACAGTATTTCCGCGATCGCGGTGCGGCCCTTATAGCCGGTTCCCCGGCAATCGCCGCAGCCCGTGCCGGCGCGTAGGCGGTAAGCCTGGACATCCTCTGCCCGCAGACCTAGGCGCGACAGCATTGTGGGATCGGCGTCCGTGTCGCGGGTGCAATGCGGACAGTTGTTGCGGATCAGGCGTTGTGCCCAGATGCCGTTGAGTGCTGAAACGAAGGCATAGGGATCGATACCCATGTGCGTGAACCGACCGAACACATCGAACACGTTGTTGGCATGCACGGTCGTAAGCACAAGGTGGCCAGTCAGCGCTGATTGCACCGCGATCTCGGCCGTCTCTCGGTCACGAATTTCTCCCACCATGATCTTGTCGGGGTCGTGCCGCAGGATCGAGCGCAGGCCTCGTGCGAAGGTCAATCCTTTTTTGTCGTTGACAGGGATCTGCAGAATCCCCGGCAGTTGGTACTCGACGGGATCCTCGATGGTGATGATTTTGTCGCGGCCGTTGTTAATTTCTGTGAGCGCTGCATACAGCGTTGTGGTCTTGCCAGAGCCTGTCGGCCCCGTCACCAACAGCATGCCGTAGGGTTCATCGCTCAGCCGGCGCAAGGTGACCAGAGATGCGTCATCAAAACCTAAGGCCTCCAGCGACAATGCACCATAGGACTCGATCATGGCGCGCTTGTCCAAGATGCGAATCACCGCGTCCTCGCCATGAATGCTTGGCATGACCGAAACCCGCAGGTCAATGTCCCGTCCGTTGGACTCGACCTGGAAGCTCCCATCCTGCGGCACCCGTCGCTCGGAGATGTCAAGTTCGGCCAGCACTTTCAGACGCGAGATCACCTGCGCTGCCAAGTCGCGTCCGGTGATCGAACGGGCATGGTCGAGCACGCCATCGACGCGATACTTGATGGTGAGTCCCGATGCGGTGCTTTCCAGATGTATGTCGGAGGCCGTCGCCCGCAGCGCGTCATATAGGGTCGAGTTGACCAGTTTGACTGCGGGGCTGGCGGCCACACTGACCGACGCAAAGGACAGTACTTCTGTCGCGCGAGATCCGCGAGCTTCTTCGTCTGCGTCGGCGACAACACTGTCGACTGCACGCACCGACTGTTCTTGCTTGGCAAGATAGGCTTGGATGTCGGATCGCAGCGCCACGCGCAAATCCACCGTGGCGCCTGCACGGGCGGCAAGCCAACCCTGCAGCTCCATGTCAAAAGGATCTGCAACAACGGCGAGGATGTGATCCGACGTCTGCAACAAGACCGCGTGCCGGCGCATCGCTTCCACTAGCGGCAACCGATCGAACCTCGGCTGACTTTGGTCCATCTGCAGGGTGTCGACCACCGGCCAGCCGAGTACTTCTGCCAGCCAAGCTGCGAGGGTGCGCAAGCGTCCGTCGTAGAGCACTTCCAATTCCTGCATGGGCGATAGGCCCAAGGACTTGGCACGTTCGCACACCGCATGTAAGTCATCAACGCTCAGGACAGGGTATTTGACCTTGTCATCCGTGCCCGGTGACATCCGTGAGGACAAGTGACTCATATCTGTCATTGCAGGGAAGTCGCCAGGTCGAAGATCGGCAGGTACAGCAGCACGACGATGACACCGACGACCACGCCGATAAGCAGCATCATGATTGGCTCGAAGGCGCGGGTGAACCGGTCGATAAAGCGGGAGATATCGTTGTCGTAGAAGCTGGAGGCCTGAATCAGCATGGCCCCCAACTTGCCGGAGCGCTCTCCTACCCGCAGCATCCGGAACGAAATCGACGTCGTCAGGCCGTTGTCATGGAAGGTGTCTGCAAAGGGCGCCCCTGCTTCGATGGCGTGGCGTGCACGCTGCAAGCGCTCCAGCACGTGGCGCGAGATGACACCCTCGCTCATGCGTAAGCCCGACACTGCCGGAATACCACTTTCCAGCAGCATCCCCAACGTCAGGTACAACCGGGACATTTCGTACAGCTGCACGCGCGGTCCTACCGCCGGCAGCCGCAACACGCCTCGGGACAGTGCTCCGCTCTTGTGCAGGCGTGCCGCCGCAACAACCGTGGCGGCAAGGGTGACTGCCATTGCAATCGCTGTCGGCAGCGCGTGTTCGGCCACAAACTGGCCTGTGCCCAACAACCAAGCTGACATCAGCGGCAATTCGCGCCCCGAATCCTTGTAGATGGAAGCAAATCGGGGGATTACGTAGCCGCCTAGGAAAATAGTGACCAAGCCCCCCACAACCATGAGGATGGCCGGATAGATCGACGCGCTGACGATCTTGCTGCGTACTACGTCCACACGCTGCTGATACTCGACATAGCGCGCCAGCGCCGCCGGTAATGCCCCCGTGGTCTCCGCGGCTTGCATCAGGCCCACATAGAGGGGAGGAAATGCCTCTGGCATCGCCGTAAGGGCTGCGGAGAAGCGTTGACCTTCGCGGATAAGAGCGATGAGTCTTTGCAAGACGCTACGCGGTTCAGGTGCAGTCTCTTTTTCGATCAGGCCTTCAAGCGCCTCCATCAGCGTCAAACCGGCAAGCAGCAGAGCGTGCAGTTCCTGACTGAATAACAGCAGCGAAAAGCGCTTGCGCCGCCAACCTGTGGCGGCCTGCGCCACTCGCGAACTGCGGATGCCCAGCGCCTGCAGTCCTTGGTCTCGTATCTGACGTAGAGCATCCGCTTCGCTCTGTGCCTCGACGCTCAGCAACTGGATCGCATTCGAACGAGATAGGACGCGTACTTCGAACTTCACGCGAGTGTTCTCCGGCTAGCAATGCGGCAGTCAGGGGCGGACGATGTCGGCGTTTTCGCCGCTGCCGCCAGGCTGGCCATCCTTGCCGTAGCTGAGGACCTCGTACTCGCCGTTGGCGCCGGGGGCGTGGTACACGTAGGCGTGCCCCCAAGGGTCCAGCGGCACCTCACGCTTCAGATAGGGGCCGCTCCATTTCGCGCCGGCAGTGGGTGGCGCCACCATCAGCGCTTGCAGACCTTCTTCGGTGCTCGGATAGCGGCCGACGTCCAGCCTATAAGTGTCCAGAACCTTTTCAAAGGCTTCCAACTGGGCCTTGGCCGTCGTGATCTCCGATTTTCCGATTTGGGAGAAGTATTTCGGACCAACATACGATGCCAGCAAGCCGATGATGACCAGCACGACTAGCAGTTCCAGCAGGGTGAAGCCGTGCAGTCCTCGGCTTGGTCGAGCCAGGGCGGAGCGGCGCTCGTTAGAACATCTTACGGACGTCATGAGTCGTTGGGGTTAGGGTACTGGTATCGCCGCGGCAGCTCAGTGGTGCGCTGCCTGGGGGTCTGGGTTCAGCCTAGCGAGAGCTTGCGGACTGGTGGTCAGCGCTTCCAAGAACGCGATCAAGTCCTGACGCTCCATGGGAGTGAGCAGCAGCGGTCGGCCTTGCTCGTTGCTGCGGTAGTAGACCTCATAGTCGACTGCCTGCAAGAGGGTGGGCACACCGCCGTCGTGCATATAGGGACCCGTCTTCGCCACATTGCGCAAGCTGGGCGTGCGAAACTTGCCGATGTCCTTCGGATCGAGTGACACCACAAACCGCCCTAATTCGGCGAAGTCGTCATTCGAGAGAATGATCTGGTCCAGCGGCACGCCCTTCTGCTTCTGAGAAGCCAACTCGGTAGTCAATTGCGCCAGATGCCCACTAATACGCTCCATGCCGACCGACAGCGCATGAAATTGGTTATCAGTAAGTAGGGCGTGATCACGCTCGATCGTGTGGCATGTGGAGCAACGCGCAGCTCCCGTGAATAGGGTTAGCCCTCGCACAGCGCTCGCGCTGAGGGCGTTTTTGTCGCCCCCAAACGCATAGCGATCGAATGCTGAGTCGCCAGCACGCAGTGTGCGCTCATAGGCAGCCAACGCTTGCGCAACTTGCTCAATACGCACCTGAGATGCTTCGTTAACTCCAAAGGCGTGCCTGAATGCCTCCACGTAGTTCGGGTCTTGCGCGATTACATGAAGCACGGCCGCACCATCTGGCATGCCCATCTCTCGAGGATTGGTCAGCGGCCGGAGAGCTTGGCTTTCGAGTGTGGGGTCTCTCCCTTCCCAGAATTGAGAGGTGTTATATGCAACGTTCAATAGGCTCGGTGCGTTGCGGGTCCCCAAGCGCTCACCAATCCCTTTTGAAACGCGCAGGCCATCGCCGAAGAACTGGTCCGGTGAGTGGCAACTGGCGCAACTGCGAGTGCCGTCACTGCTGAGTCGCTGGTCGAAGAAAAGCCTTTGGCCCAGGGCGATCATCGCAGGACTTGGCTGGCGCCCGTCGATTTTGGGCAGACCGAGAAGATCCAATTCCGAGGTGCTGGCGGCCGGTGCTGGCCAAGGCTGAACAGCCCAAGCTAGGAAAACGAGCGCACCCGTCGCTGAGAGGACGGGTAGCGCTCTTCGAGTCCTGTTGTGCAATGGAGACAGGACTCCGCGCCCAAAAATTGCAACCAGCATTGAGCGACGCAAACGCGAAGCAGCCTGGCTGAAAGGCCATCGTGCCAACGGACCGACCCCCTAAACATATTTTATTGAACCGTGACGCAAAACCATGCCGTCACCTTTGTGGAGGTGATATTTGACATGGTCGAACACGGGATTTTATTGGCGGAAAAACGTGCCTTGCTTTTCGAGCATGTTGTCACCCACGACTTAACGCTGTCAATGGGCCACTTGTTGTGAAAACGTGAATAGCGGGGTTGTATTCGGGGTTGCAAATAACACACTTCCTGATCGTGGAGTGTTATGGATTCTTTAAGGAGAGTACCCCTCTTCACCAATATTGCGATTTTCTAGACAAGCTGGCAGGCTGCCGTTCGCGCGGGCGACGGTCCTGTTGAATGAACCAGTCTGATCTCGTTGGAAGCGTGTCACCGAAACGACTCGTTACGGTTTTGTGACGGCAATTCTTGCTGATGGTCAGGGGTTATGTCCCTTGGTTCCCAAGCAGCGCGAGTGGCAGAGACGTGTGTATGTTTCAAGAGCAGTGGTATTACCTGCGTTGCCGCTTGCCGGTCTAATGGATCGGTTCCTGTTTAGAACGAAAAACAAAGATCGAAATACCCAGGGGGTGGACCCATATGGCCAGGTCCGAAAATGTGTTTGCGCAAAGCGCAAGTGGCATCGTGCGCGCTGCGCGTGCCAAATTCTCTTTTTCGTTCACTGATCTGGCTCGGGCGTTTGCGTTTCTCGCCATAAGCAGTGTTTTATTTGCAAGCAACGCTGGTTATGCCGCTAACACCGGGTTCGTCTATGACGACCTTGGACGTCTCATACAGGTTGTTGCTCCCGACGGCACCAGTACCCAATATGCGTACGACGCGGTCGGCAACATCACGGCAGTCAAAGCGAGTACGGCGAATACGCTGGCTATTGCGAGCTTCTCGCCCAGCGGCGGCCCTGCGGGCACCAGCGTCACGATCTTAGGCAGCGGCTTTAGCACCACGGCAAGCGCCAATTCGGTCGCGTTCAATGGCGTGGCTGCGGCGGTGACCGCAGCGAGCGCCACAGCTCTCCGCGTCACAGTTCCTTCTGCCGCCACAACCGGGCCGATCTCGGTTTCCAACACAAACGGCACCGCTGTTTCTTCGGCCAATTTTGTTATTGGTACGAGTGCTGCGCCACCGACCATCACCGGTTTCACACCTTCGCTCGGCTTGGCCGGAACTTCGGTCACGGTCACCGGGACTGGATTCCAGCCTGCGACGGCAGCCAACAATGTTGTGTTTGGCTCGACCCAGGGACAAGCTACCGCGGTGACTGCGCCGACGCAGGTTGTCGCGACTGTACCTCAGGCAGGGTCCGGCAAGATCTCGGTTACCACAGCCAATGGCAGCGCAATTAGCGCGAACGATTTCTACGTCGTACCCACGGGAGTGTCGCCGAGCACGATCGTGGATACGCAGCGCATCGTTCCCGACGGCGCGGCGACGAGCTCTACCCTGGGCACGGCGGGCAGCGCTGGATTATTCATCTTTGACGCGGTGGCGGGTCAACGGCTTGGGCTCGGGGTCGCCAACTTCTCGCCTTCGCCTGCAAACGGCAGTCAACAACTTGCACTGAGCGTCTACGCTCCCTCCGGTGCCGTGCTGGTTTCGTGCACAGTTACTACAGCGAACAAGTGCACCCTGCCGGCAATACCCCAGAAGGGTACTTACCGCTTGCTCGCTCGAATCGATGGTTCTCACACTGCCAATGTTTCGCTGCTTCTGACATCTGAACAGTCCGGGGTACTGACCGCTGGCGCGCCGGTGACGACGTTCGCGACGACCCGAGCGGGCCAGAACGCGCGCTACACGTTCAACGCGACGGCGGGGCAGAACCTGACTCTTGCGTGGACTGGGGCGACGTTCGCAGGTTACCCCTCCAATCTGTCGGTGGTTGACCCGAGCGGCAACACGGTGGCGAATTCTCCGTACGTCTCGAGTACTTACTCCCCGAACGGCGAGTTCCAACTGACGAACCTGCAGAAGAGCGGTACGTACACGGTGTTCATGGACCCGAACCAGGCCAACATTGGCCAGGTTGGGCTGCAACTGCTGGCGCCGGCCAGCGGGACGCTGACGGTGGATGGTCCGTCGCTGTCGATCAGCCAGCAGGCGGGTGCGACGGGTCGCTACAGCTTCGCGGGGACGGCGGGTCAGACGCTGGGCTTGGGCCTGGACGCGCTGGTCACGACACCCAGCGGGGGCTACGCATCGGTCGCGGTGGTGGCGCCGGACAAGGTCACGACGCTGGCCAATTGCGGCAACTTCACGGCGCCTGGCAACAGCTGCAACCTGACGCTGCCGAGCAGCGGCACGTACACGGTGGTGGTGACGCCGAGCAGTGCGAACACGGCGCTGACGGGCAACCTGACGCTGTCCAATGACGCGGCGGCCACGCTGGTGCCGAATGCGCCGGTGACGACGTTCGCGACGACCCGAGCGGGTCAGAACGCGCGCTACACGTTTAGCGCGACGGCGGGACAGAACCTGAGCCTGGCGTGGAGTGGCGCGACGTTTGCAGGTCCCAGCAGCAATCTGTCGGTGGTTGACCCGCAGGGCAACACGGTGGCGAGCGCGTGGTACATCGGTAGCGCGAACCAGCCGAGCGGCGTGTTCCAGCTGACGAACCTGCAGAAGAGCGGTACGTACACGGTGTTCATGGACCCGTACCAGGCGACGACAGGCCAGATCGGGCTGCAACTGCTGGCCCCGGCCAGCGGGACGCTGACGGTGGATGGTCCGTCGCTGGCGATCAACCAGGTGGCGGGTGCCACGGGCCGCTATAGCTTCGCGGGAACGGCGGGTCAGACGCTGGGCTTGGGCCTGGACACGCTGGTCACGACACCCAGCGGGGGCTACGCATCGGTTGCGGTGGTGGCGCCGGACAAGGTCACGACGCTGGCCAATTGCGGCAACTTCACGGCGCCAGGCAACAGCTGCAACCTGACGCTGCCGAGCGACGGCACGTACACGGTGGTGGTGACGCCGAGCAGTGCGAGCACGGCGCTGACGGGCAACCTGACGCTGTCCAATGACGCGGCGGCCACGCTGGTGCCGAATGCGCCGGTGACGACGTTCGCGACGACCCGAGCGGGTCAGAACGCGCGCTACACGTTTAGCGCGACGGCGGGACAGAACCTGAGCCTGGCGTGGAGTGGCGCGACGTTTGCAGGTCCCAGCAGCAATCTGTCGGTGGTTGACCCGCAGGGCAACACGGTGGCGAGCGCGTGGTACATCGGTAGCGCGAACCAGCCGAGCGGCGTGTTCCAGCTGACGAACCTGCAGAAGAGCGGTACGTACACGGTGTTCATGGACCCGTACCAGGCGACGACAGGCCAGATCGGGCTGCAACTGCTGGCCCCGGCCAGCGGGACGCTGACGGTGGATGGTCCGTCGCTGGCGATCAACCAGGTGGCGGGTGCCACGGGCCGCTATAGCTTCGCGGGAACGGCGGGTCAGACGCTGGGCTTGGGCCTGGACACGCTGGTCACGACACCCAGCGGGGGCTACGCATCGGTTGCGGTGGTGGCGCCGGACAAGGTCACGACGCTGGCCAATTGCGGCAACTTCACGGCGCCAGGCAACAGCTGCAACCTGACGCTGCCGAGCGACGGCACGTACACGGTGGTGGTGACGCCGAGCAGTGCGAGCACGGCGCTGACGGGCAACCTGACGCTGTCCAATGACGCGGCGGCCACGCTGGTGCCGAATGCGCCGGTGACGACGTTCGCGACGACCCGAGCGGGTCAGAACGCGCGCTACACGTTTAGCGCGACGGCGGGACAGAACCTGAGCCTGGCGTGGAGTGGCGCGACGTTTGCAGGTCCCAGCAGCAATCTGTCGGTGGTTGACCCGCAGGGCAACACGGTGGCGAGCGCGTGGTACATCGGTAGCGCGAACCAGCCGAGCGGCGTGTTCCAGCTGACGAACCTGCAGAAGAGCGGTACGTACACGGTGTTCATGGACCCGTACCAGGCGACGACAGGCCAGATCGGGCTGCAACTGCTGGCCCCGGCCAGCGGGACGCTGACGGTGGATGGTCCGTCGCTGGCGATCAACCAGGTGGCGGGTGCCACGGGCCGCTATAGCTTCGCGGGAACGGCGGGTCAGACGCTGGGCTTGGGCCTGGACACGCTGGTCACGACACCCAGCGGGGGCTACGCATCGGTTGCGGTGGTGGCGCCGGACAAGGTCACGACGCTGGCCAATTGCGGCAACTTCACGGCGCCAGGCAACAGCTGCAACCTGACGCTGCCGAGCGACGGCACGTACACGGTGGTGGTGACGCCGAGCAGTGCGAGCACGGCGCTGACGGGCAACCTGACGCTGTCCAATGACGCGGCGGCCACGCTGGTGCCGAATGCGCCGGTGACGACGTTCGCGACGACCCGAGCGGGTCAGAACGCGCGCTACACGTTTAGCGCGACGGCGGGACAGAACCTGAGCCTGGCGTGGGGTGGGTCCACGTTCGCGAGCTACTACAGCAACCTGTCGGTGGTTGACCCGAGCGGCAACACGGTGGCCAGTGCGTCCAACATCGGACGGGACGGTCAACCGAACGGCGAGTTCCAGCTGACGAATCTGCAGAAGAGCGGTACGTACACGGTGTTCATGGACCCGTACCAGGCGACGACAGGCCAGATCGGTTTGCAATTGCTGGCTCCGGCCAGCGGGACGCTGACGGTGGATGGCCCGTCGCTGGCGATCAACCAGGTGGCGGGTGCCACGGGCCGCTATAGCTTCGCGGGAACGGCGGGTCAGACGCTGGGCTTGGGCCTGGACACGCTGGTCACGACACCCAGCGGGGGCTACGCATCGGTTGCGGTGGTGGCGCCGGACAAGGTCACGACGCTGGCCAATTGCGGCAACTTCACGGCGCCAGGCAACAGTTGCAACCTGACGCTGCCGAGCGACGGCACGTACACGGTGGTGGTGACGCCGAGCAGTGCGAGCACGGCGCTGACGGGCAACCTGACACTGTCCAGCGATATCAGAGATACGCTTAGCACAGTGACGTTCTTCTCGACGAATCGCGTTGGTCAGAATGGGCGCTACACGTTCATCGCGAATGCTGGCGACAACATCAGCATCAGCGCGAAACCTCCATTCGTTCCGGGCAGCGACGGAAACTCAGGCTCTGGGGGCACCATCAGCCAGGGCGGGGTAATGCCGGCTCGGACGACACTGACGATCTATGGGCCGGCCGGTAATCCGCTGGCAAGCTGGAATGTTTACGCCAGCACGTCTGCGACCGTCTATCCATTGAACAACCTGCAGCAAAGCGGGACCTTCACTCTCTTCGTGGATCCGTACCAGACCAACACGGGAACTCTCGATCTAGGAGTTTGGAAAACGGGTACTACTACGCCGCCAGATACGTCGTACAACGGTGCCGTATCGATCGATGGCCCATCGTTGGCGATCAGCCAGCAGGCGGGTGCGACGGGCCGCTACAGCTTCACGGGGACGGCGGGCCAGACACTGGGGTTGGGCTTGGACACGCTGGTCACGACACCCAGCGGCGGTTATGCATCGGTCAGGGTGATGGCGCCGGACAACGTCACGACGCTGGTCAGTTGCTACGACGTCGGTTCCGCTGGCAACAGCTGCAATCTGCCGGCGCTACCGAGCAGTGGCACCTACACGGTGGTGGTGACGCCGGGCAGTGCGAACACCGCGTTGACGGGCAACCTGACGCTGTCCAATGACGCAGCAGGCACGCTGACGCCGAATGCGCCGGTGACGACATTCGCGACGAGCCGGGTCGGTCAGAACGGACGCTATACGTTCAATGCGACGGCGGGGCAGAACCTGAGCCTGGCGTGGACTGGGGCGACGTTCCCGGACAGCTACAGCACTCTGACTGTCTATGACCCGAGCGGTAACGCTGTGGCGAACACCGGGAGCCTCGGCCGCGGACAGCCGAACGGCGTATTCCAACTGACGAATTTGCAGAAGAGCGGCACCTACACAGTCTTCGTGGACCTGTACTTGGCGACGACAGGTCAAGTTGGGTTGCAATTGCTGGCCCCGGCCAGCGGGACGCTGACGGTGGATGGCCCGTCGCTGGCGATCAGCCAGCAGGCGGGTGCGACGGGCCGCTACAGCTTCACGGGGACGGCGGGCCAGACACTGGGGTTGGGCTTGGACACGCTGGTCACGACACCCAGCGGCGGTTATGCATCGGTCAGGGTGATGGCGCCGGACAACGTCACGACGCTGGTCAGTTGCTACGACGTCGGTTCCGCTGGCAACAGCTGCAATCTGCCGGCGCTACCGAGCAGTGGCACCTACACGGTGGTGGTGACGCCGGGCAGTGCGAACACCGCGTTGACGGGCAACCTGACGCTGTCCAATGACGCAGCAGGCACGCTGACGCCGAATGCGCCGGTGACGACATTCGCGACGAGCCGGGTCGGTCAGAACGGACGCTATACGTTCAATGCGACGGCGGGGCAGAACCTGAGCCTGGCGTGGACTGGGGCGACGTTCCCGGACAGCTACAGCACTCTGACTGTCTATGACCCGAGCGGTAACGCTGTGGCGAACACCGGGAGCCTCGGCCGCGGACAGCCGAACGGCGTATTCCAACTGACGAATTTGCAGAAGAGCGGCACCTACACAGTCTTCGTGGACCTGTACTTGGCGACGACAGGTCAAGTTGGGTTGCAATTGCTGGCCCCGGCCAGCGGGACGCTGACGGTGGATGGCCCGTCGCTGGCGATTAGCCAGCAGGCGGGTGCGACGGGCCGCTACAGCTTCACGGGGACGGCGGGCCAGACACTGGGGTTGGGCTTGGACACGCTGGTCACGACACCCAGCGGCGGTTATGCATCGGTCAGGGTGATGGCGCCGGACAACGTTACGACGCTGGTCAGTTGCTCCGACGTCGGCTCCGCTGGCAACAGCTGCAATCTGCCGGCGCTGCCGAGCAGTGGCACCTACACGGTGGTGGTGACGCCGGGCAGTGTGAACACCGCGTTGACGGGCAACCTGACACTGTCCAATGACGCGGCGGCCACACTGACGCCGAATGCGCCGGTGACGACGTTCGCGACGACCCGAGCGGGTCAGAACGCGCGCTACACATTCAACGCCACGGCGGGGCAGAACTTGAGCCTGGCGTGGACTGGGGCGACGTTCCCGGGCAGCTACGGCAGTCTTTCAGTGGTTGACCCGAGCGGCAACACGGTGGCGAGTACACCGTACGCCAGCGGGGGGTATCAACCGAACGGCGTGTTCCAGCTGACGAACCTGCAGAAGAGCGGTACGTACACGGTGTTCATGGACCCGTACCAGGCGACGACAGGCCAGATCGGGCTGCAACTGCTGGCTCCGGCCAGCGGGACGCTGACGGTGGATGGCCCGTCGCTGGCGATTAGCCAGCAGGCGGGTGCGACGGGCCGCTACAGCTTCACGGGGACGGCGGGCCAGACACTGGGGTTGGGCTTGGACACGCTGGTCACGACACCCAGCGGCGGTTATGCATCGGTCAGGGTGATGGCGCCGGACAACGTTACGACGCTGGTCAGTTGCTCCGACGTCGGCTCCGCTGGCAACAGCTGCAATCTGCCGGCGCTGCCGAGCAGTGGCACCTACACGGTGGTGGTGACGCCGGGCAGTGTGAACACCGCGTTGACGGGCAACCTGACACTGTCCAATGACGCGGCGGCCACACTGACGCCGAATGCGCCGGTGACGACGTTCGCGACGACCCGAGCGGGTCAGAACGCGCGCTACACATTCAACGCCACGGCGGGGCAGAACTTGAGCCTGGCGTGGACTGGGGCGACGTTCCCGGGCAGCTACGGCAGTCTTTCAGTGGTTGACCCGAGCGGCAACACGGTGGCGAGTACACCGTACGCCAGCGGGGGGTATCAACCGAACGGCGTGTTCCAGCTGACGAACCTGCAGAAGAGCGGTACGTACACGGTGTTCATGGACCCGTACCAGGCGACGACAGGCCAGATCGGGCTGCAACTGCTGGCTCCGGCCAGCGGGACGCTGACGGTGGATGGCCCGTCGCTGGCGATTAGCCAGCAGGCGGGTGCGACGGGCCGCTACAGCTTCACGGGGACGGCGGGCCAGACACTGGGGTTGGGCTTGGACACGCTGGTCACGACACCCAGCGGCGGTTATGCATCGGTCAGGGTGATGGCGCCGGACAACGTTACGACGCTGGTCAGTTGCTCCGACGTCGGCTCCGCTGGCAACAGCTGCAATCTGCCGGCGCTGCCGAGCAGTGGCACCTACACGGTGGTGGTGACGCCGGGCAGTGTGAACACCGCGTTGACGGGCAACCTGACACTGTCCAATGACGCGGCGGCCACACTGACGCCGAATGCGCCGGTGACGACGTTCGCGACGACCCGAGCGGGTCAGAACGCGCGCTACACATTCAACGCCACGGCGGGGCAGAACTTGAGCCTGGCGTGGACTGGGGCGACGTTCCCGGGCAGCTACGGCAGTCTTTCAGTGGTTGACCCGAGCGGCAACACGGTGGCGAGTACACCGTACGCCAGCGGGGGGTATCAACCGAACGGCGTGTTCCAGCTGACGAACCTGCAGAAGAGCGGTACGTACACGGTGTTCATGGACCCGTACCAGGCGACGACAGGCCAGATCGGGCTGCAACTGCTGGCTCCGGCCAGCGGGACGCTGACGGTGGATGGTCCGTCGCTGGCGATCAACCAGGTGGCGGGTGCCCCGGGCCGCTACACCTTTACGGGTACTGCGGGCCAGTTCCTGAATCTGGGCTTCAGCGGCGCCGCCATTACACCAACTGGCAGCACAGTCACTATCACGGTAATCGCTCCCGACAACGTCACCACGGTCGTCAATTGCGGCAGCTTCAGCACGAGCGGCAGTTGCAGCGTACCCGCGTTGTCGAGCACGGGCACCAACAACGTGGGTCTGCCTAGCACCGGCACCTACACCGTGGTGGTCACACCAAATAGCTACGCGACCGCAGTGAGCGGCTCCCTGAGCCTCAAGCAATTCAGTCTGCGCCCATAGAGCAAGAACAAGACGCCGACGAAGATGACGAGAACCCTCCGAATGAAAGAAAGAGAAGCGATGTCGAAACCGAACGCTCTTGGTCGTGATGTGGTGCCGCGCTGGCGCCTTTCGATGCGCCACATGGTTCCAGCAATCCTGTTGGCCGTTGGGATGCTTCATGCGCCGCAGTCGGTTGGGCAGGGGCAGGTTGCGCCGGTCGCCTCTACGTCCGCGAACGACTCGCTCATGAGTTTGCTCGCTTCTCGGCCCACGACCCTCAGAGGTCAGAGCGCTACCCAACTCGCCAACGGTCAGTGGCTAGTACTGGGTGGTACCGCCGCCAATGCAGCAGGCAACGGTGCTTGGGTGATCAATGCGGCGGGCAAGTCTGTTCCGCTACCGGCCACCTTGCGCACCGCGCGCATGAACCACAGTGCGACCCTGTTGCCTGATGGCACCGTGCTCGTTTTCGGCGGACTTGATGCCAAGGGCAACACGCTTACCGATCTGGAGATATTCGCTCCGGCGACCAACAGCTTCAGCAGTCTCGCCAATCCGGGTCTGCTGGCCCGGAGTGGCCATAGCGCGACAGTGCTGACGGATGGCCGCCTCCTGATAGCAGGGGGGGCCGACGCTGCAGGTAAGCCGCTGCGCACGGTCGAACTTTACGACCCTGCCACGAACCAGGTCGAACGGGTCAACACCGCCTTGGACGCAGCGCGCATGCAGCACATCGCGACGCTATTGCCCAGCGCCAAGGTTTTGCTGTGGGGCGGTCAAGACGGTGCTGGCCAGACTCTGGCCAGTGGCAGCGTGTTCGATGCCACTGCGCAGCAATTCAGTGCTGTTGCAGTCGATGGCGCGCAGTCGCTGGCGCAGTCGCTTAATCCGGGAACGGTGCCGACCTTGGTGACTAGTGTTCCTGCGAACCAAGCCAAGGACGTGCCGGTTGCGCAGCGCTTCATGCTCCGCTTCAGCCAGCGCATGGCCGTGACGACGTTGAACGCCAGTACTGTCACCCTGATCGGCCCCAGTGGCGCGGTGGACATCCAGCCGGTTCCCGTGGAAGGCGGGATGCTGCTATTTGTCACGCCCAAGCAAGAACTGCTTCCAGGGACCGCCTATACGTTGTTTGTGCAAGGCGCAACCGATCAATTTGGCAATGCCTTGCCGCTGACCGCAGTGGGCTTCAAGACCGTCACACTCGGGACGCCAGCAGCACGGTCCACAACGACGCCGGCTGTCGCGCAGGCAATGCTCGCGGCAGTGCCGTCGCAGGGTGCGGCTGCTGTCGCCGCAACGGCAGGTAGCACTACCGTCAACGGTACGGTCGCCACCCCCAAAACCCCTGCTGTAGCCAGTGCTGCCTATGACGCGGCAAACCGGGCCGCTGCGGATGCGGACGAAGACAGCGATATTTGGATCCCTGGTCCGGGCAACTTTGGCGGCAAGTGGCGCCGTGGCAACCGAGAGGTTTCGCGGCAGTACCTGCCCAAGAACGAGCACTTGCGCCACAGGCTGTACGGCTATCCACAGCTGATGAAGCTGACGCCCGCCGACGTGGCCCAGCACAAGATTCCCGATGTCACACCGCCCGCCGATGGCGTGACGGGCGTTGCGGGCCAGGTGCTACGCCTCAATGGCAAGCCTTTGGCAGGCGCGACGCTGTCCATCGGTTCGCAGAAGGTGGTGACTGATGAGAACGGCGAGTTCCTGCTCGCAGGCGTGCCAGCCGGCCGCCAGATCCTGGTGATCGACGGCGAGACCGCCAGCCGCGGCAACCGCCACTATGGGCGCTATGAGTACGGTGTGAAGATCGAAGAAGGGCGGACCACGCTGCTGCCCTTCGTCATCTGGATGTCGCGCCTCAACCCGCGAACCGTTACGCTGGCCTCCCCCACCGCGACCGAGACTGTCGTGACCAACCCGCAGATTCCCGGGATGGAACTGCGTATCCCTGCAGGGATGGTCATCCGGGATTCCCAAGGCAAGATCGTGACCGAGATCAGCATGACGGCGGTGCCGGTCAACCAACCCCCGTTCCCGCTGCCGCACATTGAAGTGCCGGTCTACTTCACCGTCCAGCCCGGGGGCTCGCGCCTGGAAGGCATCAACGCCAATGCCAAGGGCGCCCAGCTCATCTACCCGAACTACCCGAACGCCGCGCCCGGCACGCGCATGACCTTCTGGGACTACGACGCCACCAACCGCGGCTGGTTCGAGTACGGCCACGGCACTGTTACGGCTGATGGTAAGCAGGTGATGCCCGATGCGGACGTTCGCATCTATGAGTTCACCGGCGCGATGATCACCACCTTCACGCCCGAATCCCAGGCTCCGTCGGCCGGCCCTCCTGCAAACTGCCAGTGCGACACCAAAACGGCCGACCCGGTAGATACTTCCACGGGATTATTCATCAATCGGGAAACCGACTTAGTTATTCCGGATGTGATGCCCATCACCATCGGCCGCACCTACCGGCAGGCCGACGAGACGTCCCGCGCTTTCGGTATCGGAACCAACCTTTCGTATGACCTCTTCCTTGTGGGGGGCTACGACTCCGCCAAAGATCAGATCAAGCCGTATTCCTATCTGATTCTGCCCGACGGCGGTCGTGTCTATTTCAGCCGCGTCTCTGGCGGTACCGGCTACACCGACGCCGTATTCCAGAGCATCGCTGCACCGGGCAGCATCTACTACGGCGCCATCATCAAGTGGGACAACGTTAGTTACCCAGGCGCCAACTGGAGCCTGGTCCTTAAGAGCGGCACTAGCTACTACTTCCCTGGCGTGGGGGATGGCGGTGGTACGGCGCGCACGGCCGCAGTAGTTGGCATTAAAGACCGATTTGGTAACACCATGCAGCTGGTGCGCAGTTCGGGGAGCGCCAACCTTACTCAGATCATTTCGCCCAACGGACGGAACGTCTACCTGAGCTACGACGCGTCCAACCGCGTTACGCAGGTCAAGGACGACCTGCAGCGCACCTACAGCTATGTCTATGACACGCAAGGCAGGCTGACCCAAGTCACCGACCCGCTGGGCAAAACCCGGGCCTACACCTGGGCAAACCAGACGGTGCCAGCCGCGCACTCGATTGGTGGCATTGCGACCAGCACCAATATGCTCACGGTGCAGGACAAGAACGGCAACATCGTTGTGACGAACACTTACGATGCGAATGGCCGGGTGGCGACCCAGACCTATGCCGATGGCAAGACCTATTCGTTTGCCTACACGCTGCTGTCCGCCAGCCAGACCCTCCCGGCAGGCAGTTACGACGCGGTGACCCAGACGGATGCCACGGACGAACGTGGCACGGTCACACGCTACGCGTTTAACGCCAGCAAGGCCATCACTAGCATGACCGTGGGCCAAGGCACGTCTATAGCTCAGACTCGCACGTACAACTGGAACACGGGGACTAACCTGCTTGACAGCGTTACCGACGCGCTGGGCCGCACCACCGCCTACCAATACGACCGGCTGGGCAACACCACACAGGTCACCGCTGCCTCGGGCACCAGCAGCGCGGCAACTACCAAGATCGTCTGGGATCTGAACTACAGCCGTCCAACCACCATCACAGACCCGAATAACAACACTCTGACGCTGAGCTACGACAACCTGGGCAACCTCGTCAGAAGCACCGACGCTCTGAATCACAGCGTGGCCTTGACCTACGACAGCCAAGGCCGTCCCACCAGCATTGCCGACGCGCTAAGTGGCACCACCACCTTCAGTTACAGCGGCGCCGACCTGCAAACCGTAACCGATCCGTTGGGCAATGCGGCGAGCCAAAGCACCGATGCCGCCGGACGCCCCATCGGTCGGACTGATCCATTGGGTCGCCGCAGCTACCTGGCCTACGACGCCCTGAACCGCGTTACCAGCGTGACCGACCCCAAAGGCGGCGTCGCTCAAGCCAGCTATGACCCGAATGGCAACCTGCTGACCCAAGTCGACCAGAACAACAACACGACGAGCTTTGCTTACGATGGACGCAACCGCCTCACCCGCACGACTGACGCGCTGGGGCATGTAAGCACACTGGCCTACGAGCCAGGCGGCCGCCTCAGCCAAGTGGTCGACAACAAGGGCCAAGCCACCAACCGTACTTACGATGCGTTGGGCAGACCGACTCTCATCTCCTTCGGTGCCACGGCAAGCGGTGGCTCGCCAATCAGCACCATTGCGCTGACGTGGGATGCTGGCAACCGGTTGACGCAGCTTGTTGACTCGGTTGGCGGCACTATAACGCGCACATACGACATGCTCGACCGTCTCACTAAGGAGACGACTCCGCAGGGTAGCGTGAGCTACACCTACGACACGGGTGGCCGACGCCAGAGCATGACCGTGGCCGGCCAGCCGACCGTGAGCTACACCTGGGACGCCGCCAGCCGCCTGACGCAAATTCAGCAAGCTGCGGGGAGCACAAACGGCAACACTACCCAGACCATTAGCTTCGGCTATGATGCGGCCAACCGCCGGGCAAGCACCACCTACGCCAACGGCATCGTGGCCACCTACAGCTACGACAAAGCAAGCCAACTAACCGGAATCACCTACAAGAAAGCCGACGGCACGCCGATTGGAGACCTGAGCTACACCTACGACGCCGCCGGTCAGCGCACCGGCATGGGCGGCAGCCTCGCGCAGGTCAATCCCGGCACTGCCGTGAACAACACCCAATTCAACGCCAACAATCAACTGACGAACTGGAATGGCCAGAGCCTGACGTATGACGCCAACGGCAACCTGACAAGCGACGGCACGAACACCTACACGTGGGATGAGCGTAACCAGCTACGCAGTATTGGCGGCGCTGTTACGGCCAGCTTCCAGTACGACGCGATGGGGCGGCGCAACAGCAAGACCATCGGCAGCAATTCCACCGGCTACCTGTACGACGGGGCGAACTTCGTGCAGGAGCAGAGCGGCGGTGCCGTCACGGCCAACCTAGTTACTGGCCCCAGGATGGACGAGCCCTACCTGCGCGAGAGCAGTGTTGGCACGCATAGCTTGCTGCCGGACGCGCTGGGCAGCATCCTGATGGCGACGGACGCCACGCAAGCGATCGTGACGACCTACAGCTACGACCCCTACGGCGCCACCATGCAAACGGGGACGAACGACAACAGCCAGCAATACACGGGCCGGGAAAACGACGGAACGGGGCTGTACTACTATCGGGCGCGGTACTACAGTCCGCAGTTGGGACGGTTCATCTCGCAGGATCCGATTGGATGGGGCAGTGGGCAGACGAACAACTATGCATATGTTGATGGGAAGCCGACTAGCTATACCGATCCGCTTGGGCTTGCTATGAGCGGCACCGAGATACTCGGATACAAGTCATGCGATGCACAACAAGCCCAACAATGCCGAGCCACATGTGGTAATCGCGGGGTTGATAAATGTACCGTCCGAGTTACCAGAAAAATTGTCGGAGTTTCGGGGGAAGGGAAGCCGAGATACAAGAATGAGGAAGATCCGCAATGCAGTTGCAACGATGAAGATAGCAATTGTGCAACTGACCCGAAGTCGGCATTTGACAAGTTCATGCGTGGGCTGACGAAACCGGGATGGCGGAATTCAGCTGGAACTGGAATTCCAGAGATAGATGATGCGACAGGGGATTCGTCGTCCAAGGGCTCTAGTATGATCCCTGGTGGTGAAGGGTTGCCCCGTTTCCCGATGCCGGTCCCTATTCGCTGAGGCCCAGAAATGAAAGAGCCAGAAGATTTGGTTGTTGGCCGAATTTACTTCGAAATTTATTATGAAGATCGGGATTTGCGGTATCCCATGATTCATTCCTACGAGTACTGTGGGTTATCTGCGGATAGCCCGGGGTCTTATGAATTTAGAATTTTGGGATCGGAAGGCATTCTCCTGATGGAAGAGCGAGGGCTAGAGTCTATTGCTGATGCTGACGGGCTAGCGGTGTTGTTAAAGGAGTGGGCACGGCGAAACCCTGACCTCGCCTCATAAATCCCAAGACGCCTACCTACGCGGTGGGTGTTCTCGTCTGACGAGACCCGGCTCCGGCCGGATCTTTGCTTTAGGACAGTTGCTGCGCGTTGCGCCAGGCGAGGCCAGCAGCGAGCGCTTCGTCGCGGGAAGCAAAGGTCTCGCTGGGTCCGCTGGTGAAAAGCACGCCGACATCGCACGCGACGGCCACCACCTCGCGCGTCCACAGCTCCCACCGCCCGTCATTGCGCCAGCTCGGCACAACGGCGTAGCCGTTGGCTTCCAGCTCCGACTCGACAGCATCGACCTCGGGGCGGGACACGAGCTGCCCATCTGTGGTCTAACCCGCTGCAATTCCATCGGATTCAACACATGTGTGGCGCGGCACCTCGATATTCACTGTGAGTACCATTCAGAACAAGTGGAAGCTGGCAGGGAAGTCCGTCTGATGCGCGGCGCGTGAGATGGTGATGTGGCCGGTCTCCAGCGGCTCGCGCAGGACTTCGAGCACGCGGCGCTCGAACTCTGGAAGTTCGTCGAGGAAGAGCACGCCCTGATGCGCCAGCGAGATTTCGCCAGGCCGTGGCGTATTGCCCCCGCCCACCATCGCCACCGCAGATGCCGTGTGGTGTGGCGAACGGAACGGCCGCACCTTCCAACGCCGCGCGTCGAAGCCGCGCGTGGTCAGGCTCATCACGGCGGCGGCAGAGAGCGCCTCGTCATCGCTCATGTCCGGCAGCAAGCCGGGAAACCGTTGCGCGAGCATCGACTTGCCGGTGCCGGGCGGCCCGATCATGAGCATGGAATGACCGCCTGCGGCGGCCACTTCCAACGCGCGCCGCGCTTGCGGCTGCCCCCGCACGTCAGCCAAGTCGGGATAGCGGATGTCCGTGTCGACCGGCGCGGGCTGCGCAGGCGCGAGCTTGCGGTCTGGCGCGCTCAGGTGGTCGCACACCTCGATGAGCGTGCGCGCGGGCAGGACTTTGGTGCCGCTTACGAGCGCGGCTTCGGCGGCGTTCTCGGCGGGCAGCACGAAGGCGCGGGCAAGCGGTGCATCGCCATCGGCAGCGACGGGGTTGCGCGATAGCGCGTACGCCATCGCCAGTGCACCGCGAATCGGCCGCAAATCGCCGGAGAGCGACAATTCACCCGCAAACTCATGTGCGTCCAGATGCGTGTGCGGAATCTGCCGGCTCGCGGCGAGAATCCCCAGTGCAATTGCCAGATCGAACCGTCCCGATTCTTTCGGGAGATCCGCCGGTGCCAGGTTGACGGTGATGCGCCGTGCCGGAAATTCAAAGCGGCTGTTCTGGATCGCCGCGCGTACGCGATCCTTGCTCTCCTTCACCTCGGTGTCGGGCAGACCGACGATGGTGAACGATGGCAGGCCATTCGCCAGATGGACCTCAACGGAGACGGCTGGCGCATCGATACCCGAGAGCGCGCGCGAACGCAGTACGGCGAGGCTCATCGCGCGGCCCTTCGAGGGATCTCACTGGCGAGGCGGAGGGCGTGGCATCGGTGCATGGCGTGGCGGAGCGTGACGGTTGCGGAACCCTCCACTGTGCCAGCCGCGTTGCGCCGCCATGTTCGCCGGCATCCAAATTTGACGATTGCCGTCGACATGAAAAGCGAAAAAAAACCGGAGCACTGGGCTCCGGCTTCGTTGTCGGCAGATCAACTCAGGGGAAGGCCGGCATGGCCGTGTCTTCGCCGCTGAAGTGGCCTTCGGGATGCGTCTTCTGCAGCAGCGCGCGTACCTCTTTCACGCGCGAGCGCGGCACATCGACCATCAGCAGGATCTGCCCATCCTCCACTGCCTGCTTGAACGGTTTCAGGCGGCTGTTCGGCACCGAGCTGCCGATCATGCTCGAGGCCCAGGCGCCAAACAGTGCCCCAACCACCGTGGTAATGCCGACCATGCCCCACTGCGGCCCATCGCCGACGATCGGGAAGATGGCCGCCACGATGCCTGCCAGCACGCCCGCACCCCCGCCGATCACCAAGCCATTCTGGGTGGCGTGGACGATGTCGGAAGTCTGGAGGATGTTGGCTTCGTGCAGGCCGGTGAGATCGACGCCTGGCTTTGAGACGAAGTGGATATGGCGCTCGGTGATGCGCGCCAGCAGGAGGTCATTCATCACGCGCCGGGCGCTGACGACGTCCGGCATCAGGAAGTAGAGGCGATGCTGCATGATCTTCTCCTCAAGCGCGGTACGCGCGCGTCTTAAGGACGTTCTAGATCAGTTCGCCAGCCGCAACAAGGCGGCGCATTGATCTTTTCGCTGTGCGTCGCATCATGGGTGCCGCGGCCGGCACAGCGATCATGCAGATGCGCGCCCGGGGCTACACCGGGCGTCGGATTACTGATCTGCGGGCGCGGCGGACTTGAGTTGCGCTTCCAGCGCGGCCACGCGCGTTTCGAGTTCTTCCAGTCGCGCACGCGTACGCGCCAGCACTTGCGATTGCACGTCGAATTCCTCCCGAGTGACCAGATCGAGCTTGGAGAAGCCCTGCGTCATCATCGCGCGGACGTTCTTCTCGATGTCGGCCGCCGGCGAGTTGCGCAGCGCTTCGCTTACGCGGTTTTGGAAGTCGGAAAAGAGATCGGTCGGTTTCATGTTGTTTGCTCCGTAGGTCATGCTGTCTGCGCCAAGCCGGTGCATGCACCGCAACTGTGCGAGGAAATTGCTGTGCCGTGGTGCGAAGGCCTGCGTTTGGCGCGTGGTTTCGGTGCTGCCGGCCGCGATGGTACCGGCTGAGCGCTTCGAACGGCACACCTTGCGTCAAATCTCGCTGCGATGCGGCATTGGCGGCGCCACACAAACGGGGACAGAACGACGAGTCGCAGTTTCCGGTCCCGGCCGTGCAGGCCACTGCATAAGGCTGAAATCACTCTATCACATGGTTTTTATCGCGCCATGGCGGTGTAGGCCCCCATGGCGGAAAGCCGCCTCTAGCAACCTTTGGCGGGCAGCCGTTGCCGCCCGGCGCGACCCGTCCCCAATTTCTTCCGCTTTCCGCTGCCGGGGCAGCGTGACGCTGTAACCGAAGACACCCTCCAATCCGACGACATCAACATGGCATGACAGTTGCAGAACTGGTGCGATTTTTTTTCCATTGCCGTTGCGACTTTCTAAAGGGGGAGAGCCGTCATGAAGAAGTTTGCGTACGCAGCCAGCCTTGTACTGTTGACCGGTGCCGTTGCCGGTGTGAGCCAATCCGCCATCGCGCAGTCCGCACCTGCGGCTGATGCGCCGGCCGCCGCGCCCGCGCCGGCACCTGCCGCGCTCACGGCCAACGTCACGCTGGCCAGCCAATACCGCTATCGCGGCATCATGCAGACCAATAACAAGCCGGCCATCCAGGGCGGCTTTGACTACGCCATTCCGGGCGGTGTGTTGCCCGAAGGCTTCTACATCGGTAACTGGAACTCGTCGATCAGCTGGTTGAGCGATTCGAACTCGAACGTCTCCGCGCCGATCGAGATGGACTTCTACGGTGGCTACAAGACCGAGATCGTCAAGGACGTGCCGATCGACGTGGGGGTGCTGCAGTACTACTACCCGGGCAGCTATCCCGATGGCTTCACGCGTCCGCACACGACCGAAGGCTATGCGCAGATCGGCTACGGCCCGATCACGTTCAAGTATTCGCACGCGTTTTCGAACCTGTTTGGCACGCCCGATTCGCATCACAGCCAGTACTTCGATCTGTCTGGCAACTTCGACACCGGCTTCTGGGGCCTGACGCTGAACCTGCATGCCGGCTACCAGCAAGTGCCGCACCAGGCCGTGCGCGCCTCGTATGCCGACTGGAAGGTCGGTGTGACGAAAGACTTCGGCAACGGCTGGGCGGCGTCGCTGGCCTATATCGATACGAACGCTTCGCGCGCCTTCTACACGAACACGCGCGGCAACTACATGGGCAAGGCCACGGCCCTGCTGTCGATCACCAAGACTTTCCAATAACGATGCGCGGCGGTGCTCCGGTGCCGCCGACCGAGGAGGAACCAGCATGAAACTCATCATGGCCATCATCAAGCCGTTCAAGCTCGACGAGGTCCGCGAGGCATTGTCCGAAGTGGGTGTGTCGGGCATTACCGTCACGGAAGTCAAAGGCTTCGGACGCCAGAAGGGTCATACCGAGCTTTACCGCGGCGCGGAGTACATCGTCGACTTCCTGCCTAAAGTAAAGATCGAGGTGGCCGTGCCCGACGACGTGGTCGAGCGCGCCGTCGAGGCCATCGAAAAATCTGCGCGCACCGGCAAGATCGGCGACGGCAAGATCTTCGTGGCCGAGGTCGAACAAGTCATCCGCATCCGCACCGGTGAGACCGGCGGCGACGCCCTATAAGCCCCAATCCGCCAAGGAAGAGGTCAAAACATGAAAATCTGGTTCACACGATTCCTGACGGCTGGGGCCGTCGTTGCCGTGCTCGCAGGCGCCGTGATGTCGGCGCCGGCCGTGGCACAGGACAAGCCGGCGGCTGAAGCTTCGGCGCCGGCTGCCGCGGCCGCAGCCTCCGAGCCGGCCGCTGCTGCACCGGCTGCAGCGCCCGCCGCCGCGGCTGCTCCGGCCGCCGCAGCTGCTGCGCCTGCTGCACCCGCCGCCGCTACGCCTGTTCCCAACAAGGGCGACACGGCGTGGCTGCTGATCTCCACCGCCTTCGTCATCCTGATGACGCTGCCGGGTCTGGCGCTGTTCTACGGCGGCCTGGTGCGCAAGAAGAACATGCTGTCGGTGCTGATGCAGTGCATGGGCATCTTCTCGCTCATCATCATCCTGTGGGCCGTCTACGGCTACAGCTTCGCGTTCACCGAGGGCAACGCGTTCTTCGGCGGGCTGGATCGTCTGTTCCTGAAGGGCCTGACGCCGGATTCGGTGGCAGCCACCTTCAGCAAGGGCGTGGTGGTGCCGGAATACGCGTACTTCGCCTTCCAGGGCGCGTTTGCGGCGATTACCTGCGCGCTGATCATCGGCGCCTTCGCCGAGCGTGCGAAGTTCTCGGCTGTCCTGCTGTTCGTGGTGCTGTGGTTCACCTTCAGCTACCTGCCGATCGCACACATGGTCTGGTTCTGGCCGGGTCCGGACGGCTTTACCGACGCCAAGGCGGCCGAGGTGATGACGGCCAAGTCGGGCTGGCTGTTCCAGAAGGGCGCGCTGGACTTTGCCGGCGGCACCGTGGTGCACATCAACGCCGCAGTGGCGGGTCTGGTGGGCGCCTTCCTGTTCGGCAAGCGCATCGGCTTCGGCCGTGAGGCGCTCAAGCCGCACAGCCTGACGCTGACGATGGTCGGTGCCTCGCTGCTGTGGTTCGGCTGGTTCGGCTTCAACGCCGGTTCGGCCCTGGAAGCCAACGGCAGCGCCGCACTGGCCTTCGTCAACACGCTGCTCGCAACCGCCGCAGCCGTGCTGTCGTGGAGCTTCGGCGAGTGGTTCGGCAAGAGTAAGCCGTCGATGCTGGGTGCTGCATCGGGCGCCGTGGCCGGCTTGGTTGCCATCACGCCGGCTGCCGGCTTTGTCGGCCCGATGGGTTCGATCGCGCTCGGCATCATCGCCGGCCTGCTGTGCCTGTGGGGTGTGAATGGCCTCAAGCGCATGCTGGGCATGGACGACACGCTCGACGTGTTCGGTGTGCACGGCGTGGGCGGTATCCTCGGTGCGCTGCTGACCGGCGTGTTCGCGGCACCGAGCCTCGGCGGCACCGGCATCTACGACTATGTCGCCAACAAGGTTGCCGACGATTACTCGATCGCCGGCCAGCTGTGGATCCAGTTCCAGGGCGTGGCGACCACGGTCATCTGGTCCGCAGTGGTGGCGTTCATCTCGTACAAGATCGTCGACGCCATCGTCGGCCTGCGCGTGCCGGAAGAAGAGGAGCGCGAGGGTCTGGACATCACGTCCCACGGCGAAACCGCCTACGAAGACTGATCCGCTTACTCATCCTGCAAAAGACCCGGCTGCGCGCCGGGTTTTTTGTTGTGCCAGCCCTGAGCCGGACGTCCTTAAGTCCGATGTAAAAAACCTTCAATTGCCTCTCGTTATGCGGGCGCTTACATTGCAGACGTGGTTTCCTCCACCTGCAGAACGCTCCCCGTATCTGTCAGGCTATTCCCCAAGCGCGGCAGCCCCGCGCTTTTTTTTGTCCGCTTTTTTTGTGTGGCCTGCTGCACTGCCGCACTGCGCCTCTTGCGAATCCTCTCCCCTGACCGCATATCGATAGCCCGCTGTCGTCTGCAAGCTATTGCTTGTTCCTCTACAATCGGAGTGGGCGATAAATAACATCAATAGGAAAGGGTATGGTTCCGCACTTGATCACCGCGCTGAACGGGCCGCTGCTTGAGCTCGAGCAGAAGATTCTTGACGCCACGCCCGCCATCGAACGCTGGTTCCGCCTGGAATGGCAGGAACACACGCCGCCGTTCTACTGTTCCGTCGATTTGCGCAACGCCGGCTTCAAGCTGGCCCCGGTCGACACGAATCTCTTCCCCGGGGGCTTCAACAATCTCGCGCCCGAGATGCTGCCGCTGGCCGTGCAGGCCGCCATGGCCGCGATCGAGAAGATCTGCCCGGACGCCAAGAACCTGCTGCTGATTCCCGAGCGCCACACGCGCAATATGTTCTACCTGCAGAACGTCGCGCGTCTGTCGCAAATCATGCGACAAGCGGGGCTCAATGTGCGCCTCGGCTCGCTTTCCGAGGACATCACCGAGCCGACCCCGATCGACTTGCCCGATGGGCAGCGCCTGGTGGTCGAACCGATCAAGCGCATCGGTACCAAGGGCCGTCGCGTGGGCATGGAGGACTTCGATCCGTGCTCGATCCTGCTGAACAACGATCTGTCGGCTGGCGTGCCGCCCATCCTCGAGAACATCCACGAGCAATATCTGCTGCCGCCGCTCCATGCCGGCTGGTCGCAGCGTCGCAAGACCAACCACTTTGCCGCCTACGACGAAGTGGCCAAGAAGTTCGCCAAGCTGATCGACATCGACCCGTGGATGGTCAACCCGTACTTCACCAAATGCAGCGGGCTGGACTTCCATGAGCGTGCCGGCGAGGAAGAGCTGGCTCACGCCGTGGAGACGGTGCTCAAGAAGACTGCCAAGAAGTACAAGGAATACGGCGTGACTGAGACCCCCTACGTGGTGGTCAAGGCCGACGCCGGCACCTATGGCATGGGTGTGATGACCGTGCGTGATCCTTCCGAGGTCAAGGGCCTCAACCGGAAGGAGCGCAACAAGATGAGCGTGGTCAAGGAAGGCCTTGAGGTCTCCGAGGTGATCGTGCAGGAAGGCGTGCACACTTTCGAGAAGATCAACGAAGCGGTGGCCGAGCCCGTCGTCTACATGATCGACCGCTATGTGGTGGGCGGTTTCTACCGGGTTCACACGGGCCGCGGCGTGGACGAGAATCTCAACGCGCCGGGCATGCATTTCGTGCCACTGCCGTTTGCGTCGAATTCGCTGCCGGACAGCCATGCAAAGCCTGGCGCCGGCGAGCCGAACCGCTTCTATATGTACGGTGTGGTGGCGCGCCTGGCGCTGCTGGCTGCCTCGCTCGAGCTTGAGAAGACCGACCCCAACCCGCTGATCTGATCGGCTGTACCCCGCTGCAGAAGGAACTGCCATGCGCATCCTGTTCATCGTCGATCCCCTGTCGACGTTCAAGACCTACAAGGATTCCACCTTCGCGATGATGCGCGAGGCGGCGGCGCGTGGCTACGCCATCTACACGTGCCTACAGTCGCAGCTCACGCTGGCGAACAACGTGGTCGAAACCGTGGCCACGCCCATCGCCCTGACCGGCGACGAGCACGACTGGTATCGCGCCGGTGATGCGCGCCTGCTGCCGCTGACGGGCTTTGACGCGGTGCTGATGCGCAAGGACCCGCCGTTCGACATGGAGTACGTCACCAGCACGTGGCTGTTGGAGATTGCCGAACGTCAGGGCGCGCGCGTGTTCAACAAGCCGCAGGCGATTCGTGATCATTCGGAGAAGCTCGCCATCGCGCAGTTCCGAGAGTTCACCGTGCCGACCGTCGTGTCGCGCGATGCCAAGCGCTTGCGCGAATTCCACGCCGAGCAGGGCGACGTCATCTTCAAGCCGCTCGACGGCATGGGCGGTGCGGGCATCTTCCGCGTGGGGCCCGATGGCATGAACCTCGGGGCGGTCATCGAATCGCTCACCGACAACGGCGCGCGCACGATCATGGCTCAGCAGTACATTCCTGCGATCCGTGAGGGCGACAAGCGCATTCTCTTGATCGGCGGTTCGCCGGTGCCGCATTCGTTGGCGCGCGTGCCGATGGCCGGTGAAGTCCGCGGCAATCTGGCTGCGGGTGGTACCGGCAAGGCGCAGCCGCTGTCCGAGCGTGATCAAGTGATTGCACATGCACTTGCGCCCGTGCTCTGGCAGCGTGGACTGCTGCTCGTCGGCCTGGACGTCATTGGGGATTACCTCACCGAGGTCAACGTCACCAGCCCAACCTGCTTCCAGGAAATCACTCAGCAGACGGGCTTCAATGTGGCCGGAATGTTCATCGATGCACTGGAGCGCGCCGCGGGCAAGAGCAGCGGATTGGCGCGCAAGCCTGCCTGAAATGGCGGCATGGCCCCTCCGCCGAGGGTCCTCCACAAGGGGGAGGTCCGGTACAAGGCCGCTCAATTGCGCCAAATGGCCCTGATACAATCGGCGTTATACCGATTCGCTTTTCGATCATGGCAGGGATTCTGATCATCGCTCATGCGCCGCTGGCAAGCGCACTGCGCGATTGCGCTGCACACGTCTATTGCGGTCAGCCCGAGCGGCTGGGCGCAATCGATGTCCTGCCCGATGCCGAGCCGGCTGCTGTGCTGGCTCAGGCGCGCGACAAGCTCGCCGAACTCGTTGAGGCCAACGGCGCGCTGGTGCTGACCGACATCTTTGGGGCCACGCCCGCCAATATCGCTTCGCGCCTTGCCGATCCGGGCCGCGTGCGCGTGCTGGCTGGCGTGAATCTGCCGATGCTCGTGCGCGCCATCTGCTATCGCTCCGAAAAACTCGAACAACTTGCCGCCAAGGCCCTGGCCGGTGGCGCGCAAGGCGTACTGCAGGTCGGCTCGACAGCCGTTCAGAACCAGGTTGCCAACCATCCGGACAAATATGCTGCAGAGGGATATCACCATCATCAATAAGCTCGGGCTGCATGCCCGCGCCTCCGCCAAACTCACGCAGCTCGCCAGCAAGTTCGACAGCCAGATCAAGATGTCGCGCAACGGCCGTCAGGTCGACGCCAAGAGCATCATGGGCGTGATGATGTTGGCGGCCGGCATCGGCTCCACCGTCACCCTGGAGATCGACGGCCCCGACGAGCACGACGCCATGGATGGTCTCGTCGCGCTCATCAACGATCGCTTCGGCGAAGGCGAATAACTCGCCCGCCGCATTCCACTTCAACGTCGCTCTGGCCAGCGTCTATGCCTTTTACCCTGCACGGTATTCCGGTCTCGCGTGGCATCTCCATCGGCCGCGCCCACATGCTGGCGCGTGCGGCGCTTGATGTGTCGCACTATCTGGTCGACGAAGACAAGGTCGACGCCGAGGTCGAGCGCTTGCGCAGTGCCCGCGCCACCGTGCGCACCGAATTGGCAGCGCTCAAGCGCGATCTGCCCACCGATGTGCCCGAAGAGATGGGCGCCTTCCTCGATGTGCACGCGATGATTCTGGATGACGCGTTGCTCTCGCAGGTGCCCGAGACCTTGATTCGCCAGCGACGCTACAACGCAGAGTGGGCGCTTACAACGCAACTTGAAGAACTGATCCGCCAGTTCGGTGAAATCGAGGACGAATACCTGCGCGAACGCAAAGCCGACATCGAGCAGGTGGTCGAACGGATTCTGAAGGTGCTGGCCGGCGCACCCGCGCTGGCGCCCGCGCCAGTGGCGGTTGGCTGCGATCCGGATGCCGGCATGATCGTCGTCGCGCACGATATTGCGCCGGCCGACATGCTGCAGTTCCGCGGCCAGACCTTCGCCGGTTTCGTGACCGATCTCGGCGGCCGCACCTCGCACACCGCCATCGTGGCGCGCAGCCTCGATATTCCGGCGGCCGTGGGTGTGCATAACGCGAGCACGCTGATTCGCCAGGACGACATCGTCGTCATCGACGGTGACAACGGCATCGTCATCGTCGATCCGAACACGTCCATCCTCGAGGAATACCGCCATCGCCGCAGCGAAGGCGAATTGCAAAAGAAGCGTCTCGAACGCTTGCGCCATACGCCCACCGTCACGCTCGACGGTACGCAAATCGATCTGCAGGCGAACATCGAAATGCCGGAGGATGCGGCCGCTGCCGTCAAAGCGGGCGCCGTGGGTGTGGGCCTGTTCCGCTCCGAGTTCCTCTTTATGAACCGTCGTGGCGCGCTGCCCGACGAGGAAGAGCAGTTCCGCGCCTACCGCACCGCCGTTGAATCGATGATGGGCCTGCCCGTCACGATCCGCACCATCGACATCGGTGCCGACAAGCCTCTGGACATCCGCGACGACGTGTTCGAGACCGCGCCCAATCCGGCGCTGGGTTTGCGTGCGATCCGCTGGTCGCTGTCGGAGCCGGCGATGTTCCTGACGCAGTTGCGCGCGCTGTTGCGGGCGTCTGCGTTCGGGCCCATCAAGATTCTTGTGCCGATGTTGGCGCACGCTCGCGAGATCGACCAGACGCTGGAATTGCTGGCACGCGCCAAGGCTTCGCTCGACGCCGACGGCCTGGCCTATGATCCGGGCATCAAAGTCGGCGCCATGATCGAGATTCCGGCCGCCGTGCTGATCCTGCCGGTGTTTTTGCGCCGCATGGACTTCCTCTCGATCGGCACGAACGACCTGATCCAGTACACGCTCGCCATTGACCGTGCCGACAACGCGGTTGCGCATCTGTATGACCCGCTGCATCCGGCGGTGCTGCAATTGATCGCGCGTACCATTCGCGAGGCCCATCAGGCGGGCAAGCCGGTTTCGGTGTGTGGCGAGATGGCCGGCGACGCCACCATGACGCGCCTGCTGCTGGGCATGGGCCTGACCGAATTTTCAATGCATCCGTCGCAACTGCTGAGCGTCAAGCAGCAGATCCTGCGCGCGGACCGCCCCCGCCTGATGCGCGAGGCGGACCGCCTGCTGCACGCCTGCGAACCCGCCGAAATCGAAGAGGCGCTGGGCGCGCTGGCGCGGGCCTGACACGCGGTTCTCTCAAGCGCCGGCTGCACCTAGTGTCGCGCCGGCGCATCGCGCTCACGGGGCGCCGTCCTCTGCAAGTGATTGAAATTGCACGTCTTTCTCTCAAAAGACGGCTTGCCTGCACCTGCATGACCCTCCGCGCAGAATGGGGTCGAACAAGAATTGTTCTCATTTCGATTCTCTGTTATTCTGGTTTTACAGTGCGTTCTGAGCGCTGCGGAGGAACCCCCGTGTACGTCTGTATCTGCAACCAAGTGACCGACCGCGAAATCCATGGCGCCGCCCGTCTCGGCGTGTCGACGATGGACGAACTCGCTGAAACGCTCGGCGTGGGTACGTGCTGCGGACAATGCCGGGACTGCGCCAAGCAGGTGCTCGCCGAAGCGGTGAGCTGTGTCCCTGTCGATCAGATTTTGGGCCGTGCAAGCACGCATGCCATAATCGAACGCCGCGACGAGCCCGTTGCCAATGATCAGGCCCTCGTGCCCGGTGCATTGGCTGCCTGATTTCCTGTCTTTTTTCTGTCGCCGCGAATTGCCGCCCAGGCGTTGAGCCTCGGTGGCATTTGTTGCTTGCTGGTCAGGCACAGGGCTCGCCTTGAACGGACGCGTGCGCGCGTTCATCACCGCAGTTGCACTTTGCTGGAGCCCCAAGAATGAAAGGCGATAAGAAGGTCATCCAATATCTGAACGCCCAGCTCAAGAACGAGCTGACCGCCATCAACCAGTATTTCCTCCACGCGCGCATGTACGGCCACTGGGGGCTCAAGCGCATTGGGGACCACGAGTACAAGGAGTCGATTGGCGAGATGAAGCATGCCGATCGCCTGATCGAGCGCATCCTGATGCTCGACGGCCTGCCCAACCTGCAGGACCTCGGCAAGATCTTCATTGGCCAAGACACGAAAGAGATCATCGAGTGCGACCTGAAGCTGGAGCGTGCCGCACACGGCACCGTGGTCGAGGGCATCGCTTACTGCGAGTCGGTGAAGGACTACGTCAGCCGCGAAATTCTGGTCGACATCCTCGACGACACTGAAGAGCACATCGACTGGCTGGAAACGCAGCTCGAGCTGATCGACAAGGTCGGCATCCAGAACTACCTGCAATCGCAGATGGAGCCCGAGGGCGAGTAAGCCTCGTCGGCGGCAAAAAAAAGAAGGAGGCCTCGGCCTCCTTTTTTGTTGTGCGTGTTCACCGCCTCAGTGTGTGCCACCGCAGACGGGGCATGACGGCTGGCGCGCGATCCGCATCGTCGTCCACTCCATCGATAGACCGTCGAGCATCAGCAGACGACCGGCAAGCGGACGGCCGATACCGGCGATCAGCTTGAGTGCCTCCGCGGCCTGTACCGTACCGACCATGCCCACCAGCGGCGAGAACACGCCCATCGTTGCACACGCTACTTCGGGTGCAGGCTCGTCGGGCGGGAACAGGCAGGCGTAGCAGGGGCCGCCGGCACGGCTGTCGAATACGCTAATCTGTCCGTCAAAGCGGATGGCGGCGCCCGATACCAGCGGCACGCCAGCCTGCACGCAGGCCAAGTTGGCGGCCTGGCGAGTGCCGAAGTTATCGGAGCAATCCAGTACCACGCTCACGCCATCAAGGCGTGCAACGATTGCATCCGCATCGAGCCGGCGCTGTAACGCGTTTACGCGCACGTCCGGGTTCAGCCGGGCGATGGCCGCCTGCGCGGATGCCACCTTCGGTTGCCCGACCGATTCGGTAGTGTGGATGATCTGTCGCTGCAGATTGGTCAAGTCCACCGTATCGTCGTCGACGATGGTGAGCGTGCCCACGCCTGCCGCCGCCAGATAGGGCAGGGCCGCCGCGCCCAGCCCGCCCGCACCGATGACGAGCGCGTGGCTCTCAAGCAGGCGCGTCTGTCCCTCGATGCCGATTTCGTCGAGCAGGATATGGCGCGAGTAGCGCAGCAGTTGATCGTCGTTCATGGTGGTGCAATGAAAAAGGCCGTGCAGTGCACGGCCTCGTAAGTTTGCCAGTGTTTGCCGGCCGGTGTCTTAACGTGCTCCGGTGGGCTCCGGTGCGGGCTGCACGCCGCTGGCGGGACCATTCGGCTTCGGTGCGGCCGGCTCGGAAGCCGGAGCCGCCTTGCCCTTGGGCAGCTTGGCCGGGGCGCTCGATTCCTTGGCCGCCGGCGATTTCACCGCCTTGTCCGGCACCGCAGCCGCCGCCGCTTCCAACACCGACTTCGAGCGCTTGACCGGCTGACCCTTCAGGTCGGCAACCGCTTGTTGCAGCATGAAGTCTTCTGCTGAACCAAACTCGATCGGCTTCTTGTTGCGTTCCTTCTCGCGCTGCTCGGGCGTCTTCTTGGCGTTTTCCTCTTCCAGTCGACGCAGTTCTTCGATGCGGCGCTTTTCGCGCTCGGTCATCTCGGCTTCTTCCGATTCCTGCTTGTTGTGCAGGTGGCGTTCGGTGTCGATTTCGCGCGTGATCAGCGCATCGTCCGGGTCGCCGTCCGGGTTCTGGTCAACCGGAATATCCGGACGGATGCCCTTGGCCTGGATCGACTTGCCCGACGGCGTGTAGTAGTACGCGATGGTCAGCTTGATGCCGGTGTCGTTCGACAGCGGACGCACCGTCTGCACCGAGCCTTTGCCGAACGTCGTCTTGCCCATCGTCTTGGCGCGGTGATGATCCTGCAGCGCGCCGGCCACGATTTCCGAGGCCGAGGCCGTGTACGCGTTGGTCAGCACGATGATCGGCACCGTCTTGAACTCGGGGTCCAAACCGACCAGCGGATCGGAATCAAAGTTGCTCAGGCGGTAGTTGGCGAAGGTCGCCTTGTACGTACGCTTGGCATCCGGCACCTGGCCGTTGGTCGACACCACCGTCACGTCCGGCGGCAGGAAGGCAGCCGACACGCCAACTGCAGCCTGCAGCACGCCGCCGCCGTTGTTGCGCAGATCCAGGATCAGGCCCTTGAGGTGGGCGTCTTGTTTGGCCAAGTCGTTGAGCTTCTTGGCCAGGTCCGGCACGGTGCGTTCCTGGAAGCTGGTGATGCGCACCCAAGCGATGCCGTTGTCCAGCATCTTGGCCTTGACCGACTGCACCTGGATCTCGGCGCGGGTGATGGTCAGCGGGAACGTGCGCTCTTCCTTCTTGCGGTAAATCGTGAGCGTGACCTTGGTGCCCGGCGCGCCGCGCATGCGCTTGACGGCTTGCTCCAGCGGCATGCCGCGCACGGGCTTGTCGTCGATGCGGGTAATCAGGTCACCCGGCTGCACGCCAGCGCGGAAGGCGGGGGTGTCTTCAATCGGGTTGATAACCTTGACCAGGCCTTCTTCCTGCGAGATCTCGATACCCAGCCCGGCGAAGCGGCCCTGAGTCCCTTCCTGCAGCTCCTGGAAGTCCTTCTTGTCCAGATAGGCCGAATGCGGGTCGAGGCTGGCGACCATGCCCTTGATCGCTTCGGTCAGCAGCTTGTCGTCGTCCACGGGCTCGACATACTCGCGCTTGATCTGGCCGAAAATGTCCGCCATGAGCCTGAGTTTCTCCAGCGGAAGCGGCCCGACCGTCGCGTTTTGCGCAGTGGCGGAGAGCTGGAGCGTTGCCAGCACCCCGGTGACGAGGCCGATGGCGATCAAGCTGATGTTCTTGAGCGAAGTTCGCATGTGTCGAGCGTGGACGTGGGAACAGTAGATAAACATGGCCCGGGACGGCTCGCGCACATCCCGGGCTACAGGCTTCGACAGTATAAAGGCGTTGGAGTGCCGTAGCGTCCGTTACGGATTATTTCGACTTGCCCTGGCTGGCCACTGCGGCAAGCGATGCGGCAATCGCTTCCTGGTCGCCCAGGTAGTAATGGCGGATCGGCTTGAGGTTGGCGTCCAGCTCATACACAAGCGGCGTGCCGTTGGGGATATTGAGGCCGACGATGTCTGCGTCGGAAATGCCGTCCAGGTACTTCACCAGCGCGCGGATGCTGTTGCCGTGCGCGGCGATCACCACGCGCTTGCCGCTCTTGATGGCCGGTGCAATCGATTCATCCCACAGCGGCAGCACGCGGGCGACGGTGTCCTTGAGGCATTCGGTCAGGGGCACCTGTTCGCGCGTCAGGCCCGCGTAGCGCGGATTGCCGAAGACGTCGTTCGTTGCGCCGGGCTCGAGGGCGGGCGGCGGCGTATCGTAGCTGCGGCGCCAGATCAGGACCTGCTCGTCGCCATATTGCGCGGCAGTTTCGGCCTTGTTCAGGCCCGACAGCGCGCCGTAGTGGCGCTCGTTCAGGCGCCATTCATTACGGGTCGGGATCCACATCAGATCCATTTCATCCTGCACGTGCCACAGCGTGCGAATCGCGCGCTTGAGCACCGAGGTGTAGGCCAGGTCGAACGTGAAGCCGGCTTCACGCAGCAGTTTGCCGCCTTGGCGGGCCTGGGCGATGCCTGTGTCGGTCAGGTCGACGTCGACCCAGCCGGTGAAGCGGTTCTCCAGATTCCACGTCGATTCGCCGTGGCGGATGAGGACGAGCTTGTGCATGACTGCCATGATGAGAAGTGAGAAAACCTGCGTGTGGCTAGCTGCGGCGACGTATCGTACGTCATCGTGCAGCCGCCGAAACCGACTATTTTATAATGCCGCGGGCATTGGGCTCCCGAATCGTTCGGCTGATGTTTGCCCACTAGACTTGCCCCGACCCATCCCAGGAAACCGATACCGTGAAGTTCTTCGCCGATTACAACAACCTCGCACTGCTTGCCGTCGCCATCGTTTCGGGTCTGCTGCTGCTCTGGGCGCCCATCCAGCGCCGCATCGCGGGCGGTGGCGGCGCCAAGGTGAGTGCTCCGGTGGCCACCCAGCTCATCAATCGCCGCAATGCAGTGGTGGTGGATGTGCGCGAAAGCGGTGAGTACGCAGCCGGCCATCTGCCGCAAGCCAAGCACGCGCCGCTCGGGGAGCTTGAAGGCAAGGCTTCCGGGCTTGCAAAGAACAAAGAGACCCCCATCATCCTCGTATGCCAGACCGGCCAGCGTGCTGGCCGGGCGCAAGCAGTCCTGAAGCAAGCCGGTTACAGTGAGGTGTATTCGCTCGAGGGCGGATTGGCCGCTTGGCAGCAAGCGGGCCTTCCGGTTGTGAAATAAAGATACGAGGTTGAAGTTATGGCGCACGTGGTCATGTACAGCACCACCGTCTGCCCCTATTGCGTGGCAGCGGAACGACTCCTGAAACAGCGTGGTGTCGAGCAGATTGAAAAGATTCTCATCGATCGCGAGCCCGGCAAGCGCGAGGAGATGATGACGCGCACGAACCGCCGCACGGTTCCGCAGATTTATATCGACGAGCGCCACATCGGCGGCTTCGATGATCTGTCTGCGCTGGACCGCGAAGGTGGCTTGGTTCCGTTGCTGGCTGCCTGATTCGGCGCCTCCGATCTGGCGAGCTGCACACCACACAAAAACGCCCGGCTTTGACCGGGCGTTGTAGTTTTAGGCCGGCTCTCATAGCGGGCTCCATTTGGTCATGTACCATACGCGTCTTGCGCGGCGGACGCTTCCGCCAAGCACTGACCACATTCCATTTGAAGGCGAGTCATGAGCGACCAGCAACAACAGCAACCGGGCCAGGATGGCCAGCCGTTCTTCAACATCCAGCGCGTCTATCTGAAGGACCTGTCGCTGGAACAACCGAACTCGCCGCACATCTTCCTCGAGCAGGAACAGCCGTCTGTGGAAGTGCAGGTCGACGTCGCCGCTTCGCAGCTGGCTGAAGGCGTGTTCGAAGTGACCGTCATCGGTACGGTGACGACCAAGGTGCAAGAGAAGGTTGCGTTCCTGGTGGAAGCCAAGCAAGCGGGCATCTTCGATATCCGCAACGTGCCGGCCGAACAGATGGACCCGCTGCTGGGCATCGCCTGCCCGACCATCGTGTACCCGTACCTGCGCTCGAACATTGCCGACACCATCGGCCGCGCCGGCTTCCAGCCGATCCACCTGGCCGAGATCAACTTCCAGGCGCTGTACGAACAGCGCCTCGCCGCTGCCATGGAGCAGCAAGGCCAAGCCGGCGGCGCCGGTCTGGTGATGCCGGACGGCTCGCAGGCCACCCACTAAGTACGAGGCGCACTGCGCCAAAGGCCCGCGCCAGCCGCACGCTTGCGCGGGCTTTTTTTTGCTCGACCTTTGCCTGACCGATGTTGAACTCGCGCATGCGAATTTCCATTTTGGGTGCCGGTGCCTGGGGCACTGCCTTGGCCAGCCACGCCGCGCAATCGCACGACGTCGTGCTGTGGGGGCGTGACGCGAACCTCGTCGCGCAGATGGCCGCCACGCACATCAATGCCCCGTATTTGCCGGGCATGAAGCTGCAGGCGTCGTTGCGTTTTTCTGCTGATTTGCAAGCTGCACTCGATCATGCGGCGGGCGACGACGGACTCGCCGTCATCGCGTCACCTGTTGCCGGGCTCGCCGATCTGACCCGCACGATTGCAGCGCACGGCGGTGTACGCAACGTGATCTGGCTGTGCAAGGGTTTCGACCCCGAGACCAGCGCACTGCCGCACGCCATCGTCGCTGATGTGTTGAAGGCATCGGGCCGTACCGACCTCGTTGTCGGTGTGCTGTCAGGGCCGAGCTTCGCCAAGGAAGTCGCGCAGGGTTTGCCATGCGCCATGACCGTCGCCTCGACCAGCGAGGTGCTGTGCAAGCTCACGCAGCGCGGCTTTCACCATCACGCGATGCGCGTGTACGCGAGCGATGACCTCGTCGGCGTGGAAGTGGGTGGTGCCGTCAAGAACGTCCTGGCCATTGCGACAGGCGCCGCGGATGGCCTGGGCCTGGGGCTGAACGCGCGCGCTGCACTGGTGACTCGCGGGCTGGCCGAAATGACGCGCCTTGGCTTGGCGCTCGGCGGTCGGCTGGAAACATTCATGGGGCTGACCGGCATGGGCGATCTGCTGCTGACCGCCACCGGCGATCTGTCACGCAACCGCACGGTCGGGATGCAGCTCGCGCAGGGCCGCTCCTTAGACGACATCCTCCACAGCCTCGGTCACGTTGCGGAAGGCGTGCGCTGTGCACGGGCCGTGGCCGCCCTGGCACGCGCCAAAGGCGTAGACATGCCGATCACCTTCACCGTCTGTGAAGTCCTGTTCGAGGGGCTCTCCGCCGCGAAAGCTGTCGAGCGCCTGCTCCAGCGTGACGCCAAATCCGAATCGGAACGCTAATCACACTTCAATAAGGGGGCGCTCGCTCAGGCGCCGCCCGCGAACCCGTTTTGCCGCCACGCCTCGAACACCACCACCGCCACGGTGTTCGACAGGTTCAGGCTGCGGTTGTCTGGCCGCATTGGCAGGCGAATCCGCTGGGAAGCGGGAAACCACTCGCGCCGCTCCTCCGACAATCCGCGCGTTTCCGACCCGAAGACAAACCAGTCGCCCGGCTGGAACGCCATGCTGGCAAACGGCGTTGAGCCGCGCGTGGTGAGCGCGAACATGCGCGTGGGATCGGGCTGCGCATCGCGCAGAAAGGCGTCCCAATCAGCGTGCACGCGCATCGTCGCGTACTCGTGATAGTCCAGCCCCGCGCGGCGCATGCGGGCATCTTCAAGCGGAAAACCCAGCGGTTCGATCAGATGCAGCTGCGCGCCCGTGTTGGCGCACAGGCGGATCACATTGCCCGTATTGGGCGGGATTTCGGGCTCGACAAGGACGACGTTGAACATGATGGGGCGGCAGGAGGCATTTCGGCGGCGAGCTTATCCACATTGGGAAGGGTTGTCACCTCGCCACAGCTTGGTACAGGTGGCGCGACACAATGTCGCATAAGCACGTAATCAGGGCGTGCGCAAGGCGACAACGTTGGTGATGCGGCTGGCGCCGGCACGTTTGAGTTGCGTGGCGATCTCGCCCAGGGTCGTGCCGGTGGTCATCACATCATCAACGACGCCGATGTGGCGCCCCACGACGCGCGCTGGTTCGGCGACAACGAATGCACCGTGCAGGTTTGTCAGCCGCTCGGCACGGTCCAGCGTGGCCTGTGCGGGGTTGTCGCGCACACGGTTCAGGGCGTTGGCGTGGGCAGGAATGTTCAATTGGTGCGCCAGCCTGCGGGCAATCTCCCACGCCTGGTTGTAGCCGCGCGAGTGCAGGCGTGCAGGCGAGAGCGGCACCGGCAGCAGTACGTCAGGCAAGTCGCCCGGCGCAGCGGCGAGTGCGTTGCCCAATTGGCCGGCCAGCCAAGCCGCCAGCGGCAACTGCGCGCGAAACTTCAAACCGGTGACGAGGTGGTCAAGCGGCCAGTCGTAGTCGGCAATGACGACAGTTGCGTCAAAGTCGGGCGCGCCGGCCAAACAGGCGTGGCAATGTCGAGCGGTGTGCCGCGACTCCAGCGCAATGGCACATTGGATGCAGCGCCGCCTGTGCAACTGCGGTGCCAGATCGCCTATGCAGCCGCTGCACACCAGGCCACCCTGAACCGCGCCGCAAAGCGCGCAGGCGCACGGCAACAGATGACGCAGGCCGGTGCGAAACCATGCCGATAACGCGTGTTTATGCATACAAAAAGCCGCTATCCAAGCCGATTTGCGGCCACAGCGCTATCGGACGGCGCCTCAAACTGCGGGCCGGTATACTTGGCGACCGCAGTATCCCGCCCCGTCTTGCCGATGTCTGATCCCGCTCTGTCCCGTCCAGCCGCCTTGCGGCGCGCCTTCGATCGCCGCGCCGCGCGTTTTGCCGACGTGGATTTCCTGCTGCGCGAAGTGGGCAGTCGCATGCAGGACCGGCTGTCCTATATCAAGGCCACGCCCGCGCGTGCGCTGGATTTGGGCTGTGGCCTGGGGCAAGGCTTGGCGGTACTGCGTGCGCAATATCCGGACGCACAGATCTGCGGGGTCGACTGGTCGTCCGCGATGCTGGCGCAGGCGCAGAAACTCGACCCGCAGCGCAACGATGCCGGGTGGCTCGGCCGGCTGCTGAAGAAGCGGCCAGTCTTTGACTTTGCCCAGGCGGACTTCCGCGCGCTGCCGTTTGCCGGGGCGTCGTTTGACCTGCTGTGGTCGAATCTGGCGCTGCACTGGGATCCGGCGCCGCACGCGATCTTTCCGGAATGGCACCGCGTCACCACGGAAGGCGGCCTGCTGATGTTCAGCCTGTTCGGTCCCGATACCTTGCGCGAGCTGCGCAGCGCCCTGGCTGGCATCGACGCGGGCGTCCACACGCTGCGCTTTGTCGATATGCACGACATTGGCGACATGCTGGTGCATAGCCGCTGGTCCACGCCCGTCATGGACATGGAGCAGCTGACGATTACCTACGAAACGCCGCAGGCGCTGCTGGCCGATGTGCACTTGCTTGGCGGCATGGCCGGCTTGACCGACGAAGCGGGCCGCGGCCTGGCTGGCGCCGGTCTGCACACGCCGCGCTGGCGCCAGCGGCTATTCGACGCGCTCGATGCGCAGCGCAATCCCGATGGGCTGATTCCGCTCACCTTCGAAATCGTTTACGGCCACGCTTGGAAGCTTGCGCCGACCCAGCGGCAGGCGTTGGACGAGCAGGGCAGGGCGATGATTCCAATCGATCAGATCGGCCGCAAACCGCACGCCTGAAACGGTTTTAATGCGGAAACGGCATTGACCGCACGTTGTCAAGCCGGGACTTGCATAAAGGCGCTTTACCTTGTTTGGGGTCAATCGCGGCCATATAATGCGCCAGTTTGTCGCAGCAGTCCCCCAAAGGCCTATCCCGTTTTTTGCCACGGGCGAACCGTTCGGGTATGCATCCGAGGCAGGAGTGGTTCAATGCACGACATTGAAACCGCGCTCCACCCAGCATGCGGCGCCTCCACCATCTCGGAATCGCCGCGCAAGAACTGGCTCATGAAGCGAAACTGCTCGCTTTCGACCCGCCAGATCGGCTGGTTCACCCCCTTGGTCGTCATTCCCCCGTTCGTAATCGCTTGGTTTTTGTCTGGCAACGCGCGTGACTGGTGTCGCCTGATGCGGGGCTGGAGGTCGCGATTCTCGGATGGGCATTGCTGTACTATGCCCGCCACGCCTCCGATTATGGGCAAGTCAAGCTGGAGATGGCCGGCCCGTGATCTAGCAGGTGAGCGTCAGGCGGCGCAAGCTTGCGGACGAGCTTTCCCGGTGTTGGGACACGGGCAACCAACCCAGGTCTCATGAGCCGCGCACCGGGGCAGAGTGGAATCTGTCAATTGGGTAGATAAAAAATGAAAATGTTGAATAAGACATTGGCAAGTTTGCTGGCGGCAGGCTCCCTCCTCGCCCTCAGTCAAACGGCCCAGGCACTGGAAGACATGCCGGGCGGCCCCGCAGTGCGGCAACTCAATCTCGCGCCTCCGGTCACCAAGATCGCTGCCGAGATCCATTGGCTTCACTGGATGATGCTGATCATCTGTATCGTGATCTTCATCGGTGTATTCGGGGTGATGTTCTACTCCATTTTCAAGCACCGTAAGTCGGTGGGCCACAAGCCGGCGACGTTCCACGAAAGCACCACGGTTGAAATCATCTGGACCATCGTGCCGTTCCTGATCGTGATCGGGATGGCGCTGCCGGCCACCAAGGCCGTGGTCGCAATGAAGGACACCACCAATTCCGACCTCACCATCAAGGCCACCGGTTACCAGTGGAAGTGGGGTTACGACTACCTGAAGGGCGAAGGCGAGGGCATTTCGTTCCTCTCCACGCTCACCACCCCGCGTGACCAGATCAACAACCAGGCGCCCAAGTCGAACACATACCTGATCGAGGTCGACAACGAACTGGTCGTGCCGGTCAATCGCAAGGTGCGCATCGTCACCACCGCCAACGACGTGATCCACTCGTGGATGATCCCGGCGTTTGGCGTCAAGCAGGACGCGATCCCGGGCTTCGTGCGCGACACATGGTTCAAGGCTGAGAAGGTCGGCGTGTATCGCGGCCAGTGCGCTGAACTGTGCGGCAAGGAACATGCGTTCATGCCGATCGTGGTGCGCGTGCTTTCGCAGGACGACTACACCAAGTGGGTCGACGGCAAGAAGAAGGAAATGGCCGCCAAGGCCGATGACCCGACCAAGACCTACACGCTGGAAGAGCTGAAGTCGCGCGGCGAGAAGGTCTACACCGCCAACTGCGCGGTCTGTCATCAGCCCAACGGCAAGGGCGGCGGTCCGTTCCCGGCGCTCGATGGTTCGAAGATCGCGAATGGTCCGCTGGCTGACCACGTGAATATCGTCCTGCATGGCAAGAATGCGATGCCGCCCTGGGCTTCGGCACTCAACGATGTGGAAATTGCCTCCGTCATCACCTACGAGCGCAACAACTGGGGCAACCACACGGGTGACCTGCTGCAGCCGACGCAAGTGAAGGACGCGCGCGGCGGCAAGATGCCCGAAGGCGGTGGCGCCAAGACCGCTGCAACTGAATCCGCCGGCAAGGTGGCGTCCCAACAAGCGAACGCGGCTGAAGACCGCAACGCTGGCTGATTGATCGTCTGCGTGACGAACCGAACCCTAGGAGTTCCTCGATGAGCACCGCTGTTACGCACCCACAAGATCACGCGCACGGTCATGGAGACGACCACGCGCACGACCATCCGCATGGCTGGCGCCGTTGGCTGTTTGCGACCAACCACAAGGACATCGGTACGCTGTACCTGCTGTTCTCTTTCATGATGCTGCTCTCGGGCGGCACGCTGGCCTTGCTGATCCGCCTTGAGCTGTTCCAGCCCGGCCTGCAGTTCTTCCACCCGGAGCTGTTCAACCAGTTCACCACGCTGCACGGCTTGATCATGGTGTTCGGCGCGATCATGCCGGCCTTCGTGGGCTTTGCGAACTGGATGATCCCGCTGCAGGTTGGCGCGTCCGACATGGCGTTTGCGCGGATGAACAACTTCAGCTTCTGGCTGCTGCCGCCTGCGGCAATGCTGCTGGTGGGCTCGTTCTTCGCACCGGGTGGCGCCACGGCTGCCGGCTGGACCCTCTATGCACCGCTGTCGGTGCAAATGGGCCCGGGCATGGACATGGCGATTTTCGCGATCCACATCATGGGCGCATCGTCGATCATGGGCGCGATCAACATCATCGTGACCATCCTGAACATGCGTGCTCCCGGCATGACGTTGATGAAGATGCCGATGTTCTGCTGGACGTGGCTGATCACGGCGTACCTGCTGATTGCTGTGATGCCAGTGCTGGCGGGTGCGATCACCATGGTGCTGACCGACCGCCACTTCGGCACCAGCTTCTTCTCGGCTGCCGGCGGCGGTGACCCGGTGATGTACCAGCACATCTTCTGGTTCTTCGGGCACCCCGAGGTGTACATCATGATCTTGCCGGCGTTCGGCATCATCAGCCAGATCGTGCCGGCCTTCGCGCGCAAGCCGCTGTTCGGCTACAGCTCGATGGTGTATGCCACGGCTTCCATCGCCATTCTGTCGTTCATCGTGTGGGCCCACCACATGTTTACGACCGGCATGCCCGTGACCGGCCAGCTGTTCTTCATGTACGCGACGATGCTGATTGCGGTGCCGACCGGCGTGAAGATCTTCAACTGGGTGGCGACGATGTGGCGCGGCTCGATGACGTTCGAGACGCCCATGCTGTTCGCAATCGGCTTCATCTTCGTGTTTACGGTGGGCGGCTTCACGGGGCTGATCCTGGCCGTGGCCCCGATCGACATCCAGCTGCAGGACACGTATTACGTGGTGGCGCACTTCCACTACGTGCTGGTGGCCGGTTCGCTGTTCGCACTGTTCGCAGGCTTCTACTACTGGGGTCCGAAGTGGTCGGGCTACATGTACAGCGAGACGCGCGGCAAGATCCACTTCTGGGGTTCGATGATCACCTTCAACCTCACGTTCTTCCCGATGCACTTCCTGGGCTTGGCTGGCATGCCGCGCCGCTATGCTGACTACCCGCAGCAGTTCGCCGACTTCAACGCCGTGGCGTCGATCGGAGCCCTGGGCTTCGGCCTGATGCAGGTGTATTTCTTCTTCTTCGTGGTACTGCCGTCGTACCGCGGTGGCGAGAAGGCTGCCGACAAGCCGTGGGATGGCGCGGAAGGCCTGGAGTGGACCGTGCCGTCGCCGGCGCCGTTCCACACCTTTGAAGAACCGCCGCACGTGAAGTAATGCAGGTGTCGCGGGGCGGCTTGCCAATACTGGTGCCGGCCCCGCGATCCTCCGGACAACGATGTCGAATCCAGAAAAAAGCCCAACACCCGAGCAACGCGCAGCCAATCGTCGCCTGGGGCTCATCCTCGGCACGATCGCGTTGGTTTTCTTTCTGGGTGTGATTTTCAAGCGCGTGGTGTTCGGCTAGCCCGACAGGCGACGCGCCGATCGCTGGACCGAGATTTCGCGAGACCCCTATGAGCCAGACACCGGCGCAGCCGGACCCGACCCAAAACGACAAAGCCCTCGAGCGCGGCCTGAACAGGTCCATGCTCGGCAAGCTGGCCGTTGTGGTCGTGATCATGTTCGGCTTCGGTTACGCGATGGTGCCGCTGTATAAGAAGATCTGCGAGCTTACGAACATCAACGTGTTGAACACACGTGATGAAGATGGCGGCGCGCTGCGCAACTCGCAGATCGACAAGACGCGCACGATCACGGTGGAATTCGATTCGAACAGCCAAGGGCCGTTCCGCTTCCGCCCCGTCAAGAACAGCATGGATGTGCACCCCGGCGAGATCAACCAGATCGTCTACGAGGTGGTGAACAAGGAGGGGCGCACGGTCGAGGCGCAGGCCATCCCGAGTTACGCGCCCAAGCAGGCAACCGAGTTCTTCAAGAAGATCGAGTGTTTTTGTTTCAAGCAGCAGACGCTGAAGGCCAACGAGTCACGCGAGATGCCGGTGGTGTTTGTGATTGATCCGGATCTTCCCAAGGACGTGAAGACGATCACCTTGTCCTACACTTTCTTTGAAATCCACGCGCCGTCGGCCATTGCGCCGGCGATGCCGAACAAGGGAACGTGAGGACATGGACGAACTGAAGGAAGCGACCAAGCGACGCGCGTCATTCGCACAGACGATGAAGGCAGTGTTCTGGTCCTTCTTCGGTGTGCGCAAGGGCCGCGATCATGACCGCGACATGGCGCAGTTGAATCCCGTGCACGTGATCATCGCGGGCATTCTGGCGGCGGTCATGTTTGTCGTTGTGCTGCTGTTGATCGTGCGGGCAGTTGTCGGTTGAGGATTGAGAAGGTTGAGGAGACGGCCCTCGCAGCATGGGCTGGGCAACATCAAGTGGATTCCTAAAAAAATAGAGCTGGAGAAAAAGAGATGAGTGCGAATCGAGCAAACGCTCCGTACTACTTCGTGCCCGGGCCGTCGCGGCATCCGATTACGGCAAGCCTCGGCCTGCTGATCGTGCTGTTGAGCTCCGCTGCGTGGGTGAATGCTCAGCCCTGGGCCCCGTGGACGTTCCTGATCGGCCTGCTGTGGTTCCTCTTTGTGCTGCGTGCGTGGTTTGCCGACGCCATCTCCGAATCCGAGACCGGCAAGTACGGCGACCGCGTGGATGCCTCGTTCCGCTGGTCGATGAGCTGGTTCATCTTCTCGGAAGTGATGTTCTTCGCGGCGTTCTTCGGCGCGCTGTTCTATGCCCGCACGATTGCCATGCCGTGGCTCGGCGATCTGAACAACAAGCTGCTGTGGCCTGACTTCAACGCGCTGTGGCCGAACGCCGGCCCGGCCGGCACGGTTACGCCGTTCACGACGATGGGTCCGTGGCCGATTCCGACCATCAACACGGCGCTGCTGCTGACTTCCGGCGTGACGCTCACGTGGGCGCACCATGCGTTGCGTGAAGGCAAGCGCGCCCAGGTCATCCAGGGCCTGCTGCTGACGATCCTTCTGGGCTTCACGTTCATGGGCTTCCAGGCGTTCGAGTACATCCACGCCTATCACGAACTGAACCTGAAGCTGACCTCGGGCATCTATGGTTCGACGTTCTTCTTGCTGACGGGCTTCCACGGCTTCCACGTGACGATGGGTGCGATCATGCTGTCGGTGGTGCTGGGCCGTGTAATCAAGGGGCACTTCACGCCAGAGCATCACTTCGCGTTCGAAGGTGCCGCGTGGTACTGGCACTTTGTGGACGTGGTGTGGCTGGGTCTGTACGTGGTGGTGTACTGGCTGTAAGGCAGTATGGGATTGGGGTGGCGCTGCGCCGCCTTGTAACCCTGCCCACGACAGGCGAAGACAATGCCGCAGACGGGACACCGCTGCGGCGTTTTCGTTTTTCTGGCGTGAGCGATTTGCTCGCGGCTATTGGCCGAAGCGGATGCCGGTGCTGTGAATCCACCCCAGCCGGTTCGCGACCAGGATGAAGATGAATAGCGCGATCGAGAAACCGACGCGGAACATCAAGGAGCGAACGGTGCGGTTGCTGTGGCCCTTATCGCGCATCAGGAAGAACAGTGCGGAGGCAAGGCTGCCGAGGATCAGCAGAAACGCAATGGCAACGACGATGCGCATGGAGGGTTACGGGTTGGGCGATGAGGGGTTGGAAATGGCTGCCAAGCATTATCTCACCGAGGCTACGCAATGACCGTGCGCGTGCCGATGCGGCGTTGGTTTGCGCCCGTGCCGATGCTGGCGGGTGTGGCGCTGATCGCGCTCACGTGCTCGCTTGGCCGTTGGCAGCTTTCGCGTGCGCACGAGCGCATTGAGCGGCAGGCCCGTATCGTGGCGCTGGAAAATGCGCCCGCGCAGCGCATCACCGCTCAGCCTGTGACGGCAGATTCAGTGATGTACCGACCGGTGCTGCTGCGCGGAACGTTCGACGTGGCGCACACGGTGCTGCTGGAAAATCGCCCACACGTCACCAACGACGTATCGCGCCCCGGCTTCGAAGTGCTCATCCCGCTCAAGCTGGAAGGGGCGGGCGGGCGGGCAGTGTTGGTCAACCGGGGCTGGTTGCCGCGCGATCCGGCCGACCGCACGCGCATCGCGCCGTACACCACGCCAGCGGGCGAAGTGCAGGTCGAAGGGATGGCGGTGCCACATGCCAGCCGGGTCTTCAGTCTTGGCCGTAAAGACGGCTCGGATGAAGTTGGCCAGCGACTTAGGCAGAATATCGACCTCGACGCTTTCTCGCGCGAAATCGGCGTGCCGCTCCAGCCGTTTGTGGTGCAGCAGCAATCCGACGCGCAGGACGGCCTGTTGCGCGATTGGCCGCGCGCAGACCTGGGCGCCGACCGCAATTACGGCTACGCATTCCAGTGGTTCGCAATGGCAGCGGCGGTACTTGGGTTAATGGTCTTCTACAGCGTGCGGCGTTATCGCCGCTTGGCGGGCACCTCTGAGCCCGCTTGAACACGAACTCGCGTTGCGGCTTAGTGCCGCAGCTGAATGTATTGGGAATCACATGGTGAATCAGGAATCCGCACCCGGCGCGCCCGGCACACTTGGCGCGTCCGAAGACCCGCGCATCGACGCGCGCACGCGTCGCGGCCGCTTGATGATGCTGTTCCTGCTGCTGGTGTGCGCCTCCCCGGTGATCGCCTCGTACCTTGCGTATTACGTATTCACTCCGGCGGGCGGCAAGGCCGCGTACGGCGCGCTGGTCGATCCGCAGCGGCCTATTCCTGCCGGTCTGATGGTGCAGGACGAGCACGGCGCTGAAGTGCCGCTCGCGAGCCTCAAGGGGAAATGGCTGATGGTATCGGTGGATCGCAGCGCCTGCGACGACAACTGCGCGCGCAAGCTTTTCACCATGCGCCAGTTGCGCATCGGCCAAGGCCCGGACCGCGACCGCATCGTCCCCGTCTGGCTGGTGACCGACCGCGGAGACATCGACCCGCGCCTGATCAAGGCCTACAACGACGATTACGGCGCGGTGCGCTTTCTGCGTGCGCCCGAACTGCCGAAGAACTGGCTTGGCGATGGCAAGACGCCGCCCGCGGACCACCTCTTCCTGGTCGATCCGCTTGGCAACCTGATGATGCAGTTTCCGAAAGATCCGGACCCGAAAAAGGTGCGCGGCGACATGACGCGGCTCTTGAAATACTCGCGCATCGGATAAGCCATGCTGCTGCAACTTGCTTCCATCGGCATCCTGATCGCGCTGATCCCGCTGTGCTACGTGCTGGTCAAAGGGGATCGCAACAAGTACCGCAAGCTGGTGTGGATCACCGCTTTCCTAACGCTGGACCTCATCATGTTCGGCAGCTTCACGCGCCTGACCGATTCGGGGCTGGGCTGTCCGGATTGGCCGGGCTGCTACGGCACGTCCAACCCGTTCCACGCACGTGACGACATCCATGCCGCACAGGCCGCCATGCCGAGTGGCCCGGTCACGTGGATGAAGGCGTGGATCGAGATGACGCATCGCTACTTCGCGCTTGCGTTGGGCGTTCTGATCATCACGCTGGTGGTGCTCGCGTGGGTCAAGCGCAAGGAACTGAAGCAATCTCCGTGGTATGCGACGGCCGTGCTGGCGTTGGTATGCGTGCAGGGCGCCTTTGGCGCCTGGACGGTCACGCTCAAGCTGCAGCCAGCCATCGTGGTGACGCACTTGCTGCTGGGCATGTCGCTGCTGGCCGCGCTGATCTGGCTCGGCTGCAAGAACGATGCACCCCGGGTGGTGGATGAGCGTGGCGCGTCGTTGCGCACGGCAGCGGCCATCGGGCTGGTGCTGCTCGTTGTGCAGATTGCGCTGGGCGGCTGGGTCAGCACGAACTACGCTGTGCTGGCCTGTACCGATTTTCCGCTGTGCAACGGCCAGTGGGTTCCGCCGATGGACTTTGCGCACGGCTTCACGTTCTGGCGCCAGCTCGGCAAGACTGCCGGCGGCGATTTCATCTCGCACGATGCGCTGGTCGCCATCCATTGGACGCACCGCGTGTTTGCAGTCGTCGTGCTGAGCTATCTGGCGTGGCTTGGCCTCCGCGCACGTCGCATTGGCGGCATTGGCCGTGTGGCAACGGTGCTGCTGGTCGTGCTGGCCGTGCAATTGGCGACCGGTCTCTCAAACATCGTGCTGGGGTGGCCGCTGCTGGCCGCCGTGGCGCACAACGGCGGCGCGGCCGTGCTGCTGTTGCTGATGGTGCGTCTGCATTACCTGATCGGGCTCGCGCAAGCGCGGGCGCCGGTGCCTGTGGCGGCTGCCGTCGTCTGAACGCTGTCTGACCGTTTTTTATGAATACCGTGGCAACCCCAACAACTTCCACTCAACTTCCTGGCTGGCGAACGACCGCATCGCAGTATGCGGCGCTCACCAAGCCGCGCGTCACGCAGCTTGCTGTGTTCTGCGCCGTGATCGGCATGTTCCTGGCCACGCCGGGCATGGTGCCGTGGCCGGTGCTGATCGGCGGTGCGGTCGGCATCTGGCTGTTTGCCGGCGCTGCCTTCGCCATCAACTGCCTGGTCGAACGCAAGATCGACGCGATGATGCGTCGCACGGCTTGGCGCCCGTCGGCCAGCGGTGAGTTGGGCACGCGGCAGATCCTGGTGTTCTCGGTGGTGCTCGGCGGTGCGGGCATGTGGACGCTGCACGTGTTCGCCAACGACCTGACGATGTGGCTGACTTTTGCCACCTTCATCGGCTACGCGATCATCTACACGCTGCTGCTCAAGCCGGCCACACCCCAGAACATCGTGATCGGCGGCCTGTCTGGCGCGATGCCGCCGGCGCTGGGCTGGGCGGCCGTCGCCAACAGCGTGCCGGCCGAGGCGTGGATCCTGGTACTGATCATCTTTACCTGGACGCCGCCGCACTTCTGGGCGCTCGCGCTGTACCGCCGCGCTGACTATGCCAAGTCGGGCCTGCCGATGCTGCCGATCACGCACGGCGAGAAATACACGCTGCTGCACATCCTGCTGTACACGCTCATCATGATCGCCGCGACCATCCTGCCGTTCGTCTACGGCATGAGTGGCTACATCTACCTGGCGACAGCCCTGGTGCTGGGCTTCGGCTTCCTCTCGTATGCGTGGCGCATGTACCGCAAGTATTCCGACGCGCTGGCGCAGAAGACTTTCCGCTACTCGATCATCTATCTGTCGATCCTGTTTGCCGCGCTGCTGGTCGACCACTACTTCAAGTTCGGCCCGGCGCTCACGCAAAGCGCGGCGCTGTGACGCACAGGGGCGCCAGCAGGCATGTGCCGTTGGCGCTACGCTAGCCGGTCCGCTTCCAACACGATGACCATGCTCTCTTTCCGACACCTCCGCGCCGCGCTGTTCGCCATGCTGGCGGTTGCCGTGCTAGCGCTCACGGCGTGCAGCGACAAGCCCGCCTTCAAGAATCTCGACATCACCGGATCCAAGAGCTTCGGCACCGATTTCTCGCTGACCGACCACACCGGCAAGCGCCGCACGCTCGAAGATTTCCGCGGCAAGGTCGTCGTCATGTTCTTCGGCTACACGCATTGCCCCGATGTCTGCCCGACCACGTTGGCTGAGTTGCGCGCCGTGATGGACACCCTCGGCAAAGACGCGGACCGCGTCCAGGTGCTGTTCGTCACCGTCGACCCCGAGCGCGATACGCAAGACCTGCTGGCCAAGTACGTGCCCGCGTTCGACCCGCGCTTCATCGGCCTGCGTCCGGCCAACGAGACCGAACTGAAGAAGGTCGCGTCCGACTTCAAGGTCTTCTACAGCAAGGTGCCGGGCAGTTCGCCTGACAACTACACCATGGATCACACGGCCGGCAGCTACATGTTTGATCCGAAAGGCAACCTGCGCCTGTTCATCAAGCACGGTCAGGGCCCCGAGCCGATCGCGCATGACATCAAGCAACTGCTGGCCGACTGATCTGCTGCCAGCGCCCAAAGAAAAAGCCCGCCAATTGGCGGGCTTTTTTATGGCGAGGCGGGCAGCTTAGGCGAAGGCCTGCAGCGCACCCTTCATCTTCTTCATTGCGGCCGATTCGATCTGGCGAATGCGCTCTGCCGACACACCAAACTCGTCAGCCAGGTCGTGCAGCGTCGAGCCACCCGATCCATCGTCGTTCACGTTCAGCCAGCGGGCTTCGATGATGCGGCGGCTCCGGTCGTCCAGCTTGGCGAGGGCGGCTTCGATGCCTTCGCTTTGCATGCGGTCGTTGCTGCGCGCTTCGATCACGCGGGTCGGCTCGTTGTGCGTGTCGGCCAGGTAGGCGATGGGGGCGAAGGACTCTTCGCCGTCGTCCATCTGGCCTTCAAGCGCGATGTCGCCGCCCGAGAGGCGCGTTTCCATCTCGCGCACTTCGGCGCCCTTGACGTTCAGTTCGGCGGCCACGGCGTCGATCTCATCCGACGTGAAGGTCGCTTGCGCATCCTGCTTGTGGCTGCGCAGGTTGAAGAACAGCTTGCGCTGGGCCTTGGTGGTAGCCACCTTCACCATGCGCCAGTTCTTCAGGATGTACTCGTGCATCTCGGCTTTGATCCAGTGCATCGCGTACGAGACGAGGCGCACACCCTGATCCGGATCGAAGCGCTTGACGGCCTTCATCAGGCCGATATTGCCTTCCTGGATCAAGTCGGCATGCGGCAGGCCGTAGCCGAGATAGCCGCGGGCGATCGACACCACCAGGCGCAGGTGCGAGAGCACCAGACGGCGGGCGGCATCGAGATTGTCGTTGTCGCGGTATTCGCGGGCCAGACGCTGTTCTTCTTCAGCCGACAGCATCGGCACACGGTTGACGCTCTGGATGTAGGCGTCGATGTTGCCCAGGTTGCCGGGGAACGCCAGCGCCCATCCATTGCCGGCGTTGCCGGACGGCTGGGTGGCGATTGCGGAAACGGTATTCACGGGGATGACTGCGTTCACTCAGGACTCCTGTCGAAATCCAGTGGAGGTTTGGAGAGGCATCTTAGCACTCCAACCGGATGAGTGCTAATAGGACATTCTTGTCCGATTAATAGTTCCCGTAAATCGGGGCGTCTTTGTCAATAGTGTGATGTTTGCGCCGCAACAAAAAGCGCGTCATATCCACTCATAGACCGGGGCGGGCGGCATCGGTTCTCGACTATGCCGCCGTGTTACGGCCGCGTGACTTAGCCCAATAAAGTGCGCGATCGGCTTCGCGCAGGGCGGCGTCTGGGTCGCGTACTTCCGGGCCCGGGCAGGCGACGCCAATGCTCGTGGTGACGTGCAGCACCGTGCCATCAGGCAGGTGGATGGGCGGACGGATCGCTCCGACGATCTTCTGCGCCGTGTGCAGCGCATCATCCGGAGCGTCAATCGGGTCGAGCAGGATGATGAATTCGTCACCTGCGAGGCGGGCGACGGTGTCGGTGCGGCGCACGGCACGTTGCAGGCGGTGCGCGACCTCCACCAGCACAGCATCGCCGGCGGCGTGGCCGTAGGTGTCGTTGATGTGCTTGAAGTGATCCACGTCCAGATACAGCACGCCCAGCGGCGCGGGCAGACGCTGACGGCGTTCCAGCGCGGCGCGCAGGCGCTCGTAGAGTTCGTAGCGGTTTGGCAGGCCGGTGAGCGCATCAAAGCGCGCCATGCGCGACAGCTCCATCTCGCTGCGCTTGGCTTCGGTCACGTCCTGCACGAAGGCGTAGAGACCGCAGCGGCCGTCGCGGGCTTCACCGGCATCGGGCACGAGCTGGCCGCGAAAATGCCGGGTGCGGCTGCGCGGGCCGTTGGCGTGGGCCTTTTCGTACCATGGCGCGGTGATCTCGAATTGGACGGATTCTCCGCGCTGGGCGCGCACCAGATACGGTGCCAGCAAGGCGTACGTGCCCGGCGTGAACACCCGTTCCGGTGTCTGGCCGCAGACCTCCTCGGGCGTGCGCTGCAGCCAGCGCGCATGCGTGACGTTGCAGAAGGTGAAGACACCGTCGGGGTCGATGTGCGACACCAGCAGCGGCGCGTTGTCGAGCACGAGCTTGAGCGCCCGTTCGCTGCGCCCCAGGGCCAGCTCGGCACTCGTGCGGGCCGTCAGATCCTGCAGTACCGAGAAATAGCCGCGCAGCGTGCCGCGATCATCGTAGTCGGGAAAGTAGTGGCCGCTCAGGTAGCGGGGCACGCCGGTGCGCATGGACTGGATCTCGAATTGCACCGGGTAACCGGCCAGCACCTCCGTCATATAGGGCAGCAGCGCGCGGTAATCCTCGGGGGTGTAGATGTCGCGCACGTGGCGGTCGAGCATCTCGTCTTCACTGCGGCCGAAGGCTTCGAGCAGCGTGCGGCTGGCAAAGCGCACGATGCCGTCCGAGTCGACGTAGCTGAGTTGCGCGGGCACGTTGTCGGCCACCAGGCGCAGTTGTTCGCGGCTGGCGCGCAGGGCGTCTCGGCGGCGTTCCAGGCTTTCGTTGGCGGTGCGCAGTGCGCGCTCGGACGCGGCCAGCCGGTTGGCAAACGGCCGCACCGTCAAACGGATGGCCAGCACGCTGCCGATCATCAGGCACAGCATGAAGGCCGCAAGTCGCTCGAACTGCACGCGCATCGGGGCATACAACTCAGCGCTGGCGATCTTGCTGATCAGTGCCAGACCCGTGTGGCCGATGGGCGTGTAGCTGAACGACGTCGGCATGCCATGGATGTCCTGCCACTGGCCGTAGCCGGCCTCGCCCGCCAGCGCCAGGCGTGATGGCAGCGGCCGGTGGTCGACCGTAAGCGGCGGCAGCTCGAACACATAGGCATCGAAGCGCTGCGGAAACGACATGGCGCGGCCGCGCCCATCAAAGCCCGACATCGCCAGCGTTTCCGTCATCCCCGTACCGCGTTGGCTGTTGTAGCGGCCTGTCATGTGGGCGAGCGGTTGCTCGGCGACCAGCCAGCCGATCTGCGTGCCGTCTGCCATGACCGGCGTTTCGGTACGCATGGCAAAACCGTGTACCCATTGCAGCGTGACACGCTCGGGCGCGAGGCCGGCGTGCAGCCGAATCGACAGCTCGGGTTCAAGCGTCTGCGTCCCCAGGCTGACGATGCCCTCGCCCGCGAGCGTGCGCAGTTGCAGGTACGAGTAGCCTTGCTCGCGATACGCGTGCAACGCACTCTCGCTGCGCAGGCGCGCTGCGTTGTCAGCCGGATGGCGCAGCACTTCCTGGATGTGCGTGGCGGCGGCCACCAGGCGGGGGCTTTCCGCACGCATGGCCAGCAGTCGGTCGAACTCTTCGGCGTAGCTGGACAGGGCTTGCGCCCGTGTGGTGCCGAAAGTCAGTGTGGCGCTGTCCACCTGGATGATGAACGCCGTGATGGTGGCCGCCAGCCCTGCCAGCACCACGCAGCCGCCACTGATCCACACGATGGTGTCTTCCGGCGACAAGCGCAGGCGCAACAGGCCGGGGTACCGGGCTATCGCGGCGCACAGTGTGCCCGTGAGCACCAGCAGCGAGCAGACGGCAGCCGCGTCCGGGGCACGCCACCGCAGCCACGCCGGGTACAGATACTCAAGTGCCATGGCGCGGCCAAGGAGGTCGCCCGCGCAGAGCAACATCGCGAAGCCCAGGAGGCCCCAGAACCACTGCGCGCGGTGCGGTTTGCGCAGGGTGGGCACGAGGCTCAGTGCGGTTGCCGAGGCGGCCATCGCCAGCGCGTGGCTGGGGTGCATGCCGCCAATCCACCCGGTCACCCATTGGCGATCGAACCAGGCGTGCAGGCCAGGAAAATCCAGTCCGATCGGCCGGCCCGTGATCATCTCGGCCAGCCGCAGCGCGGACAGCAACGCCACCGCGCCGCTCAGCCCGCGTGCTGTCGGATCTGCCCAGCGGGCGTTTGGTCGCACCGCCCCAACGAGCAGCGCCCCCAGACCAGCGCCCAGCAGCGTCAGGTTGATCCCCGTGGCAAACACGATCAGCAGGCGGTCCGTGCCGAGCTTCACCGCCCATGGCCAATGCTGCAGCCAGCCGACCATCACGGTCAGCCCAATCAGGACGAGGAGAAAGCCGATGCCGCCGGCAATGGCGACAAGCGGCCGGCGAGGAACCATGCAGGTGACGCGTGAGCGGGGCGGTTTCAGGGCGGATGTCTTCTAACCGGAAGATCGGCGGAAAACCGCGCCGCTTGAGCGTTTCCACCCAAAAGGGTGGGCTGAATTGCCATGTCTGCAATGTTGAGTGATCGATGCGCAAATGGATGCGATGCACTCGGCACATCGCGTCACCTCGCGTGCCGTCACGCAAGTTAGCTACACTGCTCGGACATCGCAGACACCGTTACAGGAGCCGTCATGACCATCGTCGTCAGCAAGGACACCGAAGGCCTTTTCCGCCACAAAGTCACCTTCCCTGAAGGCGTGACTTACACCGACGTGCCCAAGCCGGCGGGCGAAGGCAGTGCGCCCGATCCGCACGCCTACTTCGATGCGGCCTTGGCCAGTTGCAAGGCGCTGACCGTCTCGCTGTATGCGCGCCAGCGCAAGTACCCGCTCGACTCGATCGACGTGGCCGTCGAGCACGACGGCAGCCAGGAGCGCCAGGGCCGTTACAAGCTGCGTACCGTGCTGACCCTGCACGGCGATCTGAGCGACGAGCAACGCGCCGACCTGCTGCGCGTGGCCGGCAAATGCCCCGTTCACAAGCTGATGACCGAGGTGGAGATCAGCGTCGACACCGAACTCGCCGAGCGCGCTTGAGGAGCCTCCCGCCATGACTTCCATTCAGCACATCATCGGCCCGCACGTGCGCGACCTTGGCGGTTTCTCGGTCAAGCGCGTGCTGCCCTCGGCGGCGCGCCAGACGGTCGGGCCGTTCATCTTTTTCGATCACATGGGCCCCGTCGATTTCGCCCCCGGCGAAGGCATCGACGTGCGTCCGCACCCGCACATCGGGCTGGCCACCGTTACGTATTTGTTCGACGGCAGCATGGTCCACCGCGACAGCCTCGGCAGCGTGCAGACCATCACGCCCGGCGACGTGAACTGGATGACGGCCGGCAACGGCATCGTCCACTCCGAGCGTTCCTCGCCCGAGGGGCGCGAAAAAGGCGCGCGCGTGCATGGCATCCAAACCTGGGTGGCGCTGCCGAAGGATCAGGAAAAGGTGAACGCCAGCTTCGCCCATCACGCCGCCGACACACTGCCCAAGCTCGAATGCCCCGGCGTGCAGGGCGTGGTCATCGCGGGGGATGCGTTTGGGCTGACGTCGCCGGTGAAGGTCAGTTCGCGCACGCTGTATGTGGCGCTGGAGCTGGCGGCCGGTGCATCGCTGGTGATTCCGCCCGAGCATGCAGACCGTGGGCTGTATCTCGTCGACGGCGCTGTCACCATCGACGGCGAGACGCTCGACCCGCACCACCTTGCCGTGCTGGAACCCGGCGGTGACGTGACGCTTACCGCGCAGGCATCGTCACGCGTGATGCTGCTGGGCGGTGACCCGACCGACGGCCACCGCCACATCTACTGGAACTTCGTCGCCAGCGACAGGGCCGACATTGAAGACGCCAAGCAGCGGTGGGAGGCCGACGCCTTCGCCCACGTGCCGGGCGAGACGGAGCGGATTCCGCTGCCGTCCAAGTAAGACCATCGATCAATCAGGCAGCCTGCGCCGGTCGTGCACAGCGCACGATCGCGCGGACCTGCTTGGCGATCGGCTCCGGCACCGGTTGCGTGCCGTCGAGCACCGCTTCAATCCACCGCGCCGTTGCAGTCACGTCCGTCCCCACAGGCAATTCAGGCGGCGCATCGCTCGATCCTTCCACCGCTTCGATCACCGTTTCGTGCGCCCCATCGTGCAGCCACTCCACCGCGCTGCCACGCCGCGCATCGGCCACCGCCTCGCCTTCGGTGCCGCGCGCGAGCAGCACATTGGCCGGATGGCGCAGGAAGTAATCGGTGAGCGTGTCGCGGTATTCCGGGTGCGTGTAGCTGACCAGCCGTAGCGCTTCGCGCGGCGCGTGCCCGCCGATGGGCTGCAGCATCTTCACCACCGTATGGGCCGAATTGCGTAGGCCGACGATCTCGCGCTTGTCCAGCAGCGACGCCAGCTCGGGCGAGAGCACGTCGATCGGCACGAACGCCAGGCGGTCGCTCTCCAACCGCTCGCGGGCGTCGTCCATGTGTTCGCAGACGGGCCAGCCGAGCGCTTCGAACAGCGCGGCCGTGGTGATGCGGCCGTCGAAGCGGCGGATGCCGTGCACCAGCACCGGCACCCCTTCGCGCGCCAGCAGCTTGGCCAGCAGCGGCACGAGGTTCGGCTGGCGGCGGGCGCCGTTGTAGCTCGGGATAACGACCGGCAGCGCGTGCTCGGGCGTGTCCGGTGCCGGCAGCGGCCGGCAGTGCGCATGCGTGGCTTCCAGCATGCCATCGAGTTCTTCCGGGGTCTCGCCTTTGATGCGGTAGGCCATGAGGATGGCGCCGAGCTGCACGTCGGAGATGCGGCCTTCCAGCATGGCGGTGAAGAGCGCCCGGGCATCGTGCTTGACCAGCGCGCGGGCGCCGTCTGCGCCGCGGCCGATCTCCTTGATGAAGCGGGCGGCGGGGAAGGGGCCGTTTGCGAGGGCGTCTTCAGTGACGGTGTCGGGGAGGATGGGGGGAGCGGGCATTGTTCATGGCGCGGGTGATTGGCTTGGGGTTGATCATAGCGCTGTGGGTTGTGTGCTGGCGCCATGGGTCGGTGCTTTTTTGGGACTGGTGGTGCATCCCTTGTTTCATCCCCTGCCGGGGCGGGCGGTTGTGGTCCATCCCTTTTTCGTACCCTGCCGGGCACGACCTACTTTTCTTTGTCTTGCCAAAGAAAAGTAGGCAAAAGAAAGGCGCGCCCAAGATGGCGACCCCTTCCTTGAATTTGTGTAACCGGGCGGAGGCGGGGAAAACTCGCTGCGCTCAGACAGTTCCCCGCCTTTTTTCCGCCCGCTTACAAAAATTCAAGGCGCCATCAAGGGCAGGAACGTCAAAGGCCAAACCGACAGCGTGCGAAAGTAAGCGCCAGAAAGGGGCCGACTGCGCGGCGAACGTTTGGAATGCAGGACGAAGTGAGGCACAGGCAAAAGATGGTGTGCTTTACCCCTGCCCTAGATGGCGCCTTGAATTTTTGTGAGCGGGCGGATAAAGGAAGGAGGCCTGTCTGAGCGAAGCGAGTTTGCCTCCTTCCCCGCCCGGTTACAGAAATTCAAGGAGTCTTTCGCCATCTCGGGCGCGCCTTTCTTTGCTTACTTTCTTTGGCAAGACAAAGAAAGTGAGTCGGCCCCGGCAGGGGACGAAAGGGGGATGGGCCACCAACATCAAAACCAAAACCCAACAACAAACCTCAAGCCGCCTCCGCCACCGGATGCCTCTGCTTCCGATACAGAAAATCCAACACCGCCGTCCGACAAGCGTGATAAGTCGGATCCTCCGCCAACGCCATCCGATCCCGCGGCCGCGGCAAATCCACCGTCAACACCTCGCCAATCGTCGCAGCCGGCCCATTCGTCATCATCACGATGCGATCCGCCAGCAGCACCGCTTCATCCACATCGTGGGTGACCATCACCACCGTGCTGCCGGTAGCCGCAACGATCTTCAATAGCTCATCCTGCAGATGCGCCCGCGTGAGCGCATCCAGCGCGCCAAACGGCTCGTCCATCAGCAGCACCTTGGGCTCCATGGACAGCGCCCGCGCAATCCCCACGCGCTGCTTCATCCCGCCCGAGATCTCATGCGGATGCTTCTGCTCGGCATGCGACAAGCCCACCAGCGCCAGCGCCGCATGCGTGCGCTCACGCAACTGCGCCTTAGTCTCGCTCTTGCCGAAGACGCGCTCGACGGCGAGATACACGTTGTCAAAGCACGTGAGCCACGGCAGCAGTGAGTGGTTCTGAAACACCACCGCGCGATCCGGCCCCGGCCCGGCAATCTCACGCTCCGCCAGGATGAGCCCACCCGTGGTCGGACGCGTGAGCCCGGCAATGAGATTGAGCAACGTCGATTTGCCGCAGCCGGAGTGCCCAATCAGCGCGATGCACTCACCGCGCGCAACTGTCAGGTCGATGTCGCGCAGGGCGACGAACGGGCCGCGCTTGGTCTTGAATGTCTGCCCGACGTTTTCAATGCGCAGGAATTTGTCTGTCATGGCGCTCCCCCAATGTCCTCAAACCGCGTCGTACGAGAAGCGCCGCGCAATCGCCAGCAGCGCATGTTCCAGCAGCAGCCCCACCACACCAATCACGAAGATGGCGATGACGATGTGCTCGACCTTCAGGTTGTTCCACTCGTCCCACAGCCAGAAGCCGATGCCGACACCGCCGGTGAGCATCTCCGCCGCCACGATCACCAGCCATGCGGTGCCGATGGACAACCGCACGCCCGTCAGCATGTACGGCAGCACCGCCGGAAACAGCACACGCGTGAACACCTTCCACTCCGACAGGTTCAACACGCGCGCCACGTTCAGATAGTCCTGCGGCACGCGCGTCACGCCCACGGCGGTGTTGATGACCATCGGCCAGATCGAGCAGATGAAGATCGCCCAGATGGCCGCCGGGTTGGCCGACTTGAACAGCAGCAGCCCGATCGGCAGCCACGCCAGCGGCGATACCGGCCGCAGCAGGCTGATGATGGGCGAGGCCATCGCGTTGAGAAACGCAAAGCGCCCGATGAGGAAGCCCGCCGGAATGCCGATGACCGCCGCCATGCCGAAGCCCGCGCCCACGCGCGCCAGCGACGCCAGCACGTTCCAGCCCACGCCCTGATCATTCGGGCCATTGCGATAGAACGGATCGGCAAACAGCGCGACCGCCGCTTTCCACGTCACCGCCGGCGTCGGCAGAGCGGGGATGGCCGTGGCGATGCCCTGCCATGCCAGCACAAACAGCACGAAGCCCAGCACGGGCGGAAAGCCGCGCACCACGGCGGCGACAAACCAGTCGCGTGCAACAAACCGGCGACCTTCATGGGCGGCATCGGACTGCACGCCGGACAACGTTTTGACGAGCGTGTTCATGTCGGACTCCATCGACGTGAGGAACCGCAATCAGAAATTCGGAAGTTCAGGAGGGCAGCGGCGTCAGGCTTTCAGCTTGAAGCCGTCGGCATACGCGGCGGGGTTCTTCGCATCCCACACCACGCCGTCGATCAGCTTGGCCGTGCGCATGTCGCTCTTGGGCAGTGGCGTGCCGGTGGCGGCTGCCGCCTGCTTGTAGATGTCGATGCGGTTGATCTGCTTGGCCACGGCCAGGTAATCCGGATGCGCCTTCAGCAGGCCCCAGCGCTTGTGCTGCGTGAGGAACCACATGCCGTCCGACAGGTACGGGAAGTTGACCGCGCCATCGTGATAGAAACGCATCGGGTCCGGGTCGTCCCAGGTCTTGCCCAGGCCATTCGAGTAACGGCCCAGCATGCGGTCGAGAATGATGTCCATGTCGGTGTTGACGTAGGACTTGGCGGCGATGGTCTCGGCCGTCTTGCGGCGGTTCGACGCGGATGCATCGATGAACTTGCTCGCCTCCAGCACCGCAGCGGTGAGGGCACGTGCGGTGTTCGGATACTTCTGCACAAACTCCGCCGTGGTGCCGAGCACCTTCTCGGGGTGGTCTTTCCAGATGGCCTGTGTGGTCTCGGCGGTAAAGCCGATGTTGTCGGCAATCGCGCGCGCACCCCACGGCTCGCCCACGCAGAAGCCGTCCATGTTGCCCACGCGCATGTTGGCCACCATCTGCGGCGGCGGCACGGTGATCGCCTTCGCATCCTGCAGCGGATGGATGCCGTGCGCGGCCAGCCAGTAGTACAGCCACATCGCGTGCGTGCCGGTGGGGAAGGTCTGCGCGAAGACGTATTCGCGCTTCTCCTTGGTCATGACCGCACGCAGCGATGCGCCATCCTTGACGCCCGCTGCCTTGAGCTTGTTCGACAGCGTGATCGCCTGGCCGTTGTTGTTGAGCGTCATCAGCACGGCCATGTCTTTCTTCGGGCCGCCAATGCCGAGTTGCACGCCGTAGATCAGGCCGTAGAGCACGTGCGCCGCATCCAGGTCGCCCGACGCCAGCTTGTCGCGCACGCCGGCCCAGGAGGCTTCTTTCGACGGCGTGATCTTGATGCCGTACTTCTTGTCGATGCCGAGCGTGGACGCCATGACCACCGAGGCGCAGTCCGTGAGCGGGATGAAGCCGACCTTCAGCTCCGTCTTCTCGGGCGCATCAGAGCCCGCGGCCCAGGCGCCGGCGCGCACCAGCGGATCGATCAATGCCACGGCACTGCCTCCTGCAATCGTCGCCGCGGCTTTCATGATGCTGCGGCGCTTCGGGTTGATCGGGTTGACGAGAGCGTCGGTCTTGTCTGGCGCGGCCATCCATGGCTCCAAAGAAAAGGCGTCCCGACGCGCGCCATCGCCCCATCGCCAAGGAAGGGTCGCAGAGCCGTGCGTCGGGACGCCGTTGTCCCGTGCCGATACCCACGTTGGCACCGGCTTCGCAGCGACACTTGCAAGGGGTATGCCAACGTTGAGCAATGGGTTTCGGCGATCCGGGTTCAGAGCGCCACGCGCCGAGCTTTTTTCTCGGTGTTCCGAGCTCGGAGCTCGGCGCGTGAGGCTTTTAGCTCGGCGATTGAGGTTCAGAGCTCGGCGCGCGAGGCTTTTAGCTCGGCCGTTGAGGCTCAGAGCTCGGCGCGCGAGGCTTTTAGCTCGGCGGATGGAGCTCAGAGCTCGGCGCGTCAGGCTTTTAGCTCGGCGGTTGAGGTTCGGAACTCGGCGTGTGAGGCTTTTGGCTCGGCGGATGGAGCTCAGAGCTCGACGTGCGAGGCTTTTTGCTCGGTGATTGAGGTTCGGAACGCCGCGTGTGAGGTCCGGAACACCGCGCGCGACTGGTGCGTTTCCAGCGCCGGAGTTGTGCGGCGCACCAAAACTGGGCGGTGGCCCGGCCGCTCAACTGGCCATCACATCGATCACGCGTTGCGCGGCTTCCACCAGCTTGATGTTGCGGTCCATCGCCATCTTGCGCAGGCGTTTGAAGGCATCGTCTTCCGACAGGTTCATCTGCTTCATCAGCAGGCCCTTGGCGCGCTCCAGCACTTTGCGTTCGGCCAGTTGCGTCTTGGCGGTGTCCAGCTCGGCGCGCAGTGCACTCTCGTGCTCGAAGCGAGCGTAGGCGACATCCAGTACCGCCTTGACGCGCGTGGGCTTGATGCCGTCGACGATGTAGGCCGTGATGCCGGCGGCAAACGCCGTCTTGATGCGTGTGGCATCGTCGTTGTCGGTGAACAGCACGATCGGGCGCGGCGCGTGCTGGGTGGCCACACAGACGTGCTCGATGGTGTCCCGCGCCGCCGACTCGGACGCGACGATGACCATGTCGGGTTGTGTCTCGGCGATGCGCTCCGGTAGCGTCAGGTCGGCATCGGCCAGGCCCACGTCAACGAAGCCGGCCTCGGCCAGCCCGGCGCGGATCAGCTCCAGGTTGATCTGTTCGGCATCGAGCGGATCGCGCACCAGCAGCACGCGCATCGGCGCGGCCGGGTGCGGGGCGGCGGGCGGGGCAGATGGGGCGGGCGGTTTCGTTTGCATGGTGCAAAGTGGGGCAGTGTGCACGCCACTCATGCAAGAACCGCGCCGGGCCGGTGCGGGTGTATTCTCGCAAACTCGTCGGTCGCCGGGGGGCGGTGGCCGCAGTGTCCCCACCTGTTCCAATCCAGCTTAGCTTCAGGAGACCCGCATGACCGAGTTCGTCGTCACCCCGCCCGTCGTCAACGGCATTCCCGTCCGTGGCGGGCATGGCCAGTTTCCGGTGCGCCGTGTGTACTGCGTCGGCCGCAACTACGCCGCCCACGCCCGCGAGATGGGTTCCGACCCCGACCGCGAGCCGCCGTTCTTCTTCTGCAAGCCGGCCGACGCCGTGCGCTACATCGCAGACGGCGAGACCGGCCAGTTCGTCTACCCGACTGAAACCAAGGATTGCCACTACGAGATCGAACTCGTGGTCGCCATCGGCACGGGCGGCCGCGATATCTCCGTGGAAACCGCTGCCAACCATATCTACGGTTACGCCGTCGGCCTGGACATGACGCGCCGCGATTTGCAGAACGCCGCCAAGAAGGGCGGCCGCCCGTGGGAAACCGGCAAGGCGTTCGACGGCTCCGCACCCATTGGCCCGATCGTGCCGGCAAAGGATGTCGCCCACGCAGATAAGGGCGCCGTCACCCTGTCGGTCAATGGCCGCGAGCACCAGCGCGGTGACCTGTCCGACCTGATCTGGTCGGTGCCGGAAACCATTGCGTATCTGTCGCGCCTGTTCGAACTGCGCCCCGGAGACCTGATCTACACCGGCACGCCCGAAGGCGTCGGCCCGGTGGTCGTCGGCGACCTGATGGTCGGCAAGATCGACGGCGTGGGTGAGCTGCACGTGAAGGTCATTTGATAGACCCGACAGAAGAGTCAGAAGCCATGTCGATCAAGCTGTACAACTATTTCCGCAGTTCGGCGTCGTTCCGCGTGCGCATCGCACTGGAGGTCAAGGGCCTGTCGTACGACTATGCGCCGGTGCACCTGCTCAAGGGCGAGCAGATGGCGCCCGACTTCGTCAAGCTGAACCCCGATGCGCTGGTGCCCGTGCTGTGCGACGGCAACGACGTGCTGAACCAGTCCTTGGCGATCGTCGAATACCTGGAAGAGACGCACCCCGAGCCCACGCTGCTTCCGGGCTCGCCGAGCAACCGCGCGCACATTCGCGCGATTGCATTGGCGATTGCGTGCGAGATCCACCCGCTCAACAATCCGCGCGTGCTCAAGTATCTGAAGAACACGTTCAACGTGGAAGAAGAGGCGCGCAACGACTGGTATCGCTACTGGGTGAAGCTGGGGTTTGCGGCGTTGGAGAAGCGGCTGTCACAGTCGCCGCTGACGGGTGCTTACTGTGTTGGCGACACGCCGACGCTGGCCGACGTGTGCCTGGTCCCGCAGGTGTTCAACGGCAAGCGAGTTGATGTGGCGGTGGAGGATTACCCGACGCTCGCGCGCATCTTTGAGCACTGCATGGCGCAGGAGGCGTTTCAGCGGGCTGCGCCTGGGGTGCAGCCGGATGCGGCGTGATTGAGATGTGGGGCGTCGCGGTGGCGACGCTTTTTTTTTGCCGCAGGAGCCAGCGCACTTTGACGTTCGACCTTATTCGTTAGCAGGGACTCGTATTGCGGATTGCTTGACCCATCCATCCACATTTCAACTTGGCAAGCCGTTCTCCTGGAGTGGCATAGCTGGAGTTGCTGTCGAACTTCATTGCATCGCCAAACAGTACGTGAGGGTGTTTGGCATAAAAGCTATCGTAATTCTCCAAAATTCCCGCAGCATAAACATTGCTTGCCACGGTAATTACTGTTGTTGTCAAAAGCGCTGAGGGCTTCATTTGTATGCCTTTCCTCCTGTGGCACTGAGATAGTCCGGGTTGCGCTTCTAGAGCACTGCCTAGAGACATGGATAGAAAAATGCCGCTGAGAAATGGATTTACTTCTATCTCTGTTTTTCTTTGTTCTTCCTCTTGTTTACCATTGCGACATCTCTAATAGATTGTTAAGGAATGAATTTTGTGCCTTCCTGAGTTCATAGAGGCATTCCTCATAAATTGCAGGATACATAGTTCCGTCGGAATTATTTTCCCATTTTGCGCCCGCATCTCGTTGTAGCGCGCAAAATTTCTCGGCGTGCGATTGCGAGGTCATGTATTCGTCCAATAGTCGAGCATGAGAATTTCCATGGGGAATTGATTTGGAAACGCTCTTGTAAATTCTCGCGTTCTCTTTGGTGAGATTAATTCTTAGTGCTTGGTAACATTGTGCATCCCCATATCCGCCCCCAAGGTGCTTCAGGCAATCGGATTTGTTATCTGCAGCCGAAAAAGCGAAGCCCGATACCGTTATCAGGATTGGTGCGACTATTTTAGTGGGATGCATCATAAACGCCGGTTGTGAAAAGTCGTGCCTCCGAAGCGCGCCTTGCCTGCACGCCTCTATTGGTTCCAACGCGATAGCCTGGCAGGAACTTCGCCGTTGCAAGGTAGTCACCTGTATTGACTTTCTGAATCAACGAGTTTGCCCCTTGCCCAGCCCCGGTATTGTAAACAATGCTAACAAGGGCGTCATATTCATATTGTAGAAGTGGAACATGTACGTCGTTATTGATTCGACGTTCGGAAATCGAAATATCTTTCCTCTTAAATTCTCTGGCCCGCTCTAGGGAAATGGTTTGGCCGGCGGATATGTTGTCGGCTTGAAGAACTCTATGTCCGCATCCAACGGTCAAGATTCCCACGTTATCGTAATATGCCTTCAATATGAATCCGTCCGTAACAACGTGTCCTTGAAAGTTAACTCCGTTCAGCAACCCTGATTCCCATACGGCGGTGAAAGATAGTCCCTCATCTGATACCTTCCATGGCTTCGATAATCTCGTTACAGTAACTGGAACACAGGAGTCTGAGGTGTTGTTGGTTGTGGTAATGCAAATTGCATCCGGCATTAAGCGTTCTCCCGATGTCCAATGAAAACGGCAATTTTTTGTGAATCATTGGTCTGATGCGTTTGGTGCGGCCGAACTGATCAGTGGTCCCGTGTTTGATTTTCCCGTTGGGTAGCTTGGCCGTGTAGTACGTATTTGATAGCGGATTGCCCTGGCGATCCTTCAGCAGGAATTGCTCATCGAAGATCGGGGTGTGCGTGCTTGATTGGGACTTGGCATCGGATGCAGTCATCCGATTCACCGCAACCCGAAACTTGTCCGTCGAAGCAATCGCACGAGGGGGATTGGCGCATTTGCAGAAGATCCACGCACCTTGAATGGCGAGCTGGCGACCGCCCGGAAGCCCGAACGCTGGGTAGGCGTCATTGACTAGGCGGCCCATGGATTTGCAGGCTGGGCAAGTTGCCAGATCCCCTTCCGCAGCCACCTCTTTGCCGTGGAACCGCATCCTGCCGGTGGCTATGATGACGCCACCCGTCGTTGTTAAGTCACCATGCCTGAGGCCGGGGCGCATGTCTTCCATGATCGGCCCCCTCAGATCACGCTGCCGGTCGCCGGCTCCGGACGGTACGCCGGGTCAAGCAGGCCGATGATGGGCGCGTCCGCCGGTTCATCGAAAGTCAGGGCCGTGATTGGCGACGAAACAATGGTGTCGCCGTTGCTCAGTGGGCTGCCAATAATCGCAACGGGACGATCGTCGTCCACCATCGCCATGCCCGCACCCGCGGTAATGGCAGCCACGCTGCCGTCTGGGTAGACAGCTTCATCGCCCACGAGCAGGAGCGTGTGTCCGCTATCTTGGATGCTGCAAGAGCCCTGAATGACCTCGCCGCCGTTGGCTGTCTTCGCGCCGTTGAACGCCGCAACGTAGACCTTGCCAGATTGTGTGTCTTGCATCTGCTATCTCCAATGGAGCACTTCGCTGAAGTGCTCCATTGGAGCAGCGCTACGCGCTGAATCTCAATCAGACAATTCCAATTCAATGGGTGCTTGAAATCAGCGCAGGGTGCATGCTGGCCGGAGGCTGCTAGTTGAGCCTTAATACGCGCGAGGTGTTGGTAAATGCAGAGCGCCGACAGGTTCGGCCGCAAATAGAAACGCCCTGATCAAATCAGGGCGTTCTTACGTTGAAGCGTTGTGCGCGAGGATGGTCAACCCAACAGCGCATCCGCAAATTCACGCGCGGAAAACGGCTGCAGATCCTCCACCTGTTCACCCACGCCGATGAAGTACACCGGCACCGGCCGCTGCCGTGCGATGGCGGCCAGGATGCCGCCCTTGGCAGTGCCATCCAGCTTGGTGACGATCAGGCCCGTGAGGCCCAGCGCTTCGTCAAAGGCTTTGACTTGCGCGAGGGCGTTCTGCCCCGTGTTGCCGTCGATCACCAGCAGCGTTTCATGCGGGGCTGTGGCCATCGCCTTGGCGGTCACGCGGCGCACTTTCTTGAGCTCTTCCATCAGGTGCAGTTGCGTCGGCAGGCGGCCGGCGGTATCGGCCATGACGATGTCGATGCCGCGTGCGCGTGCGGCGTTCACTGCATCGAAGATCACCGCGGCCGGGTCGCCCGATTCCTGAGCCACCACTGTGACGTTGTTGCGCTGTCCCCAGACCACGAGTTGCTCTCGCGCGGCGGCGCGGAACGTGTCGCCCGCGGCCAGCAGTACTGACTGGCCGTAGGTCTGGAAGTGCTTGCACAGCTTGCCGATGCTGGTCGTCTTCCCGGCGCCGTTGACGCCCGCGATCATGATCACCATCGGCTGTTCGCGGCCAAGCACCATGGTTTTTTCCAGGGGGTGCAGCAGCTCGACCAGCAGGTCGCGCAGGGCGGTTTTCACGCCTTCGGCGGTTTCAATGCGCTGGGCCTTGATGCGGCGGCGCAGTTCCCCCAGCAGGTATTCGGTGGCGTCGACACCGGCATCGGCCATCAGCAGCGCGGTCTCCAGCTCTTCGAAGAGCGCTTCGTCGACCTTCACGCCGACGAACAGCGTGGTCAGACCCTTGCTCGTCTTCGACAGGCCGGAGCGCAGGCGCGACATCCAGCCCTTGCGGGCCTGTTCGATGACGGCGGGCGTGGGCACGGTTTCGACGTCGTCGGCTTGCACGTCGAGCACAGGCTGCTCGGCAGGTGCGTCGGGCACGGCCACGTGGGCCGGCGCGGCGACGGGTACGGCTACGGGGGCAGGTGCAGCGACGGGCTGGGGTGCTGCAACCGGTGCGGGTGCGGGAGCGACGGCAGGGATGGCAGCCGGGGCAGGCGCCTGCGCGGCTTCGGGCGCCGCGGCGGGCGTGGGTTCGGCGGCCGGTTGGGGCTCTGCCTTGCGCTTCTTCCAGAAACTAAACATCGTAAAAGGCAGTCTATTTCGCCGTTAGAATCAAGCGTCGAATTTTATCAGACAGCCCATATGCGCTCTTCCATGCGAATCGTTTCAAACCGGGCCCGGTTGCGAGCCTGGCAATTGGCCGCGACGGCCCTGGCGGCGGGCCTGCTGGCCGGCCATGTTGGCGCGCAGGAGTTGGCAGCCGCACCAGGGCGCCCAGTTGCCACCGCCAGCGTTGCCAAGGTGGGCGCCAGCCAGTCCGACACGCACGAATACAAGCTGCCGAACGGCCTGCAGCTGATCGTCAAGGAAGACCACCGCGCCCCCACCGTGGCGCACATGGTCTGGTATCACGCCGGCAGCATCGACGAGCACAACGGCACCACAGGCGTCGCCCACATGCTCGAGCACATGATGTTCAAGGGCACCAAGGCTGTTGGCCCCGGCGAGTTCTCCCGCCGCGTGGCGGCCATGGGCGGCCGCGAAAACGCCATGACCACGCGCGATTTCACGATGTACTTCCAGCAGATCGAGAAGTCGCATCTTGGCGACGTGATGGCCCTTGAGGCGGACCGCATGGCCAATCTCCAGCTGACCGACAAGGAGTTCAAGCCGGAGATGAACGTGGTGAAGGAGGAGCGCCGCATGCGCATCGACGACTCCGCCCGTTCCACCGTCTACGAGCAGATGCTCGCCACGCTGTTCAACGCCGCGCCGTACCGCAACCCGACCATCGGCTGGCCGGGCGATCTCGACACGATGACGGTGCAGGACGCGCAGAACTGGTACCACGCCTGGTACACGCCCAACAACGTCACCGTGATCGTCGCGGGCGATGTGAAACCCGACGAAGTCTTCCGCCTGGCGCAGCGCACCTACGGCAAGCTTAAGCCGCATGCATTGCCGCGCCGCTATGCGCAGGAGGAGCCCAAGCAGATTGGCGTGAAGCGTATCTGGGTGAAGGCGCCCGCCGAGAACCCGTACGTTGTGCTGGCGTACAAGGTGCCGCGCCTGAGCGATGTGGAAAAGGACGTTGACCCGTACGCGCTGGAAGTCCTGTCGGCCGTGCTCGATGGCTATGACAACGCGCGCCTGTCGAGCCAACTCGTCAAGGGCGAAAAGCGCATTGCCGACGATGTCAACGCCGGCTACGACGGCCTCAACCGCGGCCCGTCGATCTTCCTGATGGACGGCACGCCCGCCGACGGTCACACCACCGCCGAGATCGAACAGGCGCTGCGCGCGCAGATCGAGCGCATCGCCAAGGAAGGTGTGACGGATGCCGAACTGAAGCGCGTGAAGGCACAAGTTGTGGCCGCGCAGATCTACAAGCGCGACTCGGTGTTCGGCCAGGGCATGGAGATCGGCATGAACGAGATGAGCGGTCTGTCGTGGCGGTCCATCGATCGCCAGCTTGAAAAGATCAAGGCCGTGACATCGGCGCAGATTCAGCACGTTGCGCAGACGTACTTCAGCGAAGACAACCTCGTCGTCGCCACGCTGCTGCCGCAACCGATCGATCCCAACAAACCGGCGCGCAAGCCTGTTCCGGGCATGCGCGAAGAAGGAGGGCTGCGTTGATGCGCGCCATGTCTCTGACCCTCAAGACGGCGCTGGTCGCCATTGTTGCAGCGGCGGCGCAGAGTGCCCTGGCCGCGCTGCCCATTGAACACTGGACGGCGCCGACCGGCGCGCGCGTGTTCTTCGTGCCGAGCCCGTCGATCCCGATGCTCGACATCAATCTCGACGTGGACGCGGGTTCGCGCTATGAGCCAGCTGCGAAGGTGGGCCTCGCCTCGCTCACGGCCGGCATGCTCGACAAGGGCGTGGCCGCGCAGGGCAATGCACCCGCGCGCGATGAAGCGGCGATTGCCGATGCGTTTGCCGACGTGGGCGCGAGCTTTGGCGGCGGTGCCGGTGGTGACCGCACGAGCCTGCGCCTGCGCACGCTGTCCGACCCCGTCGAGCGCGGCCCGGCCATCGCGCTGATGACACAGATTGTCTCGGCGCCGACTTTCCCCGACGCGGTGCTCGCGCGGGACAAGCAGCGCTTGGTGGCCGCCATCCGCGAATCGCTGACCAAGCCGTCGGTGCTGGCCGAGCGTGCGTTCGGCAAGGCCATTTACGGCACGCATCCGTACGGGCAGACCGCTTCGCCGGAAACGGTGGAGAGCATCACGCGCGACGACATCGTGCGCTACTACCAGGCCAACTACACGGCCAAGCGCGCGGTGGTGACGCTGATCGGTGCGATCAGCCGCCAGGAAGCCGAGGCCATCGCCGAGCAGGTCACGCGCGGCTTGCCCACTGACGGTGCCACGCCGCCGGCGCTGCCCGATGTGAAGATGCCGCTGGCGAAGGCGGAGACGATCCGCATTCCGCATCCGGCGCAGCAGGCGACCATCATCCTCGGCCAACCGGGCATTGCGCGTGGCGACAAGGATTACTTCCCGCTGCTGGTTGGGAACTATGTGCTGGGCGGCGGCGGTTTCAGCGCACGGTTGACCAACGAAGTTCGCGAGAAGCGCGGCCTGACGTACAGCATCGGCAGCTATTTCGCACCGGCTGCGCAGCCCGGGCCGTTCGAGCTGGAGCTGCAGACGCGCAAGGACCAGACCGAAGAAGCGCTGGGCGTGGTGCGTGACACCGTTGCAAAGTTCGTCGCCGACGGCCCAACCGACGCGGAACTGAAGGCCGCCAAGGACAACCTCGTCAACGGTTTCCCGCTGCGCCTGGACAGCAACCGCAAGTTGCTGGACAACGTGGCCAACATCGGCTGGTACAACCTGCCGCTCGACTACCTGGATACGTGGACGCAGCGCATCGCGGCGGTCACGCGTGACCAGGTGCGCACGGCATTCCAGCGTGCGCTGCAACCGCAGACCATGGCGACGATCGTGGTGGGCGGTCCGGACAAAGCCGCCACGAACTGACGCATGGCGGCTGTATCGGAAAAAACCGGCGGCATCCCCCGCCGGTTTTTGTTTGCGCTCGTTTTATGGAGCAACAGCCCCTAAAATCGCGCCCATGGCACCTCGTACCCCCAGCTCCAAAGGCCCCAAGGCCAAGACCGCCACGTCGCATGCGCGCGCACCGCAGCAGGTTCGCATCATCGGCGGGCAATACAAGCGCACGCCGCTCCCTGTCGTCGACGCCGAGGGCCTGCGCCCGACCAGCGACCGCGTCCGCGAGACCGTCTTCAACTGGCTCGGCCAGGACCTGACCGGCTGGCGCTGCGCCGATCTCTTTGCCGGCACCGGTGCCCTTGGCTTTGAGGCGGCTTCGCGCGGCGCCGCGCACGTGACACTCGTCGAAAACCACGCCCCGGCCGTGCGCGCGTTGCAGGCCATCCGTGACAAGCTTGGCGCGAGCATGGTCGACATCGTTTCGGGCGACGCCTTTGCCTGGCTCGCTCGCCAGCCCGATGCTGCGCTCGATGCGGTGTTCATCGATCCGCCGTTTGCACAGGATTGGGCACTGCGTGCGTTGGAGGCCGCGACGCGGGTGGTCAAGCCAGGAGGCGTGATCTACGTTGAAGCGTCGCAGTCGTTGGTCGATGTGAGTACTGATTCACATGGCGACCAGCCGGCCGCTCCTGTCGCGCTGCCGGCCGATCTGGTGCTCCATAAACACCTGCGCGCCGGTGCGGTGCATGCACATTTGCTGCTCCGCAAAAACGGTTAAACTACGCCGCTCGCAACCGATGCATGAGCATCGGGCGGCACCTGCAAGGCGGGTACGCCCGGTGTATGTCGGTGGCACAGGCGGCAGGCTCGGGATCTGCCGCGCTCGATAACGCAACGGTGTCCGAACGCAGTACCGGCGCGGCCATGTCCCACGCCGACGCTTGCGGATGCTCTTTTCCCCTTGGTGGAGGAACCATGGTGATCGCGGTTTATCCCGGCACTTTCGATCCGTTCACGCGCGGCCACGAAGACCTCGTGCGGCGTGCGTCCAACATCTTCGACGAGCTGATTGTCGGGGTGGCGCAGAGTCCGAACAAGCGGCCGTTCTTCGCTCTGGAAGAGCGCATCGAGATCGCCCGTGAAGTGCTGGGCCATTACCCGAACGTGCGGGTGGAAGGGTTTTCCGGCCTTTTGAAGGATTTCGTGCGCAAGAACGGCGCGCGCGTCATCGTTCGGGGCCTGCGCGCCGTGTCGGACTTCGAATACGAATTCCAGATGGCCGGCATGAACCGCTATCTGCTGCCCGACGTGGAAACCATGTTCCTCACGCCGTCGGATCAATACCAGTTCATCTCGGGCACGTTCGTGCGAGAAATCGCCGTGCTTGGCGGCGATGTGAGCAAGTTCGTGTTCCCGTCGGTCGAAAAGTGGCTCAAGGAAAAGACCGGCAAGACGGAGGGGTCGGGCAAATCGGAATAAAATGACGCTTTGGCGAGCGCGGGCTCGCCGGCCATTTCAAGGAAGGCATCATGGCGCTCATAATCACCGATGAGTGCATCAATTGCGACGTATGCGAGCCTGAGTGCCCCAACGGCGCGATTTCGATGGGCCCGGAGATCTACGTGATCGACCCGGGCAAATGTACCGAATGCGTCGGCCACTTTGACGAGCCTCAGTGTCAGCAGGTCTGTCCGGTGGATTGCATCCCCAAAGACCCGGCCCATGAGGAAACGCACGAGCAGTTGATGCAGAAGTACACCCAGCTCACCTCGGCACCACCGCGCGCGGCGTGAGCACAAAAAAGAGACGGCTTTGGCCGTCTCTTTTCATTGGTGCCTGCCGTTTGTTGGCAGCACGTCTATTGGATCGGCAGCAGATCTTCCGGTCCTTCGTACGCATAGCCCGGTTCGCAGACGATGCGGTAGTGCGGGTAATGCGGATGCGGTAGGCGCGGCACGATCGGTGTGGGCGCCAATGGTGCTTGCGCGAACGGCTTCGGGCCATTGCCAGGTTGGCGCAGCGCGCCCGCAACCGGCGCGGGAGGTTGGCGAATGACCGGCATCGGCGTCGGATAGGGTTGCGGATATGGCACCGGGTACGGCAACGGACCCACGTAGACGCGATGGCAGTATCGAACGCCTTCCTGCGCAACCACCACTCTCTGCCGTTGCTCGCGGCGTGCCTGTTCGGCCGCCTGCGCGGCCATCTGGGCTTGGCGAGCGTCTTCCGCAGCCTGCGCTTTGCGGCGCGCGGTTTCCATCTGCTGCACTTCAGCGGCTTCGGCGCTGGCGCGTTCGCGGGCAGCCTTTTGATCGGCGGCGCTGGGTGTGTTGTCGATCATCGGCACGGGCTGGGCGCGCGTACCGCAGGGATGGTCGGAATAGGTCGTCTGGCCATTCTCGCTGCAGCGATACACCTGCGCTTGCGCCGGCAGGCTAGCCGCCAGGCCGAGCGCCAGACCCGCCAGCACGGCGGCGCGTGAGGTCAGTTTGGCAAACGGTGTCATGGCGGTCTCCTCGGTGTCGGCGGATCAGCGCGCGGTGTGCAGGCGCATCATGGCCTTCTCGGCGTTGCCGGCAATCAGTTCGGGCAGCGCATCCAGGCTCTGATCGATGGCGCGGTCGATGAGGTCCTGCTCTTCCTTGCGAGGTGCTTTGAGCACGAAGTTGGCGACATCATGCTGACCGGACGGTGCCGTGCCGGGCGGCAACAGGTTGCGCGGGTGGCCGATGCCCAGCCGCAGCCGCCAGAACTGTTGCGTGGTCAGGTGTGCGGCAATGTCCTTCAGGCCGTTATGCCCCCCGGAACCGCCGCCGAGCTTGAGTTTGACAGCGCCAGGCGGCAGATCCAGTTCGTCGTGCACGACCAGGATTTCATCGGGCATGACCTTGTAGAAGCGGGCCAACGCCACGGTGGCCAGGCCCGAACGGTTCATGAAGGTTTGCGGCTGCAGAAGCCACACCTCGTTGCCCCAAAGGTTGGCGCGCGCGGCATAGCCGTGAAAGCGCGTCTCGTTGCGCAACGTCACGTTGCCCATGCGCGCGAGTTGGTCGACCAGCCAGAAGCCAGCGTTGTGTCGCGTCGCCGCATATTCGGCGCCCGGATTGCCGAGCCCGACGATGAGTTTGATCATGCGATTCGTATCAGGTTGGGGTGCAGGAAGCGCCCCTTGATCCTACAAGCATAGCTGCTTTCCGCAGCCTGAAAGCGGTGTGGCTCGCCCCGCTCAGGCAGAAAAAAAGCCCGGCGAGACGAGCTCGGCGGGCTTTTTCGCTCGCACCGAAGTGCGAGGTGCGGCAACTTAGGCTGCCGGCTTGTCTTCGCCTGCAGCAGCAGCGCCTTCTTCGGCGGCGGCGGACTTCTCGCCAGCCGGCACGCTGATGTTGGCAACAGCCGGGTTCTCATCGCCACCGTGGGTGAGGATGGTCACGCCCTTCGGCAGCTTCAGGTCAGCGATGTGCAGGGTCTGGCCGATTTCCAGCGTACCCAGATCCACTTCGATGAACTCCGGCAGGTCCGCCGGCAGGCACGACACTTCAACGTCGTTCAGGATGTGGTTCACGATGCCGTGGCCCAGCTTCACGCCCGGTGCGGTTTCCTGGTTCAGGAAGTGCAGCGGCACCTTGACGTGGATCTTTTCCTTGGCCGACACGCGTTGGAAGTCGACGTGCAGAACCAGTTGCTTGAACGGGTGCAGTTGGAAGTCGCGCAGCAGCGCCTTTTCCACCTTGCCAGCCACTTCGATGTCGAGGATCGACGAGTGGAAGGCTTCCTTCTTCAGTGCGTGGTACAGCGCGTTGTGATCGAGTTCGATCAGCTTCGGCTCGGTGCCAGCACCGTAAATGATGGCCGGGGTCTTGCCGGAATTGCGCAGGCGGCGGCTCGCACCAGTGCCCTGAACGCTACGCTCGAAAGCGACAACTTTCATGATTGCTCCAAACGAAAAAGACGACTCGCGACCAAGCCGTCTGGTGAACGGGGCGCCATATTGCGCCCCGCAGACACCGCAGAAGTGCCGTCTAATCGACGTTTTCTGCAGTAAAGCCTTGAATTATAACAGTAAGCCGCCTGGCTGCCGAATTATTCAGCAAACAGCGACATGATCGAGTCACCGCGCACGATGCGGGTGAACGTCTCGGCCAGCAGCGGTGCCGTCGAGAGCTGGCGGATCTTGCCGCACTTGATAGCGTCTTCGCGCAGCGGGATGGTGTCGGTCACGACCACTTCGTCGAGCGCCGAGTCTGCAATGCGGGCAGCCGCGCCGCCCGACAGCACCGGATGCGTGCAATACGAAAACACTTGTTTGGCACCGCGCTCCTTGAGCACCTGCGCCGCTTTGCACAGCGTGCCGCCGGTGTCGATCATGTCATCCATGATCACGCAGTTGCGGCCGTCGACTTCACCGATGATGTTCATCACCTCGGCCACGTTGGCCTTCGGGCGACGCTTGTCGATGATCGCCAGATCCACGCCGAGTTGCTTGGCGAGGGCACGTGCGCGCACCACGCCGCCGACGTCGGGCGACACCACCAGCAGATCTTCGTAGTTCTTCTTGCGCAGGTCTTCGAGCAGAATCGGCGACGCGTAGATGTTGTCGACCGGGATATCGAAGAAGCCTTGGATTTGGTCAGCGTGGAGGTCCATCGTCAGCACGCGCTCGACGCCTGCGACTTCCAGCATGTTGGCCACGACCTTGGCGGTGATCGCCACACGCGCCGAACGCGGGCGACGGTCTTGGCGGGCGTAGCCGAAGTAGGGGATGGCGGCCGTGATGCGCCGGGCAGACGCGCGCTTGAGCGCATCGACCATCACCATCAGTTCCATCAGATTGTCGTTGGTCGGGGCGCAGGTGGATTGCAGGATGAACACGTGCTTGCCGCGCACGTTCTCCTGGATCTCGACCTGGACTTCACCATCGGAGAATCGGCCGACGAGGGCCTTGCCTAGGGGAATGCCTAGGTGCTTGACGACAGCTTCGGCGAGTTTCGGGTTGGCGTTGCCGGTAAAAACCATCAAGCCTTCGCTGCTCATCGGGGCACCTGTTTTTCGACTTCAGACGCGCCGGTCAGTTAAAGCACCAACCGGGCTATTGCTGGGAACGTGAGGAAGAAAATGGCAGGGGCGGAAGGATTCGAACCTACGCATGCCGGAATCAAAATCCGGTGCCTTAACCAGCTTGGCGACGCCCCTACACAACCTATCGGTTACCGCCTCCATTGCAGAAGCGATAACTGCAAACCTTACACAGCAAATCTTGCGAGCGGGTGATGCGTCAGACCTGCCGCACACCGACCTTCCCATTCGGAAGGCACCTGATCCGCTACCGCTTGCGCATGCTCGACGTTGTCGAACGGAGCAAACACGCAGGCACCGGATCCGGTCATTCTTGCCAGAGGGCTGAATTGACGCAGCCAGACAAGTGCTCGGGCGATTTCGCCGTATTTCCTTTCCGCCACTGCTTGCAGATCGTTGCGACCGTAAGCGAAAACAATTTGTTGGTCAGGAAAGTCCGTAATTATGGTGAGTGGCGTATCGCGTGTCAACCCTTCATCGGAAAAAATTGCGGGGGTGGGTACATGCACGCGTGGGTGAATCACCACGAAGGCGGCTGGCGGCAGCGTGACAGGCGTGAGTTCTTCTCCGATTCCCTCGGCGAAGGCGTTCTGGCCGAACACGAAGAAGGGCACGTCGGCGCCGAGCTTGAGGCCGATCTTCATCAGTTGTGTGCGCGGCAGGTCGAGGCCCCAGAGACGATTGAGCGCAAGCAGCGTGGTGGCGGCATCAGACGAGCCACCGCCAATGCCACCGCCCATCGGCAGGCGTTTCTCGATGGCGATGTCGACGCCGTAGGTGCAGCCGGTTTCCGCTTGCAGCAGGCGCGCGGCCTGGATCACGAGGTCGTCATCGGCGGGCACGCCGGGGATATCGGTGATGCGCACGAGACGGCCGTCGGTGCGGCGCGCGAAATGCAGCGTGTCGCTCCAGTCAATCAGCTGGAAGACGGTTTGCAGCAGATGGTAGCCATCGGGCCGGCGGCCGACCACGTGCAGGAAGAGGTTGAGCTTGGCGGGCGCTGGGCAATCACGCAGCTCGACGGGTGCGGAAGACATGATGAAGCGAGGCGTTACCGGTCGAGCACGAGCCGCACCGAGAGCGGGCCATTGGTGCCCTGCGGGCGGTCAAGATCGAGCCGGCGGATGCTGGCCTTGGCGCCGTCGGCATTATTGCCGTCGTCAGTCCAGGCGACGTAGTGGACGGTCCAGCCGTTCTGCTCGATGGTTTCGGGGCGCGATTGCGCGTCACGCGCCACGCGTGCCGGTGTACCGGGAGCGGGGCGGGCGCGCAACCAGTCCCGCAGGCCGGAGACCGGCAGCGAAAAGCCGAGCGCATCCTGCATCAGCGTGTCGACTTCGGGGGCGCGGCGCGGCGGCTGGTTCGGCAGTTCGAGCGTGGCGCCCTGGTTGCTCTGGCTGACGATGGCCAGCGTCTGGCCCAGTGGCGACATCAGCTCAAGCTGCACATCGGGTCCGCGCTCACGCCAGAGGAAGCTGCCGACGGCGCTTTGCTCGGCATTGTTCTGCGTGTAATGGGCTGAGAAGCGACCCTGATAGCGCGTGATGGTGGCATCGGCGTCTTGCGCGCCGGCGAAAAGATCGTTGGCTGGCCGCAAGTTTGCGCAGCCGCTGAACAGCGCGCAGCCAGCGCCAAGCATCAGCGCGCCAAGCGCGCGCGTGAACCGCATCGCCATCAATTTGCACTCACGGGAACATTGGGCACCGGCTGGCCGAAGCGGCGCAGCGTGTCGCGCAGCGTGGAATCGTTCACGTCCAGCTTGGACGCTTCGGTCCAGATCTGGCGCGCGTCGTCCTGCTTGCCCGATTGCCACAGCACTTCGCCCAGGTGTGCGCCGATTTCGGCTTGCGGGGCGGCAGCCCACGCCTTGCGCAGGATGTCGGTGGCGGCGGGCAGATCGCCGCGACGGTATTTGACCCAGCCGAGGCTGTCGGCGATGTAGGGATCGTCCGGCGCCAGCGACACCGCTTTCTCCAGCAGCTCCTGCGCTTCCTGCAGGCGCACGTTGCGATCGGCCAGCGAGTAGCCGAGCGCGTTGTAGCCGATGGCCTGGCCGGGGCGCAGGTCAATCACCTTGCGCAGCAGCGTTTCCATGTTGTCGTAGTGGCCGTCGTGCTCTTCGAGCATCGCCAGTTGGTACGTGTATTCGACGTTGTCCGGATCGCTCTTGAGCAGCTCGTTGACGCGGGCGCGGGCGCGGCCGTAGGCCTTGGCGTCCATCAGCATGCCGATTTCTGCCTGGCGGATGCCGTCCATCAGGGCCTGGCGGCGCGGGCCGTCGGGCACGTCTTCGGAATCGGCGACGAGCTCGTCGAAGGTCTGCTGTGCCTCGTCGATACGGCGCAGCTTGCCGAGGAGCTGGCCGCGCTTGATGCCCGCTGCCAGTGCGGTCTGGCCATCGGCGTCGCCGTTGGCGGAACCGGTGATCTTGTCGACCCAGCCCAGCGCGGCGGCGTAGTCGCGCTTTTCTTCAGCCAGTTGGGCGAGGCCCTGGTAGCCAGGTTCGGGGCTCAGCGTGGGCGACTTGGCGGTGGCGGCGACGTATTCCTTCAGGTAACGCTCGGCGTCGTCGTATTGGCGCTGTTGCAGGTTCAGCAGGCCCAGGGCAAGCGTGATGCGCGCATCGTTGGGCGCGATCTTCTTGAGCGCTTCGAATTCAGCGCGCGCCTTGTCTTGCTGATTGCGCATGAGGTACAGGCGGGCGAGCGTCAGATGGCCGTCGATGGAGGCTGGTGCTGCTTTCAGGAAGCTGCGCAGGCCAGCGATGGCGGCATCGGGATCGCCATCGGCACGCAGTTCGGCGGCGAGGATGGCGGCGTCTTCATAACCGGGGCGCAGCTTGAGCGCGGCGTCCAATTCTGTCAGCGCGCCGGGGACATCCTTGGCGGCAACCTTCGCTCGTGCCAGGGCCAGATGCGTTTCGGGGCGCTGCATGTCATGCGAGGCGATACGCTGCAGCGCGCCTACGGCACCCGCCGGATCGCTGCTCTTGGACATCTGCTGCTGCAATTGCAGCAGGGCATCGGCACGCTGGCCGGGCGAGACCTTGTTCAACTGCGCCTGCAGCATCGGTTCGACTTCCGACCACTGGCCCGTGGCCACCAGCAGGAGCTGCTGCACCTGGCGTGCCGGCATGGACGTCGGTGATAGCTCCACCCACAGGCGCGCGGCGGTCAGGGCTTGTGCGGGGGAGCGTGTCAGAAATGCGATTTCCGTGGCGCGCTGGGCAAAGCGGGGGTCGCGCGTCTCCTGTGCGAGTGCGAGGTAGGTGCGGTACGCCGGTTCGACCAGCCCGCGCTGCAGTGACACCTCCGATGCCAGCACGCGGTACATGATGTCTTCAGTGAGCGCGACACGCGGCAGATCTGTGCGCTCCGAACTCAACAGACCAGTACGCGGGCGCGAGCGCTCAATTTGGATGGCTGCGCGGCCGCCTGCGCCGCTTTCCTGCGCCGCTTGGGCAACGAGTGGTGCGCCGGCAGCCGACTGCGACGACCAGGCCGGCAGGCTCATCAGCCCTCCCGCCACCAGCGCGGCCAGGAGGGCCGTTCGGCTGCGCGGAAATCGCTGCGGGCGTTGCATCGCAGGCGAACGTGAGAGGGCGTGAGGCATGGTCTCGAAGCTCCGGATAAGGGTTCAGGGCATTGTAGCCTGACCGCTACAATCGCCCGCATCGTAAAAAAGGTTGGAGCAGCACATGGGATGGAGGTTCGATGCCTGAGTTGCCGGAGGTCGAGGTCACTCGCCTGGGTTTGCTACCGCATATTACGGGGCGACGTATCGTGCGCGCAGTGGTGCGCCATCACGGCTTGCGCTGGCCGATCGATCCGGCGTTGCCGGAGTTGCTCGCGGGCCTCACAGTCACGCGCTTGCTGCGCCGGGGTAAATACCTGCTCATCGAATGCATGCCCGCGGTAAGCCAATCCGCAAGCCAGGCCGATGCCGAGGCTACAGGCGGCTGGCTGTTGATCCATCTGGGCATGACCGGCACGTTGCGCGTGCTGGAGGCGCCCGTGCCGCCTGGCCCGCACGATCACGTCGACATCGAACTCGCCGACGCAACTGGCGTACCCATCACACTGCGCTATCGGGATCCGCGCCGCTTCGGCGCCGTGCTCTGGCACGCCGGGGACGAAGCCGGCTTGGCCGAACACCCGCTGCTGCGTAATCTCGGCATTGAGCCGTTCGATGCGCGATTCGACGGCGACTGGATGTTTGCCCGCACGCGCGGGCGCCGGGTTGCCATCAAGTCGGCGCTGCTGGCAGGCGATATCGTGGTCGGCGTCGGCAATATCTATTGTTCGGAGAGTCTGTTCCGCGCTGGGATCCGTCCGACCACGGCGGCGGGCCGCATCAGCCGGCCACGCTATGCGGCGCTGGCCGATGCCATTCGCGCCACGTTGGCCGATGCCATTGCACGGGGCGGCAGCACGCTGCGCGACTTTGTCGGGTCAGATGGGCAAAGCGGCTACTTCCAGCTCGAAGCCTTCGTGTACGACCGCGCCGGTCTGCCGTGCCGCGTGTGCGGCACGCCGATCCGCCAGATTGTCCAGGGGCAGCGCTCCACGTTCTATTGCCCGACCTGCCAGCGCTGATCGGTCTGCCAAGGGCATCGAAAGCCGCCTGAAAACGTGGTGCTGGAGCGATCCGACTGCCTTTTCGCAAGGTTTTTGAAGTGGGGTGTCCGGCCGCCGATGGCATCCCGCAACACTTGTCTGCCCGGGCTGGAGAACCTTGCGGAAAGTTCGCCCGGAAGCTGGCGGTTCGCTGTATCGTTCCACCTAAATTTGTGCATTTCTGTGCCGTAATTGGGCGGAACAGCGATGTCGAGGGGCGCGTGCATTTCTTTGCGGTCGGGTCGCGCACACAATAAGACAGAACGATGAACAACACACTGAGCACACAGTTCGAGCAGTACAGCGCCTGGCGCGCTTCGGTACTGCAGTCGGTGGGGGAATTCCAGGACTGGCTGCAAGCCCAGGAGCTGTACGACGCCCAGGCTGACATGCGCGCGCAGCGCATTCGCGGTGTCCTGCGCAGCGACAAACTGAAGGTTGCCTTTATTGCCGAGTTCTCGCGCGGCAAGAGCGAGCTGATCAACGCCATCTTCTTTGCGGATTTTGGCCGCCGCATTTTGCCGTCGTCGGCGGGCCGGACCACGATGTGTCCGACCGAGCTGATGTACGACGAAAGCTATCCGCCGTCGATCCGCCTGCTGCCGATCGAGACGCGTCTGCATGATGCATCGACCGCTGATTTTCGCGATGCGGGCAGCCACTGGCTGTCCGTGCCGCTCGATCCGTCGTCGCCCGAGGGCATGCTCGAAGCGTTCCGCCACGTGGTGGAAACCGTGCGCGTGCCCAAGGAAGAAGCCGAGCAGCTGGGCCTCTATAACGACGCGGATCCGGATGCCGCGTTCTCGGTGGATGCCGCGGGTACGGTCGAAGTGTCGAAGTGGCGTCACGCGATCATCAATTTCCCGCACCCGATGCTCAAGCAGGGGCTGGTGATCCTGGATACGCCGGGCCTGAACGCCATTGGTACCGAGCCGGAGCTGACGCTGCGCCTGATTCCGGATGCGCACGTCGTCGTGTTCGTGCTGGCGGCGGATGCCGGCGTGACCAAGAGTGACCTGGAACTTTGGCGCTCGCATGTGGGCGGTGGTCAGCGCAAAGGCTGCATCGCGGTGCTCAACAAGGTCGACGGCCTGTGGGATCCGCTCAAGTCCGAAGAGGAAGTCGAGAGCGAAGTCAGCCGCCAGATCATGACGACGGCGCAGGTGCTCGATATCGATGTCGAGCGCGTGTATCCGGTGTCGGCACAGAAGGGCCTGGTCGCCAAGGTCAGCCATGACCATGAGCTGCTGGCCAAGAGCCGGCTGCCGGAGCTGGAGTCGGTGCTGTCGGATCAGTTGATTCCGCAGCGTCGCGAGATCGTCACCGAGCAGGTTCAACTGGCGGTGAAGGACATGGCCACCGGCGCGCAGCAACTGCTGCAGATGCGCCGCCGCGACATCGTCGAGCAGTTGTTCGAACTGCGCGGCCTGCGCGGCAAGAACCATACGATGGTCAAGCACATGCTGATGCGCGTGCAGGGCGAGAAGGAAGAGTTCGAGCAGAGCATCGCCAAGTTCCAGGCGCTGCGTACGGTGTTCGGCCGCCACAGCGCAGAGATCATCAAGAGTGTGCAGCTCAAGCAGATCCGCTCGACCATGCGCGAGGCGCGCGAGAAGATGAAGGAGCGCGTGTTCTCCCGCGGCCTGCGTGACGACATGGACAAGCTGTTCGGCCACCTCACCGGCCTGGTGCGCGATGCAGCCAATCGCATCGACCAACTGCACCAGATGGTCGATGGCATGTACAAGAAGTTCAATGCCGAGCACGGCTTCACGCTGTCGCCGCCGCTGCGCTTTTTGGGTACGCGCTACGATGCCGATCTGAAAGAAACGCTGATGCTTGCGCACAACCACTTCGGCGCATTCAGCTTCCTGACGCGCCCGAAGCCGCAGCTTGTGCACGGCGCGTTCTCGACGGTGGCCAGCCGCGTGCTGGATACCTTCCAGGACATGAACCGCGATATCGAGATCTGGCTGAAGTCGGTCATGACGCCGCTCGAAGCGCAGGTGCGTGACCACCAGAAGCAACTGCGCAAGCGTGTCGATTCGATCGAGCGTATTCACGAGGCCACCGATACGCTGGAAGCGCGCATCACCGAACTCGAAGCGCTGCTCAATACGCTGGATGAGCGCAGCGGCACGATCGCCCAGTACACCGATCGCATTCTTGCGGCCGGGACGATTCTGGAGCGGCAGTCGGTCGCGGCCTGACGCGCACCGTCGGTTACGGAGAAGGCGCCTGCGGGCGCCTTTTTTGTTCTGGTAGGATCGCCGCCAGCGCGCATCTTCTGCTCGCCGCTTCCCCATCACACGCATGACCGCCACCCCTCGCCGCACGCGCCGCGCCGCACAACCTGCTGCCGTTTTGCCTTCGCTTCCCGATGATTTCGCCGTGCGCGTGATCGCGTGGCAGCAGCGTCATGGTCGCCACCACTTGCCATGGCAGAACACCGGCGACGCGTATCGCACGTGGCTGTCAGAGATCATGCTGCAGCAGACTCAGGTGAGCGCGGTGCTGGGCTACTATGCACGCTTCATCGAGCGCTTCCCGACCGTGCAGGCTCTGGCCGCTGCGCCGGCAGACGACGTCATGGCTGCTTGGGCCGGCCTGGGCTATTACACACGCGCGCGCAACCTGCATCGCTGCGCGCAGATCGTGGTGGCGGAGCACGGCGGCATCTTCCCGCGCGATCCCGACGTGCTGGCGACCTTGCCGGGCATCGGCCGCTCGACCGCCGCGGCCATTGCCGCGTTCTCATACGGCGTGCGTGCGGCCATTCTCGATGGCAACGTCAAGCGCGTCTTCGCGCGTGTGTTCGGCATCGACGGCTTTCCTGGCGACAAGCGCGTCGAAGACAGCATGTGGCGTATCGCCGAAGCCGTGCTGCCGCCGGCAGACGGCATTCAACCGTACACGCAGGGATTGATGGATCTTGGGGCCACGGTGTGCACGCGCGGCAAGCCGGCATGCCTGACCGGCGAACGCGCCTGTCCGCTCGAATCGCTATGCGAAGCGCGCATTACCGAACGCGTGATGGAATTGCCCGTGCCGCGCCCGCGCAAGGCGATACCCGAGCGTGCCGCGACACTCGTCATCGCGCTGCACGAGGATGCGGTGCTGTTGCAGCGTCGTCCGCAACGCGGCATCTGGGGTGGATTGTGGTCCTTGCCGCTGGTGGGCGAGATGGACGACGCGCTCGATGCGCATCCGTTGGACGCGGGCGCCGTGCGTCGTGCTGCGCAGGCATACGGCGCTGTCTCGACCGTGGAGACGGCCGGCGCGCTCACGCACACCTTCACGCACTTCCGTCTGCATATGCACCTGCTGCGCGCGGACGTCACCATGCCCGCTCCGCTCGCCGAGGACTGGCGCTGGGTACCGCTCGCGCAACTCAATTCGGTGGGATTGCCGGCGCCGGTGAAGTTGGCGCTGGAGACGCTGGTGCAGCCAAGCCTGATCTAGCCAGTTCGGCCGGGCTTGGCAGATAAGGCATCACAGAATGTGATGCTGCTTCATGTAGCGATGGACGATCTCGATGCGCATCCCGGCGTCCATCAGTTCCATCAGCTTCTGCTTGGCCTTGAGCGGCACCGGCAGCAGTTCGCACAGCCGGTTCGCGACCCAGCTAGGGCTGGTCCATTCGTAGGGCTCCGCCATCGGGACGTTGCCGTCTTCGCGTGAGCCGAGTGTGGTAATGATGCGGCGCAGGGCGCCCACGCAATCGTCGAACAGTTCGCCCTTGCAGTCTTCCACGTCGGTGCCGATGGGCTCCACGGTGCCGCGCATGAGGCCGTTTGGCGTGGTCTCGAACGTCAGCACCTTGAAGCGCTGCGTCCCGCGTACCTTGATCATCAGCAGGCCGAGCTGCTCCATGTCGCATTCGACGATATGGGCGATGCAGCCAACGTCGACCGGTACGGTCGGGCCGTCTATGGTGGCGACTTCATTGCCGCGCTCGATCAGGCAGACGCCGAACGGCGTCTTGTCGCGCAGGCACGTGCGCACCATGTCCATGTAGCGGGCTTCGAAAATGCGCAGCGGGAGAAGGCCGCCCGGAAACAGCACCGTGTGCAACGGAAAGAGCGGCAGCTCGGTGGGCAGCGGCGGCAGCGGCGAGAACGGCGAGAGAGCGATGTCTTCTTGCATGGACGGGCTTTCAGCAGGCGGCGGCAAGACCTTCGCGGGCGCCGCGCAACAAGCCGCATCCAAATGAAGCTGACCGACGCGCGGAGTGTGTCCGGCGCGCAGTTCAGCCGTCTACGGCCAATTCGCGGTGGCGGACCAACACATTACCATGCGCGCGGAAGTACGTGGCAAGCCGTTCCGCGATGTACACGGAACGATGCTGGCCGCCGGTGCAGCCGATCGCTACAGTCAGGTAGCTGCGGTTGTCGGCGATGAAACTCGGCAGCCACTTTTCCACGTAGGCGCGAATGTCCTCTGCCATCGCAAGCACCATCGGCTGGCTTTGCAGGAAATCGACGACGGGCTGGTCGCGCCCCGTGAGTGGGCGCAGTTGCGTGTCGTAGTATGGGTTGGGCAGCGAACGCACGTCGAAGACGAGATCGGCGTCGGTCGGTACGCCATGCTTGAAGCCGAACGATTCGAACATCAACGTGATGTCGTGCGGCTCGTCGCTGATGAATTCCTTGATGTACGCGCGCAGGGCGTTTGTGCGCAGCGTGCTCGTGTCGATGCGATGGGCCGGATCAGCAAGCGGGCTCAGCAGCTCGCGCTCCATTTCGATCGCTTCGATAAGCGAGGTGTCCAGGCCCTTGGTGGCCGCTTGCACGTTGGCGGCGGTATCGGGGCGGCCGTTACGGATCGACAGCGGATGCCGGCGGCGCGTCTCGGAATAGCGCTGCACCAGCGCGTTCGTGCTCGCAGTCAGGAACAGCATGCGCACGTCGTGTTCCTTGCGCAGCACGGTGACCGTCTCGGGCACCTTGCGCAGCGATTCACGGCTGCGGATGTCAGTGGCCACGCCCAGATGCGTATAACCCTGGTCCGCCAGATAGCGCGCCAGTTCGGGGATGAACTGCGCGGGCAGGTTGTCGACACAGTAATAACCTGCGTCTTCGAGCACGTTCAGGGCGACCGATTTCCCTGAACCCGACATACCGGTGATGAGAATGATCCGCATGCCGCGAGGATAGCATCCCTGTGTTGCAAAGCAGCGACCAGTAAAAAAGGCGACCGATCTGGCCGCCTTTTTTGAAGCGAAACTAAAGCAATACTCAGCCCTTCGAGAGGCACTCTTTTTGGGCTTTCTTGTACTCGTCGCCCTTCTTGCCCTTGTTGGCCTTGGAGCAGGCTGCCATCTTTTCCTGCTGCGTCATCGGCTTGGCAGCCGCAGCCGGCTTGTCAGACAGGCAGCCTTTCATGAATGCCTTGCGCTCGTCGCCCTTCTTGCCGGCGGCGTCCATGTTGCATTGCTTCATCTTGTCTTGCTGCGAATTCTTGGCTGCCGGAGCGGCGGCAGGTGCGGCCGGCGCAGCTGCCGGTGCGCTGCCTTGGCCGAATGCCTGGCCAGCCAGGAACGGGAGCGCCAGGGCGCAAGCGGCAATCAGTTGTTTCATCGTCGTGTTCTCCTTGGGTACCATCAGAAGAGCGGGCGAAGACGGCCGCCGCGCTCGCGATGAACGCCGCCGCGTGCGTGCTCGGCGCATTCCCTCCCACAACGGAGAGGCCGCATGACGGGTTGACGTTTCTCACCAAAAACTAGGGTAAAACCGGCCCGATCGCGAAACTTTGTGGCGACTTTGTTAAAGCAGGCGACCCTGAGGCGAGTGCGAGGCAGCTTCGGCCTGCATGGCGGCGCGCTGGCGGTCCATGAAGTCGCGCAACGTATCGATGCCGCGCAGGCGCAGGATCGTGTTGCGCACGGCGGCTTCGACCAGCACGGCCAAGTTGCGGCCGGCTGCCACCTGGATCTTCACCATGTGGATCGGCAAGCCGAGCACATCGAGGTATTGCGAATCGAGTGGCAGGCGCTCGAACTCACCATCGTTGCGGCGCACGAGCTGAACGATGAGCTTGATCTTCATCTTCCGGCGCACCGCCGTCTCACCGAAAATCGTCTTGATGTCGAGCAGCCCCAGACCGCGCACTTCCAGCAGATTCTGCAGCAGCGGCGGGCAGCGGCCTTCGATAAAGTCCGGCCCGAGGCGCACGAAATCGACTGCGTCATCGGCTACCAGACCATGACCGCGCGAGATCAGCTCCAGGCCCAATTCGCTTTTGCCCAGGCCGGAGTCGCCCATGATCAGCACGCCCATGCCGAGGATGTCGAGAAACACCCCGTGCATCGTCACGCGCGGTGCCGAGATGCGCGACAGATACAGCCGCAGATGATCAATGACAGCGGCTGACGAAATCGGCGATGTAAACAGCGGTGTGGAAGAGCGCGTGCAGCGCAGTTCCAGATCGGGCGGCGGATCCACGCCATCGGCCACGACCAGGAAGGGCGGTTCCAGCAGGATCAGCTCGCCCATCTGCCGCTTGCGGTTTTCTTCCGATAAGCGCTGGTAATAGGTGATCTCGGGCTTGCCGAGCACCTGGATGCGATTCGGGTGGATGAGGTTCAAGTGCCCGACCAGATCCGCCGCAGACGTCGCTTCCTTGGCGAAATCCACGTCGAACGCGCGGTCCGCGCCCTCCAGGCCGGCGACCCACGACAGCTTCAAATCAGCTGCGTTGTCGTCAAAGATCGATTGGGCGATGACGCCGGTCAGTTCCATAGCAGGGCACAGTGGTGCCGACGGGGCATAGCGCGTTCGCAATCGGTTGCGCTTGCCACCGATTGCGCTGCGATCAGGGCCGCCAGTCGGTCAGTAGCTGGTGAATCGCCTCGGGCGACGGCAGGGTGGCGAGGCCTTCGCGCATGTCTCGGTCGGACAGCAGTTGGGCGATTTCAGAGAGGATTTCCAGATGTTGCTGGGTCGCCTGTTCGGGCACCAGCAAAAAGATCAGCAACGAGACGGGTTTGCCGTCCGGTGACTCAAAAGGCACCGGCTCGGACAGGCGCATGAATGCAGCCAGCGGTTGCTTGAGCCCTTTGATACGGCCATGCGGAATGGCCACGCCGGCTCCCAGGCCCGTGGATCCAAGCGACTCGCGCGCAAACAGGTTGTCGGTGACGACTGCGCGCGTCACGCCGTGGTTGTTCTCGAACAGCAGGCCGGCCTGTTCAAATACCCGCTTTTTGCTGGTTACGCTGACGTCGAGGGCAATGTTCCCGGGCGGCAGCAGTTTGGCCAAGCGATTCATGTGCAATGCGTGAAATGAGCGGCGTCCTTCTGCACCAAGATGGCGCGCGGACAATGGGGTCATTATAGACCACGTGCCGCGCGGCTTTGTGCGGCGCACCAGTGGTGCACCGCGCAGGGCAGAGAAGCGAATCCCCCAGGGGCTGCGATCAGTCGGTGCCGGCAATCTGCGCACGGCATCGACCCTGTTTTTGCCAGCATCGCGCCAAAAACCGCGCCACGCCAGCATTCATACTTTCGTCAGATTTTAGCCCGACTTAAATCCGTTGCAATCGGATTCGTCACGAATGCACCACGGCATAAAAAAACCGCGCCAACTCGGGGCGCGGTTTTTGCGGTGCCGTCCTGCTATTGCTGCATCTGCACGGCCTGGAAGGCTTGGTGCTTCATGCTGTCACGATCGTGCCCCTGCACGCGGTCCTTGTACTTGATCACTTGCCTGTCCAGTTTATCGACGAGTAGGTCGATGGCCGCATAAAGATCTTCATGGTGTGATTCGACGAAGACGTCCTTACCCTTGAGGTGCAAGTTGATTTCCGCGTACTGACGCCGATCCTTCTCCTTGTGGTTATCGACCGATAGCAACACGCTGACGCCAATCACCTGATCGAAGTGCCTGATCACACGCTCCAGTTTCGTTTCCACGTACTCACGCAAAGCGGGCGTGATGTCCAGGTGGTGTCCACTGAGTTTGAAGTTCATAGCGGTTCTCCTTCTCAAGATGAGCCGCACCGGAACTGCCCGCGATGCGGCTATAAAGACTTGCGCAAATTCACTGCAGGGATCTTGAGGGCTTCGCGGTATTTGGCCACCGTCCGACGGGCCACCACGAATCCTTGTTCGCCTAACAGCTCGGCAATTCTGCTATCGGACAGAGGATTCTTCGGGTCTTCGGCTCCTACAAGTTGCTTGATGAGCGCGCGTATCGCAGTGGATGACGCAGCCCCGCCGGTTTCCGTCGATACATGGCTGCCGAAGAAGTACTTCAACTCGAACGTCCCCATCGGGGTCGCCATGTATTTGTTGGTTGTCACACGGGAGATCGTGGACTCGTGTAGACCCAGTGTATCGGCTATTTCCCGCAAAACCAAGGGGCGCATGGCGATTTCACCGTGCGTGAAGAAGCTCTTTTGACGCTCGACAATGGCCTGCGAGACACGCAGGATCGTATCGAAGCGCTGCTGGATGTTCTTGATCAGCCAACGTGCTTCCTGCAGCTTCTGCTGTAGATTGGCGGCGCCCGATTCACCGCGGCTGCTGCGCAGGATCTGCGCGTACATGTCGTTGATGCGCAGGCGGGGCATCACATCGGGATTCAGTTGCGCCATCCAGCCTGCGCTCGTCTTGCGCACGATCACGTCAGGCACTACGAAATCCGCCTCGGCGCGACCGAACGCATGACCCGGGAACGGTGCCAGTGAACGGATCAGCTCATGCGCTGCTTTCAGTGCGGGTTCGTCGACGGACAGTGCCTTCTTCAGGCGCGTGTAGTCACGCGCAGCCAGCAGTTCGAGATGCTGATTGACGATGATGAGCGCCAGCGCCTTCGCGGGCGAATCGAGCCGGTGCAATTGCAGTGACAGGCACTCGGCGGCTGAGCGTGCGCCAATGCCAGGCGGATCAAAACTCTGCAGCATGCGTAGCGCGGCTTGCAGTTCGTCGAGTTCGACTTCGAGTTCGGCAGGCAGATCCGCGAGGATTTCGTCGAGTGTGCCTGCCAGATAGCCTTCGTCGTCGAGCGACTCGATCAGGAAAATGACGAGGCCCTTGTCGCGCATCGACAGCTTGAGCGGTGCGAGCTGTTCCATGAGGAATTCGCGCAGGCTTTGTTCGGCCTCGCGCAATTGCAGCGGGGCGCGGTCGTCTTCGTCGGATTGCGGTTTGCGGGCGAAGTCGTCAAGGCTCCAGTCGGAGCGGTCGGAACCGTAATCGCTGTCGAAATCGGCGCCGTTGTCGTGACTGTTCTCGTAGCTGTCGGGGGTGTCGCTGCTGTCGCCACCGTTGGGTGCGGGCGGAGGCGATTCGGTGGGCAGGGGCGTGGCGCTGTTGCTTTGCAACGCGTTCACTGATCCGTCCGCGCCGATGCGTGCGGAGGTGTCGAGCCACTCGTTTTCCCGCTCCAGCAGCGGGTTTTCAGTCAGGGCCTGCTCAACTTCTTGCTGCAGTTCTATGGTCGACAACTGCAGCAATCGGATCGATTGCTGCAACTGCGGCGTGAGCGCGAGATGCTGGGAGAGACGGAGCTGGAGCGACTGTTTCATGCGGGCTATTCTATGCCCAACACCCGGTCGATGGAACGGATTTTGCTTTAAGGTGCGGCTTTGCCACGTCCTTAAGGCGTAAGCGTGCAGCGTGGCTTACATCCGGAAGTTATCGCCCAGATAGACCTTGCGTACATCCTCGTTTTCGATGATCTGCTCCGGCATGCCTGCGGCCAGCACAGTCCCTTCGCTGATGATGTAGGCGTGATCGCAGATGCCCAGCGTTTCGCGCACGTTGTGATCGGTGATCAGCACGCCGATATTGCGGTCTTTCAGGAAGCTGACGATGCGTTGAATCTCGCCCACCGCGATCGGGTCGACGCCGGCAAACGGTTCATCGAGGAGGATGAAGCGCGGCGACGAGGCGAGCGCCCGGGCAATCTCCACCCGGCGACGTTCACCGCCCGAGAGCGACAGCGCAGGGTTGTCGCGCAGATGAGCGATCTGCAAGTCGTCGAGCAGGCCGTCGAGGCGGTGATTGACTTCGTCTTGCGAGAGCTTCTTGCCGTCCTGCTCCTGCAGCTCGAGCACCGCGCGGATGTTTTCCTGCACGTTGAGCTTGCGGAACACCGACGCTTCCTGCGGCAAATACGACAGGCCCATGCGCGCACGCTGGTGGATCGGCAAGCGGCTGATGTGTTCGCCGTCGAGCACTATGTCGCCGGCGTCCAGCGCCACCAGGCCGACGATCATGTAGAACGAGGTCGTCTTACCTGCACCGTTGGGGCCCAGCAGGCCGACCACCTCGCCACTTTTCACGTCAAGCGACACGTCCTTGACCACGGTGCGCGTGCCGTAGCGCTTCTTCAGATGGCGGACGACCAGCGTGCTGGAAGTCGTGGCCTGCGGCGCTGCAGTTTTGGGGGCGAGGGTGGTGGCAGACATAAGCGGAACAAAAAAGACTGGCGGTGCGGATCAGGGCTTGGCGGCCGGGCTGGATGCCGCCGGCGTGCCAGGCGTGCTCGTGCGCGGCGCTAGAACGGCACGCACGCGGCCCGACGGATTGGCGGCGGTGGCGTTTTCCGCGCCGCCCGAGGCCGTGTAGAACTCCTTCTGGCCGTCGTATGTGATCACGGCGCCGCGGATTTCGTCGAGCTGCGTAGCGCCTTGCAGGCGCTCCATGCGCGCGCGGGTGATCAGCTTGGAAATCTCTTGCTTGCCGTCGTATTCGATGCGCTCGCCCCAACCCTGGATGTATTCGTCGACGTTGTCCCGCTTCTGGCGAATGAAGGCCAGGTTGCCGGGCTTGGACGTGGCGACGGCGTAGTTGTAGCCCTCCGGATCGGTTCGCAGATCGGCCTCGTCGGAGCGCAGCACCATGGTGCCCTTGGTCAGCACTACGTTGCCGGTCAAGTGATAGACCTGCTTCAGATCGTCGTAGCTGGCGTTGTCGGCTTCGAGCACGAGCGGCTTGTCGCGGTCGGCACGCTCGGCGTGTGCGGGCAGGGCCGGTAGCAGCAGCGCAGCGACGATGGCGAGGCCGGCAGCACGGAGGGAATCAGTCATGGGGATCACGTCGGAGAAGGGCGCGGTCGGTGGGCGTTGTCAGGTTTCGGGGGCAGAGTTTACTGCTTCGGCGCCCCCAGCCCTTCGATTCGGCCGCGCACGTTGCCCAGCAATTGTACTTGGCGCGTCACGTTGTTGAAGGTGAGGCCGTTGGCGTTCATGATCGACGGCCCCCGGTGCAACTCGACCGGCTTGTCGGTGCGCACGATGTCGTCGTTGAGCAGCACCTGGAAGTACGTCGAATCGGCCGTCATCAGCGGGTCCTGGCGGGCGTCGGGGCCCTGCGCGCGGATGACCTTGGCATTGTTGTACAGATCGATGATGGTGCCGTCGCCGTTCATCTTGCCGAGGTCTGCGCGGGCGGTGACCTGCGGGCGGTCGGGCGCATACACGCGCAGTGCGGGATACGTGACGTCGTAGGTCAGGTCGTCCTCATAGTGGTTCATGTGGACGCCGGTGAAGCGGTATTTGGTCGTGCCGGTCTCGTCCAGCGCGGTGGCCGAGATGCCGTCCATGGTGTAGTCGGCGATGTGGCGCTTGGGCTGGGTGGCGGCTTCGTCCGTTTGCGGCGTGTTGACCTGCACAAGCAGGAACGTGACGCCGCAGACGATCGCCATCAGCAGGATCGGCAGCCCGCGCAGCATGACCTGCAGCACGGTGGAGACGAGGCGTTGGGAGCGTTCGCTGGCCATGGAGTCAGAAGGATTGCGGGGCCTGCAGCAGTTGCGCAAGCAGGTCGTCGTAGGCGCCTTGGGCCTTGAGGATCAGGTCGGCGACTTCGCGCACTGCGCCGCGTCCGCCCGTGGCCTGGGCCACATAGTGGGCGCGGCTGCGCAGTTCGGTATGGGCCTGGGCGGGGCAGGCGGTAAAGCCCACCATCGTCATCACCGGCAGGTCGGGCCAGTCGTCGCCCATGTAGCCGGCGTCGGTGGCCTGAAGTTGCGTGGCGGCCAACAGATGGGCAAATGCCTCGCGCTTGTCGGCTACGCCTTGGTACAGATGTTCGATGCCGAGTTCCCCGGCGCGCCAGGCCACGATTTCGGATTGCCGTCCGCTGATGATGGCCGGCATGACGCCGGCCTGTGCCAGCAGCTTGATGCCGTGGCCGTCCAGCGTGTCGAACGCCTTGCTGATTTCACCCTCAGGACCGACCAGCAGGCGGCCGTCGGTCAGCACGCCATCCACATCGAACACCATCAGACGCACGCGCGCGGCGCGTTCCATCGCCTGCGGAAAGCGTGCGTCGATGTTGCTGTGGACGCTGTCGGTGGGAAATGGGGCCGGGGTGGTCATCAGCGGCGTGGGCGGGTCAGATGACCTTGGCCCGCGTCAGGTCGTGGATGTGCAGCGCGCCGACCAGCAGGCCAGCGGCATCGACCACCAGCAACTGGTTGATACGGTGCGTTTCCATGACTTCGACGGCTTCAACGGCGAGCTGGTCGGGGCCGATCGAGCGCGGGTTGCTGTGCATGACCTCGTGGATGGGCACGGTGCGCCAGTCGCGCGGGGTTTCGAGCAGGCGGCGCAGGTCGCCGTCCGTGAACACGCCCACGGCGCGGCCTTGCGCATCGACCACGGCCGTCATCGCCATGCCCTTGCGGGTGATTTCCATCAGCGCCTGCGACAGCGGCGTGTCTTGGTTCACGCGGGGGATGGCGTCGCCGGCGCGCATGACGTCACGCACGTGCGTCAGCAGCTTGCGGCCGAGCGATCCGCCCGGATGCGAGCGTGCGAAGTCTTCGGCACCGAAGCCGCGTGCGTCGAGCACGGCCACAGCCAACGCATCGCCCAGCGCAATCTGCGCGGTGGTGCTGGCGGTAGGCGCAAGATTCAGTGGGCAGGCTTCGACATCGACGTGCGAATTGAGCACCACGTCGGCGTGCTTGCCGAGCGAGGACTCCGGGTTCCCCGTCACGGCAATCAGCTTGGCGCCCAGCCGCTTGACCAGCGGCAGGATGGCGTTCAATTCTGACACTTCGCCGGAATTGGAAAAGCCGATGAAAACGTCGTCGCGGGTAACCATGCCGAGGTCGCCGTGGCTGGCTTCGGCGGGGTGCACAAAGAAGGCTGGCGTGCCGGTTGAGGCCAGCGTGGCGGCAATCTTCCGGGCGACATGGCCAGATTTGCCCATGCCGGACACGACGACGCGGCCTGTGCAGCCGAGCACCATTTCGACCGCGCGCGCAAAGTCGGCGGACACCTGGGTTTTGAGGCCGAGGACGGCTTGCGCTTCGATGTCGAAGGTTTGCTGCGCCAGCGCAAGCGCTCGATCCGGATTGAAATTCGCTATCATGGCGGCGAAGTATAACAACGATTGACATTGTCCTCGGCCGCTGGCGGCGCGTTGGGACTTGGCTTGCGGGGAGTTGACGGAGCGTGCGGGCGCTTCGTTTTGCTGCGCCGCGGCATTCAGCTTTCCAATCACTTTTCTTCCCGTCGCCACGCCGTGGGTATTTTGCTCTGCGGCGTCTCGCGTATCACGTTCTTCGTTTATATCCTGGCATCGGTCTTGCAACGCCAACGTGCTCGCTTGCGCACGCACCGTCCTGATGCGCGGCACCTGGCCTTCCTGTCCAACCTCTTTCGATTGGTTTTTCGCGTCGCATGCATTCGCCGCTGGAACTCACCCTCGTGTTGCTGGCCGCCGCCGTGATCGGCGTGGTGTTGTTCCGGATGCTGCAATTGCCGCCGATGCTGGCGTACCTCGTGGTGGGCGTCCTCATCGGGCCGAAGGCGACCGGGCTGGAATCCGATACGGCGCAGACGCGCTACCTGGCGGAATTCGGGGTGGTCTTCCTGATGTTCTCGATCGGGCTGGAGTTCAACCTCTCCAAGCTGCGTTCGATGCGGCGGCTGGTGCTGGGGCTCGGGGCGTCGCAGGTGGGGCTGACCATCCTGCTCACGATTCCGGTTTCGATGGTGCTGTCCCACTGGTATCCGCTGTCGTGGCAGGCAGGACTGGCGCTGGGCGGCGCGTTGGCCATGTCGTCCACGGCCATCGTCTCAAAAATGCTGGCCGAGCGTCTGCAGCTCGAGACCGAGCACGGCCGCAACATCATCAGCGTGTTGCTGTTCCAGGATTTGGCGGTCGTGCTGCTGCTGATCGTGGTGCCGTCATTGGGCAAGAACCCGACCGACCTCGTGCTCGCGCTGTCCATTGCCGCGCTCAAGATCACCGTCGCGCTGGTGCTGATCCTGTTTCTGGGACAGAAGCTGCTCTCGCGCTGGTTCCATCTGGTGGCGGCCCGGCGCTCGCAGGAGCTGTTCATGCTGAACCTGCTGCTGGTCACGCTGGGCATGGCTGCGCTTACCGAGCGGCTGGGCTTGTCGATGGCGCTGGGCGCGTTCCTGGCCGGCATGCTGGTGTCGGAAACACCGTACAAGCTGCAAGTGGAAGAAGACATCAAGCCGTTCCGGGATGTGCTGCTGGGGCTGTTCTTCGTGACGGTCGGCATGCTGCTGGACCCGCGCGTGGTCTTCGAGCACTGGGCGCTGGTGCTGGGCCTGGTGATGGCGCCGGTGCTGTTCAAGTTTGTGCTGATTGCGCTGCTGGCACGTGCCTTCGGTTCGGGTGGCGGCGCGGCGATCCGTACGGCGCTGGGGCTGGCGCAGGCCGGTGAGTTCGGCTTCGTGCTGCTCAACCAGATCGACGGCATGAGACTGATCGACCCGCTGCTCGGCCAGGCGATCCTGGCGGCGATGCTGCTGTCGATGCTGCTGGCGCCGTTCCTGATCCAGTACAGCGACGTGATCGCCATGCGGCTGTCGCGCACGGACTGGCTGATGCAATCGCTGGCGATGACCAAGATTGCCGCTCAGAGCATCGCCACGGAGCGCCACGTCATCATCTGCGGCTACGGACGCAGCGGCCAGAACCTGGCGCACATGGTGGAGCAGGAGGGCATCGGCTATGTCGCGCTCGATCTAGACCCCGACCGGGTGCGCGAAGCCGCAGCCGCGGGCGAGCATGTCGTCTACGGCGATGCCGCCCGGCGCGAGTCACTGGTGGCCGCCGGTATCCACCGCGCAGCGGCCGTCGCCGTTACGTATGCCGATACGGCGTCCGCATTGAAGGTGCTGCACCACGTGCAGGCGCTGGAGCCGACCCTGCCCGTGATCGTGCGCACCATCGACGATGCCGACCTGGATCGGCTGCAGCAGGCTGGCGCCACCGAGGTCGTGCCCGAAATCATCGAAGGGAGCTTGATGCTGGCCTCACACGCGCTGGTGCTGCTGGGCGTGCCGCTGCGCCGCGTGGTGCGGCGTGCGCAGGAGATGCGTGACGCACGTTACAGCCTGCTGCGCGGCTACTTCCATGGTCAGGATGACGAGGAAGACATGCTCGAGCGCGACGCCGTGCGCCTGCATTCTGTGCCGCTGGCAAAGGGCTCGCCGGCCATCGGCCATAAGCTTGGCACGATGGGGCTGGAGACGTTCAAGACGTCGGTCACGGCGATCCGGCGCCAGGGCATTCGCGCACTCGATCCCGATCCAGACACGGTGCTGGAGCTGGGCGATATCGTTGTGCTGCGCGGCACACCCGAGGGGCTGCAGATGGCCGAGGAGCGGCTCTCGCCGCGTTGATGCCAGCGCTTACTTGATGAACGCTTCCAGCAGCGGCCCGCGCGAGCGGCGCGGTGGCGGGGCATCCGCCATGTTGGCCGGCAGGCCGTCCAGCACCGCCGCGGCATCGAGCGAACTGATCGACACCCGCGTATCGGCCGGAATGCGCCCCTCCTGCTTCAGCATCAGATAGCGCAGGCAGCAGACGCGCAGGAATGACGCGAAGTTCGCCACCTCGCCGCGACGCTCAAACAGCTCGTCATAGAGCTTGCTGATGAGCTGGTTGACCGTCAGGCCGTCGCGCTGGCCGATCTCTTCGAGCACCTCCCAGAACAGGCACTCCAGCCGCACGCTGGTCGCCACGCCGTGCAGGCGTAGCGAACGCGCGAGGCTGTCATACGAATGGGGATTGGCGCGGATGAAGATTTCGCACATGGCCGGGGGCTCCTGGGGCGCCCGGCGTGCGGGCAACCGGATCAGTGTAGAACCCGCGTGCCCAGGACTTCAAGAAACTGTGCCAACCACGCCGGATGTGCCGGCCAGGCGGGCGCCGTGACCAGCTTGCCGTCGGTGTGGGCCTGGTCGACGGGGATGTCCTTGAAGGTGCCGCCCGCCGCCGTGACTTCCGGGCCACATGCCGGATACGCCGAGCACGCCTTGCCTTCCAGTACACCCGCCGCCGACAGCAGCTGCGCACCGTGGCAGATGGCCGCGATGGGCTTGTCCGCCTGGGCGAAGTGCCGAACGATATCCAGCACGCGGGCGTTCAGCCGCAGATATTCGGGCGCACGGCCGCCGGGCACGACAAGTGCGTCATACGCTGCCGGGTCGACCTCTGCCAAGGTGGCGTTGACGGTGAAGCGATGACCGGGTTTTTCGGAGTACGTCTGCGCGCCTTCGAAATCATGGATGGCGGTCGCGACGGAATCGCCAGCGCGCTTGTCCGGGCAGACGGCGTGCACCGTGTGGCCGACCATCTGCAGCGCCTGGAAGGGGACCATGACTTCGTAGTCCTCCACATAGTCGCCGACCAGCATCAGAATTTTCTTTGCCATTGCCGTGTCTCCTGTATGGTTGGGGTTTGCCCATTGTGGTTCGGCGCCAATCGGCCCGGGTGGTAACCCATTACCGCAGACCACGTTTCCTGCTTTCCGTTTTCGCCATGAACCAGGTTCCCCCTCACCAGGCGGCGCTGCTCACGCCGTCGTCCATTCCCGCTTCCACCGAATTGGGCGATGTATCGCGCTACCTGCGCGACCGCATCCGCACGGTGCCGGACTGGCCGCAGGCCGGGGTGATGTTTCGCGATATCACGCCGCTGCTGCAGGACCCGAAGAGCCTGCGCGTGCTGGTGGACGTGTTCGTCCATCGCTACATGGGGCAGGGGCTGAACCTGGTGGCAGGCATCGATGCGCGCGGATTCATCCTCGGTTCGATCGTGGCGTATGAGCTGAACCTGGGCTTCGTGCCGATCCGCAAGAAAGGCAAGTTGCCGTTCAACACGGTGGCCGAGGAATACATGCTCGAATATGGCAGCGCGACGGTGGAAATCCATGCCGATGCCTGCAAGCCCGGCGATCGCGTTCTCTTGATCGACGACCTGATCGCCACCGGCGGCACCATGATGGCCGGCAAGCGCTTGCTTGAGCGGCTGGGCGCGACAGTGGTGGAGGGCGCGGCGATTGTCGACCTGCCCGAATTGGGCGGTTCGCAACTGCTGATCGACGGCGGGCTGCCGCTCTTCACGGTCTGCCGGTTTGATGGGCACTGAGCGGCCACCCGCTGCCTTTGCGTGATGCGCCAGCCGCATACGCTCATGTGACAAAAATATAACGTTCTACTGCCGCGCGCAGTAGCATGATCGTTTCCATTTTCCCTGCGCCCCCGGGAGACGTCGATGCCCCACGTATTGCTGTTCCTGCTGACCTCGATCGCCATCACGGTGATGCCGGGGCCGGACAACCTGCAAGTGATCGCGCGCGGCGCAAGCCAGGGCCGGAGGGCGGGTCTGTCGGCGGCGGCGGGGTTCGCGTCGGGCTGCCTCTTTCATACGACGCTGGCGGCGCTCGGGCTGGCAGCCGTGCTGCAATCGTCCCCTGTGGCCTTCCAGGCGATTCGTTGGCTGGGCGCGGCGTATCTGATCTGGCTGGGCATCCAGGCCCTGCGCAGCAAGGGCAGCATCGGCCCGAATCATGCTGGAGCGCAGGCGGCGCCAGACCTCTGGCAGGTGTATCGCCAGAGCGTCTTTGCCAATTTGCTCAACCCGAAGGTGACGTTGTTCTTCGTGGTATTCCTGCCGCAGTTCGTCGATGCGCAGGCCGGCCATGCTGCGTTGCAGATGTTGCTGCTGGGCGGGGTGTTCATGGCGCAGACCATCGTCGTGTTCAGCATCTACGGCTGGTGCGCGGCCGCGCTGGGCGGTTGGATGCGCCGTACGCCACGCGCGTCGCTATGGCTCGACCGGGTGAGCGGCTGTATTTTCATCGGGCTGGGCCTGCGTGTGGCCCTGACCAAATAAGCAAGACCGAACGGCATCAATGATCACCCTGCTTAAGCTGCTTTCCGGCGTCGCCCTGTTGGTATGGGGCACGCAGACCGTCAAGGTTGGCATGTTGCGCCTGTACGGCGCGGACTTGCGTCGCCTGCTGTCGCGCAGCGTCTCGAACCGGTTCTCTGCGCTGTTGGCCGGCATCGGCGTGACGTGCCTGGTGCAGAGCAGTAACGCCACGGCCACCATCGTCGGGGCGTTTGTTGCGCAAGGGCTGATGGGCGTGTCGTCGGCGCTGGCGATTCTGCTGGGCGCCAACGTGGGCACGGCCATCATGGCGCAGGTATTTGCGCTGGACTTGTCGTGGCTGTCACCGCTGCTGATCTTCTTTGGCGTGATCCTGCATCTGTCGCGCAAGGGCAGTGCCGTGGGGCACTTCGGCCGCGTCCTGATCGGCCTTGGGCTGATCATGATGGCGCTGGAGCTGATCTCGGTCGCGTCGAGCCCGATGGTGGAAGCCAATGCGCTGCGCGTGCTGCTGAGCTCCTTCTCGTCGGACACCGGCCTGAACATGCTGATTGGCGCGGTGCTCACACTGCTGTGCTATTCGAGCTTGGCTGTGGTGCTGTTCTGCGCGACGCTGGCGACGTCGGCGGCGGTGTCGGTCAAGGTGGCGTTTGCGATCGTGCTGGGCGCCAATATCGGCAGTGCCGTGGCCGCATTGGCGACCACGCCGTCGTCGAGCCAAGCCGCACGCCGGGCAACGCTCGGCAACCTGCTCTCGCGCATGTTGGGCGCCGCGCTGGCGCTGCCCTTCCTGGGCAAGCTGGCCGAGTGGGCGCCGCACGCGGGCGTCGCGCCACAGCACGTGGTCGTGGCGTTTCATGTGGTGTTCAACGTGGCGCTGGCTGTGCTGCTGATCGGCTTCACCGATACGATGGCGCGGCTGTGCGCACGCATCCTGCCGGGCGGCGCGCATATCGACGATCTCGTTGCGCCGCGTTATCTCGATCCTTCTGCGCTGGCCACGCCAACGTTGGCGCTGGGCAACGCGGCGCGCGAGGTGTTGCGCATCGGTGATCGCGTTGAGCACATGCTCGACAACACCCTGCGTGTGCTCAAGACCAACGACGTGCGCCTGCTGCAAACCACCCGCGCCATCGACGACGAGGTGGATGCGCTCTACACCGCCATCAAGCTATATCTCACGCAACTGAGCCACGAAGCGCTGGACGCGCGCGAGGGCAAGCGCTGGGCCGACATCATCTCGCTCACCATCAACCTGGAGCACGCTGGCGACATTCTCGACCGCCTGCTCCAGGACGTGCGCGAGAAGAAGATTGCGCACAAGCTGGCCTTTTCCGAGGCCGGCATGGAAGAGCTGGAAGACATGCACGCGCGCCTCGTCACGAACCTGAAGCTGGCACTGTCGGTGTTCCTGACGGGCGACCTGCGCAGCGCGCAGAAGCTGATGCTGGAAAAGGCCCACTTCCGCGATCTGGAGAAACGCTACTCGCGCAGCCACCTCACGCGAGTGTCCGCCCAGACAGCCGAGAGCATCGAGACCAGCTCATTGCATCTGGACATCATCAGCGATTTCAAGCGGTTGAATTCGTTGTTCTGCGCGGCCGCGTATTCCGTGCTGGATGAAGCCGGGGCGCTGAACCGCAGCCGCATGAAAGACGCGGATGAGGTGGAGACCGAGACGGCACCAGCCAGCCACTGACGCCCGCATGCTAAAAAAAACGCAGCCGAAGCTGCGCTTTTTTGTTGCCGGATGACCGCGCTCACTTCCGCTTGAGCAGCGGCGCGAGGTATTTGCCGGTAAAGCTCGCCTTGCTCTTCGCCACATCCTCGGGCGTGCCCTTGGCGATGATCTGCCCACCGCCCGCACCACCTTCGGGGCCCAGATCGAGCAGCCAGTCCGCCGTTTTGATCACGTCGAGGTTGTGCTCGATGATCACGATCGTATTGCCGTGATCGCGCAGCTTGTAGATGACCTTGAGCAGCAGCTCGATATCGTGGAAGTGCAGGCCGGTGGTCGGCTCGTCCAGGATGTAGAGCGTGCGGCCCGTGTCGCGCTTCGATAGCTCTAGCGACAGCTTCACGCGCTGCGCCTCGCCGCCCGATAGCGTCGTCGCCGATTGACCCAGGCGGATGTAGCCCAGGCCCACATCCAGCAGCGTTTGCAGCTTGCGGCGCACCACGGGCACCGGCGCAAAGAATTCGTGCGCCTGCTCCACCGTCATCTCCAGCACTTCGGTGATGTTCTTGCCCTTGTAGAGCACTTCGAGCGTTTCGCGGTTGTAGCGCTTCCCGTGGCACACGTCGCACGGCACGTACACGTCGGGCAGGAAGTGCATTTCAACCTTGAGCACGCCGTCGCCCTGGCACGCCTCGCAGCGCCCACCCTTGACGTTGAACGAGAAGCGGCCCGGGTCATACCCGCGCTCCTTGGCCGACGGCACGCCCGCAAACAGCTCGCGGATCGGCGTGAACAGGCCCGTGTAAGTGGCCGGATTCGAGCGCGGCGTGCGGCCAATCGGCGATTGGTCGACGTTGATGACCTTGTCGAAATGCTCCAGCCCGTCGATGCGGTCGTGGGCTGCCGGCTCCGGTGTCGAGCCATACAGATGGCGCGCCACCGCGTGGTACAGCGTGTCGTTAATCAGCGTCGACTTGCCGGAGCCCGACACGCCCGTGATGCACGTTAGCAGCCCGACCGGAATGTCGGCCGACACGTTCTTCAGGTTGTTGCCGCTGGCGTTGATGATGCGCAGCCAGCGCTCTTCATCGGGCGCCGTGCGCTGCTTGGGCACCTCGATGCGACGCTTGCCCGACAAGTAGTCGCCCGTCAGCGACGCCGGCGATTGCTCGACTTGCTCGGGCGTGCCCTCGGCGATGATCTGACCGCCGTGCACGCCGGCACCGGGGCCGATGTCGACCACGTAGTCCGACGCGCGGATCATGTCTTCATCGTGCTCGACCACCAGCACCGAGTTGCCGAGATCGCGCAGGTGCTTGAGCGTGCCGATCAGTCGATCGTTGTCGCGCTGGTGCAGGCCGATGGACGGCTCGTCGAGCACGTACATCACGCCGGTCAGCCCCGAGCCGATCTGCGACGCGAGGCGGATGCGCTGTGCTTCGCCGCCCGACAGCGTATCGGCACTGCGCTCCAGCGACAGGTAATCGAGCCCAACGTTATTGAGGAAGTTCAGCCGCGCGGTGATCTCCTTGACGATCTTGTCGGCAATCTCGCGCTTGGCGCCGTGCATGTTCAGCGTCAGGAAATACGTGAGCGCATCGCGCAGCGGCCAGCCGTTGATCTCGTAGATGCCGCGTGCCTGGTCGGCCTCGCCGATCTTGACGAAGCGGGCCTCGCGGCGCAGGCGGGTGCCGTGGCATTCCGGGCATGGCTGGTTATTCTGGTACTTGGCCAGCTCCTCGCGCACGGCGATGGAGTCGGTTTCCTTGTAGCGCCGCTCCAGGTTGGGGATGATCCCCTCGAACGCGTGCTCGCGCACCGTGGTCTTGCCGCGCTCGTTGATATACGTAAACGGTATCTGCTGCTTGCCCGAGCCGTGCAGCACGATCTGCTGGGTCTCGGCCGGCAGGTCTTCAAACGCAACATCGATGTCGACGTCGTAGAACGCCGCCAGGCTCTGCAGCATCTGGAAGTAAAACTGGTTGCGCCGGTCCCAACCCTTGATGGCGCCCGAAGCCAGCGACAGGTTCGGAAAGGCCACCACGCGTTTCGGATCGAAGAACGTGATCTGGCCCAGGCCGTCGCAGTGCGGGCAGGCGCCCATCGGGTTGTTGAACGAGAACAGCCGCGGCTCCAGTTCCTGCAGCGAATACGAACAGATCGGGCAGGCGAACTTGGAGCTGAAGCCGTGCTCCTTGCCTGTGTCCATTTCCAGCGCGATGGCGCGGCCGTCTGCCAGGCGCAGCGCAGTTTCGAATGATTCTGCAAGACGCTGCTTGAGTTCCGGGTTGACCTTCACGCGGTCGACGACGACCTCGATCGAATGTTTGTCGTTTTTCTTGAGCTTGGGCAGGTTGTCGACTTCGTAGACTTTCGCTTCGGCTTCGTGCGCCGTACCGCCGCCCGAGCGGATGCGAAAACGCACGAAACCCTGTGCCTGCATCGCTTCAAACAGGTCGACGTGCTCGCCCTTGCGGTTGGCCACCACCGGCGCCAGGATCATCAGCTTGGTGTCGGCCGGCAGCGCCAGCACCGCATCGACCATTTGCGACACGCTTTGCGCTTCCAGCGGCTGGCCGTGGTCGGGGCAGTAGGGCGTGCCGGCGCGCGCATATAGCAGACGCAGGTAGTCGTGGATCTCGGTAACGGTGCCGACTGTGGAGCGTGGGTTGTGGCTGGTGGCCTTCTGTTCGATGGAAATGGCCGGCGACAGACCTTCGATCAGGTCAACGTCGGGTTTTTCCATCAGCTGCAGAAATTGCCGGGCGTACGCCGACAGCGATTCCACGTAGCGCCGCTGCCCCTCCGCATACAGCGTGTCGAACGCGAGCGACGACTTGCCCGACCCCGAAAGCCCGGTGATCACGATCAACTGGTTGCGCGGTAGATCGAGGTTGATGTTCTTCAGGTTGTGGGTGCGGGCCCCACGAATCTTGATTTCGTCCATGTGCGGCTGAATGCTGCTGAATGCGGCGTCGGAGTGCAGACCGCCTGCGGCAATCGGCGGGAGGCGTGGAAAAGGGTAAGCCTGCTAATATACCGAACTTCGGTTTTGCTGGTATCTGCTCCCAGATGGGGCAAGCCGTGAAACCGTTCAAGTGTCCTTGTCGCCGCTTTTTCTGGTTTTCGCGGCGGTTTTCGCACCATGTCCTCCGCCTCCCCATCCATGACTTCCGCTTCCGGCCGCATGAACGGCCTTGAGCTGCGCGCGGCCGCTTCGCTGGCCGGCATCTTCGCGCTGCGCATGTTGGGTTTGTTCATGATCATGCCGGTCTTCGCGGTGTTCGCGAAAACGCTGCCCGACGGCAACAACACCCAACTCGTCGCCTTCGCCATCGGCGTGTATGGCCTCACGCAGGCGGTGCTCTATATCCCCTACGGCTGGCTATCGGATCGCTTCGGGCGCAAGCCCGTCATCGTCACAGGGTTGGTCATCTTTGCGGTGGGCAGCTTGGTGGCCGCGTTTTCGCACAGCGTCGCCGGCATCGCCGTGGGGCGCGCCATCCAGGGCGCGGGCGCGATCTCGTCGGCGGTGATCGCCTTCGTGGCCGACCTCACGCGCGAGGAGCACCGCACCAAGGCCATGGCCATGATCGGCGGCAGCATCGGCCTGTCGTTTGCCGTGGCCATCGTGAGTGCGCCGATCATCTTCCGCTGGGTCGGCATGCCAGGCATGTTCACGGCGATTGGCGTGCTGGCCATCGTCGCCATCGGCGTGGTGGTGTGGGTGGTGCCCAACCCGCCGCGTCCGCCCGAGCATGTGAAAGCGCCCTTCCGCGAAGTTTTGCGCAACCCTGAACTGCTGCGCCTGAACTTTGGCGTGTTCGCCCTGCATGCCACGCAGACGGCGTTGTTCGTCGTGCTGCCGCACATGCTGGAAGCCGCCGGCTTGCCGGTTGATTCGCACTGGAAGATCTACCTGCCGGTGATGGGCGTGTCGTTCGTGCTCATGGTGCCGGCCATCATTGCCGCCGAGAAGCGCGGCAAGATGAAGATCGTGCTGCTGTCGGCCGTGGCGCTGGTGATGGTGGCGCAAGTGGCTCTGGGCGAGGTCAATCCGACGCTCGCCGCGCTGGCGATTGCGCTGCTGGTCTACTTCCTCGGTTTCAACGTGCTGGAGGCGTCGCAGCCGTCTCTGGTATCGAAGTACGCGCCGGGCGTGCGCAAGGGCGCGGCCATGGGCGTGTACAACACGACGCAGGCGCTGGGCTTGTTTGCGGGCGGGGCTGGGGGTGGCTGGATTCTGCTGCACGCGGGGCAGCATGCGGTATTCCTAAGCTGCGCCGCACTGGTTTTTGCCTGGCTTATAATTGCGAGCCCCATGCAAATGCCGGCGCTGCGCCGACACTGAAAACCAGTTCACGATCCTGCTGCGCAGTCCGATCTTGGCTCTGCGATGCTCGCCGTACTCATGTATGGCTGCGCTTCTCAAACCAACCTCGGACCGCTCGCTACGGATCGTGAACCGGTTTTAACCACCGGGCCCAACGGCGGCATCACTTCAATTACCTTCGGAAACTCATCATGGCGTCCGTCAACAAAGTCATCATCGTCGGCAATCTCGGCGCCGATCCTGAAACGCGTTACATGCCCAGCGGCGACGCTGTCACCAACATTCGGGTGGCAACTACCGACCGCTACAAGGACAAGGCCAGCGGCGAAATGAAGGAAGCCACCGAGTGGCACCGCATCGCCTTCTTCGGTCGCCTGGCTGAAATCGCCGGCGAATACCTGAAGAAGGGCTCGTCGGTCTACATCGAAGGCCGACTCAAGACCCGCCAGTGGGAAAAGGACGGCCAGAAGCAATACAGCACCGAGATCGTCGCAGACCAAATGCAGATGCTCGGCGGCCGCGGTGGTGAGGGCGGCGGTAGCGGTGGCGGCGGTGCCGGCTACTCGCGCGGCGGTGAAGGTGGCGGTGGCGGTTACGGCGGTGGCCGCAGCCAAGGTGGCCAGGGCCAAAGCCAAGGCGGTGGCTACTCCCGCGGCGGTGAAGGTGGCGGTCAGGGCGGCGGCGCACGTCGTCAACCGGCACCGTCGAACGGCTTTGAGGATATGGACGACGACATTCCTTTCTAAGTCCGTCTCGCCAGAAAACAAAAACCCGGCAGTCCGCCAAGGATGCCGGGTTTTTTGTTGCCTTAGGCGCGCAGGCCCGCAGCCGTTCTAGTCGCTCTCACAAGGCTTCTTGAAGAGGTGTTTCACGCCACATTTCGTGGCATGCGCCGCATTCTTAACGCCGTGGCCGACCGCTCGCGCAGCGTTGGCTGTCGCATGCCCGGCTTCCTTTGCCGCATGGCCGGTCTTGCGGGCCGCTTCCTTCGTGTCCTGCTTGATGTTCTCCTTGGTCTCGGACAAATCGGCATGGGCAAGGGGGCTGAGCAGCGCCAGCAGCAGCGCAGGGATCAAAAGCAGACGACCTTTCACGGCGGAAATCCTCACAAACAGGTTCATGCAACGGACGCGTCGAGCACCACAGCGGCGCGGCCGGTCAACAGGATGCGTGCGCCGCTGCGCACGGTGAATCGGTACAACACGTTGTTGCCGTCGCCACCGACGCGTTCGGCTTCGATGTCGAGCGGCGAATCGATGGTGTCGAGGCGCGGCACGTGCGCTTCAACGCTGCGCACGCTGGCGAGAAAGCCGGCGCGCGGGCGTGCTTGCGCAGCATCGCACAGGGCGCCATGCACGGCCATCGCCTGAGCGGCGTACTCGATGCCGCAGACAGCAGCCAACTGGCCGTGCGAGCGCAACGGGTTGGCGGCGTCACGATGGCTGGTGGCGCTGCAATGGATGTGTGCGTCGTCCCAGGCGACGACGGTGTCGAGCAGGCACATCGCGCCACTGTGCGGAATGCGCGCGGCGATCCAGTGGCGGTCGAGCGGCGGAGATGGCTGCGCGCTTGACGTCATGGCGTGCCGAAGGTGATGTCGACCCGCACGCGGGTATCGGGCAGATAGTCGAGCACGACGTTGGCTGCGCGCCGTGCCGCCAACGCTTCCAGCAGTGGCAGCGCGCGGGCCGCGGCGTTGCCGTGCCACAGCGCTTCCAGCTCGGGTTGCGCCAGCGCTGTTGATGCCGCGTCGGTTAGCGCGACATCAATGCGCGCGAGCGTGCGCGGGCCTGCTTCGGGCGCGAGTACCAGCGCCACCGCAAACGTATCGGGCACGGGCCGCACCGCGTTCAACGGTTCGGGGTAGTCGCCGTCATACGCGATCAGCAGGGTGGGTGTGGCGTCAATCGCGACTTGGCAGAGGCTGTCCAGTAGGCCGGCGGCAAAGCTGCCGTCGTATGCGCACAGCACATTGGACGGCGCCATCGCGTGCGTGGCGATGCTCCAGTAGCCGGCCGGCGCGTTGTGCACGGAGTTGTGGAAGCGCGTGGGCGAGAGCTTGCGATCGTCGCCCGCCAGGGTTTCGCAGATGACGTGGCAGTTATGGCCGTCGCCGCCGGACGAGCTGAAGACGGTGGCCAGCGAGGCGGCATCGCGTCCGCTGGCTGCGACGGCCTCGTGGCCGACCGCGAGCGCGAGCTTGACCACAGGCCCCGTGCGGCGGCGCTCGACCGATGGCAGGCCGGCCGGCGGCGGCAACTCGGTCGGTGCGTGTGCGTAGGGCGCACGGCCTGCGAGCACGTCGGCCGTGTGCGGCCAATCCCGCAGGCCGGGGCCCAGCACGCCGATGCTTTCGATAAAGGCGCTCAGTCGGGTCATGATGACAGGCCCACGTGGTCTGCACGACCGAAGACCAGGCTGCAATTCGTGCCGCCAAATCCAAAGGCGTTGCTGAGCGCCGCGCGAACACCTGCGTGACGGCTCGTCGTCAGGTAGTTCAAGGCCAAGGCCGGATCGCACTGCGCGGTGTTGATGCCGGCCGGCAGCAATTGATGGCGCAGCGCCAGCGCTGTGATCACCGCTTCCAACGCACCTGCCGCGCCCAGCGTGTGGCCGGTCGCGCCCTTGGTCGAGCTGCACGCCGTGCCGTCGAACATCGCTTGGATGGCGCGCGCCTCCGCTGCGTCATTGCTGGGCGTGCCGGTGCCGTGCAGGTTGATGTAATCGATGTCTGTTGCGGCCAGGCCGCTTGTGGCCAGCGCTTGCGCCATGGCAGCGCGGGCGCCCAATCCTTCGGGATGCGGCGACGACATGTGATGCGCATCGCTCGATTCGCCAATGCCGAGCAGCAGGATCGTATCGTCGTCCAGGGCGCCCTTCGCTTCAGGGGCGCGCTCCAGCAGCGCAAAGGCTGCCGCCTCTCCGATGGAGATGCCATCGCGCGCCGCATCGTACGGCCGGCACGGTTGGCGCGACAGCAGCTCCAGCGAGTTGAACCCGTACAGCGCGGTCAGGCATAGCGAATCGACACCGCCCACGACCGCCGCATCGATCAGGCCCGCAGCCAGCATGCGCCGCGCCGAGGCAAACACCTTGGCCCCCGACGAACATGCCGACGAGACCACCATGGCCGGCCCGCTCAATCCAAAGTAGGCCCGCACAAACGCTGCGGGCGAATAGATGTTGTGCGTCTGCGCGTAGTGAAAGCTCGCCGGCAGCGCGCCCGTTTGCGGATCGCGCTGCTGGTAGGCGCGTTCGGTTTCGAGAATGCCCGACGTGCTGGTGCCGATGAACACGCCGACGCGCGCGGCGCCATGGCGAGCCTTGGCGGCTTCAACGGCGTCGGCAAAACCGTCCTGCGTGAGGCCGATCTGGGCGAGCCGGTTGTTACGGCAGTCGAAATCAGCCAGATCCGCGCGCACGGGCGTCGCGTCGGCGCCAGGCACTTCGCCGATCCACGTGTCGAGATCGGCGCGCGGGAAATTGCACGGCGTGAGCCCGCCACGTTGCCCGCGCAACGCGTCGAGCGTGGCGTCAAGGCCACGTCCAAGGCAGCTTGTTGCGGTGAAATGCGTGAGCAGGACGGGCTTCACTGGGGATGATGTCGCGGCAATTGTGGGGTGGGATGGTTCGGCAGACTGGTGTGCCGATCGTCAACAAATTTTATCAAATGGTCATTTGCGGGCGGGTGGTCTGCGCGGGCTGAGCCGGGAGGGCAGCGCGCAACGTCGTCCACTGCAATTGCGCGTGCGCCGCAGCTTCAAGCACCCTCGGCAACACGGCCAATAAGACGGGCGAGCCGTGTGCATCGCGCGCCGCATGGCCATCGTGAAGCAGCAGGATGTCTTGCGGCGCCAGACCGTGCAGCAGGCGGTGGGCAATGGCTTCGGCGTTGCCGGAGCGGGTGTCGAAGCCGCGGCGCGTCCAGCTCGCGAGCTGCAGACCAAGCTGACACAGCACGGGCTCCAGAAACGGATTGCGCAGTCCGGCCGGCGCGCGGAAGAACAGCGGGCGCGTGCCGGTGATCTGCGTGAGCGTGTCTTGCGCGGCAGCAATCTCGCGCCGCAACGCGCCCGGCCCCTGCAGCGAAAACGTATGCCGGTGGCGCTGACTGTGGTTTTCCACCGCGTGCCCGCGCGCCACGATGGCCTCGACGCAGTGGGGGTGCCGCTGCGCCAATTCGCCGATGCAGAAGAAGGTGGCCTTGGCGCCGTACTGGTCGAGCATGTCCAGCACGCGCGGCGTGACATCGGGGTCGGGGCCGTCGTCGATGGTCAACGCAATCTGCTGGCCGGCCGTGGCGGGCAGATGCGTCCAGTTTGGGCCGAGCCAGTTGCTGCGCGGCCACAACCCGCCGGCCATCAGCACGAGATGCGAAGCGATGACGCTGCCGCCGGCCCACGGCCATGTTGATGGGGCGGCCGCAACGGCAACCGCCGCGCCCGCGTGCAGCGCCAGCGCGCCGTTGATCAGCGGGGTCGGCTTCCAGCGGCGGGCCGCGCCAGGCGATGTGGTGATCGGTGAGTTCATGCGGCGGCGTGCTGATCGTGATGGGCGCGCGGCGCGAGGATGGCGGCAAACACCAGCGCGAGCATGGCGCCCGGGCCGACGGTCAGCCCGAATGTTTCCAGCATCGGCACCCGGGAAAACGCCAGCAGGCCGAAGCCGGCCACGGTTGCCAGGTTGGCTACCAGCAGTGACACCAGCGTCTGGGGCGCAATGGCCTGCGTGCGTTGATTGAAGAACAGCGCGTAGTTCGAACCCACGGCCACGATCAGCAGCATGCCGACCAGATGCAGGATGGTCAGCGGCACGCGCGCTGCCGCAAAGCCGGCCGTCACCACCAGCACCGCCGCCACCAGGGGCGCCAACGCGCGAAGGGTGCGCTGCGGTGAGCGCAGCGCCACGAGCAGCAGCAACGCGATCGCCGCAAAACCGGCGAGCGACAGGCGAAGGTCTTCCCGCACGTAGTTCACGTACAGCCGATCGGCCTCGGCCTTCATGTCGACGAAGAGCGCGCCCGGCACATCCGCATGCTCCACAGCGGTGCGAATTGGCGCGGCATCCAGGCTGGATGCGTTGAATGCGCTCTTCAAAGTGGCGGGCGCGGCTGATGGTGCGCGCAACGGCAGCATGGCGCTCCATTGGCCGGCGCGTTCTGTCAGCAGTGCGTCCACCGCCAATGCCATCGATGTGCCCTTCAGGTCCGCGCGCCGTAAAAGTGGTTGCGCGCGCGCTGCATCTACATCGACGACAAACGGGGCGAAGAGATCAGGCTTCACGCGGATCGGCTGATCTTCAACGGCACCGCGCATGCGTGCCGTCAGCGTGTCAGAGGGGGGCAGGCTTGCGAGGCGCGCGCGTTGCGTGGCATCGCTCGGCAGATAGCGCGCGGGGTTCTCGAAGCCGGCGAGCACGCCGTTGTCCACCAGCGGTTGCAGTTGTGCGGCCACTTTTTCGGCACCTTCAAGCGCGGCCTGCTCGGTCGTGGCGGGAATCACCACCAGATAGCGCACGTCGGGCGCCCCCACATCTGCGCGCAGGCTGGCGTCGAGCGCCTGGCTCTTCGCAGGTACGGGGCTCAGCGCAGCGAGTTCGCGGCTCCACAGGCCATCGCGATGCAGCACCAGCGCCGCACATGCAACCCCGAGCACCACCGCCAACACCCAGCGCAGGCGGGGCGCGGCAGACGTCGCCCGTGCCAGCCAGGCGCCCACGCGCGATACATCCCGCGTCGCCACGCCTGCACCACGCAGATGCGGCAGCACGTAGCGCGTGACAAGCGCAGCCGTCACCAACCCGACAATCGAATACAGCCCCAACTGCACGAGCCCCGGAAAGCCCGAAAACAGCATCGACGCGAAGCCGCACACCGAGGTCAGCACACCCAGGCGGATGGTCGGCCAGTACGTGGCAATCCATGCACGCAAGCTGTCGTTGGGGGCGGCGCCACGCAGGCGGGCCGATTGCACGAAGAGGTAGATCGAATAGTCGACCGCCTCGCCGATGAGCGTAGTGCCGAACCCGAGCGTGAGCCCGTGCACCGCGCCAAACGTAAGACTGACCGCCGCTACGCCTGCCGCCACGCCAGACAGCACCGGCAGCAAGCCCAACGCTACCGTGCGAGGCGATCGGTACACCGTCAGCAGCAGCGCCACCACCAGCACGAGGCTGACGGTGGAAAGCCGCTCGACGTCGTGCTTGATGGTGTCGCGCGATTCAACGGAGAACACGCCCGGGCCGGTCATCAAAATGCGCGCTGAGGCAGCGTTCGGTACCGTGCGTGCAACCGCATCGAACGCGCGGCGTACGGTATCGATGGCATGCGCCTGGGCGTCGGTGTCGGAGCCGGCGGCCGTTGTCTGCACGACCAGCACGGCACGCTGGCCATCGCGCGACGCCCACACGCCGTGCATTGATGACGGCAGCGCGGTGTTGTCGAGTTGGCTGACAAGCGCCGCCACCTCGCCGGTCGGGTCGCGCGGCAGCATGTTCTTGGCAAACAGTCCGGCTGACGAACTGAGCAGGTCCAGACTCTCGCCCAGCGCCGCATGCAGGCCTTCAGCGGAAAAGCGTTGCGGCGTGACAGCTGGGCTGAGCACGTAGCGGTGGTCGAAGATGAACTGGCGGTCGCGCGCCTCGCTCACGGGCTCACCGTTGTTGACGGCGCTGAATTGCGGGTCGGCACGCAGCGATGCGGCGAGCTGCTTTGAAAGCGCTGCGCGGGCGGCCGCGTCGCTGCCCTCGATGCCGACGAGGATCAGTCGTGACACCAGCCCCTCGCGCAACTGGTCGACCAGCACGCGTTGCTCCGCACTCGGCGAGCGCGGCAGAAACGCCGACAGGTCCGCCGTAAAGCTCGTCCGCCCGATCACGACCGCGCACAGCAGCAGGCCGGTCAACCAGACCAGCACGGCGGGCCGCTGCAGGGCGTGCAAGCGATTCATCTGCGCGGCGTCCTTAATTGCCCGGCACGCGTTGCAGGCGCATCAGCGAGTGATCGCCGTCGGCCTGGCGGATGGCGACGCTGCGCAGCACATCGCGCGTGCCCTCCAGCGTGATGGTGCTGACCACCTGCCGCATGCGTGCGTCGAGCGGCGAGAGGGTGAGCGTCCAGTCGTCGCCGTGGCCGGCGATGGCGACCTTGTAGATCGCTTCGAGTGCGTAGCGGTTACCGGCCAGCGTGGCGCGGATGCTCTCTATAAAAGCGCCCAGCTCGGGGTACTGCGACAGCGGCATCGTGAACTTGCGCTGGTTGCGCTCCACGGTCAGCTTGTCGCCGTCAATCACGAGGTGTTCGGGCTTGGGGGCCACCGTGTGCTTTTCCAGATGATCGGGCGCCACGAACACCAGCTCGCCGGAGGATTCAATGGGTTGTTGCGCAATCGATAGCGTCTTTGTTTCCGTAAACGTGGCGCGCCCCGACTTGTTGCGTGCAAGCGTGGACATGAGGCGGTCGAGCGTCCAGGCGGTATCCGCTGCGTGGGCGGCCGTTGCCAACATGCTGGCCGCGAGCATGGCCAGAAGGGCGCGGAGGAATGGGCGCATTGCAGTCATGGCGTTTGGGTGGTCTGGCGCTCGGCCGGGGTGGCATTCTGCGCGTCGGCTGCGTCGGCATCCCGCCAGAAATCGAAGTAATTGAACCAGTTGTACGGCGCTGCGCGGCAGTAATGTTCAACGCGCTCAACGTAGCGGCCGAGCGCGGCCTGCACGGCGGCTGCGCGATCTTCGCGGCGCACATCGGTAAAGTCCGCCAACGGATCGAAATGCACGGCGTAGCGATTGCCGCCCAAGTGCAGCCCTGTCATGAACAGCACGGGGCGCTTGAGCATGGCGGCCATGTGCAGTGGCCCCAGCGGAAACGCTGCCGCGCTACCGAGAAAATCCAGCTGCTGGACGGATGGCCCAGCATCGCGCAGCAGCGTGCGATCGGCCAGCATGCCGACGAGCCGGTTGTCGTCCAGCGCCTCGCGCACGTGCAGCATGGCGTCTACGCGCCCCAGCGCAATGACCTCCGGCGCTGCTGCAGGGTTGATGGCGGCAACCGCGGCGTTGATGTTGCGTGCGTTCTCTTCATACATGGCGACGGCCACGCGCAGATCGGGCACGGTGCGGCCGAGCGCGCGCACCACCTCGAAGCTGCCCAGGTGCGCGCCCAGCAGGAATGCACCGCGCCCCTGCGCCAGCACGTCGTGTATGTGCTGCTGGCCCTGCAACCGGATGTCGAACAGGTCGAAGCGCCCGCTGATCAAGTAGATGCGGTCATGGATGGTCGTGCCGAAGGTGAACATGTGGCAGAACACGTCGCGCAGCGTGGCTGGCCGGCCGAGGGCGCGGCGCAGATAGTCACGCGAAGCACGTCGCGCCTCCGGAGAGGCCGCCACGAAGTACACCGCAATCAGCCACAGCAGGACCCGGCCGAGCGGCCGCCCAAGCCGCAGCGAGAGCCACGTCATCGCGCGCAGCAGCGCGAGGTTGCTGCGCTCCGGACGCTCGGCCCAGTCGGTGCGCTTCATGCGGCAACGCCCTCCGGCGCCGATGCAGACAGCACGCCGCTGGCCACGTCGCGCTCGCCCGCGCGGATGGTGAAGCGGACGGCGTTGCTCGCCGTCGTCTCGAACGCGAGGTCGAGCAACTCCCCGGGTGTCGCAGGACTGAGAAACTTGGCCGAGCTGATCTTGCACGCATCGAGCGAGCGGCCCAGCGCCGCACCAATCGTGTGGAGCGCATGGTCGAGCAGCACCACACCCGGCACGATCGGGTGGCCTGGAAAATGCCCGGGCAACGCCGGGTGATCTGCGGGAATGGTGAAGCGCATGGCGGGCTTGTCTGCGTTGCGGTGCGAATGCTGTGCGACCAGCGCGGCCAGCACATCGCGCGCCAGTTTGCCGGTTTCGTTGCGGGGCAGCGCGTCAACCAGCAGCAGCGGGCGCGGCAGGAATGCTGCATCGATGCGGTCATGCAGGGCGCGCAGCACGTCCGCCGCGCTCAGGCCCGGCGCCACGACCAGTGCCACCAGGCGCGTAACTGCGGCGCTGCCGTGCGTGTGCGGGGCGGTGGACGCATCGTCCGGCATGTAGAACACGCCGTCTTGCACGCCGGCAATCGCGTTGAGCTGATGATTCAGATACGCCAGCGACGAGCGCTTGCCGGCGATGTTGATCAGATCGGTCTTGCGGCCGTGCAGGAGAAAGTGCGTGTCGTCGATCAGCTCAATCACATCGCCCATCGGCACAGGGGTTTCGACGTGGCCGCCATCGGCCCACACCGTTGGGCCATCGTCTTCCGGCGTGCCGGCGCGGGATTCCATGCGGACGCCGGGGTACAGATGCCACGCGGTGTCTTGCGCGGTACGGCGCGTTGCGACCTGACCGGTTTCGGTGCTGCCGTAGATTTCCAGGAGCGGCGCAGACAGGCGCGTCTCGGCCTCCCGCGCCAGCGCCTGCGACAGCGGCGCAGTGGCCGAGAGTACGAGCGATGCGCTCGGCAACGCGGCGTCCGATGCCAGCAGCGCCCGCAGATGCACCGGCGAGGTCACCAGCACGCGTGGTTGCGGTACGGCCTCAAGCGCCTCGCGAATGTCCGCCGGATAGAACGGCTGCCGGTTGCTGAACGCCAGGCCGCCCTGCAGCGCCAGCAGCACCGTCACCTCAAACCCGTACATATGCTGCGCTGGCACGGTGCCGACCAGCGTGAAGGCGCGCCCGTCGTCCAGGCCAAGGTGCGCGACTGCCGTGCGCATGCAACGCACCAGCGCGCCCCATGTCTTGCGATGCGGCACCGGCGTGCCGGTGGATCCGGACGTGAACAACACCGCCATGACTTGCGACGCGTCGATCTGCGGCACGTCAACGAGCGTTGCGTCGACCGTCAACGCATCGGGATAACGAAAGCCCGGCAGGTCGACCGGGCAGGCGGGCGCATCGTGCAGGCAAAACACATCGGGCGCGAACGCCGAAAGCTGACGCACCATCTGCGGCGTCTGCATGGGCGGCAGCAGACTGATCTTGCCGGCCAACAGCGTCGCGCACAGCCCGACGGCAAAGCGGTAACGGTCTGCGCAGGCGTTGAACACGTGGCCGCCCCGCGGCAGCGTCGCGGCCAGCGCCATCACATCGGCCACGAACGCACGTGCGGAGACGGGCGCGCCACCACGCCAGGCCAGCGTGTGTTCGAGTGTTGGATGGGAGACCAGCGGGTAAGTCGGCATGAAGCGAATCTTGAGGGCGTGTGGGTTCAGCGGGAGCGCTCTGTGGCGACGGGTGTGGCGTGCCCGGATTGCTGCGATTGTCGATAGGCGCGTACCGCATCGAACAGACTGGAGTGTGGCTCGCCGCGCAGCACGATGCGGCGGCACAGGTATTCCGCCACGAACATCGCGCCCACCAGCGGCAACGACAGGTAGTTCGCAAACGTGGACCACGTTACGGTCGAGACCGCGGCAAATAGCAGTGTGGACACGGCGGCGGTTGCCAGGAAGAACAGCGTCCATGCGAGCGTGACCCGCCGCGAGTAGCGCGCGATGCGAGGCGTGAGCGTGCCGTGCACCATGTGGGCAAAGCGCGTGCACAGCGGCTCGCGTCCTGCCACCAGCGTGCGGCCGAAAACGTAGGCCATCATCAGGTTAAAGCTTGCATGTTCGAGGTACAGGCCCCAGTCAAAATGCGCTGCCAGCGGCGCGCGGGCCGTCCACAGCATTCCGCAGACGAGCAGCCACAGCGGCAACAGCCATGCCCGATGCGTGGAACGTGTGGCTGCGACCAAGGCAATTGCCAACGGCGGCACGAGCGCCATCGCCAGGCCTATGCCATGCGCGCCCGGCGTGGCCGCTGCGTAATGCGCACCGGCCTGATACGCCACGACCGCGCCCACGCCTGCTGCGCCCCGCGCAAAGCGGGTCAGTCGCGGCATGGCAGGGCAAGGTGGGAGGAGCGGCGCTGCATGGTGATCGTCGGTGGGTGCGGCAGTTTCGTCGTAGGGCGGAGCACATTCTAGGGCCCCGGGCCGGTCTCGCCCGAACCGGCGGCGGCGTGTTTGTAACCGGATGTACGGCGGCCGGCCGGCCCTGCCGTCGCGTCCCTTGCCGCTTTGCGGCGCCCGGCAAGCCGCTGAATCGTTTGCGTCACTTCGGGCAGGCGCCGCCATATGCGGTCTTTGTCACGGTTTCGCGCTATACGGGGTGTGACCCTTCGTCTAGAATCCGCGTAGCTTAAACGACCCCCTTTCACAGGCTGGGCTGGACAAGGCAGGGGCTTCGGGCAAGGAGATCGTCGCGGGCTCTGGCCGCAATCCCCGCTGCACGCCGCCTGTGGTTGCAAGACCGATGAACGACCTGGAAAAAGAGCTCGCCGCGCTCATGATCGGCGAACTGAATCTCGAAGACATTCAACTCGATGCCCTGACCGCCGACACACCGTTGTATGGCGAAGGGTTCGGGCTCGATTCCATCGATATCCTCGAAGTGGCGCTGCTGATCTCGAAGAAATACGGCTTTGAGCTGCGCTCGGGCGATCCCGATAACCAGAAAATCTTCGCCTCGCTGGGCTCGCTCGCGGCCTACGTGGCAGAACACCGCACGCGATAGGCTCGCGCCAGCGCCCGACGCATTCCGTTTTCAACGTTTGGCCGGACCGACGCCATGCCGATGACCGGCGCTTCCACTTCGCACCTCGTTCTGATTCCAAGCTACAACCCAGGCCCCAAGGTTGACGACACCGTGCGCAGTGCGCGCGCGCAGTGGAACCCGGTCTGGGTGGTGGACGACGGCAGCACCGACGGCAGCACCGAACGTCTGCAGGCGATGGCCGCGCAAGACCCGGGGCTGCGCGTGATTGTGCTGCCGCGCAATCGCGGCAAGGGCGTGGCCGTACTGGCCGGGCTGGAAGCCGCCGCCGCGGCGGGCTTTACCTACGTGCTGACCATGGACGCCGACGGGCAGCATCCCGCCAACCTGATCCCCGAATTCATGGCTGCCTCGCAGGCGGCGCCCGACGCGATGATCCTCGGCCAGCCGGTGTTCGACGCAACGGCGCCGCAGATACGTGTGCACGGCCGGCGCCTCTCCAATGGCTGCGCAGACATCGAGACCCTGTGGGCCGGTATTGGCGATACGTTGTTCGGCTTTCGCGTCTATCCGATTGCGCCGCTGGCCGAGATCATGCGCCGGCAGACCTGGATGCGCGGTTTCGATTTCGACCCGGAAGCGGCGGTGCGCCTGTGCTGGGCCGGCGTGCGTCCGATCCGGATGGCTGCGCCGGTGCGCTACTTTCGCGCGCACGAGGGCGGCGTGTCGCATTTCCGGTATCTGCGTGACAACATCCTGCTGGTCGGGATGCATCTACGCCTGGCGGCTGAGGGCATGCTGCGCTTGCCCTCGATGATTGCGCGACGGGTGCAGCGCGGCTGGTAGCCTGCGGCGGCCGGGTTTAGACCGCTTCGGTGGTCGCCCTGGCCTGGTTCAGAAGGGTTTCTGCGGCCTGCCAAGCCTGTGACGCGGCGGACGGATCGCCAATCGCGCGGGCGTCGGCCGTGGCGCCTGACAGCAGCATCACATACACGCCCGCGAGCTGTCGCGCCGCATTGGCGGGCACCACATCCTTGAGCAGCGTTTCCATCATTGCCAGCAGATCGTCGCGGTAGCGCACTGCCACGTCGGTCACCTTGGGGCAGGTGGCGCCAAACTCCGCCAGTGCGCGCTCGAACAGGCACCCTGCAAACTCGGGGGTGCGGAACCACGTGCCGTACCAATCGAAGATGCCCTTGAGGCGGGCAGTGGCGTCGGGCATGGGGCTGAGCGTCTCGGCAATGCTGCCCATGACGAAGGTATAGCGCTGCTCCAGCACTTCCTTGATCAGATCTTCCTTGCCGGCAAAGTGCCGGTACAGCGTCATCCGAGCGACGCCGGACTCGTCGATGATCCAATCGACGCCCACGGGGTGAAAGCCGTGCTTGGAAAACAGCTCGCCGGCCTTGTCCACCACCTGTTGGCGCTTACTTGCGCGCATTGCTACCTCTCTTGATTGCCGAGCCGCATCTTAGCATCGGCCCCTTGTTGCGACCTTGGCGGCTTGCCCCGAAAACGGTCGGCTGCAGCGTGTTGTTGCTTCGTCAGCTTTACGCTTTGATAACACAACGGCACACGCTTCACGCTAAAGTAGACCGATCTATATCATGTGCCCGCAAATCCTGCGGGGGCGCGGAAGAGAAAGCGTTGCGCAGCCGATCTGGCGGCTGCCGGTTTTGCGAACGGGATCGCAAAAACGACCGGCACTCGCCAGGCTCTCAACGGAGTTTCTCTCCAATCAACAGCAACAATAAAAATGAGGGTCAGGCGAATGCGGAATCGTTTGCTGATGTTGGGGGTCGTGTCACTGCTGGCAGCGTGTGCCCAGCCGCAGCCGCCCAGCGATGTGGTGCGGGTGTGCGATGACCGCGGCTGTGCCGATCGGCCGAAAGCCCAGGTGGCGTTTGATCAGGCAAATATCCCCGACGAAGATCCGCGCATTGCCGCACTCAAGGAAGTTGCCAAGCGGGAGCCCAAGGCCGCGTACGACCTGGGCCTGCGCTATTTCCGCGGCGACGGCGTCCGCCAGGACAGCTACCAGGCGCTGAACTGGATGCGCGAGGCTGCCGAGCACGGCAACCTGCAGGCGCAAAAGGCGCTCGGCGCGTTCTACCTGTTCGGGCTGGAAGAGATGGGCTCCGACCCGCGCGAAGCTGAAAAATGGCTGTCGATTGCCGTGAGCCGCGGCGACAAGGAATCGAAGAAGCTGCTTGAGCAGGCACGCGCGGCCAAGAAATCCGACGAAGACGACTACAAGTGGCGCACGCAATGGCGCAGCACTTACTACGGCTATTGGTATTCGGGTTATCCGTACCTCGGCGTCTGGCGCCAGACGAGCTGGTACTGGTACTGAGCAGACGCCGCAGTCATCCGTTTCAAAGCGTTTCAAGGCCGTTCGGGGAGGGGGAAAGCCTGTTGCACACCCCGTACGCCTGATCAAGGGGGGCTTATTGAGTCGCAGGACGCATAAGCCGAACATCGACTCAATGTGAGCCACACAACAATATGAAAACCAATCTTCTCAGCCGCACTGCCAAGGCCGCAGGCGTAGCACTGATCATCTCTTCCCTGGCTGCGTGCGCAGGCGGCGGCATGGTGACGCCGGGCGGTCAGAACGCCGGCGTGAGCGGCGCCGCGGCCGGCGGCTCCAGCGTGGGTGCAGACCCGACGCTCGAGCGCTGCGCCTCGCCGCTGGGCACCATTGCCATGGATGATGGTCGCAATGCCGACTGGTACGGCCAGTTCGGCAGCGCCACCAAGGTGACGACCATCGACCCGCTGCTGCGCATGGCCGTGCAGCAATCGAACTGCTTCGTGATCACGTCGATCGGCAACCAGAAGACCGACGCACGCCTGTCGCGCATCACCGATCTGCAGCGCAACTCCGGTGAATACCGTGCCGGCTCCAAGCAGCAGAAGGGCCAGCGCGTGGCGGCTGACTACTACATGGAGCCGCAGATCATCATCAACGACTCGCCGATCGGCGGTGTGGCGGGCGCCGTGGGCGGCCTGCTGGGCAACAGCGCCATCGCCGCGCTGGCCGGCAGCGTGAGGTCGAAGGCTTCGGTCGTGACGCTGACGCTGTTTGACGTGCGCTCGGCCGTGCAGATCGCAGCTGCGGAAGGCAGCTCGACGGCGACGAACTATGGCGCCGTGCTGGCCGGCTTCGGCGGCGGCGTGGGCGGCGGTCTGGCCGGCTTCTCCAGCACGCCGGAAGGCAAGGCCACGGTGGTCGCCTTTATCGACGCGTGGAACAAGATGGTCGTCGCGTTGCGCAGTTACAAGGCGCAGGACGTCAAGGGCGGCCTGGGCCGCGGCGGTCAGCTCAAGGTCAACTGATCGGGCTCAACGGGGCCCGCACTGAGAGGGGACTCCAGCGCCCGAAGGTGCGAAAGCAAAAAGCCTGCGGCGGTTGCGTCGCAGGCTTTTTGCTTTTGAAGCGGGGGTGCGCTCAGCGCGCGTCTTTCGGCTTGTCGTCCTTGGGCAGGCTTGCTGCTACGGCTTGAGAGACGGCGTTGCCCCATGGGGACACTCGCGTCCAAGCAGGGTGGGAACCGATTGTCTGGGCAGCGCTTCCTCGCTAGCCTGAGACTTTGCAGCGGAGGGTTGCGCGATGAGCTGGCAGAACTGGGTCGTCTCAAGGATGGTGCGCAACCAGGTCAAGAAGCCGACCGAGCGGGAACCCTTCGACCCCATTGCGACCCGCCTGCACGCTGAAAAGCGCAAGATGCCCGTACCGGTCGAGCTGCCGCCGGACTGGCGCATCGTGCCGGCCCATGGCGCTGGCGGCGACGGCCTCACCGGCGAATGGATCGAGCCCGCTGATCCCGACCTGCATGCCGATGCGCCCGTCGTCCTCTATCTGCATGGCGGCGGCTATTTTTTCTGCAGCCCGCGCACACATCGCCCGATCACCATTGGCCTCGCCACGCATGCGCGGGCCCGCGTGTGCGTCCCGGACTACCGACTGGCACCCGAACATCCGTTTCCAGCACCGGTGGAAGATGCGCTCTTCACGTATCGCACGCTGCTTGCGCAGGGCGTGGCGCCATCGCGCATTGTGGTGGCCGGCGATTCCGCGGGGGGCGGGCTGGCGTTGGCGCTGCTGGTGGCCTTGCGCGATGCGGCTGACCCGCTGCCGGCCGGCGCGGTGCTGTATTCGCCGTGGACGGACCTGGCTGCCACCGGCCAGAGCCTGATCGACAACGATGAATCCGACGTGATGTTTCGCGGTGCCTGGATGGCGCACGGTGCGGCGCTGTACCTGGGCGATTCGGGCGCGCCGACGGACCATCCGCTCGCCTCGCCGTTGTATGCCGATTTCACGGGCCTGCCCACGCTGCACTGCTATGTCAGCACCAGCGAAGTGCTGCGCGACGACACCCTCCGAATGGCCGAGCGCGCGAGGGCTGCCGGGGTATCCGTTTCGGTAGAAATGGGGCGGCGGCTTCCGCACGTGTGGCCGATCTTCTATCCTTTCCTTCCAGAGGCGCGCGCAGCGCTCAAACGATCGGGCGAGCAGATCAGGCGATTGGTCGCCGCCCAGCATGAGAACCGAGAACCGGTGGAACTGACACCGGCATGACCCAACCGATGGCGCCCCTGCGTAGCCCGGTCGGGATGCGCCAACGGGGAGCCCAGCATGCGTCGGGTGGTGGTATTGGGGTTGGTGCTGGCCGCGGCGGCCGGCGCCTGGCAATGGAGTCGGCTGCATCGGCTGAGGCTGGCCGATGTGCGTTTTGCGCCGATCGAAAACGTCGCCGCCGCGACAGGCACTGCGGGCGGCCCCGCCTTCAATGCCAACAAATCGCACTGGCTCAAGGCGTGCGACCAGGCGCTCGGCCCGATGCGCGTGGAGGTGCGCGCCACTGAAACGCCGCTGTCTTTCTCCAACGATCGCTCGGTAGATCAACTCACCGCCGAAGCGCCGCCGTACGACCGCTCAGCGCGTGTGCTGGGCAAGACGTACGCGACGCTGGTCGCACGCTTCGACGTCAACAGCCGATACATGGCCATCGCCACACAGCCGGCTACGACCTGCCTGCGGCCGTCCATCTCGGTGGAGCTTGTACTGAACAACTTCCGGGTGACGGTGGCGCGCGAATTTGCGCCGGGCACTTGCGCGTACAACGCCATCCGCGAGCATGAGTTGCGGCATGTGGCCGTCAACCGAGCGGTGCTGCCGCACGCCGCCGAGGTGATCCGCAAGGAGATCGAGAGCGAATACGGCGGCCGGCTCTATTTTGGAGACCCAGACCGCATTGCCGCAGATCTGCAGGCAGCGCTCACGCGCCATTGGCTGCCGCGCGTGCAATCGCTGATCGAACTGGGGCTGCAGGCGCACGAGCAGATCGATACGCCGCGTGAGCAGGAGCGCATGAGCCGCGTGTGCAACGGCGAGGTGCAAGCCGTGTTGCAACAACTCAGGCGCGGCTAGCCCTGATCGGGCAGGTTCAGGCGGCCGGGCGGTGCGCGGCGCGAGCCTGCAGTTGCGTGACAGCCTGGTCGACGATGGCTTCGGGCGGCAGCGCGATGTCGACGATGACCGCGTCGGTGGGCTCTTCCAGTGCCTCGAACTGGCTGCGCAGCAGGTTCGGGTTGAAGAAGTGGTCTTTCCGTGCAGCCAGGCGGCTTTGCAGCAGATCGAAGTCGCCCTTCAGATAGACGAACTCGGCATTGCCGGCGGGGCCGCGCAGCACGTCGCGGTAGCGTTGCTTGAGCGCGGAGCAGGCAACCACCAGCGATTGTCCGGAGCTGGTCTTCTCATCCATGTAGGCGCGGATGGATTCGAGCCAGGGTTTGCGGTCGTCATCGTTCAGGGGGATGCCGGCGTGCATCTTGGCGCGGTTGGCCTCGGAGTGGAATTCGTCGCCATCACGGAAAGCACAGCCCAGCCGCTCGGCAATCTTCTGGCCCACCGTGGATTTGCCGCAACCCGAAACACCCATCACTACTACGATCATCGTCATTCCCTACGTGCAAGAAAGCGCAAAACGTCAGGCCGGCATGTTAGCGCGTTGATGGCGGCATCCACCGATTTTTGCTGCTGCAGCGCAGCAATTGTTCCGGGTCATTGTTCGTCCGGCAACGGATTGCCAAATACGTCAAGCTGCGTCAAATTGCGGTGGAAGCATTGGTTACAAATCATTCAGAACAAGGCCCCAAAAAGGCCAACGTTGATTGGAGGAGACATCCATGGCTGGTGAGGTTTTCGACGCGCGACCGCGCAACGGTGTGTCGTATGTCGTGGGCGATACGGCGGTGCCGCTGGCGCACGTGACGGTCTCGGCGTTGCTGGCGGAAACAGTACGCCGCTGCCCCGACGACGAGGCGGTTGTGTTCCGCGAACAGAACGTGCGCTGGACGTGGCGTGCCTTTGCCGAACAGGTCGATGCGTTGGCCGCCGGCCTGCACGCGCTGGGGCTCGAACGGGGAGACCGCATCGGCATCTGGTCGCCCAACCGCGTCGAATGGGTGCTCACGCAGTTCGCGACAGCGCGCCTGGGGCTCATCCTCGTCAACATCAACCCGGCATATCGGCTATCGGAGCTGGAGTACGCGCTCAACAAGGTCGGCTGCAAGGCCATCGTGGCGGCCGAGGCGTTCAAGACCTCGCGCTATCTCGAAATGCTGCAGACGCTCGCGCCCGAACTGGCGACCGCGCAGCCGGGCGTGCTGAACGCGGCCAAGCTGCCGGCGTTACGCTGGGTCATCCGCATGGGCGAGGCCGAAACGCCCGGCATGCTGAACTTTGCCGACGTCATTGCGCGCGGAAAAAGCGTACCCGTTGATGCGCTGGATGCCATCACGACCAGGCTGTCGCCTGACGACGCCATCAATATCCAGTTCACCAGCGGCACGACCGGCGCGCCCAAGGGCGCCACGCTCACGCATGTCAACGTGGTGAACAACGCGCGCTTTGTTGCCATGGCGATGAACCTGCAAGAGGGCGATCGGTTGTGCATTCCCGTGCCGCTGTATCACTGCTTCGGCATGGTCATGTCGGTGCTCACCTGCACGGCCACGGGCGCGTGTATGGTGTTTCCGGGCGAGGCGTTCGATCCGCTGGCCACGCTGCGCACGGTGGCGGAAGAACGCTGCACGCAACTGCACGGCGTGCCGACGATGTTCATCGCGCAGCTCGATCATCCGGATTTCAAGAGCTTTGACGTATCGACGCTGCGCGGCGGCATCATGGCCGGATCGCCTTGCCCTATCGAGGTGATGAAACGCGTGGTGTCGGAGCTGAACCTGCGTGAAGTCACCATCGCGTACGGCATGACGGAGACGAGCCCGGTGTCATTCCAGAGCGCCGTAACGGACCCGCTCGACAAGCGCGTGACCACTGTCGGCCGTATCCAGCCGCATCTGCAGGTCAAGCTGGTGGATGGCGCGGGCGAGGTCGTGCCCGTGGGCGAAAAGGGCGAGCTGTGCACGAAGGGCTATTCGGTCATGCTCGGCTACTGGGACGACGAGGCCAAGACCGCCGAATCCATCCACGACGGCTGGATGCGCACGGGCGATCTGGCAACGTTCGATGCCGAGGGCTACTGCAACATCGTCGGCCGCGTGAAGGACATGCTCATCCGCGGCGGCGAGAATGTGTATCCGCGCGAGATCGAAGAATTTCTCTTCCGGCATCCGAAGGTGCAGGCCGTCAACGTGTTTGGCGTGCCCGACCCGAAGTACGGCGAAGAGGTCTGCGCGTGGATCGTCCTCAAGCCCGGCCAGCAGGCCACGGAAGATGAGATTCGCACGTTCTGTCAGGGCCAGATCGCCCACTACAAAATCCCGCGTTATATCCGCTTCGTCACCGAGATGCCGATGACGGTGACGGGCAAGGTGCAGAAGTTCGTCATGCGCGACCGCATGATCGAAGAACTCAAGCTGACGGTGGCCGCCACGGCCTAAAACCGGAGCTTGCGGTTTCGCCGCTGAAATGCCAACCGGTTGCGCGCGGCTTTTCGTTGCCTTGACGATGCTTGCCGCGCGCAGCTTTGTTCGCCTGCCTGGGCAACGCCCGGGGTAAAAACCGAGACACGTTTCCCGCGTGCGTCTTGCTGATAGGGGGCACTCGCAGTCAAACGGCCACATAAGGCCGCGTGTTCGCGATGTGCATGCCATCGAGGCGCACAACACGACGCGACGTGCGCCACGGCACGCTCACCCGCCGGCGACCCACCGCTCACGCAATGTGAACGACGAGGCGGCGGTGTATCACGCCTGAAACACCCACCCAATCGTCCGTCTCAAACATCTTCGCTGCGCGCATGCGTGCGTGTGGTTTGCGTCTTCGCGCGAAGGTCATGCAGGCCATGGCTGCCATGCGTGACACGACGGTGTATCGGTGCCGCAACCGAAAAGGCGCCAACAGCCCCCCAAAAGTTGCATGTGTCGACACGATTGCGTGGCACGGCGCGCGCCCATGTATGCGCGTGCCGGTGAAACTTTTGCGTTTTCAAACGCTTAGAACACCCGTGTGGGGCGGGCCGGGAAGTTGGCACCGATTATGCAAACGAGCCGCCCCGGGGTGGGTCATGTTTTTCCCACAGGCAGAGCGCGCCGGCCTCACTGGCTGCGTTTCCAGCCGTCCCTCTCACCTTTATGGAGTGCGTTATGAAGAAGACCTTACTGGCCACCGCGATCGCCATGGGATTGGGGGTCTCTGGCGTTGCATTGGCCGACATCGGGAACACGGCGTCCGGCGCGGGTGACAAGACCCAAACCAATACGTCAACCATCAACAGAACCAACACCAGCACAGACACGACGACGAACACCGCAACCACCACAACCACCACGGCAACCGATAACTCGAATCAGCACAACAACCAAAGCCAGGGCAGTAACCGCGACAACAGCGGCTGGGCCAATGCAGACGGCTATGGCACCGCCGCCGCCAACAACGGCGGTATGGCAACGGCAACATTCACCAACTCCTTTAACACAAGCAAGGCGATTGCAGTTTCGAAGCTGGATGGCACCGTCACCAACATCAGCGTGTCGGGCATCGGCAACGTCGCCACCAACAATGGCGGCTCGGCCAATGGCGGTGCGGGCGGGCGTGGCGGATACGGCTACGGCGGCACAGGCGCTGGCGGCAATGGTGGCGCTGGCGGTGCAGGCGGCAGCGGTGGCGCGGGCGGCAGCTCGGGCAGTGTCACGCACGGCAGTGCGACCAACGGCGGCGCAGTGGCCGGCAACGGTGGCAATGGCGGTGGCGCTGCAGGCAACGCAGGCGGCGGTGGTAGCGGCGGCAGTTCCGGCACGCTGTCGGCGAGCCTGGGCGCGGGCCTGGGTGGCTTGGCAGGCAGCGCCAGTGCGGCGGGCGGTGGCGCTGGAGGCAGCGGCGGCGGTGCCGGTGGCTCCAATGGCGGTGACGCCAATCACCATCATGGCTCAGGCTCAGCAACGGGCGGCGCTGCAGCCGCGGCCGGCGGAAACGGCGCGGCGGGCGGCAACGGCACCAGTGGCAGCTCTACAGCGTCTGGTGGCGCAGGCACTGGCACGAGCGCGGCCACCGGCACCAGCACGGGCGGCGCAGCAGGTGCGGGCGGCGCAGCTACCAACCTGGCCGGCAATGGCGGCGCAGGCGGCAGCGCGACCAACGGCAGCGCAACCAACGGCGCGGCGTCGTCCACAGCAGGCAATGGCGCTGTGGGTGCAGTCGGTGCGGCCGGCGGTGCAGGCGGCGTGGGCAATGGCGGTGTCGGCAACGGTGCGGTGGGTGGCACCGGCGGTGCAGGCGGCACAGTCATGGTGGACGCAGGCACGTTCAACATGTCCAACGCCATGACCAGTGTCGGCCAGTCTGCTGCCGGGGTGATGATTGCGAACCAGAACAGCGGCTTTGCATCTCTCGTCCAGCAAAGCGTCAACGTGCAGGCCAACCTGAATGTTGGCCATTGAGTCGACATCGGGTGTGAGCGGGGAAGTGCCGCTGCGCGTGCGGTGACGTTGCGCGCATGGCGGTGGACAGGGCCGGACCGCATCCGTGGTCCGGCCCGCAGTTGGAGCGTATAGGAGACATTCGATGCGATCCGACAGAAGAACCACAGCAGGATGGGCAGCATGGTGGTTGGCATGCGGCCTGGCAGTGTGGCCAGCGGCAGCGGCGATGGCGGCGGACGAGGCGTCCATCGCAGACGGTGCTCAGACAGCCAATACGGAAGCGGTGCGTCCCCCGGTCGCCGCGGCCGTGTCGGTGCCTGGGTTCGGTCATGCGGTGGGTGCAGATCGGCTCGACAGCTATCGCGGCGGCACGCAGGATCTCTACCAGACCGTCAATGACGCGCGCCTGTCGGGCACCGTGAGCGACAACGCCGCCGTGAACGTGGCGACGGGGACGAACATCGTGCGCGACGGCTCGTTTGCCAACGCCAGCGGGATCCCCACGGTCATCCAGAACAGCGGAGCGAACGTGCTGATCCAGAACGCCACCATCGTCAACGTGCAGTTCCGGCCTTGAGTTCGTTGTGAAGGACGGAACGATGCGCAAGGCGTGCGGTGCAGTGCTGATGGCACTGATGTGCGGGCCCGCGTTGGCGGGCGCGATCGACATGCTCGGCACGGGCGGCGGCACGTATGCCGTGCCCGTGACGAGCATGAAGGCCGCGCGCTATCTGCGCACCGTGCATCAGCGCTTCGACTTCAGTTGCGGGTCGGCCGCAGTGGCGACGCTGCTCACGTATCAGTACGGTTATCCGGTGAGCGAGCAGGCTGTGTTCCAGGCCATGTACGAGCATGGCAACCAGGAGAAGATCCGGCGAGAAGGCTTTTCGCTGCTCGACATCAAACGCTATCTGGCGTCTGTGGGCTTTGAGGCCGATGGTTTCGAGCAGCCGCTGGATGCATTGAAGGACGCCCACTTGCCGGCCATCGTGCTGTTGACCGAAAACGGCTATCACCACTTCGTGGTGGTCAAGGGCGTGCAGGAAGGGCGCGTACTGGTGGGCGATCCGGCCATGGGCACGCGTGCGATTCCGCGTGCGAGTTTCGAGAGCATGTGGGACAACCATTTGCTGTTCGTCGTCCACAACCGCGAGGCGGGGGCGACGTTCAATGCCGCATCGGATTGGCGCGTGGCACCGCGTGCGCCGCTGGAGGAGGGCATGGACCGCAGTGGCCTGGGAAACATCGTCGTTCCCAAGCACGGTCCTTCCGACTTCTGAGCATCGTCTGCATGGCAGTCCGGTCGTCCGGCAGGAGGGCATCATGAAGCGGTTTGGCAAGATGGCGTGGGCCGGCTGGTTTGCGCTGGCTGCGGCCGGGCATGCGTTTGCGGCCGGCATGGATGGCATGGGTGACAATCCCGTCCATGCTTGGCACGCCGTGTCCGAAGACAAGCTTGACGACATGCGCGGCGGGTTTGATGTGCCCTCGCTCGCAGGGCTGCGCATCTCGTTCGGCATCGACCGGGCGGTCTACGTCAACGGCGATCTGGTGGCGAGCGCATCGGTCAACATCCCCGATGTGGCACGCATGACGGCCACCCAGGCGCAGCAATTGGCCTCGGTGGTCAACACGGTCAACCTCGTGCAGAACGGGCCAAACAATGTCGCGCCGCCAGACGTGAACGCAGGTGCGGCAGCGGCGGCCACGGTCATCCAGAACAGCCTGAACAACCAGACACTGCAGGCGGTGACGACCATCAATGCGGCGGTCAACAGCCTGCCGCAATTCCGTCAGATGAATCTCGCCAACGTGCTGCAAGGCGCGTTGGCCAACGTCGCCACCACTCTGCACTGAGTTAGAACTGGATCGGCAGGCGAAGCGTGACGGTCAGGTCCGGCGTGTCGCGCGTCAGGCCTGCCCCCACCGACAGATTCAGCGACATCTTGGGCGAGAGGCGGTACGAATATCCGACCAGCAACGTTCCCAGAATTGTCCGCACCGAGCCCGGCACACGCTGGCCGTTCTGCTTGGTCGGCGCGATGATGCTCTGGTCGTAGCCAATCGAGAACGATGCCTTTTCGTTCAGCGCCAGCCCCATGCCGAAGTTCAGGCCGATGATGTCGCCGGCTTTCACGTTGCCCAGGAACTGCTGTGAGCCGTCCACCAGGTTCAGGCTCACGTCCTTGCGCTCGAAGTTGTGCAGGTAGCTGATGCTGCCGAAGAACACGGCCGGGTCTGTCGGGAACAGCCACGTCAGCCCCGGCTGTACCGCGAAGAAGCCCGAGCCCGTGGGCTGCTGCAGAGGCAGGCCGGTGCCCGTGGTGTTGCTCACGCAGCGCGTCACGCAATCGGTGGTGACTTCAAACGGATCCTTGCCGGTGCGTGTCTTGAAGCGCAGCCAGCCGATGTAGAACGGCTTGTCGACGCCGCCCGCATTGATCTGGTAGCGCGCGGTCAGTTCCACATCGCCAATGCCGCGCCCATGCGAGCTGAAGGCGTTGTCTGTCGCGGTGCCGGTGAACAGTTCGCGGCTGACGGTGTCGCTGGCGCTGTAGACATAGGGCACGCGCGCTTCCAGTTCCCAGCGCCGTGCCAGGCCGTAACGCAACGCAACCGTGCCCGTGAGCGTGGTGGTCTTGACCTGCCGTACGTCGATCAGCCCGATCAGCAGCGCGGGGATGATGGTGTAGCCCACCAGCGCCACGCGGTCGGACGACGAATACGCCATCTGCAATGACGGCTCGACGACGACCTTGCCCGGCGGTGTAAGCGCGCTGGGCTCATCGAAGATCTGCGCGATGCGTGGCGGCCGGTCAGGCGGCTCCGGCGGTTTGCCGACAGGCGTGGTGCCGGGCTGGTCGTTCTGCGCAATTTGCGATGCGTCGCCTGCCGCGCCAGGGGCACCGGCACCGCGCACGGTGTCGAGGCGGCCATCGCTCATGCCGAGCGCGCGCCGCATGCGCCGCAAGTGCGTTTCCTGTTGCTGGATCGAGCGCTTGAGTTCCTGCAGGCGCGCCTGCGTATCGGCAAGCTCGCGCTGCAGCGCTTCCAGGCTAGGTGGCTTGTCGTCCACCGGCTCGTTGGTCTGTGCAAGTGCCGACCTGCCGCACAGCAGCAGGCATGCGCACGCAACCGCGCGAAGCGGCCCCCATGGTGCGTTCTTCATGGCAATGTCCCCGTCGAGAGCGCCCTGTCCACGAAATGCGGATGGGCCCTTCACGATTTCCCCCGGGTGGCGTACTGCGGATACCACTATAGGCGAGCGGTCGTGAAACGACAGGGCGGAGCCGTCCACAAAATGGACGAGGCCGAACTGCCCGTTTGGTGGATCGCTCAGGCAAGAAAAAAGGCGCCCGAAGGCGCCTTGCGTGTCTTGCGTAGCGTCAGCGCTTACTGACGTGCATTGCGCAGGTTATCCGGCCACGGCGTGTTGTAGTTTGTGCGGAACGGGTTGATGTCCAGCCCGCCGCGCCGCGTGTAGCGCGCATACACGGCCAGCTTGACGGGCCGGCACTGGCGCAGGATGTCGGTAAAGATCCGCTCCACGCATTGCTCGTGAAACTCGTTGTGCTCGCGGAACGAAATCAGGTACTTGAGTAGCCCTTCCTGGTTGATCGGCGCACCCACATAGCGGATTTGCACGCTGCCCCAGTCCGGCTGGCCCGTTACAAGGCAATTGGACTTCAGCAGGTGCGACACCAGCGTTTCTTCGACCGGGCTTTCTTCCTCATCGGCATGCAGCAGCTCGGGCGTGGGCTGGTAGACGTCGGTTTCGATGTCCAGGCGGTCGAGCAGCAGGCCATCGAGCTCGCCCATCTTCTGCCGGGCAAATTCCTCCTGCGGCACGATGCGCACTTGCACCGGCGCGCCGCACGCCTCCGACAGATCGTGGTGAATCAACTGCTGCAGCGCTTCGTGCGACGCCACCTTCGTCTGGTTGAACGAATTCAGATACAGCTTGAACGACTTCGATTCAACGATGTTGGGCGAGTCCGCCGGCACGATCACGGTACCGACAGCCACCTGCGGCTTGCCGCGCAGGTTCAGCCACGACAGCTCGTACAGGTTCCAGAGATCCACGCCGAAGAAGGGCAGGGGCGTGCCGGCGGCGAGGCCGATCTCGTCGCGCTTGCCCTGGCGCGGAATCGGAAACAGCAGGCTCGGGTCGTACTCCGTCTTGTAGGCGGAAGTCTTGCCCAGCGGCGAATGTTCGGGTTGGTTGCTCATCACAAAAACAGGCTGTAGACGGGGTTTTCGCTTTCGTCCCAATAGGTATAGCCCAGCGTGGCGAGGAACGCCTTGAACTCGCGCTTCTCGTTCTTCGGTACCTGGATGCCGACGAGGATGTTGCTCGAATCCGCGCCCTGATTGCGGTAGTGAAACAGGCTGATGTTCCAGTTCGGGCTCATGCTCGAGAGGAATTTCATCAGCGCGCCGGGCCGCTCGGGAAACTCGAACCGGTAGAGATGCTCGTTTTCCGCCAGCGGCGAACGCCCGCCCACCATGTAGCGGATGTGCTGCTTGGCCAGTTCGTCGTTGGACAGGTCCAGCGTCGGGAAACCGTGCTTGCGGAAGTTCTCGGCAATCTTGTCGCCCTCCGCGCGCGACGCAATCTGCACACCCACGAAGATATGCGCGGCGTCCTTGCTGGCGATGCGGTAGTTGAACTCGGTCACGTTGCGCGACCAGCCGACCAGCTCGCAGAAGCGCTTGAAGCTGCCGCGCTCTTCGGGAATCGTCACGGCAAACACGGCTTCACGCGCCTCGCCCACTTCGGCGCGCTCGGCCACGAAGCGCAGGCGGTCGAAGTTCATGTTGGCGCCGCTGGCCACGGCCACCAGCGATTCGTTCTTCAGCTTGTGCGTCTCGGCATACTGCTTGAGGCCAGCCAGCGCCAGCGCGCCGGAAGGCTCCAGCAGGCTGCGCGTGTCCTGGAACACGTCCTTGAGCGCCGCGCAGATGGCATCCGTATCCACGGTGATGATCTCGTCGACCAGCTCCCGCGTGATGCGGAAGGTTTCCTTGCCCACCAGCTTGACCGCGGTGCCGTCGGCAAACAGGCCGACGTCTTTCAATTCGACGCGCTTGCCCGCCGCCACCGAACGCGCCATGGCGTCGGAATCCACACTCTGCACGCCGATCACCTTGACGTCCGGCCGTACGGCCTTCACGTAGGCCGCAACGCCGGAGATCAGACCGCCACCGCCGATCGAGCAGAAGATGGCGTGAAGGGGCTGCGGATGCTGGCGCAGGATTTCCATGGCGATCGTGCCCTGACCGGCAATCACGTCGGGATCGTCGAACGGGTGCACGAAGGTATAGCCGTGCTTTTCCTGCAGCTTGGCGGCGTGGTTGTAGGCGTCGGAATAGCTTTCACCGTGGAGCACGACCTCGACCCACTCGCCGCCGCGCGAGCGCACGCCGTCGATCTTCAACTGCGGCGTCGTCACCGGCATGCAGATCACGGCCTTGCATTCCATCCGGGCCGCGCTGAAGGCCACCCCCTGCGCGTGGTTGCCCGCCGACGCCGTAATCACCCCGCGCTTGCGCTCGGCCGGCGTGAGCGAGGCCATCTTGTTGTAGGCGCCGCGCAGCTTGAACGAGAACACCGGCTGGTCATCCTCGCGCTTGAGGTAGACACGGTTGCCGGTGCGCGCCGACAGGTTTGGCGCGAACTTCAGCTCGGTTTCCACCGCGACGTCATAGACCTTCGCAGTCAGGATTTTCTTCAGGTAATCGATGGCCATGGTGCGGACCGGGTTGGACGTGAACAGAGCCCGTAAGCCTATCACGCGGCGTCTTGTGCGCCTTGTCGGACCGGCGTGCCGGTCGGTACACTGCCTCGGCCGCGTCCGGGCGGGCGCGGCGCATCATCGGCGAGAGGCCTCCATGAACACCCCGTCGTCTTCCTCGGAGCGTGCCGGGCGCGCACGCCGCGGTCGCAAAGTCTGGTCTGGCACGCAGCACGTCATTGCCTACGGCATGCCTCCGCTGGGCTGGCGTGACCTTTATCACCACGCGCTTGAAGTCAACTGGCCGACCTTTTTCGCGCTGCTGGCGACGATGTTCCTGGCGCTGAATGCGGTATTCGCGGGGCTGTATTCGCTGGGTGACGGCGCGATCGCGAACCAGTCGCCGCCGGGCTTCGTGGGGGCCTTCTTCTTCAGCGTCGAGACGCTGGCCACGGTGGGCTATGGCGACATGCACCCGCAAACGCTCTACGCCCACGTCATCGCCACGCTGGAGATCTTCATCGGCATGTCGGGCATCGCCATGGCGACGGGGCTGGTATTTGCGCGGTTCTCGCGCCCGCGCGCCAAGATCATGTTTGCCCGCAACGTTGTCGTGCGGCCGCTCAACGGCAGGTCCACGCTGATGCTGCGGGCAGCCAATGCCCGCCAGAACGTCATCGCAGAGGCCACCGCCCGGCTGCGCCTGATGCAGGACGAGGTCTCGCCCGAGGGCTACTCGATCTACAAGATCCACGACCTGAAGCTGGAGCGCAGCGAGCACCCGATCTTCCTGCTGGGCTGGGTGATGATGCACGTCATCGACGAAACCAGCCCGCTGCATGGCGCCACCGCAGAATCGCTCGCCGCCGGTGACGCCTTGCTGCTGCTCACCATCGAGGGCGCCGACGAGACCGCCGCGCAAACCGTGCAGGCGCGCTATTCCTGGCGGCATGACGAGATCCGCTGGAACTATCGGTATGCCGACCTCATCCGCGACGAGGGTGGTGTCACGTCGGTCGACTACGACAACTTCCACCTGATCCATCCGATCGAGACGCCCCCGCAGGCACAATGAGCGGCTTGTCCGATTCCAACGCGCACTCCCCGTGGCTCTGAACCTCGTCTGGCTCGCCTTCTTCCTCGTTGCCTTCGTAACCGCATGCGTTCAGGTGGTGCAGGGCGACATGGAAGTCTTCTCCCGCATGCTGACGGGCATGTTCGATGCCGCGCGCACCGGTTTCGAAATTGCGATCGGCCTGACCGGCATGATGGCGCTGTGGCTGGGCATCATGCGCGTGGGCGAGCGCGCCGGCGTGGTCGATCTGTTCGCGCGGCTCGTGAACCCGCTGATGCGGCACCTGTTTCCCTCCGTGCCAGCCGGCCATCCCGCCAACGGCGCGATGATGATGAATGTCTCGGCCAACGTGCTGGGGCTGGATAACGCCGCCACGCCGCTTGGTCTACAGGCCATGCGCGAGTTGCAGCAGATCAACCCGCAGCCGCAGCGCGCCAGCGATGCGCAGTTGATGTTCGTGGTGCTCAACACGGCTGGCGTGACGCTGGTGCCGACGTCCGTTATCGCCATCCGCCAGGCCATGGCGGTCAAGCAGGGGCTGGTCGGCTTTAACGCGGCAGACATCTTCCTGCCGACCTTGCTGTCCACGTTCATCGGCTTCTGCGCGGGCATTGCGGCGGTGGCGTGGTACCAGCGCATCAACCTGTTCAAGCCTGCGCTGCTGGCGTATTTCGGCGGCTTTGTCGCGGCGATGGGGCTGCTGTTTGCATGGCTGCGCCAGTTTCCGCCGCAGCAGATGGCGGCGTGGATCGGACTGATCGGCGCGGGCGCCATCCTCACCATCGTCGTGGCGTTCCTGGTCTGTGGGGCAATTCGCCGCATCAACGTGTACGAAACGTTCGTCGATGGCGCCAAGGATGGCTTTCAGGTGGCGATCGGCATCGTCCCTTATCTGGTGGCGGTGCTGGTGGGCATTGCCGTGTTTCGCGCGGCGGGGTGCATGGATTTCCTGATGCAAGGGCTTTCCGCGCTATTCGCGCACCTGGGCATCGACACGCGTTTTGTGCCCGCGCTGCCCGTGGGGCTGATGAAGACGTTGTCCGGCGCCGGTGCGCGCGGCCTGATGGTCGACGTGATGACCACGTACGGCGTCGATTCCTTCCAGGGCAAGCTGGCCGCCATCATCCAGGGCTCGACCGAGACCACGTTCTACGTGCTGGCGGTGTACTTCGGCAGCGTCGGCATCAAGGACACGCGTTATGCATTGGCGTGTGGCCTGTGGGCCGACCTGATCGGGCTCATTGGCGCCGTGCTGGTCGCCTATCTGTTCTTCGCCTGAGCGGCTAGGGCGGCCCCCAAGCGACGCCGCGACCGCCCGCCCTCTACAATCGACCGCATGGAACAGTGGATCGACACGCTTTTTGCCACGCTTGCCCTGCCCAAGGTCGGGCTGCCTGCCATCTTCGTCGTCAGTTTCATCTCGGCGACCCTCCTGCCGCTGGGCTCAGAGCCGGCGGTTTTTGCTTACATCAAGCTCAATCCGGACATGTTCTGGCCGGCCATCGTAGTAGCCACGCTCGGCAACACGCTGGGCGGTGTGGTCGATTGGTGGATGGGCTACGCGGCCAAGCTGGCGCTGGTGCGCTACCACCTTGCGCGCCGCCGCCGTCAGCACAACACCGAGCACGCCCAGCACGTGCCGCACCCCAAGCGCCACCGCGAGCCTCCGCTCGATAAAAAATACTTCCGCTGGATGCGCCGCATTGGGCCGGCGTCCCTGTTGGTGTCTTGGCTGCCCGGCATTGGCGACCCGCTCTGCACGCTGGCCGGCTGGCTGCGCCTGAAGTTCTGGCCCAGCGTCATGTACATGGCCATCGGCAAATTCCTGCGCTATCTGGCCATGACTGCGGCCTTGATGACCCTCCCCGACGGCTTCTGGCACGGCATCCTCGGTTGGATCAAGAGCGTGATGATGTGACGTTTGCGTGGTGCATGCGGCACTTTGGCGACCTTGCGCTTTTCGCAAGCCATTGAAAACGCGGCGGTTTTGCCGCCCATGTCACCGGCAGGGATACCGTTGCTGCGACGCATCAACGGCGCACGTTGCAGTACAATCGCCCTTTAAAGACCGCGCGGCTTGGGCCCTCTTTGCCGCGCCCTCCCTCCCCAGCGGCACGCCATGAATGCCCCACTTCTGATCGACGCCAAACTCACGGCGCAGGACGCTGCGCCCCGGCTGCGCGAGATTCCCTACAACTACACCTCGTTCTCGGATCGGGAAATCGTCATCCGTCTGCTGGGCGAGTCTGCGTGGCAAATCCTGGACGAACTGCGCGCCGAGCGTCGCACCGGCCGATCGGCACGCATGCTGTACGAAGTGTTGGGCGACGTTTGGGTGGTGCGCCGCAACCCCTATCTGCAGGACGACCTGCTCGACAACCCGAAGCGCCGGCAGATGCTGATCGACGCACTCAATCACCGCTTGGCGGAGATCGAGAAGCGCCGCGTGGCCGACCACGATTCGCACCACGACCCCGTGGGCGACGAGCGTGCCAGCAAGGTCGAGCAACTGGTCGTGCATGCACGCCGCGCCGTCAAGGCATTCCAGGAAGAATTCGCCCAGGTGTACGACCTGCGCCGTCGCGCACAGAAGGTGCTCGGCCGCGTCACCGCGAAGGACAACATCAAGTTCGACGGCCTGTCGCGCGTGTCGCATGTGACCGACGCCACCGACTGGCGGGTCGAATATCCGTTCGTGGTGCTCACGCCCGATACGGAAGAAGAGATTGCCGGGATCGTCAAGGGCTGCTTCGAGCTGGGTCTGACCATCATCCCGCGCGGAGGCGGCACCGGCTACACCGGCGGCGCCGTGCCGCTCACGCCGTTCTCGGCCGTCATCAATACGGAAAAGCTGGAGCGGCTGGATGCGGTCGAGATGACGGACCTGCCGGGCGTCGACCATCCCGTGGCGACGATCTACTCGGGCGCCGGTGTGGTCACGCGTCGCGTGGCAGATGCGGCTGACAAGGCTGGCCTCGTCTTCGCCGTGGACCCGACTTCGATCGACGCGTCGTGCATTGGCGGCAACGTCGCCATGAACGCGGGCGGCAAGAAGGCCGTGCTGTGGGGCACAGCGCTGGACAACCTCGCCTGGTGGCGCATGGTTGACCCGGATGGCAACTGGCTCGAAGTCCAGCGCCTCAATCACAACCTCGGCAAGATTCACGACGCGCCGGTCGTCACGTTCGAGCTGAAGTGGTTCGACGGCAACGCGCCGGTCGGCGCCAAGCTGCTGCGCACCGAAACGCTCACCATCGAAGGCCGCAAGTTCCGCAAGGAAGGGCTCGGCAAGGACGTCACCGACAAGTTCCTGGCCGGCCTGCCCGGCGTGCAGAAGGAAGGCTGCGACGGCATCATCACGAGCGCGCGCTGGATCCTGCATCGCATGCCCAAGTCGATCCGCACCGTGTGCCTGGAGTTCTTCGGCCAGGCGCGCGACGCGATCCCGAGCATCGTCGAGATCAAGGACTACCTCGACGCCGAGACCAAGAAGCCCGGCGGCGCGATCCTCGCCGGTCTGGAGCACCTGGACGAACGCTACCTGCGCGCGGTCGGCTACGCCACCAAGAGCAAGCGCAACGCGTTTCCGAAGATGGTGCTGATCGGCGACATTGTTGGCGACGACGATGATGCCGTGGCGCGCGCCACCTCGGAAGTGATTCGCCTGGCCAACGGCAAGAGCGGCGAGGGCTTCGTGGCCGTGAGCCCCGAAGCACGCAAGAAGTTCTGGCTCGACCGCTCGCGCACGGCCGCGATTGCGAAGCACACCAACGCCTTCAAGATCAACGAAGACGTGGTGATCCCGCTCAATCGCATGGGCGAGTACACCGACGGCATCGAGCGCATCAACATCGAACTGTCGATCAAGAGCAAGCTCAAGCTGACCGACGCGCTGCTCGACTTTTTTGCCGGCAGCAACCTGCCGCTGGGCCGTACCGACGACGCCAACGAGATCCCCAGCGCAGAACTGCTGGAAGACCGCGTGCAACAGGCGCAGCAACTGCTGCGTGCCACGCGTGCACGCTGGCAATACCTGCTCGATCATCTCGACACGCCGGTCACCACGGCGCGCGCGAGCCTCATCGGCCTTGGCCTGGGCTACCTTGCGCAGACCATCGACGATCGTCTGGTGAATCAGCCCGACGCCAACCTGTTCCACCTGCTGCAGGATCGGACGATCCGCGTGTCGTGGAAGGCGGAGATTCGCGCAGAGCTGCGCAAGATCTTCAACGGCGGCGAGTTCAAGCCGATCCTCGACGAGGCCCAGGCGATCCACAAGAAAGTGCTGCGCGGCCGCGTGTTCGTGGCGCTGCACATGCATGCCGGCGACGGCAACGTGCACACCAACATCCCCGTCAACTCGGATGACTACGACATGCTGCAGGACGCCCACAAGGCGGTGGCCCGCATCATGACGCTCGCGCGTTCGCTGGACGGCGTGATCTCGGGCGAGCACGGCATCGGCATCACCAAGCTGGAATTCCTCACCGACGACGAGATCGCCGACTTCGCTGCCTACAAGCGCCGCGTCGATCCGAACGGCCGCTTCAACAAGGGCAAGCTGCTGCGCGACATCAACGACCCGCAAGGCCTGGCTGCCGATCTGCGCAACGCCTATACGCCGTCGTTCGGCCTGATGGGGCATGAGTCGATCATCATGCAGCAGAGCGACATCGGCGCCATCTCGGAGTCGATCAAGGACTGCCTGCGCTGCGGCAAGTGCAAGCCGGTGTGCGCCACGCACGTGCCGCGCGCCAACCTGCTGTACAGCCCGCGCAACAAGATTCTTGCCACCTCGCTGCTCATCGAGGCCTTCCTGTACGAAGAGCAGACGCGCCGCGGTGTGTCGGTCAAGCACTGGGAAGAGTTTGCCGATGTGGGCGACCACTGCACGGTCTGCCACAAGTGCGTGACGCCGTGCCCGGTCAAGATCGACTTCGGCGATGTGTCGATGAACATGCGCAACCTGCTGCGCAAGATGGGGCAGAAGAAGTTCAACCCCGGTACCGCAGCGGCGATGTTCTACCTGAACGCGACCAACCCCGAGACGATCAACCTCACGCGCAAGGTGATGTTCGACTGGGGCTACAAGGCGCAGCGTCTGGGCAACGACATCCTGAAGAAATTCGCGAAGAAGCAGACCGCCCGTCCGCCCGCCACGGTGGGCAAGCCGCCGGTGCGCGAGCAGGTGATTCACTTCATCAACAAGAAGATGCCGGGCAACCTGCCCAAGAAGACCGCGCGCGCCTTGCTGGACATCGAGGACAACGAGATTGTCCCGATCATCCGCAACCCGAAGGCGACCACGCCGGACAGCGAGGCGGTCTTCTACTTCCCGGGCTGCGGCTCGGAGCGCCTCTTCTCGCAGGTGGGTCTGGCCACGCAGGCAATGCTGTGGCACGCCGGCGTGCAAACGGTGCTGCCGCCGGGCTACCTGTGCTGCGGTTATCCGCAGCGGGGCACCGGCCAGTTCGACAAGGCCGAGAAGATCGTCACCGATAACCGCGTGCTGTTCCACCGCGTGGCCAACACGCTCAATTACCTCGACATCAAGACGGTAGTGGTGAGCTGTGGCACCTGCTACGACCAGCTGGCCGGGTATGAATTCGACAAGATCTTCCCGGGCTGCCGGATCATCGACATTCACGAATACCTGCTGGAGAAGGGCGTGAAGATCGACGGTGTGCAGGGCACGCGGTACATGTATCACGACCCTTGTCACACCCCGATCAAGACCATGGACCCGACCAAGCTGGTCAACCAGCTGATGGGCGGCAACATCGGCGCCGACGGCCAGACCCGCGCGATCGAGAAGAATGACCGCTGCTGCGGGGAGTCGGGCACGCTGGCGATTTCGCGCCCCGACATTTCCACGCAGGTCCGCTTCCGCAAGGAAGAGGAGATGCAGAAGGGCGCCGACAAGCTGCGCAGCCTTGGCCAGACCAACGGCCAGGGCGAGGCGTTCAACGGCGACGTGAAGATCCTCACGAGCTGCCCGGCATGTCTGCAGGGTCTGTCGCGCTACACCGAAGATGTCTCGGTGCAGGCCGACTACATCGTGGTCGAGATGGCGCGTCATGTGCTCGGCGAGACCTGGCTGCAGGACTACGTTGCGCAGGCCAACGCCGGCGGCATCGAGCGCGTGCTGGTGTGACGACGATCGAGCGGACGCCAGGCTGCGCGCTGTGCGAGGCGGATGGCGGCGAGCCCGTCTGGCGTAATGCCAAGGCGCGCGTGGTGCTGGTCGAGCACGCGCGCTTTCCGGGCTTCTGCCGTGTCATCTGGAACGACCATGTGGCCGAGCAGACCGACTTGTCCGATGCCGATCGCCACTGGCTGATGGAAGTCGTCGCCCGGGTCGAGCGCGTGCTGCGCGCCGAACTGGCGCCGGACAAGATCAACCTCGCCAGCTTCGGAAACTTCGTGCCGCATCTGCATTGGCACGTCATTCCGCGCTATCGGTGGGATACGCATTTTCCGGAAGCCGTGTGGGGCCCCGAGCAGCGCGCGCCCGATACCGCGCGCATGGCCGAGATCACGGCCAAGCTGCCGGCGCTGTCGTACGCGCTGCAAGCGGCGCTGGCCGACGCTTGAGCCCGTCGGCGATAGCGTCGGGTAACGCCTGGTAACGCATCGCCACGTCGTGCGCGGAACCCCTGTGGCGCGCACAACGTCTGACTCTCTTTCTGTTGCGCCAACGCCCTCGCCATGACGACTCCGCGCACCGCCGCCACGCCCGATTCCCACAAGGATTCCATCTCCGAACTGACCGTTCATCATGGGCGGCTCAATCTCTCGGAGACCTGGCAACTGATCCGTCCGTACTGGTTTTCGGATGATCGCCACAAGGCGTGGGGTCTGCTTGCCCTGGTGATCGGCCTGAACCTGTTCCTGGTCTACATGAACGTGCTGTTCACCGATTGGAACCGGCTTTTCTACAATGCGCTCGAGCAGAAGAACTACGGCGAATTCTGGGCGCAGCTGCTGCGTTTCTCATGGATTGCCGCGCTGCTGATCATTGGCTCGATCATGCGGCTGTACTACTCGATGATGTTGCAGATGCGCTGGCGGACGTGGATTACCGGCAGCTTCCTCGACGACTGGCTCGGCAAGCAGGCGTTCTACCGCCTCGAGCAGACGCGCAGCGCCGACAACCCCGACCAGCGGATTGCCGACGACCTGCGCACCTTCACCGATGCAACGCTCACCTTGGCGCTGGGGTTCCTGAATTCGGCTGTGACGCTGGTGTCGTTCTTCGGCATCCTGTGGGCGGTGTCGGGGCCGCTGGCGTTCAGCCTGGGTGGCCACGACTTCGTGATTCCCGGCTACATGGTGTGGTTTGCGCTGCTGTACTCGATCGTGGGCTCGGTCATCATCCATTTCGTGGGGCGGCCGCTGATCGGGCTGTCGTTCCAGCAGGAACGTTACGAGGCGTACTTCCGTTTCCTGCTCGTGCGCGTGCGCGAGAACAGCGAGAGCATTGCCCTGTACCGCGGTGAGCCGACCGAGAAAGCCATCCTGAGCGGCCGTTTCGAACGCATCCGCACCAACTGGAATCAGTTGATGGACTACACGCGGCGCCTGACTTTCGCCAGTTCCGGCTATGCGCAGTTCGCTATCATCTTTCCATTTCTGGTGTCTGCGCCACGCTACTTTGGCGGCACACTCACGCTGGGAGGGATGATGCAGGTCGCCACGGCGTTCGGGCAGGTACAGGACGCGATGTCGTGGTTTGTCACGAACTACCGCACGCTGGTCACCTGGAAAGCGTCCACTAACCGCCTGATCGAATTCCAGCGCGCCATCCGCGCCGCCGAGCGCGAAGAAGAGCACCGCGCCGGCGTGCGCGACGTCGAGGTCGAAACAGCGGCCGTACCCGCTATCGAAGCCCGCGGTCTCGCGCTGAACCTCCCGAACCGCAAGCCAGAAGACTTGCTGGTCGAGCCATTCGACATGACGCTCGCACGCGGTGAGCGCGTACTCGTCAATGGCCCGTCGGGCTGCGGCAAAAGTACGCTGGTCCGCGCCGTGGCGGGTATCTGGCCGTATGGCAGCGGCCGCATCGAGGTGCCGGACGATGCCCGCGTCCTGTTCCTGCCGCAGCGCAGCTATCTGCCGTCCGGGACGCTGGCCGATGCGCTTTCGTATCCGGATCTGGCCACCCAGTACACCGCTGAGCGTCTGACCCAGGTGTTGAACGCGTGCCGGTTGCCGGCACTGACCGACCTGTTGGACGAGGTGAGCAACTGGAGCCTGCGCCTGTCCCCCGGCGAGCAGCAGCGCCTGGCTTTTGCGCGGGCGTTGCTGCAGCGCCCCGATTACCTTTTCCTCGACGAGGCCACCAGCGCACTCGACGAAGACACCGAGGCGTTCATGTACAGCCTGATGCTCGAATCGATGCCTGATGTGACCATCGTCAGCGTGGCACATCGCAGCACGGTGGCACGATTCCACCATCGCCGCCTGCGCTACATCCCCGAGGGCGATCCGTTGACTGCGGTAAGCTATCGGGTGGTGGAAGAGCCTGCGCACATGGCGCTGGCAGCTTCCTGAAACGCAGTTTTTTGACTCGACGAGACGTTTTTCATGGCCGGACTTTCCGCCGACACCCCGCACCCGACCGGCATCACCGTGCATACGCAATCACGCGTGCTGGAGATCGCCTTTGCCGATGGCAAGCAATTCAGCCTGCCGTTCGAATACCTGCGCGTGCTGTCGCCGTCGGCCGAAGTGCAGGGGCACGGCCCCGGCCAGGAAGTGTTGCAGACCGGCAAGCGCGAGGTGGGCATCGTCGGCGTCGAGCCGGTGGGCAATTACGCGATCCGGCCGCTGTTCTCCGACGGCCACGATTCGGGCATCTTCGATTGGGCTTACCTGTACCGCCTCGGCATCGAGCACGACATGCTGTGGCAGGCCTATCTCGATCGCCTGGCCGCTGCCGGCGTCGACCGTGACGCCCCGATGGCCGAGAACGCCGGTCACGCCTGCGGCCACAGCCACTGATTTCCGATTCACTTCGCAGCGCCTGCGCGCTGCATCCGTATCCCTTTCTGTCATGAGCCAAACCCACTTCGGATTCCAGCAGGTCGAAGAGCAGGAGAAGGCCGGCAAGGTTGCCGGCGTGTTCCATTCCGTCGCGAGCAAGTACGACGTGATGAACGACCTGATGTCCGGCGGCCTGCACCGCGTGTGGAAGATGTTCACCATCGCCCAGGCAGCGGTGCGCCCGGGCTACAAGGTGCTCGATATTGCCGGGGGCACAGGTGATCTGGCCAAGGCTTTCGCGCGCCAGGCAGGTCCTACCGGCGAGGTGTGGCTGACCGACATCAACGAGTCGATGCTGCGCGTCGGCCGTGACCGCCTGCTCGACGCCGGCGTGCTGACGCCCACCGCGCTGTGCGACGCCGAGCACATTCCCTTTCCGAATGCTTACTTCGATGTGGTGACAGTGGCTTTCGGCTTGCGCAACATGACGCACAAGGATCGCGCGCTCGCTGAAATGCGCCGCGTGGTGAAGCCAGGGGGCAAGGTCATGGTGCTCGAGTTCTCCAAGGTGTGGCAGCCGCTGGAGAAGGCCTACGACCTGTACTCGTTCAAGGTGCTGCCGTGGTTGGGCAGCAAAGTGGCGGGCGACCCCGAGAGCTACCGCTACCTGGCCGAGTCCATCCGCATGCACCCGGATCAGGAAACGCTCAAGCAGATGATGGAACAGGCCGGATTGGACTCGGTCGAATACTTCAATCTGACAGCGGGGGTCGTGGCGCTGCACGTCGGCCGTCGCCTCTAAGTGTTTCCGTCGTTCCACCAGATGGGCGATGTAGCGCGCTGCGGCGATATGCCACGATCCTTCACATTGAATTTCGGCATTGACGTCTTCATCTAACGGCGTCACTGCCATTGGAGAGAAGACAGCGATGAGTTTGCACTGGGGTGGAAAATTGATGGCGGGCGCGCTGGTCGCGACGCTCGCACTGGGCACGGCAATCGACGCCAACGCCAAGCGCATGGGCGGCAGCCGCAGCATCGGCAAGCAGTCGTCCACCGTGACGCAACGCCAACAGACGCCGCCGGCCACAACGCCGTCGCCGACACAGCAGGCCGCACCCGCCGCGCAACCCTCGCCGGCTGCACCGGCTCCGACGGCGCCGGCCGCAAAGCCCGGACGTAACTGGGGCGGCATGCTGGGTGGCTTGGCAGCCGGTCTGGGTATCGGTTATCTGCTGTCGAAGTTCGGTCTGGGCGCGGGCCTTGCCTCGTTGTTGTCGAACCTGATCCTGATCGCGCTCGTCGCGTTCGTGGTGATGTGGATCATCCGCAAGGTGCGCGGCAGCCGTCCGCAAGGTCCGGCCTACGCCACGGGTGGCCCGTCGCTTGGCGGTGACCGTGAGCCGTACGTGCCGCAACCTGCCGCACCGGCCCCGCAGGCTTCCGCACCGGCGGCCGCATCGCTCAACACCAGCAATACGTCGGGCCTGGGCGCTGGCGCGGCAACCGCTGCGCAGTCGTGGAACCTGGGTGGTCCGGCGGCTTCCAGCGCGCAGGCCATCAACGCGCAGCCTGCTGCGGCCGCACCACAGCAGCCGTGGGGCGTGCCGGCAGATTTCGACACGCAAGCCTTCCTGCGCAACGCCAAGGTCTACTTCATCCGCCTGCAGGCGGCTTGGGATGCCGGCAATCTCAATGACATCCGCGAATTCACCACGCCGGAGATGTTTGCCGAGATCAAGATGGACCTGGCTGACCGCGGCACGTCGCCCAACAAGACCGACGTCGTCTCGGTCGAAGCCGAAATGCTGGGCATCGAAACGCAAGCCGCCGAGTACCTCGCGAGCGTGCGCTTCTCGGGCATGATCCGCGAAGAAGCCAATGCGCCGGCGCAGCCGTTTGCCGAGGTATGGAACCTGACCAAGCCGACGCAGGGGGCGGGTGGCTGGGTGTTGGCGGGTATCCAGCAGCTGCAGTGATGCTGTAACAACTTGAAGCGCCGCAAAACGGCCGTTTCAACATTCCCCGTAAAATAGGGCCCGACCGTCTGGTTCGGGCCCTTTTTTGTCGCCAGCCGCCAGCCCGCTTCTTGCTGCTTTCTTGCTGTTTTTGCGCACCATCACCGCATGTCTTCGACAGCCACTTCGTCTCCGTTTCCGCTTGTGCTGATGCAGCCGCTGCTGCTCGCGCTCAACCATCTGCTGCGCCAGGAGCCCTGGGCGCAGGAGACACTGCGGCCGTTCGCGGGTCGCGTCGCACGCTTTAACCTGGCACCCATGTCGATGACGTTGCAGGTGGATGCCACAGGCTTGGTGACCGCTCCCGACCCTGATGTTGAACCGGCCGTGACGGTTGTCGTACCCCTGGCAGCCGCTGCCGGCGATTACGCAACGGGCGGGCAGGCCGCCGTGCTCAAGCACGTGCGCATCGAGGGCGAGGCCGAATTTGCCAACGTGCTGTCCACGCTGCTGCGCAATCTACGCTGGGATGCGGCGGAAGATCTCTCGCGCGTGTTTGGCGATGTGATCGCGCAGCGTATGGTGAGCGGCGCGCAGGCCGCCCGCACCGAGGCCACGCGCGTCAGCCGTTCGCTGGCGGAATCGGTGGCGTCGTACCTGACCGATGAGCAACCGACGCTCGTGCGCCATGCGCGCCTCGCGCAGTTCGCCGCCGATGTGGCGGCACTGCGTGATGCCGAAGCGCGTCTGGTCAAGCGGCTGGAGCGGCTCGAAAAGCTCCCGCGACCTGCTGCCCGGACCGCTCGTCAGGGTGAATCGGCATGACGCGCTTCTTCCGGCTGGGCAAGATTGTTTTCGTCATCCTGTATTACGGGCTGGATCAGCTCGCGTTGTCGGGCTTCAAGAGCCGCCGCATTCGCGCGCTCGTCTGGCTGCTGACGCTGGGTCGCAAGCCCAAGCTCCCGCGCGGTGAGCGCCTGCGCTTGGCGCTTGAACAGCTCGGCCCCATCTTCGTGAAGTTCGGGCAGGTGCTGTCGACGCGGCGCGATCTGCTACCGCCCGACGTGGCCGACGAGCTGGCCAAGCTGCAGGACCGCGTGCCGCCGTTCGACCCGAAGGTGGCGGCAGCCATCGTGGAGAAATCGCTCGGCAAGCCGCTTTCGGCGCTGTTCCATCGTTTCGATCATCACCCGGTGGCGAGCGCGTCGATCGCGCAGGTGCATTTCGCCACGCTGCGCGGCGGCCCGGACGACGGCCGCGAGGTGGCGGTCAAGGTGCTGCGCCCGGGCATGCTGCCCGTGATCGACAGCGACCTCGCGCTCATGCGGGACCTCGCTACCTGGATGGAAAAACTGTGGGCCGATGCCAAGCGCCTGAAGCCGCGCGAGGTGGTCGCCGAGTTTGACAAATACCTCCACGACGAACTTGACCTGATGCGCGAGGCGGCCAACGCCAGCCAGTTGCGCCGCAATTTTGCCAAGTCCGACCTGTTGCTGGTGCCGGAGGTCTTCTGGGATTGGTGCACGTCTGAAGTGTTCGTGATGGAGCGCATGCACGGTATGCGAATCTCGCACACCGAAGAGCTGCGCGCTGCCGGCGTCGACATGCACAAGCTCGCGCGCGACGGCGTGGAGATTTTCTTCACACAGGTCTTCCGTGACGGCTTTTTCCATGCCGACATGCACCCCGGCAACATCCTGGTGAGCGTGGCGCCCGAGACGCTGGGCCGCTATATCGCGCTGGATTTCGGTATCGTCGGGGCGCTGTCGGAGTTCGACAAGAACTACCTCGCGCAGAACTTCCTGGCATTTTTCCAGCGCGATTACCACCGCGTGGCCGTGCTGCACATCGAGTCCGGCTGGGCGCCGGAAGAGACGCGCGTGGAAGAACTCGAAGGGGCCATCCGCGCATGCTGCGAGCCGTATTTCGATCGGCCGCTGGGTGAAATTTCGCTGGGTCTGGTGCTGATGCGGCTGTTCCAGACCTCGCGCCGCTTCAACGTGGAAGTGCAGCCGCAGCTCGTGCTGCTGCAGAAGACCCTGCTCAACGTCGAGGGCCTTGGCCGCCAGCTCGATCCGGATCTGGACCTGTGGAAGACGGCCAAGCCATTCCTCGAACGCTGGATGCACGAGCAGATCGGCTGGCGCGGCTTTGTCGAGCGCCTGAAGGTCGAGGCGCCGCAGTGGGCCAACAAGCTGCCCGACTTCCCGCGGCTGGTGTACCAGATTCTGGATCGCCGCTCCCGCGAGGATGGTAATGCGCAGACCGCGGCGCTCACCGCGCTGCTTGCCGAGCACAAGCGCACGAACCGGCTGTTGTCCGCGGCCTTGCTGTTCGTCGGCGGCTTCGCGGTCGGCATCATTGCGACGCACGTGCTGGCCTGGATGGGCCGTTACTGAACCGCTGTCAACTTTCGAGCGCCATGGCCCAACCGCCCGTCTTCCAGTCTCGTGACGCCGCCGATCCCGCTTTCTGGGACGAACGCTTCAGCCGCGAGCACACGCCCTGGGACGCCGCCGGTGTGCCCGCCGCGTTCCGGCAATTCTGCGAAGCGCAGCCCGCGCCGCTTTCCACGCTGATTCCCGGTTGCGGCAACGCCTACGAAGCCGGCTGGCTGGCGGACCGCGGTTGGCCGGTCACGGCCATCGACTTTGCGCCGAGTGCCGTGGCATCGGCCAGGACCGTGCTGGGTCCGCACGCCGACGTGGTCGAGTTGGCGGATTTCTTCCGCTTTTCGCCGCCTCGTCCGGTGCAATGGATCTACGAACGCGCTTTCCTGTGCGCCATGCCGCGTCGTCTGTGGCCAGATTACGCCGCGCAGGTGGCAAAACTGCTCCCGCCTGGCGGGTTGCTGGCCGGCTTCTTTGCCTTGGTGGAAGGCCGTGAGGCGGCGCCCAAGGGGCCGCCGTTCGAGACCACGCAACCCGAGCTGGATGCGCTGTTGTCGCCGGCGTTCGAGCGCATCAGCGATATGCCCATCGCCGAGGCCGATTCCATTCCGGTGTTTGCCGGGCGTGAGCGCTGGCAAGTCTGGCGCCGCCGCGCCGATTGATGCGTTTTCCCGGTCAGTGTTGGTGCAAAGCAACATGGGCCGTGGTCAACAAAAAGCCTGCCGACGCCCGTTGCGGGCGGGTGCCTGGAAATCTGGCAAACGGGGCGGCGTTCGTGGTCGCGCCGATGCCCCGGCACCCGGTCCCATCGCTATAATCCGGCCACTTTGCCCGCGCCCAGGGGCCCAAAACCTGGCCGCCATGGGGTTTTCCAGCTTCTTTCCGCGCTGCCATGCTGATCTGGTTTGTCATTATTTACTGGGTAATTTCGGTCGGTATCGGCCTATGGGCTGCACTGCGGGTGCGCAATACCGCCGACTTCGCCGTGGCTGGCCGCAGCCTGCCGTTCTACGTCGTGACGGCAACGGTGTTCGCCACCTGGTTTGGCTCCGAGGCGGTGCTCGGGATTCCCGCAGAATTTCTCAAGGATGGCCTGCACGGTGTGGTGGCCGATCCGTTTGGTTCGTCGCTGTGCCTGATCTTGGTGGGTTTGTTCTTCGCCAAGCCGCTGTACCGGATGAACCTGCTCACCATTGGTGACTTCTATCGCAACCGCTTTGGCCGCGTGGCCGAAACGCTGACCACCTTGTGCATCGTCGTGTCGTACCTGGGCTGGGTGGCGGCGCAGATCAAGGCGCTGGGCCTGGTGTTCTACACCGTGTCTGACGGCGCGGTCTCGCAAGACCTCGGGATGATGATTGGCGCGGGCAGCGTGCTCGTCTACACGCTGTTCGGCGGCATGTGGTCGGTGGCGGTGACGGATTTCATCCAGATGATCATCATCGTGATCGGCATGCTGTACATCGGCTGGGAGGTGTCGGGGCAGGCTGGTGGCGTGGGCACGGTGGTGGCGCACGCGGCGGCTTCGGGCAAGTTCTCGTTTTGGCCGGCGTTCAACCCGATCGAGGTCATCGGCTTCGTGACGGCGTGGATCACCATGATGCTCGGCTCGATCCCGCAGCAGGACGTGTTCCAGCGGGTGACGTCATCGCGCACCGAGCGCATTGCCGGCACGGCGTCGGTGCTGGGCGGCGTGCTGTACTTCATGTTTGCGTTCGTGCCGATGTTCCTGGCGTATTCCGCCACGCTCATTGACCCGGAGATGGTCGCAAAGTACATCGACACCGATTCGCAGATGATTTTGCCGAACCTGGTGCTGCAGCATGCGCCGATCTTCGCGCAGGTGATGTTCTTCGGCGCGCTGCTCTCAGCCATCAAGAGCTGCGCGAGTGCGACGCTGCTGGCGCCGTCCGTGACGTTTGCCGAAAACGTGCTGCGCCCGCTGTTGCCCAACATGGACGACAAGCGCTTTTTGCGCGTGATGCAGGCGGTGGTGCTGACCTTCACGGTGCTGGTGACGTTGTTCGCGCTGAACTCGCATCTGTCAATCTTCCACATGGTCGAAAGTGCTTACAAGGTAACGCTCGTGGCTGCTTTCGTACCGCTGGCCTTCGGTCTGTTCTGGAAGCGTGCGACCAAGCAGGGCGGTCTGCTGGCCATCATCCTGGGCCTCGCGGCATGGATCTGGTGCGAAGTGTTCCTGCCCGATGCGATGCTTCCGCCACAATTGGTTGGCCTCCTGGCCAGCTTTGGGGCGATGGTCCTGGGCTCGCTCGGACCGCAGTGGATCGCGAACCGCGCGCCGACCACCAAGGCGGCCACGCAGGCCTGAGCGCCTTGCTGCAGGCGTGCGCGGTGTGCCACTTTGTCGCGCATCGCCATCGCCCGATCCGAATCTACGGTCGGGAATTCCCGCAAAAGGGTTTATAATTCAAGGCTTTGCGCGCCAGCACTTGTATGGCGCGCAGTTGCCCCAATCTTTCGCGAGCCCGTGCGTATTTCCCGCACTGCGTTCGCGGTCTGGGCGGGCAATCCAATCGCTTACTTGTCATTTGTTTGTTCCAGGGTGAGGACACCATGCCGATCTATGCTTATCGATGCGACGCCTGCGGCCACGCCAAAGATGTGCTGCAGAAGATGAGCGACGCGCCGCTGACGGATTGCCCCGCATGCGGCGCGCCGGCGTTCAAGAAGCAGCTCACTGCTGCCGGCTTCCAGCTCAAGGGCTCGGGCTGGTATGTGACGGACTTCCGCGGCGGTTCGGGCGGTGCATCGGCTGCGGCGCCCGCGACCGGTACGGCGGCCAAGGCGGATGCCGCTGCGCCCGCCGCCGCACCGGCCGCGTCGTCGGACAGCGCGTCGTCCAGTGCGAGCACGCCGGCTGCGTCCGGTGGTTGCGGCACGTCGTGCGCCTGCCACTGATCGCATCGCTCACCTTTCGGTCCATCGCCCCATGAAACAGAAAACCAGCGCACTCAAGACATGGTTCCTGACCGGTCTTCTGGTGCTTGTCCCGCTTGCGATCACGCTGTGGGTGCTGTCGCTCATCATCGGCACGATGGACCAGAGCCTGGCTCTGCTGCCGTCGGCATGGCAGCCCGATCAGCTATTTGGCCGGCGCATTCCTGGCGTGGGCGCGATTCTCACGCTGGCGTTCATCCTGATCGTGGGCGTGCTGGCGCACAACTTCATCGGCCAGAAGCTGGTGCTATGGTGGGAAGCGCTCGTGGGCCGCATTCCCGTGGTCGGCCCGATCTATTCGAGCGTGAAGCAGGTGTCGGACACGCTGCTTTCGTCCAACGGCAATGCGTTCCGCAAGGCCCTGTTGGTGCAATACCCGCGCGAAGGCTCATGGACGATCGCGTTCCTGACTGGCCGCCCCGGCGGTGATGTCGAGAACCACCTGCAGGGCGAGTACGTCAGCGTGTACGTGCCGACTACGCCCAACCCGACATCGGGCTTCTTCCTGATGATGCCCAAGGCTGACACCATCGAGCTGGACATGACGGTGGATGCGGCGCTCAAGTACATCGTGTCGATGGGGGTCGTGGCGCCCGAAGCGCTGCCGCGCCGCATGGACCCGCCCGATGCCTCGCCACAGACGGAGGACCGGTCGCCGGCTCAAGAGCCGCGCGACCCTTCGAATCCGACCGCGCTGCCCGCAGAGGGCGGCGCCATCGCGGCACCCTGAGCCGGCGATACGAACGAAGTCGAATCGACCCCGGCCCCCCGATCAACTTTCACGCGCGACGCTTTCTTGGCGGCGCGCTTCGCGGAAAAACACAACATGCAAATGCGTACTCAATACTGCGGTCAGGTCACCGAACAACTGCTCGGCCAGAGCGTCACGCTGTCGGGCTGGGCCCATCGTCGTCGTGACCACGGCGGCGTGATCTTCATCGACCTGCGCGACCGTGAAGGCCTGGTGCAGGTCGTGTGCGACCCGGACCGCCCGGAGATGTTCAAGGTCGCCGAAGGTGTGCGCAATGAGTTCTGCCTGCAGGTGAAGGGCGTCGTGCGCGCCCGCCCGGAAGGCACCACCAACGCCAACCTGACCAGCGGCAAGGTCGAAGTGCTGTGCCACGAGCTGACGGTGCTCAACGCTTCCGTCACGCCCCCGTTCCAACTGGACGACGACAACCTGTCCGAAACCACGCGCCTGACGCACCGCGTGCTGGACCTGCGTCGCCCGCAGATGCAGTACAACCTGCGCCTGCGCTACAAGGTCGCGATGGAAGTGCGCAAGTACCTGGACGACAAGGGCTTCATCGACATCGAAACGCCGATGCTGACCAAGAGCACGCCGGAAGGCGCGCGCGACTACCTCGTGCCCTCGCGCGTGAACGCCGGCCAGTTCTTCGCGCTGCCGCAATCGCCGCAGCTCTTCAAGCAGATGCTGATGGTGTCGGGCTTCGACCGCTACTACCAGATCACCAAGTGCTTCCGCGACGAAGACCTGCGCGCTGACCGCCAGCCCGAATTCACCCAGATCGACTGCGAAACGTCGTTCCTGACCGAGCAGGAAATCCGCGACCTGTTTGAAGAGATGATCCGCACGGTGTTCAAGAACACCATGTCGGTCGAGCTGGACGCCAAGTTCCCGGTGATGGAGTTCCGCGAGGCGATGGCCCGCTTCGGTTCGGACAAGCCGGACCTGCGCGTCAAGCTGGAATTCACCGAACTGACCGACGCCATGAAGGACGTCGACTTCAAGGTGTTCTCGGGCCCGGCCAACGCCGAAGGCGGCCGAGTCGTGGCACTGCGCGTACCGGGTGGTGCTTCCCTGTCGCGTGGCGATATCGACGCCTACACCAAGTTCGTCGAAATCTACGGCGCCAAGGGCCTGGCCTGGATCAAGGTCAACGAAGTGGCCAAGGGCCGCGACGGCCTGCAATCGCCGATCGTGAAGAACCTGCACGACGCGGCGATCGCCGAGATCCTCAAGCGCAGCGGCGCACAGGATGGCGACATCCTGTTCTTCGGTGCTGACCGCGCGAAGGTCGTCAACGACGCGATGGGTGCGCTGCGCCTGAAGGTAGGCCATTCGGACTTCGCCAAGAGCAACGGGCTGTTCGAAGACGCCTGGAAGCCGCTGTGGGTGATCGACTTCCCGATGTTCGAGTACGACGAGGATGACGCGCGCTGGGTTGCCATGCACCACCCGTTCACGAGCCCGAAGGACGAGCACCTGGAATACCTGGAAACCGATCCGGGCAAGTGCATCGCCAAGGCTTACGACATGGTGCTCAACGGCTGGGAAATCGGCGGCGGCTCGGTGCGGATCTATCGCGAAGAAGTGCAGAGCAAGGTGTTCCGCGCGCTGAAGATCAACGATGAGGAAGCGCGTGCCAAGTTCGGCTTCCTGCTGGACGCACTGCAGTACGGTGCGCCTCCGCACGGCGGTATCGCGTTTGGTCTCGACCGCGTCGTCACGATGATGGCCGGCGCGGACTCGATCCGCGACGTGATCGCCTTCCCGAAGACGCAGCGTGCGCAGGATCTGCTCACGCAGGCCCCGAGCCCGGTCGACGAAAAGCAATTGCGCGAATTGCACATCCGCCTGCGCGCCGCCGAGGCCAAAGTGGCTGCACCGACGGCCGCAACGACTGCCTAAGCGCCCGCGCTGACGCTCCACAACAAACCGCGCCGCCCGACAAGGGCGGCGCGGTTTGTTTTTGGGCGCCTGCCAGGCAACGCGCAGCAATCGGGAACATTGCGTGCTAAACCGAATCTTTCGTTTCTGTCACGTTGGGTGACAACGAAGGAGGAGTGTTTAGATGGACTACATCGACTTTGCGCGCACATGGGTCGTCGCCCACGCGGAGTTCCTGCTCACCTGGCTGATCGCCGCGCTGGTGGTGATGCTGCTGGCCTGGATCGAAATCCGCCGCGCCACCCGGCGCGCCGCCGTGGCGATGGCCGAGGCTGTGGCCACCACGGTTGCGGCCTGCGTGCCAGAGATCGCGGCAGCGGCGCAGAGCGCACATCCCGGCGTACCTGTATCGGCGACGTCTCCGGGTCTGGCGGAGGCGATGCGCGCGCTGGGTCACCTTGCGGCAGAGCGGATGCGGTGGCTGCACGCGGTCGCCAACCTGCGTTTGCCCGAAACGGCGTTGCCTCCCGCCGCACCAAGCATGCCGGTGCATCCGCTTGTCTACGACACGCCGCGCCCCCTGGCCGAAGCTCACTTGGCGGCAGAACTCCGCTTTGCCGACCACGCGCGTGTTCTGCAGGCCGAACGCCGCGCCCTGCAAGCGCTGGAGACCGCTGAACGTGAGGGCACCAGCGAATTGCATCGCATCGAGCGCGAGACCTCGGCCATCGTTGAACGCTTCGATCAGGCCAACGCTCAATCGGAGCAGACGGATGTGCAGCGCTTCCTCATTCAGAAATTCAACACGCTGGGCAATCGCGAACGCGAGTTGACCGCACAGCTCGCTGCGCTGCGCCAACAAATCGGCGAGCGTACAGAAGCGTTGTGGGCGCAATCACAGCGCGCGGCCGAAGACTATGCTGCGATGCTTGATCCGCTGCTGGCCGCGGCCCGCCGCGAGTTGGGTCACGAAACGGTGGCGGATGAGACGGCGCTGTGGCTCGCCCGCACGCGCACGGGTCAAGGGCCGCTGCGGGCTGCCTGATTGTTGCCACGGCATGGCGGCACGCTGAACGTCACGGTGGCACGCTTCTGGCTGCGGTAAGCTATTGCCTTGCAGCGCGATCGCGCCGCCCATCGAAGCACGCAGCAACCGCACCCATGTCGCACAAGATTCCCGTCTCCGTTCTCGTCGTCATTCACACGCCCGATCTGCATGTGTTGGTGATGGAGCGGGCAGATCGTCCGGGCTTCTGGCAATCCGTGACGGGCAGTTGCGATGCGCTCGACGAACCCCTGTCTGATACCGCTCGCCGCGAGGTGTTCGAAGAAACCGGTATCGACGCGGCGGAGCATCATCTGATCGATTGGGGCCACCACATCGAATACGAGATCTACCCGCATTGGCGGCACCGTTACGCACCGGGCATCACGCGCAACACCGAGCATTGGTTCGGTTTGCTGGTGAGCGGCAAGGTGCCGGTGCGGATGTCCCCACGCGAGCATGTGCAGGCCGAATGGCTGCCCTACCAGGATGCCGCCGCGCGGTGTTTCTCCCGCAGCAACGCCGAGGCCATTTTGCAGTTGCCCGAACGCCTTGCTGCCTATCACGCGCGTCAGGCCGCACTGACAAAGGACCGAGCCTGACATGCTCCGTTTGCGCGTTGCCACCTACAACATCCACAAAGGCGTGACAGGCATCGCGCGGCGCGTGCGCGTGCATGACGTGCGGCAGGGCCTGCATACGATGGACGCCGACATCGTCTTCCTGCAGGAGGTACAGGACCGCAACGACCGTCTCGTCGCCGCGGAACTGTTCGATCCGAACTACACGCAACTGCGCTACCTTGCGACCGACGTCTATCCGCACTCGGTCTATGGCCGCAACGCCGTCTACGAGCATGGCCACCACGGCAACGCCATCCTCTCCCGGTTCCCGATCCTGCTGTCGGAAAACCTCGATATCTCCGACCACCGTTTCGAGCAGCGCGGCCTGCTGCACGCCGTGACCGATCTCGGCTTTGGCGAGGTGCATCTGCTGTGCGCGCACTTCGGCCTGTTTGCCCGCAGCCGGCAGCGGCAGGCAGAGGCCCTCGTCGATCGCGTGCGTTCCGTCGTGCCACCGGATGCGCCGCTCGTGGTGGCGGGTGATTTCAACGATTGGAACAACCGGCTCGATCGCATGATCTGCCAGGCGCTGGGTGCGACCGAAGTGGCCGACAAGGCCGCCGATGCGCGCCCGGTGCGCACTTTCCCGAGCCACATGCCCTGGTTGCGGTTGGACCGCATTTACGTGCGCGGGTTTGAGATCGAACGTGCGCATGCGTTGACGGGCCGCGAATGGGCGCAGCGCTCTGATCACGTGCCCCTGCTGGCGGAACTGGCACATTCATGAGGGTCGTGCGCGATGCAGGGCCGCTGCGCTCGGAGTGGCGGCGGGGTAAGCCCCTGCCGGGCAACGACGTCGACCTGCTGTGCGGCGGTGCCGAGTTCTTCCCAGCCTTGATCGAGGCAATCGACGCCGCGCAACGCCGCGTTGCGCTCGAAACCTACATCTACAGCGACGACGCCACCGCCCACAGCGTGACACAAGCGCTCGCCCGCGCGGCGCGCCGCGGCGTGGATGTCAACCTGACCATCGACGGCTTCGGCACCGGGCTGCTGCCCGACAGCATCGGCGCAATGCTCGAAGCGGCGGGCGTGAGCTTGCGCATCTATCGTCCGGTGCGCGGCTTTCGCCTGCAGCGCCGCTACTTGCGACGGCTGCATCGGAAGATCGTCGTCATCGATGACGACGTGGCGTTCGTGGGCGGCATCAATATCATCGACGACCTGAATCACGCGCCATTTCACGACGCTGCGCTGGGGCCGCGTTACGACTTTGCAGTGCGGGTACGCGGGCCGCTGGTCGCGCAGATTGCCCTGACCGTCGACCGGCTCTGGTGGCAGATGGGCGTACGCGCTGGCATGCGGGAGGTCGGTGTAACAGGCGTCGCCGCCGAGTTTCCGGTGATGACGGATACGCCGCGACCACGGCATCGCGGAGCATCCGGACGGGAAAGTGAGCGCGCACCGGGCACCGTGTTGGCTTCGCTGGTGCTGCGTGACAACGTCCGTAACCGGCGTGCGATCGAACGCGAGTATCTGCGCGCGCTGGGTGTGGCGCGGCACGAGGTGATCATTGCCAACGCGTACTTCCTGCCGGGCGTGCGCTTCATGCGTGCGCTGGCAGCATGCCGACGGCGTGGTGTGCGTGTGCGCCTGCTTTTGCAGGGCCAAGTCGAATACCGGTTGCAGCACTACGCGACGCGCTCGCTGTATCACATGCTGTTGCGCGACAACGTTGAGATCCACGAATACACATCCAGCTTCCTGCATGCCAAGGTGGCCGTGGTGGACGATCGATGGGCCACGATCGGCTCCAGCAACATCGACCCGTTCAGCCTGCTGCTGGCACGCGAAGCCAACGTCGTCGCGTGGGATGCGACCGTGGCCAACGAATTGCGCGGCGCACTTGAAGACGCGATCACTCATCACGCACGCCGCGTCCTGGCTGATGAGCACGCCGCGCGCCGCTGGTGGTGGCGCCTGGCAGATTGGTGCGCCTACCGCCTCGTGCGCCTTGGCGTCGTCATCAGCGGGCGCGCAGCGCAGTATTAGCGGTGCAGACACCTGCAAAAACATAACAAGACGGAGGAGGCATGCAAGTCATCACAGCCGATGAGGCGGCGCGGTTGGTACAGCCGGAGTGGACGGTCGCATGCGCCGGATTTGTCGGCGCGGGCCATGCAGAGGCCGTCACGCACGCGCTGGAGCGGCGCTTTCTGGCCACCGGCGAGCCGCGCGACCTCACACTGGTCTACTCCGCCGGACAAGGCGATCGTGCCACGCGCGGCGTCAACCACTTCGGCAATCCCGGGATGACGCGCTGTGTGGTCGGCGGGCATTGGCGCTCCGCCACACGACTGGCGGACCTGGCGCTTGCCGAACAATGCGACGCGTTCAACCTGCCCCAGGGCGTGCTCACGCATCTGTACCGCGCCATCGCGGGTGGCAAGCCCGGCGTGCTGACCAAGATGGGTCTGCACACCTTCGTCGACCCACGCACGGAGCTTGACGCGCGTTACCACGGCGGCGCCATCAACGCCCGCGCCAAGGCAGCACGCGCTGCTGGCACAGCCTCGTGGGTTGAGTACGAGCGCTTTCGCGGCGAAGACTATCTCTTCTACCCCAGCTTTCCGCTGCACTGCGTCTTTCTGCGCGGCACGGCCGCCGACCCGCGCGGCAATATCAGCACCCACGAAGAAGCCTTTCACCACGAACTGCTGGCCATGGCACAGGCCGCACGCAACTCGGGTGGCATCGTCATCGCGCAAGTGCGTCGGCTCGTCGATCGGCACGACAACCTGCAGGCGATCCACGTGCCGGGCATCCTCGTCGATTACGTGGTCGTCGCCGACGATGAAACAGAACACCAGATGACCTTCGGAGAGGCGTTCAACCCGACCTATATCCGCCCCTGGCAAGGTGAGGCGATCCAACTCAAGGAAGACGCCATCGAAGCGAGCGAGGCGCTGGAGACAAGCCAGCACGGCGCGCTCGATGCCCGCACGCTGGTGCAACGCCGTGCCGTGCTGGAACTGATGGCGCAGCAACCGCGCGTCGTGAACCTGGGCGTCGGCATGCCCGCAGCTGTCGGCGCACTGGCTGAACAGGAGGGCGCGCGTGGCTTTACGCTCACCGTGGAGGCCGGCCCAATCGGCGGCACGCCGGCAGATGGCCTCAGCTTCGGCGCCTCGGCCTATCCTGAAGCCGTGGTGGACCAGCCTGCGCAGTTCGACTTCTACGAAGGTGGCGGCATCGATCTCGCCATCCTCGGGCTGGCAGAGTTGGACGGTGCCGGCAACGTCAACGTCAGCCTGTTTGGTGAGGGCGGTGACACCGTCGTCGCAGGTGTCGGCGGCTTCATCAACATCACGCAGAGCGCGCGCTCGGTCGTGTTCATGGGCACGCTCACCGCTGGCGGCCTTCAAGTCGAAGCCGAGGACGGCAAACTGCGCATCGTGCGGGAAGGACGGCTCAAAAAGATCGTGCCTGCCGTCTCGCACCTCACCTTCAACGGTGAATATGCGGCGCAATCAGGCATTCCCGTGCGCTACGTGACCGAACGCGCCGTCTTCGAGATGCGCGACGATGGCCACGGCACACGGCGCCTTACACTGACCGAAATCGCTCCCGGCATCGATCTGCAGCGCGACGTGTTAAACCAGTGCGCTGCGGAGGTTGCCGTGGCAACTGATCTGCGTGAAATGGACGCCCGCATCTTCCGCCGTGGCGCCATGTGCGCAGGCATCACGCCGGGCTGAATTTCCGCCAGTTTATTTACTGATGAGTAGCACTAGAAAATTCATCAATTATGCTGCGCCGCTCGCGTTTTCTGGGTGCGGCGCACATCCTGCAAAGCCTTTCAAATAAAGGGTTTGCACGATCTGCGCTGCACTGCGAAAGATGGCGATTCCGTATTGCCATTTAGATGCCGCTTTCTAATAAAACACTTGCCGCTCCAAGGGCCCCTGTAAATAATTGAACGACCGTTCGATTTTGGGCTAGAGTGTTTGCGCAGGCTGGTTTACAGTCCTGCCCGGCATGCGAAAGGCGCCCCGCAAGAAGCCATTTATTTCGCGTGTCACGCCCCAGAAAAGAACGGAGAGAAATCATCATGCGTCACCCGACCGCTCGTCTCGAATCGAATCACGCAGCAGCCACGCCGATGCGCAAGGGCGAGCTGACGCGTGCAGCGATTCTCGATGCCGCGCTGGAATTGGCCTCGCGCGACGGACTGGAAGGATTGACGATCGGTGTGCTCGCGGAGCGCATGCAGATGAGCAAGAGCGGGGTGTTCGCGCACTTCGGCTCGCGTGAGGATCTGCAGGTGGAAGTAGTTCGCGAGTATCACAAACGGTTCGAGCAGGAAGTCTTCTACCCGAGCTTGACGGAACCGCGCGGTCTGCCGCGCCTGTGGAGCATGGTGCGACGCTGGATGGAGCGCCGCATTCAGGAAGTGACCACGGGCTGCATCTACATCAGCGGCGCGGTGGAGTACGACGATCGTGCCGAAAGCCCGGTGCGCGACGAACTCGTCAAGAGCGTGACGATCTGGCGTGCAGCATTGGCCCGCGCGATCGCACAGGCAAAGGAAGAGGGCCACCTGCGTGCAGAAGCGGACCCGCAATTGATGCTCTTCGAGATGTACAGCCTGGAGTTGGGTCTGCATCACGATGCGCGTTTCCTGCGGTTGCCGAACAGCGCCGAACTGGCCATGGTGGCGCTCAACAAACTCATTCAGTCTTACCGAACCTGACGCGGCATCGCACACCTAGCGGTCGCGCAGTACACACCAAGGAGTTGCAAGATGGGTCAATACACCGCACCGCTGCGTGACATGCAGTTTGTTCTCCACGAGCTTCTCGGCGTGGAGGACCACCTGAAGCAAATGCCGCAGCACGCGGAGATCGATGCCGACACCATCAATCAGGTGATCGAGGAAGCCGGCAAGTTCTGCTCCGAAGTCATCTTCCCGCTCAATCAGTCCGGCGATCGCGAAGGCTGCACGTACCACGGCGACGGCGTGGTGACTGCTCCGAAGGGCTTCAAGGAAGCGTATCAACAGTACGTCGAGGCCGGCTGGCCCTCGCTGGGCTGCGATCCGGAATACGGCGGTCAGGGCTTGCCCATTCTGATCAACAACGCGCTGTACGAGATGCTGAATTCGGCCAACCAGGCCTGGACGATGTATCCCGGCCTCTCGCATGGCGCGTACGAAGCGCTGCACGCGCACGGTACCGACGAACTCAAACAGCGCTACCTGCCGAAGCTGGTGTCGGGCGTGTGGACCGGCACGATGTGTCTGACCGAGCCGCATTGCGGCACCGACCTCGGCATCCTGCGCACCAAGGCCGAGCCGCTGGCCGATGGCTCGTATGCCATTACCGGCACGAAGATCTTCATCTCGGCGGGCGAGCACGACCTGGCCGAAAACATCATCCACCTGGTGCTGGCACGCCTGCCGGATGCGCCGGGCGGCACGAAGGGCATCTCGTTGTTCGTAGTGCCGAAGTTCATCCCCGATGCCAACGGCAACCCGGGCGAGCGCAACGGCGTGAAGTGCGGCTCCATCGAACACAAGATGGGCATCCACGGCAACGCCACCTGCGTGATCAACCTGGATGGTGCCAAGGGCTGGATGGTCGGCGAACCGAACAAGGGCCTGAACGCCATGTTTGTGATGATGAACGCCGCCCGCCTGGGCGTCGGCATGCAGAGCCTGGGCCTGACCGAAGTTGCGTACCAGAACTCGGCTGCCTACGCCAAGGAACGCCTGCAGATGCGCAGCCTGTCGGGCCCGAAGGCACCGGACAAGCCGGCCGACCCGATCATCGTGCACCCGGACGTGCGCCGCATGCTGCTGACCCAGCGTGCGTTTGCCGAAGGTGGCCGCGCATTCAGCTACTGGATCGCCCTGCAGATCGACCGCGAGCTGTCGCACGAAGACGAGTCCGTGCGCAAGGACGCGGCTGACCTCGTCGCGCTGCTGACCCCGATCGCCAAGGCCTTCCTGAGCGACAACGCATTCATCTCCACCAACGAAGGCATGCAGGTCTTCGGTGGCCACGGCTACATCGCCGAGTGGGGCATGGAGCAGTACGTGCGCGACGCCCGCATCAACATGATCTACGAAGGCACGAACACCGTGCAGTCGCTGGACCTGCTGGGCCGCAAGATCCTCGGCGACATGGGCGCCAAGATGAAGAAGTTCGGCAAGCTGGTGCAGGACTTCGTGGAAGCCGAAGGCACCAACGAAGCGATGCAGGAATTCATCAACCCGCTGGCCGACATCGGCGACAAGGTCCAGAAGCTGACCATGGAAATCGGCATGAAGGCCATGGCCAATCCGGACGAAGTGGGCGCAGCTGCTGTGCCGTACCTGCGCGTGGTCGGCCATCTGGTGTTCTCGTACTTCTGGGCCCGTATGGCCAAGATCGCTCTGGAAAAGCAAGACAGCGGCGACACCTTCTACAAGGTCAAGCTGGCAACGGCGCGCTTCTACTTCGCCAAGCTGCTGCCCGAAACGGCTTCGCAGATTCGCATGGCACGTGCCGGCGGCGCCACGCTGATGGCACTCGAAGCCGACCTGTTCTAAGGAAACCAGCCCACGATCCGACTGCGCGGCGCGATCTTGGCCTTGTGATGCTCGCCGTACCCATGTACGGCTGCGCTTCTCAGGCCAACCTCGAGCCGCTCGCTATGGATCCTGAACAGGTTTCAACGCCTCTTTGTGTCGCTCCCGCTTGTGCGGGGGTGATAACTCCTCTTCTTTCCGCGAGGACACCATGACCCGCACTGAACTCTCCACCAGCGCGCAGCCGCAGGCCGGCCAGCGCTCCAACTTCCTCGTCCGGCGCGTTGCTGTGCTGGGCGCCGGCGTGATGGGCGCGCAGATTGCTGCGCACTTGGTCAACGCCAAGGTTCCCGTCACGCTGTTCGATCTTCCGGCCAAGGAAGGCCCGAAGAGCGGCATCGCGCTCAAGGCCATTGAAAACCTGAAGAAGCTGTCGCCGGCGCCGCTGGGCATCAAGGACGACGCCAACCTCATCCAGGCTGCCAACTACGAAGACGACATCGAGAAGCTGCGCGACTGCGACCTCGTCATCGAGGCCATTGCCGAACGCATGGACTGGAAGCACGACCTGTACAAGAAGGTCGCGCCGCACATCGCCCCGCACGCGATCTTCGCGTCGAACACGTCGGGCCTGTCGATTACCGAACTGTCGGATGGTTTCGATGCCGAGCTGAAGTCGCGCTTCTGCGGCGTGCACTTCTTCAACCCGCCGCGCTACATGCACCTGGTCGAGCTGATCCCAACCGCAGACACGCGTGGCGATATCCTCGACAAGCTGGAAACGTTCCTGACCTCCGCGCTCGGCAAGGGCGTGGTGCGCGCGAAGGACACGCCCAACTTCATCGCCAACCGCGTCGGCATCTTCTCGATCCTGGCGGTGTTTGCAGAATCGGCCAAGTACGGCATTCCGTTTGACGTGGTGGACGACCTCACGGGCTCGAAGCTGGGCCGCGCCAAGTCGGCGACGTTCCGTACGGCGGACGTGGTGGGTCTGGACACGATGGCCCACGTCATCAAGACAATGCAGGACAACCTGAAGGACGATCCGTTCGCCCCGGTCTACGCCACGCCGCCCGTGCTGGCCAAGCTGGTGGAAGCAGGCGCCCTGGGCCAGAAGGCCGGCGCCGGTTTCTACAAGAAGGAAGGCAAGGAAATCAAGGTGCTGGACCCGCAAAGCGGCCAGTACGGCCCGAGCGGCAAGAAGGCGGATGACATCGTTGTGCGCATCCTGAAGAAGGAACCCGCCGAACGTCTGAAGCTGCTGCGTGAATCGACCAACCCGCAGGCGCAGTTCCTGTGGGCGGTATTCCGCGACGTGTTCCACTACATCGCCGTGTACCTGGAGCAGATTGCCGACTCCGCTGCGGAAGTCGACCTGGCGATCCGCTGGGGCTTCGGCTGGAACAGCGGCCCGTTTGAAGACTGGCAAGAGGCGGGCTGGAAGCAAGTGGCCGAGTGGGTGAAGGAAGACATCGAAGCCGGCAAGGCGCTGTCGAACGCAGTGCTGCCGCAGTGGGTGTTCTCCGGCCCCGTGGCGGACAACGGCGGTGTGCATTCGTCACAGGGTTCGTGGTCTGCGAATCAGAGCGCGTTCCTGTCGCGCAGCGCGCTGCCGGTGTATGGCCGCCAAGTGTTCCGTGCACCGATCAAGGGTGCGACGACGGTCAACCCGCTCACGTATGGCAAGACCATCGAAGAGACCGATGCCGTGCGCATCTGGGTGGACGACGCGGCAGGCCAGGACGACGTGCTGATCGTCTCGTTCAAGAGCAAGATGAACACGATCGGACCGAGCGTCATCGACGGTCTGACGCGTGCCGTTGATCTGGCTGAAGCCGGCTACAAGGGTCTGGTGGTGTGGCAGCCGACGTCGCTCAAGCTGGGTGCGCCGGGCGGTCCGTTCTCTGCCGGTGCCAACCTGGAAGAGGCCATGCCGGCCTTCATGATGGGCGGCGCCAAGGGCATCGAGCCGTTCGTCAAGAAGTTCCAGGACGGCATGATGCGCGTGAAGTACGCCGGTGTGCCGGTCGTGTCGGCCGCATCGGGCATCGCACTGGGCGGTGGCTGCGAACTGCTGCTGCACTCGGCCAAGCGTGTGGCTGCACTGGAAACGTACATCGGTCTGGTGGAAGTGGGCGTGGGTCTCGTGCCGGCAGGTGGTGGCCTGAAGGAAGCTGCGCTGGCCGCTGCCAAGGCGGCACAGGCAGCTGGCAGCACGAACATCCTGCAGTTCCTGACCAACCGCTTCCAGGCCGCGGCCATGGCCAAGGTGTCGTCTTCCGCGCTGGACGCGCAGAAGATCGGCTACCTGCAGCCGACCGACACCATCGTCTTCAACGTGCACGAACTGCTGCACGTTGCGCGCAACGAAGTGCGTGCGCTGTCCGATTCGGGCTACCGCGCGCCGCTGCGTCCGGTCGGCATTCCGGTGGCAGGCCGTTCGGGCATCGCAACGATCAAGGCGTCGCTGGTGAACATGCGTGACGGCGGCTTCATCTCGCAGCACGACTTCACGATCGCCTCGCGCATTGCTGAAGCCGTGTGCGGCGGCGACGTTGAAGCCGGCGCGCTGGTGGATGAAGACTGGCTGCTGGCGCTGGAGCGCAAGGCCTTCGTGGATCTGCTCGGCAGCTCCAAGACCCAGGAACGCATCATGGGCATGCTGCAAACCGGCAAGCCGGTGCGCAACTAATTGCCGCGACGACAGAGAAACAGGAGTTTCATCATGACCAAGCAACTGCAAGACGCCTACATCGTCGCCGCGACGCGTTCCCCGATCGGCAAGGCGCCGAAGGGCACGCTCAAGAACCTGCGCCCGGACGATCTGCTGGCGACCATCCTCAAGAGCGCCGTCGCCCAGGTGCCGAACCTGGACCCGGCGCTGATCGAAGACGCCATCGTCGGCTGCGCGATTCCGGAAGCGCAGCAGGGTCTGAACGTGGCGCGTATCGGCGCGCTGCTGGCCGGCCTGCCAAACACGGTGGGCGGCGTGACCGTCAACCGTTTCTGCGCCTCGGGCCTGACCGCCGTGGCGATGGCGGCCGACCGCATCCGCGTGGGTGAATCCGACGTGATGATCGCCGCCGGTGTGGAATCGATGAGCATGGTGCCGATGATGGGCAACTCGCCGTCGATGTCGCCCGAGATTTTCACGCGCGACGAGAACGTGGGCATCGCCTACGGCATGGGCCTGACAGCCGAGAAGGTCGCCCAGCAATGGAAGATCTCACGCGAGGCGCAGGACGCGTTCTCGCTGGCGTCGCATCAGAAGGCGCTGGCCGCGCAGCAAGCCGGCGAGTTCAAGGACGAGATCACCCCGATCGAGATCATCGAGAAGTTCCCGAACCTGGGCACGGGCGCCATCGACATCAAGACGCGCACGATGTCGCTGGATGAAGGCCCGCGTGCCGATACGTCGGTTGAAGGCCTCGGCAAGCTTCGCGCCGTGTTCGCCAACAAGGGCAGCGTGACCGCCGGCAACAGCTCGCAGACCTCGGATGGTTCGGGCGCGCTGATCCTGGTGTCGGAAAAGATCCTGAAGCAGTTCAATCTGGTGCCGCTCGCGCGCTTCGTATCGTTTGCGGTGCGCGGTGTGCCGCCGGAAATCATGGGGATCGGCCCGAAGGAAGCGATTCCTGCCGCGCTGAAGGCCGGCGGCCTGACGCAGGATCAACTCGACTGGATCGAGCTGAACGAAGCATTTGCGGCGCAATCCCTGGCCGTGATTCAGGACCTGGGCCTGGACACCAGCAAGATCAACCCGCTGGGCGGCGCGATCGCGCTGGGCCACCCGCTGGGCGCGACCGGCGCCATTCGTGCGGCCACGGTGGTGCACGGCCTGCGCCGCCGCAACCAGAAGTACGGCATGGTGACGATGTGCGTCGGCACCGGCATGGGTGCCGCGGGCATTTTCGAACGCATGTGACCCCACGCAAGGGGGAAGGATTAAGGCCTTCCCCCTGCTTGCTAATCGCCCGTCTCACCACGCATGATTGCGCAGGCGCGCGCAGCATTACATAACAAGCGCGCCGAAGAATGCGGCCGGCTCCAAGCCGGTATCGCAATAGAAGCGGAGCCACGACTCCGCAACAGAGGAGACACACCACCGGGTCACCGGCGGTGCATCAAGAGGAGGGCGCGCGATGGGCAACACTGTCGGCGACACAATCGTATTGACCGATGCGGCATGCGATATGCCGCGCTCGATGATCGATCAGCTGGGGTTGGGTGTGGTGCCGTTCCGCATTCGTGCGGGCGAATTGTTCGTAGAAGACCGCCGCGACGAGGCGGCGCTGCCGCAGCTCTATCGCAAGTACCTCGTCGACAAGCAAGATCACTATGCCGAATCGATTCCGCTGCTCGAACGCGAGATCGAAGACTACCTGCTCAAGCACGTGGTCACGCAGCACGACCGTGCCTTGCTGCTGACGATTGCCAGCTCGCGCAGCCATTTCTACAGCCACGCAACCGGCGCGGTGGTGGGCACCACGGCCAAGAGCTTCAAGCCACGCAAGGATGCCGGCCGCTCGGGCCTGTTCGAGTTGACGGTGGTGGACACGGGCGCCATAGGCCCCGGCCAGGCGCTGATGGTGCACGAAGCCGCGCGCATGCTGCGCGAAGGCGCGGAGGTGCGTGACGTGGTGCACGTGATCGAAAATCGCCTGCGCGATGCCTCGCACGTCTACCTCGTGCCCGATGAGTTGCTGTACATGTACACCCGCGCCAAGCAGAAGGGCGAGAAGAGCATCACCTGGGGCCGCTACATGATGGGCACGGCGTTCAACGTGCGCCCGCTCATTCATATGCACCGGGGCGAGACGGAGGCCATCGCCAAGGTGCGCGGTTCCGATGAAGGCATCCGCCGTCTGATGGCGCATACCGAAACCATGATCGCCGAGGAGCGTCTGGCCACGCCGGTGGTGGCGATCACGTATTCCGGTTCGCTCGACACCGTGCGCCGCATGGAGCCGGTGCAAGCGTTGATGCGAACCGCGCAGGACCATGGCGTGGAAGTGCTGCTCGCGCCGATGAGCCTGACCGTGGCGTTGAACGTGGGGGCGAACGCGTTCTCCGTCGGTTATCTGTCTGATTCTCCTGTGCCGATTTAGCGGCGCAGGTTTCACCTGGAGTTTTCATGTCGATTCGTACCGAGACCGCAGACGGCGTCCTGACGCTCACCTTTGACCGCCTGGACCGCAAGAACGCCATCACGGCCGCGATGTACCAAACGCTGGCCGATGCCCTGGTGGCCGCCGAGACCGATCCCGCCATCCGCGTGATCGTGCTGGCGGGCCATGAGAGCGTGTTCACGGCGGGCAACGATCTCGAAGACTTCATGAAGAACCCCCCCAAGGACGAGAGCGCCCCCGTGCACCAGTTCCTGAAGGCGATCAGCAGGGCGACCAAGCCGCTGATCGCCTCTGTGAGCGGCGCGGCTGTCGGCGTGGGCACGACGATGCTGCTGCATTGCGATCTCGTCTACGCATCCGAGACGGCCAAGTTGTCGATGCCGTTCGCGCAGTTGGGGCTCTGTCCGGAAGCGGCGTCAAGCCTGCTGCTGCCGCAGCTGGCGGGCTATCACCGCGCGGCGGACAAGCTGCTTTTCGGTGAGCCTTTTGACGCGAACGAAGCGCGCGAGCTGGGCTTGGTCAATCGCGTGCTACCGGCAGGCGAGCTGGATGCCTTCGTGCGCACGCAGGCGCGCAAGCTGACGCTGCTGCCGCCCGCATCGCTGCGCGCCACCAAGCGCCTGATGAAGGAAGGCGCCACGCCGCAGATTGCCGAGCGTATGTCGGTGGAAGGCAAGCAGTTTGGCGAGATGCTGCGCGCGCCGGAAGCGCGCGAGGCGTTCACGGCGTTCTTCGAAAAGCGCCGCCCGGATTTCTCCAAGTTCAATTGAGCGAATCGCTCACCCGCAAAAAGAAAACCCGGCGCGAAGCCGGGTTTTTTTGTTGGGCGTTGCCGTTCAGAGCGGCGGCAGCACGCGCGGCTTGCGCGTCTCGTCGGTGGCCACGTAAGTGAGGGTGGCTTCCGTGACCTTGACGGTGGCGTGGCTGCCGTTGGCGTGCATGCGCTGCGCATAGACCTCCACGTCCACGGTGATTGATGTGCGCCCCGTCTTGACCACGTTGGCGTAGAAACTCACCAGATCGCCCACGTACACGGGCTGCTTGAAGACGAACGAGTTGACGGCGATCGTGGCGACACGGCCGTTGGCGCGCACCACGGCGGGGATCGAGCCGGCAATGTCCACCTGCGACATGATCCAGCCGCCAAACACATCGCCGTGGACGTTGGCGTCGGACGGCATGGGCATCACCCGCACGGCGGGCTGCTTGTCGGCGGGCAGCGTGACGGTTTCAGTGGTGGCTTGGGTATCGGACATGATGATGCAGGGCAGCATTGAAGCGGAGGGAGGGCCCACCAGCGGGCCCAGGGCGCGCGCAGGTGATCGGTGGGAGAATACACAATCCGCCATTTTATTGCACCGCACATGCGCCGCTTTCCCGCTTCTTCCGAACCGCCTCCGCCGGGGGCTGCCCGCGGCGACTGGCGCACCATCAAGAGCCTGTTGCCGTATCTGATGGCCTACAAATGGCGTGTGGCGCTGGCGCTGTCGTTCCTGATCGCGGCCAAGGTGGCAAACCTGGGTGTACCGATGGTCATGAAGCGGCTGATCGATTCGATGAACGTCTCGCCGTCCGACCCGCGCGCGCTGCTGGTGGTGCCGGTGGGCGTCATCATCGGATACGGCCTGCTGCGGCTGTCGACGTCGCTGTTCTCTGAGCTGCGTGAAATCCTGTTCGCGAAGGTGACGGAGAGTTCGGTGCGCACGCTCGCACTGCAGGTGTTCCGCCATCTGCATGCGCTGTCACTGCGCTTTCATCTGGAGCGCCAGACCGGCGGCATGAGCCGCGACATCGAGCGCGGCACGCGCGGCATCCAGTCGCTCATCTCGTATTCGCTGTACAGCATCCTGCCGACGCTGGTGGAAGTCGGCCTCGTCATCACGTATTTTTTCGTGAAGTACGACGTGTGGTTTGCGCTCATCACGTTCTGCGCGCTCGTGAGTTACATCGTCTTTACGGTGACGGTGACGAACTGGCGCACGCACTTCCGCCGCAAGATGAACGAGCTGGATTCGCGCGCCAACCAGAAGGCGATCGATTCGCTGCTCAACTTCGAGACGGTCAAATACTTCGGCAACGAAGACTACGAAGCGCGTCGCTACGACGAGAACTTGAAGCACTACCGTGCCGCGGCCATCCGCTCGCAGAACTCGTTGTCGGTGCTCAACTTCGGCCAGCAGTTCATTGTGGCCACCGCGCTCATCCTGATTCTGTATCGCGCCACGCAAGGGGTGGCGGCGGGGCACATGACGCTGGGCGACCTCGTGCTCGTCAACACGCTGATGCTGCAGATCTACATTCCGCTCAACTTCCTGGGCGTGATCTACCGCGAGCTGAAGCAGGCCGTGACCGACATGGACCGGATGTTCAACCTGCTGCAGACCAACCGCGAGGTTGCGGACAAGCCTGACGCCCCACCGCTGGCGGTGCATGCGGGCGAAGTCCGCTTCGCGCATGTCGACTTCAGCTACGAGGCCAAGCGCCAGATCCTGTTCGATGTGGATTTCACAATTCCTGCCGGCACGACCACAGCGGTCGTGGGGCAAAGCGGCTCGGGCAAGTCGACGCTCGCGCGCTTGCTGTTCCGCTTCTATGACGTGAAGTCGGGCGCCATCCAGATCGATGGCCAGGACCTGCGCGATGTCACGCAAGCCAGCGTGCGCGCGGCCATCGGCATCGTTCCGCAAGACACGGTGCTCTTTAACGACAGCATCTACTACAACATCGCTTACGGCCGCCCCGACGCGAGCCGCGAAGAGGTGATCGAAGCCGCCCGCGCGGCGCAGATCCACCACTTTGTCGAATCGCTGCCTGATGGCTACGAGACGCAAGTCGGCGAGCGCGGCCTCAAACTCTCCGGCGGTGAGAAGCAGCGCGTGGCGATTGCGCGCACGCTGCTCAAGCGTCCGCCGATTCTCGTCTTCGATGAAGCGACGTCTGCGCTCGACTCGCGTACCGAGCACGCCATCCAGGAAGAGCTGATGCGCCTGGCGCAGAACCACACCACGCTGGTCATCGCACACCGCTTGTCGACCATCGTCCGTGCGCACCAAATCCTGGTGATGGAGCATGGCCGCATCATCGAGCGCGGCACGCACGAATCGTTGTTGCGCGCGGAAGGTCGCTACGCGCAGATGTGGCGCATGCAGGCACGCGAGCCCGAACGCGTGGCCGAAGAAACAGAAGACACCCGAGTTGGCTGAGGGAGAGACAACGCGATGGAACTCAAATGGCTGGAAGACTTCATCAGCCTGGCGGAGACGCGCAGCTTTTCGCGCTCGGCCGAATTGCGGCACGTGACGCAGCCGGCGTTTTCGCGGCGCATTCAATCCCTTGAGGCGTGGCTCGGCAATGAGCTGATCGATCGGTCAAGCTACCCCACACGCCTGACGCCCGCCGGAGAGGTCTTCTACGAACAGGCGTTGGCGATGCTCGCCCAGGTGAGTGAGACGCGGGCCCTGATGCGCGGCCAGCGTCCGGCCAGCGCGTCGACGATCGACTTTGCCGTGCCGCATACGCTGTCGCTCACGTTTTTCCCCGGCTGGCTTGCCCAGGTGGAAGAGAAGATCGGCAAGCTGCAATGCCGGCTGCGCGCGCTCAATGTGCACGATGCAGTAATGACGCTGGTGGAGGGCGGCTGCGATCTCGTGATGGTCTATCACCACGCGCGGCAAATGATCCAACTCGACCCTACGCGCTACGACATGCTGGTGCTGGGCACCGAGCGGCTCTCGCCGTTCTCCAAGCCCGACGCAAGCGGACGGCCGATCTATCGGCTCGTTCCCACCGCGCGCAAGCCGATCGCCTATCTGAGCTATACGCCCAATGCCTTTCTGGGGCGCATGGTGGATGTGCTGCTGGAAAACTCGCCGGTGGCGCCGCTGCTCGACAAGTGTTACGAAACCGACATGGCCGAGGCGCTCAAGGTGATGGCGCTGGCGGGACACGGCGTGGCGTTCCTGCCCGAGAGCGCAGTACGGGACGAAGTGGCAGCCGGGCGACTGGTACGCGCCGAAGGTAAGGGGGGCGGCACCTTGTCGATCGAGATGGAGATCCGGCTGTACCGCGAGCACCCGCAGAACGGCACGCACGATCGTCGGCACCCCCAATCCAAGCGCAAGCGCGAGCTGATCGACCAGCTTTGGAGCGTATTGTCGGCGTGATCGCGCTACTTGATATACCTGCGATGGTTATGCGTTGGATGCATAACCCGATGTAAAAACGGCATTGGATTTCGTTCTGGGCGGTCCCTAAGCTGGCGGGCATTTTGTGGGACTTGAAGGGCCTTACCGAGGCCCAAAAAAGGAAGACAGCCATGTCCAATGTCGCATCTCCGTCGACACTCCAGCACGCCATCCCGTCCTATCTGCCGGCCGACAATCTCGGCCCGTGGGGCATCTACCTGCAGCAGGTCGATCGGGTCACCCCCTATCTTGGCTCGCTCGCTCGTTGGGTTGAAACGCTCAAGCGCCCGAAGCGCGCGCTGATCGTCGACGTGCCCATCCAGATGGACGACGGCCGCATTGCCCACTTCGAGGGCTACCGCGTGCAGCACAACACGTCGCGCGGCCCGGGCAAGGGCGGCGTGCGTTTCCACCAGGACGTGACGCTGTCGGAAGTGATGGCGTTGTCTGCATGGATGTCGGTGAAGAACGCGGCCGTGAACGTGCCGTACGGCGGTGCCAAAGGCGGTATCCGCGTCGACCCGCGCAAGCTGTCTTCCGGTGAACTCGAGCGCCTGACCCGCCGCTACACCAGCGAGATCGGCATCATCATCGGCCCAAACAAGGACATTCCGGCGCCGGACGTGAACACCAACGCGCAGATCATGGCGTGGATGATGGACACGTATTCCATGAACGAAGGCTCCACCGCCACCGGCGTGGTGACCGGCAAGCCGATCGCACTGGGCGGCAGCCTGGGCCGTCGTGAAGCCACTGGCCGCGGCGTGTTCGTGGTGGGCAGCGAAGCCGCACGCAACCTTGGCATCGACGTCAAGGGCTCGCGCGTGGTGGTGCAAGGCTTCGGTAACGTGGGCAGCGTGGCCGCCAAGCTGTTCCACGACGCCGGCGCCAAGGTCATTGCTGTGCAAGACCACAAGGGCATCGTGTTCAACGGCAACGGCCTCGATGTCGACGCGCTCATCAAGCACGTTGACCACAACGGCAGCGTGGCCGGCTTTGCCGCAGAGACCGTCTCGCAAGACGACTTCTGGGCACTGGACTGCGAATTCCTGATCCCGGCCGCGCTGGAAGGCCAGATCACGGCGAAGAACGCGCCCCATATCAAGGCAAAGATTGTCGTGGAAGGTGCAAACGGCCCCACGACGCCCGAGGCCGACGACATCCTGCGCGACCGGGGCATCCTGGTCTGCCCGGACGTGATTGCCAACGCCGGCGGTGTGACGGTCAGCTATTTCGAATGGGTGCAGGATTTCTCGAGCTTCTTCTGGACCGAAGACGAGATCAACCAGCGCCTGGTACGGATCATGCAAGATGCCTTCCGTGGCGTCTGGCAAGTGGCGCAGGACAACAAGGTTACTCTGCGTACGGCGGCGTTCATCATCGCCTGTACGCGGATTCTGCAGGCCCGCCAAGAGCGCGGTCTGTACCCCTGATCGGCAACGCGCTGGTCAATACCGGCGCGGTGCCCCAACAGGGCGCTGCACTGGTCTATCGCGTTGCTGCCGATCAGGCGGCCATGCGCGACGGTTGAAGAAAGCCGGTGCTCATGGGACGAACCATAACGTTCCAAAGCACCGCACCATGAGAAGGGCGATGGCACCATCGTCGTCCTTCCCATCCTCAAGTCGGGTTCGTTAAGCGACAGAGAGCGCACATCGGGCGGGCTTTATTTCCCCTTGTTTTCCTTAGCAATTGGCGGTGATCCGCTCAAGCATCGGGCCTGCGTGCCGATGTTGCAGAGCGTTGCCGTGTTTGGCGCTGCGCGTCTTTTCCGGATTTTCGGAAAAGCACAACGTAAGGTATCCGGTTGCCTGGAAAACGCGGTTGCGGCAGGGTCCGCGCCAGAGGAAAAACTCCGTTGGATTCAACGATTTAGTGGCAACACCAATACTGTCGCCAAACGTTTTTTGGTACAGTCCCGTCTTTCTCTTTCATGGTCAAAAGGAGACTTTCATGAACCTCGCCAAGCTGGCAACCGTGGTTGCAGCCGTTGGTGTTGCCGTTGGTACATTCGGCAGCGCTGCCCACGCAGAAGAGCTGACTGGTACGCTCAAGAAGATCAAAGACACCGGCACCATCACGCTGGGCGTGCGCGATTCGTCGATTCCGTTCAGCTACAACGTCGGCGGTGTCCGCACGATCGGTTATTCGTACGACGTCGCCACCAAGATTGCCGAGGACGTGAAGAAGCAGCTCGGCATGAAGGATCTGAAGATCAACGAGATCCCGGTCACTTCGCAAAACCGCATCACGCTGCTGCAGAACGGCACCATCGATCTGGAGTGCGGCTCGACCACGAACAACCTCGAGCGCCAGAAGCAGGCATCGTTCACGAACACCATCTTCATCATCGGCACGCGCATCATGGTGAAGAAGGATTCGGGCATCACCGACTGGGCACAGCTCAAGGGCAAGAACGTCGTGACCACCGCCGGCACGACGTCGGAACGCCTGCTGCGCAAGATGAACGATGAAAAGCAGATGGGCATGAACATCATCAGCACGAAGGACCACGGCCAGTCGTTCCTGACGCTGGAATCGGGCCGCGCTGTTGCGTTCATGATGGACGACGCCCTCCTGTATGGCGAGCGCGCCAAGGCCAAGAACCCGGCTGACTGGGTGGTCGTGGCCAAGCCGCAATCGCGCGAAGCCTACGGCTGCATGGTTCGCAAGGACGACAAGCCGTTCAAGACTTTGGCTGACAAGACCATCGCCGGCATGATGAAGGACGGCTCGATCGCTGCCGAGTACAAGAAATGGTTCGAGCAGCCGGTTCCGCCCAAGGGCGTGAACATGGAGTTCCCGCTGTCGGACGACATGAAGGCGCTGATCAAGAACCCGAACGACAAGGCTCTTGACTGATCGGCTCCCTCAACGGGCCTGATACAAGCGTCACCGAAACGGAAGGCAAAGGCCGGTTAACAGGTCTTCACCCTTCCGTTTCTTTTTGAGGGAACCATCATGAATTACCACTGGAACTGGGGTGTCTTCTTTACGGAAGCCGCCCAGAATCAGACCTATCTCGACTGGCTGCTGGCGGGGTTGAAGACGACCGTCGTACTCGGCCTGTCTTCCTGGATCATCGCGCTCGTCATCGGCTCCGTGCTGGGCGTGCTGCGTACGGTGCCGAACAAGTGGCTGTCGGGCCTTGCCGCTGCGTACGTTGAGCTGTTCCGCAACATTCCGCTGATCGTGCAGCTCTTCATCTGGTACTTCGTCATGCCCGAACTCGTGCCGGGTGGCGACTACATCAAGCAGATGAACCCCAATACGGCGATGTTCCTGTGCGCGATGCTGTGTCTCGGTACCTTTACCGCGGCGCGTGTCTGCGAGCAGGTGCGCTCCGGTATCAATTCGCTTCCGCGCGGTCAACGCAACGCCGGCCTGGCCATGGGCTTCACGCTGGCGCAGACGTATCGCTACGTGATGCTGCCGATGTCGTTCCGGATCATCGTGCCGCCGCTCACGTCGGAGTTTCTGAATATCTTCAAGAACTCGGCCGTGGCATCGACCATCGGTTTGCTTGAGCTTGCCGCACAAGGCCGCCAACTGGTTGACTACACCGCGCAGCCGTACGAATCGTTCATCGCCGTGACGCTGATGTACATGCTGATCAACCTGACCGTAATGGGCCTGATGCGCTGGGTGGAAGCACGTTCCCGGCTGCCTGGCTTCATCGGTGGCAAGTAATCGGGCGAGGACTCTTCATGGCTTATCAATTCGATTTCTCGTCCATCAACGCCGACAACATGCGCGTGCTCGGCGAGGGGATGGTCCTCTCGCTCCAGATCACGGGCACGGCCATCTTGGTCGGCATTGTCTGGGGCACGCTGCTGGCGATGATGCGCCTCTCCGGCATCAAGCCGCTGCAGTGGTTCGGGCAGGCGTACGTGAACCTTTTCCGGTCCATCCCGCTGGTGATGGTGCTGTTGTGGTTTTTCCTGATCGTGCCGCAGTTGCTGCAGAAGATCTTCGATCTGTCGCCGGCAACCGACATGCGCATGACCTCCGCGCTGGTCGCTTTCGCGCTATTTGAAGCAGCGTATTACTCGGAGATCATCCGCGCCGGTATCCAGAGCGTGTCACGCGGGCAGATGTTCGCGGCCTATGCGATGGGCATGACGTACGGCCAGGCCATGCGTCTGGTGATCCTGCCGCAGGCATTCCGCAACATGATTCCGCTGCTGCTCACGCAGGCCATCGTGCTGTTCCAGGATACGTCGCTGGTGTATGTGAGCGCGCTGTCGGACTTCTTTACGCAGGCATACAACATCGGTGAGCGCGACGGCCGTATCGTCGAACTGCTGCTGTTTGCCGGCTTGTGCTATTTCGTGATCTGCTTCGGCGCCTCCGTGCTGGTGAAGCGACTTCAGAAGAAGGTGACCCAATGATCGAGATCAAGAACGTTTCCAAGTGGTACGGCAGCTTCCAGGTGCTGACCGACTGCACCACCAGCGTGAAGAAGAGCGAGGTGGTGGTGGTGTGCGGCCCGTCGGGTTCGGGCAAGTCCACGCTCATCAAGACCGTCAATGCGCTCGAGCCGTTCCAGAAGGGCGAGATCTTCGTTGACGGCACTTCGGTGGGCGCAAAGGGTACGAACCTGCCGAAGCTGCGCTCGCGCGTGGGCATGGTGTTCCAGAACTTCGAGCTGTTTCCGCACCTGTCGATTACCGAGAACCTGACGATCGCGCAGCAAAAGGTGCTGGGCCGCTCGAAAGAGGAAGCCATGGCCAAGGGGCTGAAGTATCTGGATCGGGTGGGCCTGAAGGCGCACGCAGCCAAGTACCCAGGGCAACTGTCGGGCGGTCAGCAGCAGCGCGTGGCTATCGCACGTGCGCTGTCGATGGACCCGATCTGCATGCTGTTCGACGAGCCGACCTCGGCACTGGACCCGGAAATGGTCAACGAAGTGCTCGACGTGATGGTGGAACTGGCCAAGGAAGGCATGACCATGATGTGCGTGACCCACGAAATGGGCTTCGCTCGCAAGGTCGCCAACCGCGTGATCTTCATGGACCAGGGCCGCATCGTTGAAGACTGCGAGAAGGAAGAGTTCTTCGGCAACATCGACGCTCGTTCCGACCGTGCCAAGCAGTTCTTGTCGAAGATCCTGTCGCATTGAAAATCGCTTCACGATCCTACTGCGCGCCCCGATCTTGGCCCTGCGATGCTCGCCGTACCCATGTACGGCTGCGCTTCTCGGACCAACCTTGGGCCGCTCGCTACGGATCGTGAACCGATTTAAGCGCCGGGTTGGAGGCAACAAAAAGCCGCTCTCTCAAGAGCGGCTTTTTTACGGGCACTGCGATGTCAGGTGCAGGCGGTGTTGGCTGCGTTGGCGATCTGCACGGCTTCTGGAATCGGCACCTTCGTCGCCATCGTGGCCTGGCCCGATTCGAACATCAGCAGCTCGCCCGGCACGAATTGCGTCCAGACTTCGTTGTCGGTGAGCGGCGCGGTCGCGATGACGGCCACGCGGTCGGCAGGTGTCGTGTATTTGGCGAAGTCGATCGTCATGTCGGCGTCGATCAAGTGCGCCGTCGAGAACGGCCACTGCCGCACGATGTAATACAGCCGCGTAGAGCAATGCGCAAACTGCGCCTGCCCGTTGCACAGCAGGAAATTGAACACGCCGTAGCGGGTGATTTCCTTGGTGATGTCAGACAGCGCGTAGAACAGTTCGTTGAGCGGCGGCTGCGAACCCGGAAAGCGCTTGCGCAGCGCCTGCATGATGAAGCAGAAGGCGAGTTCGCTGTCGGTATCCCCCACGGGCTGATAGACACCCGAGAGGAACGGCGAGAAGTTCTTCAAATCGCCGTTGTGGGCAAAGATCCAGTGCCGGCCCCACAGCTCGCGCATGAAGGGGTGGCAGTTTTCCAGCCGCACCGTGCCCTGCGTCGCCTTGCGGATGTGCGAGATGACGTTCTTGGACTTGATCGGATAGCGCTTGACCAGCTCCGCCACCGGCGAGGTGCCGGCCGACTGGTTGTCGATGAACAGGCGGCAGGCCTTGTCTTCGAAGAAGGCGACGCCGAAGCCGTCGGCATGGTGGTCGGTCACGCCACCGCGCGCGGCGAACCCGGTGAACGAGAACGTCACATCGGTTGGTTCGGCGCAGTTCATGCCCAGCAGCTGGCACATGGTGGGGGAAAAGTCGGATGCAATAAAATAGCCATTATCCTGCCGGCCGCCGGGGGTGCCAAGCGCCTTCGTCTTCACGGCGCCGCGCCTGGCTGCCGGGCGTTGCGCACATGCCGCAACCCACCCGCACCCGACTGCCTTAACCGGAAGCCATTCCCATGAAGCTCGACCGCACCGCCGCCCGCGCCCTCCTGCTGGAGAGCTACGCCGCCGCCGTGGGCGCGGCCGATCCGCTCAAGATCGTCGCAAACTTCCTCCCGCCACCGCATGTCGGCGGCAAGACGCTGGTGGTTGGCGCCGGCAAGGCGGCTGCCTCGATGGCGCTGGCTGTCGAGCAGGCCTATGCCGGCCGCGCACAGATCGAAGGCGTGGTCGTCACGCGCTATGCGCATGGGCTGCCGACCGAGCACATCCGCGTCATCGAAGCCGGGCACCCGGTGCCGGACGAAGCCGGCGAGCAGGCGGCGCAGGAAATCCTGGATCGCGTCTGCGCGCTTACCGAGAACGACCGCCTGATCGTGCTGGTCTCCGGCGGCGGCTCCAGCCTGCTGTCCCTGCCAGCCGAGGGCATCCCGATGGGCGATCTGAGGGCCGTGACACGCGAACTTCTGCGCTGCGGCGCGCCAATCACCGACATGAACATCGTGCGCAAGCACCTGTCGCGTATTCAGGGCGGGCGGCTAGCCGCTGCATCCCTGGCGCCGGCCACGACGCTGATCGTCTCCGATGTGGCGGGCGACGATCCGAGCGCCATTGCCAGCGGCCCGACCGTGCCGGATGCAAGCACCTACTCCGATGCGCTTGCCATCATCAAGCGGTGGGGCGCACAGATGCCCGATACCGTGCGCGCGCACCTTCAACGTGGAGCACGCGGCGAGATTGCCGAAACGCCCAAGCCCGGCGACGCCTGCTTTGCACGCGTGACCAATCACGTCATCGCCACCGCGCAACAGAGCCTCCAAGCCGGCGCGCAGGTGTTTGCGGCGCGCGGTATCCACACAGCCATCCTTGGCGACACGGTGACCGGCGAGGCTCGCGAGGTCGCCCAGGTATACGGGGCGCTGGCGCGCCAGGTGCGCCAGCACGGCACGCCGTTTGCGGCGCCGGTAGCACTCATCTCCGGCGGCGAATGCACGGTGACGATTCCGCCGGGCCTGACCGGCGGTCGCGGCGGGCGCTGCGCGGAGTTCCTGCTCTCGCTCGGCGTCACGCTCGAAGACATGGGCGACGTCTATGCCCTCGCCGCCGATACAGACGGCATCGACGGATCGGAGGACAATGCGGGGGCGTTGCTCGACCCCGACTCCATCGCTCGCGCGGCCGCCAAGGGCGTCGCCGCCCGCGCCGCGCTCGACGCACATGACGCCTACGGTTTCTTTGCCGCCGCCGATGATCTGATCGTCACCGGCGCGACGCGCACCAACGTCAACGACTACCGCGTCATCCTCATTCTCTGATTCACGTTTTTGCTGACCGCTTCCGCACGCACCATGACCGACACTCTTACGATCGTCCGCCCCGATGACTGGCACCTGCACCTGCGCGATGGCGATGCCCTCGCCGATGTGGTGGGCGACACCGCGCGCCAGTTCGGCCGGGCGATCATCATGCCGAACCTCAAGCCGCCCGTGACCACCACCGCGCAGGCGCGCGCCTACCGCGAGCGCATTCTCGCCGCGTTGCCCGCAGGCACGCAGTTCGAGCCGCTGATGACGCTGTACCTGACAGACAACACCTCGCCCGAGGTGATCCGGGAAGCCCGCGCCAGCGGTTTCATCCACGGCGTGAAGCTGTATCCGGCCGGCGCCACCACCAACAGCGACGCTGGCGTGACGGATTTGCGCCGCTGCGCCAAGACGCTCGAAGCCATGCAGGAAGTCGGTATGCCGTTGCTCGTGCACGGCGAGGTGACCGACCCGACCGTCGACATCTTCGATCGCGAGGCGGTCTTCATCGACACGGTGATGCTGCCGTTGCGCCGCGATTTCCCCGCGCTGAAGGTCGTGTTCGAGCACATCACCACCAAGCACGCTGCCGAATACGTGCGCGATGCGGAGGGCCCGGTTGGCGCGACCATCACTGCGCATCACCTGCTGTACAACCGCAATGCACTGTTTGTCGGCGGCATCCGCCCGCATTACTACTGCCTGCCGGTGCTCAAGCGTGAAACACACCGTCTGGCACTGGTGGCCGCGGCCACCTCGGGCCACCCCCGCTTCTTCCTCGGTACCGACAGCGCGCCGCATGCTAAGGGTGTAAAGGAACACGCCTGCGGTTGCGCCGGCTGCTACACCGCGCTGCACGCCATGGAGCTGTACGCCGAGGCCTTTGAAGACGCCAACGCGCTCGACAAGCTCGAAGGCTTCGCAAGCCTGCACGGGCCGGACTTCTATGGCCTGCCCCGCAACGCCGGCACGCTCACGCTCACGCGCTCGCAGTGGCAGCTTCCCGCCGAAGTCCCGTTCGGCGAGCAGACGCTGGTGCCGTTGCGCGGCGGCGAGATGCTGCGCTGGAAGTCTGTCTGACGGACTTGGCGATTGACTGCTTACGTGCGATCGACTGGAGCCATCCGGCGTTCGCACCGCTCGCGGCGGTCGGCGTCCCAATTGCACGCGCGATTGAGGAAGGCGCCGATCTTCGAGACGCACTGAACGCACATTCGGCCGCGCAGGTAATCCGCACCGCTGGACGCCATGCCCTGCGCTTCGTCCCGCAAGATGCCTTGCCGGCCGACACCGCTTACGAAGCACACATCGCCGCCACCGGTGGGGTGCCGACGCGGGACAACCTCCACGATTTCTTCAACGCGCTGATCTGGCTGCATTGGCCGCATGCCAAGGCGGCTCTCAACGCACGTCAGGCGCGGGCGGTTGCGCAGGATGGGATTGGCGCGGCACGCGGAGCCGTCCGCGATGCCGCCACGTTGCTCGACGAAAACGCCCTGATCTTCCTGCACACCGAAGACGCACCGGAGCGAAGCCTGACCGGCTTCGATTGGCGCGGCTTGTTCGTGGAGGGCAGGGCAGCATGGGGCGCCACCTGCGCCGTTCTGCCGTTCGGTCATGCGCTTCTGGAAAAGCTGGTCGCGCCGTACAAGTCGATCACCGCACATGCGTGGCCGCTGCACGTGGCTGCGTTGCCGGCAGATTGCCCGTCACTCGACGCAGCGCTGGCCGAGACGCTGCTGCACGCCGATCTCGCGCCCCGCCATTTCCGCCCGTTGCCCGTCATGGGGATTCCGGGCTGGTGCGATGCCAATGTCGACGCCGGCTTCTATCTGGATACGACGGTCTTTCGGCCAGGCCGTCGGCGCTTCGTACCTGAACAGTGCTAGACTCGCGCCTCGCGAAGCGGACCAGACAACCGCTGCTTTCGCCGCCTCGTGCGACGGAAGGGGAGGAAAGTCCGGACTCCATAGAGCAGGGTGATGGCTAACGACCATCCACGGTGACGTGCGGAATAGGGCCACAGAGACGAGTCTTCGCCCTAGGCTTCGGCCAGGGCGAAGGGTGAAACGCGGTAACCTCCACCCGGAGCAATCCCAAGTAAGCAGGCGATGAAGCGGCTCGCTGAGTCTGCGGGTAGGGAGCTTGAGCCGGCTGGCAACAGCCGGTCTAGAGGAATGGTTGTCACGCCGCTGGTTTCGGCCACGCGGCGCACAGAATCCGGCTTATCGGTCCGCTTCGCTTCTTATTCCGATGCCGTCGGCTGGCTGGCCAAGTCCACCAGTTCCAATGAGTGCGTGATCTCGGCCGTCTTGGCCAGCATGATCGACGCTGAGCAGTACTTCTCGTGCGAAAGCTGCACGGCGCGTTCCACCGTTTCCCGCTTCAGGTTTCGCCCCGTCACCGTGAAGGTGAAGTGGATGCGCGTGAAGACCTTCGGGTCGGTCTCGGCGCGATCGGCATGCAGCTTGACGCTGCAGCCTTGCACGTCCTGGCGGCCTCGCTTGAGGATCAGCACGACGTCATAGGCGGTGCAGCCGCCGGTGCCCAGCAGGACCATTTCCATCGGGCGCGGTGCGAGGTTGCGGCCGCCCCCGTCGGGCGCACCATCCATCGTGACGAGATGGCCACTGCCGGTTTCCGCCAAAAAGGCCATGCCATCCGGGCCGGTCCAGCTCACTGTGCAATCCATGTCCAATCCTTGTGCAGAGGGTCGGCCAGCGCCGACGAAAAGCCACATTGTAGCCATCGGCCCGCCATGCGTTGCCAGCCTAGGGTGAACGCGGCTTGACAGTGATACCTGCGCAAAAAGGTGCAACCCGTCTTCTGTGCACCCAAATCGCGCCAGAATTCGAGGGATATCTCTAGTGCGCACCAGATCGGAAGATCTGAAAGCTTCGCAAGATATTGATTTTGAAAGGAAATTTTGACATGTTGCCGATGAAATTTGCATTCCGTATTGCGAAATGCAATTTCGTAGTGCAAATTCCCTTGCGCGTGCCCCAGAAATGGGTATAATTTGCACCATTGGATCGGCTGATGCGGTGCAACCCACCAAGTCATCGATCAGCAGGTGTCTCCTCCACCCTCCTCCTTTGGTGGATTCAAACCCAAGCTCAATGGCTTGGGTTTTTTTTGCCTTCAGGATTTGCGCGCACCTTTTCCTTGTGTCAAGGAGACCGTGCACGGTACAATCGAAATCTTTTCCGGATTGCCCGCGGAAAAGAAATTCAGAGAGCCCGCACCAACAAGCGGGAAGGCGGGCCGGCGATGATCTCGCATGAGGTTGCGCAGGCGTCCGCAAGACGATCCGTTCGTGAGCAGTCTGAACGTAAGTTCTCAGCGCGATACGGGTCCACTCGGGCACTGACTCAATATTTGGAAAAATCATGAAGACCTTTTCCGCAAAGCCCCATGAGGTGAAGCGCGATTGGTACGTGATTGACGCGACGGACAAGGTCCTCGGGCGTGTCGCCAGCGAAGTGGCACACCGACTGCGCGGCAAGCACAAGCCCGAATTCACTCCGCACGTCGATACCGGCGATTTCATCATCGTCATCAACGCAGCCAAGCTGCGCGTGACGGGCGCCAAGACGACCGACAAGAAGTACTATCGCCACTCGGGTTACCCGGGCGGTATCTACGAAACGACGTTTGGCAAGATGCAGCAGCGTTTCCCGGGCCGCGCCCTGGAGAAGGCTGTGAAGGGCATGCTGCCGAAGGGTCCGCTGGGCTACGCGATGATCAAGAAGCTGAAGGTTTACGCCGAAGGCTCGCATCCGCACGAAGCTCAGCAGCCGAAAGCGCTGGAAATCTAAGGGGCCTAATCCATGATCGGAAACTGGAACTATGGCACCGGCCGCCGCAAGAGCGCTGTGGCACGTGTCTTCATCAAGTCCGGCAAGGGCGACATCATTGTCAACGGCAAGGCCATCAACGAGTACTTCGCTCGTGAAACCTCGCTGATGATCGTGCGTCAGCCGCTGGAACTGACCAACCACGCAGCTACGTTCGACATCAAGGTGAACGTGGTCGGCGGCGGGGAAACCGGCCAAGCCGGTGCGGTGCGCCACGGCATCACCCGCGCCCTGATCGACTACGATGCAACGCTCAAGCCCGCCCTGTCGAAGGCCGGTCTGGTGACGCGCGATGCACGCGAAGTCGAGCGTAAGAAGGTTGGTCTGCGCAAGGCCCGCCGCGCCAAGCAGTTCTCGAAGCGTTAATCCGCTTCCTGCTGCTTCAGCAAAAAACCACACCCTCGGGTGTGGTTTTTTGTTTTTGAGGATTCGAACCAAACAGTGTGATCTTTGCGGCGCCTTGCTTACCCTTTGCAACAGCTCCGACATGTCCCCGGGACTACAATTCACATTTCGTTAGCGTTCGGCCCGTATGATGCAATCCGCTGTTTCTCCTAATCCGATTCTGATCTGCAAGGCGGGTCAGGAGACGTGCGCATGAAGGCGCGTCGCTTGCTGCGTCGCGCTTCCGTGCTCGCGCCGAACGTCACGGTACGTTCGCGCTTGCCTTGGCCTGTAACGGTGTTGTTGATTGCGGTGGTACTTGGGCTTGCGGCCGCGGCGGCGCTGTGGGCGTTCGAAGAAGGGCGCCGCCTGACCGGTCCGCACGATGCTGATTTGCGTGCAATGAACCGCGAGCTGACCGCCAAGCTGGCTGCCGTGCAGGCCGAACGAGACAAGCTTTCTGCATCCGCCGGCACCGTGGACGCACGTCTGGGGATCGCCGAAGGTGCCCAGGCGCAAATGGCGGAGCAACTCAAGGCGCTGGAAACCGAAAACGCGCAGTTGAAGGAGGATCTGGCTTTCTTTGACAGCCTATTGCCGGCGCCCACCAATTCCGCCGGTATCTACGTGCGCAGCTTCCGCATCGCGCCGGACGAGGCACAGCCGACACGCATGCGCTTCCGGGTTCTGCTGATGCAGGGAGGCGGAAAGGCGTTCGCGCCGGTCTCCGAATTCGAGGGGCAATTGGCGCTCACGCTGAACGTCGTGCAGGGCGGCAAAGCTGCTACGATCGATTTCCCGGGCACGGTGGCCAGCGGATCGCCCGCCACCAGCGCCCGCGTCAAGCTCACGCACTACCAGCGCCTCGAGGGCTGGGTGGATGTGCCCCCTGGCACCACGGTGCAATCGGTGATGGTAAAAGTGCTGCAGAACGGCAAGATCAAAGCGAGCCAGAGTTTTTCCATCTGACAGGCATTGTCCTGTCGAGGATCCGTACACAGAGGAGTCGACGATGCTGTTTGGCAAAAAGAAAGGGCTGGCGATCGAAACGCTACTGGGGGCCCGTACCAAGCTGGAGGGGGATCTGCGCTTCTCGGGCGGTCTGCGAATCGACGGCGAAATCAAGGGCAACATCTATGGCGATCCTGACAAGCCCAGCATGTTGGTCATTACTGACAGCGCCCGTGTCGAGGGCGAAGTGCACGTCGGCCATCTGATCCTGAACGGCACAGTGGTCGGCCCCGTGCATGTGGCGGAGCTGCTGGAGCTGCAGCCGAAGGCACGCATCGAAGGCAACGTGCAATATGCGGCGCTGGAGATGCACCAAGGCGCCGTCGTCATGGGCACGTTGACGCACGCGGCACCCGGCGATGTGAAGTTGCTGCCCAATCTGAAGCTGGCGTCCAATCAGGATTGATCACATCGCCCGCTGGCCGTTGCTGGCGCACCGCACAATGCCCACTTGAAACGCAAGGCTTCGGCACGATTTGCAGCTTGCGCTTAAAATACAAGCAAGTTTCAGACGTTCCCACAGGAGATTTTCATGAACGCAGTCGCGCAGGCAGCCACGCCCGATGTGAACGAGGTTCCGGCTCCGCTGGTCTTTACGGACAGCGCTGCGGACAAGGTCAAGCAACTGATTGAAGAAGAAGGCAACCCGGAGTTGAAGCTGCGCGTGTTCGTGCAAGGCGGCGGGTGCTCGGGCTTCCAGTACGGCTTCACCTTTGACGAAGAGACCAACGAGGACGATACGACCATGACCAAGAATGGCGTGTCGCTCTTGATCGACTCGATGAGCTACCAATACCTGGTGGGCGCCGAGATCGACTACAAGGAAGACATCAACGGCGCGCAGTTCGTCATCAAGAACCCCAATGCTTCGACCACATGTGGTTGCGGCTCGTCGTTCTCGGTCTGACGCCACATCGCTGTAAAGGAAAAAGCGCACTTCGGTGCGCTTTTTTTTTTGCCTGCAGACAGGGCGCTCAGGCCGGGTAGATTGCGCCGAGGATGCGACCGCCCGATGCGCCAGTCGCCGTGTGCAGGGTGCCGTGGGCGCGCAGCACGCACTGTCGCGCGAGCCACGCAAAGGCCAATGCCTCCACCTGATGCGCGGGCACACCGAACGCATCGGTCGGCGCGACTCGCACGCCCGGCAATCGCTGCGCGATCCGTGCCATGAGCGCGCCATTGCGGGCGCCACCACCGCAGACCAGCAGTGACGCAGCCTGCGGAGCATGGGCACACGCGGCATCGGTGATGGTGTCGGCCGTGAGGGCGAGTAGCGTGGCTTGAACATCTTCAGGGCGAACAATGTTCAGCGCATCGCCGAGGGTTTGCTGCAGCCACGCCGGGTTGAACAGGTCGCGGCCGGTGCTCTTGGGCGGCGGGGCTGAGAAGAACGGCTCGGCTTTCAGACGCGCGAGGAGCGTTTCGTCGATGCGTCCGGTGCGGGCCCAGGCGCCGTCGGCGTCGTAGCGGGTATCGCGGTGCGTGTGAACCCAGTAGTCCATCAGCGCGTTGCCCGGGCCGCAGTCGAAGCCGAGTACGGCGTCGCGCGCGTCCGAACCCTGCGGCGGCAAGACGGTGAGGTTGGCGATGCCCCCGATGTTGCATACCACGCGCCAAGCATCGGGCAGGCCGAACAGCGCGCGATGCAGCGCTGGTACGAGCGGGGCGCCTTGACCGCCGGCAGCGATATCGCGGCTGCGAAAATCGGCAACAACGTCGATGCCGGTGCGTTCAGCCAACACCGCCGGGTGCTGGCTCTGGCGCGTGTAGCCGATGCCGTCATGCGCGCCGGGCTGATGACGGATCGTCTGTCCGTGCGCGCCGATGGCCCGTACGTCGCGCGCGACCAGGCCGGCGGCCGCAAGCAGCTTGGCGACACATTCGGCGTAGACCACGGCTAGCGCGTTGGCGGCCAATGCTTCGCGATGGATCTCGTCGTGGCCTGCATGTTGCAGGTCCAGAAAGCGCTGGCGCAGCTCGGGCGAGAAAGGCACGTAGGCGTCGGCGAGGACGGCTGGGTGTTCGCCGGAAAAGTCCGCCAGCACGCCATCGACGCCGTCCAGGCTGGTGCCCGACATCAAGCCGATGTAGCGATCGGTGGGGAGTGCAGTGTGGTTGGGATGGCTCATGCGCGACAGCTTACCAGCGCAATGGCAGGCCAAATGGACACATCACGGTAAAATCCAGGGATTGCGCGCCCGGCACGCCTGAATCGATGTCGGCCATCGCGCACGCATCGTTCCCCTGATTGTTGATCCGTTCGCGCCGTTCTCCATGTGCGGCGCGGTGACCTCTCTTTTTGCCATGACTGCATCTGACACTTCCGCCGTTTCCGACAACACCACGCCGGCCAAACCCAAGTACCCGGTGACCCCGGAGGTGGCGCACGCGATGGAAGTGTCGCTGCGCGGCTGCGACGAATTGCTGATCGCTGCCGAGTGGGAGCAGAAGCTGGCCAAGAGCGCCGCCACCGGCGTGCCGCTGCGCATCAAGCTGGGCCTGGACCCGACGGCGCCCGATATCCACATCGGCCACACCGTGGTGCTCAACAAGATGCGCCAGCTGCAGGATTTGGGGCATCAGGTGATTTTCCTGATTGGCGATTTCACGTCGACGATCGGTGATCCGTCCGGCCGCAACGCCACGCGCCCGCCGCTCACGCGCGAGCAGATCGAGGCCAACGCGCAGACGTACTACCGTCAGGCCAGCATGGTGCTGGATCCGAGCAAGACGGAAATTCGCTACAACAGCGAATGGTGCGATCCGCTGGGCGCGCGCGGCATCATCCAGCTTGCCGCCAAGTACACCGTCGCCCGCATGATGGAACGCGACGATTTCACCAAGCGCTACAAGGCGGGTGTGCCGATTTCGGTGCACGAATTCCTTTACCCGCTGATGCAGGGCTACGACTCGGTCGCGCTCAAGTCCGACTTGGAGTTGGGCGGCACCGACCAGAAGTTCAACTTGCTGGTCGGTCGCGAATTGCAGAAGGAATACGGCCAGGAGCCGCAGTGCATCTTGACGATGCCGTTGCTGGTAGGCCTGGACGGCGTCGAGAAGATGTCCAAGTCCAAGGGCAACTACGTCGGTATCAGCGAGGCGCCGAACGAGATGTTCGGCAAGCTGATGAGCATTTCCGACGACCTGATGTGGACGTACTACACGCTGCTGTCGTTCCGCCCGCTGGCCGAGATCGACATGATGAAGGCGGAGATCGCGCTGGGCCGCAACCCGCGCGATTGCAAGGTGCTGCTGGCCCAGGAGATCGTTGCCCGCTTCCATAGCCAGGCCGATGCCGAGCGCGCGCTGGAAGACTTCAACCACCGCGCACGCGGCGGCGTGCCGGACGATATTCCGCAGATCGAGCTGGCAGGCGCGCCGCTGGGCATTGCGCAACTGCTCAAGCAGGCTGGCCTCTGCCCGTCCACGTCGGATGCTAACCGCAATATCGAGCAGGGCGGCGTGAAGATCGACGGCGCCGTCGTCAGCGACAAGGGCCTGAAGGTGGAAGCAGGCACCTTCGTGATGCAGGTCGGCAAGCGTCGCTTTGCGCGCGTGGTGCTGAAGTGATTGGGCTGATTCAGCGGGTGTCTGAAGCGGCGGTCCGTGTGGATGGCCGCGTTGTCGGCGAGATCGGCCCGGGGTTGCTCGCGCTGGTCTGCGCCGAGCGCGGTGACACGACTGCCGAGGCCGACCGCCTGCTAGAGAAACTGCTGAACTACCGTGTGTTCTCCGACGCGCAGGGCAAGATGAACCTGCCCGTGCGCAACATCGACGGCAACGGGCAGGCAGGCGGCTTGCTGGTGGTTTCGCAGTTCACGCTGGCAGCCGATACCAAGTCCGGCACGCGTCCGAGCTTTACGCCAGCTGCCGCGCCCGAAGATGGCCGTCGCCTGTACGAACACTTCGTGGCGCGCGCGCGTGCCCAGCATCCCATCGTGGCGACCGGCGAGTTTGGGGCCGACATGAAGGTGTCGCTCGTCAACGATGGTCCGGTCACGTTCTGGCTGCAGATCGCACCGCAAGCCGCTGCATCTGTTGCCAAGACTGCCACGCCGGAAGCGGCTAAATCCGTCTGATTCGTTCAGGAACCCTGAGATGCCACGCGCCGCCGCCATCCCCCTGCCGATGCCCCAGATCACCCACATCGTGCTCATCCGCCACGGCGAGACCGACTGGAACCGTGAGCGCCGCCTGCAAGGCCAGCTCGACGTGCCGCTGAACACGCAAGGGTTGGAGCAGGCTGCGCAGTTGGGCAAGGCGTTGGCGCGCGAGCGGTTCGATGCGGTCTACGCGAGCGATCTGTCGCGGGCCAAGCAGACGGCGCAGGCCCTGGCAGATGAAGTGGGTGTGACCGTGCGCGACGACGCCGGTTTGCGCGAGCGCTGCTACGGCCAGTTCGAAGGTCTGACCTACGCTGAAGTCGCCACGCAGCATCCAGCCGACTTTGATGCCTGGCAAAACCGCGTGCCCGAGTTCGCCCCGCCTGGCGGCGAGACGCTGACTGAATTCCACGAACGTGCGGTCGAGACAGCGCTTCGCTTGATCCGTCGTCACCCCGGAGAGCGCATCGCGCTGGTTAGCCACGGCGGCGTGCTCGATTGCCTGTACCGCCACGCGAACGCCATGACGCTCACCGAGCCGCGCCAGCATGAGCTGCGCAACGCGAGCATCAACCGGCTCTCATCCGATGGTCATCAACTGACCGTACTGCATTGGGGGGATGTCGCGCACCTGGATTTGCTGGTGCTCGACGAGGTGGACCGCCGCGTTCCTTAAACCTTCAGCCGGAACGGCGTGAAGTCGGTGTCGCGGTCGTAGTAGTCTTCGTGCTCGACGCGTTTGAGGAAGGCGACGACCCGGTACGTGAGGGGCGTCGCCACGACCTCCCAGCCGGTCTTGAGGATGTATTGCGCGATGGCCACGCGAAGCACCTGCTGGTGGGGCCAGATTCCGTAGAAGGCGATCACGTAGAACAGCGAAGAATCCACTGCCTCGCCCACCACCGTGGACCCAATGAGCCGGGTCCACAGCCATTTTCCCTCGGTAGCGATCTTCATCTTCGCCAGCGTATAGCTGTTGGCAAAGCTGCCGCACCAGAACGCGATGAGCGACCCGGCGACGATGCGGGGCGTGTTGCCGAACACGTCGTTCAGGCTCTTCTGGTAGTCCGCCATGAAGGGCGCTACCGGTAGCGCCAGCACGACCAGCGACATGAACGACGCGAAGATCAGTGCGCCAAAGCCTGCCCACACCACGCGCCGGTCACGCCCGTAGCCGTACACCTCGGTAAGGATGTCGCCAAAGATGTACGAGATCGGGAAGAACAGCACGCCGGCGCCAAACGTCACCGGCCCGACGATCGGCAGTGTGACCTGCGCCGCCTTGGCCGCGCCGATCAGGTTCGAGCACAGCAGCACCGTGACAAAGGCTGCCATGACGAAGTCGTAGTAGCGGAACGTGCGGTTTGGGTGGTGCGGGGCGGCGGACATGTCGGGGGCGGGCGGAGGTTTATTCGTTGTCGTCCCAGAGTTCACGAACTGGGCCGCTCTTGGGGGCGCCCAGCCCGAAATGCTGGTACGCCGATGCGGTGGCCACGCGCCCGCGCGGCGTGCGTTGCAGGTAGCCCTGCTGGATCAGGTAGGGCTCAAGCACGTCCTCGATCGTGTCGCGCTCCTCGCCGATGGCGGCCGCCAGGTTGTCGATGCCGACCGGGCCACCGTTGAACTTGTGCAGAATGGCTTCGAGCAGCTTGCGGTCCATCAGGTCGAAGCCAACCGCGTCCACGTCAAGCATGGCGAGGGCCGCATCGGCCACTTCGCGGGTGATGATGCCGTCGGCCTTGACCTCGGCATAGTCCCGCACGCGGCGCAGCAGGCGGTTGGCGATACGCGGCGTCCCGCGCGAGCGCTTGGCAATTTCCAGCGCGCCTTCGTCGACGATATGAGCGTTCAGCAGGCCCGATGAACGCGTAACGATCTTCGCCAGTTCGGCAGGCGTATAAAACTCAAGCCGCGCGACGATGCCGAAGCGGTCGCGCAGCGGGTTGGTCAGCATGCCGGCGCGCGTGGTGGCGCCCACGAGCGTGAACGGCTGCAGATCCAGCTTGACCGAGCGGGCCGCCGGGCCCTCGCCGATCATGATGTCGATCTGGTAGTCCTCGAGCGCCGGGTACAGGATTTCCTCTACCACGGGCGAGAGCCGATGTATTTCGTCGATGAAGAGGACGTCGTTGGCTTCGAGGTTCGTGAGCAGTGCGGCCAGGTCGCCTGGGCGCTCCAGCACGGGGCCGGAGGTCTGGCGCAGGTTGACGCCCATCTCGCGCGCAATGATGTGCGCCAGCGTCGTCTTGCCCAAGCCCGGCGGCCCGAACAACAGCACGTGGTCCAGCGCTTCGCTGCGGTTCTTGGCCGCGGTCATGAAGATGTCGAGCTGGCCGCGCACCTTTTCCTGGCCGACGTATTCGTCGAGCAGCTTGGGGCGCAGCGCGCGCTCGAACGCCTCCTCGTTGGGGGAGGCGGGGGAGGCTGAGATGATGCGCTCAGCAGAAACAGCCTTGGCGGCGAGCTTATCGGTTTCGATCATGACGGGCAGACGGCGCCGGGGCGGCGCGAGCAGGCCATTCTACCGTTTCGCCGCGCCTCGGGCGTCAGCCCTTGGAGAGCGCCTTGAGCGCCAACTTGATGCCTTCGGAGACGCCCGTGCCGGCCGGCACCTGCTTGATGGCGAGCGCCGCTTCCTTGTCGGAATACCCCAGCGCCAGCAAGGCGTTGAGCACGTCAACCGCGTCGTCCGAGACGGCGGGGCCCCCGGGCACGGCACCCAGGTCGGCGCCCAGCTTGCCCTTGAGTTCGAGCAGCAGGCGCTCGGCCGTTTTCTTGCCAATGCCCGGGATGCGCGTCAGCCGCCCGGCTTCCTGCAGCGTGACGGCCTGCGCGAGTTCGGCTACCGACATACCCGACAGCACCGCCAGCGCAATGCGCGCGCCGATGCCGGAAATTTTGATGAGCTGGCGGAAGGTTTCACGCTCGGCCGCCGTGCCGAATCCGTAGAGCAGGTGCGCGTCCTCTCGCACGATCTGCTGCGTGAGCAGGACGACCTTCTCGCCGGTGGCGGGCAGGTTGTAGAACGTGCTCATCGGCACGTCGATCTCGTAGCCGACGCCGTGGCAATCGACCAGCAGGTGCGGCGGGTTCTTTTCGATCAGCGTCCCGGCGATGCGTCCGATCATGGGTGGGGTTCCTCGTCCAAAACGGGACGCAGTGTAGCCCAAACCTTCTGCGAGACCCGATCCGGGGTCGGCCGCTCGCTACGGATTGATGCGCGAAAACTAACGCTGGAAGGTCGACACGGCTTGCCGCCCGACAGCCGGGTCATCGGTGAAGAAGCCGTCGACGCCCGCACGTAGGAACGCCTGGATCTCCGTAATCGAGCCGTTGACGTTGCGCGTGTTGTCCGCGCCGCTGCGCAGCGACGGCGGCAAGAAGGTGTTCTCGGGGCGGAATGTGTACGGGTGGACGATCAGCCCGGCGTTGTGCGCGTTGCGGATCAGGTCGGTCGGGTCAGTGAGTCGGCCGTTGGCATCCAGGCCCATGATGCCGCTCTTGTCAGGGCCGACACCATTGGCATACGCGGCGATGTCGCGCATGCCTTGGCTGGTCATCATGTCGCCGAAGGTACGGCTGTCTTTGGCGACCACAAAATCGTAGGGCTGCCGGCTGGATGTGCCCATCAGTTGCACGAGCTTCCAGTTGGGTTGGCTGCTGCCGATCTTGTTGCGAATCGCCTTGAGGTTGGCGACTTCGAACGACTGGATGTAGACCGTGGTGCGGCTGGCCGTAAAGGCGTCGCGGCGCAGGCCGTCGATCAACCTGTCTTCCAGCGGCAGGCCGATCGACTGGAAATACGTCGGATGTTTCGTCTCCGGATAGATGCCGATGTTGCGGCCGAGCCTGGCGGATTGGTCCCGCGCCAGCGCGATGATCTCGTCGAGCGTGGGGATCTCGAACTGGTCGTTGTAGGCGACGTTGTCGGGGCGGATGCCCGGGATGCGCTCGCGTGCGCGCAGCGTTTTCAGTTCCCCCAGCGTGAAGTCTTCGGTGAACCAGCCCGTGACGCTCTGGCCGTCGATCGTCTTGGTGGTCTTGCGGCCGGCAAACGCTGCCACGTCGGCCACGTTGGTCGTGCCGGAGATTTCGTTCTCGTGGCGCGCAACCAGCACGCCGTCCTTGGTGGAGACGAGATCGGGCTCGATGATGTCGGCGCCATCGTCGATGGCCTTCTGGTACGAGGCCAGCGTGTGCTCGGGCCGCAATGCCGGCGCACCGCGATGGCCGATCACCTGGACGGTGGCGATGGGCGTGGTGTTGCCGCCGCCGCCGCCGTGGTTGTATTCCAGCCGGCAGGCCGACAAGGCCAGGGAGGCGCTCAAGACGAACGGGCTCAGCAGGATGAGACGGCGCAGCATCGAAGGCTCCTGAAGACGGATACCCGCATGGTAGTCGCCGTGTATGCGCGCAGCTACCCGTCGTCCTTAAGAATCCTGTCAGCCGACGAGGCGCCCGCGCCGCACGCGCAAGCCCTTTTGCGTAAGCTGCGGCGCCAGCCCGGCCATGGCGGCCAGTGTCTCGCCGCCGTGCGCATGACAGATGGCCACGCCCAGCGCGTCAGATGCATCCGCGCCGGGTTTGCCTTCGAGGTTGAGCAGGCGCACGACCATTTCCTGCACCTGATCCTTGTTGGCGCGGCCGTAGCCAACCACGGCCTGCTTCAGTTGCAGCGCGGTGTATTCGAACACCGGCAGGTTGCCGCTCATCAGGCCGCAGATCACTGCGCCGCGGGCCTGGCCCAGCAGCAGCGTCGATTGCGGGTTGACGTTGACGAACACCTTTTCGATGGAAGCGCAGTCCGGCCGGTATGTGCTCACCAGTTCAGAGACGCCGTCGTACAGCGTCTTCAGGCGGCTGGGCAGGTCGGCATTGCCGTTGCTCTTGATCGTGCCCGAGGCCACGTAGACGAGCTTGTGGCCGTGCCGTTCGAGCACGCCGAAACCCGTGGTGCGAAGGCCGGGGTCGATGCCGAGGATGCGCATGAAATGGAGCGGAGCAGAAAAGAAAAACGGGGCAGGCGCCAGTCTACGCCTTGCCCCGCTGATCGGTCGAACGACCGTGCCGTTTAGTGGCGGAAGTGGCGCGTGCCCGTGAAGATCATTGCCACGTTGCGCTCGTCGGCGGCGGCGATGACTTCATCGTCGCGCACCGAGCCGCCCGGCTGGATCACGCACGAGGCGCCCGCATCGACCACCACGTCCAGGCCGTCGCGGAACGGGAAGAACGCATCCGATGCCACAGCCGAACCGGCCAGCGTCAGGCCGGCGTTCTGCGCCTTGATGCTCGCGATGCGGGCCGAGTCCACACGGCTCATCTGGCCGGCGCCCACGCCCAGCGTCATGCCGCCGCCGCAGAACACGATGGCGTTCGACTTGACGAACTTGGCGACGCGCCAGGCAAACATCAGGTCGTCCATTTCCTTCGGCGTCGGGTGGCGCTTGGTCACCACGCGCAGTTCGCTCGGTTGCACGTTCTTGGCATCCGGGCTCTGCACCAGCAGGCCGCCGCCAACGCGCTTGAAGTCGTACGCGTTCACGCCCTTGCCCAGCGGAATCTCCAGCACACGCACGTTTTGCTTGGCAGCAAACACCGCACGCGCGCCTTCCGAGAAGCCCGGGGCGATCAGCACTTCCACGAACTGCTTGGCCACCACCTGCGCAGCCGCTTCATCCAGCGGCACGTTGAAGGCGATGATGCCGCCGAAGGCCGAGGTCGAGTCGGTCTTGAAGGCCTTCTCATACGCTTCCTGCGCGGTACCGCCGATGGCCACGCCGCACGGGTTGGCGTGTTTGATGATCACGCACGCCGCGCCCTTGGCCGGGTCGAACGACTTCACGCATTCCCATGCGGCATCGGCGTCGGCGATATTGTTGTACGACAGCTCCTTGCCCTGCAGTTGCGTGTAGTTGGCGAGGGCGCCGTCCACGACCTTCAGGTCGCGGTAGAACGCGGCGGACTGGTGCGGGTTCTCGCCGTAGCGCATTTCCTGCACCTTGTCGAAGGCCAGGTTCAGCGTTTGCGGATAGGCGCTGCGCGTGCTGTGCGACTTATCGGCGCCAAGGCTCGTCAGGTAATTCGTGATCGCACCGTCGTACTGCGCGGTGTGCGCGAACACCTTCTTGGCCAGCATGAAGTTGGTCTCGTAGCCAACCGTGTTGTTGTTGGCCTGCATTTCGGCCAGCACGGTGGCGTAGTCGGCCGGGTCAACGATGACCGTCACGTCACGATGGTTCTTCGCGGCCGAGCGCAGCATGGTCGGGCCGCCGATGTCGATGTTCTCGATGGCGTCGGCCAGCGAGCATTCGTCCTTGGCCACCGTTTGCTGGAACGGGTACAGGTTCACCACCAGCAGGTCGATGGTCGGGATGCTGTGTTCGGACAGCGCGGCCATGTGTTCGGGCAGGTCGCGGCGGGCCAGGATGCCGCCGTGCACCTTCGGGTGCAGCGTCTTCACGCGGCCGTCGAGCATTTCCGGAAAGCCGGTGTAGTCCGCCACTTCCGTCACGGGCAGGCCGGACTCGGCGAGCAGCTTGGCGGTGCCGCCGGTGGAGAGGAGCTTGACGCCGCGCTCGTGCAGGGCACGGGCAAAGTCGACGATGCCGGTCTTGTCGGAAACGGAAAGCAGGGCTTGCTGGATCATGGTGGAAACGCCGGTGGGCGGGTGTGGCGCTGGGTTTGCCGAACTGGCAGGAGGCGCCGTCAGAAAGGAAATCGGTTCAAAGGCCGGCCCGCAACCTCAGATGAGGCCGTGCTGCTGCAACTTCTTGCGCAGCGTGTTGCGGTTGATGCCGAGGTAGTCGGCCGCCTGCGACTGGTTGTTGGAAGCCCATTCCATCACGGTTTCCAGCAGCGGCCGTTCAATGGCCTGCAGCACCATGTCGTAGACGTTGGACGGGTTCTCGCCGTCCAGGTCGCGGTAATACGCATCCAGGCTGTCGCGGATGCAACGTTCGATCGGGTTGCGGCTCATGCGGCAAGCAGTTCCTTGTTGTTGTCGTTGTTGCCCGTCGTGGGGTGGTCGCCACCGGTGGTCTGGTCTTCGTAGACCAGACGGTCGGACAGCGCACGCTGCTCGTCGAAGAACGCGTTGACGGCCGCCAGCTGGGCCGCGGTGTCTTCGATGGTGTTCATGCGGTGGCGGAACAGGTTGGCCCCCGCCAACCCGCGCGTGTACCAGGCGATGTGCTTGCGTGCGGTGCGCACGCCGGTGTATTCGCCATAGAACGCGTAGTGCTCTTCCAAATGCGCGTTCATGATGCCGCGAATCTCTTCCACTTCGGGCGCAGGCAGCAGCGTGCCGGTCTGCAGGAAGTGGGAAATCTCGCGGAACAACCACGGGCGCCCCTGCGCTGCGCGGCCGATCATGATGGCGTCGGCGCCCGTCACGGCCAGCACGTGCTTGGCCTTGGCCGGCGTGGTGATATCGCCGTTGGCCACCACCGGAATGCGTACCGACGCCTTGACCGCAGCGATGGTGTCGTATTCCGCTTCACCGTGATACAGATCGGCGCGCGTGCGGCCGTGCACGGTCAGCATGCTGATGCCGGCCTCCTGGGCAATGCGCGCCACGCTCAATGCATTGCGGTGTTCGCGGACCCACCCGGTGCGGATTTTAAGCGTCACCGGCACGCGATCGCCCACCGCACCTACCACCGCCTCGACAATGCGCTGGACCAGCGGCTCGTTCTGCAGCAGTGCAGAGCCGGCGGCCACGTTGCACACCTTCTTGGCCGGGCAGCCCATGTTGATGTCGATGATCTGCGCGCCGCGATCGACGTTGTAGCGCGCGGCTTCGGCCATCATCATCGGCTCGGCGCCGGCGATCTGCACGGCGATCGGCTCGACCTCGCCCGTGTGGTTGGCGCGCCGCATCGTCTTCTCGCTCTTCCACAACTGCGCGTTGGACGCGACCATTTCCGACACCGCATAGCCCGCGCCCAGCCGTTTGCAGAGCTGGCGGAACGGGCGGTCCGTCACACCCGCCATGGGCGCGACGAACAGGTTGTTGCGAAGGGTATGGGGTCCGATCTGCAAGGCTGGCGAGAAAGACGCGGCTGAAAGAAACGAAAAATCACCCCTTCCGCCCAGAGTCGAACGACGATCGGGCGGAGCGACGGGAGTGAAAAAATGCGAGGACGGGATTTTACCGCCAAACCGCCGGATTGCCTAAATGTTGTGCACAAACTATGCGGCAGTGCGGTCGGCGGCCGGCTGCTTGCCGTGGCTGGCGCTAGCGGAATCGTTGCAGGCCGTAGGCGTGGGCGTCGATGAAGGGTTTGCGCTCGCTGACCAGATCGGCGATGAGTAGGGCGGTGCCTGGCGCGCCCGTCATGCCCAGATGGCCATGCCCGAACGCAAAGAACACGTTGCGGTAGCGCTCCGAACGGTCGATCACGGGCAGGCTGTCGGGCAGGGAGGGGCGATGGCCCATCCACTGGCTGTCGTCTGAGAAGCCGAGGCCCGGAAAGAGCTGCTGGCCCTGTTGCATGAGAATGCGGGCGCGGCGATAGTCAGGCGGCGCGTCCAACCCGCCGATCTCCACGGTGCCGGCAATGCGCAAGCCGCCTTCCATGGGCGTGGCGATGAACTTGCGCTCGCAATCCATGATCGGCCGCGAGGGCTGCACGGTGGGAGCGCGCAGCGTGGCGTGATAGCCGCGTTCGGTGTCGAGCGGAATGCGGATGCTGGTGAGCTTGGCCCCCAGCCGCATCGACCATGCGCCTGCGCACAGCACAAGCTTCGACACGGGCAGCGTGCCGCAATCGGTGTGCAGCCGCGTCGGGCCGCCGTAGTCGCTTCGGCCGAATTCCACGTCCAGGACCTTGCGGCGCAGGAAGGTGCCGCCGGCCGCTATGAAGTTGGATGCCAGCGTCTTGACGAGCCGTTCCGGGTTGATCGTGAAGCCGTTGTCCGGCAGCAGCAGACCGGATTGGATGTCGGCGGCCAGCGCAGGCTCCAGTTCGCGCGCTTCACCGGCGCTCAGGGCTTGCGAGCGCACGCCCGTGGCGTCGCGAATGGACTGCGCCAGCACATCGCCCGACGAACGTGCCAGCGTGCGCCACACATACAGGTGGCCCGCCTGGCGGATCAGGCCGTCGTATTGCGCGGCGTCGAGCAGGTTGCGATATCCGGGGAAGGTCGCGCTGAAGAGGCTCGCCAGAGGCTGCGCCGTCGCACGGGCTTGCGCCTCGTTGCCTGCGAGCACCCATTGCAGCAGCCAGGGCAAGGCACGCGGCAGATAGGGCCAACGCACCGTCAGCGGACCCATCGGATCGGCCAGCCATTTGGGCACCTGCTTGAGCATGCCCGGCAGCGCCATCGGCACGACCGACGCCACGCTCAGGCACCCGGCGTTGCCGAACGAGCAGCCTTCGCCAATGCCCGCCTGATCGAGCAGCGTGACCTGGTGGCCCTCCCGCTGCAGCTGCAGCGCGCATGCCGTGCCGACAATGCCGGCGCCCACCACGGTGATCTGCTGGCGATCGCCCGCAGTGCTGACCTCGGCAAACGCCATCCGTTAACCTCGCTGCCCGAACATCATCTGCCGGGCCAGCCCGTGTTTGAGCGGCGGCAGGCATTCCAGCAGCGTAAGCGCGGCGCCGCGCAGGTGGCCAAACGGCCGGCCCGGCACGGCAAACGCGCGCGGCAGCAAATCGGTCAGGCCGATGGTGACAGCGCGGTCAAACGCGCGTTCGCGCGCGAAACGGGCGAGGGTGGCTGCCGTTGCCCCATCCCGAAGCGCACGCGCCATTTCGAATGCATCGCGCAGGCCGAGGTTGAAGCCCTGGCCCGCCACGGGGTGGATCGTCTGCGCGGCATTGCCGATGGCGGCGACGCGGCGGTCGACCGGAATGCGCTGCGCGTGCAGCCCGAGCGCGAATGTGTGGCGCGGGCTGGCGTGCGTGAAGCGGCCCATGCGCTCGCCGAAGGCAGCGCCCAGTTCAGCGAGGAAGGCATCGTCGGGCAACGCTGCGCGTCGCCGTGCTTCGTCGGGCGCGCAGCACCAGACGAGCGCGTAGCCAGGGCCCTGCGCGTCATCTTGCGGCAGCAATGCGAGCGGGCCTTCGGGTGTGAAGCGCTCCCATGCCCAGCCTTCCAGCGGCGCGCTGCAGCGCACGTGCGCGACGATGGCGGTTTGGCCGTAATCGCGGCGCCGTGCGTGGCCGATACCGCCTTGCTGCTTGCGTGCGTCGTCGAACAAGCCGCCTTCGGCCTGGATGACGACTTCGGTTTCGATGGCCAGCGGATGGCGCCCTTCGCGTAGCGCCCGCACGCGTGCCGGGGCGATGGTGCCGTCTGCACGTGGCAGTTGTTCGACGCGCTCCACGGGCGTGTGGTCGTAGCGGGTGAGGCGGTTTGGGTGGCGCTCCATCTGCGTGCCAAGTGCGGCGTTGAGCGCGGCGCTCAGGTCACCGTATTGCACGACGTGGCCGAGCGCCGGGACGTCGTAGTCTTCACGGCGGATATGCGCTTGCCCGAAGTGGCCGCGTTGCGAGACGTGGATGTGCGTGATGGGCGTGGCGCGCTTGGGCCACCCGCCAATCTCCTGCAGCAGCACGCGCGAGCCATGCGAGAGCGCCAGCGAGCGCGGGTCTCGCGCGGCGGCTTCAGCATCGCGCGCATCGAACAGGGCGATGCGCCAGTCGGTGTCGCGCAGCAACCAGTTGGCCAGCGCCAGCCCGACGGGCCCGGCGCCGACGATGGCGACGTCGAAATCCGGCACCGCGCTGCTTGCTGTGATGCTGTTGGTCATGCCTGGCTCCGCATCACCAGTTCGATTTCGTCCGGGGCCACGGGCACGTCGCGCGTGATGATTTCGCAGCCTTCGGGCGTGACGATGGCGTCGTCTTCAATGCGGATGCCGATGTGCCAGTACTGTTCCGGCACGCCAGGCGCGGGGCGCACGTAGATGCCGGGTTCGACGGTCAGCACCATACCGGCTTCCAGCGGGCGCCACGGGCGTTCGCCTTCTGCAGGCGCGGCGGTGCCGGGTGTGCGGTATTCGCCCACGTCGTGCACGTCCATGCCGAGCCAGTGGCCAGTGCGGTGCATGTAGAACTGGCGGTATTGGCCACCGGCGATCACGTCGTCAAGCGTGCCGACCGTGTTGCGGTCAAGCAGGCCGGTGTCGAGCATGCCTTGCGCGAGCACGCGCGTGGCGGCATCGTGCGGCACGTTGTACGGCACGCCCGGGCGCGTTTCGGCCAGGGCGGCTTCCTGCGCCGCAACCACAAGCGCATACAGCTCGCGTTGCGGGCCCGTGAAGCGGCCGTTCACCGGGAACGTGCGCGTGATGTCCGATGCGTAGCCGTCCAGCTCGCAGCCCGCGTCGATCAGGCAGAGATCGCCGTCGCGCAGTTCGGCATTGCCGGCGCGGTAGTGCAGCACGCAAGCGTTGGGGCCAGTGGCAACGATGGAGTTGTAGGCCACGCTTTGCGCACCGTGGCGGCGGAATTCGTACAGCAACTCGGCTTCGAGATGGTATTCACGCAGGCCGGCACGTGAAGCTTGCATGGCGCGCACATGCGCTCCCGCGGAGATGCGGCCGGCACGACGCATGATGTCGAGCTCGCTCGGGTCTTTGAACAGGCGCAGCTCGTCGAGGATGGCGCGCACGTCCAGCGCCTGGTGTGGCGACGACACACCTGCGCGGCCTTGCATGCGCACCGCGTCGAGCCAGCGGCGCATGCGGCGGTCGAACATGCCGCTTTCAGCCAGCGGATAAGCGACGGCCGCAGCGTTGGCGAGCAGCTTGGGCAGCGTCGCGTCGATCTCTTCCACCGAGTGCGCCTCATCCAGGCCGAAGGCTTCCTTAGCGGCTTCGGGGCCGAAGCGGAAGCCGTCCCAGATTTCGCGCTCTTCATGCTTGGGGCGGCAGAACAGCACGCTGCGCGCGGGGGCGCTGCCAGCGGGGACCACGATGGCAAGCACCGCTTCGGGCTCGGTAAAGCCGGTCAGGTAATAGAAGTAGCTGTCGTGCCGGTAGGGGTAGTCGCTGTCGCGGTTGCGCATCGCCTCAGGTGCGGTCGGCACGATGGCGACGCCGCCATTGCCACCCGATGCCGCGCGCAGCCACTGCACGACGCGCTCCCGGCGCTGGCGATAGGTCTGGAGGAAAGCGAGTTCGGTGGCGGACATAGCGTGTTTTCCGGCAGCAGAAAGGATGCGTCGATTGTAACGCCGCGCCCGGCGGGCATTCGGAGGAGGGGCATTGCCACACCCGAAAGGAGACTTGTGCGCTGCGGACGGCCTCTCCTAAAGTCTCGGGCGGCCTCCGCCGTTAATACTGACCTGTTTTGCATCCCGGTTGCGACCTCCGCCTGCAGTGGACTGGCCGCATTGGATCGGCCTGCCCAGGAGAACCGATGCTCGCCAGCAGTTACAACCCTCTTCTTGTCCTGCTTTCCCTCTTCGTGGCCATCCTGGCGTCATATACGGCGCTGGATATGGCAGGACGTGTCGTCACGGCGCAAGGCCGCGCAGGGTCGTGGTGGCTCATCGGCGGCGCATCGGCCATGGGGCTGGGTATCTGGTCGATGCACTTTGTCGGCATGCTGGCGCTGAACCTGCCGATCCCCGTTGGATATGACGTTGGCATCACGCTGACCTCGCTCGCTATCGGCATTGGAGCGTCGATGTTTGCGTTGTGGCTGGCCAGCCGGCGTGAATTGCCTTGGCCGCGCCTGGCAGGCGGTGCGCTGCTCATGGGCGCGGGTGTCGCGGGCATGCACTACACCGGCATGGCCGCGCTGCGCATGAACCCCGGCATTCAATACAACCCCGCGAGGTTTGCGCTGTCGATCGTGATTGCCGTGCTGGCATCGGGCGTGGCGCTGTGGATCGCGTTCCGCCTGCGGCGGCAGGCGCGGCGCGTTCGTGCACTGCGTGCCGGTTCGGCGGTGGTGATGGGCGTGGCCATCGTCGGCATGCACTACGTGGGCATGTCGGCGGCCGCGTTTCCATTCGGCAGTGTGTGCGGCGCTGCGCACACCGGGGCGAGTGCCGAATGGCTGGCGCTGGTCATCATCATCGTGACGCTGGCGGTGCTGGCCATCGCGCTCATCATCTCGGTGCTCGACATGCGCATGGAAGCGCGCACCGCCTTGCTGGCGAACTCGCTGGCCGCGGCCAACAAGGAGCTGGCCTACCTTGCGCTGCACGACAACCTGACCAAGCTTTCCAACCGCGTCCTGCTGGAAGACCGCCTGACGCAGGCGATCCGCACGGCTGAACGCGAGAAGCGCCGCTTCGCGCTCATGTTCATGGACCTGGATGGCTTCAAGGCCATCAACGATGTCTATGGCCACCACGTGGGCGATCTGTTGCTGATCGATGTCGCGCAGCGCATCGGCGCGCGGGTGCGCCAGCAGGACACCGTGGCGCGGGTCGGTGGCGATGAATTCGTCGTGCTCGCCTATGTGGACGATCCGGAAGACGCCGGCACCCTGGCCGACGCGCTGCTGGAAGTGGTGCGCGAGCCCTTCATGGCGGGCGGTCACGAGTTGCGTGTTTCCACCAGCATCGGCATTGCGATCTATCCGGGCGACGGCGGCAACCAGCACGATCTCCTGACCAATGCCGATGCGGCGATGTACCACGCGAAGGGCCTGGGCCGGAACGCCTACAGTTTCTTCGAGCCGTCGATGAACGCCGACGTGCATCAGCAGTTGCAGCTCGTGCAAGACTTGCGCCGCGCGGTTGAGCGGCACGAACTCGTGCTGCATTACCAGCCCAAGTTCGACGCGCCCAACGGGCCGATCATGGGCGTGGAGGCGCTGGTGCGCTGGCAGCATCCGCAGCGCGGCCTGGTGCCCGCCGACGAGTTCATCCCGCTGGCCGAGAAGACCGGGCTGATCGTGCCGCTGGGCGCATGGGTGCTGGACGAAGCCTGCCGCCAGATGGCGCAATGGCACCGCGAGGGGCGCACCGGCTGGACCGTCGCCGTGAATCTCTCTGCGTTGCAGTTTGGCCATGTCGCGCTCATCGACACCGTGCGCGACACGCTCGCGCGCCATGCGCTGGACCCCCGCAGCTTGACGCTGGAGATTACGGAATCGACCGCCATGCGCGACGTTGACGCAAGCCTGCAGATCCTGCAGCAGCTCGATGCGATAGGTGTGCGGATTTCGATCGACGATTTCGGCACCGGCTATTCGAGTCTGCTGTATCTCAAGCGCTTGCCTGCCAGCGAGCTGAAAATCGATCGTGGCTTTGTGCGCGACCTGGCGCACGACACGGAAGACGCGGCCATCGTCTCGGCCATCGTGGCGCTGGGCCAGACGCTGAACCTGCGCATCGTCGCAGAAGGTGTGGAGACGGCCGAGCAGCAGGCGTTTCTTACGCGGCTCGGATGTCACTCGCTGCAGGGCTACTTGTTGGGCCGCCCGATGACGGCGGAATCGCTGAGCGCCGCGATGGCGTAAGTGCTTAGCGCGACGCGACTTCCGCGTCGAGCGCGGCCAGCTGCGCTGGCGTCCCGACGTTTTCCCAGCGCCCGTCGAAGCGCTCGCCGGTGGCGCGGCCTTCGGCGATGGCCTGGTGGTACAGCGGCGTCATCGCCAGCCGCGTGCCAGGCGCGATGCCGGCAAACAGGCGCGTGTCGTACAAGCCGATGTTGCCGAACGTGAGACGCTCGGGGCCTTCGGCGTGGAGTGTGCCTTGGTCATCCAGGGCGAAATCGCCGCGCAGGTGATAGGGCGGATTGGGCACCATCACCAAATGCATGCTGGGTGCCGCTTGCGCCGCCATTGCGGGCGCACGGTCGCATAGCACGGTGTAGTCGTAATCGCAGAACACATCGCCGCTGACAGCAATGAATACGCTGTGCCCATCGCCGGCATGCAGCAGCGGCATCGCCTGGGCGACCCCGCCTGCCGTTTCCAGCGCTTGCCCTTCCGGTGAATACGCGAGGCGCACGCCCCATGCGCTGCCATCTCCGAGCGCGGCTTCGATCTGCACGCCGAGCCAGGCGTGGTTGATGACAATGTCGCGCACGCCGGCTGCAGCCAGGCGCTCGATCTGCCAGACGATCAGTGGTTTGCCGCCCACGTTGAGCAGGGGTTTGGGCGTGTGGTCGGTCAGCGGGCGCATGCGGTCGCCACGGCCCGCTGCAAAAATCATGGCGCGCGTCGTCGAATTCAAGCCATCACCTTCATAAGAATCAGCAGCACGGCCATGCCGCCGACGATGGTCCACATCGCGCTCTTTGTCACCCGTGCGATGACGATGGCGACGATGCCGGCAAGCAGGCGGGGGTTGTCGACCGACACTGCGAGCGCGCCGTCACGCATCAGCAGATCGGGCGCGATCAGCGCGGTCAACATCGCGGCCGGCACGTAGGGCAGGGCGCTGCGGAACCACATCGGCAGGGTCATGCGCCCTTCCAGCGCGATGAACGATAGGCGGATCAGGTAGGTGGCCGCGCCGGAAATCAGTAACACGCCGAAGAGGATGAGGGCTTTCATGCGGTGGCCCCCTTGTCGGACGGTCGGGCGAGCAAGCGCTCAACCAGCGCGCCGACGGCGATGCCCACACATGCCGCGCTCATCAGCCCCAGCTTGTGCGGCCAGCCCGTCCAGGCCACGGCCAGCGCGGCGCCGGTCACGGCCGCGGCCAGCTGGGCACGCGTGCGCAGCGCCGGCACCACGATGGCGATGAACGTGAGCGGCAGGAAGAAATCAAGCGGCCACGAGGTCGGCACCTGCGCGCCCAGCACCACGCCGACGATCGTCGACGCCTGCCAGCTGGACCACAGCGCCACGCCAGCGCCAAGGAAGTACCAGTGGCGGTAGGCGGCTTCCTCGCTGCCAGGCTGCGCGGTGACAACGCGGCGGTTCATGGCGGCGAACGCCTCGTCGGTCAGCAGATAGGCGATCAGCCATTTCCAGCGGCGTGGCAGATGCGCGAGCGCCGGCGCAATGCTGGCCGAATACAGCGCATGCCGCAGATTCACCATCGAGACTGTCGCCGCAATCACCAGCGCGGGCGCGCCACCGGCCCACAATTGCACGAGGATCATCTGCGAGGCGCCACCGAAAACGATGGCGCTCATCACCACGGCAAGCCACGCGGGCATGCCGGCGGACGTGGCCAGCACGCCGTAGATCAGGCCGAACGGCACCACACCCAGCAACATGGGCGCGAGTGCCAGCATGCCGGCGCGAAACTCGACGGCGCGGTGGGAGGCCATCAGAACGTATAGCCGATCTGCTGCGCGCGATCTTCGAGTTGATCGAGCAGGCGGGCCAGCGGCGCCAGCGCGTTGTAGCGGCTGCATACACGGCGCAGGTAGGCGATGAAGCGCGGAGTGTCTTCCACGTAGCCGGTCTTGCCGTCGCGGTAGCGCAGGCGCGCGAAGATGCCGGCTACCTTCAGATGGCGTTGCGCGCCCATCCATTCGAGCGCGCGGTAGAACTCGCCGAAGTCGTCGTCCACGGGCAGCTTGGCGGCGCGGGCGGCTTCCCAGTAGCGCACGGCCCAATCCAGCTCCTGCTCTTCGTCCCACGACAGGAAGGCGTCGCGCAGCAGCGAGGCGGCGTCGTAGGTGATCGGGCCGTAGACGGCGTCCTGGAAGTCCAGCACGCCCGGCTGCGACGGGTCGGCCACGTTGATCATCAGGTTGCGCGGCATGTAGTCACGGTGGACGTACACGCGCGGCTGGGCCAAGGCGCTGTCGACCAGCAGCTTGAACACCTTGTCGAGCGATTCGCGCTGCGCGGCGTCCAGCGGGCGTTGCAGGTGGCGCTCGACATACCAGTCGGGAAACAGCGACAGCTCGCGGCGCAGCAGCGCTTCGTCATACGGCGGCAGCTCGCCTTCGCGTGAGGCCAATTGCCAGCGCACCAGGGTATGGATGGCCGGGCGGAACAGCGTGTTGGCGTAGGCGAGGTCGAAATCGTGCTCGCGCAGCGATTGCAGATACGTTTGCGGGCCCAGATCGGTTAGCAGCAGGAAGCCCCGCGCGAGATCCTGCTCCAGCACCTGAGGTGCATGCACGCCGGCCCCATTCAGCAGGCCCGCCACGTGGACAAACGGGCGGCAATCTTCCTGCGGCGGCGGGGCGTCCATGACGACCAGCGTGCCGGGTTTGCCACTGACTGCGCTGTCCAGGCGGAAATAGCGGCGGAAGCTGGCATCGGCCGAAGCGGGTTGCAGCGTGTCGATGCGCAAGCCGTGGGCGGCGGGCAATGTGCCGAGCCAGTCGCGCAGTTGGCCAAGGCGTGCGTCGGTTGCGCCTGCTGCGGCGCCAGGGGTCGAAGCCATGCTGAGAGAATGCTGGAATGAGGCTGGAAGGAAGCCCCGTATAATACCCGACCGAGTTTCGCCGCGAGCGAGCGCCGGCCCTGTCCAGGCCGCGTCCGGCGGCGGGATTGATCGCAGTACTGACTGATTTTGTGCCTGTGCGTGCCGTTGCGCGCGCGGCCCTGTTCCCGATCTGCATGACCGAACCGAACCGAGCCAGGAAAAACCGGCAGCGCGCTGCTGTTGCCGCGCCCGATCAGCGGCCCGCCAACCGGCGTGGCACGCTGGCATTGCGCCCGCTGGTATTTGCGGTGGCCGGTGTCTGGACAGCGACGTCCGCGGCGCAGAGCGCGGACACCACGCAAGCGACGGCGCCTGCTGTCACCCCGGCCTCGTCGGTCACAGCCCTGGCCACGTCCGGCCCGACCACGCCCGGCGGCAGCCCGCTGGTGCCCAAGATGGCCGAGCCCGTCCAGCGCCCGGACAACACCGTCCCCACATTTACCGCGGCCGACAAGATGGACGGCCGCACCAACGAAGACATCCACCTGCGCGGCCATGGCGAACTGCGCCGCAATGGATCGGTGCTCAAGGGCGACACGCTCGACTACAACCAGGACACCGACGTTGCCACCGCCACCGGCAACGTGCGTCTGTTCAAGGGCGGCACGCTCGTCACCGGCCCGGACGCCAAGCTCAAGGTCACGGCCAACGAAGGCACCATCAGCACGCCCACGTACGAGTTCCACACGACCGGCGGGCACGGCACCGCAGACCGCATCGATTTCATCGACAAGGACAACAGCCGCATCACGCGCGGTACGTACACCACGTGCTCGCCCGACAACGTCGACTGGTACTTCAGCGCGAGCCGCATCGATATCGACAGCGACCGCCAGGTCGGCACTGGCCGCAACGGCGTGCTGCACTTCTTCGGCGTGCCGGTGTTTGCCGCGCCGATCATGGACTTCCCGCTCAATGACGACCGCCGCAGCGGTTTCCTCGCCCCGGTGTTCGGCTACAACAGCCGCAGCGGGACAGACATCACGCTGCCGTACTACTTCAACATCGCGCCGAACCGTGATCTGACGTTGTACCCGCGTCTGCTTAGCCAGCGTGGCCTGCAGCTTGGCGCCGAGTACCGCTATCTCGGTACGTCGTACAACGGCGTCCTACGCGGCGAATTCCTGCCCGATGATCGTGAGGCGGGTCGCAATCGTTGGTCGATTTCGGCATTGCACACCCAGCGCTTGGCGCCTGGCCTGACCGGCTACATCAACTACAACAAGGTCTCCGATAACACCTACCCGGATGACCTGGGCCGCAGCATCGTCACGGCGACGCAGCGGCAGTACACCCAGGAAGGCGGGGTGACTTACTCGTTCGGCGACTGGATTGCGACGGCGCGTGTGCAGAAGTTCCAGACGCTGTCGACCGCCACAACGCCACTGGCAGCACCGTATGAGCGACTGCCGCAGCTGAGCCTGACCTATAACAAGTACGACCTTGGCGGCTTTGACGTTAATTTCCTGACCGATTACACCCGGTTCTCGATCCCAACGGCCAATACTGTCCAGGGCGAGCGGCTGTTCATGCAGCCGACGATCAGCTACCCGATCATCCGTCCGGGCTGGTACGTCACGCCGAAGTTCATCCTCAACACCACCGCATACCGCCTGGATCGTCCTGCAGGCGATACGCAGGACACGCAGATCAATCGCACGCTGCCCACGTTCTCGCTCGATTCGGGCATGACCTTTGAGCGCGATGCGCCGCTGGTCACCAAGCTGTTTGGCGTCAACTACATCCAGACGCTGGAGCCGCGCGTGTTCTATGTGTACACGCCGTATCGCGATCAGTCGCAGATTCCGTTGTTCGATACCGGTCAGTCGGACTACAACCTCGGCCAGATCTTTACGGAGAACCCGTACACCGGCTATGACCGCATTGCCGACAACAACAAACTGACGGCGGGCGTGACCACGCGCTTCATTGAGGCGGAGTCAGGCATTGAGCGCTTGCGGGCCACGATCGCGCAACGCATCGATTTTGAAGGACAGCGCGTGACGTTGGCGGGGGCGGCGCCGACGTCGGTGCGCCGCTATTCGGACCTTCTGGGCGCGACCACGATCCAGATGTTCCGCGGCATCTTTTTCGATACGAACCTTCAGTACAATCAGGACATCGACCGCATCATGCGCTCGACGGTCGCGTTCAGCTGGAAGCCGGAAGCCAACAAGGTGATCAACCTGGGCTACCGCTATTACCGGCAAGATGCCAATACCGGCCAACTGCCTCTGGAACAGGCCGATATCTCAACGCAGTGGCCGATCACACGGCGCCTGTACGGTCTGGGCCGCATCGGTTACGACCTGGATGCGCGCAAGCCGTCGGATATGCTGCTTGGCCTCGAGTATGTGGCGGACTGCTGGGTCGGCCGACTGGCGGTACAGCGCTACAGCAATGCGGTTTCGGGCTATACGACGCATATCTTTGCCCAGATCGAATTCAAGGGTTTGTCGAAGGTGGGGAACAATCCGATCGACGTGATTCGTCTGAACGTGCCCGGCTACCAGCCGGTGACCGCGCAGCCGATCACGCCGTCCGTGCTGGATCAATATGAATAACGACATCATGGCTTTCCAATCGACCGCTTTCGCCACGCGTGTGGCTCCTCTGGGCCGCTTGCGGGTTGCTACCGGCGTGCTGGTCGCGCTGATGGCGGGGACCACGCTGTCGCCAGCCGTCCACGCGCAGCAGGCGCAATCGGCAAAGAAGAGTGCACCGGTGCGCGGCATCTTCGCCAACCCGGGCTCGTCGCCAAGCCAGCCGCTGCTGCAGGGCACACTGCCCGAGCCGACGGCTCCGGGTGCGCCGCGCAGCCAACTGGTCGACGAAGTGGTGGCCGTGGTCAACACCGACGTCATCACGCGCCGCGAACTGCTGAACCGCGCGGACCTGGTGGAGCGCACGTTCCGCGCACAGAACCGTCCGCTGCCGCCGCGCGCCGATATGCTCGGTGAAGTGCTTGAGCAGCTGATCCTGGAGCGCGTGCAGGCGCAGAGCGCCAAGGAAAGCGGCATCCGCGTGTCCGACGCCGATGTGGATCGTGCCGTGGAAAGCGTGGCCCAGCGCAACAACCTGTCCGTGCCGCAGCTCAAGAGCAAGCTGAAGGATGCCGGCATGACGTACGACAAGTACCGCGACGACCTGCGTCAGGAAATCCTGTTGGCGCGCCTGCGCGAGCGCGAGGTCGACTCCAAGGTGCAGGTCTACGACGGCGAGATCGACAACTATCTGGCGCAGCAGGGCGGCGGAACGGCCCCGGCTGGCGAGCAGCAATACAACGTCGCGCAGATTCTCGTGCCGGTCGCGGAAGGCGCCACGGATGCGGAGAAGGCTGCAGCGCGCACCAAGGCCGAAAGCCTGCTCAAGCAGGCGCAGGGCGGCGCGGATTTCGCCAAGCTGGCGCGCGACAATTCGGGTGCGCAGGATGCCTCGCAAGGCGGCGAGCTTGGGCTGCGCCCGATCGGTCGCCTGCCGGCTGTGTTCGCCAACGCCGTGGTCGACATGAAGGCGGGCCAAGTGGCGAGCCAAGTGGTCGAAAGCCCGGCCGGCTATCACGTGATCAAGCTGTTGGAGAAGCGCGCACCGAGCACCGCAATTGCCGCCAAGGTGCAGCAGACGCAAGTGCGCCACATCCTGATCAAGACCGGTCCGACGATGTCTGCGGACGACGCGCGCCGCCAGTTGGCAGGCCTGCGTGACCGCATCGTCCACGGCTATGACTTTGGCGATGCGGCGCGCCGGTATTCGCAGGACGGTTCGGCCGGTGCAGGTGGCGAGCTGGGCTGGGTGTCGCCGGGCCAGCTGGTGCCGGAGTTCGAGCAGGCGATGAACCAGCTCAAGCCGGGTGAGGTGTCGCAGCCTGTGCAGAGCCAGTTCGGTGTGCACCTGATCCAGGTGGAAGGCCGCCGCGAGGCAGAAGTGTCGGGAGACCGCGAGCGCGACTACGCACGCTCGGTGATCCGCGAGAAGAAGGTGCAGGCCGCCTATGAGGATTGGCTGCGTGAGCTGCGCGACTCAGCGCACGTGGAATACCGCGTGAACCGCCAGCAGTAAGCTACGGATATCCGCATCGCTCACGGCCGCCTGCGGGCGGCCGTGGCGTTTCTAGATCGACCGGAAACCATCGCAGGAAAGCGCTGCATGTTGAACATTGCCATCACCACCGGCGAGCCCGCCGGTATCGGTCCCGACATCACCGTGGCTGCGTTGCTGCACCTGGCGCGGCAGGCCTCGCCGCGTTACGCCGATGTGCAGTGGCATGTGATTGGCGATGCGGCATTGCTGCAGGCGCGCGCTGACGCGATCGGGCAGGGCGATTTCTGGCGCGTTGCGTCCACGGCGCTGACCATTGTGGAGCGCCCGCTGGGTGCGCCGGTGCGCGCTGGCGTGCTCGATGCCGCCAACGGCCGCTATGTGCTGAACCTGCTCGATGCCGCCATCGACGGCTGCCAGATTGGCACGGTGGACGGCGTCCGCTACGACGCGATTGTCACGGCGCCGGTGCAGAAGAGCACGATCAACGACGCAGGGGTGCCGTTTACCGGCCATACCGAATACCTGGCGGAGCGCAGCCACACGCCGCGCGTGGTGATGATGCTCGCTGGCCCGCAGCCGGCGCACGATAACGCCATGCTGCGTGTGGCACTGGCGACGACGCACTTGCCGCTGCGCGAGGTGCCGGACGCCATCACGCCCACGGTGCTTGATGAAACGCTGGACATCGTGCAGCGTGATCTGCATACGCGCTTCGGCTTGGCCGCACCGCGCATCCTCGTGACGGGGTTGAATCCGCATGCGGGTGAATCAGGTCACCTTGGCCGCGAAGAGATCGAGGTGATCGAGCCCGCCATCGCGCGTGCGCGTGCGCGCGGAATCGACGCGCGCGGTCCGTATCCTGCCGATACGCTGTTCCAGCCGCGCCTTCTGGCTGACGCCGATTGCGTGCTGGCGATGTACCACGACCAAGGCTTGGCGCCGCTCAAGTACGGCACCTTCGGGCACGGCGTGAACATCACGCTGGGCCTGCCGTTCGTGCGCACGTCGGTAGACCACGGCACGGCGCTGGACTTGGCAGGCACGGGCCGCGCCGAGTTCGGCAGCATGATCGAGGCGATCGATACCGCCATCGCCATGGCGCGGCACACGGCGCGTTCCTGAGTTTCTTCACCTTTTCGATTTCGAGTTCGCAATGGCACGATCCACGACCGGCGTTCACCAGGGGCACCAGGCCCGCAAGCGCTTCGGCCAGAACTTCCTGGTCGATGACGGCGTGATCCACGCCATCGTTGCCGCCATCGATCCCAAGCCCGACGATGTGCTCGTCGAAATCGGCCCGGGCCTGGGCGCACTCACCGTGCCGCTCATGGAGCGTGTGCGCACGCTGCAGGTGGTCGAGCTGGACCGCGATCTGGTTGCGCGCTTGCAGAAGCGTTTCGGCGATCGGCTGATCGTGCATGCAGGTGATGCACTCGCGTTTGATTTCGGATCGCTGGTGGAGGCGGGCCGGCCGCTGCGCATCGTCGGCAACCTGCCGTACAACATCTCGAGCCCGCTGCTGTTCCATCTGGCCACGTTTGCCGACCGCGTGCGCGATCAGCATTTCATGCTGCAGAAAGAGGTGGTCGACCGCATGGTGGCCGCGCCGGGTAGCAAGGCGTTCAGCCGGCTTTCGGTGATGCTGCAGGTGCGGTACTACATGGAGCTGGTGCTGGATGTGCCGCCGGGTTCGTTCAACCCGCCGCCCAAGGTGGATTCGGCGGTGGTGCGGATGATTCCCTGGCCGGCCGATAAATCGCCGTATGCGCCGGTCGATATGCGCGCGCTAGGCACGGTGGTGACGATGGCGTTTTCGCAGCGGCGCAAGGTGTTGCGCAACACGCTGGGCGCGCTGCGCGACGTGATCGATTTCGAAGCGCTTGGCTTTGACCTGGGCCGTCGCGCGGAAGAAGTGCCGGTGGAAGACTTCGTGGCGGTGGCGAACGCGCTGCCGGCCAACCGAATCGCCGGCAGCGTTTCCGAGCTTAGCGAAGATTGACGAGCAGGATGCCCGACAGCACGAGCGCCGCGGCCAGCGCAAACCGCAGGCCCACCGGTTCGTGCAACAGCAGCACACCAAACGCCACGCCAAACAGCGGCGTCAGGAACGAGAACACTGATAGCCGCGACGCCAGGTAGCGGCGCAGTAGCCAGAACCACGTCAGGTAACTGGCGAATGCGATCAGCACAGACTGGTAAGCGAGGCTCGCCAGCGCCGTGGGCGTGAGGTTCGCGGTAAAGACCTGCCCGGTGCCGGCGGCCATCAACAGCAGCAACACGGCGGAAACAGCCAATTGGTACAGCAGCGTCTTCGCCGCCGGGGCTTCGGAGAGCTTGCTTGCGCGCACGACGATGGTCGTCGCGCCCCATAACGCGCCTGCTGCCACGCCCAGCGCGTCACCCAATGAGGTTGATGGCCCGGCTGCCGGGTGCAGGACGCCGTCGGCAAACGCCAGCACGATCCCCCCAAACGCAATGCCGATGCCGGTCCACTGGCGCGGGCGCAGGTGCTCGCCCGGGACAAAGAAGTGCAGGCCGAGCGCGGTGAAGATTGGTGCGGTGTAGAGGAACACCGCCATGCGCGAGGCAGTCGTGTAGCCCAGACCGATGAAGATGCACAGGAACTCGACGCCGAAGAGCACACCGGCCATCAGGCCGCCGGCCAGCGTGCCGTCACGCAACGAGAGGCACGTGCCGCGCCACAGCGCAAATGCGAATACCAGGACCGACGCGATGGCCGAGCGCACGCCGGCTTGCATGACGGGGCCCACGTCATGCGCAGCCACCTTGATGGCGACCTGCTGAAAGCCCCAGCACATGCACAACACCACCATCAGGCCGATGGCGGTGCCGTCCAGCGGCCGGCGGATGGCGTCAGTGGCGGTTGCCATCGGGCATCGAGCGCGCCTGGATCAGCTCGATCTTGTAGCCGTCCGGATCTTCCACAAACGCGATGATGGTGCTGCCGCCCTTGACCGGGCCGGCTTCGCGCGTGACCTTGCCGCCCGCGTTGCGGATCTGGTCGCAGGCTTGCGCGGCATTGTCGACCTCGATTGCCAGGTGGCCGAACGCCGAGCCCAGATCGTATTCGCTGACGCCGTAGTTGTAGGTCAGCTCGATGACCGTGTTACCGGCCTCCGGGCCGTAGCCGACGAACGCGAGGGAGTATTTGTATTCCGGGTTATCACTGGTGCGCAGCAGCTGCATGCCGAGCACCTTGGTGTAGAAGTCGATCGATCGCTGCATGTCGCCGACGCGCAGCATGGTGTGGAGCATTCGCATGGGATTTCCTTCCTGGGGGACTGCGGAAGGCCATATTGTAGGAGGGTGTGGCGGAGCCTGCAGGCGAGGATTTTTCTGCCGCCGCATCCCTCACACGCCGTTGCGGCGTGGGCGAGGCGAATCAGAACGCCGGCAAGTATTCCGGTGGATGCGAGCGCAGTTGCTCCCGGGCCTCACGAAACTCAGGAAAGATCGACTCCACCGTATCCCAGAAGCGCGGGCTGTGGTTCATTTCCTTGAGGTGCGCGAGCTCATGCGCAACCACGTAGTCGATCAAGCTCAGCGGGAAATGCACCAGGCGCCAGTTCAGACGGATCTTGCCGTCGGCGGTGCAGCTTCCCCACCGCGTGGCAGCTGAAGACAACGCATACGCGCTGTGCCGCACACCCAGGCGCTCGGCATACACCTCAAGTCGTTCGCCGAAGAGGCGTCGCGCCTGCGTCTGCAGCCAGCCTTGTACGCGGTCCTTGATCTGCTGCTCGGTGGTGCTGGGCGGCAGGCCCAGGTGCAGCATGCTGGTGTCGGCATCGAACATCAACGCGCCGATCGGCGACTCCAGCTTGAGCGTGATCGTTTTGCCGAGGAACGGCAGCCCGGCGCCGTCCTGCCACTCCATGGGCGGCAGCATGCGGCGTGCTGCGTTCGCGCGCCATTCGGCCAGCTTGGCGAAGATCCACTTCTGCTTTTCGGCGATGGCGTGTTCGATCTCGGCGAGTGTGACCCAGCGCGGTGCCGTGATCGACAAGCCGCGATCATCGATGACAAAGCCGATGGTGCGCCGCGACGAACGCTTGAGGTTATAGATCAGCGCACGCTCGCCCAGCGTCAGGCGGCGCTGATTGGGGCCGAGCGGTGCGGTGGAAAAGTCGAGTGCGGGCGGTGCGAGGAGGGGCGCGTCAGGCTGCGATGGCGACGGGGCTTCGGGCGCGAGCAGCGGCAGCTCGAGCTGGACGCTGTCGGCGGTGGTGGGCGAAGTCGGTGGGCGCAGCAGTTTCATGCGTGCTCGCGGTAGCTATCGGCGTCGATTCTACGCATTTCTGCTTCGATCCACGCTTCGACTTCGCGGTTGAGTTCATCGCTGGTCTTGCCGGCGCTCGATATGGCTGGCCCGACCGACAGCGTGATCAAGCCCGGGTGCTTCAGGAACGAATTGCGCGGCCACACGCGGCCGGAGTTGTGCGCGATGGGGATGACCCATGCGCCGGTATCCACGGCAAAGCGCGCACCGCCGCTCTTGTAGCGCGGCTTCGGGTCGCCGGAGCGTGTGCGCGTGCCTTCGGGAAACATGATCACCCATGCGCCATCGGCCAAGCGCTCCTTACCCTGGCGCGCAACGGAAGCGAACGCATTGGCGCCGTCCTTGCGGTTGATGTGCACCATCTTGAGCATGCCGAGTGCCCATCCGAAGAACGGCACATACAGCAGCTCGCGCTTGAACACGTAGCACAGCGGGCGCGGCATGGTCGCAACATAGGCCATGGTTTCCCACGCCGACTGATGCTTGGAAAGCAGCACCACCTGCTTGTTGGTGGCGACGGCTTCCTCGATGTTCTCCCAGCCCTGGTATTGCCAGCGGATGCCGAGCAGCCCGCGCGCCATCCAGATGGCGGACTTCGTCCAGCCGGACACCATCCAGAAACGGCGGTGCGGGTTCATGAACGGAAAGACGATGAAGCAGGCCACCGCGTAAATCGGTGTCCAGACGATCAAGAAGACCAGGTACAGCAGCGAACGGATAAAAGTCATCGGGGGCGCATTGGGGGCGAATTCAAGGGGCGCGCGTGGGCGTGCCCTGGGGCGCAGGGGACAGCAGCGCACGCGCAAACGCACGCAGGTCCTCATGAATCTGGGTGCCCGGGGGCAGGTCTCCGGCATCGCGGGTCTTGGCGCCCTTGCCGGTCAGTACGAGGTGAGGAACGGCGCCGACTTCGACGCCGGCTTGCAGGTCACGCAGCGAGTCACCGACCACCGGCACGCCCGTGAGGTCCATGTCGAACCGGCGAGCGATCTCGCGAAGCATGCCGGACTTGGGCTTGCGGCACTCGCACGCATCGGCGGCGGTGTGCGGGCAGAAGAAGACGGCATCGACGCGCCCGCCGTAGGTGGCGAGCGCCTTGTACATCTTCTCGTGCATGGCGTTGAGCGCGGCGGCCTCGAACAGGCCGCGCCCGATGCCCGACTGGTTGGTTGCCACCACCACCTGGTAGCCGGCCTGGTTCAGCTCGGCAATGGCTTCCAGGCTGCCGTCGAGGGCAATCCATTCGTCTGGCGACTTGATGAACTGGTCGCTGTCACGGTTGATGACGCCATCGCGGTCGAGGATCACCAGTTTGGGAACATGGGGCATGGTGGGCTCCGAACGGTGCTTGGGGTGCCGATCAGGCGGCCAGCTTGGAGATGTCCGCGACGCGGTTCATCAAGCCGTGCAGTTCACCCAGCAGCGCGAGGCGGTTGTCGCGCAGCGTGGTGTCCTCGGCCATCACCATCACGCCGTCAAAGAAGGTGTCGACTGCTTCGCGCAGGCCAGCCAGCGTCTTGAGCGCGGTGGTGAAGTCGCCGCGTGCGAAGGCATCGTGTACCTGCGGCTCCGACGAGGCCACGGCCTGGTGCAGTGCGCGCTCGGCGTCTTCCTTGAGCAGTTGCGGCTGCACTGCACCGATGGCCACGTCGGTCTTCTTCAGGATGTTGGTGATGCGCTTGTTGGCGGCGGCCAGCGCTTCGGCCTGCGGCAGGGCAGCAAAGGCGCGTACGGCTTCGAGGCGCGCGACGATGTCGTCCAGGCGCTGCGGGCGCTGGCTGACCACGGCTTCCACCTCGTTGGTGCTGTAGCCCTTGTCCTTCAGGTAGCCGCGCAGGCGGTCGTACAGGAAGTCGGTGATGGCGGCCAAGTCCGGCTTGACGGCCGCGATGCCGTCGAAACTGGCGGCAGCAATCTGCAGCGCATCCGCGATCGTGAGCACGAGCGGCTTCTCGATCAGCATGCGCAGGATGCCCAGCGCGTGGCGGCGCAGTGCGAACGGGTCTTTCTCGCCCGTGGGCTGCAGGCCGATGCCCCAGATGCCGACCAGCGTTTCCAGCTTGTCGGCCAGCGCCACCACGGTCCCGGTGGCGGTGCTGGGCAGCGCGTCGCCGGCAAAGCGCGGTTGGTAGTGTTCTGAGCAGGCCAGCGCCACGTCGTCGGGTTCGCCATCGTGGCGGGCGTAGTACGTGCCCATCGTACCCTGCAGTTCAGGGAATTCACCCACCATGTCGGTCAGCAGATCGGCCTTGGCCAGCAATGCGCCGCGCGAGGCATGTGCGACATCCGCGCCAAGCTTCTCGGCCAGTTGGCCCGCGATGGCCTGCAGGCGCGACACACGCTCAAGCTGCGTGCCGATCTTGTTGTGATAGACCACGCGTGAGAGCAGCGGCACGCGGTCGGCCAGCGGCTTCTTCTTGTCCTGCTCGAAGAAGAAGCGCGCGTCGGCCAGGCGCGGACGCACCACGCGTTCGTTGCCTTGAATGATGGCCTCGGGCGTGCCCGTGGCGATGTTCGAAACGATCAGGAAGCGGTTGCGCAGATGGCCCTGTGCATCGGTCAGCGCAAAGTACTTCTGGTTCGTCTGCATGGTCAGGATCAGGCATTCCTGCGGCACGGCGAGGAACGCTTCCTCGAAGTGGCAGGGGTAGACCACGGGCCATTCGACCAGTGCGTTCACTTCATCCAGCAGCGCTTCGGGCATGACCACCGTATCGGCGCCGGCGGTCTTGAGCAGCTCGGCGCGGATGGCTTCCTTGCGCTTGCCATAGCCGGCGATGACTTTGCCCTGCGATTCCAGCGTGCTCGCATATGCCGTAGCGTCTTGGATGACGATCTCGCCGGCCGACAGGAAACGGTGGCCCAGCGTCACGTTGCCCGATTGCAGGCCGAATGCGCTGACGGGGATGATTTCGCTGTCGAGCAGTGCGATCAGCTTGTGGGCCGGGCGCACGAACTGAACGTTCTCGCCGTTCGGGCGCTGATACGTCATCACCTTCGGGATCGGCAGGTTGGCGATGGTCTGCGACAGCGCCGTCTGCAGGCCGTCGGCCAGCACGGCGCCGCGCGCGGTATAGCGATAGAACAGCGCTTCGGCCTTGCCGTCAGGCGCGCGCTCGAGCGATTCGGGGGCGATGGCGTCCACGCCCACGGTCTTGGCCAGCGCAGCCAGCTTCTTGACGAGCGGCGCGGCGGGCTTGCCCTCGGCATCGAAGGCGATGGTCACGGGCAGCACCTTCTCGCGCAATTCGCGATCAGGCGCGGTGCGGCGCACGCCGGTGATCGATGCGGCCAGGCGGCGCGGCGTGGCAAAACCTTCCACGGCGGCGCCCTCTTCGAGCAGGCCTTGCGCCGACAGACCGTCAAACAGGCCGCGCGCAAACGCCTCGCCCAGGCGGGCCAGCGCCTTGGGCGGCAGTTCTTCGGTCAGCAGTTCGATCAGGAGGGTGGACATAGCGTTTGAATCGGTGACGTCGTTGTTCTGCGCCGCTTGGTGTTCAGATCAGTTGCGGCGGTACGTTGTGTTGTGCAGCTCAGTATTCAGTGATCAGCAGGGCGAGCCGGGCACGGGTTCCACGCCCGAGAGCAGCCACACGCCGTTCTGCTGCTGGAACTGCAATTGCGTGCCGGCGCACTGGCCCGGCGGCGGTGGCGGTGCAATCGGCGCGGGCGTGGTGCCGGGCGCGGCAGCATCGCGGCGCAGGAAGCGGGCTGACAGCAAGCCGCGTCGCGCGTCGTAACGCACCTCTTGCAGCGTGCCGGACACGTTGAATTCCAGACGACTCGGCAATTGCCCCGCCGAGCGGAACACGCGCGCACGGCGCTGTGCCTTCACGCCCGAGCCTTGCCACTCCACCCACGTGAGCGGGAAGCGCAGGGCCGTTGCATACGTGCGCAGCGGCACGCGATGCCAGCCGAGGTCACGCGCGCCGGACAGGTCGCAGGCCATCGTGCGCACCAGGCTCGTCCACTGATCGAGCGACGGCGGAGGCGGTGTCCAGGCCGTGCTCAGCGCTTGCTGCAGCGGCTTGGAATCGGCCACGCAAAGCTGCGTCAAAGTGTTGGGCACGACGAAAACCTTCTCCGTCGATGCCGCCTTGGACGTGCGATGCCGTGCCGCTTGTGCAACGCTCGCCGGTAGCGCCAGCGCGGCGATGGACACTGCGGTCAGCAGCGCCAGGCCACGCCGTGCTCGGTTGGCCGTCATGCGGCCTCCGTGGTCTTGGCGGCGGCAGCGGCCGTGCCGCACATCGGGAAACCCAGGCGTTCGCGTGAGTCGTAGTAAGCCTGCGCGACCAGACGTGACAAGTTGCGGATGCGGCCGATGTAGGCCGCGCGCTCCGTCACCGAAATCGCGCCGCGCGCGTCCAGCAGGTTGAAGGTGTGGCCGGCCTTGAGCACTTGCTCGTAGGCGGGCAGGGCCAGCTGCACGACAGGTGCGTCGCCCTCGGCAGCAGCTTCGCCTTCTGCGCGCACGCCCATCAGGCGCTTGGCTTCGGTTTCGTGCTCGGCAAAGCGGCGGAACAGCACGGTCGTGTCGGCCTGTTCGAAGTTGTAGGTCGATTGCTCGACCTCGTTCTGGTGATAGACGTCGCCGTAGGTCAGGCGGCGCTTCACGGGGCCGTTCGGGCCCGGCTCTTCCCACTCCGTCCAGACCAGGTCGTAGATGTTCTCGACCTGCTGCAGGTACATCGCCAGACGCTCGATGCCGTAGGTGATCTCACCGGTCACGGGCTTGCAGTCAAGGCCGCCGACTTGCTGGAAGTACGTGAACTGCGTGACTTCCATGCCGTTGAGCCACACCTCCCAGCCCAGGCCCCAGGCGCCGAGCGTGGGGTTTTCCCAGTCATCTTCGACAAAGCGGACGTCGTTCTGCTTCAGGTCCAGGCCCAGTGCTTCCAGCGAACCGAGGTACAGGTCGAGGATGTTTTCCGGCGCCGGCTTGAGCACTACCTGGTACTGGTAGTAATGCTGCAGGCGGTTTGGGTTCTCGCCGTAGCGGCCGTCCTTGGGGCGGCGTGACGGTTGCACGTAGGCGGCACGCCAAGGCTCCGGGCCGATCGCGCGCAGGAAGGTGTGCACGTGCGACGTACCGGCGCCGACTTCGAGGTCGATCGGCTGCAGCAGGGCGCAGCCCTGGGCGTCCCAGTACGACTGCAGCTTGAGGATGAGTTGCTGGAAGGTGAGCATGGTGGAACCCGTTGGTCCGCGGCGGCACGGAACGTGCGTTGCACCGCGCGACGGTGGAATGCAGCGGCGGGCACGAGAAGCGCCTGGCTCCGTGCCCGCCGTAAAACGTTGAATTTTAGCGTTTTTTGTCAGCGACTCCGGAAAGTGGCTCGAAAGCCCTCCGGACGCTGAACGATCAATCTGCCGATGCCCGGCGGCGGCGCACAAATGCCACCAGCAGAACCAGCGCACCCAGGCCCAGCGCAGGCGCGTTGCCGGCCCGCACGAATGGCGTCAAGCCCTGCATGCCTTGCACGTCGGTCTGCAGTGTGCCAAGCGTGAAGACGGGCAGGCGCGCCTGCACGCTGCCGTCCGGTCGCACCACGGCGGTCGCGCCCGTGTTGGTGGCGCGCAGCATCGGACGGCCCGTTTCCAGCGCGCGCATTCGCGAGATCTGCAGGTGCTGGTCCAGTGCGATCGTGTCGCCAAACCACGCAAGGTTCGTCACGTTCGCGAGCATCGTGGCGGGCTGGTCCGCATGCCGCAGCGAAGCGGCAATCTCCTCGCCAAACAAATCCTCGTAGCAGATGTTGGGCGCGACGCGCTGATCGGCCACCGCCATTGGCGGCTGCACGGGCAGGCCGCGCCGGAAGTCGCCCAGCGGCATGTTCATCATGTTGACGAACCAGTGGAAACCGAAGGGGATGAACTCGCCGAAGGGCACGAGGTGGTGCTTGTTGTAGCGGTACACGCCCTGGAATTGCGGGCCGATGCCGAACACGCTGTTGGTGTAATCGACGCGCGAGTCCTCGCTGGCGGCACCAAAGAGCACGCTGGAGCCGGTGGTATCCACATAGGTGCGAATGGCCAAGGCGATGTCCTGCGGCATCTCCTGGATCATGATCGGGAAGGCCGTCTCGGGCGTGACCACGAGTTGCGCGGGCTTCTCGGTGACCATCTTGGTGTACAGCTCCAGCGAGCGCTCGATGCCGGTCTGCTGGAACTTCACGTCTTGCGGCACGTTGCCCTGCAAAAGACGTACGGAAATGGGCTTGCCCACCGGCTGCGTCCACGCAACGCTGTGCAGCGGCCAGCCGGCCACCAGCACGAGCGCGCCCGCAATGCCCGCCAGCCAATGCAGGCGGCGTTCGGCCGCGACACACAGCAGGCCGGCCAGCACGGCGGCGATCAGCACGATGCCGTAGACGCCCACCAGCGGCGCATAGCCGGCCAACGGGCCATCGGTGTGCGCGTAGCCGCCGTTGATCCAGGGGAAGCCGGTCCAGACCGTGCCGCGCAGCCACTCCGTGACGGCCCATGCCGCGCCAAACACCAGCGCGGATGCGGCGCCGGACCACCGCCCGCGTCGCGTCATCCACTGCCACGCCCACACCGCCAGCGCCGGATGCAGCGCCAGATAGCCAGCAAACAGGAGCACTGCCAGCGCGGCCATCCATGCCGGCATGTCGCCGTAGACATGCATACTGATATAGAGCCACCACACGCCCGACAGGAACCAGCCGAGCCCGAAGGCATAGCCAACCGATGCCACGTCACGCAAGCGCGGCGCACGCTGCACCAGCGCGGCTAGCCCCGTCAGCGAGAGGATCTGCAGCCACCACCAGTGGTTCGGCGCGAACGACAGCGTATGCATGACGCCAAGCAGCGCTGCCATTGGCATCGCAAAACGTAGCCGCGCGAGCGGCACAGCTGGGGCGTCCTGCCGACGGGACGGTGCGGCAGGGGAAGAGAACTGAGCGGGCACGGAAGGATCAGGCGGGGTGGGAACCAGAAGTGTCGGCCGTGGCATTGCCGCCGGCCGGCGCGGTGAGGCGGCGCACGAGCAGCACCTGCACTTGGCGCGCATCGGCGCGCAGCACGTCGAACTGCAGCGTGCCCATGACGATCTTCTCGCCGCGGTGTGGCACGCGGCCCAGGTGATTGGACAGCAGCCCGCCCACGGTATCGACGTCTTCGTCGGAGAAATGCGTGCCGAAGGCTTCGTTGAACTGGCTGATTTCGGTCAGCCCGCGCACCCGCATGTGGCCATCGGCGGTCGGCAGGATGTTGTCTTCTTCCTGGTCGAAGTCGTATTCGTCTTCGATGTCGCCGACGATCTGCTCGAGCACATCTTCGATGGTGATGAGGCCGGCCACGCCGCCGTATTCATCGACGACGATGGCGATGTGGTTACGGTTGACGCGGAAGTCGCGCAACAGCACGTTCAATCGCTTGGATTCGGGGATGAACACGGCCGGGCGCAGCATGTCGCGCACATCGAAGCCTTCGTCCGTATAGAAGCGCAGCAGGTCTTTGGCGAGCAGGATGCCGATGATGTTGTCGCGGCTGCCCTCGTAGACGGGGAAGCGCGAATGCGCGGCTTCCTGCACGAACGGGATGAATTCGGACGGCGCGTCGGCAATGTTCAGCGCGTCCATCTGTGCGCGCGGAATCATGATGTCGCGCGCGCACAGGTCTGAGACCTGGAAGACGCCTTCGATCATCGACAGGGAGTCGGCGTCGATCAGGCTGCGCGCATGGGCGTCTTGGAGGATTTCGAGCAGCTCGGCCCGCGATTCGGGCTCGGGCGAGATGAGGTCGGTCAGGCGTTCCAGCAGCGTACGGGGTTTGTCGGCTGGCTTCGGACTGGGATACGGATCATTCATGGCGCGGTCGCGCGTCGTTAAACATCGGCCCAGCATACACCAAAAGCCCTGCCGTCCCGATGACGCGGGGTGGCCGCCCGGCCTCCGGAAGTGCCTTTCATTTCACATCTGGAGGCCGGGTTCGGGCGCGTTAAGGACGGACCTTCTGCCGAAGGGGGAGCGGTCAGTCGCGTCCGCCGTCGCCGCCGCGTTGCTGGCCGTTGCCGTGCGTGTTGCTGCCATCGTTGCCTTGATGATTGTCGTTCTGGCCCGGGCCGCCGTCGCCCTGACCATGATGCTGGCTGTGCCCGCCGGAGTCGTCGCGTTCGCCGCCGCGATCGTGGTCACCGCTGCGGTTGCCGTCGCCGCCATGATCGTGGTCACCGCTGTGGTTGCCATCGCTGCCATGGCCATGATCGTGGTCACCGCTGTGGTTGCCATCGCTGCCATGGCCGTGATCGCCACCGTGGTTGCCGTCGCCGCCATGATCGTGGTCACCGCCGTGGTTGCCGTTGCCGCCATGATCGTGGTCACCGCCGTGGTTGCCGTTGCCGCCATGGTCGTGGTCACCGCCGTGGTTGCCGTTGCCGCCATGGTCGTGATCGCCACCGTGGTGTCCGTCGCCGCCATGGTCGTGGCTGCCACCGTGATTGCCATCGCCGCCATGGTCGTGATCGCCGCCGTGATGACCGCCGTGGTCATGATCGTGGTCGTGATCATGGTGGTGCCCGGGATGGTGATCGCCTCCGTGGCAGCTTCCGCACGGCGATGGGACTGGCGATGGGCTCGGCGTTGGCGTTGGGACTGGCGTCGGCGTCGGCGTCGGCGTCGGCGTTGGTGCAGGTGTGGGCGTCGGTGTCGGTGTCGGTGTCGGTGTCGGTTTCGGTGTGGGACTCGGTGTCGGCGACGGACTCGGCCCGGGGCTGGGTGTTGGGGCCGGAGTGGGGCTGGGGCTGGGCGATGCGCCAGGTGCCGGTGCCGGTGCCGGTGTGGGACTGGGCTTGGACGGCGGCGTGTTGTTGCCGTTGGGTGGTGGCGCGTCGTTGTTGCTCGTCGGCGCGGTTGCGGCAGGTGCCGGGTCCGCAGGATGCGAATTGCTGTGATACCGGCCCAGGGTGCTCGCGCCGCCGTAGGCCGTCCAGCGTCCGGCGATTTCCATGTCGACGCCCGCGAGCCAATGGTCGCCTGTGGCACCGACGCCCACCAGTGCCTTGCTGCTCGCAAAGTCGTAGCCGCCGCCAATGAGCGCCTGCACGCTCGTGCTGCCCACCACCGCCTGCACGCGCGGCCGGATGGTGCCTTGCGCGACCATCAGGTTCACCTCTGCGCCGACCACGTTGTTGCTGTCCGAAATGTTGACCGTACGGCAGCCGACCACCGCGCCCGGATGCCACGCGCCGTCAAAGACGACGACGATGCCCGCATAGCACGATTGCTTGTGATCAGCGTGTGCGATGCGCGGCGTGACCGCGAGCGCCGTGCCGACACCCACGCCAACCAGCAGCGTGGCCCACGGAATGCTGTCCATGAAGCGTTGACGCATGATGACCTCCCCGCGTGGCCTTGCCCGTCTGTGCGCGGGCTGGCCGATGGCGCTCGTTTGCGCCGAATTCGTGAAGCGCGCTCGAGCGGCGGCTTATGCGTGGAGGATAGAAATCGCTACGGCAAAACCCATGCGCCATACGGAGAGCGGCGAGGGTCCCGGATGGCCGACGGCCTGTGCGATGTGTATGCGCGATTCGAACGGCGCAAGCCTGCGCCGAATGGCGGAGGAAAACCCGTAAACCGTTGTCAGGACTGGGTCTTTCTTAATGCGGGTTGATTCAGTGTTGAAACGGCATGCTGCAAGAAAGGAACATCCAAAAGCAAAACGCCGGCGCGAGGCCGGCGTCTGAACATCAAGCGTGTGGCGCTTTAACGATCTGCGTACGGATCGGCAAAACCCAGGTCGCGGAGGATCTGCGTTTCGATGCCTTCCATTTCCTTTGCATCGGCGGCGTCTTCGTGGTCGTAGCCCTGGGCGTGCAGCGCACCGTGCACGATCAGATGCGCGTAATGCGCGAGCAGCGGCTTCTTCTGTTCCTTCGCTTCCTTTTCCACCACCGTGCAGCACAGCACGATGTCGGCGGAGACCGGGTCTTCGGCGCTCTCTGCGTAAGAGAAGGTCAGTACGTTGGTGGCGTAGTCCTTGCCACGGTAGGTGCGGTTGAGCGTGCGGCCTTCTTCTTCGCCGACAAAGCGCACGTTGAGCTGCGCATCGGCAAACAGGGCGGGGGCGATCCACGCCTCGATGTCCTGCTCTTTGGGCAGCGCCTTGCGTGCGGCGGCCTTGAGTTCGTCGCCGTACTGCACGGTCAGGTCGAGCGTGAGCATTTGAGCGCCGTCGAACGTGTCGTCGAGGTCTTCGGTTCGCTCGGTTTGTACCGGTTCTGCTTCAACGCGAAGCGTGATGCTGTCATGGTGCTCGGGACGCAGCGACAGCATGGCATTCGTGTTGGTGTCCGAATGCTCCGCGACGAGCGTGATGGCGCCATCGGCAGTGTCGGGCACGCTGATGATCAGGCTGCGGCCGTCGGCGAAGGCGATGCGCAGGGCGCTGGCATCCAACGTCTTGGGTTTGCCCTTGGCGTCGAACACGTCGACACGCGGGCCGGTGGCTTCGGGTTGGATCTTCTTGGTTTTGGTTTTAGCTTTGGCCACGGTCAGGCGTCCTTGTGCTGTGCATGGAATTCGTCATAGGCCTCGACGATGCGGGCCACCAGCGGGTGCCGCACCACGTCGACGCTGGTAAAGCGCGTCATCGCTACGCCGCGCACGTCACGCAGCACGTGCTGCGCTTCGATCAGGCCGCTCTTCTGGCCGCGCGGCAGATCGATCTGCGTGGTGTCGCCGGTGATCACCGCCTTGGAGCCGAAGCCGATCCGCGTGAGGAACATCTTCATTTGTTCCGGCGTGGTGTTCTGGGCTTCGTCCAGGATGATGAACGCGTGATTGAGCGTGCGCCCGCGCATGTAGGCCAGCGGTGCGATCTCGATCATCTGGCGCTCGAACATCTTCTGCGTCTTGTCAAAGCCGAGCAGGTCATACAGCGCGTCGTATAGCGGGCGCAGGTACGGGTCAACCTTTTGCGCAAGATCGCCGGGCAGGAAGCCCAGGCGTTCGCCGGCTTCCACGGCCGGGCGCGTCAGCACGATGCGCTTGATGGCGTCGCGCTCCAGCGCATCCACCGCGCAGGCCACGGCCAGATACGTCTTGCCCGTACCTGCTGGGCCGATGCCGAACGACAGGTCGTGCGAGAGGATGCTGCGCAGGTACGCACGCTGCATCGGGGTACGGCCATGCAGATCGGTGCGCCGCGTGTGCAGCACCGGCGACAAATCATTGCCGTCCGGCTCGTCGGCGCTCGATTCCGGCAGGTAAGCACCATGTGCGGCGACCTGGCGGGTTTCCACCAGGCCCAGCTGGATGTCGTCCACCGACAGCGGTTCGCGCGCGGCGTTGTAGAACGTCTCCAGCGCGTTGGCCGCGCCTTGTGCGTTGGCGCCGCGCACCGTGAACTTGCTGCCGCGCCTGTTGATGGTCACATCCAGCGCCTGCTCGATCTGACGCAGGTTTTCGTCCAGCGGCCCGCACAGGTTCTGCAGGCGCGTGTTGTCGTTCTTGGGCGCTGTGAATTCTGCGATGGTGGGTTTCATCAAGTCGGGTCGTGTTGATGATCAGTGGGTTGCGCTGGCCATACGCTGTTCCGCCACTTCGCCACGCAGCGAATGCGGGAAGGCGTGCACGATGCGTACGTCGAGCATCTGGCCGATCAGCTGCTCGCGGCGCGCCTGCGGCAGGTCGGGCAGCGCAAAGTTGACGACGCGGTTGTTCTCGGTGCGGCCGTGCAGTTCGGTCGGATCCTTGCGCGACGGGCCTTCCACCAGAATGCGCTGCACGCTGCCGACCATGCCCTGGCTGATGCGCGCTACGTTTGCTTCGATGGTCGCCTGCAGATGTTTCAGGCGTTCGAGCTTGACGGCCTGCGGCGTATCGTCGGGCAGGTTGGCGGCCGGCGTGCCGGGGCGCGGGCTGTAGATAAAGCTGAACGACGTGTCGTAGCCGATCTCGTGAATCAGGTCCATCGTCTTGGCGAAATCCGCATCCGTCTCGCCCGGAAAGCCGACGATGAAGTCGGTGGCGATCGAGATGTTCGGCCGGATCGCGCGCAGCTTGCGGATGCTGCTCTTGTATTCGAGCACCGTGTAGCCGCGCTTCATCGCCATCAGGATGCGGTCTGAACCGTGCTGCACGGGCAGGTGCAGGTGGTCGACAAGCTTCGGGTTAGTGGCATAGGCCTCGATCAGGCGGGAGCTGAATTCCTTCGGGTGGCTGGTCGTGTAGCGGATGCGCTCGATGCCCGGAATCTCGGCTACGTATTCGAGCAGCAGCGCAAAATCCGCCCGCTCGCTCGTGTCCCCCATCTTGCCGATGTACGCGTTCACGTTCTGGCCGAGCAGCGTGACTTCGCGCACGCCCTGTTCGGCCAGGCCGGCCACTTCGGCCAGCACATCATCGAACGGGCGCGAGACTTCTTCGCCGCGCGTGTAAGGCACCACGCAGTAGCTGCAGTATTTCGAGCAGCCTTCCATGATTGACACGTAGGCGCTGGCGCCGTCCACGCGCGCGGGCGGCAGGTGGTCGAACTTTTCGATTTCGGGGAACGACACATCGACCTGCGAGCGGCCCGTGCGGCGGCGTGCTGCGATCAGGTCGGGCAGGCGGTGCAGCGTCTGCGGACCGAACACCACGTCTACGTAAGGAGCGCGCGCCACGATGGACGCGCCTTCCTGGCTGGCCACGCAGCCGCCCACGCCGACCACGAGGTCCGGCTTGAGCGCCTTGAGCGCCTTGACGCGGCCGAGTTCGGAGAACACCTTCTCCTGCGCCTTTTCGCGCACGGAGCAGGTATTGAAGAGGATCACGTCCGCATCTTCGGGCGTGTCGGTGGGGACGAGACCTTCAGCCGCGTTGAGCACGTCGGACATCTTGTCCGAGTCGTACTCGTTCATCTGGCAGCCGTAGGTTTTGATGAAGACTTTTTTCATGTGCCGTTCACAGTGGTTGACCTGGGGGCACGTGCTTCGTGGGGTGTTCTGACTACTGGGACTGCGTTTGCGCCTGACTTTGCGCAGCCACCGCAGCCTTGTAATCGTCATCGCTGACAACCCAGGCGGTCAGCAACTGCTGATACAGGTCGAGCTGATAGCGCACCTTGAACGTCTGGCCGACCACCGAACCCGGCGGCAGCAGGCGCCCATCCAACGACAGAATCCGCACGCCCGGGGCGAAGCGGACGTCGGCGCTGCTACTCCCAAAGCCCAACAGCAGGATGCGGACGATGCCGGTGCTGCCGGTACTCAGCGTGCCGGCGTTGGCCGAATTGACGGTCAACTGGGCCGCCGGAGCCGTCGCCGGAATGTTGCGCAGCACCTGCGCATGAGACAGCAACGGCGCCGATGCCGCAGCAACGACAGCAAAGGCGAGGGCGAGGACTTGGCGTCGGGTGCGCATGGCGTCATCAGGAGAAAGCCACCGCCGGGTGAGCGACCCGGCACACGAAACACGAGACAACCCGATATTGTAGCGTTCCGGGCCGAACTCTTATAGCGCTTCGGCAATCTTGGCGGCCAGCGCGACACCGCTCAGGAACGCGGCCTCCACGCGTGGGCCTTCGCACCAATCACCGCAGGCACCGAGGCGCGCGGCGGCGTCCCAGTGGCAGGGCATGCCTGCAGACTGCTCGACCAGCGCGTGCGGCCACAGGTGCGCGGCCATCAGATCGGGTTCCGGCGTACCGGGGAAGGCTTCGGCAAAGCGGGCGTGCATGGCGTGCAGCACCTGCTCCGGTGTGTCCATAGCATGCGCAGCCGACCAGCCCGGCGACGCATGCACCACCCAGGATTCATCGACCATGACGCGCCCCGGCTTGGTGTTGTCGCGGGCGGCCCAGGCCAGCATGTCGTCGTCGATGCGGATGCCGTCATATGGCAAATCCAGCGGTTGCGCAAAGCCCATCATCAGCGCCCAGCATGGGGCGTAGTGCACCGGGGCGATGGCTTCCTGCAGCGACGCCGGCGTGGCGCCATGAAACAGCGCCGGTAGTTCGGGCGCGGGCAGGGCCAGCGCGATGATGTCGGCGTGGGTGGCGTCCGTGCCGTTGCGCTCGATCGTCCAGCGCCGGCCATCGTGCGCCACACGCGTGACGGCGTGGCCGAAGCGCACATCCAGCGGCGCGGCTAGGCTGCGCACCAGCGCGCCCATGCCGGGCAAGCCGACGTAGCGGGCTTCGTCGCGTGAATCGGCTTGCAGGGCGTCGGCCGTGCGATGGCCCCAGCGCGCGGGCCAAGGCAGCACCGAGCCCTGACGGCCAGCGGCATCCACCGCGCGGCGGAAGGCCTCGCTGCGCACGTTGAACGACTGCGCACCGTGATCGAACGCATACGCGGGGGCGGACTCGGGCAGCACCGTGGTGGCCAGCCGGCCCCCGACCCCGCCCGAGCGCTCATAAACCGTGGTGGCAATGCCTTCCGCGGCAAGCGCGTTGGCACAGGCAACACCGGCAATGCCGGCTCCGACGATGGCGATGGAAGGCTGGCTCATGGATGTGACGTAGGTGCGGGGCGGGGAATCCGGGAATCGGCGCGCAAATCGGCGCGTAACAGTCCGCCATGATATCGGGTGTCGCCCCAATGAAAAACGCCACCCGGAGGTGGCGTTTGCGATGTAGCAATTCTGCGGCTTAGAACTTGTAACCCACCGCCAGCCCGAACACGATCGGGTCGACCTTGATGTCGGTCTTGTTGACCGCCAGCACCTGGCCTTGCTGGCTGCGGATCGTGATGGTGGAGGTCGTCTTCAGCGGCAGGTACGACACCGTGCCGATGGCGGTCCAGTTCTTGGCGAACTCATACGACACGCCCACGTTGGCGACCGGCGTCCAGGAGCTGGACGTTTCTGCCGTCACCTTGGCCGGGCCCGTCGGAACCTGGCCCATGCCAAGCTGCAGCACCTGCCCCAGGTTCTGCAGGCCGTTGACGAAGTTCTGGTTCAGCCTCAGGTTGGTGAAGAAGTTGTAGCTGACACCCGCGCCGACGAAGGGGCGCAGCTTGCTTTCCTTGGTGCCGAAGTAGTACTGCGCGACGATCGCCGGGCTCCATTCGCGCACGGTGGCGACCGGGTTGTTCTGCGGCAGGCCCAGGTTGATCAGCGTCAGCGGCCCCACCACCGGCACCGGCGCGATCACATTGCCGCTGCCATACAGGTTGAACTTGGGCGGCACGCCACCCACGAAGGTACCGGCGATGTTGTCGGTAAAGAAGTGCGTGAACGTGAGCGACAGCGTATTCGCGTTACTGACTTTCACGTCAGTTCCTGGCGACTGGTAGGTACCGAGGCCAAGCGCGCTGGTGGTGGTGGTCAGGGGCGTGGCCGAATCCATCGGACGGATGTAGAACCAGCCCAGTGCCATGACGTTGCGGCCCCAGACGTAGTTGTCCATGAAACCGCTGAAGCCGCCACCACTGCTGCTGATGGCACTGCCGCTACCGCTGCTGGCGCTTGCAGCCACGTTGGCCTCTGCGGTGGATTGGGCGTGAGCCAGGGGGGCGGCAAGGGTGCTGGCGGCAGCGCAGGCAAGGGCTGCAGCAAGGCGACGGGCGGTGCGGTTCATGTGGTTGTCTCTCTGGATTGGATTGTTATCACGCCTTGGTGTGGCGATTTGTGTTTCCGCAGCATAACGCAGCGCTTTTGTTCGGTTGCGCTGCGATGATCGAAGTTTTCCTCTAGCGTGTACGCACGCAACAAGGGGTTTCCCCTAGTCTCGTTTCATACTCTCCACCGGTCGGCGGAGCCTTGGCCCACAACGGTCTCCGGGCTGCTGTCTAAAATTTGTATTCCGGATTTTTAGGGTTGAAAGTCTGGTCGTTCCAGGTCTTGCGCGTCACGCTCTCAATGACGATTTTCTCGAGCTGATTGCCCGATTCATCCCACGCTTCTTCAATGCGCACCCACGGGTTTTTGAGGTCGAAGTACAGGCGCACGCGCTTGGCGTAGAACGTGGGCGGTCCGCTTGGCGCATCCCAGGTCAGCCGCAGCATGCGCTCACCGTCTTCAGTCACCATTTTGGCTTCACTGAACTTGCCGCTGCCGCCGGCTGCCACGTGGGCACGTCCGTCGCGTTCGAGCGTATCGACGATGAACTGCAGCCCAAGCTCCCGCGCCGTGTGGTTCGACTGTGATCTGGCCAGCGAGCCATCCAGCGCACTCCAGATCGACACGAAACCGACGAGCCCGCCCAGGTGGCCGTACATCTCGTCCTTGCGCACGGTTTCGTCGTAGATGATCTCCTGACCGGCGTGCGCACCGCCCTTGAGCCAGCGCGCGTAGACCTGGCGCGGTGCGTTGCGGTAACGGATGAGCATGATTGCCGGCTGGCTCTGCCACTGGTCTTTCACACGTTCCTGGCGGCGCATGCGGTATTCATATTCCGGCAGCTTGGCCACTTCGCCCTTGAGCCAGCGCACCAGCGTTTCGGGCTTCATGGCTTGCGCCATGGCGAGGACATCTTCGTCAGACCAGCCCGCGAACGCGTTGGCGTGGACCTGGCTGCCGAGCCAAGCCGTCTGCCTGGCGATGTCCATGGCGGCAAAGCTGCCAATGGCCGCCGATTGCGATGTAGCCGTTGGTGCGGCTGCCGCAGGTGGGGAAGCATCCGACGCGGCAGGCTGGGCCCAGGCGTGTGCGGCGCCTGCCAGCACCGTGGCCAGGGCGAGGGTACGCAAGCGCATATGAGTCTCCGATGTTGTTGTTATTGCTGCGCCTGCGCGCGGGCGCGCTTGATGTCCGGATCGGCATCGCGCAGCTCGCGGCGCAGGATCTTGCCTACCGTCGACTTGGGCAACTCTTCGTGGCGGAACTCGACGATGCGCGGCATCTTGTAGCCGGTCAGATGGGCGCGGCAGTGTTCGAGCAGCGCGGGCTCGGTCAGTGCGCCGGTGCGCGGCACCACGATGATCTTCACGCGTTCGCCGGCCACCGGGTCGGGCACGCCAATCGCCGCCACCTCCAGTACTTCGGGGTGCAGCGCCACCACGTCTTCGATCTCGTTCGGGTACACGTTGAAACCCGAGACCAGGATCATGTCCTTCTTGCGGTCGATCAGGCGGATGTAGCCGTTGGCGTCCATCACGCCGATGTCGCCGGTCGAGAACCAGCCTTCAGCGTCGATGGACTTGGCGGTTTCTTCCGGGCGTTGCCAGTAGCCGCGCATGACTTGGGGCCCACGCACCTGCAGTTCGCCGGGCTCACCCAGCGGCGAGATCGTGCCGTCGTCGCGCTTGAAGCGCACTTCGGTGGATGGCGCGGGCAGCCCGATCGTGCCGCTGAATTCGGTCACGTGCGGTGGGTTCATCGACACGACCGGCGAGCACTCCGTCAGCCCGTAGCCTTCAACGATGGTATGGCCTGTCACCTCTTTCCAGCGCTGCGCAATCGCGCGCTGCACTGCCATGCCACCACCGATGGTGATCTTCATGGCCGAGAAATCGCGTTTGGCAAAGTCGGGGTCTTCCAGCAGCGCATTGAACAGCGTATTCACACCGGCAATGCCCGAGAAGCGCTCGTTGCGCAGGATGAAGATCACGCGCTTGGTGTCACGCGGATTGGCGATCAGGATATTGCGCCCGCCCAGCGTCATGAACATCAGCAGGTTCACCGTGAGCGAGAAGATGTGATACAGCGGCAGCAGCGTGACGTTGGTTTCCACACCGCCGTTGAGCATGCTCTTGGACCACTCCTCCGCCTGCAGCAGGTTGGCGATGATGTTGCGGTGCGTGAGCATCGCGCCCTTGGCCACGCCCGTGGTGCCGCCGGTGTATTGCAGGAAGGCGATGTCTTCCGGCGCCAGTTGCACCGGTTGCATCGCGCGTGAGGCGCCTCCGGCCAGCGCATCGCGCAGCCAGACCGGCGAGGGCAGCTTGTACGACGGAACCTGCTTCTGCACGTGGCGCATCACGAAGTTCAGCGCGCGGCCCTTGAGGTTGAGCCCACCGCCCATCAGGTCGCCAATGCCGGTGATGACGATGTTGCGGATCTGGCTGCCGGGCAGCGCCTGCTCCAGCGTGCGCGCGAAGTTCTCCAGCACGACGATTGTCTGCGCGCCGGAATCGCGCAACTGGTGCGCCAGCTCCGGCACCGTGTACAGCGGGTTGACGTTGACGACGATGGCGCCGGCCAGCAGCGTGCCGAACAGGCACACGGGGTACTGCAGGCTGTTGGGTAGCATGATCGCCACGCGGTCGCCCTTCTTCACGCCGCGCGATTGCAGCCATGCCGCAAACTGCTTGGCCTGGCGTTCGCATTCGCCGTACGTCATTTCGGTGCCGACACTCACGTAGGCGACGCGCGTGCGGTACTTCTCCACCGATTCACGAAACACCTCGGCCAGCGAGTGATAGCGATCAGGGTTGATTTCGGCGGGCACGCCCTCGGGGTACGACTTCAGCCAGATGCGGTCGGTAAGGCTGTTGCGGTCGGCAACGGTGTTCATGGTGTCTCCGTCCATGAAAGACGCGGCGTGGTTTTGTTATGTGCCGCGCGGGTTTTGGAATCTTGCTAGACCCAGGCCGTTCCCGTTATTCGGCCCGAGCGGTTTAGTGCGACATCGTTTCGGGGCGCTCCAGAATGGCAACGACGCCTTGTCCGCCCGCAGCGCAGATCGACACCAGCCCGCGTCCGCTGCCGCGCTGCGCCAGCATTTTGGCCAGCGTCGCGACAATGCGCCCGCCCGTGGCGGCAAAGGGATGGCCCGTGCCGAGCGAGCTGCCATTCACGTTCAGCTTGCTGCGGTCGATGCTGCCCATCGGGGCGCTGCGGCCCAGTTTTTCGCGGCAGTATTCGGGCGATTCCCAGGCCGCAAGCGTGCACAGGACTTGCGCGGCAAAGGCTTCGTGGATCTCGTAGTAATCGAAATCCTGCAGCGTGAGCCCCGCGCGTTGCAGCATGCGCGAGACGGCATAGGCAGGCGCCATCAAGAGCCCTTCGTTCTGCTCCGGCGTGCCGCTGAAGAAATCGACGGCAGCCGTATCCGCGCAGGTCATGTAGGCGAGCACGGGCAGGTTGTGCGCGCGTGCCCAGTCTTCGCTGGCAAGCAGCACGCACGATGCGCCATCGGTGAGCGGCGTGGAATTGCCGGCGGTCATGGTGCCGGCCGCGCTGCGGTCAAACACCGGCTGCAGCTTCGCCAGTTGCTCGAGGGTCAGGTTGCTGCGCAGGTTGTTGTCGCGATCAAGCCCCAGGTGCGCGGTCATCAGGTCGGTGAAGAAACCGCGCTCGTAGGCGGCCGTGAGGTTGTGGTGGCTGCGCAGGGCCAGCGCATCCTGGTCTTCGCGGCGGATGCCCCAGCGCTTGGCCATCAGTTCGCAATGTTCGCCCATCGACAGGCCGGTGCGCGGCTCGCTGTTGCGGGGCAGCAGCGGGCGCACGAACATCGACGGCCGCAGGCCGGCCAGCGCTTTGACGCGCGCGCCGGTGGACTTGGCGCGATTGGCCTCCAGCAGGATCTTGCGCATCTTCTCGTTGAGGCCGACGGGCGCATCGGAAGTGGTGTCCGTGCCGCCCGCGATGCCCACATCGATCTGCCCCAGCGCGATCTTGTTGGCGACGAGGATGGCGGCTTCCAGCCCCGTGCCGCATGCCTGCTGGATGTCGTATGCGGGCGTCTGCTTGGCGAGCGTGGTGGAGAGCACCGTTTCGCGCGTGAGGTTGAAATCGCGCGCGTGCTTGATGACTGCGCCGGCCACGACTTCGTCCAGTCGTTGGCCGTGGAGGTTGAAGCGGTCGATCAGGCCCTGCAGCGCGGCGGTCAGCATCTGCTGGTTCGACGCCGTGGCGTACGCCGTATTCGAACGGGCGAACGGAATGCGGTTACCCCCGAGGATGGCGACGCGGCGCACCTGCGCGTTGACGAGCATGGATTCAGTCTCCCGTGTGTTCTTGTTGTGCTTGCGGCAGCGTCAGCATGCCGCGCAGATAGGGTTTGTCGCCTGCGGCGTTGCGCACTTCAAATGCGCGGCCCGGTGTGGCTGAGGGGGCTTGCCACAACGTCGCCTCTCCCGGCAGCGATAGCGGTGTCTTGAATTCGGTCACCACTTCGCCTTGTGTGAGGGGCACAGCCGGCAGCAGTGCCGCCAATGCACGGGCCTTCGTCCACATGCCGTGGGCAATGGGGTGCGCGAAGCCGAACAGCTTTGCGCCGATGCTAGAGACGTGGATGGGGTTCCAGTCGCCCGACACGCCGGCGTAGCGTCGGCCGGTGTCGGCAGGCACATCCCAGCGGCCAATCGGCGACAGGTCCTGTGCCGTGGGCAGCGCAATCAACGGCGCGCCCTGCGGAGAAGACACGCCCACGCGCAGATAGATGGAAAGCGATTCCCACACCACCGCACTGCCTCTGATGATGGCCGTTTCAATGGCGAACGCCTGCCCGCGCGCATGGTGGAACAACCGGCGCGGGCGCACTTCCACGCGCACGCGTTCGCCAGCCTTCAGATGCTGGTGCTGGCGGATCGTGTTGCACAGGTGAACCAGGCCGATCACCGGGTACGGAAACGCCGATTCCGTCATCAGCATGAGCTGCAACGGAAAGCCCAGCAGATGCGGATACGTCATTGGCACGCCATGCGCCGAGGCGAAGCCGCACACCGCTGCGTACTGCGCGATGTGTTCGGCGTCGAGCGGCACTTCCCGGCGCACCAGCGTGTGGCGCGGCAGCGGCCCGCCGCGCTTGCCCTTGCGTTGCGATAGCAGCGCGCGCCAGGCCAATGTCCCTGCCGACGGCGGCTCGGTCACCAGCGTCTGGGTCGCGATCATTGGAGAGGGCAGGGCCAGCGAGCGCATGGTCGCCTCAGGCCCCCAGCAGGCTTTGCCCGCACACGCGCACGATGTTGCCTGTTACGCCATTCGACGCAGGGTTGGCGAACCAGGCAATTGTCTCGGCCACGTCGACGGGCTGGCCACCCTGGCTCATCGCATTCATCCGCCGGCCAGCTTCACGGATGGCGAATGGCACGGCCGCTGTCATCTGCGTTTCGATAAAGCCCGGCGCAACGGCGTTGATGGTGATGCCCCGCTCTGCCAGCAGCGGCGCGCCAGCCTGCACGAGGCCAATCACACCGGCCTTGGACGTCGCGTAGTTGGTCTGCCCCAGGTTGCCCGCAATACCGCTGATGGACGACACGCACACGATGGCCCCGCCTGCATGCAGCGCATTGGCCGCAAGCAGCGCGTCGTTGATGCGCAATTGCGCAGTCAGGTTGATGTCGAGCACGCTGCGCCACGCGGGTTCGGTCATGCGGGCGATGGTCTTGTCGCGCGTGATGCCCGCGTTGTGCACCAGGATGTCGATGCCGCCCAATGCGGCAAGTTGCTGGGCGAGCAGGGCGGGTGTTTCCGGTGCGGCGATGTCGTAGGTCAGTGCTTCACCGCCGATTTCCTGGGCAACGGCGTTCAGCGCTTCCTGTGCGGCGGGCACATCCAGGCACAGCACGCGTGCGCCATCACGCGCCAACACATGCGCAATGGCCGCACCGATGCCGCGCGAGGCGCCTGTCACCAGCGCGGTGCGCCCGGCCAACGGTTTCTGCCAATCCACCGGCACCGCTACGGCGCGATGCACGCGCACCACTTGCCCCGATACATACGCCGAGCGCGCCGACAGCAGAAAACGCAGCGTCGATGCGGCTACGTTTTCCGCACCCTCTGCCACGTAGACGAGCTGCGCTGTGCAGCCGCGCCTGACTTCCTTGCCCAGCGAGCGCGTGAGCCCTTCCAGTGCGCGCTGCGCGATCGCTGCCTCCGGCGTCTTGCAGTCTTCCGGCGGACGGCCGATCACGACCACGCGCCCACAACGGCCGATGGCCCGGACGCCATCGTGGAACACGTGATACAGCGCATCGAGCCCGTCGACCGTCGCAATGCCCGTGGCATCGAAGACGATGCCGCCAATGCGGTCAAACGCGTCGCCGTCCTTGCCCGTGGGCGCGACAAAGCGGCCCGTGATCTGCCCGTGCCGGTTGGCGGCGCCGAGCCATTCCGGATCGCTTTCATGAAAACGCGTGGGTACGCCGGTCTCGGCGAACAGCGCGGCGAGCGTCTCGCGCATGGAGCCGCCCGGCGCCGCGCCCATCAGGAACGGCCCGACAAATTCCGGTTCCCCCGGCACATAACGGCGCAACGGCACCGGCTGCGGCAGGCCCAGGTTGGCCGACAGCCACTTGCCGAAACCGGAACCGACGAAATCGAGGTACTTGTCTTGCATCGTGGTTGTTGTCGTTGATCAGGCCCGGGCCATCAGGCTGCGCGGCGCTCGGCGGCCTGCAGCGCATCGAGCGCATCCTTGCGTCGCTGCAGGTCGGCCATCAGGTTGAAGTCGGGCGGGAAGTCATCCACGGCGACCGCGTGTTCGCCATAGCGCGCGTAGTCGCACAGTTGCTTGCGTTCGCCTTCGTCGATGAGGTTCTGTGCGACGGCTTGCGCGGTCCAGGCTTCGAAGTCGGGCAGGCTTTGTGGCACCGGCGGCAGCTTGCCAGCGCGGATGGCCGGTTTCAAGCGCTGCTCGATCGCGTCCACCGCGGGTTGCAGGCGGAACGCCGCTTCGCCATAGGCGATCGGGTCGACTTCGGGCGTTGGGCAGTACGAGTCGGCCAACAGGCGATCGCGCACGGCGCCCGGCGTTTGCATCAACTCGGCGACCTGCGCGGCCAGCGCATCCGACGGCTTGCGATACGGCGTCCCGAACGGGAAGATCAGCGCACGCAGCAGCGCTGCGATGCCCGCGTTCGGAAAGTTGGCCAGCACGCCGTCCAGCGCATCGTGCGCCTTCACCAGCGCGTCCTGCACCGACCAATGCACGAGCGGCGCGTCCTCGGCGGGGCGGCCTTCATCTTCAAAGCGCTTGAGCGTGGAAGAGATCAGGTACATCTGCGAGAGGATGTCGCCCAACCGCCCCGTGATGCTCTCGCGGCGCTTGAGCGTGCCGCCCAGCGTGAACATCGACACATCGGAGAGCAGCGCCAGTGCAGTCGAGAAGCGATTGACGGCGCGGTAATAGCGCTGCATTTCCGGCGCCGCATTGTCCGGCGCGCTTGCCACGCGGCCGCCCGTGAGCGCATGCAGCAGCGAGCGCACCAGGTTGCCCGCGATGAACGCACCATGGCCGAACAGCGCCGCGTCGAACGCGCGCAGCGTCTCGGGTGAATCGGTGCCTTGCGCGGCCGTCATCTCGCGCAGCACATACGGGTGGCAGCGAATCACGCCCTGCCCGAAGATGATCAGGCAGCGCGTCATGATGTTCGCGCCTTCCACCGTGATGGCGATCGGCACCTGCTGATACGCACGCGCCAGGAAGTTGTTCGGCCCCATGCAGATGCCTTTGCCGCCGACGATATCCATCGCATCGGTCACCACATCGCGCGCACGTTCGGTGACGTGGTATTTGGCAATGGCGGAGATGACCGAAGGCTTCTCGCCCAGGTCTACGGCCAGCGCGGACAGGCGCCGAGCCGCATCCATCATGTACAGGTTGCCGCCCATGCGGCCGAGCGCTTCCTGGATGCCCTCGAACTTCCCGATGGGCGTACGGAACTGGCGGCGCACAGCGGCATACGCGCCGGTGCTGCGCACAGCCAGCTTGGCCATGCCCACGTTGGACGACGGCAGCGAGATCGCACGGCCCGCTGCCAGGCACTCCATCAGCATGCGCCAGCCGCGGCCGACCTGCGCCTGGCCGCCGATCACCCAGTCGATGGGAATGAACACGTCCTTGCCCCAGTTGGGGCCGTTCTGGAACACGGCGTTGAGCGGCCAATGGCGACGCCCGATGTTCACGCCCGGATGCTTCGTCGGAATGAGCGCGCAGGTAATGCCGGGCTCCTTGTCGCTACCGAGCAAGCCATCCGGATCGACCGCGCGGAAGGCCAGCCCCAACACCGTAGCGATGGGGCCGAGCGTGATGTAGCGCTTGCTCCATGTCACGCGAAAGCCCAGCGTTTCGCGGCCTTCGTGCACGCCGCGGCAGACCACGCCCACGTCGGGAATGGCGGCGGCATCGGAGCCGGCATACGCGTTGGTCAACGCAAAGCAGGGGATTTCCTCACCGCGTGCGAGGCGCGGCAGGTAGTGGTTTTTCTGCGCTTCGGTGCCGTAGTGCAGAAGCAGCTCAGCGGGCCCCAGCGAGTTCGGCACCATGACCGACACGGCTGCGGCAGAGCAGCGCGTCGACAGCTTCATGATGACCTGTGAATGCGCGTATGCCGAGAAGCCTTTGCCGCCGTATTCCTTCGGGATGATCATGCCGAGGAAGCCCGCACGCTTCGCGTAGGCCCACGCCTCGGGCGACAGGTCCTGCCAGATCTGCGTGCTTTCCCAATCGTTGGCCAAGTCGCAGAGCTTTTCGGTCTCGACGTCGAGGAAAGATTGCTCTTCCGCCGACAGGCCCGGCGGCGGCGAAGACAGCAATCGCGACCAGTTGGGCCGGCCGGAAAACAGTTCGGCATCCCACCAGACGGTGCCCGCTTCAATGGCGTCGCGCTCCGTTTGCGACATCTCCGGCATGATCTTGCGGAACATCGCCAGCACGGGACGTGTGATGAGCGCGCGGCGAAGCGGCTTGAGCGCGAGCACCAGCGCCGGCAGCACAAAGACGATGGCGAGTACCGTGGTCATCACCGGGCCGACCAGGCCCAGCCAGGCTCCCGCCACCAGCCACACAGCGGTTGCGACCAGCCAGGCGAATGCCGAGGCTTCGATGCTGGCGAGCCCGAGCACGCCGATGCAAAGCAGGACGATCCAGATCGTCGTCATGAGGGTCTCCATTCGATGCGTCTATGTGCCGGATGTCTTGAACATGGGCGGCACCTGCCGAATGCCCGAGCGACTCCCGTGCCCGCACACGGGAGATCGGGGCCGGGCCTGGGTTGTCAGGCGTTAGGGCTGCGCCAAGGGCGCATCGGATTGGCCGGGAAGATTGCGCGAGCCGCATTGCTGCGGCGAACGGCCAATGCCCGGGTGCGCGCGGAGGGCGCGGGGCCATCGCCATCGCTGTCATCGCCGTGATGATCGTCGTGTGCATCGGCGCCGAGATCGTGGTGGTCGTCTGTGGCGTCGTCGGCGCTTGCGCGAGCGGCGGGTGTGCGGCCGAACAGGTCACCGGCAAAGGGTGAGGCAGTGGTGTGCGTCGGGCTGCGTTCTGCGCTGCGGCCGTTGCCGTGCCCGGCGTGGCGCCCTGAACCGCCGTTGCCGCTGTCGTTGCCATTGGCGGCATCGTCCGCTTGCGCGACGGCCGTGGGCACCTGGGCTTCGGCCAGTTCGACCACCTGATCGAGCGCACCGGCCTCGCCGGGCAGGGGGGCGTTGAGTGTGGCCACCACCAGCGCCGTCAGGCGTGCCAGCAGCGAGGCATCGTTCATCGTTTTGCCCTGCGTGAACAGCGGCAGCAGGTTGTTGAGGTCGTCGCCGGCCAGCACCCCGGCAAGCGCCTTGAGCGCAAAGTGCAGGCGCCAGCCCAGTTCTGCGCGCGGCAGGTGCGGCAGCGCACGCGAGAAGGCTTCGAAGAAGCGATCGAACACCAGCGCGTAGTGACCGAGCAGGTAGTTCTGCACGAACGGCGAGGTGTCGGAATACACGCGCCCCATCAGGCGCAGGAACGCAGGGCCGCCGGTGTCGGGGTTGCGCGCCATCTGCAGCGCGGGCACAAACAGCGCGCCGAGCACGTGGTCGCAGGTCAGTTGTTCCTTGGTCCAGCGTTCTTCGCACGCGGTCAGCAGCGCCAGCCGGCGCGTGTTGAGCGGGTCGAGCCGGCGCCCCAGCACCGACTGCATCAACGCTTCCTTGCTGCCGAAGTGATAGTTGACCGCGGCCAGATTGACCTTGGCGCGCGCCGTGATCTGCCGCAACGACATCGCCTCGTAGCCGAACTCGATGAACAGCAGTTCGGTGGCTTCCAGAATGCGGCCCTTGGTGTCTCCTGCTCCAGGACGTCCCATGTCTCCTACCTCGTTTTTTTAGGCCTGATATCGGGCTCGATTGCTGCAGTGCAGCGCTCGAACGTACGATTCAAACATGTGTATGGGGTTGCCCGGGCATGTTAGGAACAGACGTTTGAAAACGCCAAGCGCCCAATTCGAGCGGGCACTCTAGAGAGGAGACGGTGGCCAAGCCAACGTATGAAACACGTAGCTTTAAAAGTGAGTGGGCGCAAACATCGAAAAACTGGAGCGAGGTTTGCGCCCCCCTGTGGTGACCTGGGCGGGTCAGCCGGCTGGCCGATGGAGCGATGTCAGGCCGCCGAAGAATGCGGCGGCGTTCTGTGCAAGGGTAGGCAGGTGATAGCCGCCTTCCTGGACGACCAGCGTCGGCAGCCCGATCGCGCCAACGGCCTGGCCAAGCCGGCCGAACCCCTGCGTCGAGACATCCACCTGCGATTGCGGGTCTTCGCGATAGATGTCGAAGCCGAGCGAGAGCACCAGCGCATCGGGCTGGAAGCGCTCGAGTGCGGCAATCGCATCGCCGAGCTTGTCGAAGAACACCGATTCCGGCGAGCGGTGCGGCATCGGCAGGTTCACGTTCAGGCCCAGGCCTTCGCCTGTGCCGCGCTCGTCGTCAAAGCCGGCAACCACCGGGTAGAAGTTGGTCGGATCGCCATGAATGGAGACGTACAGCACGTCGGCACGGTCGTAGAAAATCTCCTGGATGCCCTGGCCGTGATGCATGTCGGTGTCGAGGATGGCGACGCGTTTGAACTTGCCCCGCAGCGCCTGTGCGGCAATTGCGGCGTTGTTCAGGTAGCAGAAGCCGCCGGCTGCTTCGCGGCGCGCGTGGTGGCCGGGCGGGCGGCACAGCGCGTAGGCCGTGCGCTCGCCATGGAGGATGGCCTGCGCGCCCGCCGCCGCGCTTTGCGCCGACCAATACGCCGATCGCCATGTGTTCTTGCCGACTGGGCAACTGCCGTCTGCCAGATAGCGCGCGGCCTGGGCCAGCACGCCGCGCAGCGCATTGGGTTCGCGCACGAAGATGTTGGACATGACCTCGTCGCCCCAGTCTTCGGGCAGGCGCTGCCAGTCGGCATGGGCGTCCTGCAGGAAGCGCAGATAGGGCTCGCCATGCACGGCGGTGAGCGGCGCGATGCCGTGGTCTTCGGGGCGCGCAATGGTAAAGCCGAGGTCGCGCGCCGCCTGCAGCAGATTCAGCGCGCGCTCCGGCACTTCCTGCGGCGTGCGCATCTTGCCGCGCGAGTAGTAGCTCTGCGGATGGTGCAGAAGCTGTTCAGGGTGAAAGAACGTCAGCATGGGTGAAACAAGGGTGGGGAGACTGTTATGCGCCGACTGCCTCGCCGGCAGTTGCACGGCCGCGCTGGCGCACATCGATGGCGGCAATGCACAGCAGCGAGATACCGGCGAGCAGCGTGTAGAACACCGCCAGCGGCCACCATTCGCCATGGAAGCGCTGCGCGAGGATGGTGCCGACCAGCGGCGTGAGCCCGCCCGCCACCGCGCCGCACACCTGGTATGACAGCGAGATCGCCGAATACCGCACGCGCGTTTCGAACACGCCCGACACGAAGCCTGCAATGACCGAGTAGAAGCTCGCCATGCACACCACGGCCAGCGCAATGCCCAGCACCATCAGCGGCGCCTGGCGCGTCTGCACCAGCAGGAACATTGGATACGGCGATGCCATTGCCAGCAGTGCCATCAGCTTGAGGAAGCGTGCGCTGCCAAGCTTCTCCGCCAGCCATGCCGCCAGCGGCTGCGCGAGAAACTGGATGAACGCCACCACAAAGAGGCAATCGAGAATCAGCGTTTTCGACAGCGACAGATACTGCGTCGTGTACGCGATCATGAACGTGTTGGTGAAGTACACACCCGCAATGCCGATGGTATTGGCGCCAATGCAAAGCAGCACCGGCACTCGAGCCGTGCGCCAGACTTCGGCGATTGGCAGCTTGGCCGTCTTGCGCTGCGCCTGCACCTGCGCAAACTCCGGCGACTCGTTCACGCCCAGGCGGATCGCCACGCCCACGAGCAGCAGCACCGCGCTGGCGAGGAATGGCAGACGCCAGCCCCAGTCCATGAACGCTTCCTTGTCCATCGACGTGACAAGGCGGAAAGCCAGCAGCGAAAGAATCAACCCGGCCGGGCTGCCGAGTTGCGCAAACGATGCGAAGAACGTGCGGCGGCCCTTGGGCGCGTGTTCGCCCGCCATCAGCACCGCGCCGCCCCATTCGCCACCGACCGCAATGCCCTGCACCACGCGCAGCAGCACCAGCAGCACCGGCGCAAGCGCGCCAGCGGTGGCATGTGTCGGCAGCAGCCCGATACCAATGGTCGCCAGGCCCATCATCGTGAGCGTGATCATCAGGGCTTTCTTGCGGCCGATGCGGTCGCCCCAGTGGCCGAACACGATGCCGCCCAGGGGCCGTGCGAAAAAGCCCACGGCAAACGTGCCGAACGAAGCGAGCGTGCTCAGGAACGGGTCGCCACCCGGAAAGAACAGCGGCCCGAATACGAGCGCAGCGGCGGTGGCGTAGATGTAGAAGTCGTACCACTCGATCATGGTGCCGACAAAGGCGGCGGTGGCCGCGCGCGCAGGCTGGCGCCCGCCGGGTTGAGACGGTTGCATGGTGTAGCTCCTCACAGATTTTTTAGCCCGCCGCTTCAAGGCGGCGATGCGTGTTTATTGCCGCTTGACGGGTATTAGTCAAATTCTGAATACTTATTGTTTGTATAAATTCAACTCATATTCGCCGCCATGGATCCGTCCGCCCTTGATCCCGCGCTGGTCAGCGACCGGCTTGACTGGAACCTGCTGCGCACTTTTCTCACCATCGTCCACGAGCGGAGCATCAGTCGCGCGGCGGTGCGGCTGCACATCACGCAGCCGGCCGTGAGCCTTGCGCTGCGGCGGCTCGAAGATCAGCTCGGCCACACGTTGATTGAGCGGCGCGGCTCGCACTTTCGCCTCACGCGCGTTGGCGAAGACGTGTTGCGCATCGCCACCGATGTCTACGGCAATGTGTCGCGGCTGGGCTCAGAGCTGGGTGAACCGCAAGACGACGTGAGCGGCGTGCTGCATCTGCTGACGGTCAGCCGCATCCAGTCGGGCGTGTACGACGAATGCCTGGCGGCGTTCCATCGCCATCACCCGCGCGTGGATCTGCAGGTGGAAGTGATGCGCAGTACGGACATCCTCGATGCGCTTGCGCAGAAGCGCGCGGGCATTGGGCTGAGCCTGTGCCGCACGCCCGTCGAAAAGCTCGAGCGGCAACTATTCCTGCGCCAGCGCTATGCCGTGTTCTGCGGGCGGCATCACCGGTTGTTCGGGCGGACGGGCTTGTCGATCAGCGATCTGCTCGGCGAAAACTTTGTCTCGTTCATGAGCGACCAATTGGGCGATGCGCTATCGCCGCTGGCGGTGTTTCGGGATCAGCAGGGATTCACCGGCCGCATCGTCGCCACGTCACCGAGCCTGGACGAGATCAAGCGGCTGGTGTTTGCGGGGTATGGGATTGGCTGCCTGCCCGAGCACATCGTGGCGGACGATGTGGCGCAGCAGCGTTTGTGGCGGCTGCCGCCTGAAGAGGGCGTTGCCGACATCGATCTGTACCTGATGTGGCACAAGGAGCGGCGTCTGGCGCCAGCCGAAGACGCGTTCTTAGCGCATTTCCGGCGGTATATGGCGCGGTATTCGTTGGCCGAGCGGCTCGGGGATGTGGTGAATGCGCCGTTGGCGGCATTGCGGGCGCCGGTGGGGTAAACACCATCACCTGTTAAACTAGCGCCCTTCTTGCAGTCCCCGGGGTCCAGTCGCCCCGTCACCTACCCAGGCTTTGTCCACGATTGGCGCACGAACGAATGCGCGGGACACGCCGGTCCAATCGCTTTTCCATGTCGTTTTCCGAACTCGGCTTGTCAGACAAGCTGGTACGCGCCGTGGCCGAACTCGGCTACGCAGAACCCACTCCGATTCAACGCCAGGCCATCCCCGCGATCCTCAAGGGCGGTGACCTGCTCGCCGGTGCACAGACCGGCACCGGCAAGACCGCCGGTTTCACGCTGCCGCTGCTGCACCGCCTGTCTGCCTCGCAACCGAACAAAGTGCAGACGCCGCAGGGCATGCGCTTTCCGATCCGCGCGCTGGTGCTGACGCCCACGCGTGAGCTTGCCGCGCAGGTTGAAGAAAGCGTGCGCGCCTATGGCAAATACCTGCCGCTGAAGTCGATGGTGATGTTCGGCGGCGTCGGCATCAACCCGCAGATCGATGCGCTCAAGCGCGGTGTCGATATCGTCGTGGCCACGCCGGGCCGCCTGCTGGACCACGTCGGCCAGCGCACCATCGATCTGTCGCACATTGAACTGCTGGTGCTGGACGAAGCCGATCGCATGCTCGACATGGGCTTCATCCACGACATCCGCAAGATCCTCAACATCCTGCCGCCCAAGCGCCAGAACCTGCTGTTCTCGGCCACGTTCTCCGACGACATCCGCGAATTGGCCGATCGCCTGCTCGACAAGCCGGCGCTGATCGAAGTCGCGCGCCGCAACACGACAGCCGAAACAGTCGAACAACGCATCTACCCGGTCGACCGCGAGCGCAAGCGCGAATTGCTGGCCAAGCTTGTGCGCGACAACGACTGGCACCAGGTGCTCGTCTTCACGCGCACCAAGCACGGCGCCAACCGCCTGGCCGAGCAGCTCACGCGCGACGGCATTCCGGCGCTGGCGATCCACGGCAACAAGAGCCAGGCGGCACGCACGCGTGCGCTGTCGGAGTTCAAGGCCGGGACGCTGCGCGTGCTGGTTGCCACCGATATCGCCGCGCGCGGTATCGACATCGACCAACTGCCGCACGTGGTGAACTTCGACTTGCCGAACGTGCCCGAGGACTACGTACACCGTATCGGCCGCACCGGACGCGCGGGTGCACAAGGCGAGGCGATCTCGCTGGTCTGCGTGGACGAGCATGGCTTGCTGCGCGACATCGAGCGCCTCATCAAGCGCGAACTGCCGCGTACCGTGCTGGAAGGTTTCGAGCCGGACCCGACCATCGCAGCGGAGCCGATTCCGAACGGGCGCAACTCGGCAGGCCGTGGCGGCAACGCGCGCGGTGGCCGCCCCGGCGGTGGGCGCAGCCAGCAGCCTCGCCAGGCCAGCGGCAACGCTGCGCCACGCGAGCCGCGGGCTCCGCGTGAGCCTCGCGAACCGCGTCGCGAGTCGAGCGGTAACAGCCAGGGCCAGGGCCAGGGCCAGAATCAAGGCCAAGGCCAGGGTCGCAATGGTGCCGGCAGCCGCCAGCGTCAGGCGCAAGGTCAGCAAGGTCAACGTGACGGCCAAGCTGCGCCGAAGCCGCGCAATGGTCAATCGCAAGCACGCGGCCAACGTCAGGGCAATGGCCAAGGCCAAGGCCAGGGCGGTGGGCAAGGCGGGCAGGGTGGACAACAACGCCGGGCATCGAACACGCAAGCCGCGCAGCCAGCCCACAAGGGACAGCCGGCCAAGCAGCCGTTCAACGGTTTGTTTGCCAAGGCGGCTGCGTTGCTCGGCGGCCGTAAAGCCTGACGTTCATGCACGACGACGGCCAACCGGCATCCGCTGAAGCGCCCTACGATGGTCTGACGCCCGACAGCATCCTCGATGCGTTGGCGCAGGTCGGGCTGATGCCGGACGGCCGCATGTTCGCGCTCAACAGTTACGAAAACCGCGTCTACCAGGCCGGCGTGGAAGACAGCGCGCCAGTGGTGGTCAAGTTCTACCGCCCGGGCCGCTGGACCGAAGCGCAGATCGTCGAAGAGCATGCCTTCACGGCAGAACTCGCGGCGGCGGAAATCCCCGTGATCGCGCCGCTGGAAATCGACGGCCGCACGCTGCACACGTTCGAGCGTTGGCATTTTGCGGTTTTCCCGCGCTGTGCCGGCCGGGTGCCGGCCATCGACCGCGACGACACGCTGGAATGGATGGGCCGTTTCCTCGGTCGCATTCACGCCATCGGCGCGCAGCGGCCGTTCCTGGCCCGGCCCGCACTCGACATCGACACCTTCGGCGTGCAATCGCGCGACTGGCTGCTCAAACACGATTTCATCCCGCCCGATTTGTTGCCGGCCTGGCGCAGCGTGGCCGACGCCGCACTCGACGGCGTGCGCCGCTGCTACGACCGCGCGGGCGACGTTTCGCTGCTGCGCCTGCACGGCGATTGCCACGCCTCAAACGTCCTCTGGATCGAAGAAGCCGACGCCAAGCAGGGTGATCCGCTGCGCAGCGCGGGCCCGCATTTCGTCGATTTTGACGACAGCCGCACCGGCCCCGCCGTGCAGGACTTGTGGATGCTGCTCTCGGGCGATCGCGCGTCGATGCAATCGCAGCTCGCCAGCCTGCTTGCCGGCTATGAAGACTTCTGCGAATTCGACACGCGCGAGCTGTATCTGGTGGAAGCGCTGCGCACGCTGCGCTTGCTGCACTACAGCGCATGGCTGGCGCGTCGCTGGAATGATCCGGCGTTTCCCGCCGCGTTTCCGTGGTTCAACACGCAACGCTATTGGCAGGACCGGGTATTGGAATTGCGCGAGCAGATCGCGCTGTTGGATGAACCGCCGCTCTGGTGAAACCGAGCGGCGGTTTTTCTTTGAGGCTTGGGCTTAGGCGAACTTGCCGGCCTGGAAGTCTCGAACAGCCTGGAAGATCTCTTCCTGCGTGTTCATCACAAACGGGCCGTATTGCGCAATCGACTCGTTCAGCGGCTTGCCAGCCACCAGCAGTACGCGCGCCTCAGCATCTCCCGCACGGATGACCACGCCCTCGGCGCCTTCCGTGTTGGCGAGGATGGCCATCTGCTTGTCTTCCACGCGCTGCAACCCAGCGTTGCCAGATGCTTCGGCATCGCCTACCAGCGCGCTGCCACGGAACACGTAGACGAACGCGTTGTGCCCGGCCGGCAGCGGCTGCGCAAACGACGCACCCGCCGGCAGCGTGATGTCGAGGTACAGCGGCTGCGTCGCTTCACGCGTCATCGCACCTTGCACGCCTCGCGATTCGCCAGCGATGACACGCACGGCCACGCCGTCTTCCGTCGTGAACTCGGGAATCTCGTTCGACGGAATGTCCCGGTACCACGGCGTCGTCATCTTGTCGCGGGCAGGCAGGTTCAGCCACAGCTGGAAGCCTTCCATCACGCCGTCTTCCTGTTCCGGCATTTCAGAGTGCACGACACCGCTGCCGGCGGTCATCCATTGCACGCCGCCGTGTTGCAGCAGGCCTTCGTGGCCGGCGCTGTCGCGGTGGCGCATGCGGCCCGCGATCATGTACGTCACCGTTTCAAAGCCACGGTGCGGGTGGTCAGGAAAGCCGGCCAGATAGTCGTTCGGGTCGTCACTGCGAAACGCGTCCAGCATCAGGAACGGGTCCAGCCGGCGTTGCAGGTTGTTCGTCAGCACGCGTGTGAGCTTGACGCCCGCGCCGTCGGAGGTGGGGCGGCCCGTGATGATCCGCTCCACGCGGCGGCCACGTTGCACTTGCGGTTGCACGAGGGTTTCCATGTTGTTCTCCTGAAATCGGGCATTTGTCATATGCCAAATGTAGGGTGGTTGCCCGGTTTGCACTAGTCGGTTATTGTGGGAAAAAATGTTGCTCCCGGCGAGACAATCACAATCCCAGGCCGGCGCGCATCACGATAAGAGGAGGAAACCATGGATCTGAACCAATTGGCGCTATTCGTGCGCGTGGTTGAAGCGGGGAGCTTCACGGCAGCGGCAACGCGGCTCGATTTGCCCAAATCGTCCGTCAGCCGGGGCATCGCGGCGCTTGAACAGGATTTGAACGTACGACTGTTACAGCGCACCACGCGCACGCTGCATTTGACCGACGCCGGCCAGAGTTTGTATCAGGTGGCGTCGCATGCACTGGAAGACATCGAACGCGCCACGACCTGCGCCGGCGAACTGCAAGACCTGCCGCGCGGCAAGGTGCGGATCACGTCTTCGGAAGACGTCGGCCGCCTGCTGGTGGCGCCCGTGGCGGCGCGCTTCATGCTGCAGTACCCGGACATCGATCTGGACGTGGTGCTGACGCCGCGCAATGTCGATCTCGTGCAGGAAGGGTTTGACCTTGCCGTCCGCGTCGGGCGCTTAGCCGACAGTTCGCTCGTGGCGCGGTCGCTTGGCGTATTGCGCATCGGCTTGTTCGCCTCGCCCGATTACCTGCAGCGTCGCGGGGCTCCGGACACCGTGCAAGGGCTGGCCGACCATTGCTGCCTGGATTTTCGCGGCACGGGCCGCGGCGAAACGCAATGGCGCCTCGTCGGCCCCGATGGCCTGAAAACCGTGGCCGTGCGCGCGCGTCTGAATTCAGACAGCCTCATCTATCTGGAAACGTTGATTGCGTCGGGCGCCGGCATTGGCCCCCTGCCGCTGTACGCGAGTGCCGTGGCGCGCGCCAACGCGCCGCTGCCGCGCCTCGTGCGCGTGCTGCCCGACTACGCAACCAGCGGCGAGCCGATCAACCTCGTCACGCCATCCGCGCGGTTCGTTCCCAAACGCGTTCGGTTGCTGATCGACATGCTGACCGAGTCGATTCGGCAAGAGCTGGAAAACGCTGATCCCACCTGAGGTGTCGCGGCCCGGAAGCCGGGCGCGTCAAATGTTGTCACGAGTGCTCCGCATACGCATATCGCACGGCATCATGCGCTTCGCATGTGCGGACCAGTACGTCGGACCCTCCTTGACGTCACCCCCCGTAAGCGTCCCAGTGTTTCCCCCCGGTGCACTGCGATGTGTCCGGCACATGCGACCCTTGGGTGTTTCCGATCCCGTCACGTCGTGGGAAGCACCGCCGCCCGGACCTCGTCGTCCGGGCTTTTTTTTTGTCCACATTCCGCGGAGTGGATACGGCATTGCGTGCCTCCAGGGGTCTTCACAAATTAGGACTCTTCTCATGGTTCGTAGCAAACCTCGCCATGAAAATTGCAGACACGTAACACATGCAACGGATCGTGCTGAACGCGACTGTTTGGGCGCAATCACGCCCGCACCCTCCAGCGCGCATGTGCGTCATTTCCACGGAGCAGAACATGCGTATCGCCTTGCTTGAAGACGATCCCTTCCAAAGCGAAGTCATCGTCCAGATCCTGTCCCAGTCGGGCCACGACGTGGTGACCTACAGCGATGGCGCGACGTTGCTGCGCATGCTGGGACGCTCGTCGTACGACATGCTGATTCTCGACTGGCACACGCCGGGCATGCTCGGTATCGACGTGCTGAGCGTGGTGCGCAGCCGCCACAGGGAGGTCCTGCCGATCCTGTTCGTCACGGCCGAAGAAGGCGAAAAGAGCCTCGTGCGCGCACTCACGCACGGCGCCGACGACTACATCGCCAAGCCGTTCCGTATTGCCGAGCTGCGTGCGCGTGTCGATGCGCTACTGCGCCGTGCGTATCCGATTCCGTATGGCCGCCTGCCGTTCGCGGTGGGGCCATACCACTTCAATCCACAGCGCCAGCAGGTCACGCTGCACGGCGAGCGCGTTGCGCTGACGGCGATTGAGTTTCAGTTGGCATTGCTGCTGTTCTCGAACGTGGGCCGCACGCTGTCGCGCGACCACATCTTCGGGCAGGTGTGGGGCCGCAACTCGTCGGAGTACACGCGCACGATCGATAGCCACGTGTCGCGCATCCGTATGAAGCTGAATATCGAACCGGAAAACGAGGTGCGCTTGGTGGCGGTGTACAAACACGGTTATCGGGTGGATCACCTGAAGCCGGCGGACGACATGAATGGGCTGTCGGACATGGAGGTCGCGTCGTATGGCGTCTAAGCGCAGGCCGATCGCGCAACCCACGATGGGCGCCACCGCTGAAACGCGGCGGCGCCCAATTTGTTTTCTATCGGCTGGTATGCTCGATGCCTCTCATTATTTGAGCGAGGCCAGTGTGCCGCTTGTGAATCTCAATGCAGAGGCCGACGCGCTGCCGCACGCATGGTCCTCTTGCGTGCTGGAGCGCTTTGGGGGTGGCAATTTCAAGGTGTTGCGCATGGACGGCACGCCGTATCCCGACGAAGTGCACGAGTATGCCGAAGGTCTGCTGGTGATCGATGGCGAGCTGCGCCTGCGCATCGACGGCGATGCGGTGACGGTCTCTCGCGGCGAGCTGTACGTCGTGCCCGCCGGCGTGCCGCACAGCGTGGACCCTGGCAGCGCGGGTACGTTGGTCATTCTGGACGTATAAGCGGGGCGTCGCGTGCCTCCGCGAGTTGCTTGATCCGCTGCAGCATCATCCGGCGGATCAGCCCGCTCGGGATGCGGATCAGTACCCAGTAAGGCGTGAAGCGGCGGCGTGCCGGTGTGTCCGAGCAATGCACGCATGTGCGCGTGGTCAGCAGCGTGCCGGCGCCGTCGGGTTCGGCGACGAACGTCATGACCAGCTTGGCGATGTTTGGCTCCGAGAACGCGCGAAATGCGCTGGCTTCAACGCGAACGAGCCCTCCGGCAGCTTCCCAGAAGCGACCGACCAGGCCCAGCGCGAATTCGCGATCTCCATCGCGGCCAAGTACCGTGAAATCGTGCAGGCCGAATCCGGCATCGATACGTCGCGCATTGGGCCTGCCCATCGCGGCGGCGATGCGCGCCGGGATGGCGCGCAAGTGCAGGAACATTCGGGCCAGCGGGAAATCGGTAACGTCAAGTTGCGAAACCATGTCGAGCACGCGCCCCGGTGCTGCATTGACGCGTATGCGGTGTTGTGTTGCTCGCTGAACTGATGCTCTGGAAGGAAGGTGTGCAGCAGGCTCATGGTGATCGACGGCGTGGTGTCATGCCTGTGATTTTTCGCTGGCAGTCGTGGAAGCGGCGGCCGGGGCGAATGCGGCGTCGCGAGCGGGCGGTTCGGCCAGGCTGCGTTTCATCAGCCATGCAACACCGGGGATGCGCAAACCGGTGGCAAACACCACGTCTCGCATCCAGCCTCCATATTGAGACTGGAAGCATGGCGTAAGCGCACGGCTCAGCGTCTGATAGGCCTGCACGGTATGCAGACGACGGGCGTGATAGGCGAGGGCGCCATCGGTGGCGCCATGCACCTGCACGCACGCTGCGATTGCCAGGGCATCTTGCGCGGCTAGCGTGGTTCCCAGACCGAGCTGCGGGCTCATGGCATGCGCGGCATCGCCGATCACGCAGTAGGGCGGTTTGGCCAGCGCGCGCGGCCATGTGTGGCGATAGAAGGCAAAGGGCATGTCGTCGTGTGAGCCGATCTGCTCGACCATGGGCGCAGCTTGCGGCCACAGGCTCAACACATGCGCCTTCCACTGCGTGATGTCGGTCTGGCGCCAGGCGTTGACGGCATCGCCGGGCAGGCTCCAGAACATCGACAGGCGCGTGCGGCTGCCATCCACGTCAGTGGGCAGCAGGCCCATCATCTCGCGCGTGCCGCGAAAGCGCTGCTGCAGCACGCGCGGGTTCCAGCCGTCCACCCATCCTTGGAACCACAGCGTGCCCCATCGGTAGGTGCTCGACGGGCCGGCCAGGCCTGCAGGTTCACGCAGCGCAGACGCCGCGCCATCGGCAATCACAAACAGGTCGAAGACCGATTCGCCCTGGTCGTGCATGACCCGCGCCCGTGGGCCATCAAAAAGCAACTGCTGGATCGCGCAACCAAAGTGGAATGATGCGCCTGCGTGCAAGGCGGCGTCATACAGCATGGATGACAGCGCGTGCCGCGTGACGGCGCGGCCGGGTGCATCGGCGTAGTCAATGTCGAGCAGCCGCCAGCCGCGATGGCTCAGACCGATCAGTCGGTCGATCGGCGCGCCGATACCCTCAAGCTCGCGGCCCACGCCGAGCGCCTCCAGCGCGCGGATGCCCTGCGGCTGGATCAGCAGGCCCGCGCCCATGGCGGTCAACTGCGGATGCTTTTCAAAGACGTGCACGTCGTGCCCATGACGGGCAAACGCGATGGCGGCGGCGAGGCCGGCGTTACCGGCGCCGGCAATGCCGATGGTCAGCGGGCGGGGTGCGGTCATGAAGCGTGGCAGATCGTTTGCTCAGGATGATAACGATACGGCACGCACGTTAAGGCTGTTCGTGCACGCTGCGGAGATAATGCGCAGACCTCACGCCCACCACACAAACCGGACGCGCCATGCAGATCAAATGGCTGGAAGACTTCAAGGAACTGGCCAAGACCCGCAGCTTCAGCCGCGCGGCCGAGAACCGCAACGTCACGCACCCCGCATTCGGCCGACGGATCAAGGCGCTGGAAGAATGGGTGGGCACCGCGCTGGTCGAGCGCAGCGAGCATCCGGTCACGCTCACGGCGGCGGGGCGCTTGTTTCTGGATGCCGCAGCCAATGCCGTCGACGGCCTGAACGATGCGCGCTTGCTGCTGCGCGAGGCGCAATTGCCCGTGGCGCTCAAGATCGGCACAGGGCGTACGCTGGCGCGCACCTTCGTCCCGGGCTGGTATGAAACCCTGGCACGCCAACGCGGCGTGTTTCCGCTCAGCGTGACGACGGGCGGCACGCAGGAAGGCGTCCTGGCTCTTGCCGATGGCACCGTCGATCTGCTCATCGCCTACGCCAGCCCGCAGGCCGATGCGGTGCTCGATCCGCGCAAGTACGACCATTGCACGCTGGGCAGAGAGACGCTCGTGCCGGTGAGTGCGCCTGACAAGCGCGGCCGCCCGCGCTTCACGCTGCCCGGTTCGGCCGCCGCACCGCTGCCATGGCTGGCCTTTGCGCGGGGGCTGACGTTGCGGCAAATGCTTGACAGCCACTTGGCCGCCGCCGACCGCAAGGCGCATCTGCAGCCCGTGTTCCAGGCCGATTTTTACGAGGCCGTGGAAGAGATGGCCCTGCGTGGATTCGGCATGGCGTGGTTGCCGTATCGCCTGGCCAAGCCGCACCTGAACGCGGGTGAACTGCGCCCCGCCGGCGATGACGCCTGGCACATCCACGTCAACATCCGCATGATGCGCGTGCGCAGCAACCAGAGCGCGCTGCTTGACGAGGTATGGCAACTGGCCGTTGACAACGCCAACAACAACGCCCGCACCGACCTCGCCTGACGCGCATCGCAAAAAGCCCAACCTTGTGCCGAAACGGCACAAGCTGCCTGGGCGCGGCACCTAGACTCCTCCGCAACCTTCGCCCGCCAGTGCAATCCAGCAAAACAGGCGGACCGGCACAGACCACGGGGAGACAACCATGCCAGCCCACACCCTCAATGCGAGCGGCGCATCCACACGCGCCACCGACACCCATCGACATCCCGCGCCCTGGCGTGCCGTACTGGCAGCCAGCGTTGGCAACGCGCTCGAATACTACGATCTGCTGATCTATGGCTATTTCGCCATCACCATCGGCAAGCTGTTTTTCCCGACGGGCGATGCGTGGAGCTCGCTGATGCTCTCGGTCGGCACGTTTGGCGTGTCGTTCATCATGCGGCCGCTCGGTTCGATGGTGCTTGGCAGCTATGCAGACCGCGTGGGCCGCAAGGCCGCGCTGACGTGGTCGATCCTGCTGATGATGCTGGGCACGGCGATGATCGCGTTTGCACCGACGTATGCGTCGATCGGGCTGTGGTCGCCGGCCATCGTGATCGTGGCGCGCCTGCTGCAGGGCTTTTCGGCCGGCGGAGAATTCGGTTCGGCCACGGCGTTCATGATCGAGCACGCCAACGGCAAGCGCATGGGCTACAACGCGAGCTGGCAGGCCGCCACGCAGGGCCTTGCCACATTGCTGGCGGCAGGCTTGAGCGCATGGCTGACTTATGCGCTGACCACCGCCCAGGTGGAGTCATGGGGCTGGCGCGTGGCGTTTCTGTTCGGCTTGCTGATCGGCCCCATTGGCGTCTACATCCGCCGTCATACGCCGGAAACGCCGGAGTTCATGGCCATGCAGGCGGAAGCGCCAGCTGCGCTGCAGGAGCGCTCGCCGCTGCGCGACACGCTCACGCAGGGTCTGCCCGGACTGCTGCTGGGCGCGGGCGTGGTGGTGGCCGTCACCGCATTCAATTACGTGCAGAAGGTCTACATGCCGACCTATGCCATCAATCAACTCCACATTGCGACCAGTGCGTCGCTGGTCTGCACGATGATCACCGGCGCGATGCTGATGGTGATGGCGCCGGCGTTCGGGTTGCTGGCGGATCGTTTCGGCAGCATCCGCGTGGTGTCGATTGCGATGGTGGTGATTGCGCTGTCGACGTATCCCATGTTCGCCACGCTGGTCGCGCAACCGACGTTCTGGACGCTGCTGATCATGCAGGCGATTGTGGGCGTGCTGTTGGCCGCCATCCTGGCGCCGCTGCCGGCGCTCCTTGCCGACATCTTCCCGACGCGTACGCGCGGCACGGGGCTGGCGCTGAGCTACAACCTCTCGGTAACGATCTTCGGCGGGTTCTCTCCGCTGATCGTTACGTGGCTGATCGGTGTCACACACATCAAGACGTCGCCAAGTTTTTATGTGTTTGCGACCACGCTGATCAGCCTGGCTTCGCTGTGGATGCTGCGCGGGCGCGCTCGTGCGGACCGAACCTGAACAGACTTCTCGTCACACCGAAGGATTTCGCATGATGACCCTGGAGGCGCTGCGCGCCACGCTGCCGGTCTACCCGATCGAGTTGCACAAGCCTGATATCCGCCGTTGGAAAGCCGGCACGCACGGCATTGATTACGTGCATACGTTCGACAGCGGGATGTCTGGCCGGCACGTGATGATCAACGCGCTCACGCATGGCAATGAGCTGTGTGGGGCGATTGCGGTAGATGCGCTGCTGACGGCCGGCGTGCGGCCGGCGCGTGGCCGCCTCACGCTGTCTTTCGCCAATGTGGAGGCGTACGAGCGTTTCGATATCAACGATCCGGATGCCACGCGCTTCATCGACGAAGACCTGAACCGCGTGTGGTCTGCCGACAAGCTCGACGGCCCCGGCAACACGCTGGAACTGCGTCGCGCGCGTGAGTTGCGCCCGGTGATCGACACGGTCGACTACCTGCTCGATATTCACTCGATGCACGAAAAGGCCGAACCGCTGATGCTGACTGGTCCGCATGCGAAAGGCGTCGCGTTGGGCCGGCAGGTCGGCGCGCCTTCGCACCTGATGATCGATGCCGGCCATGCTGCGGGCCGACGCCTGCGCGATTACGGCGGCTTTGGGGATGCCGCCAGCCCGAAGAACGCGCTGCTGATCGAATGCGGCCAGCACTTTGAATGCGCGAGCCGCGATGTGGCACTGGACGCGTGCGCGCGTTTCCTGGTAGCGCTCGGCACCGTCGACCCATCGACGGTATCGGATTGGCTGGGGATTGCGCCCGCGCTGGATGTGCGATGTATTCGAGTGACGGATCCGGTGGTCGCCAAATCCACGGCCTTCCGTTTTGCGGACGACTATCGCGGTATGGAAACCGTTGAGCGCGCGGGCACCGTCATCGCCACCGATGGAGAACTGCAGATCATCACGCCGTACGATAACTGCGTGCTGCTGCAGCCGTCGCTGCGGCATCTGGCGCCCGGCGTCACCGTGGTCCGGCTGGGCAAGCCGGAAGGCACGGCTTAAGCGCCCAGCATGGCGCGCAACGTGCCGAGCACAACCTGCCGGCAGTTGCGCACCATCTTGTCTTCGGGATCGCGATAGCCTGTCAGAAGCCATGCTGCACCGACGTTGGTCAGGGCACCCACGAGCGCCAGGCCGATGATGCGTTGTTCGGCGCGCAGCCCGGCATCGTCGTCATTGTGGGTACCGGGCAGTTGGGCATTCGCCATGATTTGCTTGCCGAACTCCAGCAGGTTGCGCTGGTAGGTCGCGTCCGTTTCCGGGCTCACGCCCATTACTTCCAACAGCAGCACGCGCGCCGCGCAAGGGTCACGCAAGAAGGCGAAAAACGCGTGCAGGCCGGCGTCGATACGAGCTTCCAGCGTGCCTTCCGCAGCGGCGGTGGCTTCTGACACCTGCGCGCGCAGGTCTTCGGCATGTTGTTGGTAGGTCGCGCGCAGCAGCGCTTCGGTGCTGTCGAATGCGGCGTAAAAGTACCGGTCATTGAGCCTCGCTTCCTGGCAGATCGCCCGCACGGTGGCCTTCCGAAAACCCACCGTGCCGAAGACGCGCGTGCCGGCGCGGATTAACGCATCCCGGCGTTCTGCAGCACGTGCTTCTGGCGCCACACCGCCATACGGGCGGCCTTTCTTGGCGGGTGCGTCGGCCGTTTCAAGTGTTTTCTCCATTTCGCTATTTGACGTCAGGACGGCCAAAAATTAAAGTGGTGACGAATCACACCACATTTAGTGCGAAATTTGCCACGCCTGCCCCACGGCTGCAAACAGGAGACCGCATGGATACGACGATGGAGCGAAGCGCCAGCCCGGGCGCGCCCCGCAATCGGGCAACCGCACCCGATACAGACCTCGATGTGCTCATCGTCGGCGCGGGCCTCTCGGGCATCGGCGCGGCGTATCACCTGCGCGAGCGCTGCCCGTCGGCACGCTTCGCCATCCTTGAAGGGCGCGAAACCATCGGTGGCACGTGGGATCTGTTCCGCTATCCCGGCATCCGATCCGACTCCGACATGTTCACGCTCGGCTACAGCTTCCGGCCGTGGCATAGCAGCAAAGCCATTTCCGACGGCCAGACGATCCTCGATTACATCCGCGACACCGCACGCGTGTTCGGCATCGACAAATCGATCCGCTTCCGCCACAAGGTGACGGGTGCGAGTTGGGATTCCACCGCCGCGCGCTGGACCGTGCAAGCCAAGCGCAGCGATGGCGCCCGCGAGGAACCGGTGCAGTTCACCTGCAAGTTCCTCTACATGTGCAGCGGCTACTACGACTACGAAGAGGGTTACGCCCCGACGTGGCCTGAGATGGACACGTTCCAGGGCCGAATTGTCCATCCGCAGCATTGGCCGAACGATCTGTCGTATGCCGGCAAGCGTGTGGTGGTGATCGGCAGCGGCGCCACGGCCGTCACGCTTGTGCCCGCGATGGCCGGCAGCGCGCAGCACGTGACGATGCTGCAGCGCTCGCCTACGTACATCGTCTCGCGGCCCGAGCAGGATGCCGTGGCCAACACGTTGCGTCGCTGGTTGCCGTCGGGCCTTGCTCACCGGCTGGTGCGCACGAAGAACGTGCTGCTGACGATGTACTTCTACAGCCTCGCGCGTCGCAAGCCCAAGGCATTCAAAGACTTCATCATCCGCATGGCCGGTAAGCAGATCGGCCCCGGCTTCGACGTGCGCAAACACCTCACCCCGCGCTACAACCCGTGGGACCAGCGTCTGTGCCTCGTGCCGGATGGCGATCTGTTCAAGACGATCCGCGCGGGCAAGGCGTCGATTGCGACCGACGAAATCGCGCGCTTCACGCCGACCGGCCTGCAGCTCAAGGGCGGAGAGCATCTGGATGCCGACGTAGTCGTCACCGCCACGGGGCTCAAGCTGAAGGTGCTGGGCGGGGCCGCCATCAGCGTCGACGGGCGCGTTGTGAACCTGGCAGAGACGGTGTCGTACAAGGGCATGATGTACAGCGGCGTACCGAACCTCGCGTCGTCGTTCGGCTATACGAATGCCTCGTGGACGTTGAAGGCCGAGCTGATTGCGCAGTACGTTTGCAGGCTGCTCAACCACATGCAGTCCAACGGGTTTGATACCTGCGTGCCGCGTCTGGACGACGAAGCCATGAGCCGCGAGCCCGCCGTCGATCTGACGTCCGGCTACATTCAGCGTGCCGCCGGCATCCTGCCCAAGCAGGGCGACAAGCAGCCGTGGAAGTCGTATCAGAACTACGCACGCGATCTGATGATGCTCAGGTTCGGCACACTCGCCGACAGCGCCATGCAGTTTGAACGCCGCGCCCAGCCGATCGGCGCGGCACAGCCCGCTTAACCGCCTGCCGCATCGGGGACACAATGACCAGCACCATTCTTGGCGTCATCGCATTTGCACTCCTGGCGCCTATTGCGTTCACTTTCTTTATCGCGCGCCGCGTCACAAAAGGGTTTCCGCCTGAAGGCAGGTTCATTGATGTCGGGGCAGACCGCGTGCATTACACCGATCGTGGCCAAGGCCCCGCCATCGTGTTCGTGCATGGCTTGTGCGGCAACCTGCGCAACTTTGCGTATCTGGATATGGATCGGCTGGCGCGCTCGCATCGCGTGATCGTGATCGATCGGCCGGGGGCAGGGCGGTCCGTGCGCGGGGCGGATTCGCCTGCCAACATCTACGCGCAGGCGCGCGTGGTCGCGCAGTGCATCGAGAAGCTTGGACTCGACAAGCCCGTGCTGGTGGGGCATTCGCTTGGTGGGGCGATTTCACTGGCGGTGGGGTTGAACCATCCGCAAGTCATTCGCCGGCTTGCGTTGATCGCGCCGCTCACGCATGCAGAAAGCACGCCGCCCGGTGCGTTCAAGGGCCTCGTGTTGCCGTCGCCGCTGGTGCGCAGGCTGGTGTCATGGACGCTTGCGATTCCTCTGTCGATCATCAATTCTCGCAAGGCGATCGCCGCGGTGTTCGCGCCTGAAACCATGCCGAGGGATTTCCCGTTCAAGGGCGGCGGCTTGCTGGGGCTGCGTCCGCACGTGTTCTATGCGGCATCGTCGGATCTCGTTTCTGCGCCGGAAGATCTGCCTGACATGGAACGCCGCTATGCCTCGATGACGGTGCCGGTTGACGTGCTGTACGGTCGCGGTGATCGCATCCTCAACGTCAAACGCCAGGGCGAAGCGCTCAAGCAGAAGCTCGATCGCGTGAACCTGCGCATCATTGATGGCGGCCATATGCTGCCCGTGACGCAGCCGGCGTTGACGACGGATTGGGTGTTGGCGGTTGCCGCTGCGGCGCCTGCGCGTGCTGAGGCGCTTGCCTAACCTGGGCCCCTATGCCGGGGCTAGGGACGCACGGAAGCAGCAGAAAAGCAAAAAGCCCTGCCGAAGCAGGGCTTTTTGGTATTTGGTGGCGAATCAGGGACATTTTCGAAAATTTCAAAAATCCCCTAAATTCCAGCATATTCTGGGCTGCTTGGTTATCAATGTAGCAACTCGGTGTATCAGAATCAACATATTTTGGTAGATTTGTTCAGAGTGGATGACGGCTTTGCCTCGGTCGCCTCCCGTCAGCAATGAGGCCCGGTCTGGGATACGGAATAACGGCGACCGCGTGGCCGGCCCTACCGGGTTGTGCGAGCCAATAGTGGTAAACGAATCGGCGCGTCACACTAAGACGAACTGCGGGGGTGGCTGCTCGCGGCCACATGGACTGACCATGGAAGTCTGTGTCAATGCGATACATGACGCGGTTGTGCGATGGCGGAGGACTGACTTGGTCCGAAGCAGCGGTGCTAATCTGCTGCGCAAATGCCGTGCCGGTCGTGTCGGCGGCTGCGTGCTTCGGAACCAGCCTGGTGCGGCATGGATAGCCGGCGTAAAGAAGCTTAGAAGGTTATCTTTCACGCAGCGCTGATGGTGGTGGTCGCAGGGCGATTGCCTAAATGCTATAACCCCAGGAGAACGTTCCATGGACGTACAGCAACTCGTTTCCGAATTCCTTGCCTCTGAACAGGGGAGCCAGGCTACCCAAGCCCTGGCTGCTCAAGGCATCAGTACGGGCGATGCGCAGGCGATGCTGAGCCAGGCAGCAGAGACGGCGCACGCCCACGTTGAAGAACAGAATGCTGGCCTGATGGGCGAGCATGGAGGCAGAAGCTTTTTTACAGCGTTCGCCGCAGGCCTCATCCGGGGTGACGGCTTCTTCAAGTCGCTGGTGGAGGGCGGCGAGGGCATTCTGACCGGTCGCGTGGCAGAGTCCCTGGCGGGAAAAATGGGCATTGACCCGTCCATCGCGTCGACCGTGGCCGCCGCCGCTACTCCGTATCTCGTGGCGTTCCTGAAGGAGCGGCTCGCCTGAGAAAAGCCTTTGTCGCTTCCTGACAGCCTAGAGGGTTGCGGCGCGGTTTCAGGCCCGTTCGATGGATTAGAGCAACTTCACGGCGCGGCAATCGCGGGCACTTTGGTGTCGGAGTTGCAAGCGAATAGATGCATGGCGTTCCACTGAGAAGCGACCCCGGTCGGGGTCGCTTAATCATGCATATTCAAGGAGGCGATTCCCGTTTGCCCTTAAGAGCCGAGGCTACACCCAGCGTCCGCATCGCACGAATGATTGTGCTGTAGCTTCCGCGTCCGAGTTCGAGCCGGATGTTCACTGGCCCGACGGGTCGTCCCTGCTTGCGCAAAGCATCGCAGGCGCGTTTGACATCTTCGACTGTAATGCCAGGGCGCCCCCCTCCGTTTTTGCGTTGTGCCATTGATGACCTCAGTGCTTCCGACGCATGTCGGAATCACTGCGTATAGGTACCGACGGCTTCTGCTTTGCCGCTGCCAACGAAATTTCGTCGGCCGGTCGGGTAGCGTCGACAGAGGTTTCGTAATCAAAAATCGTTGCATCTCGTTCCCGTAGGCGTCGACCATTGGTGTCTAGTTTTTGGACGTTCGATGGGAGGACAGATGAACGAAGCAGCAGTGAACTACGTGCCGGCGACCACCCGTGCTGTGCTTGCGCGATTTGGAGGTGAGCTTTCTGTACGGCTGGGTGGGAAGGATGTTGTGCTGCCCGCCCATGAATTGCCGGGCGAAGTTGAATGGCGCGTAGAAATGTTGAACTGGTACGTCATGCGACTCGTATGCAATACGGTCCAGCTGGCTACTCAGCCGCGTCTCGCGATGTTGACGTATGCGCGCTACGCCCTCGTTCAGGAAAGCGGGCTTCATAGTCTGGAGGCGCAGGTTGTAGTGGATATGGCGGGCCGGTTACTCGAGCGCGCAGGCTTTCGAGGAGTATCCGGCCCAATACAAGGCTTTGCGGGCGTTGAGGCGACGCTGCAAGGTGACTGGGACAAACTTCAACGTCGCTACCACCGTATTCTTGCTACCTGCCGGTGATAGTGACGCGGGCGACCGACTGCAGGCAGGAAGCAGCTCGTCCGACATTGTTAATCTTTACCCGCCGGGACGAGCACCATCTGCGAGGAAAGGGCGGCGGCAAAGCGGGCGCCAACTCTGCGCTCCAGTTACTGCCCTCCCTCGCAAAGACTGCCTACTATCGGCGCCAGCACGCGGCCCCATTTGGTGTGGACCGGTCTTATTGAGGTCAAACCCTGGCCAATTTTGCGAGATGGGCCAGATGAGCACCATGCTGACCAAAGGCCTTGTCGGTGGGCTCGTGGTCGTAGTGCTTCAGCACCGTCTCCAACGTGTCGTGCAGCAGTTGCGCTACACGCCGGAAATTCCCTGGCGACTTGGACAGGAAGTCGGTCGCTACGAGATGCCGAATAGCGTGGGGACCCACGCTATCAATTTGCGGCACATAGCGCTCGGTGATTTTTCGTACCACCTTCTCTAGCGACGCATGCTTCCCGCCAGTCCGGCTATTCGGGAACAGCCACTCGGACGTTGGATTGTTGCGTATCAGCACCGGCCGGTACTCCTCAAGATATTCGTCCAGGCGCTCGCCGAGGCCATCCAGCTCTAACGGGGCGTCGTAGTCCGTCAGTTGGGCACCTTCACAGTTCTTGAAGTGACGTCCCATCAGCCGGATGTGCCATATGCCGTCACGATGCCTGTACAGGTGGCTGCGGTTGTTCGGATGCCAGCGAATCAGACTGATTGTCCGCGCCCGGAGCGGATTGCTGACTAGGAGCATCAAAAGCAGGGCGTCGCGCTTGCTTTCGGCCTGCATCACACTGCCCGGCGGCGCGTTGGAGGCGGCTTCATCTAGATGCCGGATTGCCCGGAAGAGAGGGCCGAGCGGCTCATCGAGGTCGAGTAGCGGCTGAATGGGCTCCCCAGGGTCGCGCGATTTCGTTTTGGCTTTGTTGAATTTCCGTTTCCACTCTTGCGCGAGCTTGTACGCTTTCTCGCACATCTGCCGCCAATCGTTCTCCTCCAAAGCCTCGGCGGCCAGCTTGTTTGCAAACTCGGGCTGCTGCCAGAGATACCCGGTTTCCGGCCGCGTCAGGCATGCGACGAGCGTTGCGAATCCGTTATGCCCATTGTGGATAAGCCCGTCTGAACCTTCGGTAATGAAGTGAAGGTACGCATCAACGTACATCGGTACCGCAAGGATTGCCAGTGTCTGTACCTGGCTTAACTGAAGGCCGAGTCCCCTTCGGCGTTTGCGGCGCTTCTGTTCGCGCTGGGCTCGTGCTTCTGGTGTCTCGTTTTCACCGGTCGTTGGGATACAGAGGAACCCCATGAACGAGCGGATACGGGTGAGTTCGATGGACGCTGTAGAACAGGCGAAGCCGTCACGGTGCGTTAGCGTCGTCCTTGGGATGCAGCACTCTTCTTCGGGTAACAGCCGCCACCCGCCATTGCGACGAAGCACGGTAGATGAGGCTGTTTTGTACGTGAAGAATGCCTGCCATTCTGCTTGCCAATCAGCGCTCAGGTTCGCGACTGGAACGAAATATGGTGTCCTTAGCATCCGCTCTCGAAACGAGATAGGCGGGGCAGATTGCGGAGGTTCCTCATGCATCGAAGGAAGCAGCTTTTCGAGGTGCCCACGCGCGAGACCCAAGGCGTGTTCAACACGGCGTAGCGAGGGAAGCCCACTCGTATTGGGGAACGCGCCTGCCATCCAGCGCTGAATGGCAGACGTGGATGCGCCCGCATTGCGCGCGAGCGCCTTCGGAGGCAAGTCTTGCATGGCAATGCAGCGACGCAATTCCGTATGGAACGTGGACTCGTGAACGGCTGCAGAAGGTGACTGAGCTGCAAGCACGGTTTGATGCCACGCGCGCAAATGAGACTGGCGGTCGGAGCGACTTTTAGGGTTATGCGCCCACTCAGCAAGATAGGCAGCAGCTTTCTGCTCGAATTGTTCGAGAAATTCTCGGCCTACGCGGTTATCGGCGGTCTTGCCAAGAAAGCTCAGATAGCTGTTTAGGGTCGAGCGTTGATTTCGGAAAGCTTGCGTCTCGATGGCGGAGACCCCGTCGGCAACACTATCCCCACAGAGTCGTTTTCGGTGGAGGTCAATAAGTTGTGCATATGTCAAATCCATTTCGTCCGTAGGCTGGACGGCACAAACCAAAGGGAAGTTGATTGCGTTACGCTGATGCGTTATGTCGTAACGAAAAATTTGCAAGCTATTGAAATTAAGAGAGTTATTTCCTTTCATAAGAACCTATGCTTACGAAGCATAGGTTCTTGCTTGCGTTATCTCTATCGGATTTGTGCAGCCACACGTAAGTAGTTAATCGAACGAAATGTAGGAACCGGTTTTAGCCGGCTTACCGATATGGTCAACTGGAATCGACTAACCTGCCGACGATGGAGATGTCACGTTACCCGCATGTCCGATGGTTACCGAGCACCATCTGGACTGCTGAACACGAAGGTCCGTCACGCTGTCCAGGATTCTGGCATCCCCCCCTTGGTCTTCACGGGGCCAACATACAGCGCCAATATGAGGCAGAAATGCAATGATTAGGCGCTACCAGCAGTCGGAATGTTCATAGCCCTAAGTCCGCGCAAGCGCTGGCGATTTCATATATGAAATCTTTGAGCAAAGCGTATAGATGCTGGCGAGCAGCGCCCCTCGGAGAAGGCTCCCCGAAGCGGGACAGGTCGTGCCCGAAGAGGGCCACTTAGCGGACTGTCAATACGCCCTGCTGGCTCGGCGAATCCGTTTTGCCCAAGTGACCGCATCATTCGCGGAGCAGGGCAGCGGCGGAAGCTCGTACCGGTGCTCAAACCATATCAATAGCTGACGGCCCAACCGCTGGTCATCGGTTGAACACCGAAGTCTTTCGAAACCGTTCGACAACGCGGCCTCCGTTTTGATGTCGAGTCCTGGCGATTGAAGCAGTGGGACGGCTGCCTTCTGAAGGTAGCGGAATCCAGCTTCGAAAGCGCACGCAATTCGTGTGGCGTCAGAGAGCTCGGCGACCTGCGCATCGCGTAGCAGAACTTCGGTAAGCGCGAGTGGATGGCTGGATGAACTGTTCATGGCGAGATACTCCATCATTGGCGAACATTGGCGTGGGCGCAACCCAACCATTTTCGCTCTGGTCCGCGCGCGAGGGAAGAGAATGTACATTGCACAACAACGATGTGCATTGCACATCAGTCCTCCACGGCGCAGGAAAAAGCCGTCGCCTGTGCACTGACCTGCATCCGGCCCACCAGTCCGCAATTTCCCGCTGCTCCTGACGCTCGAGTTGTTGAAATTTCAGCTATGAAAGATTAGCTCGCTTGCGAATCGATGGCCGTAAGGTTGATTGCGGCGGAGCATGTGGGGTGAACAATCAGCTTAGCGAATTGATTCCTGTGAGCCCCCCCCCTGCGCCACCTTTGTACCAACATCGCTCCAGCTAAGCCGGAATAGGTCGGCAACGGAATTATGAGGGTTTGTCACTGAAAAAACCGGGCGTTCCAACTGCTCCGCTACTTCGGAAAAACTTTTCTCCCACTCGCCCGCGCTTAAAGTTTAGGAAAAAGGTTGGAGCAGTTGGAGCGACCGGCGAATCGGCGGGAAATACATCGCATTTCCCTGCGCCAACAGTTCGGAATCAGTTGGAGCAGGGGTTGGAGCAGTCGAAGTGGAGCGGCCTCGCGACAGGGAATCTCGAGGCTGCTTCAGGTCGGCGTCCATGCCAAGCAAGAGCACGTTTAAACCGCCGTTGATACACGCAATTACTAGCAACAATTGCGAAGTATCACTCATGGAAATCATATCAAAAACAGAACTGGCAGAGCTACTGCGCATTTCACTCCGCACCGTCGACTACTGGGTAAGCATCGGGAAGCTGCCAAGGCCGGGCTACCTCGGTCGCCGTGCTTTTTGGAAGCGCGACGAGATTACCGAAATCATCGCAGTAGCTTTCTCGCGGAGCGGCAATGTCTAATTTCAGGCCGCACGACTACGCTGAGCATCTGAAGCAGACTGGGAACTACGCGAGCGACCGGAGCCTTCTGTACCACTGGAACGGTGTTTTTTGGGCGGCCGTGAGCGAGGAATTCGGCGAAGCGATGGCGTACGAATGGCTAGTGAACACCGACCGGGCCAACGCCTCGCCACGCAATGCCAATGCAGCACATAAAGCCGCAATTTTATGGGTTCCCTTGCTGCCGCCCGTGCCAGATGAATTCGTCATCCCGTGTACGAATGGTTACGTTCGCATCTCGAATGATGGGCCCGTCCTTATTGCGCCGCGTCGCGATTGGGGCGTGCAGTACTCGTTGTCCTGTCCTTATGATGTGGCGGGACCAGAGCCGCGCAGGTTCAAGCAGTTCATCGAAAGAGTGCTGCCAGACGTCGATGTACGTCAACGCGTTCAGGAGTATGCGGGGTACACGCTGACCGCTGACGCGCGGCATCAGCGAGCTCAATTTTGGATTGGTGGCGGAGCGAACGGAAAGGGGGTGCTGGCCAACGTTATCCAGGCTCTGCATGGCTATGTGGCCGCCATCAGTCTCGATGGTCTCGACGGTTTCAAACTCTCGGTGCTTATCGGCGCGAGCCTTATTTATTGCGATGAGGCTCCGCGCAAGAACATCAACGAGCAACTGCTCAAGTCGCTCATCGCGGGCGAGCGCGTCTTCGTCGACCGAAAGTACAAGGACCCGCTGAGCCTCTGTGTCATGGGGAAATGGCTTGTCTTAGGCAATCACTTGCCGAGAATCGAAGACCACTCACATGGCTTCTGGCGACGTTGGGACATTGTTCCGTTCAACGTGACCATTCCCGAGGTCGAGCAGGACCCCCTGTTGGCGGAGTTCATCATCCGCGAGGAGCTACCGGGCGTATTGGCTTGGGCCTTGGAGGGGCTCATGCGCCTGCAGAAACGTGGCTCGTTCGCCCCTGTGCTGCCCAACGCAATGTCGAGCGCCTTGCATAGCGCTCGCATTGAGACGAACAGCGTCAAAGCTTGGTGTGCCGAGGACGAGGTTTCCTGCGAGGGGGTACCGAGATTGCCGAAGAGTGAAGTCTACGACCTGTATATGTCGTGGTGCCGGGAGAACGGGGCGGCAGCCCTCGGCCAAACGCAATTCTGGATTCGAATCCGGGATACGTTTCCACAGTACATCGAGCATAAGATTCGACGGGACGACCGCAGTTTTCGAAGCTGCAACCTCTGCGTCGGCCCGGGATAACGAAGCAACGGATTCGTCGATGATGTTCGAGTTGTGAAAAATTTCAGATATGAAATTTTAGTCCGGGCGGTCATGATGTCGGTGACTACACTCCAGCTAAGCAACTTTTGGGAGCGAGGATGGCCACTGTGGCATGCTGAACTCAGTGGTGCTCGCGCTATCACTTGCCCAGTTTATCCATGGCTTTCTTTGGGAGCTGTCGTTTGGCGGAGGCCCTGAGCAGACAGCGGACCTAGTGGCCGAACTGGTTGACGCAGGCGCAGATGCGAATGCCTGGATGGCTCGCAGCGTAGACTACCTTCTGCCGCCTATGGAGGCCAGAAAGGATTGAGCTGCCCGACACAACTATTTGTGGGATTCCACTAAATTGTGATACGCGATTGGAGTCGCAAGAGTGAGTCAAGAAAACAGTGGCCAGGAACGCCTGGTGGCATTGCGAGAATCGATTGAAGTGCACCGCCCGCATTTGCGAGTTGACGTGCGCAAGAATAGGCTGGCCGTCTGGGTCAGCGTGGAAGGCAACTCTGAACTGCGTGCTGTACGCTTGCTCGCAATGTCTCACCAGAGTGTCTTTGACCTTAAGCGCGCGGCCTCTTCTCGGGCAGAGCACCGCGAGGTGCGTGAGCGATTCGACGGCTCGCTTGAGCAGCTTCTGAGCATCATTGACAGTGAGGTTGAACTGATTGGTCAGCGTGCAGCCACCTCGGCCCCGACTTGCAGACGGGTTGCTAACGGAGGCGGCGCTCGTCCGGAACGTAAGGCGGCAGTTGGCGGCAATGCGCTGGCTCGGGCGGAGCGTTCCCAGCGCTTCGCGCCGGAGGTGGTGGAGCCGGTGAGTTTCAGCCTAGCCCTGCCGTACGCCTATCGGTGGGAGATATTCACGGCAGACGGTGAGCGGGGTGGGGTCTTTATCGGTATTGCCGGGCGCAAGGGCCCGCCCGTTGGGTACAGCCGTACTCGCCGTTATTGGACGAACGTAGAGAACCTGTTGGCAGGCAAGCCTTACGCATCGAACCCAGGCCGCCCTTATCGTAAGGTTCATAACGCTCTTGCTGACGCGGTTAGGGCCGGGCAACGCATCGTACTCACCTATCTTCAGAACCCAGCGGAAGGCGAGAGTTTGGATGAATTAGAGCGCCGACTAATCCGCGAGCACGACAGCTTCGGGCCGCTTGCCCATCAGCTCAACGGTACCCTTTAAGTTCGGCCAATTTCGTTTCGCCGCCGACACTCCATCGCGGTATTCACGCAGCTATTGCGCAGCACACCGTGACACATCCTCGGCGTGCTGCTTAGGAACGCTCCCGCCGCTTCCGTTCTGTCCGTAAATCCGTGGAGGGAAGCCTCCACTGCTACACGGCCATTGTTCTTACCGCCCGAGCAGCCACAGGCAGATACAGCCACTGTTCTCTGACCGCCTTGCCCGTACAGGCTTCGATTGCCTGGGCGTAGGCAGAGAGTTGAGGTCCATGCTGTTGCACAAGCGAGTCGTCGCGGCTCGTGCCGCCAGGGTTGGCCTTGTGGTCCAACAGAACCCATCCTTCTGGTGTTTCCACCAGCAGGTCGATACGGCCCCGCAATCGGGTTCCGTCTGGGCGATTGGCTTCCACAGGTACCTCTACATGGACTGCGCAATCCGGCCAGCGTTGCTGCAGCCATGCAAAGAAGGCTCGTATCTGAGCAAGCACTGCGGTGTTGTCGACCGCGTGGGCTACACCCCATGCCGAGAGGATGCGTTCGACGTCCACCTCGGAGACCGCGCCTGCCACGCTAGCGCGCGCTACACAAAGGTGCAATGCTGTCCCCAGGGTGTCCATTGCAACACTGCCAGAAATTGCGATGCGCGTACCTACCGCCTCAGACTCAGCGACGCCATATGCCCCGCCTGTGGCGTTGCTTGGGCGATACCACAGCGGTTGGGCGTCCTTGGCCGGCGCAGCGACAAACCAGCTGCAAGTGGTCGCCACCTGCTCAGGTGGCTCGAGGGCGCAATCTCCGGCCGTCCAGGTCCGGGATTCTCTCAGGATGGTTTTGCCGTCCGATAGCGCAACCGGGCCGCTATCGCCAAAGAGCAGAGCGGTGGCGCCGAGTTCGTCAACCCAGCCTCGATTAGCGCCCCTCCTGCGCACACAGGAGACCAGGACATTGACGTCGCGCGCGCGGGTCATGCTGACGTAGAACAACCGCTTATTCTCCGCTAGGGCGTCCGCCGCCATCGCTCTGCCGATGACACTGGCCTCCGCGTTTGCAGCAGCTTGGGGTTGCGTGCGTCTGCCCCAGGTCTTGAGCCAGAAGTGCACGAACCGGTTCTCTAGGGGGCGCTCAGCATTGAAGTTCCCCTCGGTGCGAGCGCGAACTTCCCACAAAGCACTTCGTGCTTCGGTTCCTAGAGACGAGAGGATAACGACGGGCCATTCAAGGCCTTTGGCGCCGTGGTGGGTCATCACACTGACGGCATCGTCGGCAACTGTTGCGCGGTCGTCATCTTGAGCTTCGGCCAGAGCTTCAAGCCAGCGTAGCAAACCGCTAACCGTCGCCGGCCGCTTGGCCGCTTCGCATTCATCCTCGTAAGCTGTGGCGAGCTCCACCAGGGCTTCGACGTTGGCGATTCGAGTCCTGGCCTGTTGAGGTGAGCTCGACCACTGGCTGGCCACCCGTGCGACATGCGACTCGGCCTTGGCCAATCGCAGTGCTTCCTTGGGCGTCAACGCCGCCAGCTTTGGTCTTAGGGCTTCAAGGCGAACAAGTAACGGATGCGCTGAGGCACCAGCAGTCTTCCACTGGTGTGAAACTGCGCCCTTTTCGGCGATAAATGTGAGCCGGTCCGCAAGCCACTCCTCCACGGGAACACCGTCCGCGAGGCTGAGCACCAAGGCAGATGCGACGGTATCGCCGGGGTCGAGCAAACGTCGCAGGCACGCCAGGACCAAGAAGGCCTCAGGTGTTCCCAGCAGACCTGCGCGGGGGCTTGCCGACGGGATGCCCCACCGGGTCAGCGATGCCACCGCCAGTTCGACTTGGTCATTCTTACGGCACAAGACCGCAATATCACCAGGACGGACTGGTCGTAATGTCTTTGTTGCCTTGTCCTCGACTTTGAGGTCCGAGTTAACTAGCGCGTGCACGGCCTGTCCAAGACCGAGGTAATCCGTCTCGTTCTTGCTGCTCTCAAAGTTCCAGTTCAAAAGAACAGGTTGGTCCGCGATATCAGAACGCCAAGGCTGCAACCGAACGTCCTCGGGTTCAAGGTCAGGCAAGAACGCCGATTCGAACACTGAATTCGTCAGCGACACGAGCGCAGGTGTCGAACGACGCGACGTGACCAGAGGCTCGCCAATCTCACCGCCCCAGCCCTCGATGGCGCCGAGAATCCCCGAAATGAGCCGTGCATCTGCGCCGCGAAAGCCATAGATGGCCTGCTTGGGGTCACCCACCCACACGGAGCGCTTGGCCAGCTTTGCTAGCTCTACGAAGAGTGCCAACTGAAGTGGGCTTGTGTCCTGGAACTCGTCGACCATGACCAAGTCCAGCTCGTTGACCAAGGCCTCGCGCACCTCTTCATTATCACGCAGAACGTTAAGCAACAAGACTTCTTGGTCACTGAAATCAACGGCACCCAGCATTCGCTTGGCTTCGGCGTATGAGTCGAGAGCTTCGGCGGCTAGGTTGAAGACCAAATCCAGATACCGACGCACGTCAGCATGGAAGGCCGGGTGAGATTCGTGCACCTGAGCGGCTTCGGCGACGGGTTGAACTCTATCCTTGACCCTGGCGCCGGCTTCGATGCTGCACGAGGCCAGCCAGTCTTGCCAAGTCCATCGGCCCGCACGGAACACCCGCTCGAGTCGCTCCAGTTCCTGATGTCCCTCTCGCAGGTTCTTCGCGACTTGGCCTCCAGCTGCTTCGGTCTGCTGGATGTAGGCAGATACATCTGCCAATGCCTGGGTCAACGCGGCGGTCAGGGCTTCCGTGGGGTCGGCCCCTTTCGACGGCGTGGGCCAGTTAGCCAACATCAGGTCGGCGTTCCTGGCACCCATGGCGCGCAGTTGCACCGGAGAGATGTCGTTGTCTCGAGCAGCCTTGACTATGTTCTCAATGGATTTGGACCATTCGGCTTGCTCGATACCGAACTTGGCGGTGAGTTCAACGAGCTCTGCCTGCCCATCTTTATCGAGCGTTTCGGCAAGGGATGCGGCCAGCAACCGCTTGGTCTGCCCCTCGCTCAGCACGGTCTGGTCAGGAGATAGGCCCAGTTCAAAGCAGAAGCGCTTGAGCATCTGTCCACAAACGCTATTGACGGTGCCGAGTCTGGCTTGACCAATTGCCGTCGCCAAGTCGATGCGGCCTTTGTCGAGGAGCCGTGAGCGTGCACGCTCGCGCAACTCCGTCGCCGCCTTGACAGTGAACGTTGTGGCGAGGATGGCCTGCGGACGTGCAGCTCCCGATTCAAGCGCTTCCGCTAGAGTGGTGGTGAGCTTGTAGGTCTTACCGCTGCCGGCGCCGGCGCTGATGAACTCGATGTTATTCATTATTCCCAGCCTCCAAGCAGTACCAGAAGGTCTTTGTCCCAAGTCTTTGGCCCTTCAACTTGCAGCGTTCCTGGTGGCCCCTGGAAGTCGTCGCCCCCCCCAATGGGTACAACGTCGATTTGTCCTTCCGACCATTGTTCGGCGCGCCACTTCCAACTCGTCATTGCTTGTTGGAGCAAGTCGGCAGTCGACCCAGCAGGAGGTGTGCGTACCTGCGCTTTGGGCATGACATCAGGTGCCGTCACGAACATTGCACCTGACTCGAGGATGAAGTAGCCCAATGCAGCCGGGGCGGAGCCCGTTTGCTGCTCGTAGAGTGAAGAGTAGAGGGCCAGCTGCAGGTGCTGGCCTCCATGTAATGTGGCGGCGTAGCGTTTGTCGCCGCGCCATTTCATGTCTAGTACCACGGACTGCCCATTGGGCAACTGCACGAGCAAGTCGGCTTTGCCGACGAGATGCACACCACCGAGCTTTCCCTCAAGGTCGAATTCGGTACGAACCTCCGTCGCACCGGCCGCTCGCAGGTGACTCAGCATGGAGAGGATTGCACCCTCGCATACCGACTTGAATCGTTGCTGACTCATCCCGGCGCCATGCATTAGAAGCAGCGCCCCTTCCGTCGCCAGCAGTTCATCGATATGTTCTCGAAACCACTCGATGGCTTGCTGGTCGGTCCAAGTCAGGCTACCAATCTGCTCGAAGAGCTTCTCAAAGACGCGATGTGCGAGAGTACCTAGGAGACGGTTATCTTCTTCGACGGCGAGCATCCGCGTGGGGCGTAGCCGAGCAACTCGTTTGACAGCGTAAAGTGCGGGGGCGTTGAACAGCTCCGAGAGGGCTGTATATGACTGTCTTTCGACGGGTAGCGCCAACGGCTCTCCTAACTCAATGTATCTGGGGGCTTGCGGCAGTTGCATGCTGGCGAGACTGGCCGAGAGCGTCCCGACGAACTCATTGCCAAGCTCGGTGTCCAGGTTGATGCAACTGTTCTGCAGGGTTGGTGCCAGCCTCAGAAGCAGTTGGCTGAAGGGGTGCTCTTCGGCGCCGGCGGGCGGCAGCACTAATGCGAATCGCTTCTTGGCTGCCAGAAGTGGTCGCAGCCACTGCTGGGCCAGCGCATTGAGTTCCTGTTGCGGGCCGCACAACTCGACGCCTAGCTTGCGCAGCGCTGCCAGTTCGGCCTGGGACCAGGGAAGAGACTGCGGTAATTGCGGCGTTGAAGGCATCCACCAGATGACCTCGTCGGCAGGCTCGATGCAAGCACCGGCACTCGATTCGGCGCGGATGCAGCCCACCTGAGCGGGCGCGCCGGGGTTCATGACCCCAGCTGGCGTGGCTTGCGCTATCAGTTGTTCAACCTGACGCGGCGTTAGGCTGGCAACGCCTTGACTTTGGAACTCAATGAGACCGTCACGAATGGCTGCGCACTGACCTGCGGCAGGGGTGAGTGCCGCACGCAGAGCCTCGTCGCCGGTAAGACGCTTGCGAATCGCTTCAGCGAGCCTATCGATGCGCGTCAGCAGGGCATCCACGGGGGCTCCCATGTCTCGAGTCCAGCGTTCGCCCTCGAGCCAAAATGCGATGTCACTGAGGATGGACGCCCCCTCATCGCTCGTCTTGAGGTCAGCCTTGACCTTCTCCCAGGCTTCGCCACCGATGCCCGGTTGGTCCGCCACAGCCCTGGCCAGGCTTGCTCGCACGCTGCGGCTGAAAGGGCCGATTGGGTGTGAGAGGAACTCGACGAGCCGCCCAATATCCACTGGCATCCAGCACATCTCAAGCGCTAGCCCCACGGCCTGCAGGGCGGGGCGAAGCCCGCTTGCGTTCCGAAAGCCGCTGCCGGCACCGCCTGTTGCCATCATCGTGGCATCCAGTGAGTCGCCCTCAGACTCGCAGACCAGCAATCGGTCTGCATCTTGATACCGGCACGCGGCGCTAAGCCAATGCTCGGCTGTCTCGCGAGTTGACGCCTGTGCGAGTACTACGCTGCCATCGGCAACGGGGCCCTCCAAGATTTCGAGTTGGCCATCGCGTAGCGCTTGAACGGCGCGCTCCTGCAACTGTCGCAGCTGCCCGCTCCCCTGCGGTTCTGGTTGCCACTGTGTGACGTTTGGCAGTACGGCTAAGACCCTACGCCAGACCACTGGGAAACTTTCTATTGGGTCCACCAGCAGTACGGACCGAATCGGAGTGCGTTCAGTGGCTAGGCAAGCCAACACTTCGGTGAGGCGCTCGGCCTCGCCGGGCGGAATATCGCCGAAGGCCGATTGCTCGACCAATGCCAATTCTTCGAGCCTTCTTGGGCTACCGGCTGGCGTGGAGCCGTCCCAGCCAGCAAGGCGCCATTCATCGCGCCAAGCCAATAGGCGGGCGCTCGTTCCAACACTGTCCGCTTCCAAAGACTGGCTGTAAAAGCGGGGCCCGTCGGCATGCCTTCTCAAGTGGCCCAGGTAGCTCGTCACGCGGCGCGCTTGGGAAACCTCTGGCCGGCTCAGACCCAGGTACATCTCGAGGAGTCCAAGTAGGCCCATCCGACCAACGACAGGTTCGTTAAGGGTGTTCTTGAGCGAGGGTCCCTGGCGACCGTCTAGGTTGAGTCCGAACGTAATGTGCATGGGCGGTTGTGACCGTACTAAGGTGCCAATTGAAAACTTTGTCGGGGACTATGAGTGCCGAGGTAGACAGCTCAATCAGCGCATCGGGGCGGTTATCGCTCGTTTCCCAAGAGTACCTGGGTTCGGAGTCTAGGGGATTATCGAGACGTTCCGTGTCTTGATTGGGCGCGTGCCATTACTCTCCAAGTCATGAGTTTGTGCGGCGTCGGTCAGCCGCCCGCTTGAGACGCGAAGTGTCCCAATCGTGCGGAAGACTGCTATCAAGCCGCAGAGAGTCATTCGGTCCGAACGATATCTCGCTCGCGTCGCTCTGAGTTACGGAAGGGGGGGCACAAACGCAGTATCCACGCTAGAAATGGTGCTTGGTACGTCGATTTTTTTAGCCCTAAAGTTTCCCACTTATTTGTCGTTTCCTGTTTCTGATGGTGGTAATCGTCGTTCTGTGGGAATCCCCTCCTATGTGGGGGGTACATGTCGCAGCGTCAGTTGTATAAACGAGGGCGCACAATTAAGTGGCTGCTGACAAGGTGAGCGGCTCAAGATTCTCCATCTGCGGGTGAGAAGAGTATGGCAGTCATTGACTTAGTAAAGTGGAACGGCAGTCCCAACCTGCTGGCTTGGAAATTCCCGTCCGAAGAGCTATCGACCTGGACGCAGCTCATCGTAAATGAATCCCAGGAGGCATTTGTCGTTCGAGGCGGCGCCTATGAGGGGCCGTTTGGTGCCGGTCGCCATACGCTTAGCACTGAAAATCTACCAGTCCTCCGCACGCTCATTGGAGTTCCCTTTGGCGGAAAATCTCCATTCACAGCGGAAGTATGGTTCGTCAATCGCGTTACCAATCTCGACGTCCGGTGGGGGACGCCCGATGCCATTCAGTTGCAAGACCCGAAGTATGGCGTCATGGTTCCGGTTCGTGCCTTTGGGCAGTATGGTATTCGCATTACTGACCCGAAGAAATTCCTTTTGAAGTTGGTTGGTACCCTTCCGGGGTTTGATAGCGACACTCTTGCGGAATATTTCCGAGGTGTATTTATCACCCGGATTAAAACGGAAATAGCAAACGCAATTACTCGTGCGGGCATCTCCGTCCTGGAAATCAGCACTCAGCTCGAGGCGCTGTCATCGGCCCTGAAGACCTCTCTGTCCGCTGAGATGGCGGAGTACGGGGTGGGGCTGGCTCAGTTCAATATTCACTCCATCAATGTTCCCGAAGAAGACCCAGCCGTAAAGAGCCTTAAGGCTGCGCTGGCGAAGCGTGCGGAGATGGGAATCATCGGCTTTACGTACCAGCAGGAGCGCAGCTTCAACGTGATGGAGACGGCTGCTGGAAACGAGGGGGCTGCAGGTTCCGTTCTCGGGGCTGGTCTCGGGTTTGGCATGGGTGTTGGGATGGGCCCTGCGTTGGGCCAAAGTTATTCCCAGCTTGCTACTCAAATTCAACCGCAGGCTGCAGCTCCGAGCGCCCCGGCGGCGGCGATGCAACCGCCTGCCAGCCCAACCGGAGGCGCAAGTCGGATTGGTGCGGCCGAAAGAATTCAGTTGCTTAAGGATTTGGCGGAACTGCGGGCAACAGGAATCTTGTCAGATTCGGAATTTGAAGCTGAAAAACAGAAAATTCTGGCGAGTTGAGGGGACGCAATGACAACTAAAGGAAAGCTGGCCGTCGCTGGCGCGCTTGTCGCCGCAACGATGCTGTTGGCGCTTTACGCCCTGCTGCCTGCGAACGCCTGGAACAGCACCGTCACTTGCAGCGCCATTCTGCTCGCGCTGTTGAGCGGGACGCTGATTTTTCTACCGAGCCCACTGGCTCCGTCCGCCAAGACGAATGCTGCCAGGCTGGCTTTGCTTGGGCCGATGGGGCTGATGATTCTGTTTGCCTTGGGGCTGGCTGCTGTCGCACTGTTGTGTGCTTTGTTTGGGCGAGATGCCATCGCTTGGACGTTTCTGGTTCTCTCAATCGGGTCCTTCGCCATCGGCAATGTTCTTGCAAGTTCTGCTGCTACCGTTATTGACAACGTTGTGCAGGCTTCAACACCTCGGTACCAATATGAGTGGAGGCTTCAGTTGGAGGCGCTTGCCCGCAATTCAGCAGACAAGGCCGTAGCGGTTCGCTGTGAAAAGCTGGCAGAAGACATTCGCTATGCGCCGTCGCCGGTCAGTGGCATTGCGGATGCGGGGGCCGCCGCAATCACGGCCGAGATAGGCATGCTGCAGACGATGGCAAGTGCAGGAGATGTCGACGGAGCCAATAAGACGTTGGGCAAACTCGAGCGCCTGCTTACACAACACTGGCAGGCCATGATTGCTGCCCGCTCGCACGCATAACATTGAAGAACCGGGGAGAAGGGGTTTGGAGGATAGTCAGGTTAAGCTCGTCTGCAAAGGTTGCGGAGCAAGTCTGGAGTATTCGGCAGGAGCACGTGCTCTTAAGTGCGTATATTGTTCTGCGGTCACGGAGATTCCAGCTGAAGAGGATGAGGCGCTTGCCGATGCACCGGAAATCGTCATCCCAATGGCGGTTACAAAGGCGCAGCTGGAAGACGCTGTGTACCAGCATTTGGCGGCAGGTAAGTACACGCCGGATAATTTGCTCGAGCACGCCACCTTCAGCAAGGTGGAGCAGTTTTATGTTCCTGCCTACGTGTTCTCCGGCGGGTTCGAGGCCGAGTGGACTGCCAGCTTTGGCTACGACAGGACCGAGCACTATACGGCGTTTGAGCGCGACTCCCAGGGGAATTCCCGGCCCGTAACGAAAACAAAGACTGTCACCGACTGGCGACCAGTCAACGGCACGGATTCCGGCAGGTTTTCGGTGCTGACCTATGCCGGTAGTCGCCTGCAGCAAAGCTCGCTTCCCCTCACAGGCAATCTCGTGGAGTTGTGCCACGGACGCTCAGGTGCGACTGCCTATGATGTGTCGTACACAAGTGGCATTGAGATTGAGTCATTCTCTGTCACCCAATCCGATGCATATCGAGGCAGAGGGGAGACGCTGGTCAACGCCGTTATCGACGAAAGCGTCAAACAGCACGCTCAGGGAGACCATCAGAAAGACTGGCATTGGACCGCATCAATTTCCAAGCAGTGCGCGACCGCCATATTGCCGGTATGTCACGTCGTCTACGAGTACGAAGGGAAGTCCTACGAGATTTGGACGGACGGTACCAATACGACCAATCTTGTTGCCGAATCCTCTCCGGAAGACCATGACCGAAAGCGGTCAGTTCAACGCGGGTTCATTCCAGCTGCGCTGGCAGCGCTAGCGGCCGGCGGTCTTGGCGTGATGGGCGGTCCAGCCGTGGAGCGCTTTGCTGACCCGAAGTTGATTGGCGGCGCTGTCATTGTTGCCTTGCTCTATGGTGTTATCCGGCGGCATTCCATCCTGTCATATTCGCAGCGTTTGCGGCAGGCGCTACTCGCGCAGCGAAAGCTTGCCGCCACCAACACTTCCGAATTGAGCGAACCACAACGCAAGGAGTTGATGGACGCGTGCCAGCGTCCGAACCGCCCAGCGTTGTCTGACACCGCTCGGGACAGGATGGTGTTGCCGCTGGTCTCAGCGGTGGCAATGGCGGCAGTAGTCGTTCCTCCGGTGTCGATGCGGATGACGTCATCGCCAAGTACGTCAAGTGCCGTCGCAATGCGGCAGGCGTCTCCATATGAGATGTCGCGAACACCCATTGGGGCAGAATCGCCTAAGGGAGGGGAAGCGCCGGCTACCTCTTCGGCAGAATTGCCCAAGGCTGCCGAGGTGCCTGCAGCGCCTGCGGCACCCCAGCCAGCTCAGGAGAGTCCGGCGCAGTCGCAGCAAGTACAACCCGCGCAAGCTGTGCAGCCTCCTGCTTCCGCTCAAGGACAGACAGTCGCGCCTACGGTGGCGCTGCCCACGGATATTGATGCAGTGTTGCAGCATGCCGCTGCGGCCGACTGGGGCGGGGTCGATTCGCTTACCGGGCGTATTCAGCAACAGGGTACGCCTGCCGCCGGAAATCGTGACCGGGTTGCCGCTCGAAGTGCCAATGCGGAGGGCAAAGCTGCGCTTCAACACGCTGACTTTGAACAAGCCATTGCTTCTTTCAAGCGCGGAGTTGAGGCGGACCCTCTCGACCTCGAACTCCTCAACAACCTTGGGTATGCCCTGGGTGAGGGCGGTCATCAAACCGATGCGGTAACCGTGCTTGGCGAGGTGTTGCACCGCGCGCCTCGTAGAACCGCCGCGTGGGCCAATCTTTCGACGAACCTGGCCGAGCTTGGGCAGCCTGAGCAGGCTAAATCTGCGCTGGTCGTGGCGCTGCATTACTCCTCGCAGAGGGAGCGAACGATTGAGTTCCTGCGGCAGCAGAGCACTTCTGGTCGCTCCGCAGCGATTCGCGAGGTAAGTGCGGCGGTATATCAATCTGCCGACGCAGTACCAGCTTTGGTCAAGCAGACGCCGGCCGCCATAGCGGCGCGGCCCGCTTCTGCGCGCGAGCGTAGCAACGTCGGAGAGAAAGCCGCCGGTGTTCGCACGCAGGCGCAAGCCGAAGAAGCATACGTTCGTCAGATGAATCAACAACTCGAACGCCAACTCAAAGAACTTGGCCCACAACGATGAAATCCTATATTTGCCGCTCAGCGGTCTGCGTGGTTGCGACGGCTTCGCTTCTGACCGCCGGTTGTGCTTCAAATGGTACGGTTAGCGGTTCCAATGCGGGGGACCAAGCTGCACTAGGCGCAGGGTTGGGCGCCGTCGCTGGATTCGCATTGTGCAAAGCCGTTGGTGGGTCCAATGTGGCGTGTAGAAACGCCGCACTGTTGGCGGGTGCGGCCGGCGGTTATCTCGGTTGGCGAAACGGCAAGGAGAAGGACCTTGCGGAAGCGCGGGCGTTGGAGACCTCCCTCAAGGCGCAAAACGTGCCCGTGAAGACCGACACGGCAACCTTGGTACAAAAGGATGACGCAGGAAAGTCGGTCAATGTCGATGCATGGAAAGGAACGACCGTTGGCCTGCCGCCAACCATGCTGGCAAATCGCAGCCCGGACCTTCAAAAAAGCGTCGAGTTGACGGGCAAGCTCGCAGCCTCTCGTTCCGAGCCTTGCCAAGTTCTCGTTTCAGTTCCGCCGAGCGAGAGGACTACCGTCGTAGGCTGGTTGAACAACGGGATGGCACAGAGCGGGAAGGCCGGTCAGCCGACGCCTGAGGTCCGGGTGGTTGCGAGCAAGCCTGGCGATATTCCGTTCCTTCGCGTTCAACCGCAGAACCAGCAGCAATTTGCTGACGTACCGCGCTCACCTGAGGCGGTGTGATTGCGAAGGTCATGCTTCTTCGCTGACCGACGGCAAAGCGGATGAATGTTGTGACGTCATTTGCCGCAAGGGGATGTCGAGGGCAATTAATCTGTGAGCAAATAGCACCTCCGCGATAGGGTTTTGCTTCGAGCGCAAGACGACTCCTTCGCCATTGGTAAGGCCGTACGCGCGCTCTCGACCCCACTGATACTGATAAGCCCATCGCGTATGTCGTTGATATCGGCAATGCCAAGGCGATTTTGGCGCAGCACTTCAAGACACGTCCGGACCTCGTCACCATCAGTATCTAACCCCGTTCCATCTGGAGAAGAGCCATGAGGCGCCGCGTCAATCTTCGCGAAATGGTGAATTTTTACGACGCAGACAAGGCTGCGCGCCGGCATTCCAGTTCCATCAAAGGGCTCGCCCAGGAGGAAGTCGGCGTGGCTCTCCTAGTCGAATGCTTCCGCAATATGGGACTATCCGCCCGCGCGTTGGACGCCCGCTGCACCGCGCTTAACGGTGGGGCGTGGCTCGATAAGTGGGTGGCGGTCGACGGGCACGACGGTGTTGTCCACTACCAAGTCGAGGTCAAGAGCTGGTCCTTCCATGGCTATGGCGGTGGCAAAGCCCTCCCCGTGAATTGCACACAGGAGGAACTCAGTGAATTCATGCGCAAGGAATACGAGCGTTACTGGGACGACGAGAGAGGCCGTTTCCGGCAGCCAGGGCTGGATAAAGTGCTTAGGGAGATGAAGACGCAGCACATGGGCGAAGTACGCCCACTGGCCTGCTTGTGGACTCCCATCCACTGCGACGGCAAGGATGAGCCCCTTTTCTCGGTGGACAACGTCCAGGATGCCCCCTTCGAAAGGGTCTGGGTATTCTCGGCCTCAGCTTTCGCTCGCAAATACTTGCGCGAAAAGCAAACCGATATCATCGAGCTTGACCTGCCTGACACCACCGCCCGGCTGACCTACTTGGACCGCATTTTTCCGCGCGATGCTGACCTAGACTGAAAGGGTCTGCGTCCGTTGACTAGCATGCGACCGGCGGCAGAGGAATGCAGCCGGTCGCGGTCAGACCTTCTCAGACGGATATGCACTGCCACCTTGGTTGGTCGCGAAAGCCGGCATGAGTCATGTTCCGACGGTAGTAGCCTAGCTTGCCGAACGCTCCCTCTACGCTTCGCAGAGGTAGGGCGGCTCAAGTAGAACTTCCTTAAGGCCTTCGCGCAGGCGTTGTGCAAAGCGTCGTCTGTTTGCGATGCCTGCAAGGCTGGTAAGGCCGTATACGCACCCTCGGCCCCTACGCATGGCGTTCAAGTGCGACATGTGTCGCACTTGAACAACCATCTCTAAGCGCGTAGTGGTAGGGGCTCGGCCATCCGAAGCTCGCCGATGCGCCCATCCTCCACCTCGAACACCAGATATGTAGGCGCATCGTGCGCCAAGAGCAAAGCGTCAGATGCTTCAACATCCTTCCTTGCCTCGTAGGCTCCGGCGACCAGGTCGTCAGACAGTGCCTGAGCTGCCTCGCGTGTGTTGGTCTTCCGAATGGCCAGCGTAGTGCCCCTGTTCCACAGAGAGGAGAAGTTTTTGCAATCAAGCTCAACACTTGCTTCAATGGTTTGCAGAAGCGTCTCGACCTCATCAACACTGCGCAGTAATCCCTCCATGCGAGCTCGCTTCAGCGCTGGCTCTCCGGGATAGAGCGACAGTACGTACCAAGCCAGGGCACGCGTCTTCAGCGTGAGACGGATGTCCTTCGCGACGTCTTTGAGCTGTTCGTACTTGGCCACCGTGCCCTTATGGAGGTTCTCGGTACCGAACATCTCCTTGTGCGCAACGGGCTGTCTGCAGAGGCGCATCAGCTCCTGCTGAAGATGGTGCTGCACCTGAAGCAGCTCACGGTCGCAACTCTCGAGTTCGGTGCGAATTGCGGGTGATAGTTCGCCTTTGCTGATGGTTGAGGCGGCCAGTTCGAGATATTCGTAAGTTCCCGTGACCTTCGCGCGTCGCTCTTCGTTAAGGAAGTCCGTGATTTCCTGTACGCCCTTGCGAATGTCGTCCAACTTGGCGGATATATCGGCCAGGTGCTTCTGAGCTACGACGACAGAGGCCACTTGCCAGACAGCAGCAGCATTGACCATCGTCTGCAGGTCATTGGTATCGAAAAGTTTCGAGTGCTCCGAGATTTTGTTGTCTACGTCCACAGTCCACGCCCGGAACCCGACACCGTCCTTGGCCCGCACGAGGTCACCGTTGATGACGACCTCCATCAGGCGTTTGCCGCGATGTCCTTCCTCGATAAGCAACGAGGGGATGGCCTGAAGTCCCGCGCTCAGCTTCGCCATCCACATTGAATCCCCAGGCAAACCCTTCGCTGCGCGATATCGTTCTTCGTCCGAAAGAGGGGCGATGCGAACACCGGGCCGCTGAATATCATCACCAAGCGCAATGGCATGGGGTAACGACGGCTTTGCCTCAGGCTGTTGCTTAGTTTGCGGGGCCCGAATCGTGAGCGCATTCGGGTTCGCTTGTATCGCCTCCATCGACATGGAGGCGGTGCTAGCCCCCTGACGTGCGCGCTCACTAAAGAGCACCAGCCCCCCGCCCGTCAGGACTACGGCGATGCCGAACCACAAGATGTGCTGCATGGTCACGATTTCTCCTTGCGCTGCTTTTGGCTATATGGATGCTCGCCAGTGTCGCGAGTGCTTGACACAGGCCAGTCGCATCCCTGGACGGTCGGCAAACTATGCCACGACAAGCTCATGCATCACCACGCCGATTCCGAGGGGTTGTCTACGTACATGGACATATGCAGTCCGGTCGAACAGAGAGTTGCGAGGGCTACGGCGCTCGCGCCTGCCCGATACCACTGGGTTAGGCATTAAGCAACTAATAGGTGTTCATTGCCGCAGACAAGTTGGTTTGGAGCATGCCATCTCTTTCTTCTAGACTGCCAACCAACAAGACGGAGGAGTTCAGTGAAAGAAGAAATAGAAGAAAACACCATCTTCCGCGACGTCTCGCGGTGTTTCGTGGAGGCTTTGCGGCGCAGCATGAGGGTTGCGTCTGAAGATGAGGGCGGAGCATTAGATGCACTGTCGCAAACGGAGCTCGCCGAGCGGGCCGGGATGGGCAGGTCGACTTTGGCCAAATACCTTGGTGGCCGCTACGACGAGACATCGGCGAATCCCGACTTAGACATCATCTGCCGACTCGCGGACGCAGTCGGGGTCCCACCGGCAATCTTGCTGATGCGTCCTCAGGACTGGGCCAGCCTCGGGAGCGGGATGCTGACGTTTCAGCAGGCCATGGGGGACTCTACATTCACTGCGTTGGCTGCGGAACTTCAAGGGATGGACTCGACAACGTCTCAGCGGGTGGCGGAGGCCGCCTTACGCATCGGGCGGCTGCTCAAGACCGTTGAAGACGAACGGGACCCCAAGGTTTCCCAAGAGGTAAGGGATTTCCGGTACGCCACAAAGAAATCAATTTCAACGACCGCAGCATCGATTCCATTCCGAATCGACGGCGTCACCACCTCTCATTTACCTGCGCTGCTGACTATCTGCAGCATTCTCGGAACTACCAACGCTAGGACAGCCCAATGAGCGACGACTTCATCAAGAACCCAGGCAGCCTCTCGCAGCTACTCACCCAGGCAGATATCGCAGACCTGGACATTCTTGTCGACTACATCACTGACAGTGGCAAGGGCCGCATCTCCTTGAATAATGATGTCTGCGCAAGACTCGTCAAATGCAAGGAGCGTAAGGCATACACAGAGTCCGACCGGCATCTCATCTCTCAGGAAATTCGCGCGTTCGGTGGCAACACGCTTACCAATGCGTACCGCGATGTTCGCAGCAGCATCCCTTTCGGCTCGCTGCTGGACAAGGTTCTTCCGGACATGGACGAGACCATCGCTTATGACGAAGTCGTGAAGGACGTCGCATCGCACCTGAAGGCCCCGTTCGATAAGAACGACGACATTCTGGTGGTCGAGAACGGTATCCTCCGCAAGATTCTCCGGGACTCCTTCGAGAAGATGTCCTCGGAGGAGCGGGCTGCCGTGTTGAAAGAACTGAATGTGTCCGACCTCGCGATGCTCGGACCTGCCGCTGGTGCCGCGCTCATCGCGGCAGGCCGCATGGGTGGCTTCGCCACCTACAAGCTCGCACTCGTCGTGGCCAACGCCGTATCAAAAGCACTGCTTGGTCGCGGGCTTCCCCTTGTCGTGAATGCGACGGTCGCGCGCACCGTGGGCGTGCTGCTCGGCCCCATTGGTTGGGCCGTCACTGGTATATGGACGCTTGCGGACATGGCAAGCCCGGCCTATCGGGTCACTGTGCCGTGCGTCATCCAAATCGCCTACATGCGCCAGAAGGCCATTGTAGAGGCTCAATCTAAGGCCTGCCCTGCCTGTGGTGCGCGGAACGAGCGCGCGGCTCGGTTCTGTGCTGATTGCGGGCAAGCGTTTCAAGGAGCGTGATATGTTTCCTGGCCCGATGGAATACCTCAAGTCGCATGTCGTAGCCTTTGTGGCGGGCGCCGTGACTGTTATCGTCGCGAATGCGTACGTCAGATTCGCGACGAGGCCGAATGTTTGCGCCGACTAAACGGGTCTATCACGCGACCCGCTGCGGCGCTGTCAGTGCGTCGACCAAGCTGGCCGTTACAACGGCTGTCCCCCTTACGGATGCGCCTTGGGTAGGCTGGGGCAAATCGGTCACCAAGCTGTGGTGGGGCAAGACACGATGGTCGGTGGGCTAACGCCTGGGAACGCCTTGGGTCGTTTGTGCAGATTCGTTCCGTCGGAGCAGGTGCTGCTGCTCTCCGAGGCGTTTGAGCCGGTGCTGCGGACGCTCGCGCTGCAGTCTCCGGAGGTCCTGATTGTAGATAGTGCTGATGGCCAATCATGTGTAACCGCTCTTGGGTGGACGGCGGTACTTGATGATGGTGTGGCGCACAATCTATGTGTCCCAGCGCATTCGCTGAGCACCATCCTCAACGGCGGAGCGTGGAGTGACAATGCGACGCTGTTCGTGCACGTCATCCACATTGCGGGCGGCAGTGTTGCATTTGGCGGATTCGAGTTGGATGAGTTCGACGTGGAGGACATCCAATTTGCGACGATTTGTGCGCAATCCCGCCCGGCCGCCACCTGTGCGCCGTGGGAGGCCGTGTCACAGCGCTCTCCATCAGAAAAGGCCCTGACGCTAGTCGATGTGTATATCACCAACGCGTAGGCCCCACACGTGGCCAGGGTTGATGGTGTTTCTCCAGGCCGACATTCGTGCCGGTTATTCAGCGCGATTGATTGACTGGAATCGCCTGGTTTTCCGGTGGCACCATTGTCCCCGACACACCGGTGCTTTTTTGTTCCAGGCTTGATGGTCGCGGATAGCTTGGCGAGAGTTCCTCATGTCGGCTATCAAACTTGTGCTACGGTAAACTAGCGTTTTGCTAGCGTTTTACTTACAAGGGATACCACCATGCCGGTTGGCAAGTCGGAGGTTGTCAGCGTACGGGTGGAGCCGCCAATTAAGGCGGCATTGCAGTCCGCCGCTGAACGGGAAATGCGAAGTGTCGCTAACATGGTCGAGGTGATGGTGGTGGCCTATTGCCGAGCCCAAGGCTACCCGCTGCCTGGCGTTCCTGACGATACCCTGGCTAACTCGATTTCACAGCGCCTACAACGTGACTGAGCACCGAGATACGCTCCTTGCCCAGTTGGGTTTCCGGTTTGGCATGAACGGTCCACACGCTGCTAGAACCATGATGCTCGACGACCTACGCGCCTTGCTGGCACACACACCGGTTGATGCCAAGCGCTCGGAGTACGTTACGGCTGTCGTGACCGAGAACGTGCTTGGCAAACCAACGAAAAGCGCGCGAGAGCTCGCCTTGCGGCACCTTGCGACCCTATATGGTTTAGACCCGGCCAATGCCATTTTTCGACTGCTACGCAGGCTTTGGCCACTGGAAGAGTCCGCCCAACCCCTTCTCGCACTGTCCGTAGCGCTTGCACGAGACCCACTCTTGAGAGGTTCCCAAGAATTCTTCCTGGCTCAACCGCTCGGGGCAGTCGTGGCGCGTGAGTCGGTTGAGGCGCTTCTCGATTCCACATATCCGAATCGCTTTAGCCCGGCCTCGTTGAAGTCTTTTGCGCAGAATGTGGCGGGGAGCTGGACGGCAGCCGGTGTTCTTTCCGGCCGCGTGCGGAAAGCTCGAGCGACCCCGAGAGCGACGCCCGAAGTCGTCACGATGGTTCTGTTCCTCGGTTACCTTGAGGGCCGAACCGGCCAACGACTATTTTCGTCTGCGTGGGTGGACCTGCTTGGCGTCTCAGTTGACGAACTCGAAGCACTTACGACCTCCGCCTCTAATCGGGGGCTGCTTACCTTCATGAACGCTGGCGGTGTAAAGGAAATTCGTTTCCCGGGCTACCTAACCCTCGAAGAAGAACAGATTCGACAGGAGGCTGCACATGTCCTCTAAGGTCGCCAAGCTGGTGTTGTCCTATCGACAGCATCTCACCGTGCCGTGGCAAGCCGGTCTCGCGGCCATTCAGCGGGTCATCTTCGCGGTTTACGATAAGGCTGACGAGTTGCGCCTACGTGCCAATATTGAAGAGTTCGCATTGGCCACCCAGCAGGCGGGAAAACGGTGGCTGTTACTGGACGTGACAAATGCCTTCCCTGACTGGATGGCGGCCCAGGAATATCGCGACGCCTACTTCGAATGCCCAGAAGACCTCGCTGGCTACCAGGCTGGCGAACTGACGGAGTTCGTGGCTGACCTCACTGCCCAGCTTAAACAACGCATTTCAACGGAGAGCGGGCCCGAGACCGTGGTCGCGCTGGTGGGGGTTGGCGCTTTGTTTGGGTTGGCCCGGGTTTCGTCGATTGTGGAAGGTATCAAGGAGGCTGCTAAAGGACGCCTGCTGGTGTTTTTCCCCGGCGAATACCACCCCGAAAACCATACCTATCGTCTTCTAGACGCACGCGACGGCTGGAATTATCTGGCTGTACCTCTGCTGGCCAAGGACTGACCTCCGCAATTAAGAACAAAAGCTATGACGACCATGCTGAACAGGGACATCTATAACAAGCCTCCCAAAGAGAACCGTCTGGTCAACAACGGTGTGGCTGAGGTATCAGAGGACCATTCCGAAGCTGCTCAAGACATCCTGCGCTACGAGTTGGAAACTTTTGTCTGTGACGGTCAGTATGAGAAAGGTCTCGAGACCATCCTCGACAAGTTTCTGCTGAACTTGGATTCCAAGGCCGAACAGCCGGGTGTCTGGATTTCGGGCTTCTACGGCAGCGGCAAGTCGCATCTGGCAAAGATGCTGCGTACGCTTTGGACTGACTATCAATTCGCCGATGGCGCCACCGCGCGCAGTATCGCCAAGTTGCCCACCGCGCTGTTCGAGCAACTCAAGGAACTCTCCACTCAAGGCAAGCGCCATGGTGGCTTGCGTGCTGCTGCAGGCAAGCTGGGTGCTGGTGCCGGTGACAAGGTCCGTCTCGCTCTGCTGGGCATCGTGTTTAAATCCCAGGGCCTTCCGGAGCAATATAACCAAGCGCAGTTCGTCCTATGGATGAAGCGTGAGGGCATTCTTCCCACTGTAGAGGCTGAGCTTGGCGGCGCCGGCCGCTCGTTGGCCCAGGAGCTGCCGCACATGTATGTGTCGGGGCATCTGGCCAAGGCACTGCTAAAAGCGCGGCCCGACTTGGCCCACACTGAGGCCGATGCTCGCAAGCTGCTCAAGGAGCAGTTCCCGCAGGTCACCGACGTGACGAGCGAGCAGATGACCACGGCCATTGATGCTGCCTTGGCAGAGGAAGGCAAGTTCCCGCTGACCCTGGTTGTGCTAGACGAGGTACAACAGTACATCGGTGCTGACGCTGAAAAGGCGTTCCAGGTTCAGGAAGTCACGGAGACCTTGTCGAAGCACTTCAACGGCAAGCTGCTATTTGTGGGCACAGGGCAGTCCGCACTTTCTGGTATGCCCAACCTCCAGCGCTTGATGGGGCGCTTCCCCGTGCAGGTGATGCTAGGCGACTGGGACGTGGAGAATGTCACCCGTCAAATTATCCTAGCCAAGAAGCCTTCAGCCCAACCCGAGGTGGAGAAGGTCTGGCGCGCCAACCTCGGCGAAATTTCCCGCCATCTGCGCGGTACAAAGCTGGAGCACATCACGGACGACGAGGCTTTCATGACCTCGGACTACCCGTTGTTGCCAGTACGCCGCCGCTTCTGGGAACGTGTTCTACGAACCATTGATACAACCGGTACCGTTTCGCAACTGCGCAGCCAACTACGGGTGGTGCACGAGGCGGTTTTGGCAACAGCCGATGTGCCGCTCGGTCACGTTGTAGCGGGCGATTTCCTCTACGACCAAATTGCAGCGAACTTGGTTTCTACGGCTCAGTTGCCGAAGGAAGTGTTCGAGAACGTCCAGCGCTTCGCGGCAGGCGACGAGAGCGCCAAACTCAAGGGCAAACTGCTCAAACTCATCTATCTTATCAACAAGCTGCCAGCGGACGTAGTCTTGGATACCGGCCTGAAGGCCACCGAAGATGCATTGGCAGACCTGTTAGTCACAGACCTGTCTGCTGGTTCATCGGAACTCCGTAAGAAGCTGCCCACTCTGCTGGACGAGCTGCAGAACAATGACCACTTGGTCATGGCGCTTTCAGGCAGCAGTGGTACCGAATACCGCCTTCAGACGCGTGAGTCCAGCGCTTGGTATGACGAGTTTCGAGCGCAAGAAGCCGAACTGAAGGCCGCCCCTCAGCGTGTTGAGCAGAAGCGCGCTGACCTCCTCAAGGCGCGTTTCGGGGAAGTACTCAAGAAGGTCCGAGTGGTCCAAGGTAAGGACAACGTCGAGCGCCGCCTGATTCCGACCTACGATGACATCCTGCCAAAGGACAACGACAAGTCCCTGTATCTTTGGATTCAGGACGGCTGGCAGACGGAGGAGAAGTCCGTCATTGCCGAGGCCAAGGCCAAAGGCACTGACAACCCGACGCTCTTTGCGTTCCTGCCTGCCCAACAGAAGACCGACCTGACCAACAGCATCATCGCGCTTGAGGCCGCCCGAACCACCCTGCAAAGGAAGGGGAGCCCCGCTACCGAAGAAGGCCGTGATGCCCAACGCTCCATGGAGAGCCGAGAGCGCACGGCCGAGAAAGAGTTGGTCGACTTGCTCGATAATTTGTTCGCCGGCGTGCGAGTGTTCCAAGCCGGTGGACAGGAAGCAATCGAAGGCAACGATTTGGCCGACCGCATCAACCGTGCGGCCAGGGCTTCCGCTATCCGTCTCTATAGCCAATTTGACGTGGCTGACCATGACCAGTGGAGCAAGGTGCTCGATGAGGCGCGCAAAGGCAATCTGGAGGCATTGAAAGCTGTCGGTCACACGCAGGAAGTCGACAAGCATTCGGTGTGCCAAAAGCTTCTGGCATTCATTGGTCCGGGTAAAAGAGGGGCCGAGATTCGAGATAACTTCGAAGCGCCGCCTTACGGCTGGCCTCGTGATGCGATTGATGGGGCCCTCTATGCCTTGTTGGCGGGCGGACACGTCAAAGCCATGGACGCAGCTTCCAGGCCGGTGGACGCCAAGAGCCTGGACCGTGCCAAGCTCACACAGGCCAGCTTTCAGCGGGAGAGTGTCAACATCACACCGCCGCAGCTCATCAAGATTCGCTCTCTATTCAGTACAGTTGGCGTTCCCTGCCAGCCCAACGAGGAGTCTGCCAAGGTATCGGCGCTATTGGTCAAGCTGCGCGAGCAGGCGGCCAAAGCAGGCGGTCCACCTCCCGTGCCGGTAACGCCCAAGCCAACGGTCATCGAGGCGGTGGAAGGCCAATCGGGTAACGCGCAACTGCTGGAGCTCTACAACCGCTTCGACGAAATCGTCAGCTTGTCGAAGGAATGGGTCAAGACGGCCGGGGACATCGAGAAGCGTTTGCCCGTATGGCGCGAGTTGAATGAGCTGCTCCGTCACGCCAAGACGCTCGGTCCGTATGCAACGTTAAAGGCCGAGGTCGAGGCCATCGAGGCTCAACGTAGCCTGTTGGTCGACCCGGACCCGGTTCGCCCGCTGCTCGACAAGACAGTAGACCTACTGCGCAAGGCACTCAACAGCAAGATTGACGCTTTCCAACAGGTCTTCCAGCAGCAGCAAGCCCAGCTCGATACCGATGCGGATTGGAACAAGTTAAACGACGCACAGCGTGCCGACCTCACGGCCGAGCATCATCTTGAGGCGCCTGACGCCGTCATGCTGGGCACGCCGCGACAACTGCAGGACGCGCTGGATGATTGCGACCTGGAGCACTGGGTATCTAAAACGCAGGCTTTGCCAAGTCGCTTCGAGGCAGCGCGACACGCCGCCGTGCAGTTGCTCAAGCCGAACGTTGTACATGTGGCGATTCCTCGGCGCACGTTAAATAGCAAGGCCGAACTTACAGAGTGGTTGGCACAAGTAGAGGCGCTCATTGCAGAGAGGCTCGAACAGGGGCCAGTCGCACTCTGATTGATGGACTTGGACGCCGGGTAGCTGGTTACGCTGGTACTCACGCACGCATTTACGAATAAGGTCACAAAGAAAAGGCCATGTTGACTCGCACCATCACTAACCAGCCGCTTGCTAAAGCGCTTCGCTCGAAGCTCGAAAACACAGTCAAAGCCGCGCGTGAAGTAGCCGAGAAGGGAGCCCACGCTGCGCTTGAGCAACTAGCCGTAGGCGAAGCGAAGGCCCCGGATTACCTGACGGATGAGCTCAAGGCGTTGCGCCGCCGTCTGCGCGCTCACGGTCGGGCGTTGGGTGACATAAAAGGTAGGGGCGACACCCAAGGGGTTCAGCACTTAGTTTGGGAAGTGGCTTACGAGCACTGGCATCGCATGCTTTTCGCCCGCTTCCTGGCCGAGAACGGTCTGCTGATGTGGGAGCCTGGCGCGCCGGTGTCGCTGGACGACTGTCGCGACATGGTAGATAGCCACCCCGAACTTTCAATGGGCGCTAAGAGCCACTGGGAACTGGCCGGCATACTGGCCGCGCGCATGTTGCCCCAGGTGTTCAAACCACACAGCCCTGTGTTCGAGCTGGCCTTTGCGCCGGAGAGTCAGCGCGAGCTGGAAAAGCTACTCGCGGGCTTGCCCGAAGAGGCGTTCAAGGCGAGCGACAGTCTGGGCTGGGTTTATCAGTTCTGGCAGGCCAAGCGTAAGGACGAGGTCAATGCCTCGGAGGTGAAGATTGGCGCAGACGAGTTACCTGCAGTGACGCAGCTTTTCACCGAGCCATACATGGTGGACTTTCTGCTTCACAACTCACTAGGTGCTTGGTGGGTGACCCGCTACCCTGACAAAACGTCCCCAGTACCTCTGACCTACCTGCGAACACTAGAGGACGGCACACCAGTCGCCGGCAAGTTTGAAGGTTGGCCAGGCTGCCTGGAGGACTTCAAACTGCTCGACCCATGCTGTGGCTCGGGGCACTTCCTGGTGGCAGCATTTCTGATGCTGGTGCCCATGCGCATGGCAGCCGAGGGCATGAGCGCGATGGATGCAGTCGATGCCGTGCTGACCGACAACCTGCACGGCTTGGAACTAGATGCGCGCTGCGTGGAAATTGCGGTCTTCGCGTTGGCCCTGGCGGCCTGGCGCTTTCCGGATGAGAACGGTGACCCGCTAGGCGTGCGCGCGGGCATGCCCACGCCGCAGGTGGCCTGCTGCGGCCTGAAGGTTGCGGCCACGCCCGAGGATTGGATGGCCCTGGTGTCCGACGACGTGCCTAATGCCCCCTACCTTCGGCAGGAGCTGCGCCTGCTGCATGCTAGCTTCGCACAGGCCCCGCTACTAGGCAGCCTGCTGGACCCGGCGCGAAGTTTGAAGAATGACCTGGCCACCTCCAGCGCTGACACCTTGCGCGACTTTCTGGGGCGCGCCCTGGCCACCGAGCAACCTTCAACTCCGTGGAACCAGGCCAGCGAGCTGCAGGATGACACTTGGGACCTCGCTCTTACTGCTCGAGGCTTGCTGGACGCCGCACGGCTGCTGGATGCGCGCTACCACCTGGTGGTAACCAACGTGCCTTACCTTGCACGCGGCAAGCAGCATGCAACACTAAAGCATTACTGCGAAACCCATTACCCCGAAGCCAAGAACGACCTGGCCAATGTATTTCTGGAGCGCTGCCTAGGATTGGCGCGCGAGTCCGAGGATGGGAGGGGCGTGGGCGTAGTCCAAATCGTGATGCCTCAGAACTGGTTGTTTCTCACCGGTTATAAAAAACAGCGCGAGTCGCTGCTCAGACGCGTGCGCTGGAACTTGCTGGCGAGGCTGGGTGCAGGGGCCTTCTCGACTATTAGTGGCGAGGTAGTGCAAGCCATCTTACTTACCCAGACACCTGCAGTAGCGACGGAGGGCTTTCAACTGCTGGGCGTGGATGCCAGCGCACCCAAGTCGGCGCAGGAAAAGGCCATGCTGCTTCGCGAAGGTGAATTATTAGCGGTAACCCAGAACGCGCAATTGGAAAATCCGGATGCGACGGTAGTATTTAGTCAGTTAGGGGGGGCGTCCTTGCTCAAGAGTTATGCCGACTCCATTCAGGGATTCGGCACCAGCGACAACGCTCCCTTCATTCGTTTTTTTTGGGAGCTTCAGTGTATTCCGAATGGGTGGGAGAGAATTGTTAGTGCGGTTGATTCAACCACCGAATACGGCGGGCGAGAGAGCTTGCTTTGCTGGGAGAATGGGGAGGGGCGTTATTACCGCCACGCGATGGCGCTTAAGAAAGAGGGGCGACTCGGAGGCTGGAAGTCCGGCCTCGACGCTTGGGGGCGAATTGGGATTTCAATATCCGAAATGCATGATATGCCATGCACAATCTACAGCGGTGAGAAATATGACAACACTGCTCATGCTGTAATTCCGAAGTCTATTGAGCACGCGTTACCAATATGGTGCTTTCTTTCATCTGGCAGTTTAGTTAGCGAGCTGAGGAAACAGCATCAAGGGTTAAAGGTCTCAAACCATGCGCTTCTAAACGTTCCCTTTGACCTTGCGCATTGGCAAAGGGTCGCCGCTCAACGCTACCCCAACGGACTGCCCAAGCCGTATTCGGACGACCCCACTCAATGGCTGTTTCACGGCCACCCGCAGCCCGCCACCGACCCGCTGCAAGTGGCCGTCGCCCGTTTGGCTGGTTACCGCTGGCCAGCCGAGACCGATACGTCGTGGGAACTTGCCGACGAGGCGCGGACGTGGATTGCTCGCTGTGACCCGCTGGCCGAGCACGACGACGACGACGGCATCGTCTGTCTGCCATCGGTACGCGGCGAACCACCCGCGCACGAGCGTCTACTCAAGCTGCTGATTGCCGCCTGGGAGACGGCGCACGCCGGCAGCTGGAAACCCGCCGTGCTTGACAAGCTGCTCGCCGATGCCGATTGCGCTGGCAAGAACCTAGAAGTATGGCTGCGCGAAAAATTCTTCGAGCAACATATCAAGCGCTTCCAACATCGTCCTTTTATCTGGCACATCTGGGACGGCCTCAAGGATGGCTTCGGTGCGCTGGTCAACTACCACAAGCTGGACGCGAAGAACCTGGAGCGTCTGATTCACACCTACCTGGGTGACTGGATTCGTCAGCAGGAGGCCGGTGTGCGCGGCGGTGTCGATGGCGCACAGACTCGTCTCGCCGCCGCGCAGGACCTGAAGCGGCGTTTGGAAATCATCCTGGAAGGCGAGGCTCCCTACGATATCTTTGTACGCTGGAAGCCAGTGACCGAGCAGTCCAGCGGCTGGAACCCGGACTTGAACGACGGCGTGCGTTTGAACATCCGCCCTTTTGTGACCACTGAGGTTTTGCGCCACAACAAGAAGCCCAAGCTCAACATCAGTTGGGATAAGGACCGTGGCAAGGATGTTGAGAGCGCTCCGTGGTTCCGTGCGTTCAAAGGGGAACGCATCAACGACCATCACTTGAGCTTGGCAGAGAAAAAGGCAGCGAGGGAGGCGAACCGTGGCTGACTACGAAGGCATGCGATGGTTCAAGTGCGACCTGCAAATGCAGACGCCCGCCGACGCCAAGCACTGGCGCGGTAGCCCTATGGGGGAATCGGACGCCGAGCGTGAAGCGGCTGCAGAGGCGTTTGTCCGCCGCTGTTACGAGGTCGGGTTAGAGGTGATAGCAATCACCGACCACAATTTCCTGTCCAAGAGCTTTATTTCACTGCTTCAACAGGCCATTCACAAGCTTACAGGTGAATACGGTTATCGGCTGCTTCTTTTCCCAGGATTCGAGTTTGAGGCCGACGTTGGCAAGGGAGTTCACGTTCTTGGCCTGTTCGAGCCAGACGCTAACCTGGACGAACTCGACCATGTCCTGACTGAGTGTGGCGTTGGATATCCGCGCTTTCAGGACGGGGTGCTCGCCAAGTCCACGAAGCGGTTGCCTGAGGTGCTTGAGTGCATCCAGGGGCTAGATGGGAAAGGTAAGCAGCGTGGCTTGGTTGTCATGCCACACGCGACGAAGGGAGACGGTCTCTTCGATGACGGCAAAGTAAGTGAATGGCTGCAGCAAACCGAGTTTCTCAATCCCGAGCTGTTGGCGATTGAAGTGCCGAAACCAGTGGAGCAGATGAGCGAAGGGTGGAAACGCCTACTCCGTGGTGGGCCAGATTGCGACCCAAAGTGGCGTCGTTCGCGTCCCATCGCGTGCATCATGTCATCCGATAACAAGGCGCTCACGGAAGCTGAAGACGCTGAGAACTATATCGGTAAGCGCAGCACGTGGATAAAGATGTCGAAGCCTTCGATTGAAGCGCTTCGGCAAGCCTTTCTCGACCACGAGTCAAGGGTGCGGCTTCAGGCGCAGCGGCCTAGCGACACAGAAACACATCCGCGCATCGTCAAAGTTGAAGTCACGGGGGCGGCGTTCGTGGAGGACCAGGTCGTTCACTTTTCGCCGAACCTAAACTGTGTGATTGGGGGGCGCGGCAGCGGTAAGTCCTCTCTGTTGGAGTACCTGCGCTTTGCGTTGCAGCAGGACTATCTCCGCCTCGTCGATTCGGACCTGCACGAGAAGCTTAAGGCGATTTTTGGAACTATCGACGGAGTTGGAGCCGAACTGAAGGTGACCTATGAGGTGTCGCCTGGTGTGGAGGATACCGTCCTGCTGCGGCCTGGTGCGGGGGAGCATCGCCTGACTAGTCGAGAGGTGCACGACTTGAAGACGGCCTTGGAGCAGCTTCATGTCCAGTTCTTTAGCCAGGGCGAGTTGAGTCGGCTGACGAAGTTGGGGCAACCCAATCAGGTTTTGAGGCTTGTTGATGCCGCCTGTGCGGTCAAGCTCGCGCCCCTCTCTACCAAGGAGACCGAGCTACGAAGCGAGCTTCTTCAGTTGTTGAACGAGAGTAGTCTCGCGTCGGAGTTGACATCAGAGATTGCGAGGACCAAGCAATCGCTAGACGAGGCTACACGGCAGTGGCAGGCCCGTAGGGACATTCAAGCTGAAGCACTTGTACATCGTCGGTCCCAAGATGCTGCCAGGTTTGCTGAATCTGTCGCCTCCCAGGGGGAAGCCGATGCGAAAGCTCTCCGCGAGACGCTGAACGACCTGCCGGCGATTGGTTTCCTGCTCGAAGGCGCAGGAGAATGGCCACAAGCCCAATGGTTCCAGCGGCTCTCGGAGTCGTTGGCGGAGTCTCGTTGCACTCTGCTCTCCGAGGTCGATGTTGCTGTCGAGAAATACCTGGCCGCCGTGAAAGAATCGTTCTCCCCAGAGGGCGGCTGGACGGAGGTGAAAGCAGAGCTCGATGCTAACGAGCAGCGATTTCTTGCAGCATGCGAAGCGAAGGGATTGCAGCCGGCTGATGTGTCGAAGCTGCAGGAGTTGGACAAGTTGCGTGCGACCAAGCAATCCGAACTCGACGTCAGGAATAAGCAACTTGCCGATATGAACCAGCGACTCGAACGTATCTCTGCGGCTCGCCGGGAGTTGCACCAGACTTGGCGCGCTCAGTTCGAGATTCGCCGCGACGCATGCGATGCGATGAATGGCCCGACAATCACGCTAACCACCGGATTCATGCTCGACTCCGGGTCCTTTACAGCGGCGTGGGGGCGCCTCACTCCAAGAGACAGTCGCACGCGTCTCGGAAAAAACTGGGAGGAGATTGGCAACGACCTGTTCTCCGAATTTGCCAAGTCGCCGACCGCTGGGTCGCCTTGGGAAGTATTGGAGGATTGGTTCGCGGCAAAGGACAAGGTGCCATTCGATAGCCCAGCGGCGCAGCTTATTCCTGAGCTGGAGAAGCACCTCTTGTCGACCGATGTCAGGCCGGTGTGGGACAACGTTCGACTAAGCCGAATCGACGATATGGTTGACGTCGAACTCAAGAGGCCTGGGGGTGAGAGCGCTGGCCGCTTGAGCGGGGAAGGTGGGCGAACCCTCTCTGAGGGCCAGCGAAACACCGCGCTGCTCAGTCTTATCCTGGCACAGGGTAGTGGCCCCATCGTTATTGACCAGCCCGAAGATGAGCTGGACTCGAACTATCTGTTCAGTGACCTCGTACCGCTCTTGCGTAAGTCGAAGAACCAACGACAGCTCATCTTGGCTACTCACAATGCCAACCTGCCTGTAAACGCCGACGCGGAGCTTATTTACGCGTTCGATGCCGAGGATGGACGAGGAAAGCGGCGCGCTCAAGGCGGGCTTGACCGTTCGGACGTCACTGCGGCAGTACTCGACGTTATGGAGGGCTCAGAGCAGGCCTTCAAGCGCAGAAGTGAGAAGTATCACTTCTAAGGCAATGAAAGATATGCAAGTCCACTCTGAAATCTCGCTCGGCGACAGCATTGCCGCAGCGGTGCTGAGCGCTGCCAAGGGGAATTCTCATACCTCGGAGCCGGCGGCTGCGGTTCTCTGGCCGGACAAGGAAGGTATTTGGCATGCCGCCCTGCCACTTCTCTTGAAGCTTATGCCCAGCCTGTTTGTGCTGGGTCAGTTTGACCAGGAGCAGCGCAGGGGGCCTGCCATCTGGCTCAAATGCGCCATCGCTGGCGCGTTGCCTGAGGTCAATCAGCAAGAGGTACCCGTCGTCTACCTGCCCGGAGTAAGCCGAGCGGAACTGAGAGCCATTGAAAGCTGCCCCCGAGACCTTCAGCCCTTGGCCGAGCTGCAGTACCGAGGTGTCTTCTGGAGTCAGGCTAATGCCAAGGATTGGACGCTGAGCGCATTTCTTGCCTCCAAGAACGGCGGGCTTGGATTAGATGTCGCACAGGACAAAGCCACACAGGAAGCCCTCGGTCAGGCGTTGGAAGCAGGTGTTCTCCTCGACCGCAGTGTGGAAGAACTCAAAGGGCGTCAAATCAACGCGGAATGGTTGCACAGCTTGTTGTCGCCTAATCCGACAAGGGACTTGCTAGTTTGGATGAACGACCCTGATGCCGCGCGCCAGCAATGGGAAGGCGTGCGCTGGGAAGTCTTCATTCAGCGCTGCAAGGCTGACTTTGCGATGGACCCCATTGCGGACGGGGTACTGGTTGCCGCCGAATTGCTGGCCAAGTCGGCAGGCAAGTGGGCTGCGGTTTCGGAACTCTATCGAGATTCATACACCAGTTTTCCCAAGGTATTCGCTTTGCTGGCAAAGGTGCATCCACCACAGCTTGGCTTGTTTCCCGACCTCAACGATTTGAGGGGCTATCCACAAGCGAACGAGGAGCGCGAGGCAGCATTGCGCTACGCCTTATCGGCTTGTCTTTCAATGGATGCGCCACAGGCCCGCTTCGCCATTCTGGCGGCCGAGAAGGAACATGCTGCACGTCGAGACTGGTTATGGAGTCGCATGTGCCTATCGCCGTTGGCAACGGCTCTTGAGCACTTGGCGCGTTTGGCGGAGCTGAGCGCAGTTCTCCCGTCCGGTGGCACTCCAACTGAGCTCGCGGCGAGCTATCAGCAAACGGGTTGGCAGGTAGACGATGCAGTAGTTTTGGCGCTGGCCTCCGTTCAATCGAAGGCCGACCTGGGGGCTATATCTGCAGCGCTTCGGGCAGTGTACTTGCCATGGGCCGAAGAGGCCGCTCGACGGCTACAGGAGGCCGCAACGCACGCAGGTGGGCTCCCGCAATTGCCCAATGCCGGAGTGCCTAGTTCTGACTCGGCCGGGTTATGTACCGTGTTTGTCGACGGCCTGCGGTATGACGTGGCTGCGCATCTGAAGCACCGCTTGGCCGACCTTGGCGTGACGTCGATGAGTGCCCGCTGGACCAGCATGCCGTCGGTGACCGCCTCTGGCAAAGCGTGGTGCTCGCCTGTCGCGGGACTGGTGTCGGGAACGAAGGAGGATGTCGAGTTTGAGCCGAGGGTGACCGCCGATGGCAAGTCCCTGTCTGGCCACAACTTCCGTAAACTCCTGGCACAGAACGGTATTCAGGCGCTCGACAAACATGAGTTGGGGGACCCTCAAGGCCAAGGATGGACTGAGGCCGGTGACTTGGACCACTACGGTCACGAACATGGCATCCGACTGGCTCGGGACCTTAGCGGGCAGTTGGAGCAAGTAGTCGAGCGAGTTAAGGAGCTCAGTCAAGCCGGCTGGCGGCGTTTCCGGGTCGTCACCGACCACGGCTGGCTTTTGATGCCGGGTGGTTTGCCTAAGACCGATTTGCCCAGGCATCAAGCCGAGACCCGTTGGGGACGCTGCGCGGTGCTAAAGGATATGGCCCACGGCACATCCCTGACCTTCGGCTGGGACTGGTGTAAAGACGTGCAGGTGGCTTACGCGCCTGGTGTGTCATCCTTCATCGCGGGCGCAGAGTACGCGCACGGCGGCCTCAGCCTTCAGGAGTGTCTGGTGCCGGTGCTTCATTTGGACGTATCGGCTGCGGCTGGTTCAGCAATCAATGTTGCCATCAAGTCGGTGACTTGGAAGGGTTTGCGATGCGTGGTGGAGGTCGATGCCTCGGCGAGTGGGCTCACTGCGGATATTAGAACCAAGCCTGCACTAGCATCGACGTCTTTGGCTGCCGGCACAAAGCTGGTGGAAAAAGGTAAGGCTAGCTTAGCTGTGGCGGATGATGAGCACATGGGTTCTGCCGCAGTGATTGTCGTGCTCGGGCCTGGTGGTGAGGTGTTACAGAAGGTCGCCACCACAATTGGTGGGTGAAAAGGCGGGGAAGGTTGCTTTTCCTCGATGAAGAATAAGGAAATCAAGCGCACCGATTTCGGTGCGCTGGAAGGTATAGCTATATGCAACTCGATGACCTAGATAAAAAAGCGACCACCGCCTTCGAGGGCTATGTGGTTCGAAAAGACCTAGTTCGCACCTTTAGTCGTCAGTTTCCGGTGCCAACCTATGTCGTTGAGTTCTTACTGGGTCGCTATTGCGCGACAACAGACGAGGGGGAAATTCAGGAAGGCTTGGATATCGTCCAACGTCAGCTGGGCTCAAGAACCGTGAAAGCCGGCGAGGAGGAACTCTTCAAGGCACGAGCTCGTGAGTCGGGCTCCGTGAAAATCATCGACATCATCACGGCACGACTCGACTCCAAGACGGACTCGTACATCGCGGCTCTGCCCAGCTTGCGCCTTACCGATGTGCGTGTGACACCGGAGATGGTCAAAGACAACGAGCGCATGCTGACGGGTGGCTTCTATGCAGAGGTGACCCTAGGTTATGACGCTACGATTGCACAAGAGAACGGAGGTCGTCCGTTTGGTGTCGAGTCTTTGCGAGCGATTCAACTCTCCAAGCGAGAGGTGCTGGATGTACTCGCCAAAGGTCGTGAAAATTTTTCGACCGGTGAATGGGTAGACCTGTTGTTGCGCAGCGTGGGATTTGAGCCTGCAACGCTTTCGGCGCGGGCAAAGGACGCGCTCCTGCTACGCATGGTGCCGTTTGTAGAGCGCAACTACAACCTGGTCGAACTGGGGCCTCGCGGCACGGGGAAGTCCCACCTGTTCCAGCAAGTGTCACCGTATGCCCACCTGATATCGGGAGGAAAGGCAACGGTAGCACGCATGTTCGTCAACAACTCCACCGGCCAGCGTGGTCTGGTCTGTCAGTACGATGTAGTTTGTTTTGATGAGGTGTCGGGCGTCTCCTTCGACCAGAAGGATGGCGTCAACATCATGAAGGGCTACATGGAGAGCGGTGAATTCTCACGCGGCAAAGAGAGTATTCGAGCGGACGGCTCCATCGTGTTGGTGGGCAACTTCGACGTCGATGTCGAGCACCAGCAGCGGATTGGTCACCTCTTTGGCCCACTGCCGCCGGAGATGCGAAATGACACCGCCTTCATGGACCGCATTCACTGCTATCTGCCGGGGTGGGAAGTGCCAAAGCTCAATCCCGGTTTGTTCACCGAGCATTTTGGGCTGGTCAGCGATTTCCTATCGGAGTGCTTCACGCAGTTGCGAAATCAAAGCCGTGTCTCCAACATGCAAGGCCATGTGTATTGGGGCGGTGCGTTGTCCGGCCGGGACATCAACGGCGTCAATAAGACGGTCAGCGGCTTGCTCAAGCTGCTGTATCCCAGCGCAGACGCGCTGGTCAACAACGAAGACCTTGAGTGGGCTGTGCGATTGGCTTTGGAGGTGCGCCGGCGCGTCAAAGAGCAGCAGAAGCGTATTGGCGCAGCCGAATTCCGGAACACTCACTTCAGCTATACGTTGGGTGCAGAGGGGGTCGAGAAATTTGTGTCGACGCCGGAGTTGCAAAGTCAGGCCGGCATTGGTGATGAGCCGCTCGAATGTGGTCAGATTTGGGTGCTAAGCCCAGGCGGGCAAGACGAGCACCCGGGCCTATTTAGGCTCGAGGTAACCGAGGGGCCTGGCAGCGGCGTGAGAGTGCTCAACAACCCAGTGCCAGCTGCATTCAGGGAATCTGTACGCTGTGCAGAACAGAATCTCTATGCGCGTGCGCAGCAACTAGTTGGTGACCGTGACCCTCGGTCGCACGAGTTTTCGGTACAGCTGCGGGGTTTCGATGCAGCGAAATCGGGGGCCAAGACGGGCGCCGGTGCTCTCGTTGCACTCTCAAGCGCGCTTCTCAAGAAGTCAGTTCGCGGCGGGTTAGTGGTTGTCGGGGAAGTCACCCTAGGGGGCACGATTGAACCCGTCCACAACGCTGTGACTCTCGCTGAGCTGGCTGTAGAAAAAGGCGCCAAGTCGCTCCTGCTGCCGGTTTCGTGTCGACGGCAGCTGTTTGACCTTTCCGACGAAATGGCCACAAAGCTCGACATCGAATTCTATCAGGATGGGCGGGATGCCCTCTTGAAAGCGCTTGTGGACTAAATGCGAGAACCTGTTTGGTTTTCCTCCATTCGTTAAGGAAAACTCATCACGTTCAAAGCATTTTACGACGGCGTGGAGCTTGACCTCGCGGCACGAAGTGGTATTGGTAGGGTCTGTTCATTGGGCTCTCCTCTGTCCGTAGCATTTTGCTGGAAATCATTTCGGTGCTATGGCAGGCTGAAGCGTTGGGCGACGCTTGGGCCTGACGACTGGCGGCAAAACGCCCTCTTTGGCGCCTGTTTTGTTTCTTAAACAATTGATTTATAAGGATTCACCACCTGACAGGACAAATTCAATTTTTGGTGGTGAAAATGAGCGACATGGGTGATGTCGCTCCAAAGACGGAGGGTGATTTCGCGCCAGCATGGCGCAGCACGAAGGGACTGCGCCGCGCCGACGTCATGCTTTCTCACCAGCCGTCCGTCGCTGGAACCGCCGAAGGGAACGACAGCCTTCTCGGCGCAACCGGTCAAGGCCGGACGCACCAGATTGCCTAGTAGCTCCCATACAGGTGGCTGAGGTCGAGGCCCTCGACGTGATACTTCGCCATGCCCTCGGCGAGCACCTTCGGATTGAACGTCCGACGGCTACCGGACTTCTTCCCATACAGCTTGGCCATGCCCTGCGGCGAATGGCCCAGAATTCCATCAATCTGATACTGGGTCAGGCCACTCCAGCCGGCGAATTCCTCGAAACAATGCCGGAACGAGTGGTACGCATAGCGCTTGTCGTCCACGACGTAGGTATCGATGTACTCGTTGCACCAGGTCGAGAACATCTTGGTGTAGTTGCCGTAACGGTCGGCCTTGAGTTCGGGGAACAGGCGCTGTTCACCGCGCTCACGCATGGTTTCAACATAGTTCTCGAAGCCGATACGCAGCAGTTCTTCATGTACGGGCACCATCCGCTCCGAGGCGAGCGTTTTGAGTTCCTGGTCCTCGCCCAGCTCCGTGATGCGCACATAGAGCTGCCCATCCCGACGCAGCACGTCGGCCAGACGCAACTGCCCGAGCTCTTCAGCGCGGGGTCCGCCAAACAGGCCCATCAGCGGCAGCCAGAACGCCGCATCGCCACCCCCTTTCTTGGGGCGCTGCCCGTCGGTGTAGACCGGGCTATGGAAGAGCGCCTGCAGGTGCTCGAGCTCGAAAGGTTGCCGCTGTTCCTTTCCGGCCGCGCGTTTGGGCACATTGATTTTCACGTCGGCGAACGGGTTGGTGGTCAGGCTGCAGCGCTTCATCTCGATGGCGGTGGCCACCACCGGGCGCAGCAGCGACAGAATCGTCTTGACCCGCTGGCGGGACAGGCCTTCCTGCAGCAGGCTGTCGCGAAAGGCCTCCACGAGCTCCGTCGTGATGTCGAGAGGCGAGAGGTCGTTCGAAAACGTCCGGAATCGGTTGACGAGCCGGTTGGCTTCATCCCACGTCTTGTCACCCGGCGCGCGTTCAGCCTTCCAGCACTCCAGCATCGCCTCCCAGTTGTCGCCTTCGAGCGGGGAGGGGCGCACCTTTGGCTTATCGATGGGGGCGCCCGAAAGGTGCTGCAACTGCTGCCTAATCGCGATGAGGTCGGCATGCAGCAGGCGCTGGTAGTAGAGATGAAGGGTGGCGGGGGCGGTCAGGGCCGGATTGAAGCCCTCAGCCGCCAGGTGCGCTTGGCCGGCGTCTTCCACAAAGCTGGTGTCCCCGAGCACAGTTGCGTCGGTCAACTCCGTTTCCAGCTGGCTATACCAGGTGCGCATGTCGGCCAGTTCGGCTCTGGTGGGCGGATGCTCGAGGTGCGTAGCGACCAGCGTTTCCCGGTAGCGCTCGGCCAGGGTCGGGATATGGTGAGGCTCGAGGGCGCGGCTGAGCGAAGCTGTTTCTTCAGGTTGCGGGTTCTGCTGGTTGCGCACCAGTTGCTCGTGGAGCAGGAGCTGCGCGTCGGTATCGACCGCGTGCTGCCTGACAAGGCGCTCGGCAGTGCGCGGGTCGCTGGTGTGCAGGGAAAAGAAGATTTCGCGTTTGCCGAAGGAGGCACGCAGGCGGTCGGGAACGCGGCGGCGGAAGTAGAAGTTCGGGCTGGTATCCCGGCGGGTCAGGTAGGTTTTGGACATGGCCTTGGTTGGACGGTATCTGAGGCCTGCGACCCGATGCGCGTAGCAGCGGTGTAGCAGGGCTGTGTAGCAGTCCAGACCTGTAGCCAGCGGTTTTAGCCTCCGCCTAAGTCCTTGATTTTCAAGGGCTTGAAAGCAAAACTGCGCGCTCCTTGCGGAAGCGCGCAGCCTTGATAATACATGGTGGCGAATCAGGGACTCGAACCCCGGACCTGCGGATTATGATTCCGTCGCTCTAACCGACTGAGCTAATTCGCCGAAGAAGCGAGATTCTACCGTCTTCGGCGAATATGTCAACCCCCTGCGTCAGTCGTTGCGATAAATATCCACATCCTTGGTTTCACGCACGAACAGCACACCGATCACGAAGGTGATGGCCGCGATCCAGATCGGGTACCACAAACCGTGATAGATATTGCCGTTCTGGGCCACCAGGGCGAACGAGATGGTCGGCAGCAGGCCCCCGAACCAGCCGTTGCCGATGTGATACGGCAGCGACATCGACGAGTACCGGATGCGTGTGGGGAACATCTCGACCAGCATCGCCGCGATCGGGCCGTAGACCATGGTCACATAGATCACCAGGATCACCAGGATCACCAGCACCATGATCGTGTTCATCTGGGCGGGATCGGCCTTGGCCGGATAGTTGGCTGCCTTGAGCGATTCGCTCACCTGCTTCTTGAAGTCGGCGATCTTGGCCTTGCTGTCGGCGTCGAAGTTCTGGCCGTCTGCCGTGCGCGTGGCGTTGAGCGAGGTGATCTGCTTACCCGCGATCGAGACCGAAGCGACCGTGCCGGCTGGGCCTTCGACCGTCTCGTAGCTGGCCGACGACTGGGCCAGCGTGCGCTTGGCGATGTCGCACGACGAGCGGAAGTCCACCTCGCGGGCGATCGGGCTGCCCTGGAATGAGCACTCCTTCGGGTCGACCGTGATGGTGATCTGCGCGGTCTGCTGGGCGCGCTCCAGCGCCGGGTTGGCGTAGTGCGTGAGCGCCTTGAACAGCGGGAAGTAGGTCAGCACCGCCAGCAGGCAGCCGGCCATGATGATCTTCTTGCGGCCGATGCGGTCAGACAGCGACCCGAAGAACACGAAGAACGGCGTGCCGATGGCAAGCGCCACGGCAATCAGCACGTTGGCCGTGAAGGCGTCGACCTTCAACACCTGCGTGAGGAAGAACAGCGCGTAGAACTGGCCCGTGTACCACACCACCGCCTGGCCGGCGGTCAGGCCCAGCAGCGCCAGGATCACGATCTTCAGGTTGCGCCATTGGCCGAAAGCTTCCGTCAGCGGGGCTTTGGAGGTCTTGCCCTCGGCCTTCATCTTCTGGAACGCGGGCGACTCGCTCATCGACAGACGGATGTACACCGACGTTGCCAGCAGCAGGATCGAAACCAGGAACGGGATGCGCCAGCCCCAGTCGTCGAACGCCTTGCCGGTCAGCTCGCGCACGGCCAAGATGACGACCAGCGAGAGGAACAGGCCCAGCGTAGCCGTCGTCTGGATCCACGACGTGTAGGCACCGCGACGCCCGTGCGGCGCATGCTCGGCGACATACGTGGCAGCGCCACCGTACTCACCGCCCAGCGCCAGGCCTTGCAGCATGCGCAGCGCGATCAGAATGACCGGTGCAGCAACGCCAATCGTGCCGTACGACGGAAGCAGGCCGACGACGAATGTCGACGTACCCATGATGACGATGGTCACCAGGAACGTGTACTTGCGCCCGATCATGTCGCCCAGGCGGCCGAACACCAGCGCGCCGAACGGGCGCACCAGGAAGCCGGCGGCAAACGCCAGCAGTGCAAAGATGAAGCCCGCCGTGGGGTCCAGGCCCGAGAAGAACTGCTTGGCGATGATGGCCGCCAACGAGCCGTAGAGATAAAAGTCGTACCACTCGAACACCGTCCCCAGCGACGAAGCGAAGATGACCTTCTTCTCCTCCTTTGTCATGGGCGCGGGCTGTACACGCCCAGCGGGCGCGTTCGGTGCACTTTGCACGGTTGCCATGTTGTCTCCTGTTTTTTTCGTAGGTCGTCCCGCTGGGCACGGACATGACAACGCAAACGCTTTTCGCCCGCGGAAGTGTCAACAATTGTGGTAGCCGAAACTTACGGCGTTCTGACAGGCATGTGCTTTTCAATGCACGCGATCGGTGGCCGAGATTTCAAGAAAATCAAGCACTTGGACTCGCCTCGATCCTTTAGTGGGATGCGTGCGCTGCATCATCCGGGAGCCGCCTTGTGCCCGCAGTGCCAGCCGGTATGTGCGCCTCCTGCGAATGTGCATACGCACAAGATGCACGCGCGTTGCCACCGTCGTTTGGGGCGAAGGGACCCGGCCCGCGGCCCATTTGCCGCTGGACGTTGCGCACTGTTTCTTACGTTGTTTTGCGGCGCTAGGGAAAACCACTATCGCAGTAAACCGCCACCGGCGGCGTGAGTAAGAGTTCAGTCAGTTTCGCTATCCAGAATCGCCGCACACATTCCAAAAGCAAACCAGGAGACAGGCGATGCAGGATGGATTGGTAGGAAAAATCGAGGCGCATCCGAAATACGCGCAGCTCAAACAGCGGCGCAACAAGCTCGGAATCGTTCTGACAGTGCTGATGCTGGCTGTGTACTACGGCTACATCGCGCTGATCGCGTTCGATAAGGCGTTTCTCGCCAAGCCCGTGGGCACGGGCGTGATGAGCGTGGGCGTGCCCGTCGGTATGGCGGTCATCGTCTTCACCATCGTCATTACCGGCATCTACGTGCGCCGGGCCAACAGCGAATACGACCAACTGACGCAGGACATCTTGAAGGACGTCGCCAAATGAAGAAGATGCTTTCGATTCTGCTGGTGGCGCTGCTGGCCGCTGGCGCCTGCGGAGCAGCTCTGGCTGCCGGCGGCGATGTCGGACAGACCGCCAAGCAGGAAACCAACACCACGGCCATCGTGCTGTTCGCAGTGTTCGTGGCCGGCACGCTATGGATCACGAAGTGGGCAGCCAAGCGTACGCGCTCCGCGGCAGATTTCTATACGGCGGGCGGTGGTATCACCGGTTTCCAGAATGGCCTGGCCATCTCGGGCGACTACATGTCGGCAGCGTCCTTCCTGGGCATTTCGGCGGCCGTGATGACCTCCGGCTACGATGGCCTGATCTATTCCATCGGTTTTCTGGTCGGCTGGCCGATCATCACGTTCCTGATGGCCGAGCGGCTGCGCAACCTCGGCAAGTTCACCTTTGCGGACGTGGCGGGCTACCGGTTTGAGCAAGGCCCCATCCGCAGCTTTGCCGCAGTTGGCACGCTGGTGGTGGTGGCGTTCTATCTGATCGCTCAGATGGTCGGTGCAGGCCAGCTCATCAAGCTGCTGTTCGGGCTGGATTACTGGATCGCGGTGGTCATCGTGGGCGCGTTGATGATGGTCTACGTGCTTTTTGGCGGTATGACCGCAACCACCTGGGTGCAGATCATCAAGGCGTGCATGCTGCTTGCCGGCGTGACCTTCATGGCGATCATGGTGATGGCGCAGTACGGCTTCAGCCTGGAAGCGCTGTTCGCCAAGGCCGTGCAGGTCAAGACGGCCATTGCAGCCAATGCCGGCAAATCGCCCGATGAGGCAGCCAAGATCGGTCTGTCTGTGATGGCGCCGGGCGGCTTCATCAAGGATCCGATCTCGGCCATCTCGTTCGGCATGGCGCTGATGTTTGGCACCGCTGGTCTGCCGCACATCCTGATGCGTTTCTTCACGGTGCCCGATGCCAAGGAAGCACGCAAATCGGTCTTCTGGGCAACCACCTGGATCGGCTACTTCTACATCCTGATCTTCATCATCGGCTTTGGTGCGATCACGCTGGTCTTGACGAACCCCGAACTGGCCGACGTGGCCAAGGGCGTCATCAAGGGCGGCGCGGGCACGGCCAACATGGCAGCCGTGCTGGTGGCCAAGACGGTCGGCGGCGATGTGTTCTACGGCTTCATTTCGGCCGTGGCATTTGCAACGATCCTTGCGGTGGTGGCGGGTCTCACGCTGTCGGGCGCTTCGGCGGTGTCGCATGATCTCTACGCCACGGTCTTCAAGCACGGCAAGGCCAACAGCGCAGATGAACTGAGGGTGTCGCGCATCACCACCCTGGTGCTCGGTGTGATCGCCGTGTTGCTCGGCATCGCTTTCGAGAAACAGAACATCGCGTTCATGGTGTCGCTGGCGTTTGCGGTTGCGGCGTCTGCCAACTTCCCGGTGTTGTTCCTCTCGATGCTGTGGAAGGGCTGCACCACGCGCGGTGCGGTCATTGGCGGGTTCCTGGGGCTGATCTCGTCGGTGGGTTTGACGATCGTTTCGCCGTCGGTGTGGGAAGCCACGCTCGGTTATCCGAAGGGCTCGGCGTGGTTCCCGTACACGTCGCCCGCGCTGTTCTCGATGACGATCGGCTTCGTGGGCGTGTGGCTGTTCTCGGTGCTCGATAGCAGCGTTCGCGCCAAGAACGAGAAGGCGTCGTTCGCCGCGCAGCAGGTTCGCTCTGAAACGGGCCTTGGTGCGGCTGGCGCATCGGGCCACTGATCGGCAATTCGCCACGCTGATGGGAGGCGGGTGACGCGATTGCATCGCCCGCCTTCAAGGCAACCATGCCCAGCGCTTTCAACTTCACCGTCTGGCCGTTCGACTGCCTCAACCAGGACGAGCAGCGCCTGGTGCGCGATGCCGTCGACATCGGCTACTACCCGCAAGGGCAAATCATCCTCGATACGGGTGCCGCACCGCTGCACCTGTTCTTGATCATCAAAGGCCGCGTCGCGCAGTACGACGGCGACGAGCTGATCGCTACCTATGGACCCGACGATTGCTTTGACGGCCGGGCGCTGGTGGCCGGCAAGGCGAGCAGCCGCTTCGTCGCGGCTGAAGAAGTCGTCGTCTATCAGGTTGCGCGCCAGGCGGTGCGTGACCTCATTGCGGCCAACGCCACCTTTGGCGCGCTGCTGTTCTCGGACCTTGGCAGTAAGCTCAGTGCCATTGCCCAGCGGCAAAGCATGGAGACGATGCAGTCGCTGGCCGTCTCGCGCGTGAGCGATGCCTTCATCCGGCCCGCCCATTTTGTGGATGCCGACACGGACGTGGTCTCCGTGGTCAAGCTGTTTCAAGCAAACAATACTTCGAACGTGCTCGTGCGTGATGGCACCAGCAGCCCGCCGCGCATGGGCATCTTCACACGCAGTTCGTTGCAGCGCGCCGTCCTGCAAGGCACACCGCTGGATCGTCTGCCGGTAGGCCAGATGAGCCAGTTCTCCCTCATCACCGTGCCGGCCTCCGCGCAGATCGGCGACGCCCTGACGCTGATGCTGCGCCATCGCGTTCACCGGCTCGTCGTCACGCAGGGAGACGACATTCTCGGTTTGCTCGAATCACTGGATGTGTTCAGCTTCCTGGCCAACCACTCGTATCTGCTGACGGTGCAGATCAACCTGGCCCAGGACTTGGACGCACTCGCGCAGGTGGCCGCGCAGATCACGCGGATGGTCGCGCTGCTCACCCGTGGCGGCTCGCGCATTGACCACGTTGCCAGCCTCGTGCGCGAAATCAACGCGCGGCTGTTTGAGCGGGCCTGGCAGATGATCGCCCCCCGGGAACTGGTGGAAAACAGTTGCCTGTTCGTCATGGGCAGCGAGGGGCGCGGCGAGCAACTGCTCAAGACCGATCAGGACAATGCGCTGGTGCTGCGCGATGGCTACGTGCCTCCCGCTGATCTGCAGCGCATCGTCATGCGCTTCTCCGATGCGCTGGCCGCGTTCGGCTATCCGCCTTGCCCGGGCGGCATCATGCTCAGCCGGCCCGAGTGGTGCATGAGCGCGAGCGACTTTGCGCGACGCATTCGCGAATGGCTAATCCTGCCGAGCCCCGAGGGCTTGATGCATCTGGCCATCTTTTTCGATGCGCATGCGGTGTGCGGCGATGCCGCCTTGCTCAAACAACTGCGGCGGACGCTGCTGGAACTGACGATCGACAATGACGCGGTACTTGGCCGCTTTGCCGCTGCCATTGAAGCCTTCAGTGCCGCGCCAGGTTGGCGGGATCGCCTGCTCGGGTTTGGCGATTCCGACCCAGTGCTCGACGTAAAGAAGGAGGGCATCTTCCCGATTGTCCACGGGGTGCGCAGCCTTGCGCTGGCCCACCGCATACTCGACGAGACCGGCACTGTGCCGCGCCTGGATGCATTGGTGCGCGCCGAGGCCCTCGACGCGCACATGGCTGCCGAGTTGAGCGAGAGCCTGCATTTCCTGATGACGCTGCGGCTCAAGGCCGGGCTGGCGGAAATCGATGCGCATCAACCGGTGTCGTGCGACGTGCACCTGTCGCGCCTGTCGTCGTTGGAGCGCGATCTGCTCAAGGATGCGCTGAGCACCGTCAAACGCTTCAAGGCGCTGCTGCGGCAGCGCTGGCGGACCGAGTGGATGTGAAGATGGACGGGCAGTCATGAACGGACGGCTCTCCGACTGGCTGCAGGCACTGCAAAGGCGGCGCCAGTTGCGCAGGTTGCGCGATCCGGCGTTTCGCTTCCTGTTCGAGGCCCCGCCACCAGACGAGTGGGTCGCGCTCGATTGCGAGACCACAGGCCTGAACGTGCGCGCCGACGAGATCATCTCCATCGGCGCCGTCCGTATCGTCGGCAATCGCATTCTGACCAGCCAGCGCCTGGAATTGCTCATCAGGCCGCGCGGGGAGATGCGCGCAGACAGCATCTGCGTGCATCGTCTGCGCAACCGCGACCTGGACAGCGGTGTATCGATCGAGCAGGCCGTTCATGCACTGCTGCACTTCATCGGCAGCCGGCCATTGGTGGGTTACTACCTTGAGTTCGACGTGGCAATGCTCAATCGGGTGGTGGCGCCCATGCTTGGCATCGGCTTGCCGCAGCCCAAGATTGAAGTCTCCGCCCTGTATTACGACTATCAGTTCCGGCAGCTGCCGCCGTATCGGCAACAGGGCGACCCCGATCTGGATCTGCGCTTCGCCACTGTCATGAAGGGATTGGACTTGCCGACCTGGGACGCGCACGACGCGCTTAACGACGCGGTGATGGCGGCGTTGGCCTTTGTGAAGCTCCGCCATCTGGGTGCCGCGTAACGTCCGGGTCAGATGGACGGCGGATGGGATGACTTAGATGCCTCGCCTTGCGCCGTTTCGTCGTCTTGTGTGGCTGCATCCGCAGCGCGGTTGGTGCGCCACGCATAGAGGACTGTAATCAGCACATACACGATGGGCGCACCCTGCGCGCCGACCCAGTAGGCGAAGGTCCAGTCCGAGTTGAAGAAGTGCGTCGACAGGTCGCGCGCAAAGAACGCGACCACGAACGTCACCACAAACCACACCGCGAGCAGCGCCGCGATCCAGCGCATGTTGGTAATCCACCGGCGGCGCGCCGGGGTTCCGGGCGTAATGCTCATGCGTTGGTTTCCTCGCCCCGCGAGCAGAGGTGCAACGTGATGCGAAAGCGCGCCCCCGCCAGCCGCGGTGACGCCTGGTACACGTTGTCGAGCACCTCGATGTCGCCGCCATGCTGCTGCACGATCTCGCGCACGATGGCCAGGCCCAGCCCGCTGCCCTCGGCTTGTGTGCCGAGAATGCGGTAGAAGCGCTGCATCACGCGTTCGCGCTCGGCCACCGGGATGCCGGGGCCGGTGTCGTCCACGTCGATGAAGACAAACGGCTCGAATGGCGCCGTAGTCACGCGCACGGTGACATGTCCGCCGTCGGGCGTGTAGCGGATCGCGTTGTCGAGGAGGTTGTTGAGCATCTCGGCGAGCATCGTCGCATTGCCCGAAATCATGACCGGCGGCCCCGGCTCCTCAAAACCGAGATCGATCTGCTTGGCCCACGCCTTGGGCAGCCAGTCGGCCACCACCTGGCGCGACAGCGCGCAGATATCCAGCGGCACCAGACCGTCGGTCGCGCCCATGTTCTCCATACGCGCCAGCGAGAGCAACTGCTTGACGAGGTGCGCCGTGCGATCCGAACTGTCGGCGATATGCGCGAGCGTGCGGCGCAGTTCATCGGGCGATTGTTCGCGCTGGGCCAGCTCGGCCTGCATGCGCAGCCCGGCCAGCGGCGTCTTCATCTGATGCGCGGCATCCGCAATGAAGCGCTTCTGCGTATGCACCGATTGCTCCAGCCGCCCCAGCAGATCATTGAACGACGCCACCAGCGGCGTCAGTTCCTGGGGCGCGGCGCCTTCATCGATGGGGCTGGTGTCGCCCGGGTTGCGCGCGCGAATGCGTTCCTGAATCGCATTGAGCGGCGCCAGCCCGCGCGTGAGGCCGAACCACACCAGTATCACCGCCAACGGCAGGATCACGAACTGCGGCAGGATCACGCCCTTGATGATTTCGTTGGCGAGTTGCGCGCGCTTGTCGAGCGTCTCCGCCACCTGCACCAGCGCGGGCTTGCCGTCGGAGCCCGGCCGCTGCACGAAGGTATACGCAACACGAATCTCCGCGCCGTGGATGTGGTCGTCGCGCAGTTGCACGAGGCCACCGGCGTTGGCGTCTTCTTCGGGCGGCAGCGGCAGGTCGCGGTCACCCGAGACAAACTCACCGTTGGTGCCGAGCACCTGGTAGTAGATGTTGTCGGTTTCGTCCGCACGCAAAATCTCACGCGCCGAGATCGGCAGTTGCAGCGTCACGCGCCCATTCACCTCGCGCAACTGCTGGCTGAGCACGATCGCGCTCGATTCCAGCGCGCGGTCATATGGCGCATTCGCAATCGACTTGGCCACCAGGTACGTCACCGCAATGCTCATCGGCCACAGCAACAGCAGCGGCGCGAGCATCCAGTCGAGAATTTCGCCGAAGAGGGATCGGGCGACGGGCCGCGTGGCGTCGTCTTCGAGGTGGGGGAGGGTGTCGGCGAGGTCGCTGTCCTCGTCACGGCCATTGGGCCCGGGCGCCGCATCGCCGCGCTCGCGCAGCGACGCGCGATGCCGACGCCACGGCCAGGCCAGCCGATCACCCATGGGCAGCTGTCGCGGTGGTGGTCGTTGGGGTGGCCATGCGTTCCAGGCAATAGCCCAGCCCGCGCACGGTCGCGATGCGGATGCCTTCCACCTCGATCTTCTTGCGCAGCCGGTGGATGTAGACCTCAATGGCGTTGTTGCTGACTTCCTCGCCCCAGCCGCACAGGTGGTCGACCAGTTGCTCTTTCGACACCAGGCGGCCGACGCGCGCCAGCAGAATCTCCAGCAGCCCGATCTCGCGCGCCGACAGTTCCACCACCTGATCATGGATATAGGCGATGCGCCCGACCTGATCGAACGCCAGCGGCCCGTGGCGCACGAGCGTGGCGCCGCCGCCTGTACCGCGCCGCACCAGCGCACGCACACGCGCTTCCAGCTCGGACAGCGCGAACGGCTTGGCCATGTAATCGTCGGCGCCCAGGTCCAGGCCCTTGACGCGTTCCTCCACACTGTCGGCGGCGGTCAGGATCAGCACCGGCAGCATGGCCCCGCGCGAGCGCAAGCGTTTGAGGACCTCCAGCCCCGACATGCGCGGCAGGCCCACGTCGAGAATCAGCAGGTCATAAGTCTGTGCCGTCTGCGCGGACAGAGCCGCGTCGGCAGTCGCCCCATCGGAGGCTTGGTCGACGGCGTAACCCGCCTGGCGTAACGAGCGTGTGAGCCCGTCAGCCAGCGTGGCGTCGTCTTCGGCAATCAGGATGCGCATGCGTGTCTCCCCGCGATGCCGGGCAAGATGTCTTGCCCATCCCGCCCGCTACATTGTTTTCGCGCGACAACTGATCTGGAGACTTGTCAAAACCACTGGTTTTTTATACAGTACTCCGAATTCGCGGTGCTGTAGTCTTGGCGGCGCTAAAGTCATGGAATGGGTCGCGTCGGGGCAATCAGCCGGCGGCCCGTTGTTGCAGGCAACCGCTGGAATCGCAAGCCCTTGCGGCCCATTTATACACCAATTTGCACGAAGGACGACCATGGAAGACGGTAAGAAGGCAGCCGCGATGAGCGCAGAAAAGCAGAAGGCGCTGGCTGCCGCGCTCGCGCAGATCGAAAAGCAGTTCGGCAAGGGCTCCATCATGAAGATGGGCGACGCCGAGGTCGAGCCGGTCCAGGTCGTGTCGACAGGTTCGCTGGGGCTGGACGTGGCGCTGGGCGTTGGCGGCCTGCCGCGCGGCCGCGTCATTGAAATCTACGGTCCGGAATCGTCGGGCAAGACCACGCTGACACTACAAGTGGTTGCCGAGATGCAGAAGCTGGGCGGTACTTGCGCCTTCATCGACGCAGAACATGCGCTTGACGTCACTTATGCCGACAAGATTGGCGTCAGCGTGCCGGACTTGCTGATCTCCCAGCCGGACACGGGTGAACAGGCCCTGGAAATTGCCGATGCGCTGGTGCGCTCGGGTTCGGTCGACCTGATCGTCATCGACTCGGTGGCCGCGCTGGTGCCGAAGGCTGAAATTGAAGGCGAAATGGGCGACGCGTTGCCTGGCCTGCAGGCCCGTCTGATGAGCCAGGCGCTGCGCAAACTGACCGGCACCATCAAGAAGACCAATTGCATGGTCATCTTCATCAACCAGATCCGCATGAAGATCGGCGTGATGTTCGGCTCGCCGGAAACGACCACGGGTGGTAACGCGCTCAAGTTCTACGCTTCGGTGCGTCTGGACATCCGCCGCATCGGCTCGATCAAGAAGGGCGACGACGTGGTCGGCAACGAGACCAAGGTCAAGGTCGTCAAGAACAAGGTGGCGCCGCCGTTCCGCGAGGCCATCTTCGACATCCTGTATGGCCAGGGCGTGTCGCGCGAGGGCGAAATCATCGACCTCGGTGTGGAAGCCAAGATTGTTGAAAAGTCCGGCGCCTGGTACAGCTACGGCGGCGAGCGCATCGGCCAAGGCCGCGACAACTGCCGTGAATACCTGCGTGAGAACCCCGACCTTGCCCGCGACATCGAAAACAAGGTTCGCGAAGCACTGGGCGTGACGCCGATGGGCGCCATCGCAGTGGCCGAGGAAGTCGGAGAAGAGTAATTGGGTTGGCCGTCGACGCAGATCGACGGCTCTATCGAGCTTCATACGCCTGCCGTCCCCCAACGGTGGGCGTTTTCTTTTTGAGCCTGAAACCGTATGCCGTTGCCGCGCCCACCGTTATCGCTCAAGGCTCGTGCGCTGGGCTATCTGTCTCGGCGCGAGCACAGCCGCATCGAATTGCGCCGTAAGTTGGCTCCGCACGCCGCATCCGCCGAGGAGGTCGACGCGCTGCTGGATTGGCTGGAAGGCGAGAACTGGCTCTCCAACACACGGTTTGCCGAAAGCATGGTGCACCGCCGCGCAGGTCGCTACGGTACAGCGCGCTTGATGCAGGAGCTGAAAACGCATCAGCTGGGCGCAGAGACGCTGGGCGAGGTCAAGGCCCAACTGCAAAGCACGGAAGCGGCACGGGCGAAAGCCCTGTGGGAAAAGCGCTTCGGCCGCCCACCGGCCGACTTGGCCGAACGGGCCAAGCAGGTGCGATACATGATGGCGCGTGGATTCCCCAGGGCCGTGGTCTCGCGCATCATTGCGGGCGCCGATGAACTGCTCGAAGATGGGGACGGGGCGGACTGAATACTGTCGATCTTGCAACAATTCGTCCGGACAATTCATTTGTGTGCGGATCGCGTGAGTTGCACCTCTCGAGGTTGTTGCAACCACTTTCACACTGCATTGCAGCACGCGACCTGCCCGGTCGTGGCGACGTGTTAAAATCCAAGTCTTTGATATCGCCCTCAATTCTGGTTGCTGGGCGGTAGTGTTCGTGTGTGGCGGCTGATGCGCTTCTACATACGTCCTGCAGGCGATGCGCGAGATCCGCGTGCGCCGCCTCCATCGGTCCTATCGGTCTGTCTGGTCCATGCCTCTGTCTGCCCCCGTCCCGCGCGTCATGCGCCACCGCCGTGCCATCACGGTGGAGGCCTATTTGCGGGAAGACGGCTTGTGGGACATCGAAGCGCGCCTGACCGACACCAAACCACGCGACATCCCCCTGGCCAGCGGCGGCGTGCGCCCCGAGGGCCAGCCGCTGCATGACCTGTGGCTGCGCGTGACGATCGATACCCGCATGAACGTCGTGGATGCCGAAGCGTGTTCCGACTGGGTGCCGTACCCCACACATTGCGACACGATTGGCCCCGCCTACCGAAAGCTCATCGGCCTGAACCTGATGAAGGGATTTCGAAAGGCCTCGCGTGAGAGACTTGGCGGCGTGGCGGGTTGTACGCACCTGACTGAGCTGTGTGGCGTGCTGCCGACCGCCGCCATCCAGGCCTTCGCGGGCGACGTCTTCCCGGTGCGCGACAACTCGAACGACCTCCGGCCTGTGGAGCCCGGTGAAAAGCCGCCTTATCAACTCCACGGCTGCCATGCCCTGCACCTTGAGGGCGAGGTGGTCCGCAAGCATTACCCGCGCTGGTTTGCATATCAGCCCGAAGCCAAGATCCAACCGCCACCCACCGAACTGTCGCCTGAGCCCTCGTCCTGAAGGGCACCGCGCTGTTCGCGTTTTCAATACTCATCACACTCACTCTGCCTAGCAAAGGAAACACGCATGAATATCCATGAGTACCAAGGCAAGGAAATCCTGCGCAAATACAATGTGCCGGTTCCGCGCGGCATTCCGGCCTTCTCGGTCGACGAGGCTATCAAGGCCGCAGAAACCCTGGGCGGCCCGGTGTGGGTCGTGAAGGCGCAGATTCATGCGGGCGGCCGTGGCAAGGGCGGCGGCGTGAAGGTGGCCAAGAGCATGGAGCAGGTCAAGGAATACGCCAGCAGCATCCTGGGCATGACGCTGGTGACGCACCAGACCGGTCCGGAAGGCAAGCTGGTCAAGCGTCTGCTGATCGAAGAAGGCGCGGACATCAAGAAGGAACTGTACGTGTCGCTGGTGGTGGACCGTGTGTCGCAGCAGGTCGCGCTGATGGCCTCGAGCGAAGGCGGCATGGACATCGAAGAAGTCGCAGAATCGCACCCGGAAAAAATCCACACGCTTCTGATCGATCCGCAAGCCGGCCTGCAAGACGCCCAGGCTGACGACATCGCCCGCAAGATCGGCGTGCCCGACGCGAGCGTGCCGCAAGCCCGTCAAGCCCTGCAGGGCCTGTACAAGGCATTCTGGGAAACCGACGCTTCGCAAGCTGAAATCAACCCGCTGATCCTGACCGGCGACGGCAAGGTCATCGCGCTGGACGCCAAGTTCAACTTCGATTCGAACGCGCTGTTCCGTCACCCGGAAATCGTTGCCTACCGCGATCTGGATGAAGAAGACCCGGCTGAAATCGAAGCCTCGAAGTTCGACCTGGCCTACATCTCGCTCGACGGCAACATCGGTTGCCTGGTGAACGGCGCCGGCCTGGCCATGGCCACGATGGACACCATCAAGCTGTTCGGTGGCGAGCCGGCCAACTTCCTCGATGTGGGCGGCGGTGCCACCACTGAGAAGGTGACCGAAGCCTTCAAGCTGATGCTGAAGAACCCGGACGTGAAGGCCATTCTGGTCAACATTTTCGGCGGCATCATGCGTTGCGACGTGATCGCCGAAGGCGTGATCGCGGCGGCGAAGGCTGTGTCGCTGTCGGTGCCGCTGGTCGTGCGCATGAAGGGCACCAACGAAGACCTCGGCAAGAAGATGCTGGCTGACTCGGGTCTGCCCATCATTGCCGCAGACACGATGGCAGAGGCCGCCGAGAAGGTCGTGGCCGCAGCCGCCGGCAAGTAAGCCGCCCGCTGACCCAACCATACGCGAACGCGAGTTGCGCCCGCTGCTGAGTACGTCGGCGCGGCTCGCTGCATAAAAGGATTACAGCATGTCGATTCTGATCAACAAAGATACCAAGGTCATCACCCAGGGGATTACCGGCAAGACCGGCCAGTTCCACACCCGCGGCTGCCGCGATTACGCCAACGGCAAGAACTGCTTCGTCGCAGGCGTGAACCCGAAGAAGGCCGGCGAAGACTTCGAAGGCATTCCCATCTACGCAACCGTCAAGGACGCCAAGGCCCAGACCGGCGCAACCGTGTCGGTGATCTACGTGCCGCCCGCTGGCGCCGCTGACGCCATCTGGGAAGCTGTCGAAGCCGAGCTGGACCTGGTGGTTTGCATCACCGAAGGCATCCCCGTGCGCGACATGATGATGGTCAAGGACAAGATGCGTAAGGCCGGCAGCAAGACGCTGCTGCTGGGCCCGAACTGCCCGGGCCTGATCACGCCGGACGAAATCAAGATCGGCATCATGCCGGGCCACATCCACCGCAAGGGCCGCATCGGCGTGGTGTCGCGCTCGGGCACGCTCACGTACGAAGCCGTGGGTCAGCTGACCGCGCTGGGCCTGGGCCAATCGTCGGCAGTCGGTATCGGCGGCGACCCGATCAACGGTCTGAAGCACATCGACGTGATGAAGATGTTCAACGACGATCCGGAAACGGACGCTGTGGTCATGATCGGTGAGATCGGCGGTCCGGACGAAGCCAACGCGGCTTACTGGATCAAGGACAACATGAAGAAGCCGGTGGTTGGCTTCATCGCTGGCGTGACCGCGCCCCCGGGCAAGCGCATGGGCCACGCCGGCGCGCTGATTTCGGGCGGTGCCGACACCGCGCAAGCGAAGCTCGACATCATGGAAGCCTGCGGCATCAAGACCACCAAGAACCCGTCGGAAATGGCACGTCTGCTCAAGGCGATGCTGTAATCGGCAAGGTTTGAGGTTATGCGAGAACGGGAGGCCTGGCCTCCCGTTTTTGTTTGGTCGCGACGCAGCATGCGATCCAGGCACGACATGTGTATAAGCAAACAAGATGCTGCAAGCGGGCCCACCGCAAGCCCACCCCAAGGATATCTACGAGAACACTATGGCGCTCACCTCAAGCGCATTCTGGTTCGCACTCGGCTCCATCATCCTGACCAACATCGTGCTGTCGGGCGACAACGCGGTCGTCATCGCGCTGGCCGCGCGCAACCTGCCCAAGCGCCAGCAGAAACAGGCCATTTTCTGGGGCAGCGCCGGCGCGATTGTGCTGCGCGTGGTGTTGACCGTGCTGGCCGTCAAGCTGCTTGCACTGCCATATCTGAAAACCATCGGCGCGCTGCTGCTCGCCTACATCGGGGTGAAGCTGCTCACCGAAGCCGAAGATGAAGCCGCCGATCGCCATCAGCGTGCCGGCCTATGGCCCGCCATCCAGACCATCCTCATCGCCGACTTTGTGATGTCGCTCGATAACGTCGTCGCCGTGGCCGCTGCGGCTGAGAAGGGGCCACCGGGAACGACGTTTCTGCTGCTGGTGCTGGGGCTTGGCTTCTCGGTGCCGTTGATCGTGTTCGGCAGCACGCTGCTAGTGGGGATCATGGCGCGCTTCCCGGTCATCATCACGCTCGGGGCGGCGCTGCTTGGGTATCTTGCTGGCGACATGCTGGTCACCGATCCGATTGATGCGGCGTGGTTTGAGCGCGCGGTGCCACATCCGGATCTGGTGGTGGGGCTGCTTGGCGCGCTCTTTGTAGTGGCGCTAGGCCGATGGCTGAGCCAGCGAACGTTGCGTCGTGCGTAAGTGATCTATAGTTCTCAAATTGACGAACTTCGTCAACTAGTGTCAAAAGATGTCACACTCTGTCACGTCGCTCATACGAACCGCGTCAGCTTTTCGCTGACAGGCACAGCTTTTCGGCTGGCACGGTCCATGCTCTATTTCCCCCGCATCATCTTTAACCAAACAATCCGGGGGATTTCATGAAGTCGATGCGACTCAACAAGCGTGTCCAGAAAGGTTTCACGCTGATCGAACTGATGATCGTGGTGGCGATTGTCGGTATTCTGGCTGCCATCGCGCTGCCGGCTTACAACAACTACATGATCAAGTCGAAGCTGACCGAAGCGACGACGCTGCTGGATTCGACGCGTTCAGCAATTTCGGAGGCTTATGCAAATGGGCAAAATGCATTTCCCGCCGATGCACCATTCTCCACTTCGACGCCGCAGAATACCAAGTACATCGATGCAGCTGGTATCGCGTACAACCAGTCGGGCTCTACGGTAAGTGTTATTTTGACGTTGGCGAGCACGGGCAATACGACCGTTGATAAGCAGCATATCGGTCTGTTCGGTACCGGCGGCGCCGATGGTACCGTTGCTTGGGTTTGCGGGACCGCGAAAGGCACGACCGATGCGAGCGCAGCAAAGGTCACCACGCTCTACCCGTACCTGCCGGCAGCTTGCCAGAACTAATCGCATGGTCTTTGCCTCTAGCCATGGCCGGTCAAGGCTGATGTGTTGAGGGCAAATAAGCAAGGGCGCCTTTGGGCGCCCTTTGTTTTACATGCCGAGCGCAGAAAGGGCATGCCCCTGCGCCGTGTGCTCGGCTAAACTCGCTCGCGTCTTGAGTGTTGCCATAGAGCGATTGCTTTCCTCCCTCCCGTCTCGCCACTTCTGAGAATGTTGCGCTCCCGTCTTCTGCTTCTCCCGCTCTGGTTTGTCGTCGCTACGTGTGGATCGCTTCCATATCTGGTGGCGTTGCACACGTTTCCGATGCCCACTTTCTATTCCGAGTTCGTGACGGGCATCTGCTGGGTGGCGGTGGCGGGCGGCGTCCTGGCCTTGACCTGGAGCAGCAAGGCGGGGCTTCCGAAGATCGCGCTTGCACCGCTGGCTTTGATTCTGGTCTTGTTTGTGCAGCTGCAAGTCGCCCCGCCGCTAAATCCGTTCATGTCGCTTGCGGCGACGGTTTTCCTGTTGGCGGCAACCGCGGCTTGCGTGCTCGGGGCACGTAGCCGCGATCTGTCGGGCGTACTGGATGCATTGGCATTTGGCTTGATACTTGGTGCCTTGATCACTGTGGGAATTGAATTGGCGCAGTTATTTCGTCTGCCAAGTCCATGGCCGGCCTGGGTTGCCGCTGAGCCTGGGGGCACCGATAGGCGCCTGTGGGGCAACTTGAATCAACCCAACCATGCTGCGTCATATCTTGCCTTTGGTCTGGCGGCTTGCGCATTCTTTGCATCCAAGTTCCGACGCGCTTGGGTTTGGTTTGCCGCCATCGCACTTGCTCTGATGCTGGGGATGTCTCTGACGGCTTCGCGAGTCACGTGGCTCTACATCTCCGTAATTGGTGGTCTTGGCGGGATGCTGGTGACGACGGGTGAGCGTGGCCCGCACCGATGGATGAAGGCGTGCGTGCCGCTGGTGCTGCTTGCGCTGACTTACCAGTGCTGCAATTGGCTTGTCTCCTATGCAAACATCCTCTGGCACCTGGACTTGCCGATCTCACTCGGTGAACGCATGCAACAAGGGGCAGGGCTGCGTCCATTGCTGTGGAGGCATGCATGGCACATGTTCCTGGCGCATCCTTGGCTCGGCGGCGGCTGGGGTGACTACGCTTGGAATCAGTACGTGCAAACCGATGTTCTCGGCGATGTCGAGATGTCTTTGAATGCGCACAATATCGTGCTGGATCAACTGGCCAAAGTTGGCTTGCTCGGTTTGCTTGCTGTGGCCTTACCTTTCCTGGGCTTTGCCTGGAGCCTTCGAAGGCGCCCTTTGACGCCGGCATTGGCGTTTCTGCTCACCATCATCCTCGTAATGGGGGCGCATTCGATGGTCGAGTATCCCCTGCACTACGCGTTTTTCCTGTTGCCGTTTGCCTTTGCGCTGGGTTACGTGGACGAGCGAACTTTGCGTTTGCCTTCTGCCAGCATGACTTGGACAGCCACTGCCGCTGTCACTGTGGCGAGCGGGGCGCTCATGTCACATCTTTGGGGTGACTATAAGGCGGTGGAGCGCCTTCACTACGCCCCTGATGGCCTGCAAAAGGAACTGGCACTTTACAGTCAGCACGGGCCGACCCTATTGCTGCCCTATGAGCATCTAGCAATGGCGATTCACTTTAACGTCGTGCCGGACATGGCATCGTCGCTTGCGAAGCTGGAACTCCAAGCCATGCAGTTTTACCCGGGCTCGGCGACCGTCCAGCGCTACGCGCTCGCGTTGGCGTATCTTGGCAAAACAGACGAGGCTATGGTGCAGGTCCGCCGTATGCACCATCACTATTGGATAAACTATGCGGAGCAGTCCTGGCTCTTCACGCAAGCTTGTGATAAGCATGGAGAGGACAAGCTCAAGACATTCTGCACCCGTCTGAAATCAGAGAATCTGCTCGTATCGGCTGTAAAACCGCCGGACGACAGATTGCCCCGTGCATCGCGATAGTCGAAGCGCCCTGCGGGGCGCTTTTTTTATGCTGATTATTATGGCGAACAATAATAATCGTTACATATATTCTTTGAATTGATGGGCTGGCTTAATCTTCTCCGTGTCAGGTATCGAATCCCCTCGATAATTTGGCAATCAAAAATTAAATTGGAGAATTTTATGCACATTAAATGCAACGAAATTAGGCGGGCGCAGACAGGCTTCACCTTGATCGAATTAATGATTGTCGTCGCCATCGTCGGTATCCTGGCGGCGTTCGCTGTCCCTGCCTACCAAGACTATATGGGGCGCTCGCGTGTCGCAGAAGGTTTAGCCTTAGCCGCAGGTGCCAAAACGCTTGTGGCGGAAAATGCCATGGCCGGCAATACAGAACTGGGGCATGGTTACATACCTAGTTCAGTAGCTACGCACAACGTAGCCGCCAAGGGTATTACCATCAATGATGATAATGGCGAAATCAGAGTCAAGTATGAGGCAAAGGTTGCGAAGAGCGACGCCAATATTTTGGTGCTGAAGCCCACATCAAACGGCGCTGAGTTGAAAGGCGGTGACCGGCAGGTTGGACCAATTCGTTGGGATTGTTATGTGAGGGATACCCCTAAGCGGGACAATATCGCCGAACCGAAAGAGGCGGGAACGCTTCCCGCCAATATCGCTCCTGCCGATTGCACCTAACGCTGGAACAAAAAGAGCGTCTCTGCGACGCTCTTTCATGTTTGGAGCCAACGTACTATGCGGCCACCCAATCCCCCGACTTTCCCCCATGCTTTTCCAATAGCCGCACATCCCCAATCACCATCCCCCGATCCACAGCCTTGCACATGTCGTAGATGGTGAGCAGCCCCACCTGCACCGCAGTCAACGCTTCCATTTCCACGCCGGTCTGCCCTCGCGTCTCGGCACGAACCGTGCAGCGGACGCTGTGTTCGGTCTCGTCCAGTTCAAACTCCACCCCCACCTTCGTTAACGCCAACGGATGGCACAACGGAATCAAATCCGACGTCCGCTTGGAGCCTTGAATTGCCGCAACGCGCGCAATCCCCAGCACATCGCCTTTCTTGGCGTTGCCATCGCGCACCAGCGCAAACGTCTCGGGCAGCATGCGGATCGTGCCGGTGGCGACGGCCACGCGGTGCGTGACGGCCTTGTCGCCGACGTCGACCATATGGGCTTGTCCGGCGGAATCGAAGTGGGTGAGTTGCGACATGAGTGACAGCGCGTTTTGCGGGGCAGGGTGCGAAGCGTTTTATGATAGCAAGCACCCGGCTTGCGGCGATGTGGCCGCGCTGATTCCGCTCTCCGTGCTTTCCGTATGACGCTTTCACTTTTTCGGCCGCGCGTCCGCAAGCTGACGGCTGCTGTGTTGTTGTCGACGTGGCTGGCGCCCCTGCCATTGCCCGTGCTGGCGCAGGCGGTGGCGTCCACGCCGGCGGCCTCGGTCAACCCGGGGTTGGGCTCTGCTGCGGCGGCGGATCAGGTGCAGAGCAACCTGAATCGCAGCGTGCAGATCGGCCGGCAGTCGCCGTATTTGCCGAAGGAGCCGACCGTTATTGACGCGCCGACGTACGAGTTGCCCGATATGGGCGATCCGTCGACGGCGTCGTTGTCGCCCGAGATGGAGCGCCGTCTGGGCGACCGTGTGATGCGCCAGATACGCCGCGATCCGGACTTCGTGCCCGATCCGCTGATCACCGACTACCTCAACGGCATCGGCTACAAGCTGATCGAAGCGGCGCGCCGTCAGCACGTGGCGGGCAGCACGTCGGCGTCGAGCTTTGAGCTGTTCGCCGTGCGGGATCCGGGCATCAACGCGTTTGCGCTGCCGGGCGGCTACATCGGCGTGAACACGGGGACGTTGGTCGCGACCGAGAGTGAATCGGAGCTGGCCTCGGTGCTCGGCCACGAAATCGGCCACGTGCTACAGCGGCACATTGCACGCGGCATCGATAAATCCGGTGAGTCAATGTGGATTGCGCTGGCGTCGATCCTGCTGGCGGGTCTTGCGGCCACCAAGAGCGGTGACGCCGCACAGGCGCTGGCGATGGGTGGGCAGGCGGCGGCAGTGTCGAACCAGCTCGCCTTCTCGCGCGGCGCGGAGCGCGAGGCGGACCGCGTCGGTTTCACGCTGCTCACGGGCGCAGGCTACAACCCTGACGGCATGCCGGACTTCTTCCGACGCCTGCAGCGCGTGACGAACATTGCGGATACCGGCGTGATTCCCGGTTATGCGCGCACTCACCCGCTGACCGGCGAGCGCATCGCCGACATGGAAGACCGCGCGCGTGGCTTGCCGCATCCGCGCCAACCGCGCCGGCCGGAATTTGGCTTCGCGAAAGCGCGTGCGCGCGTGCTGCAGGAAACGTCGACGAGCGCCTATATCGACGTGCGAAATGCGATGCGCTCGCAGTTGTCGTCGGCACCGGATGCGCCGGTCGAGAAGCGCGCGGCGCTCTGGTACGGCGCGGCCGTCGCCAACCAGATGGCCGGCCGGCTGGATGACGCTGAGCAGGCGCTGCAGGAGGCGCGACGCCTGTACGGCAACATTCCCGGCATCACATCCGGCAGCGTCGAGCTGGACGTAACGGCCATCGAACTGGCACGCGCTCGTAACCGCGCATCGGAGGCGTTGACGTTGGCGCGCGCAGCGCTCACTGCGTATCCGCTGTCCCGCGCGGTCGGCATTACCTATGCGCAAACGCTGCTGGCGGCCGGCCGGGCCGATGACGCAATTCCGTATCTGAAAGACAAGACCCGCGAAGACACCGCCCAGCCAATCTGGTGGGACATGCTCGCTCGTGCCTATGCCGACAAGGGCAAGCGCGTTGAGCAGCATCGCGCGCTGGCGGAGAAATACGCACGGGATGGGGCGTGGGGCTCGGCGGTGGAGCAACTGAAGCTCGCCCGCGATGCGGGGGATGCGGACTTCTACACGCTATCCGAAGTCGACGCGCGCTTGCACCAGATGGAGCGGCAATACCGTGAAGAGAAGGCCGAAGACAAGGCGTTGCCCAAATAGGGCGCGCAGTTGAGCCTATTCCGCTGGGCGGGTTACGAAACCATAGCGCTTTGCGACCTCGGCGCTCGCAATTGGCTCAATGTCGAACGTCCGATCCCCCAGGTTCAGCGTACCCAGCGCGGCTCCGCATGCTTCTCCGTGCCATTGGGCCAACGAGGAGAACGGATCGAGATCGTGATCGTGCAGCAGGGCAATGGTCTCTTCCGCGTCGCATCCGCCGACGCGGCCCGAGAGCAGCACGCTTCCGTGCTCGTCGACAAAACAGCCGCTCGGCGAGAAAGCAGCGCCCGTGGTTGTCGTAAATGCGGGCGGCGCGCCATCGGCAGACAGCCGTGCAACCCACGGCGTGTAATCGAGTTCAACAAACACCCGCTGCGGCCCGTTCTGGAAGAACCAGCGCCCGGCATCGTCATGCGCGTAGTTGCGCACGATGAAGTCGATGAGCGCCGCATGGCGAATTGGCTCGCCGGACAGTTTGTTGGCCTGCGCGTATTCGTTGCGCATGCGCCATTGGCCGCGCCGATCCAGCGCCAGCCAGCCGAAGCAATTCGGCACGTTCGGCCACTTGGCCATGGCCTGGCGGACGATGTCATCCAAGAGCATCCTCCGCGTTGGCTTGGCGGCCCAGTACGTCATCGAAAAAGCGCAGGACGCGGGCGGGCATCCAATCCACGCGGCCAGTCTTGCCATGGTGCAGAAGGAAGCCGACATGGCCGCCGTGCAGCGGCTGGTCCAGCGTGATGTCGGGCGACACGTCGGCCGCGCCGGGCAGGTGTTGTCCGGGCAGGAACGGATCGTTGCGTGCGTTCAGCACCAGCGCCGGCACACGTACCTCGCGCAGCACGGGTTTCGACGAAGCGCGCGTCCAGTAGTCGAGCACGTCGCGAAAACCGTGCAGCGGTGCGGTGACGAGATTGTCGAATTGGCCCAGCGTGCGCGTGGCCATCATGGCGGCGCGGTCGTACAGGCCCGGGTGCTGGTCGAGCTTGGCGTTGGCCTTGTCCTTGAGCGTGCGCAGAAACATCCGCGTGTAGACCATGTTGAAGCCCTTGGACAACGCTGCGCCGCCAGCCCGCATATCCAGCGGCGCAGACACCGTCGCTGCCGCACTCACGTAGCGGGCATCGGTACCGTGCTCGCCGAGGTAGCGCAGCAGCGCATTGCCGCCCAGCGAGATGCCGACGACCAGCAACTTGCGGCCCTGCGGCTGGCAAACCGTCCGATACAGGCGTTCGAGGATCCACGCAACCTCCGCGCCATCGCCGCAGTGGTACATGCGCGGCGCGAGGTTCATCTCGCCCGAGCAACCGCGGAAGTGTGGAATGACACCTTGCCAGCGGCGTGCGCGCAGCGCGTCCATCAGCAGCCGCGCGTAATGGCTGCGCGAATCGCCTTCCAGGCCATGAAACATGACGACGAGCGGCGCGTTCGCGTCGGTCTCATGCGTGGTCCAGTCGAGGTCGATGAAGTCGTGGTCGGGCGTGTCCCAGCGCTCACGCCGATACGCAATGCGCGGAAAGCGCCACAGGCGCGCGGGCACGATCGTTTGCGCATTGCCGCCGATCAGCCACCACGGCGAGCGGAACGCGTGCGGCTCGAACGGCCCCGCAAGCAGGGCGCGCAGATTCAGTTCAAGAGGAGTGGCGTGGCGAGACGGGTGGGTCATCGAAAGAGACGGTGGCCACGCCGAGCGCGGCAGCTTAGTGCAGAGAGTGCGTGACGCTGGCGATGGAAGCGGCCACGCGTTCTTCGGCGGCCTGGCTGGAATGCACGTGGGCGATGCGCCAGCCTTCGTGGTTCTGCATCAGCACGTAGGTGGTGTGCACGTACAGGTCGGCCTCGGTGGCGGTGGCCGAGAAGCGCAGCGCTTCCGTGGCTTCGAAGATGGATACGCCCAGCGACGAATGCACCTGCTGCGAGAGGCATTCGATCCAGACCGGATTCTTCTCGACCAGCGCATCGAGGCAGCCGCGCAGCTGCTCGTGGCCGTGCAGGCGCTGGCCGTCGGGCAGGATGAAGCTCACCGAATCTTCATCGAGCCACAGCTTGAGCGCGCCGTCGGCATCGCGGCGCTTGAGCGCATCGCGATAGGCTTCGAGGATGTCCTCGGCGGCTTCGAACAGGCGGGCAAATCGTGGCATGGCGGTGAACGTTAAGGAGAGCGTGTTACTGCGGCTGAAGCAGCCGGCGCAATTCGTGAAACACCATCTCGGGGCCGATATCGCGCAGGCAGCGCAAGTGGCCCAGCGGGCATTCGCGCGCGAAGCACGGGCTGCACTCCAGATGGAGCCACATGATACTCGCAGCGGGCGACAGCGGCGGCGTGTGGCGGGGGTCGCTGGAGCCGAACACGGCCACCTGCGGGCGTCCCAGGGCAGCCGTCACGTGCATCAGGCCGGAGTCGTTGCAGATGGCGGCTTCGGCGCGGGCGAGCAGCTCGATGGCCTCGTCCAGCGAGGTCTCGCCGCACAGGTTGCGCACGAACGACGCACGCTGGACGATGGCATTGGCCATGTCGCGGTCCTTGCCCGAACCGAGCGCGACGATCTGCGCATAGGGGAACGAGCGGCGCAGCATCTGGGCCAGCTCTGCGAAGTGCTCGGCAGGCCAGCGCTTGGCGGGGCCGTATTCTGCGCCGGGGCAGAAGGCGATCAGCCGCGCGTTGCCCGGAATGCCGAACTTGGCCGAGGTGGCGGCCACGCGCTGCACATCAATGTCGAGCTTTGGGTCGGGCAGGGTGTCGGGCAGCTTGGCATGCGGCTTGAAAGCCAGCGCCGCGTAGTGCTGCACCATCGGCGGACGCGCGTTCTTGGGCGGATTCGGGTAGCGCACGTTCAGCACGCCCAGGCGCGACTCGCCCTTGTAGCCGATGCGCAGCGGAATGCCGGCCAGCCACGGGATCAGCGCGCTCTTGAACGAGTTCGGCAGCACGTACGCTGCGTCAAAGGTTTCGCCCTTGAGCTGCTGGGCGAACATCGTGCGGCTACCGAGCTGCAGCTTGCCATGGGCGAGCTCGGTGGGCAGCACGCGCGCGATCTCCGGCATGCGCGCGAGCACGGGAGCCACCCATTTCGGGGCAATCGCGTGGATCTGCGCGCGCGGGTGCCGCGCCTTGAGTTGCGCGAACAGCGGCTGCGCCATCAGCGCATCACCGATCCAGTTGGGGGCGACGACGAGAATCTTGCGCATCATCGAATCGCCTGGCGAGCGCGGCGACCGGTGTACAGCAGGTGAGTCGGGCTCAATGGTGGCCCTTCAGTTCAACGCCGGGGGCCAGCTTGTAGACGGTGCCGCAGTACGGGCACTTGGCCTCGCCGGTGTCGGCGATGTCGAGAAACACGCGCGGGTGGTAGTTCCAGGCCGGCGTCTTGGCGGTCGGGCAATGCAGCGGCAGGTCGTCTGCGCCGACTTCGATCGTGGGTGCGGTTTGCGTGGTCATGGTGAGTGAGGAGTGCCGGCGCGGTCTGAGCAGGTCAGCCACACCGTGATATGGGCCGCAGGTTCAAAAACCGACAAAGGCGAAATTGTAAGGGGTGGGCGCAGGCGCGCCAACGCCGATTGTTGCAGTGCGTGGCGCCCGGCACGAATCCCGGCATAGGGCGGGGCACGGGCGCATTGTCGTTAAGCGGATGCTTAACATCAAAAGTATAATCGTGTGTTTCCTACGAGCCACCCATGTCGCCCCCGACGTTTCTGCGCGCCCGCGCTGCCGGCCGCCCCTGTCCGGTTGATCAAAAAGAGCCTGATTCGCCACTTATGGGGGCGCCATGGCGCTAGTTCGCTGGGCGGCTGCGTTGCAGCGCCGCTGGGAGGCCATCGATCCGGCCGAACGTGCGGGCTTCTTTGCCGGCGTGCGTGCCTACATGCCGTCGATGCCGCCGGTGCTGGCCTGGGGGCTGGTAACGGGCGTGGCGATGAGCAAGTCGGTGCTGACCATCCCGCAGGCCATCGGCATGACGATCTTCGTGTATGCGGGGTCGTCGCAGTTGGCAGTGCTACCGCTGCTGGCGGCGGGGTTGCCGATCTGGACGGCACTGCTGACGGCGTTCATCGTGAACGTGCGCTTCATTATCTTCAGTGCCGGGCTGATGCAGCATTTCGGGCATCTGCCGTTCATGCGGCGTGTGGTTCTGGGTGTGTTCAACGGCGATCTGCCGTTCGTGCTGTTCACCCAGCAGTACCCCTCGGCCGCGCCGCAGGCGGGCAAGGAGGGCTATTACTGGGGCATGGTCCTGCTGAGCTTCGTGGGCTGGCAGGTGTCGTCCATCCTTGGCATCGTCGCGGCGAGCCTGTTTCCTGACGCGTGGGGCTTGGCGCTGGCCGGGACGCTCGCGCTGATTCCTGTCATGGTGTCAACCATTCGTAGCCGTGCCACCCTCATGGCGGTGGCCGTGGCGGCGGTGCTGGCGCTGGTTGCCTTCAAGTTGCCGTATCGATTGAGCCTCGTGATTGCCGTGACCGGTGCCATGGCCGCCGGCCTTGCCGCCGACGAGGCTGCAGCGCGCCTGCAGTGGCAGCGCCGACGGGCCGCACAGGCGGCAACTGACGAGGGCGAAGCATGAGCGCACTCGAAATCTGGCTGGTGATTGCCGGGATGACCGTGGTGACGATCGTCACACGTTCGCTGTTCCTGATCGTGGGCAACCGCATGACCCTGCCCGTGCGCATCCAGCACGCGCTGCGCTTTGCGCCGGCCGCGGCGCTCGTCGCCATCGTCCTGCCCGACCTGCTCTTGAATCACGGGCACTTTGACGCGAGCTGGACCAACCCGCGCCTGATGGCCGGCGTTGCCGCCACCGCGTTCTATGTGGCCACGCGGCGCATGCTCGGCATGATCTTCGTCGGCATGGGCGTCTTTACCGTGCTGCGTCTCTGGGGATGAACATGTCGGGCTCCAATCGCAACGGCGCAATCTTCGCGTTTCTGGCCTACACCATGTGGGGCCTGTTTCCGCTGTACTTCAAGCTGCTCAAGGCGGTGTCGCCGGTGGAGATTCTCTCGCACCGGGTGATCTGGTCATTGGCGGTGATGGTGATGATCCTGCTCGTGAAGCGGCACTGGGCATGGCTGTGGGCGCTGCGCACGCAACCGCGTGTCGTGGGGCGCTATGCGGCCAGCACGAGCCTGTTGGCCGCCAACTGGCTGACCTACATCTGGGCTGTCAACCACGACCACGTGATCGATGCCAGCCTGGGCTACTTCATCAACCCGCTGGTGGTGGTGATGCTGGCGCTGCTGGTGCTCGGCGAGCGGCTGCGGCCCGTGCAGTGGGTGTCGGTAGCCCTGGCGGCGGCAGGCGTGGCGTGGCTGACCTGGCAGGCCGGCACGCTGCCGTGGATTGCTCTGGCGCTGGCGTTTTCGTTTGGGTTCTACGGCTTGCTGCGCAAGACTTCGCCGCTGGGTGCGCTAGAGGGGCTGACGCTCGAGACGCTGCTGCTGTTTCCGCTGGCGCTGGCCTACCTCGGCTGGCTGGCTTCGCAGCATCAGAATGCCTTCCTGGCCGCATCGCCGGGCACGCAGTTGCTGCTGGCGCTGGCCGGCCCGCTGACGGCACTGCCTCTGCTGCTGTTTGGCGCCGGCGCGCGGCGTATTCCGCTGTCGCTGTTGGGTTTGCTGCAATACGTGAGCCCGACGCTGCAGCTGCTGCTGGGCGTTTGGCTCTACAACGAGCCGTTTGCGGGCCCCAAGGTGGCCGGCTATGTGCTGATCTGGGCAGGTCTTGCTGTGTATTCAGCCGAAGGCTGGATGCGGCTGCGCCGTCGCACGCCGCTGCCGGCGTAGCCCCACCAATCGGCCTCGGCAAGACGGTCGAGCCCGGCAGGTTCGGCCGAGAAACGCACGTTTTGACCAGTCGCATCGGGTAAAATCGTTGTTTTCCGCGATTTCTTCCGAAGCTGCCATGCCTCACGTCCTGCGTCTGTCCGATCTCATCTCCGAAGGAAAGCTTGCCGGTAAGCGCGTGTTCATCCGCGCCGACCTCAACGTGCCGCAAGACGATGCCGGCAACATCACCGAAGACACGCGCATCCGCGCTTCCGTGCCGGCCATCAAAGCCGCGTTGGACGCCGGTGCCGCTGTCATGGTCACCTCGCACCTGGGCCGTCCGACCGAGGGCGAATTCAAGCCCGAAGATTCGCTGGCACCGGTTGCCAAGCGCCTGTCCGAGCTGCTGGGCCGTGACGTGAAACTCGTCCAGAACTGGGTGGATGGCGTGGATGTCGCGCCCGGCGAGGTCGTGCTCCTGGAAAACTGCCGCGTGAACAAGGGCGAGAAGAAGAACAGCGACGAACTGGCCCAAAAGATGGCCAAGCTGTGCGACGTCTACGTCAACGACGCCTTCGGCACTGCCCACCGCGCGGAAGCCACCACCCACGGTATCGCCAAGTTCGCGCCCGTCGCCTGCGCCGGTCCGCTGCTGGCTGCCGAACTGGATGCGCTGGGCAAGGCGCTGGGCCAGCCGGCCCGCCCGCTGGTGGCCATCGTGGCCGGGTCGAAGGTGTCGACCAAGCTGACCATCCTGAAGTCGCTGGCCGACAAGGTGGACAACCTGATCGTCGGCGGCGGCATTGCCAACACGTTCATGCTGGCTGCCGGCCTGAAGATCGGCAAATCGCTGGCGGAAGCAGACTTGGTGGGCGATGCAAAGGCCATCATTGAGATGCTGGCGGCACGTGGCGCGTCTGTGCCCATCCCGGTCGACGTGGTGTGCGCCAAGGAATTCAGCGCCACCGCGGCCGCCACCGTCAAGGATGTGGCGGATGTGGCGGACGACGACATGATCCTCGACATCGGCCCGAAGACGGCCGCACAACTGGCCGAACAACTGAAGACCGCCGGCACCATCGTGTGGAACGGCCCGGTCGGCGTGTTTGAATTCGACCAGTTCGGTAACGGCACCAAGGTGCTGGCCGAGGCGATTGCTGCCTCGTCGGGTTTCTCGATTGCGGGCGGCGGCGACACGCTGGCTGCCATCGCCAAGTACAACATCGCCGACAAGGTGGGCTACATCTCCACCGGCGGCGGTGCATTCCTCGAATTCCTGGAAGGCAAGACGCTGCCGGCCGTCGAAATCCTGGAACAACGCGCGCAGAACCAGGCCGCTGTCGCCTGACGCAAGCGCCGCCATCATCCTCACCACAACAACGAGACACCGCCGCCCATGACCCGCGCTACCAAGATCGTCGCAACGCTCGGCCCTGCGTCCAGCACGCAGGAAGTCCTGACCCGCATGATCGCCGCGGGGGTGGATGTGGTGCGGCTGAACTTCTCGCACGGCGCGGCGCAAGATCACATCGATCGGGCGCAACTCGTGCGTGAAGTGGCGCGCTCGGTGGGCCGCGAGGTGGCCATCATGGCCGACCTGCAAGGTCCAAAGATCCGCGTCGGCAAGTTCGAGAATGGCAAGATCACGCTCGAACCGGGCGATCGCTTCACGCTTGATGCCCGCTGCGAGCTGGGCAACCAGGAGCGCGTCGGCCTCGACTACAAGGAACTGCCGCGCGACGTGGGCCCGGGCGATCTGCTGCTGCTCAACGACGGCCTGATCGTTCTGCAAGTCGAGCGCGTGGTGGGTGAAGAGATCGAGACCATCGTCAAGATCGGCGGCGATCTGTCCAACAACAAGGGCATCAACCGCCAGGGCGGCGGGCTGTCGGCGCCGGCGCTGACCGCCAAGGACATGGACGACATCAAGACCGCGATGGCGCTCGGCGCGGATTACGTTGCGGTCAGCTTCCCAAAGAACGCGACCGACATGGAAATGGCGCGTCAACTGGCCGCCGTGGCCGGCGCGCCGCATAACCACAAGACCCGCATGATCGCCAAGATCGAGCGCGCCGAGGCCATCCGCCCGGGCGTGCTCGAAGAGATCCTGGCTGCGTCCGACGGGATCATGGTCGCGCGTGGCGACTTGGCGGTGGAAGTCGGCAACGCTGCCGTGCCGGCGCTGCAGAAGCGCATGATCAAGCTGGCCCGCGAAAACAACAAGCTGGCCATCACCGCCACACAGATGATGGAATCGATGATCGTCAACCCGGTGCCGACGCGCGCCGAGGTGTCGGACGTCGCCAACGCCGTGCTGGATGGCACCGATGCGGTGATGTTGTCGGCGGAAACCGCTGCTGGCCGCTACCCGGTCGAGACCATCGAGGCCATGGCTGCCATTTGCGTGGAAGCCGAGAAGTCGCAATCCGTGCATCTGGACGCCGACTTCCTCGACCAGACCTTCAGCCGCATCGACCAGTCGATCGCCATGGGGGCGCTGTTCACGGCGCACCACTTGCAGGTCAAGGCGATTGCCGCGCTAACCGATTCCGGCGCCACGGCGCTCTGGATGAGCCGACACGGCATCAACATTCCCATTTATGCGATGACGCCCAACGTGGCCTCGCAGCGCAAGATGGCCCTGTACCGCAACGTGCAATCGCTGCCGCTGGCCAACAGCGCCGACCGCGACGAAGCGCTGCATCAGGCCGAAGAACTGCTGGTCGCGCGCGGTGTCGTGCAGCGCGGCGACTTCATCGTCCTGACCGTCGGCGAGCCGATGGGCCAGGCCGGCGGCACCAACACGCTCAAGATTGTTCGCGTCGGCATGCACTGACGCCCACGACGGAACGCCGTTTGCTACGTCGTTTAGATCGACCGGACGCGTTCCTGAGACCGAATACAGATCGATCCATAGGAGAAAACCATGCCACTCGTCTCGATGCGCCAACTGCTGGACCACGCCGCTGAAAACGGCTACGGCCTGCCGGCATTCAACGTGAACAACCTGGAGCAAGTCCAGGCTGTGATGGAAGCTGCCAAGGAAGCCGGCGCACCGGTCATCCTGCAGGCCAGCGCAGGCGCCCGCAAGTACGCCGGCGAATCGTTCATCAAGCACCTGATCCAGGCCGCTGTCGAGGCTTATCCGGAGATCCCGCTGGTCATGCACCAGGATCACGGCCAAAGCCCGGCCATCTGCCAGGGCGCCATCGACCTGGGCTTCGGCTCGGTCATGATGGATGGCTCGCTGCGCGAAGACGGCAAGACCCCGGCCGATTTCGACTACAACGTCGACGTCACCCGCCGCGTGGTCGAGATGGCCCACAAGGTTGGTGTGACCGTGGAAGGCGAACTCGGCTGCCTGGGCTCGCTTGAGACCGGAATGGCCGGTGAGGAAGATGGCCACGGCGCGGAAGGCAAGCTCGACCACTCGTCCCTGCTGACCGATCCGGAAGAGGCTGCCCAGTTCGTCAAGGCGACCCAACTGGACGCGCTGGCGATCGCCATCGGCACCAGCCACGGCGCCTACAAGTTCACGCGCAAGCCCACCGGCGACATCCTCGCCATCAGCCGCGTGAAGGAAATCCACGCGCGCATCCCGAACACCCACCTGGTGATGCACGGCTCGTCGAGCGTGCCGCAAGAACTGCTGGCCATCATCAACCAGTACGGCGGCAAGATGAAGGAAACCTACGGAGTGCCCGTCGAGGAAATCCAGGAAGCCATCAAGTACGGCGTGCGCAAGATCAACATCGACACCGACATCCGCCTGGCCATGACCGGCGCGGTGCGCAAGTTCCTGGCCGAAAACCCGGACAAGTTCGACGCCCGCGAATGGCTGAAGCCGGCGCGCGAAGCCGCCAAGCAAATCTGCAAGGCACGCTATATCCAGTTCGGCTGCGAAGGCCAGGCGGGCAAGATCAAGCCGATCGGCCTGTCGGTGATGGCGCAGAAGTACCAAAGCGGCGATCTCGCCCAAGTGGTGCAATAAGCATTTCGCGTCACATTTAGCAAACGGCTGGCACTGCGCCAGCCGTTTTGCATTGCATGGGCCAGCTTATGGGTCACCCCATGGGCCACGTATAATGCTGGCCTTCCACGTTTTCTTATCTCCTCCCGGGTTCCGCCGTGTCCGCCACCCCTTCATCCTCCGCCCTTTACGAATCGTCGATCACCAGCCTGCCGTTGCTCGGCCGTGGCAAGGTGCGCGAGAACTACGCTGTCGGCGACGACAAGCTGCTGATGGTCACCACCGACCGCCTCTCGGCGTTTGACGTGATTCTCGGCCAGCCGATTCCGGACAAGGGCCGTGTGCTCGCGCAGATGTCGGACTTCTGGTTCAACAAGCTGCGCCACATCGTGCCGACGCACGAGACGGGCATCGCCCCGGAAACCGTGGTGGCCCCCAATGAAGTCGACCAGGTGCGCGGCCGCGCGATCGTGGTCAAGCGCCTGAAGCCGATCCTGGTGGAAGCCGTGGTGCGCGGCTACCTGGCCGGCAGCGGCTGGAAGGATTACCAAGCGACCGGCGCCGTCTGCGGCGTGCATCTGGCCCCAGGCCTGCAGAACGCGCAAAAGCTGCCCGAGCCGATCTTCACCCCCGCCGCCAAGGCGGAGATGGGCGAGCACGACGAGAACATCTCCTTCGATGAAGTCGAGCGCCGCATCGGCCCGGACCTCGCCGCGCAGATCCGCGACGTGAGCATCCGCCTGTACAAGGAAGCCTCCGACTTTGCCGCCACGCGCGGCATCATCATTGCCGACACCAAGTTCGAGTTTGGCCTGGACGAAAACGGCACGCTCACGCTGATGGACGAGGCGCTCACCGCAGACTCGTCGCGCTTCTGGCCGGCCGATTCGTACCAGGTCGGCACGAACCCGCCGTCGTTCGACAAGCAGTTCGTGCGCGATTGGCTCGAAGCCGTGCGCATTGATGGCAAGCCGTGGCCGAAGACTGCGCCGGCACCGCAACTGCCCGCCGACGTGATCGAAAAAACCGCCGACAAGTACCGCGAGGCGCTGACCCGCCTGACCGGCGAGTCCCTGCGTTAAACCGGAGCGATGACGATGACCGCACAGCAATCCGCTCCGCTCGTTGGCGTGGTGATGGGCTCCAGTTCCGACTGGGAAGTGATGCGCCACGCCGTCGACATGCTCACGCAGTTCGGCATTCCGTTCGAGGCGCAGGTCGTCTCGGCGCACCGCATGCCGGACGACATGTTCCGCTACGCCGAAGGCGCACGTGGTCGGGGTTTGCGCGCCATCATCGCCGGTGCTGGTGGGGCGGCGCATCTGCCGGGCATGATCGCCGCCAAGACGATCGTGCCGGTGTTCGGCGTGCCGGTGCCGTCCAAGTACCTGCGCGGCGAAGACTCGCTGCTCTCCATCGTGCAGATGCCCAAGGGCATTCCGGTGTCGACGTTCGCGATTGGCGAGGCCGGTGCGGCCAACGCAGCGCTGGCTGCCATCGCGACCATCGCCACCACCGACTCGGCCCTTGCCGACAAGCTCGAAGCCTTCCGCGCCCAGCAGACCGAAGTCGCGCGCGGCATGACGCTCCCCGTGCATGGCGCTTAAGTAACCTACGACCCGATTCATGGCCGACGACCTGAACCCGCGCCTGGCGCAAGCCCACACCGCGGAATCCCGCGCGCTGAACGTTCCCAACGCGATCCTGCCCGATGCCTGGCTTGGCATGCTCGGCGGTGGCCAGCTCGGCCGCATGTTCACGCACGCCGCACAGGCGATGGGCTATAAGGTTTGCGTGCTCGACCCGGACCCGAACAGCCCCGCTGGCACCATCGCCGAGCGCCATCTCTGCGCCGGCTACACCGACGAAGCCGCATTGGCCGAGATGGCCGCGCTGTGCCCGGCCGTCACCACCGAGTTCGAGAACGTGCCCGCGCAAGCGCTCGACAAGCTTGAGCAGCTCGGCGCGTTCGTTGCGCCGCGTGCCAACTGCGTATCGATCGCGCAGAACCGCATCGCCGAGAAGAAATTCTTCGCGCTGTGTGCCGCACGCACCGGCATCCACCCCGCGCCGAGCTGGGTGATCGAGCACGAAGCCGATATCGAACAACTGCCCGCCGACCTGCTGCCCGGCATCCTGAAGATTGCCCGCATGGGCTACGACGGCAAGGGCCAGGCGCGTGTCTCAACGGTGGAAGAGCTGCGCGCCGCCTGGGGCGCCATGCAGCACGTGCCGTGCGTGCTGGAGAAGATGCTGCCGCTGGCGTACGAGGTGTCGGTGCTGGCCGCCCGCGGCGCCGATGGCACGACCGCCACCTGGCCGCTTGCCGAGAACGAACACCGTGACGGCATCCTGTTTTCAACGATCATGCCCTCGCGCAGCGTGTCGGACGACATTGCCACGCGCACCCGCGCCGCCGCGGCGATGGTCGCCGAAGAGATGGGCTACGTCGGCGTGCTTTGCATCGAATTCTTCGTCTTGCAGGACGGCTCGCTCGTCGCCAACGAAATGGCGCCGCGTCCGCACAACTCCGGCCACATCACCATGGACGTGTGCGAGACCAGCCAGTTCGAGCAGCAGGTGCGGGCCATGGCCCGGCTGCCGCTGGGCAGCACGCGCCAGCACTCGCCGGGCCGCATGCTCAACGTGCTTGGCGACGTGTGGTTCGAATACGGCCTGGAACGCACGCCTGCATGGCAGGAGGTCATGCGCCACAGCGGTACCAAGGTCCACCTGTACGGCAAGGCCGATGCGCGCCCGGGCCGCAAGATGGGCCACGTGAATTGCGTCGGCACCTCGCCGGAAGTGGTGGACGAAGCGTTCCGCCATGCCTCGCACGTGCTCGGTCTGCAGCCCGCCTAAAGACGAGTCGCCCATGCCGCATCGGACCAAAACGCCCTACACCATGCCTTCCGCTGAACGCCTTGATGAGGCCGCGCGCAGGCTGGAGGCCGGCGAGCTGGTCGCCTTCCCGACCGAGACCGTGTACGGACTCGGTGCCGATGCCGAAAATCCGCAAGCGATCGCCAAGATCTACGCAGCCAAGGGCCGGCCGTCCAGTCACCCCGTCATCGTGCACGTGGTGGATGGGGCCGACATTTCCTACTGGGCCGACGATGTGCCCGGCATCGCGCTGCAGCTCATCGAAGCGTTCTGGCCGGGGCCACTGACGCTGATCCTGAAACGTGCACCGCACATCCCGGCCGCCGTGGCAGGCGGGCAGGACAGCATCGGGCTGCGTTGCCCGTCGCACCCGGTGGCGCAGGCGTTGCTCTCGCGCTTCAAGCGTGGGCGCGGCGGTATTGCGGCGCCGTCGGCCAACAAGTTCGGTCAGGTCAGCCCGACCACCGCGCAGCACGTGCGGGATGAATTCGGTGATGCCGTGTTCGTGCTCGAAGGCGACGGCGTGGACGTGGGCATCGAGTCGACCATCATTGATCTTTCACGGCTGGACCAGGGCATTGGCCCCGTGCTGCTGCGCCCGGGCGCCATCACGCCTGAAGACATCGAGCGCGTGACTGGCGAAGTGCCTGCGCTACCGGACGCCGCTGCGCCGCGTGCTTCCGGCACGTTGAAGGCGCACTACGCGCCGCGCACGCCGTTGTATTTGGTGCCGGCGGCCGATGTGCCTGCGCGCTTGGCTGCACTGCCCGCTGACAAGCGCATCGTGTGGCTTGGTGCCCCCGTGGCACTGCGTGATGGTTGCGACCAGCGCGTCGCTCCCGCCACACCCGCCGCCTACGCCAACGCGCTCTATGCGCTGTTGCGCGAACTCGATCGCGGCGCTTACGACGCCATCTGGGTGGAAACCCTAGCCGACACGCCCGCCTGGGCTGCTGTCAACGACCGCCTGCGTCGCGCGGCCGCCGCGTTCGAGACGGACCTCTAATTCTTACGGGGCGCGCGTTCGCCGTGCGCCCGGCAACCTCGCTACACTTGGGCGTTGTGTCGTTCCGCGTGCTTCAAACGCGCACGGCGAGGTTACGCACCGCGGCACCACAGACCAAAAAAATTCCACACGGGAGACAGACATCATGAAGTTGCGTCAATGGATGGGCGTCGTCGCATCGGCGGCCCTGGCCTTGAGCCTGGCGGCTTGCGGCGGCGGTGAAAGCGATCAGAGCGGCAACCCCAACGTCGCCAAGGTGCAGCGCATGGTGGTATTCGGCGACAGCCTGAGCGACGCCGGCACCTACACGCCAGCAGCGGCTGCCGTGGGCGGCGGCAAGTTCACCACCAACCCCGGTCCGATCTGGGCGGAAACCGTGGCCGGACAACTTGGTGTGGCGCTCACGCCGGCCGTGATGGGTTACGCCACCTCGGTGCAGACCTGCCCGAAACCTGGTTGTTTCGACTACGCGCAAGGCGGCTCGCGCGTGACCGACCCGAATGGCATCGGTCACAACGGTGGCGCCGGGGCGCTCACGTATCCGGTCAAACAGCAACTCGCCAACTTCTACGCGGCCAGCAACAACACGTTCAACGGCAACAACGACGTGGTGTTCGTGTTCGGCGGCAACAACGACATCTTCTACTGGGCTGCCGCTGTCGCGACCCCCAACTCGGGTGTGACGCCCGCCATCGCGACCGCACAGGTGCAGCAGGCGGCGACCGATCTGGTCGGTTACATCAAGGACATGATCAGCAAGAACGCGACGCAGCTCTACGTGTTCAACCTGCCCGACAGCAGCCTGACGCCGCAGGGCGTGGCGGGCGGCGCGACAGGCCAGGCACTGCTGCATGCACTGGTGGGCGCGTTCAACACCACGCTGCAAACCGGGCTGGCCGGCACCAGCGCTCGCGTGATCGACTTCAACTCGCAGCTGACGGCCGTGATCCAGAACGGCGCGACGTTCGGGTTCAGCAACACGAGCGTGCCTGCGTGCGATGCGACCAAGATCAACGCGCTCGTGCCGGGCGCGGGCGGCAGCTCGCTGTTCTGCTCGGCCAACACGTTGGTGGCCACGGGGGCCGATACGTCCTACCTGTTCGCCGACGGCGTGCACCCCACCACGGGCGGCCATCGCCTGATTGCAAGCAATGTGCTGCAGCGCCTGCTTGCAGACAATCTGGTGCATTGACTCAACGCATGACGCTTAGCAAAACGCCCGCTTCACGCGGGCGTTTTTGTTTGCAGCGATGTCTGCGTTACTTTGCGTCGGCCGTCGGCAATGTCACCGCCAGGCGGGCTAGCGTGGCCTTGAGCACATCGTTTTGCGGCGAGATGGCGAGCCCCTGCTTGAAGCAATCGTGCGCTTCGTCTGCGCGACCCAGCTTCCACAGCACTTCGCCCTTGTGTGCGAGGCCTTCCGCGCGTGCTTCGCGTACCGCGTCATCGCTCGCTTCATAGTCGCCGTCGGGTTGCGTGAACACGGCGATGGAGCGGTCAAACCAGGTCAGCGCTTCGTCGTTCCGGCCGAGCCGGTACAGCGCCCAGCCCTTGCTGTCGAGGGCGAATGGGTCGTTCGGGTGCTGGGCCAGATATGCGTCGATCATTGACATGCCGCGCTCCACGCGCAGGCCCGCGTTAACGAGTTCATAGCCGTAGCTGTTGAGGCGGTCTTCTGGCACCGGCTGCAAGTCGAGCGCGAGGTCGATGCGCGCGGCATCGCGTTCCGCAATCGCCAGCGACATCAGTTTGCGCGCGATGCGGCTCTGCAAGTCTTCGCTGAGTGTCGCCGCGTTGGCCGTGAGCGTGCCGAGGTACTGCGTGTAGAGATCGGGTGCGCCCGGCGCGTTGCCGCTGTCGGCAATCGCGCGGCCTTCACCGGCACACCACGCGTCGTCGGCCCCGCTGAAGGCCAACGTGTTTTCAAGCTGCACGGTGCGCGACTCGCGCGATTGCACATAGGCGGTATACCCGCCCGCGCTGGAGTGGCCGCAGAACAGGTATTCGCCGACGACATCGACCAAATATGGGTGCCTTCCGATCGGCGCGCCGCCGAGCGAATCGACCAGGCGGAACGATTCGCCAAGCTCGCCATGGCCGACCACCGGATTGAGCACCCAGCGTGCCGCCGCATAACGCTTTGGCAACCGCACCTTGGCCGTGCGCCCGGCGCTGTCGGTCGTGCCGAAGATCACGCTGTCGGTTTCACCCACCTGCGGCGGCTTGCCGGCGATGGTGTGGTCGGGCAGGAACAGGCGGTAGCGCGCGTTGGGCATTGCGCGCCCGGTCGCCGGGTCGACGAGCACGAACTGGTGGACCTGCGCGCCGCGTCCGAGCGTGGCATTCGGGGCGACCCAGTCACGCGCAGCGACTGGCAGGGCCGAGCAAAAAAATGCCGCGCCAAGCAGCGCGGCCGATAGACGGGAAAGCATGTTGTTGGGAGGGGGGCTGGCGAAAAGCTGAACCGCCCCATCATAGCCAAGCTGCCGTGCCCAGATGTTAAGAGTGCTTCATATGGGTGCATTGGCCAATTGCTGTACGGCAAACCGGTACACCGCATCGACATCGTTCAGATCCAGCACGGCCACGCCTTCAGGCGGTTGCACGGCGTCAGGCGAATCGGTGGCCACCGCCACCACGCCGCCAATCTCTGGCCACAGTGGCGCGCGGCCCAGTGAAGGGCGAAACACTTCGATTTTCGGGAAGGTGCTGCGCTTATAGCCTTCTACGATGACGAGGTCGGTGGCAGGCGAGAGCAGCGCCAGCACGTCGTCAAGTTCGGGTTCCACGGCGTTGGCGTATTCGCGCATCAGCACGAGGCGTTCACCGCCCACGAGCACGACTTCGGCGCTGCCGGCTTCGCGCATACGGTACGAATCCTTGCCCGGCGAATCGAGATCGAAGCAGTGATGCGTGTGCTTGATGGCCGCCACGCGCCGCCCGTCGCGCACGAAACGGACGATGAGCTGCTCGACGAGCGTGGTCTTGCCGCTGCCCGACGTGCCGGTGATGCCCAGTAGTGCCTTGCGTGAACTCATCGCGGCGCGCCCTGGTAAATCCATTGCAGCAGTGCGTCGTGGGCGGCCTGGCCGCCGCTGGCGTTCGGGTGGTTGATCATGCTGACCACCACGAAGCGCTCGCCGTTTTCACCTTCCACGTAGCCCGCGATGGCGCGCACGTCGTTGAGCGTGCCAGTCTTGATCTCGGCGTTGCCGGCCACCCCGGCACGTGTCAGGCGGTTGCGCATGGTGCCGTCCACGCCGACGACGGGCAGCGCATCGCGCAGCACGCCGCCGTTCGGGTTGGCATCAGCCTGCTGCAGCAGGCGCCCCATGTTGCGTGCGCTGATGCGCTCGATGCGCGACAGGCCCGAGCCGTTCTCCAGCACCAGTTCCGGCATCGTCAGGTTCTGTTTTGCAAGCCACTGGTTGATGACCTCGGTCGACTGCCGAACCGATGCGGGCTTGCGGCCGATTTCCGCGCCAATCGTCAGGAACAGCTGGCGCGCCATCACGTTGTTCGAATACTTGTCGATGTCGTGCACGACTTCCGACAACGGCGGGCCGTAGTGCGTGGCCAGCAGAACAGCCTGACGTGGCACCTTGCCTTCGCGCAGGCCCGGCGTGAAACGCGTCGTGCCGCCGGCTTGCTGCCACAGCGCCAGGAAGCCGCCCCAGATGAAGTCGGCATGCGTAAGCGCGGCGATATTGAAGACGCGTTCGCCGCACGCGGCGGCATAGCGGCCGTCGAAGCTGGCAAGCACATGGCCGTCGGTTTGCGTGGAGATGTTCGCGCCGGAGGTCGTCTTCCAGTCGCCGCAGCCGCCGCGCGTGGTGCGCAACTGGTTGTCGATCTGCAACTGCGCCAGCGGCGGCGATACATCGATGTTGACCGCGCCGTTACCGGCATCCGGCGACAGCGTGAACGTCAGCGTCTTGAACGAATACAGCAGCGCGTCGGGCGCGACGTTGTAGGCGCGCGCGCTGTCACCGTCCAGCGGCGGCGCATCCGACAGGCCACCCTCGAAGTAGGTGCGATCGAGCACGATGTTGCCGGCCAGTTCGTCCACCCCGGCGCGGCGCACGTCGGTCACCAGCTTGACGAGTTCTTCGGGAATCAGCTTCGGATCGCCCTGGCCGCGCAGGTACAGGTTGCCGTTGAGCGTGCCGTTGACGGGCGGGTTGTCGGCATAGGCCCTGGTCTTCCAGCGAAAATCCGGGCCGAGCAGGTCCAGCCCTGCGAAGGTGGTCAGCAGCTTCATGGTCGACGCCGGGTTCATTCCGGTGTCGGCATTCCACTGCAGGATGGGCGTGGCGCTGCCGGTGCGGATCACGAACACGCTCACCGCATCCAGCGGGATGTGTGCACGTGCAAAGGCCAGCGCCACGTTGGCGGGCAATCCGGCGGGGTTGTGCGCGGCTTGGCGAGCTTGTGCCGCGGTGGCGCGCGGCGCCGCGTGGGCCTTGGCCTTCTTGGCGTGGGCCAGCGGCGAGGCCGCAATGGTCAAGAGCAACGCGCAGGCAAGCGCACTGCGCGACAGATTCAGCAAACGGGTCGGACGAATTCGGGCCATCGGCGGGGGGCAGAGTGGGGCGCACAGGTGCGCCAAGTGCAGACGCAGGCATGTTAACGCAGCAACCCCGCACCTCGGCCGACAAGCAACGGGCCGTTCACCGCCTAATTCTTTCAGGAACGCCGATGTGTGGCGAGTCAGTCATTGGCGCCGATGCGCTTGCGCATATCGGCCGTGACCGATTGGCGCGTGCCGGCGTAGTCGGCCCACGGATCACCCTTGAGCTTGGCCAGCCGCTCCGGCAGCGTGCGCAGCGTCCACTGGGCAGACGCCTGCAGCCCCTCCAGTTCGTCATGGCGGATCGGCACCGACACCGGCAGCCCAGTCCGCGCGCGCACCGAATACGCCGCCACCGTGCTCGCGCCGCGGTTGTTGCGCAGATAGTCGATGAAGATTTTTCCCACGCGGTTCTGCGGGCCCATCTTGGCGACAAAGCGGTCAGGGAAAGTTGCGGCCATGTGCTGCACCACGGCTTGCGCGAAGGCTTTGAGCGTGTCCCAGCCGGCCGCCTCGCGGCGCGTGAGCGGCACCACCACGTGCATGCCGTTCCCGCCGCTGGTTTTCAGGAACGCCTTCAGGCCGAGTTCATCGAGCAGCGCGAGCGTAAGCTGCGTGGCCTCGATCACCCGTGCGAAGGGCAACGCCGGGTCCGGGTCGATATCGAAGACGATGCGGTCGGGCTGTTCGATGCGGTCGGCCAGCGCATTCCACGTGTGGAATTCCACCGTGCCCATCTGCACCGCACCGACCAGGGCTTCCGCCGAGTTGATCGCCAGCAGCGACGGATGCCCCGGATCAAGCGACGGGTCCAGCTGCGTGATGCCCTGCAGCTTGAGCGCGGCGGAATGCTTCTGGAAGAAGCGCTCGCCGTCGATGCCATCGGGCGCGCGCACCAGCGACGTCGGCCGGTTGTGCAGATGCGGCAGCATCCATTCGGCCACGCTCGCGTAATAGCGCGCCAGGTCGGCCTTGGTGGTGCCGCCGGCTTTCTCGATCACGCGATCCGGATGCGTGACGTCGACATCCGCGATGCGTTCGGCACCGGGGCGCACCTTGCGTTCGGGGGCATGCACGGCGCGGGTCTCCTTGCGGGCGGTGGCGCTGGGCGGCTTGGCTTGTTCACGCACGATGTTGCGCGCGGGTTTGTCGTCGCGCAAACCTTGAAACACCGCCTGCCGCACCATGCCTTCGCGCGTCCATTCGGCAAAGGCGATTTCGGCCACACGCTCCGGCTTGACCCATTGCACGTCGCGCGCGTCGCTGCCGCTAGGCGGGTTGGCAAAGGGCGGCGTGTCGATGGTCAGCCCCGTCAGTTCGTGATGCAGGGCGTGCAGGCTCGTCTCGTTGAAGCCGGTGCCAACGCGCCCCGCATAGCGCAGCTTGCCCGCGTCATCATAGACGCCGAGCAGGAGTGCGCCGAAGCCGCTGCGGCTGCCCTTGGGCGCGCTGTAGCCGCCGATCACGAATTCCTGCCGCTGCCCGCATTTGAGTTTGATCCATGCCGGGCTGCGGCCGGCGCGGTACGGCGCATCCGCGCGCTTGCCGATCACACCCTCGAGCGACATGCTGCATGCGGAAGACAGCAAATCTTCGGGTGCCGCGTTGAACGTGCCTGAGAACAGCACCGCATCGCGGTCCAAGTCACCCGGCGCGGCATCGAGAATGCGTTGGAGCAGCGCCCGCCGCTCGCGCAACGGCACACCGCGCAAGTCCATGCCGTTGCAGAACGGGATGTCGAACAGGTAGTAGGCAATGTGTTCGGCATGCGCGGTTTCAAAGGCGTTCTGCAGCGCCTGGAAGTCGGGCACGCCGCGTTCGCCCATCACCACGACTTCGCCGTCGAGCCACGCCTCACGCAGGCCCAGCGCGCGCAGCGTGCGCGCCTGGCGCGGCAGCTTGGCCGTCCAGTCGCGGCCGTTGCGGCTGAACAGGCGCACGGTGTTGCCGTCGATGCGCGCAAGGATGCGGTAGCCGTCGAATTTCACTTCGTAGTCCCACTCGCCGTGGGTGGGCGGCCCATCGACCAGCGTGGCGAGTTGGGGCTCCAGCGTTCTGGGCAACGTGGCGGGCACGGCACCGGCGGGTGGTCGCACTTGCGCCGGTTCGGAACGCTCCGTCCTGCCGTCACCGGCCTTGGCCTTTCCTTTGGCCCGGGGCTTTGTGCCGACGGTTTCCCCGGTGATCACGCTGGCGGGCAGTGCCTGCGTCACGTCGTAGTCGGTCGATGCGCGAACCTGATCATCGCGCTCCTTGATCAACAGCCACTGTTCTTTCGGATGCTTCCCCGTGCCGTGCAAATGCGTGCGCACCAGCGCCCATGCGCCGTGCAGCTTCTCGCCGTCGAGATCGAATTTGAGCTTGCCGTCGCGGTACGCCTTGCGCGGATCGCCATGCGGGCGCCACGTACCGCGGTCCCATACGATGACGTCGCCACCGCCGTATTGGCCTTCGGGGATGTGGCCTTCGAAATCCGCGTAGTCCAGCGGGTGGTCTTCAACATGCACGGCGAGACGCTTGTCGGCGGGGTCCAGGCTCGGGCCCTTGGGGACGGCCCAACTCTTGAGCGTACCGTCGAGTTCGAGCCGGAAGTCGTAATGCAAACGCGTGGCGTCGTGCTTCTGGATCACGAAGTGCAAGGCGCCGTTTTCACGCTGCTCGTCGGCTTTGCGGCGTGCACCCGCGGGTTCTTGTGTCTGCGTGAAATCGCGCTTGCGGCGGTAGTCGGCGAGATGGCGTGGCATGGCGTCGGCTCCGTCTTGTTATGCGCGCTTGCGCGTGGCTGTCTTGCGCGCCGTCTTGGCGGCGGCCTTGCGCGGGGCACGCTTGCGCGGTGCGGGTTCGTCTTCCGCCTCGTCGTTTGACGCCCCTTTGCCCTTGCCGCGCTTGGCAAGGCTCTGCCGCAGCAGGTCGGTCAGGTCGATCACGTTGCCGGTGCGCGGTGCAGCGTGCTCGGCTTCCATTGGCTCGACGGATTCCGTGCGGCCTTCACGCACCTTGCGATTGACCAGCGCAAGGATGTCGTCGCGGAAGGTGTCGTGGTATTCGGCAGGGTCCCAGGTGCCGCTCATGTCGTCGATCAGCTTTTCAGCCATGTCGATTTCCTTGGCCGTGAGCTTGGCGGCCTTCGCGCCTTCTTCCGGCACGTCGAGTTCGGACCAGTCGCGCACCTCGTTGGACCAGCGCAGCGTATGCAGCACGAGCACCGGCCCCATCGGGATCAGCGCGGCCAGATGCTGCTTGGTGTGCAGCACGACGTTGGCGACACCGATCTTCTGCGAGCGTGTGAGCGCCTCGCGCAGCAGTGCGTAGACCTTTTCGCCGCGCCGGTCGGGCGCCAGAAAGTAGGGCGTATCGAGATAGAGAAACGGAATCTCCGCCGCATCCACGAAGGTCAGCAAATCGACTGTTTGCGTCGAGACCGGGTTGGCGGCGCGGATGTCCTCGTCGGTGAGGATCACGTAGCGGTCTTTCTCGTAGGCGTAGCCACGCACGATCTGCTCGCGCGGCACCTCTTTGCCGGTGGTCTTGTTGATGCGCTTGTAGCCGACGCGGTCCATGGTGCGGCGGTCGAGCCAGTCGAAGTCGAGGTCGTCGCTGCGGGTGGCCGGATACAGCGCAACGGGAATGTGGACGAGGCCGAAGCTGACGGCGCCCTTCCAGATCACGCGAGGCATGGCGGGTCTCCCGATGCGGTGGATTCGACCGTGGTGACGCAAACGGCATACCTGCCTGCCGCGGGGCCGCGTCATACGCTCATCAGCCGGGCGCGGTAGCATGGCGCCTTTGCGGCGCGACACATTTGCGCCGTGCGTTTTTCTCAGCGGTCCTTCATGCCTTCCGAATACGTCCAATCTGCCTGCGCGTTGCGGCCTCGCCGGCTTCCCCTGTCGGCTCGCGCGGCGACGATGGCCCTCTTTTTCGCCAACGGTGCAACGTTTGCGACGTGGGGCGTTCACATTCCGACGGTGAAGGCGCGCTTCGGTCTGTCCGAGGCATCGCTGTCGCTGGCGATGTTCATGGTGGCCGCCGGTGCCATCGTCGCGATGAAGTTTGCGGGCAAGTGGGCGGCGCGCGTGGGCACGCGGCGCGCGAGTGTGCAGGGCGGCGTGGCATTTGGTGTCATGACCGGGCTGCTCATGCTGATGCCGAGCTACCCCGCGCTGCTGGCCGTGCTGCTGCTGTTCGGCATCACCAACGCCGGTTTCGACGTGGCCATCAACGCGCAGGCCGCCACGGTAGAGGCCAATCATCACAAGCCGATCATCTCGTCGCTGCACGGTATGTTCAGCCTCGGCGGCATGGTGGGTGCGGCGGTGGGCGGCGTGCTGCTGGAACTGGGCGTGCCGCCGGCCGTGCACTGCGGCGGCATGGCGCTCGTCACCATGGCGGCTGCCTTGTGTGCCGGACCGTTCATGCTGCCCGACCACGTGCATGCCGAAGGCGAACCCGCGCATCCGACCACGGGCCGCACGCTGTTCCTGCTCGGCGTGCTGGCCTTCTTGGGGCTGGTGGGCGAAGGCGCGATGTACGACTGGACGACCGTGTACATGCGCGAGATCGCTCAATCTCCGGAAGCTGTTGCCAGCGCGGGGTACGCTGCATTTTCGGGCGGGATGGCGCTCGCGCGTTTCGGTGGCGATTTCGCACGCGGGCGCTGGGGCAATATGCGCGTGCTTGGCGGCAGTGGCGTGCTGGCAACGGGCGGAATCCTGCTTGCTCTGCTGTGGCCCGCGCCGATTGCTGTCCTGACAGGTTTTGCGCTGATGGGCGTGGGCGCCGCCAACATGGTGCCGATCTTCTTCATCACCGCGTCGCGCCTGCCGGGTGTGCCGGCAGCCGAAGGCATTGCTACCGTGGCGCGCTTTGCCTACGTGGGCTTGCTGATCGGCCCGGTCATCATCGGGTTGATTGCGCATCGCTCCGACCTGCGCTGGGGGCTGTCGGTGGTGGCGCTCACCATGGCGTTGATTGCGGTGATGGGCCCGAGTGCGATCCGCCAGCCGGAACGTCACTGATTCACCTGCGGTTCAGCACGCAATTGCCCAAAAAATATGCAGTTTCTGTGCGTTGACTTTCCTGTGCGCTTGCCATAGCTTACGACGAGGAGAGGGGGTTTCCCGGCGCCGTCGCCAACATGCCAGTGCGCATGACACCGGGATGCGTTCAAAACGAGGCTGCGCTTTCAGCCAGCCCAAACGACCCATAGGAAAGGAGCTTCAGATGCCGTACAAACGTCTTACCCTCGTGGCAGCGGTCGCTGCCGTAGCAGCCATCGGCACCGTAGCCCACGCGCAGACTGACCAGAAGAAGTTCGACCCGTATACCCAAGGCGCAAAGGTCGGCGACAAGTTTGACCCGTACCAACAAGGTGCGAAGGCCGGCGACAAGTTCGACCCGTATTCGCAAGGCGCCAACAAGAACGACAGCACGGCCAGCGCGCTCAACCCCGGCGCCCAGCCGGCCAATGTCGAGAAGGGCAAGTACGACACGTACACCCAGGGCGCCAAGGCCGGTGAGAAGTTCGATCCGTATAGCCAGGGCGCGAAGGCCGGCGGCAAGTTTGACCCGTACAGCGAGGGCGCCAACAAGAAGGACGCGCCCAAGCAGTAAGCCCGTGCCGATCGGGTTCATGAAGACGCTGATGCATCGCCCGATGCATCGGCGTTTTTCTTTATGGAGCGCCGCCGTAGCCGTGGCCGCGATTGCACTGGCGTTGCCTGCGCAGGCAGCAGGGCTATGCTCCGCGCCGTGGGTGCACGACGGTAGCCGCGTGCGCCTGGACGGCAACGGCAAGACGCCGATGATCGTGGAGTTCACCCTGCACGACGTCAATCGCGACATGCAAGACGGCTGCGAAATCGGCCTGCACATCTATGCCAAATCGGGCTTGGTGGCGCTGGGTGGTCGGCCCATCGAGACGGTGCAGGAGCACCAGCTGTTGGTGGACGAGGCTGGCGTGGTCACGCGTATCGTCAGCATCAACGGCCGGGTGTTTGCGCAAAGCGAACATGCCGATCTGGTTGGCACCGTGAGCACGGCCATTTCCGGCATGTTCCTGTACGGTGCCGGCCTGGCGCCCGAAGCGCAGATGCTGCCGGGCGATACGTACGAATCCAGCTTCGATTTCGATGTGGTGTCGCCTCGGCTGGGGATCTCCGTCGGGCGCATGCAAGCCGAGCATGCCAAGGTGGAGGTGTCGGAGCGAGAGGTGGGGCCGCCGCAGCCTATGGACACTGTGGTCGGCCAGTTGCAGTGCCGGCCGATCCGCTACACGCGCACGGCGCGCCTCGGTGTGCTGCGGTTGGGCAATGAAACGCTCGAGCCCGACCCCACCGTTGCCCACATCACCGATTGGTACTGCCCTGAAGCGGCCGTGGTGATGCGCCAGGAGGTTGAGCAGCACGGCCAGACGCAGGTGATCGACGTGGTCGAACTCAAGCGCTGAGCGCGCTCTGCGCAGCGTCGAAGTCTTCGACGCTCCCATCAAACCGGTACACACGTGCCACGTTGAACGGCGCGTCGGGCGCCGCCTGCGAAAACAACGCGATGTGGTCGATGGGCATGGCGGCCGGCAGCACCACGCGCGATGCTTCCAATGCGCGGTAGCACGCGAGCTGCTCGGCATGGTCGAGCCGCCCGGTCAGCGTGATGTGGAACGTGAACGTCCCAAACACATACGGATAACCCCAACGCTCTAGATGGCGCTCCTGCGCATCCGACAGGCCTGCGCGACGGCGCCGCGCGAGTTCGGCAGGCGGCGGCGGTGCGCGGAAGGCATCGAACTCGGCGACGCACGCATCGGCGAACGCGTGGAGCGTGTCGCGCGCAGGGTCGCCATGACGCAGCCGCCAAGCGAGAAAGCCGCGCAGCGTCTGCAAGGCCGGCTCGATTGTGAAGGCGTGCTGCTGCTGCGCGAAGCGGCGCAGCGCAGCGTCCAGCTCGTCGACCGTGCGATCGCCTGCCAGGCGGAAAGGCGGCTTGAACGTGGCGTGCAGGCCGTACTGGCGCGGCGCTTCGGTCCAGCGGTCAAGCGTGGCGAGATCGATACCGGCCTCGCTGACAAACGCCTCGCGCTGATCTGCGGGGATGGCGGTGTTGGAGCGCGCACAGCGGCCGAGCCAGCGCGTGCCCAGGCCGTACCAGGGCTCGGGCGGCAGCAGGTAGAGCGCGTACCGCCAGGCTTCCGGTATCACTGCCGGTAAAGGTGCCAGCGCTTGCTCCATGGCGCTGCTCAGCCGATCAGCGGCAACTGCCCGGCGGCATGGCGCAGTCGTCCGCCCACCACGGCCGCCACCACGCGCGGCAGCCCCGGGCGGCGGTCATCGACCACGATGGCATCGGCGCGCAGCCCTGTTGCGAGCGTGCCGCGATCCCTCAGCCCTGCGGCTTCGGCCGGGTTGGCCGCCACCAGCGCCCAGGCCCGGGCCAGCGGCACCACGCCGCGCTCGGCCAGCTTGAACGGGGCGGCCAGCAGTGCGGGGTAGTAATAGTCGGAGGCCAGCACGGTGCCCAGGCCTGCGGCCACCATGGCGGTCGCATCGGGTGCACCGTGATGGCTGCCGCCGCGCACGACGTTGGGCGCCCCGAAGACGATATGTCCGCCATGCGCGCGCGCTGCCTGCGCAACATCGTCGGTCAACGGAAATTCGGTGACGGTGCAGCCGTGCGCGTGAAACGTGTTGCGCGTGGCAATGTCGGGTTCGTCGTGCGATGCCATGCAGATGCCGCGTTGCTGCGCTGCCCGCGCGAGCGTGCCGGTCACCTCGGCGAGCCGTGGGGCGTTGACTGCGGCGGCATTCAGACGGGCGAGGAACGTGTTGATGTCGCACTCGGCCCGATCGGCGTATTGTGCGAGCTTGCGCGCGTCGCCCAACTTGTCGCGCATCCCGGGCAGGTGATCGTTGAACGACAGGAAGTGCACGCGGCCGGCGTCCATCCAGGCGAGCGCATCGGCAACCCCCTCAGCGTGATGCAATTCGAAGCGCAGGTGCATCAAGTGCTGGGCTCCCAGGTGCGGGCGCATGGCGTCAAGGGTGTCCAGCATGCGCAGCGCGTAGGGGCGGCCGCGCAAGCCGCCTTCCCAGGAGTAGGTCACGCCGTGGAATTCGGTGGTGATGCCGCAGGCCAGCAATTGGCCGTCAACGTCGGCCAGGGCAGTTTCGTAGGGAAAGGCCACGCCGGGGCGCGGCATGACCGCGCGTTCGAAGGCATCGCCGTGCAGGTCGACGATGCCGGGCAGGACGAGCAGGTCGCCGCAGTCGATCATGCCGCGCGTCGGGTTGGCGTCACAGGCGGCAATCTGCCCATCGCGAAATTGCACGGCAGCTTCCGCCAGCCCTGCGGGTAGCAAGGTACGTCGCGAAATCAAGCCGGCCACGTGGCCGACGGAAGACGAAAACGATTGCATAAGGCCGAGGTGCGAAAAGTGCGCAGAGACGTCGTGCGGGCATTGTGCCGCAACTGGCGTGCCGCTTATCCGCACATCCGCCATTTGCCCCACCCTGAAGAGGGGAGGGCCAGCCAAACGCCTTAACTTTCCCGACACATTGGTCGATATCTTGAAAAACAACCCAGATATGGACGCCACCTCTGCTGAGCGGCCTGACCGTCCTGAACCGGATGTGATCGATCAGGACAGCCCCAGGCCCTTACCGCTCGCTGATGACCGTTACGAGGCGCTCGTCCGGCAAATGCCGGATGCGCTGTACATCGTGGCGGACGACATTATCGTTTTCGTCAACGAGGCGGGCGTTCGGCTGTTTGGCGCGCAAACGGCGCGCGACATCGTCGGCCACGAGCTGGACGAGTTCGTCCACGACAATTCGACGCACCTCGCACGCCAGCGCCGGGAGTGGATGGTCACACACGGCGCAGGTTTGCCGCCCGTCGAGCAGACCTTGCTGCGCTGCGATGGCACGCCCGTGGAAGTCGAGGTGCTTTCGGCGCCGGTGCAGCTCGGCTGGCGCACCGCCATCCAGGTGGTGGCGCGCGACATCACGCAGCGCAAGCAGGCCGAACAGGCTCTGCGCGAATCCGAAGCCAATTACCGGGCACTGGCCGCCGAAACCGCACGCGCGAAGGAGTTGCTGCGCTGCGAAAAGACCGTGCTGGAACTCAGCTCGCGCAACGTGCCGCTCCCGGATTTGCTGGCCGAGGTGTGCCGCCTGGTGGAGGCGCTGCTTGATGACGGCGCGATGTGTTCCGTCCTGCTCAGTGGTGACGGCGAGCACATCACGCAGGCCGTGGCACCGTCGCTGCCTTTCATCCTCTCGCAGTTGCTGGTTGGGATCGCGCTCGGCCCTTCAGTTGGTTCGTGCGGGACGGCCATGTTCCTGAACAAGACCGTGGTGGTGGAAGACATCGACGCCGACCCGCTCTGGGATGGCTACCGCGACATCGTTGCGCCGCTGGGCCTGCGCGCATGCTGGTCGACGCCCATTCGCGGCGACAACGCGCAGATGATCGGCGCGATGGGCATCTACTACGACACCCCGCGTGCGCCCACGCGCGACGCCATGGGGCTGCTCGACGGCATTACCGACATCATCGGCGTGGCCGTGCAGAAAGCGCATATCGCCCGCGATCTGCAAGAGAGCGAAGAACGCTACCGGCTGGCCGTCGACAACCTGACCGAAGGCATCGTCGTGCAGGCAGCCGACGGCACCATCCTCGCGTGCAACCCAAGCGCACGCCGGATTCTTCGGGCGGGCAACGTGTCGCCCGTCGGCACCAGCCATCTGACGCTGATGCGCCGTTCGTTGCGCGAAGACGGCAGCGAGATCCCGCTCAATGAACGCCCAACGCGCGTGGTGTTGGCCACCGGCAGGCCGCTGCTCGGCTTGACCGTCGGCCTGGAGCTGGTGGATGGCGACATTGTGTGGGTGCACGAAAACGTGCTGCCCATCGTGCGTCCCGGCGACGACGCCCCGTCGGCCGTGCTCATCTCGTTCAACGATATTGGCCCCGCGCGTGCGGCCCAGCAGCAGCTCACGTTCCTCGCGCAGCGTGATGCGCTCACCGGCTTGTACAACCGCGCTTATTTCTCGCAGCGCATGCAGGCCGTGATGGAGCAGGCGGCCAGTCAGCCCAACGAGACGCGCCAGGTCGCTGTGCTGTTCCTGGATCTGGATGGCTTCAAGAAGGTGAATGACACGGCTGGCCATGAAGCCGGTGACCACCTGCTGCGCATCGTCGCGCAACGCCTGTCGGCCTGCGTGCGCCAGAGCGATACGCTGGCGCGCCTGGGCGGCGATGAATTCGTCGTGCTGCTGGATAACGTGCGCTCGTTGGGCGAGGCGGAGCGTCTGGCCAAGCGCATCGTCCATTCCATCGCGCAGCCGTTTTCGACGAGCGGCACGGAGTATTACCTGGGCGCATCCATCGGCATTGCGGTGTACCCGGAACACGGCAACGATGCCGCCACGCTGCTGCGCTGTGCGGATGCCGCCATGTACAACGCCAAGCAGAACGGCCGTAACCAGCATCGCGTGTACACCGCGCGCTTGTCGCAGCGTGCGCAGCGCCGCTTCCAGCTGGAATACCACCTGCGCCGCGCGCTGACAGCGGGCGAGCTGTCGCTGCGCTTCCAGCCCATCGTCGATGCCACCTCGATGGACATCGTCGGCGCTGAAGTGCTGCTGCGCTGGCACAGCACGGAGCTGGGCGAGGTGTCGCCCGCCGAGTTCATCCCCGTGGCGGAAGACGCCGGCCTCATCGGCGACATCGGCGAATGGGTGCTGGCGCAGGCGTGCCGTCAGGCCGCGCATTGGCGCGCCACCTGCATGCCGGAGTTCTTTGTCGCCGTGAACTTGTCGCCGCGCCAGTTTGGCGAGGGGCTGGTGCCGACCATTTCGCGCTGCCTGACCGAGGCCGGCTTGCCCGCCAGCGCGCTGGAAATGGAGATCACCGAAGGCTTGCTGATGCGCGACACCGCCGCCGTGATGCCGATGCTCGACGCGCTCACGGCGCTGGGCATTCGCATCTCGATCGATGATTTCGGCACGGGGTATTCGTCGCTGTCGTATCTGCAGCGCTTCCCGATCGACAACCTGAAAGTGGATCGCTCGTTCGTCTCGGGCATTCCGCGCCACCGCGATTCGGTGGTGATCTCGCGCGCCGTGGTCGCGATGGCTGCGTCGCTGGACATGACCGTTACGGCGGAAGGTGTCGAGACGCTGGAGCAGGCCGAGTTCCTGCAAGCCGCCGGGTGCGACAAGTTGCAAGGCTTCCTGTTCGGCCCCCCCATGACGGCCGCCGCCTACGAGGCCCGGCTGCGCCGCGATCGCTCGGCACAGGCTTAGTGCTGCGCAAGGCGCATGTAATGCCCGCGTAAGCCGGTGCGGGTAGCGTCGCTCAAGCGCGCACCGCTCGCGCCGATACTCCCCGTAGAGGGTTTGCTTCGCCATCAGCGCGAGCGCACAAACAACAACGACATCTGGAGACAACCGCACGTGAAGCCATTCGTCTGGGGCCGCGGCCCGAAAGCCTCTCCCGACCTTGTAGCCCGCATTGCCGAAGAGGCCGGCCGCGTCGGCATGGGCATCTGCGAGGTCTCCGGCAACGTGGAAGACGTGGCCGTGCGGCTGCGCCGGCAGGCCGACGTGTTCGACCAGTTGCGCAACGCAGCCGATGTCACCATGCGCGGCAACCACGACATCGCCGTGGCCGCGCGGCATGCGCGCGAAGTCGCATCGCATGCCAGCGAAGAGGTGAGCGGCTCACGCGCAACGGTCGATGCATCGCTGCGCGACATTCGCGAGCTGGCCGTTGGCGTGGCGAGCATGGAGCAGCAGATTGCTGCACTGCGTGAAGCGCTGGTCCAGGTGGCGCAGGCGGCCGAGCAGATTTCGCAGATTGCCAAGCAGACCAATCTGCTGGCGATCAACGCGGCCATTGAAGCTGCACGCGCCGGCGAATCGGGCCGCAGCTTTGCCGTGGTGGCGGGCGCGGTGAAGCAGCTCGCGGGCCAGACCGCCGAAGCGACGCAGCGTATCGAAACCACCTTGGCGGATTTGTCCGGCCAGACCGACAAGCTGATCGGCGACAGCAGCGCCAACGTGGCGCGCGCCCAGCGCGTGGATGCCGGCACGCAGGCGATTGGCGCGGTGATCGGCGTGGCGGGCGAGGCGATCGCGCGCTTCGATGTCGAGGCGACGAGCATTGCGGAATCCACTGCCGCCATCGAAGACGAATGTGCGTCGCTCGCGCGTGAGGTGGATGCCATGGCCGAGGGCGTGAAGCAATCGAGCCACAACATCGACAACGCGCAGCAGCAGCTCTCGGGTTTGCTGGGCGCGTCGGAAACGTTGATCCGGTTGACGGCTTCAACCGGTGTGCAGAGTGCCGATACGCCGTTCATCGAAGCGGTGCAAGCGGCGGCCGGCAAGATCAGCGCGCTGTTTGAATCGGCGCTTGCGCGGGGTGATATCACCGAGGGCGATCTGTTCGACCGCACCTATGCGCCGGTCCCGAATACCGACCCGCCGCAGCACATGACGCGGTTTACGGCGTTCACGGATCGTGTGTTGCCTCCGGTGCAGGAGCCTTTGCTCCAGCTGGATCCGCGCGTGGTGTTTTGTGCGGCGGTCGATACCAATGGCTATCTGCCGACGCACAACCTGAAGTTCTCGCAGCCGCAGGGCAGCGACCCGGCCTGGAACGCTGCCAACAGCCGAAACCGCCGGTTGTTTACCGATCGCACGGGGCTGGGGGCGGCGCGTAATACCGAGGCATTCTTGTTGCAGACGTATCGTCGCGATATGGGGAACGGGACGTTCGCGATGATGAAGGATGTGTCGGCGCCGATTTACGTCAAGGGCCGGCACTGGGGTGGCGTGCGGATAGGTTACAAGGTGGCCGGTTAAGGTCCGTAACGCCGTCGGTGGGGTTCCGAACTTCTCTGATGGGGTTCGGAACCGCATTCGTGAGGTTCAGAACTGCATGTGTTGGGTTCGGATCTTGGGGCCTTGGCGTTTGGAACGCCATGGATGGGGTTGGGGACCGCTTTGGGCGAGTTCGAAACCTCATCGGTGAGGTTCGGGACTGCGTTGATGGGGTTCGGAACGTCGAGGGGTGGGGTTTGGGACCTCGCTGGTGGGGTGTGGAACCTTGCTGGCGGGGTTTTTGGTGTTGATGGTGCATCCCTTGTTTCGTCCCCTGCCGGGGCCGACTTACTTTCTTTGTCTTGCCAAAGAAAGGTAAGCAAAGAAAGGCGCGCCCGAGATGGCGACTTCCCCTTGAATTTATGTCGCAGGGAGGGGAAGGAGCCAAACTCGCTGCGCTCAGACAGGGCTCCTTCCTTTTTCCTCCCTGCAACAGAAATTCAAGGCGCCATCTAGGGCAGGAACGTCAACGGCCAAAGCATCGTAGTGCGTGCGGTTGCGCCACGATGGTTTGTTTGCTGTTGGGGCTTAGTGTTTGCGCGTGCCCAGGATGACCAGGACGGCGGCGCCCAGCTCCAGTGCGGCTACGAAGTAGAGGCCGGCAGAGAGGTGGCCTGTGCTGGTCTTCAACCAGCCGATCATGTACGGCGCGACGAAGCCGGCCAGGTTGCCGATGGAGTTGATGAGGGCGATGCCGCCTGCGGCTGCGGTGCCTGCCAGGAACACGGCCGGGATGGACCAGAACACCGGGAACGCGGCGAGGATGCCGATGGCGGCGAGGGTGAGCGAGATCAGCGCGAGCGCCGGCGAGCCGAGCAGTGCGCCTGTTGCGACCAGGCCGGCGGCTGCGATGACGGCTGCAATGGCGCAGTGCATGCGGCGCTCGCCGGTGCGGTCGGAATGCGCGCCGTTCCAGACCATCGCAATCGTGCCGGCGATGAACGGAATGGCCGAGATCAGGCCGATGTGGAAATTGCCCTGCACGCCAAGCTCTTTGATGATCGAAGGCGTCCAGAAGGCGATGGTGGCGTTGCCACTGACCACGCAGAAGTAGATGGCCGCGCAGATCCACACGCGGGCGTTGGCCAGTGCGGCGCCAAACGAGGCGTGCTTGGCGGGGTCGCGGTTCTCCACTTCAACGGCGCGCACGACGGCGTCTTGCTCGGCGGCGGAAAGCCACTTGGCTTGGCGCGGCGTTTCGGGCAGCCACGCGAGCACGGCAAAGCCGGCCAGCACGGACGGAATGCCCTCCAGCAGGAACAGCCATTGCCAGTTGGCGAGGTGGCCCACGCCTTCCATGCGGCTCATGATGAAGCCGGCGACCGGGCCGCCCACGACGCCCGCAATCGCAAACGAGGTCATGAACAGGCCGTTGATGCGCGCACGGTGTGCGGAGGGAAACCAGTACGTCAGGTACAGCACCACGCCCGGGAAGAAGCCCGCTTCAAAGATGCCCAGCAGAAAGCGCATCACGTAGAACGAGGTCGGCGTCTTCACGTAGATCATCGCCATCGAGGCCAGGCCCCACAGGATGGTGATGCGCGCGAGCGTCTTGCGTGCGCCGATCTTTTCGAGCAGCAGGTTGCTCGGCACTTCAAACAGGAAGTAGCCGATGAAGAAGATGCCGGCGCCCAGGCCGTATACCGCTTCGCTGAACTGCAGATCCTGCAGCATCGACAGCTTGGCGAAGCCGACATTGACGCGGTCGATCCACGCGAGGATGAACAGCACCACCAGGAACGGCACCAGGCGATACGCAATCTTGCGATAGGTAACTTCCAGCTCGGTGCTGGGAAGCGGGCGACTGGCCGGGTCGGTCGGGTTGGCCGGCAGGGCTTGGGTTTGCGACATGGTTTCCTCCAATAGCGTGTGAGGGCGCCGGCGCTTCGTGTGCTGCTGTGTTTTACGAAACGCAGGCATGCGTTGGGCCCGGCGCGTCTACAGCGCGCCTTTTCTTTTTTCGGCTTGGCTTGGGGAACCGCCTGCGTGGCCCGGACGCAGGCGGCGAATGTCCTGGCTAGTCGATCAACGCAGGGCAGCCTCCACCGCCCGGCCGACGCGCAGGATGCGCGCGTCGTCGTTGGCGAGACTGCAGAGCGACAGGCCGACCGGCAGTTCGCCGGCAGCGTGTACCGGCAGCGTCAGCGCGCAGCCGTCCAGGAAATTGATCACGCTCGGATTGCGCAGCGCGAGGGCGTTGACGCGGAAGAACGCTGCGTCGTCGGCTTCAAGCGGTGCGACTTCGGGCGGCACGATGGCCACCGTCGGCATCAGCCACGCATCGAAGTTGCCCAGGCGCTTGCGTGCGGCGGCAATCATGCGCACGCGTGCGTTGATCACGTCGATGTATGCGGCTGCGCTCATCTGTTCGCCACGGCGGATGCGCGTGGCGACGCGCGGGTCGTACTGCGCTTCGGCACGCGCGAGCAGCGAGCGATGCCATGCCCAGGACTCCGCCGCCGAGAAGCCGCCGCCGCTGTTGATGTCCGGCAGTTGCAGCAGCTCGGGAAACTCGAAACGCACGATGTGTGCACCGGCACGTTCGAGCCGTTCAACGGCGCGGTTGAACGCGACGGCGACCGTGTTGTCGAGGTCTGCGCCTACAAAGTCCTGCGTGATGCCAAAACGCAATCCGGCGAGCGGCACTGCGGTGGTATCGCATGCGTCGTTGCCGGACTCGCCGCTCAACACGGCATCGACAATGGCACAGCAATCGACCGAGTTGGCGAGCGGGCCGCCGGAATCGAGCGACGTGGACAGTGGCACCGCGCCCGTCATCGGCACACGGCGCGCGGTGGGCTTGAAGCCCGTCAGATTGCAGAACGCAGACGGAATGCGGATCGAGCCGCCGGTGTCGGTGCCCAGTGCCGCCACGGCCATGCCGCCCGCAACGGTGACGGCACCGCCCGAGGTGGAACCGCCCGCCGCGCGCGCACCGTCTGCCGGTGTGCGCGGCGTGCCGTAGTGCGGGTTCAGGCCCAGACCCGAGAACGCAAATTCGCTCATGTTGGTGCGGCCGAGCAGCACGGCTCCGGCTGCACGCAGGCGTGCCACGGCAGCCGCATCGGCAGTGGCGCGCGGCTGGTCGGCCAGGGCGCGCGAGCCGGCTGCAGTCACCTGGCCGGCCACGTCAAACAGATCCTTGATCGACACCGGCAACCCCGCCAGCAGCGAAGGCACGTTGCCTGCCGCACGCGCGGCATCGGCGGCGCGCGCCATGGCCAGCGCGGCTTGCACGTCGATGCTCACGTAGGCGGCGCCGCCGGCGGCGCGGTGCGATTCGGCACGTTCCAGCGCGGCTTCGGTCAATGCGACGCTGGTGGTGCGGCCGGCAGCCAGGTCAGCGGCTAGCGAGCGGATCATGTTCGGACGGGGCGTCATCATGCAGTGGTCTCCGTTGGGTGGGGCGCGTCAGCCTTCAACAGGCAGCGTGTCGACAGCATAGCGATGGCGCAGCTCGGTGCCCGACACGGGGTCGATCAGGGCCATGTCGAAGGCCTCGCCAAAACCGAGTTCGCCGATGATGGGTTGCGTGCCGCAGAACATGGCGGTGCCCACCGGCAGCGTGTCGTTGCCGGTGTAGCGGCGGATAAGGTCGCGCGGGTCGAGCATGCGCGTGACGCCGCCTTCCTGGTACAGCGCGGTCTGGCCGTCGCGGGTGCGCCAGGTCTTCATCTGCAGGCTGTCCCAATGGTCGGCCAGCGCTTCGAAGCGCCAGACGTCGCGGCTCACGGGCTTGGCGCACATCTGCTTGGAGACCGTCACACCATAGGCTTCGACCTTGCGGTCGGTGTGGTCCGAGCCAATGCCGACCAGCAGGCCCATCGGCGTGGAATACAGCACGAACTCGGCTTCGCCGGACGAATCGGCGCCGGGAATTTCCACGGTGGCATCGGTGGTCAGCAGCGAGGCCGACACGCGGTAGAAGCACGGCACGCGCGCCGGACGCGCCACGCCGATCGCTTCAAGCTCAGCAATGTGGTGTTCAACGGCCTGTGCATCGCGGCCGGTCCAGCCGGCAATGACAAGGTGGTCCACGGTCACGTCGATGGGGCCGTGGCCGATCAGGTTCAGGTGCAGCGTGGTCATGCGGAATCCGGGAGAAGCGGGAAAAACGAACGGGGGAAGTCGGGATCAGAGCGTGCGGATGATCGTGCGGCGGAACTCGTCGATGTGCTCGCGAATGGCTTCGCGCGCCGCGGGCACGTCGCGGCGCTCCAGCGCGTCGAGCACGGCGAGGTGCTCGTCGTAGACGTTCTGCAGGTGTTGCGGCTCTGACAGCGAGAGGAACCAGAAGCGCGCCTGCTTCTCGTGCAGACCGCGTAGCAGTTCGGCCAGCACGCGGTTGCGCGAGGCAGCGGAAATGGCGAGGTGGAACTTGAGGTCCAGCGCGGCCAGCGCGGCAATGTCGCGGTGCTCGATCAGCGCGGGCGATGCATCGACGATGGCGCGCATGGCCTCGAAATCGGCCGGATGGGCGCGCTCAGCGGCCAGCGTCACGCACAGGATCTCGTTGGTGGCGCGCACCTCGATCATGTCGAGCACGTCGTTGAGCGACAGCGGCGTCACCAGCACGCCCTTGCGCGGCAGGATTTGCACCAGCCCCTCCACCTCCAGCCGATGCAGCGCCTGGTGGATGGGCGTGCGGCCCAGTCCCAGAATCGTGCCGAGCTGCGCTTCGTTGAGTGGCTCGCCGGGGCGGAATTCGCACGCCATGATGCGGCGCTTGATCTCGTTGTAGGCGAGTTCACGCATGGCGGCGCCCTTGGGCGCGTGCGCGGCAGGTTCAACGGCAAACGGTGCAGACGCGGGCGAGGGTGTGGAAGCACCCGAAACCAGCTTGATGGGACGCGACATTGGGGCGGCCTCGAATCTCGTAAAAGTCGAGTGATGGTATTGTGATATCTCACAGAGCGTCAAGCGGTCAACGCGCCGCATTCAGCCGCCTTCGTCTAGGTATTTGCCCTGATATGTCGCCCGCAGGATGCCGTTGCGATTCGTTATAGACTGCAACAAATTTCAGGGAGACAGCCATGAAGATCGCCATCATCGGGGCGGGCATCGGCGGCCTGACGCTCGCGTTGATGGCCGAGCGCCAAGGTTTCGAAGTCGAAGTGTGGGAGGCCGTGCAGACGCTGCGGCCGCTGGGTGTGGGCATCAACCTGCTGCCGCACGCCGCGCGCCAGTTGTGCGAACTGAGGCTGGAAGACACGCTGAGCGCGCTGGCGATTCGTACCTCCGCGCTGGCCTATTACAACCGGTTCGGCCAGCCGATCTGGCACGAGCCGCGCGGGCTGGCCGCCGGGTACGACTGGCCGCAGTTCTCCATTCACCGTGGCGAATTCCAGATGGCCCTGGCCGACGCTGTGGTTGAGCGGCTCGGTGCGGATTGCATCCGCCTGGGTCACAGCTTCGAGGCAGTCCAATCGACGGGCGAGAAGGGCGGCCCCGTGCGATTTACGCTGCGTGATCGCACCAACGACACCGTTGTCGAATCCTCGGCCGATGTGCTGGTCGGCGCCGATGGCATCCACTCGGCTGTGCGCCGGCACTTCTACCCGACGGGCGATGCGCCGCGCTTTGCGGGCCGCATGCTGTGGCGCGCCGTCACCGAGGCCGAGCCGTATCTCGATGGCCGGACCATGTTCATGGCGGGCCACCAGGACCAGAAGTTCGTCGCCTATCCGATTTCAGAACCGCTACGCCAGCAGGGTCGCTCGCGCATCAACTGGATTGCCGAGCTGCGCGTGCCCGACGAGGCGCCGCCGCGCAGCGACTGGAACCGCGAGGTCGACCGCGCGATCTTCCGCAGCGCCTTCGCCGATTGGAAATGGAGCTGGATCGACATTCCGGCTTTGATCGACGGCGCACAGGCTGTGTACGAATTCCCGCTCGTCGACAAAGACCCGCTGCCGCGCTGGACCTTCGGCCGCGTCACGCTGCTGGGCGATGCGGCACACCCGATGTATCCGATCGGCTCGAACGGCAGCGCGCAGGCCATTCTCGATGCGCGCGCGCTGGTCGATTGCCTGCTCGCCTCGCGCGACACCGGCGTTGCCCTGCGCGAGTACGAGGCAGATCGCCTGCCGCGCACGGCTGGCATCGTGCTGCGCAATCGCCTCAACGGGCCGGAGCAGGTCATGCAGCTCGCACATGAACGCGCGCCCCGAGGCTTTGCGCGCATCGATGACGTGATCCCGCGCCCGGAACTGGAAGGGATTGCGATGCGCTACAAAAAGCTGGCCGGATTCGATCCGCAATCGCTGCGCGATCAACCCCCCATGCCCGGCCGCGCCTGAAACAGCCGTACGTTCACACGCCAAAAACCAAAAGAGGAGAGGGGCCCCATGACCATCCGCCGCACCATCTGCGCCGCTGCTGCGCTGTTGCTCGCCACCGCTGCCCATGCCGACATCGTCGTTGGTGTGAGCCTGTCGACGACAGGTCCGTCGGCGTCGCTCGGCATCACGCAGAAGAATTCGCTGGCGTTCTATCCGGACACCATCGCCGGGGAAAAGCTGCGCCTCGTGGTGGTGGATGACGCCTCCGACCCGAGCACCGGCACGCGCCTGGCGCGCAAGCTCGTGACGGAAGACCACGTCGACATCATCGTTGGCTCGTCGGCGGTGGCGCCGTCGATTGCGATTGCCGAAGTCGCCACCGAATCGCACACGCCGCAACTGGCGCTGGCGCCGGTCGAGCTGAAAGCGGGCAAGGGCGATTGGACCTATCGTCTTGCGCAGCCGATCTCGCTGATGGCCGAGGCGATTGCCGCGCGCATGGCGGCCTCTGGTATCAAGAACGTCGGCTTCATCGGCTTTGCCGATGCGTACGGCGAGAGCTGGCTCAAGGATTTCACCGCCGCTGCCACGCCGCGCGGCATCAAGATCGTCGACGTGGAGCGCTATGCCCGCGCAGATACCAGCGTGACGGGGCAGGTCGCCAAGCTGGTCAGCATCAAGCCCGACGCGATCCTCGTGGCCGGTGCGGGCACGGGCGCCGCATTGCCGCACACCGCGTTGCGCGAGCGCGGTTATGCGGGGCCGATCTACCAGACGCACGGCGCGGCCACGAAAGACTTGATCCGCATCGGCGGCAAGGCGGTTGATGGGGCCATCCTGCCGGCGGGCCCGGTGATCGTGGCGGAGCAGTTGCCCGACAGCCACCCCAGCAAGAAGACCGCGCTGGACTACGTGACGCGCTATGAGAAGGCCAACGGCCCCGACACGCGCACGCAGTTCGGTGCCCATACGTGGGATGCACTGCAGGTGCTCCAGCGCATCGTGCCGGTGGCGCTCAAGAAGGCCAAGCCGGGCACGCCCGAATTCCGCCAGGCGCTGAAGAACGCGCTGGAATCGGAGCATGACATCATCGTTTCGCACGGCGTGCTCAACTACACGGCCACGGATCACTTCGGCTTTGACGCCCGCGGCCGCGTGCTGCTGACCATCGACCACGGCAAGTGGAAGTTGTTGAACTGAAACGCACACGCGTGCATGGCCGGCGGGCGCATCGCCGACGATAATCGAGGGGTCTTTCACCATCGACACCGCCATGCCGCGCACGCCCAAAGCAGACGACCTGTATCCCGCCGTGGCCCCTTCGGGGCACTTCAATCCGCATCTGGCGGACGTGGAGTATGGCGCGCTCGATGGGTTGGTCGGCTATGCCGTGCGGCGGGCGCAGCTACACATCTACGAAGATTTCGTGCGCTCGCTGCACGCGTGGAACATCACGCCGCCGCGCTTTTCGGCGATGACGGTGATCGCGCATAACCCAAATCTCAAGCTGACGGAGTTGGCCAACATCCTGGGTGTGGCGCGCTCGGGTGCGGTGCTGCTGGTCGATACGCTGGAAGACATGGGCATGGTCGAGCGCCTGCCCGCGCCCAAGGACAAGCGCGCCTTCCGGCTCGTGCTGACCGCCAAGGGCGCGACCACCCTTGACGACATCACCCGGGCCGTCACCGCACACGACGCCCGCGTAACGGCGCATCTTTCCAAGGATGAACGGCACACGCTGCTGGCACTGCTCAACAAGTTGGCTTCGGGGCCGGATTCCGCTTCCTGATTTGTAGCCGGTACGTACAAATGACAAGCGGCCCGAAAGTGGGCCGCTTTGCTTTGGTGCGAGGTGCGAGCGCTTCAGCGCTTGTTGGCGTCGATGGCCTTCTGCCAGAGGTCTTTGTCCGGCGGATACAGCGAGTCGAAATACTCGCGCAGCGCGCAGATTTCCTGGACGATCTCGAACGGAAATCCCTGGCGGCCGCCTCGATCGTCAATCTGCAGGCTGTTCAGGTAGCGCCGGCAGCCGATGAAATCGGCCCACTTGGCGGCGATTGTGTTGATGATGCGCGGAAACTTTCGGCCGAGTTCGATCGGCCGCACCTCGTCGGGCAGGGACGCGAGCCACCGGATGGCGTCGCGGTTGAGCGCGAAGTCATCGGCGTTCTGCTGCTTGCGTTGGGAGGTGGGATCTTGAGTCATGTCGGATGCGCATCCTTGAAGTCTAGTGTACCCCTCCCGCGCCGGGCTGCCAGCCCGACAGGCGAGGGTCTTGACGCATCACCTGTTTGATTCGACCGCCGCCACAGCCAGTGTCCCGCCGTTTGCTTGCCAAGGCTGCGGTATGCCGCGCGCCGCCGAATCCACATTTGCCTCAAGTTTTGCTCAGGCTTGCCGATAAGCCAAGCGCGGTTTGGCGCGCTGATGGACCAGAGCATCCACCAGCGTAAAGCGCCTAGACTGCGAAACACGAGCCAGTGTCGGCTGGCACGCCGCTCCCCTAATTCAATCAAAAAACCGGACTTCGAGCCGAGGTAGGCAGGGTATGAAGCGAATCGATGCGAGCCAATTGCGGGTCGGCATGTTTGTAATGAAGCTGGGTGGGTCCTGGCTCAAGCATCCGTTCTGGCGTGCGCAATTCCAGTTGTCGCACCAGGGCCAGATTGACGACATCCGCCGCGCGGGTATCACCGAGATCTGGATCGACCCCGAGCGCGGCGAAGACGTCATGGTCGAGACGCTGATGCCCGTGCCGGCGCCGGCGCCCGCACCCGAGCCGCTCACGCGAGAGACCCTGGCCGCGCGGCCACCGATCACGCCAACGTCGCTCAAGGAAGAGTGGAAGCACGCCCAGCAGCTGATGCAAAACGGCAAGGCGACGCTGGGGCACATGTTTTCCGAAGCCCGGATGGGGCGCGCGCTGGAAACCGAAAAGGCGCTGCTGCTGGTGGACGACGTGTCGAACTCCCTGGCACGCAACTCGTACGCGCTGATTGCCCTCGCGCGCCTGAAGAACAAGGACGACTACACCTACCTGCATTCGTTTGCCGTTTGCGCACTGATGGTGGCGCTGGCGAAGACGCTGGGCTTGCCTGAAGACGAGATCCGTGAATGCGGACTGGGCGGGCTGGTGCACGACATCGGCAAATCGGCCATGCCGCGCACGCTGCTCGACAAGAGCACGGCGCTGACCAAGGACGAACTGGCGCTGCTGCAGACCCACGCCGTGGGCGGCCATCACCTGCTGCAGGGTACCGGCCAGTTCAGCGAGATTGCGCGCGAGATCTGCCTGCACCATCACGAGCGCATCGACGGCAGCGGCTACCCTGACGCCCAGAAGGCCGAGGGCATCAGCCTGTGGGCCAAGATGGGCGCCATCTGCGATGTGTACGACACGCTCACGTCAAGCAGCCCGTACCACCATGCATGGTCTCCGGCGCAGGCGTTGAAATACATGATGGCGCGCACCGACACGCAGTTCGATCGCACCGTTTTCCAGGCCTTCACGCGCAGCGTAGGCATCTACCCGGTGGGCACGCTGGTGAAGCTGCGCACCAATCGGTTGGGCGTGGTGGTCCACCAGAACGAGGCGTCTGCGCTCAAGCCGGATGTGGTTGTCTTTTATTCGGGCAACACCAAGACGCGCGTGCGCCCCGAGCGCATCAGCCTGGGCAAGTCCGACGACTCCATCGTCACCGTGGAAGATGCCACCACGTGGGGTTTGTCGGACGAGGAAGTCTCCGACATGTGCCTGGTCTGAGCCGCGGGCGGCCATTCAGACGTTCTCCACGGGTGGCTCATTCTGCTCGGCTGGATTCGGGCGGGTATCGCGTGGCACCAGCGGGTCGCCGGGCTTGCGCTTGGCGGGCTCGGGCCGGGCTTTCGGATTGGGGGGCTGCGTCGAATCGGTTTCTGAACGATCTGGCTGGGTGGGCATCGCGGTCTCCTGATTTGCGGATGCCTCTCTTCCAGCATGTCGCGCGCCTGGCAAGTCCCCACGTTTCATGTGTATTTTTCTTAACACGGACTTCAACAAACTTCATGGCACACCCCTCTAAAGTGGGGTACGTTTGAGTCGTTGATTTTTACATTGCTGAACAATCGCCACACATTTAGAGCGACGTCGGCAATCCGCAAACAAACGATTCAGTCTTCCGGGGGGTGACATGAACGTTTCCAATCTGCTGCATGCGGCGTCGAACTGGGTCGTCCAGTCGCGCGCTTTCAATGTCACGCAATCGGTGGCGCACCACCGCACGCCCAGCGATGCGTTGGCGCACTGGAAACTCGATATCTGGCACAAGAGCGTGCCGTTCCTGTTCGAGGGCGGCCTTGCCGAGCCCGCGCACCAACTGTTTCCCAAGCATCTGGCGCATGCCGAATGGGTGGACGAGCTGCACCACCATCTGAGCCAGCTCGTGGGCGTGCGCCGGGAGCATTGCAAGATCGACATTCGGGCGGTGACGGGGCTTGCGCAGTCGCCGTGCTCGGTGCATTCGTTTCCGAGCATGCTGGTGTTTGCGCATCAGCATTGCCGCCGCATTCCGCACAGCACCGATGCCGACTTTGCCGCCAACCGGCGCCACGTATTCCGTTACGCAGATCAGGCCAACGTGTTTCGCGCCTACGACTTTGCCGGCGGCGAGCTGTTCTACATGAATGAGTGGGGCGCGCACCATTTTGCTGCGCTGGCACTGCAGGCTCGCACGCAGAACCGTGAGCTGCTGGTCGATGCCGAGGTGCGCCACGCGCGTTCTGCGCTGGGGTTGCGTCGGCTGCTTGACGGCTTCTACGTGATCGGCGCGCGGCGGCAAGGGCAGCAGCGCTACGGCACGCGTTTGTCGGAAGCGCTGGCCAGCCACCAGGTGCCGCATCGCTGGATGCATGGCCGCCGCGAGGCCGAAGGCTTCGAGCTGTGCTTCCTACCCAAGTCGGATCGCTTTGCCAATTGCGTCGGCGAACAGCTCGTGCGCGACGGCTGGTTCGACTACGGCGCCTGGCTGGCCAGCCTGCACGATGCCACCGAGGTAGGCGCCCCGGCGCAGCGTGCCGAGGCCGCTCGCAAGACGCGCCCGAACTGGAAGCGCGTGCAGGTGCCGAGCCTGGGCGTGCCGACGGGTCTCATGCCGGGCTTCGCGCACACGCGTTTGTAATACTGGGGCGCTACGCTTGCGGGCTGTTCTGCCCCTCCACCTGACGGATTGCTGAATCAGGCGGCTGGTGTCAGAATTCGCAACTTAGTTGCATTGAGGCGCGCAATGTCGAGTGACATCGTGCGTCTGCATCTGCGCCCAACCTTGCGTTCCTTCCGCTCCTCCTTCCTCCACCTGCGTTGGCTGGCTTGCCTGCTGGCGGTGTTCCTGCTGTTTGGTCAGCAGGGCGCGCTGCGGCATGCGCTCTCGCATTGGAGTGAACTGAGCGAAGGGACTGCTCTCCAGTTCAACGCTGCCGCCACGGCCAAGCCGGCCGGCGCTGAGCGCAGCCAGCCCGCGCAGGAGCACGCCGCGTGCTTGCAATGCGCAGCCTATGCTGCGCTGGCGGCTGCCTTGCCGATGCTGGTGGCGCTGCGCCTAGCGCATACGCGGCGCTGGCACTTTCCGCGCATCGGCTTTCATGCGGGCGCGCCGGTCTTTCCGGTGGCCGTCTGCTCGCGGGATCCTCCATTCCGCCTTTGATTCCTGCCTTGCCCCTCGGCCCGCGCGTTGTGTTGACGCATGCGCGGGCCGCTGCTTAACGCATCCGCTCGATTCAAAGGTCTTTCATGATTCCGTTCCAGCCCCGCAAGCTGGTGATGGTGCTTGCCGCCGTCCTGCCGTCCGTCGCCTCGGTTTCCGCACTGGCTCAGCAAGCCACGACGCCGGCATCCACGTCCGCTACGCCCACCACGACGGCACCTGCTGCACAGCCCAAACCGGCCGCCACCAATGTGCGCGACCTCAGCGAAACCCGCGTCACCGCCAAGCGCCTGGACGCCGCACGCAATGCGCTGTCGCCGGATACCGGCAGCTCCGTCTACAAGTTCGACACCGATGACATTGCCCGCCTGCCGCTGGGCGATGCCACGCCGCTCAACCAGGTGCTGCTGCAGGCGCCGGGCGTGGTGCAGGATTCCTACGGGCAACTGCACGTGCGCGGAGACCACTCCAATCTGCAGTACCGCATCAATGGCGTGATCGTCCCCGAGCCGATCAGTGGTTTCGGGCAGATGCTCGACACGCGCTTCGCCAACCAGATCAACGTGCTGACCGGCGCGCTGCCTGCACAGTACGGCTACCGCACTGCCGGCATTGTCGACATCACCACCAAAGGTGCGTCCACCGACGAGGATGGCGAGCCGAAGGCATTTGGCGGCGAGATCGGCACGGTGCTGGGCAGCAATGCCACGCACGAGGTCAATGCGCAGATCCAGGGGACCAAAGACCGCTTCAGCTACTACCTCTCGGGCGTGTTTGCCGAGAACAACCTCGGCATTGAAAACCCCACGGGCAACCGCAACGCCACGCACGATCACACCACGCAAAACAAGTCGTTCGGCATGCTGTCGTATCTGCTTGATAACGACAGCCGCGTGAGCTTCATGTTCGGCACGTCGAACGGCCGTTTCCAGATTCCGACGCGCCCGGGCCTGACGCCGCAATTCACGCTCGATGGCGCGGTGCCGTCGGCGTCGGAAGCGCTCAACGCCAATCAGCGTGAGAAGACCGACTTCCAGATCCTGACGTATCAGCAGAAAGTGTCGCCCAAGCTGGACTACCAGGTGTCGGTGTTCCGCCGTGCAAGCCGCATCGATTACATGCCCGATCCGATCGGTGATCTCGTCTACAACGGCGTGGCCGCCGACATCACGCGCCGCAACGAAGCCTACGGCGTGCAGGGTGACGCGAGCTACAGGCTCACCGACAAGCACACGCTGCGTGCCGGCGTATTCGTGCAGCGCGAGCGCTACGTGGCCGACAACACCGCCAGCGTGTTTGCCGCCGACAGCACCGGTGCGCAGACCAGCACCACGCCATTCACCATCGTCGACAACCACAGCGGCAGCGGCACCACCATGGGCGTCTACCTGCAAGACGAGTGGAAGCCCACCGACAAGCTCACCGTCAACTACGGCGCACGCTACGACCGCGTCAACACCATCGTCAGCGAGCAGCAACTGAGCCCGCGCCTGGGCCTGACGTATGACCTGACGCCGCGCACCCGCGTGCATGCCGGTTACGCGCGCTACTTCACGCCGCCGCCCACGGAGAAGTTCGATACCACGTCGGTACAGGCCTTTGCCGGCACGACCAACGCGTTGCCGTCGGACGCCAACACGGCCGTCAAGTCGGAGCGTTCGAACTACTTTGACCTAGGGGTTTCGCACCAGCTCACGCCGCATCTGACGCTGGGTCTGGATGCGTATTACCGCGACGTGCGCCATCTGCAGGACGAAGGGCAGTTCGGCAACGCGCTGCTGTACTCGGCGTTCAACTACGAGCGTGGCCGCATCTACGGGCTGGAAGGCAGTGCGAACTATCGCAACGGCAACTTCGGGGCGTATCTGAATCTGGCCGTGTCGCGCGCGCAGGGCAAGGGCATCGAGACCGGCCAGTTCAATTTTGATGCCGACGAGCTCGCCTACATCAACAACCATTGGGTCAATCTCGATCACGACCAGCGCCTGACCGCGTCGGCAGGCGTGTCGTATCGGTATTCCGGCACCACCTATACGAGCGACGTGCTGTTCGGTACGGGTTTGCGCAACGGCTTCGCCAACACCGAGCACCTGCCGGCCTACTGGCAGATGAACGTGGGCGCCGCCCGCGACTTCAACCTGCCGACACTGGGCAAGTTCAAGACGCGCCTGACCGTGCTGAATATCTTCGACCGCAGCTACCAGTTGCGCGACGGCACGGGCATCGGCGTGGGTGCACCGCAGTTTGCGCCGCGCCGCACGTTCCTCTTGTCGGTCAGCAAGCCGTTCTAAGCAAATCGGGCCAGCGCATGAGGCTGGCCCGATCCTTCATCTTTCATCCGTCACCTCGTCATCACATCGGCGGGACCATGCCGTCCTTGCCGACCAGCACGCGCTGCGCGACCAGCGTGCCTTGCGCATCGGCGCGCACGAACATGACGACGTGCGCGCCGGCCTTCAGGTCATCACGCCGGCCCGGTTCGAAGGTGACGATCGGCACTTGCGGCGGCACCACGATGCGCTGCTCCCCGTCCTTGTATTTGACCGACAGCGTGCGGCCCTGCGCCCCGGTAACGGCGCCTGCCTGTTCGACCGTACCGTTGGTCATGCTGCTGTTCGGGCCCATGTCGTAGGGGCGGTGGCCGTCGCCGGTGCCACGCATGGCTTCCGGAAACACGTGGACTTCCAGCGCACGCAATGTGCCGTCCGGCTGCTTGACCGCCGCCGTGCCGATATAGCTGCCGGCGCGAATGGCCGACGGTTCGATCGGCGCGACCTGGGTGACGTTGAGGTCCACCGGCAGCGTCACAGTGGCCTTGTTGCCGGAGGCGTCGGTCACATCGACAGCAGTGCTGTGGACGGCATTGATGGTGGCGCGCACGCGCGTGGGCGCAGCGGTACTTTGCGCCGACGCGGCCAGCGGGAAGAGCGCTGTCACGACGGTGACAACTGCAGCGGTACGGGCTGAGAAACGTAGTCGGGTCATTGGGTAGGGGACGTGAAGTTCGCTCAAGGTGAGCCGGACGGCCTGCGCAACTCGCATGGGCTGCGAGGGCGGTTCACCAGTCTAGACCGGACCGCGCTGGCGTGCAGGCGCGGTCCGTTCATCCGATGCGGCTTAGCCGCGATGCTGGCCCGGCACGCGCTTGCCCTTGTACGTCGGGCGGCTGCGGCGCATGTTGTCAGACCAATCCGTGCCGCCACCGGTGGGCGAGTGCACCGGTACATCGCGGCTGCCGGGCTCGGGGTCGATTGGCGCTTCGTCCAGGTCGACTGCATCCGGCGCATCGGCGTCGTCGTTTTCACCGGCGAGGCCCGTGGCGTGTTCAAAATCCTCGTCGTCGATGGGTGTGTCGACTTCGGGATGGTTTATGTCGTGTATGGCGTCGGGCATCAGGTCGCCGCCTTCGCGTATGACGGGCTCATGCCCGGCGGCGCGGCGCTCGCCGGTGCCGGTGGAGTCTGTGTCGCTGTCGAGGTTGACGTCCCCCAGGTCCGCGCCGGCCGTGCGGTTGGCTGCATTGCCGTGCGGGTGCACGGCGGGATCCTCGTCAAAGCGATCTTCAACGTCGCTGCCCAGGCCCGGGCCGCCCACCACGTCGCTGCCCGAGTCCGAACTGTCGGAGGGGCCGAGTGCGTCGGTTCCGTGACCTTTGCCGGTCTGTGCAGGTGCTTCGCCGGTGCGATACAGGTTGCTGGTTGCCATGTGGTTTCTCCATGCGTGCTTGTGCGCCAATGCGCGACACAATGGGCGCAGCAAGGTGGATACCTGGGGCAGGGGCGCTGCACGCGTACATCTCGCACTGTTACGGCGGCACGCGGGTTGCGACGCGGTTGGGTACGGGCGAGCCGTCCGTGAACCGAACCAGGAGGCTGACGATGAAGCAACACGCACAGCAACCGCACAAACCCGCTGCCCACGCGGCGGAAAATGCGGGGGAACGCAAGAGCGAGAGCAAGAAGGGCGAGCGCGGCGATCAGGCACAGCAAGGACGGGGTGCCGCCAAGGACCGCGCTGATTCCGACCGCGCCGAGCGCACTTCTATGCAGCACGGCACAGACCCATCGGCAAAACGTCCGATGCAGGCGCCCGCCGAGGATGGCCGTGCCGCCGCGCAAGAAGGGCAATTGCCGCAGAATCAGCAACGTCTGGGGCAGCACCAGAACAGTCGGAAGCAGCCATGAGCGCCACCAAGAAGCCTCATGGCGATGACAAAGCCAAGGCGCCTTCGGGTGACGCCGCCAGGCCCGTCGTGCCGGCCATCCCAAGTGAAAGCGGCGTAGGCGAAGAAGATCCGGGCGACTTCGAGAACGCGTCGATCCATTCGGACGACGGGAAACGCCCCGGCGCCTCGCCGGCCAAGCCAGACGGGCGGCGGTAACAGCTCACCTCGTCATTTCAGCCGCGCGACGTCTGGCGCGGCTGAACCACGTTGGCCAACCAACGCCACATTGCAGACCAGGCCGGGCGCTGTGTGCGGGCGGTAGCGGCGACGATGCGCACGTGCGCGCCGATGCGGCTGTCGGCATGCAGGTGCCACCACCCCGACGTTTCCACAACGTGCGCGTGGCCGGCGCCGAGCGTGTACCGCGCTGCTGCAATCGAGCGTGATGGTGGCTCCAGGTGCAAGCAGCCTTCCAATGCCACAAGCATGGTTCCAGCGGGTAGCCAGCGCAGGCCGGCTTCTCCGGGGCAAAGCGCCAGCCATTCGGGTTCGGAAGCGGGTGCCGTTGCAGTCATGTCGATCTCCTGAACATGGCTCAAGCGTAGGGACGCGACCCAAAGCTCAACAGACACAGAAACCGGCAATGTGCGGGGCAACAGGCGTGCCCCTGTGACAATCTGTTGCGGTACAGTTTGACGTTGTCTGTATCTGTTGCGGTGGCGGCCGTGCCGGCATGATGTGTCGGATCCCTCTCCTTGCCGCCTGTCGCCGTCCGCTCGCCGCCCCTCGCCGCCATGTCCGTCACCGAGTTGACTTCTCCGCCCGCGCAGCCGCTGTACCGGACACTTGCCGATCATTACCTTGGTGCGATCCGCAGCGGGGTGTTGGCGCCGGGCGAGCGCATGCCGTCGGTGCGCATGCTGATGCGCACGCACGCGGTGAGTCTGTCGACCGCGCTGCAGGTGTGCCGGCATCTGGAGACGGAAGGCTGGCTGGAAGCGCGCGAGCGCTCCGGCTACTTCGTGCGCCAGCCGCGCCGCGCCTTGCTGGCCCCCGTCAAGGAACCCGAAGTTTCGACGCCCGATCCCGCCGCCTACGTGGGTGTGCATGCGCGCGTGTCGGCCATCGTGGCGCGCGGGCAGCAGGCTGCTGTGCACGTCGACCTCTCCGGCGCAAGTGGAGCGGCTGCGCTGTACCCGGCGGCAGCGCTCAACCGGATTGCGTCCCAGGTGCTGCGGCGGTATCCGTTGCTGCTGACGCAGGCCGTCATCCCGAACGGTCATCCCGAATTACAGACCGCCGTGGCGCGCCGGGCGCTCGACATGGGCGTGCAGGTCGCGCCGGACGACGTGATCGTCACCCACGGCTGTATCGAGGCGGTGAACCTGGCATTGCGCGCGGTGGCCCAGCCGGGCGATACGGTGGCCGTGGAATCGCCGACTTACTACGGGCTGCTGCAGGTGCTGGAAAGCCTGGGCATGCGCGCGGTGGAAATTCCTACCAGCCCACGCACCGGCATGTCGCTTGAAGCGCTCGAGATGGCCGTGCAGGCCTACGGCAACATCCGCGCCGTGGTGGTGGTGCCCAACTTGCAGAACCCGCTCGGCAGCATCATGCCGGACGCGGCCAAGCGCCGGATGGCCGCCTTTTGCGACGCCAACCGCATCGCGCTCATTGAAGACGATACCTACAGCGCGCTAGGCGACAGCCCCACGCCGCTGAAGGCCCTCAAGGCGTGGGACCGCACGGGCAACGTCATCTATTGCGCGTCGTTGAGCAAGGTGCTCGCACCCGGGCTGCGCCTGGGCTGGATGGCCGCCGGCCGCTGGCAGGGGCGCGTGCAGATGCTGAAGTTTGCGCAGTCGCGGCCGAATGATTCGTGGTCGCAGGTGCTGGCGGGGCGCTTTATCGCCTCGGGCGCGTACGACCGTCACCTGCGCACGCTGCGCCAGACGTTGCGTGAGCAGCGCGAGCGCATGGCCGAGTCGATTGCGGGATGCTTTCCCGCCGGCACGCGGTTGTCGGTCCCGTCAGGCGGATTGGCGATGTGGGTGGAGTTGCCCGCGAACGTGTCGTCGATGGAACTGTTCGATGCGGCGCTGGCACAGGGAATCCGCATTGCGCCGGGGACGATGTTCTCGAACCTGAACCGCTTCGATCATTTTTTCCGCATCTGCTTCGGGCTGGCGCCTTCGGCCAACCTTGAAGCTGCGCTTGCCACGCTCGGCCGGCTCACGCAGGAACTGGCCGAGCGCTGACGCATCGCCTTACCGGCACCACGCCGGCACAGCGGAAGGTGTTTCCAGACCCTGCACGCTCTGCGCAATCTGTTGCGACCACTGCTGCACGAGCCGTTGCGTGGATGACACCACCGCGTCTACGCCCGCATTCGCATCCGCACCTGCAGGTTGCCCATTCACGGGCAGCGCAAGCGTCGTCTGGCAGGTCAGGGCGGCGGTGCTCGCGCCTTGGGTGGCCGCATCGCGTGATACGCGCCACGTCACCAGCGCCGTCACGCCTTGTCCGGGCCGCGCGTCATAGCTGCCCATTTCAGCGCCGATGCGGTAGAGGGGCACGCCCGCCGGTGCAGCAGCGCCTCCCACGTCCACCGCAGACAGCGTTGTCGCCAGGTCCGCAGACAGCGCATCGCGCAGTTCCGAACCGAACGGCGAGGCCCAGCGCTGCTGCTCAAGCGCCACCACTTCGCTGTCGGACGTACGCAGCACGATCTGCGGCTTGTCCAGCCGATCGGGCACCCGCACGCCCGAGAGGCGGAAGGCGCGCTGGAAACGGCCGGTGCCCGAGGCTTCGGGGCGCACCGACAGCGTATGCAACGTCGGCTCGGGCGAAGCGCACGCCCCAACCAGCAACGCCACGGCGGCGGCGCTGGCCAGGCGAAGGGAAGAAGACAGCATCGTCGTTTGCATCGGCATCATTGCGCGTCCTTTGCCTTGCCGCGGATCAGCGCTTCCGGGTGGCGGTCCAGATAGTCGGTCAGCACGCGCACGGACGCGGCGGCCTTGGCCACCTGTTCCAGCGTGTCGCGCGCATTGCGTTGCAGCGGGGCATCGTCGGAGAAGACCTGACGCGCAGAATCCAGCGTGCGGCGCGCCTCGGCCAGCGTTTCCTTCATCTGCGGGGCGAGATCGCTGTTGACGGTCTTGGCCAGTTGCTCGGTTTGCTTGAGCGTGGCGTCGAGCGTCGTCAGCGTGCGGTGCACGTCCTGCCCGATCTGCTCGAACGGCACTTTGTTAAGCTTTTTAGCGATGCCGGCAATCTGTTCTTCGATGTCGTCCGTCGGGTTGTCGGCGGTCGGGAACACATAGGCGCCGTCGCGCTCACGCATGCCGAAACGCGGCGGTGTCTTGTCGCGATCGGCCGAGTCGATGAAGTCGAGGTTCACGAACTGCTGGCCCGTCAGCAGGCTCGCGCTCTTCAACTGCGCGCGCATGCCGTTCTTCACCAGCACGTCGAACTGCGTGCGGACGTCTTCGGCGGCGTGCTGCGGATTGTCGTCGCGGATGTCCATGCCGAAGCGGGTGGGATACAGCGTGGCCGTCACGGGCAGCACGAACTCGTGGCGCTTCTTGCTGTAATGGATGCCGATCGATTTGATCTCGCCCACGTTGATGCCCTTGAACTCCACCGGCGCCCCCACGTTGAGCCCGCGCAGCGAGCGGTGGAAGTACATCACCACGGTCTGCGACAGGTGTTCGGGGTCCTTCAGTGCCATGGTCTCGTTGCGCACGAGCGGGAACTCGGCGTCGGAGGCAGCGGGCGCGTGATCGGCTTCTTCAGGCGTCTGGAAAGCGATGCCGCCCAGCGCCACGGTCAGCAGCGATTGCGTATCGACCTTCAGGCCGCTGGCGTCGAGCTTGAGGTCGATGCCGCTGGCGTTCCAGAACCGCGTGCCGCGTGCCACAAACTTGTCGAACGGCGCGTTGACGAAGATGTGCAACGTCACGCCCTTGCCGTCGGTGTCGATGTCATAGGCCGTGACCTGGCCCACGCGCACGCGGCGGAAATACACCGGCGCGCCGATATCGAGCGAGCCCAGGTCGGGCGCATGCAGCGTGAACTGTTTGCCGGGCGCATCCGCGGAAATGGCCGGCGGCGTGTCGAGGCCCTTGAAGGTGGATTTCTTCTCCTGCGAGCGGCCGCCGTCCACGCCGATGTACGCGCCGGAGAGCAGTGTGCCGAGGCCGGAAATGCTGCCGGCCGCCACGCGCGGGCGCACCACCCAGAAGCGTGTGTCCGATGCGGCAAACGCCTTGCCATCATGCGTCAGTTCGATCAGTACCACGGCGCCAGACCGGTCCTCCGTGAGGCCCACCGCCTTGACCACGCCGATATCGACGCTCTTGTATTTCACGCGGGTCTTGCCGGCTTCGATGCCCTCTGCCGAGCTGAAGGTGACGGTCACCTGCGCGCCGCGCGCCAGGATCACGCGCGCCATGAGCGTGGCGCCCACCAACAGCGCCACGATCGGCACCAGCCAGATCAGCGAGGGCAGCCAGCGCTTGCGCTTCGTGCGGCGCGGCCCGGGAATGTTTTCGTTATCGACGGGGTCGGTCATACATCGGTCTCTTCAGGATCGGGCTCGTCGATGACGTCCCAGATCAGGCGGGGATCAAAACAGCGGGCGGCGAACATGGTCAGCACCACCACGGCGGCAAACGGGCCGACACCAGGGCCGGGCTTGATGATGGCCAGCGTCGACAGATGTACGAGTCCCGCCAGCAGTGTCACCACAAACACATCGAGCATCGACCACCGGCCGATGATCTCGACCAGCGCATACAGGCGCGTGCGCAGTCGCGGGTTCCAGCGCCAGCGCTGCTGCACCGACAGGCAAAGCACCGCCAGGATCCCGAGCTTGGCCAGCGGCACCAGGAAGCTTGCAATGAACACGATGATGGCCAGGTGCCACGAGCCCGACGTCCATAGATAGACGATCCCGCTCATGATGGTGTCCTGCTGCGTGCCGAGCAGGGTGTCGGTAATCATCACGGGCAGCAGGTTGGCGGGCAGGTACATGGCGGCCGCCGCAATCAGCAGCGCCCAGCATCGCGCTAGGCTGTCGGGCTTGCGCACGTGCATGGGCGACATGCAGCGCGGGCAGACCGGCGCAGCGGCGGTTTCGTCGGGCGCGTCTTCGTGCGTGAGCACCGCTTGCGTGGCGGTCTCCGATTCGGGCATGCGCGCCAGCAGGCCGCAGCGCTCGCATGTCACCAGGCCATGTGCGGCGGCGCGCAGCGGACGGGCTTGTTGCGCCGGCTGTGCGGAGGCAGACGTCGTGGCGCTGCTCATGGGCGGTCCTCGCCGGGGCGGGCCGCGGCATCCGCGCCGGTGGGCGCGTCGACGTGTGAGCCCGGCGGCAGCGTGAGGCCGATCTCGCGCCAGAACGGTCGCAGGTCGATCGACAACGCCACCGTCAGGAACACGGTGAGCGCGGCAAACGCCCACAAGCCCGCATCGGCTTCCAGCGACACCATGCGCGCGACTTTGATGAGCGCCACCACCACGCCCAGCATGAATATCTCGACCATCGCCCACGGGCGGATCAGCGCTGCCGCGCGCAGCACCAGCGCTGCGGCCGGATGCTGGCGCCCACGCCATCGTGCAATGAGCAGTGGGGCAAGCACCGACATGTACATCAGCGGGAAGAACACCGTGGTGAGCGCCACCAGCACGGCGGCGAACAGCATGTCGTAGTCGTACAGCGCCACGATGGCGCCCCACAGCGTGGTGGCGTGCCGGTTGCCGCCACCGTTCATCTCGGCAATCGGAAAGATGTTGGCGACGATGTAGACGATCAGGCCCGTCAACACCAGCGGCAGCAGTACCGAGAGCCGCTCGCTCTGGTTGCGGTACAGCTTGACGCCGCAGCGTGTGCAATGTGCCTCTTCATCCAGCGCAATGACCTCGTGGCGATGCAGGGTGTCGCAGTGCTCGCACGCGATCCAGGCATCGGGATCGCCGGGCAGCGGCTGTGCGACCGGGGCGGCCTTGGCGTTGGGGGCGTCGCCCGCTGCGCGCCAGGACTGCGGCAGCGGGAAGGGGAATTTCACGTTAACAGCTCCATCGTCGGGCTGAAGGCGCGATGGCGGCGTTGCAGATGCAAGCACCGGAGCACGGACAGCCGGGCAGGCGATTATACATACACGATTGAATGTATAGCTGAGTGCGGACCTCCGCATTTTGACGCACGGTCACAAGCAAATATCCCGCCAATCCGCACGATCGACATGACATGGCGTGACGGCGGAACGGGCCTTGCTGCCGTCGAAGGGGCACGTTCTCAACCTCAAAGGAGCAATTCATGACGTATCTCCGTGCCTCTTCTTTAATCGTCGCACTGGCACTGGCGCTGGCGGGCGGTACCGCCTCGGCGTATGCCCAGACGGGGGCAACCCAATCCAATAGCACGGCTGGCGGCAGCAGCATGTCTCCAGCGGGTGGCACCGGCACCGGCGCAACTGCGACGGGCACGGCGGGGGCCGCCGCCGACAGCAATTCCGCCAACAGCGGCCGGGACGCCCCCCGAAACCGCAACGCCACCGGTAAGCAAGGGCACTCCGGCAATATGCGCTCGCGCTCGAGCGGCGGTTACGGCGGGAGTGCCAATGATGCGACCGGCAGCGCGACCGGTGGCGGCTCGGGTGGAATGGGCGTAGGCGCCCCAGGTAACGGCGGGTCGATGGGAGCGCCCGGCGGCGGTAGTGGCGGTGGGGCTGCTGGCCCGGGCGGCGGCAGTGGCGGTGCGGGTACCGGAGGCGCCGGCGGGGCGGCGGGCGGCAGTGCCGGTGGTGGCAGCCGCTAGCCCAGCCGCGCGCTTACCTGCGGCTAGCGCAGTTGTGCTGCGTGATGCAGCAGGTGGTCTTCGATGAAGCTCTCGATGAAGTAGTAGCCGTGATCGTATCCCGGGTGGCGGCGCAGTTGCAGCGGTTGCCCGGCTGCGGCGCACGCCGCGGCAAAGTCATCGGGGTACAACTGCTCGGCGAGAAATTTGTCGGCCTCGCCCTGATCGATCAGGATGCCGCCGGGGAACGGGCACGATGCCTGCCGCATCAACTGGGTGGCGTCGTGGGCTGCCCAGGCGGCGCGATCGTCCCCGAGATATCCGGTGAACGCCTTGATGCCCCACGGGCACACAGACGGATGCGCGATGGGCGCAAACGCAGAGACGGAAGCGAAGCGCTCCCGGTGGCGCAAGGCCAGCGTCAACGCGCCGTGGCCGCCCATCGAATGCCCAAAGATGCCGATGCGTCCCGGTGCCACCGGAAAGGCCACGCGCGCGATGTGGTGCAGCTCGTCGGCAATGTAGCTTTCCATGCGGTAGTGCTGGCGCCACGGTGCCTGCGTGGCGTCGAGGTAGAAGCCGGCGGCGATGCCGAAATCCCAGCTATCGGTTTCGCCGGGGATGTTTGCATCGCGCGGGCTGGTGTCAGGCGCGATGAGGATGAGGCCTTCACGTGCTGCCACGCGCTGCGCGCCGGCCTTGATGGCGAACGTCTCCTCCGTACACGTCAGGCCTGCCAGATAGAAGAGTGCCGGGCAGCGCGTGCCTGCCAGGGCCTGCGGGGGCAGGTAGACCGAGAAGCGCATCGGCAGCCCGATTGCCGTCGATGCATGCCGATAGAAGCGCTGCACGCCGCCAAAGCAGGCGTGCTCCGAAAGGAGTTCAAGTTCCGGTACCGGGATCGTCATCGCGTGGCTCCATCCTCAAGGTTCAATACAGCACGACCGAACGGATCGACTCGCCGCGCTTCATCAGTTCGAAGCCCTCGTTGATGCGCTCCAGCGGCAGCCTGTGCGTGATGAGATCGTCGATGTTGAGCTTGCCTTCCATGTACCAGTCGACGATCTTCGGCACGTCGGTGCGGCCACGTGCGCCGCCGAAGGCCGAGCCTTTCCATTCGCGGCCGGTGACGAGCTGGAACGGGCGCGTGCTGATCTCCGCGCCGGCCTCGGCCACGCCGATGATGATCGACTGGCCCCAGCCCTTGTGGCAGCACTCCAGCGCCTGACGCATGACCTTCGTGTTGCCGATGCACTCGAACGAGTAATCCGCGCCGCCATCAGTCAGCTGAATGATGTGGTCGACCACGTTCTCCACATCGTTCGGGTTGATGAAGTGCGTCATCCCGAATTTGCGTGCCATCGCCTCGCGCGCGGGGTTCAGGTCCACGCCGATGATCTTGTCGGCGCCGACCATCTTCGCGCCCTGGATCACGTTCAGCCCGATGCCGCCCAAGCCGAACACCACCACGTTGGCGCCGGGTTCCACCTTGGCCGTGTACACCACCGCGCCCACGCCCGTGGTCACGCCGCAGCCGATGTAGCAGACCTTGTCGAACGGGGCGTCGGGGCGGATTTTTGCCAGCGCAATTTCCGGCACGACGATGTGATTCGCAAACGTTGAGGTGCCCATATAGTGGAACAGCGGCTTGCCATCGAGCGAGAAGCGCGACGTGCCGTCCGGCATCAGGCCCTTGCCCTGCGTGGCGCGAATCGCCTGGCACAGGTTGGTCTTGCGCGAGAGGCAGAACTTGCACTGGCGGCATTCCGGCGTGTAAAGCGGAATCACGTGATCGCCCGCTTTCAATGACGTCACGCCGGCGCCCACCTCCAGCACGACACCCGCGCCTTCATGGCCGAGGATCGCCGGGAAGATGCCTTCCGGGTCAGCGCCCGAGAGCGTGTAGTAATCGGTATGGCAGATGCCCGTCGCCTTGATCTCGACCAGCACCTCGCCGGCACGCGGTCCTTGCAAGTCCACTTCTTCGACAGTGAGCGGAGCACCGGCTTTCCAGGCGATAGCGGCTTTGGTTTTCATGCGCATTCCTTTTTTTGAAGTGGGGCCTGCCCGACGTGGGCAGCGTAGGGAGGGCGATTGTAGAACGTTGCCTGCTCCGGCAACGTGATAGCAGAGTCATGTCACGCAGATCAGACTTCAGATTTCCTTATGACGGCCGTTTCTTGTGCGACGGCATGGCCGACAGGGTCGTGTGCCGCATGCCTTACATGGTGGAATCCCTGCCATGGGCCTCGTAGTAGGAAACCATACCGTGCTTGCATCCATCCGTACCCGCATTTTGCTGACTTGTGTTGCCATCGTGGTCGGCGCATTGACCTTCGCTGGCGGCCTCAACTATCTCGTCACGCGTTCGTACAACGACGAGTCCATCCGCCAGAACCTGCAGTCCGTCGCACGCGGCCACATTGCCGGCATCGACGACTGGGTAGCGTCCAAGACGCAGATGATGGTGTCGCTGCAGGACGTGGCAGTGTCTGCCGATCCGATTCCGGTTTTCAAGGCCGTGCATAAGGCCGGCGGCTTCATCAACGTCTACGTCGGCTACCCCGACAAGTCGTACAAGTTCTCCAACCCTGAAGGCATTCCGCCCACGTATGACCCGACCGCGCGCCCCTGGTACAAGCAGGCGGTGGAGGCCGGCAAGCCCGTGGTGACGCCGCCGTACGTGAGCGCCAGCACTGGCCAACTCGTCGTGACTTTCGCGGTGCCCATCCTGGAAGGCAGCACGCTCAAGGGCGTGATTGGCGGTGACGTGGCGATGGACAGCGTGATCGCCAACGTCAAGGCCATTCACCCGACGCCGGCCAGCTTCGGCTTCCTGGTCAATGCGGCCGGCAAGATCGTCGCGCACCCGAATGACAAGCTCACGCTCAAGCCGGCAACCGATCTGTCGGCAGGGCTGAACGAAGCCACGCTGGCATCGCTGGCGCAGGCGGAGAAGCCCGTGGAAGTCACGGTGGATGGCGCGTCCAAGCTGCTCTACCGCCAGGGCGTGAAGGGCACCGACTGGGGCCTGGTGGTGGCGCTGGACAAATCGGATGCCACTGCCGGCATGCGCTCGCTGGTGATGACGTCGATCGGCGCGCTGGTGGGTGTGGCCATCGTTGCCGCCCTCATCGTCGGTGCGATGACGGCACGTGCGTTCCGCCGCCTGTCGATGATCCGCGATGCCATGGACGACATCGGCTCGGGCAGTGGTGACCTCACCAAGCGTCTGCCGTCGGACGGCGAAGACGAAGTCGCGCAGATCGCCCGCTCGTTCAATACGTTTGCCGACAAGCTGACGGCGGTGATGCAGCAGATCCGCCTGGGCAGCGATTCGGTGCGCTCGGCCGCGCAGGAAATTGCTGCCGGCAACGCAGATCTCTCGCAGCGCACGGAAGAGCAGGCCAGCTCGCTGGAAGAAACCGCATCGAGCATGGAAGAACTGACGAGCATCGTGAAGCAGAACGCCGACAACGCGCGTCAGGCCAGCCAGCTTGCCGTGACGGCGTCGGACGTTGCCACGCGCGGCGGCAACGTGGTCGGCCAGGTTGTTCAGACCATGGGCGGCATCAACGAGAGCAGCAAGAAGATCGCCGACATCATCGGCGTCATCGAAAGCATTGCGTTCCAGACCAACATCCTGGCACTGAATGCCGCGGTGGAAGCCGCACGTGCCGGCGAGCAGGGCCGCGGCTTTGCCGTGGTGGCCAGCGAAGTGCGCAGCCTGGCACAGCGCTCGGCCGGCGCGGCCAAGGAAATCAAGGCGCTGATTCACGATTCGGTGGATCGTGTGAGCAACGGCACGGCGCTGGTTGATCAGGCCGGGGTGACGATGGCGGAGATCGTCGATGCGGTGAAGCGCGTGACCGACATCATGGGCGAGATTTCGTCAGCGTCGGAAGAGCAGAGCAGCGGCATCGAGCAGGTCAACCAGGCCGTCAACCAGATGGACCAGGTGACGCAGCAGAACGCGGCTCTGGTCGAGCAGGCCGCGGCCGCTGCGGAATCGCTGGAGGAACAGGCCCACAACCTCAACGAGGCCGTGGGGCAGTTCCGCCTGTCGCACTGAACCGGGCTCAGGCCTGGGGAGCGGCTGCGCCGGCGGCCGCTTTGGCCTTGTCCTGTTCTTCCGCCAGAGCGAGGTCTGCGGCCCGGGCGCGCTTGACCGCGGGCCGTGCCAGGATGCGGTCGATATACGCGCGCACCACGGGCGTTTCGGGCATCAGCTTGAACATCGTGATCCAGTCCAGTGCGGCGCCCCAGAGCACGTCTGCCGCCGTGAAGCGCTCGCCGAGGAAGTAGGGCCCTTTGGCCAACTGGGCGTTGATCGAGGCAATGACCGTATCGAAGTCGCCATAGGGTGAGGTCGAATACGCGGCAGGCGGGCGGCCCATTGAATGGTCGACGACAGCGGGCTCGAAGCACGAACCGTAGAACGCCATCCAGCGCAGATATGCGCCGCGCAGCGGGTCGCCCACCGAGGGCGACAGCCCGGCTTCCGGATACAGCTCTGCCGCATAGAGATACACCGCCACCTGCTCGGTGACGACCACATCGCCGTGACGCAGCGTCGGCACCTTGCCTAGCGGGTTCATCGCGAGAAACTCCGGCGTCTTGTGCTGGCCCGTGGTCAGGTCGAAGGCGTGTACCTCGTAGTCGGCACCGAGTTCTTCGAGCAGCATGCGCATGCCCCGCGAGCGGCTGCGCGGCGAGTGGTAAAGGATCAGGTGGCGGTCTTGGGGCATCGTCGGCTCCGAATGCGATGGAAACGGGTGAGGAAAGACTGTCACTGTAGGCGCAGGGCATGCCTGCGTCTTGGAAAAATCCGCTGCGGCGGTGCATCATCGCGGCATTGTCTTCGCCCCCGCCGCTTCCATGACCGATCTACGTGACGTTGCCGCCAAGCCAAAGGGTGTGGTCGATCCGCTGGCGTTTCGCCAGCGTTTTCGCCTGAACCGTTACGAGCCGAGTGCTGCGTTGGCCGGGGTGCTCGATCACCACTGGATTGTCGAATGGGACTTGCGCGGCCAGCCGCCCTATACGCAGCGCACGCTGCCGTATCCGTGCGTCAACCTGGTGGTCGACCGTCGGCAGACCGCTGTCTTTGGCGTGGTGTCGGGCGCGTTTGAAACCACATTGGCTGAGACGGGCCGCGTGATCGGCCTGCGCTTTCGGCCAGGTGCGTTTCGCGCGTTCTTCGGCAAGCCGGTGCGTTTGCTGACCGACAAGACCGTGCCGGTTTCCGATGTGCTCGGCATTGGCGATGCGCAGGCAGAAGAGATTGTGCTTGGTGCACGGGACGACGCCGGCATGGTGTCTGCCGCCGAAAGGCTGCTGCTACGCGTGCTGCCGCCGCCCGATCCGCAGGTTGAGCGTATCCACAGCATCTTGCAGTCGCTTCACCAGGACGCACGCCTGACCCAGGTGCGCGACTTTGCCGAGCGCGCCGGCATGAGCGAACGCACGCTCCAGCAATTGTTCTCGGAGTATGTTGGCGTGACGCCCAAGTGGGTGATCCGCCGATACCGCTTGCATGAAGCGGCCGACCAGCTTGCCAACGGCGCGGACGTGGATCTGGCTGAGCTTGCGCACGGGCTCGGTTACTTTGACCAGGCCCACTTCACGCGTGACTTCCGCCGCCTTGTCGGTAAGGCGCCCGCGGAGTATCGGCGCGCCAATCAGGCCTAGCGCGCCCGGCGCATCAATCCGCCGCGAGCGCCACGTCTGGGGACGCAGGCGGGCGGTCCGTCATGACGCAGTTGCGCCCCGCCAGTTTGGCGGCATACAGCAATCGGTCTGCACGCCGCAGCAGTGGCTCCAGTTCGGGGCCATCGGCCGCAGGTGCTGCCGCCACGCCAAAGCTGGCCGTCATGCGGCAGGGCAGATCGGTGCCGGTGGGCACCGTCACCTCGGCAATGCGATGGCGGAGGTGATCGGCCACCGCGCGCGCTTGCGCGAGGTTATCTGCCCACACCATCACCGCGAATTCTTCGCCGCCGATGCGCGCCACCATGTCGGCGGACGGGCCCTCGGCGCGGCACAGGCTTGCAACCGTGCGCAGCGCTTCGTCGCCCACGGCATGGCCGTACGTATCGTTGATGCGCTTGAAGTGGTCGATGTCGAACATGATGAGCGCAATGAGCCGCGCTTCCGGCTGCGGCGATTTGCACATCGCGCTGGCACGGTCTTCAAAGGCGCGGCGGTTGAGCAGATGCGTGAGCGGGTCGGTCTCGGCCATGCGCGCAAGTTCCCGCATCAGGTGCGCGCGCTCCAGTTCCAGCCGGCGGCGCTCGATGCTGTTGATGCGCAGCACGCGGATCGCCTCGAACATCGCGCGTATCTCGCGTCGCGCGAAACCGGTCGGGATGTGCACGCTCAAGTTGCCGCGCGCAATCCCGTCGATCAGCCGCGTGGCATTGACAAACGGCCCCACCACATTGCGGCGGAACGAGATCGTCATCCATGCCAGGGCGCCCAGCACCGACACCACGGCGCCCGCCGAGCCGATAAGCACCAGCAGCATCGCGCGCCGATGTTCGCGGATGTCGTCAACCGCCAGGCCCAGCACGATGTCGCGGAAATCCGTGATGGCGCGCATGGTGGGCACGTAGCGCTCGGCAAATGCGGCAGGGGTGATATCGACACCGCCGGGCTGGCTGGCCTTCTCACGCACGGTGGCCACGTAGCGCAGCCCGTCGCCGAAGTATTGCGCGCCGAGCGTGGTGACGGCGTGCTGGTTCAATGCTGTCTGCGCACCCACGCGGGTCTCGATCATGCTGCGCAGCTGGTCAATGCGGCCTTGCGTGCGTTCGATGGCAAGCTGCTCTTCAAATGTGAGCATGCGGTGCATGGCCAGCGCACCGGTAAAGCGCGAACCGAGCTGGCCCGCGTATTCACGCAAATCGGCCGACAGCCGCGCCAGCGTCAGGCAATTGAGCACGTCAGGATCGCCGCGCGTGATGTTGGCCGTGCGCGCGTTGACGATGGGCAGGAATTCCGGGATCACCGCGATCATGCGGTTCACGCCGTCGGCCAGGTCGCTGCTGCTGCGCGAGCGCAAGGGCAGGGCGGTCAGCCGGTCGATGTTGGCGCGGGCCGCGGCCAAGTGCGTTTGGGCGCGGCCTGCTGCCTTGATGTCGGCTTCGCAGCCCGGGCAGTGTTCCGGACCCAACGCGTCGAGTAACTCGGCGATGTGTTTGTCGCTGGCGGCGCGCATGCGTTGCAGGGCCGCGATGCGCTCGGCCGCTACCGGCAAGTCTTCGCCCAGCACGCCGTTGGTCGGGCCGCGTTCGGCTGAAACCTTCTCCATGGCCAGCAGTGTCATGCGCAGCGCCTGGACGCTGCGGGCTGCATTGTCGGCGCGGCCGTACGCCAGCCACGCGTAGCCCAGCAGCCAGCACGATAACGACAACACGGGAACGAGGACGATGGCGACGCTGGCGCCAAAGCGCCTGTCCATCGACGTTTCAGAAGACATGAACGGAGTGGTTGAGCGTCTTGGCGGGCGGTTGGGTAGAGCCGGGAGGCTGTTACGAACGGGTGGCACAGGTGCCCGCGCTCATTGCCGCGCGCAGTGCACATCTCTGGCTAACGGCAGCATCGGGGGCTTCTTTACGCTGCCATTCAACCCGCGCCGCGGGAGCGGACTGCAAACAAATGCAAAAGGATTCTTACGAGATGTTCAGGCCAGAGCGCAGAAAAAGGAGCTGGGCGGTCAGGCCGTAACGCTGGCAAGGCACGAGATGAGTGCAAGCTGAGAACGCCGCGTATCTCGTGCCTTGGGGGGAGGATCGATGGATTCGGGCGGGCCGATTACTTGACTGCCACCTCCGAGTGCACGACTTCCGGCGCCTTGGCGAAGAACGGCCCTACCAGCTTGCGCCATTCCTGGAAGTCGTCGGACTCGCGAAAATCGACCATATGGTCTTCCACGGTGTTCCAGCGCACGAGCAGCACGTAGCTGGTGTCGCGCTCGACGATGTGGTGCAACTCGGCGCCGTGGCAGCCCTTGGCGCGGGCAAACAGCGGCAGGGCTTGCTGGACGGCGGCTTCAAACTCGCGCTGCTTGCCGGCGAGGATCTCGATGTGGGCCATTTCGAATACCACGTTGTGCTCCGTTCGGTTGGATGGGTGAGGAGACTATAGCTGGCAATGCCCGTTGCCATAGCCCGGCCGGCTTCGGGGTTGTTCGACCGTGGGCGCCAGCCTTCGACGGGCTTGGTAAGCCTGTCGGCCCCGCCGGCCGCCTCTATGACAACCGCGGTTGCGCGGGCATACTCGGATTTCATTGCCTGGCCTGGATCCTGCTCGGGCCTTTTAGACGTCACCTTCAAGCGAAAGCACCCCATGGATAGCGGAAACGACCACCAGAAATTTTTCTACCTCTTGCTGTTCGTCGTCACGCTTGGCCTTTGCTGGATCCTCTCGCCGTTCTTTGGCGCGGTGTTCTGGGGCGTCATCCTGGCGATCCTGTTCCAGCCCGTGCAGCGCGCGCTGGTCGCCCGCATGGGCAAGCGGCGCAATCTCGCTGCGCTCACCACGCTCGCCCTCATCATCCTGATTGTGATCCTGCCCGTGATCTTTGTGACGGCGACCATCGTGCAGGAAATCGGCGTCGCCTATCAGGAGATCCAGAGCGCGCAGCCGAATTACTCCCGGTACCTTTCCGAAGCGGTGCATGCGCTGCCAACCTGGGTGCAGCAGTTGCTTGCCAAAGCCGGCCTGACCAACATTCCAGGCATCCAGAAAAAGCTGGCCGACGGCGCCGCGCAGATCAGTCAGTTTGCCGCCACGCAGGCGCTTAGCATCGGGCAGAACACGTTCCAGTTCGTAGTCGGCTTTGGCGTGATGCTGTACATGGTGTTCTTCCTGCTGCGCGATGGCGCCGACATCGGCCGCCGCGTGCGCCGCGCGCTGCCGATGGATGAAGAGCACAAGCGCCTGCTGCTGAGCAAATTCACGACCGTCGTGCGCGCCACCGTGAAGGGCAACATTGCCGTTGCGCTGGTGCAGGGCGCACTTGGCGGGCTGATCTTCTGGTTCCTCGGCATTGACGGCGTGGTGCTGTGGGGCGCGTTGATGGCATTCCTGTCGTTGCTGCCCGCGATTGGCGCGAGCCTCGTGTGGATTCCGGTCGCGGTCTACTTCCTGATGGTGGGCGCGATCTGGAAATGCGTGATCCTCGTTGCGTTCTGCGGCGGCGTGATCGGCCTGGTCGACAACTTGCTGCGCCCGCTGCTGGTCGGCAAGGACACCAAGATGCCCGACTGGGTCGTGCTGATCTCCACCCTGGGCGGAATGGAGCTGTTTGGCATCACCGGCTTCGTGATCGGGCCGCTGGTCGCCGCACTCTTCATGGCCAGCTGGGACATCTTTGCGCGCGGGCAGAACGATTGATGCCTCGGCCGAGCGGGTGTTTTATCGCGCTTATATCCGCTCGAAGCGCAGACCGGCATGGCGGGTCAGGCGCTCGATGAAACGCTCATCAAACATCGTGGCCGGCGTCCAGAAGCCGCCCGGGCGCCCGGTCTTGGTGCCGTCTTTTACGTGGTCCAGCGCGAGGCAGGCGGCGGCCTGACCCAGCATCTTGCCGGTCGAGCCATAGCCGGGGTCGCGATCCCCGGTCACCTTCACGCGCAACGTGTTTCCTTGATCGGTGCGGCCAAAGAGGCGCAGGTCGTAGCGGCCTGCCAGTTGCGCTGCAGGCGTGGGGCCTTCGCCGGGTTTGGGCAACAGAAAGCGCTCCATCACGATGCGCACGGGCTTGACGACAATGCCCAGCATGAAGGCGCCCAGGCCCGCCACCACCGCCACGGCCCTCAAACGGCCGCTCAGGCCGGACCCCGTCATCACCGCTTCGTCGTAGATGAATGGGTTGCCATAGGCGTTGCCGGACAGGGCGTTGGAGCGGTGCACCACGCGCTCGTTGATGGCCGCCATGACGAAGGGCGCAATCCACACATCGAAATCGGCATCGAATGCTGCGCCCCGGACCGAGCGCTGGCGTGCCGTGAAGCCGTGGCCCTTAGGGCATAGGGAGTAAGGGTCGGCCAGTTCCCTGCGCAAAGCGGGGTCGGCAGCGGCTTCTTGCACGACGTTGATCAGGCTGGCCACCGTGCCGCCAGATGCGCCGCCCTTGAGTGTCTTGACCCGCAACTTCACCTGCGTGGCCGGCGTACCCCATTCCCGCATGGCTTGTTGCTGCAGGAAGTAGACGCCCATGTCCGATGGCACCGAGTCGAAGCCACAGCAATGCACGATGCGTGCTCCCGATTGCTGTGCCGTCGCTTCATATTTGTCGATCATGCGCCTGATCCATTGGGTCTCGCCGGTGAGGTCGCAGTAGTCCGTACCGCTTTCGGCGCAGACCTTGATCAACGGCTCGCCGTATAACGCGTAAGGGCCCACCGTGGACACCACTACCCGCGTTTGCGCGCATAGGACGCGCAATTGGGCTTCGTTGGCAGCATCCGCCACGATGATCGGAACCGACTCTCCTGCTGCACCCAGTGAACGTTTGACCTCCAGGAGCTTTGCTTCGGATCGTCCGGCAATGGCCCAGCGCAGCGTTTCCGCATCGCCCGAGAAATGTTCAGCCAGATATCGGGTCAGGATCTGGCCGACAAAGCTGGTGGCGCCAAAGACGACCACGTCGTAGTCCGGAGCGAGCATGGAGTCTTCCTTTTGCTGTGGGCGGATGAGGGCGCTGGCCTGCGCCACTTCGATCGTTGAGCGGCAAGCACATAGTGGGGGCGCCGAGCCCGCCCGGCAACTGGCTGCGCGGGTATCACCGCTCCAGGTTGACGCGCGTCGCTCGGTGCTGCACCGGTGAATTTGCCGGACTTCAGCACCTGAAAGGCCTTTTCACATTGCGGAAATTGCCCCGAAATTCTTCGTTGTCGCCGTCCCGTTTGCTGAAAACACGTTCCGCATCGCAAAATTTGTTTGCTATCTCTTTGAAAAATAAAGAGAAACTAAGTCTTATGTCTTATATAAGACCTTGCTGCGACGCGTCAAAGCCGACCTACAATAAATCCACGCTGCTCGCTTCGAACTCCGTAGCTGCACACGCAACCGATTCTTCTCAAACGCGCTTTATTTCCAGGAAATTGACATGGCCCAGTATCAAGACGACATCAAGGCAGTTGCCGGTGTGAAAGAAACCTACGGCAGCGCATGGAACGCGATCAACCCCGAGTACGCTGCGCGCATGCGTGCCCAGAACAAGTTCAAGACGGGTCTGGACATCGCCAAGTACACCGCCAAGATCATGCGCGCCGACATGGCCGCCTACGACGCCGATCCGGCCAAGTACACGCAGTCCCTGGGTTGCTGGCACGGCTTCATCGGTCAGCAGAAGATGATTTCCATCAAGAAGCACTTCAAGAGCACCGAACGCCGCTACCTGTACCTGTCGGGCTGGATGGTCGCCGCACTGCGCTCGGAGTTTGGCCCGCTGCCGGACCAATCGATGCACGAGAAGACGTCGGTCAGCGCGCTGATCCGCGAGCTGTACACGTTCCTGCGCCAGGCCGACGCTCGTGAACTGGGTGGCCTGTTCCGCGAACTGGACGCCGCCAAGGATGCAGCCGCCAAGGCCGCCATCCAGGAAAAGATCGACAACCACGTCACCCACGTGGTGCCCATCATTGCCGACATCGACGCCGGTTTCGGTAACGCAGAAGCCACGTACCTGCTGGCCAAGCAGTTCATCGAAGCGGGTGCCTGCTGCATCCAGATCGAAAACCAGGTGTCGGACGAGAAGCAGTGCGGCCACCAGGACGGCAAGGTCACCGTGCCGCATGAAGACTTCCTGGCCAAGATCCGCGCGATCCGTTACGCGTTCCTGGAGCTGGGTGTGGACGACGGCATCATCGTCGCCCGTACCGACTCGCTGGGCGCCGGCCTGACCAAGCAGATCGCCGTGACGAACACGCCGGGCGACCTGGGCGACCAATACAACGCGTTCCTCGACTGCGAAGAGCTGTCGGCCGACCAACTCGGCAACGGTGACGTCGTCATCAAGCGCGACGGCAAGCTGCTGCGTCCGAAGCGCCTGCCGAGCAACCTGTTCCAGTTCCGCGCCGGCACGGGCGAAGCACGTTGCGTGCTGGATTGCATCACCTCGCTGCAAAACGGTGCTGACCTGCTGTGGATCGAAACCGAAAAACCGCACATCGGCCAGATCGGCGGCATGGTCAAGGAAATCCGCAAGGTCATCCCGAACGCCAAGCTGGTGTACAACAACAGCCCGTCGTTCAACTGGACGCTGAACTTCCGTCAGCAGGTGTATGACGCCATGAAGGAAGCGGGCAAGGACGTCTCGGCCTACGAGCGCGGCCAGCTGATGAGCGCCGAGTACGACGACAGCGAACTGGCGAAGCTCGCCGACGAGAAGATCCGCACGTTCCAGGCTGATGCATCGCGCGAAGCCGGCATCTTCCACCACCTGATCACGCTGCCGACGTACCACACCGCCGCGCTGTCGACCGACAACCTGGCCAAGGAATACTTCGGCGACCAGGGCATGCTCGGTTACGTGGCTGGCGTGCAGCGCAAGGAAATCCGCCAAGGCATCGCCTGCGTCAAGCACCAGAACATGTCGGGCTCGGACATCGGCGACGACCACAAGGAATACTTCAGCGGCGAAGCGGCGCTGAAGGCTGCGGGTAAGGACAACACGATGAACCAGTTCCACTGATTCATTGATCGACTGATCCGGTCATACCCCAAGCAAAACGCCAACCCATTCCGGGTTGGCGTTTTTTTATTTTGCAGTTCCGACGCAGTGAATTGCTTGAGCCCGTCTTGCAGCAGTGCGGCCCCCGAGTTGCGCGGCGAAAACGTGGCGATGCAGGCCAGAAACGATTGATAACCAAAGCACATCAATCCTTCCAAAAATTGCACTTCTCGTTTGTCGGTCTCCCGGTGAATATTGCCAAAACGACAAAGCGCCGTTCGACGGCGCATTCTTTTTTTGGCTTCCAGGAGACACCTCGATGCACCCCCAGTCCAGCCTTTCGACCGGGCAATCAAAGGCCGCCGCGGTCTTCCGCGTCACTGCCGGGAATTTCCTGGAGCAGTTCGACTTCTTCCTGTTTGGCTTCTACGCCACGCAGATCGCCAACGTCTTCTTCCCCGCCCAGAGTGAGTTCGCCTCGCTGATGATGACCTTCGCCGTTTTTGGCGCCGGCTTCCTCATGCGGCCGCTGGGCGCCGTCGTGCTCGGTGCGTACATTGACGATGTCGGTCGCCGAAAGGGCTTGATCGTCACACTGTCCATCATGGCAAGCGGGACCGTGCTGATCGCGTTCGTTCCCGGCTACGCCACGATCGGCCTCCTGGCGCCTGCGCTCGTGTTGCTCGGGCGTCTCCTGCAGGGCTTCTCGGCGGGTGCCGAGTTGGGCGGCGTATCGGTGTATCTGGCCGAGATGGCCACGCCGGGCCGCAAGGGTTTCTTCACGAGCTGGCAGTCGGCCAGCCAGCAGGTCGCAATCGTCGTGGCGGCAGGCCTGGGTTTTGTGCTCAACCAATGGCTGAGCGCACCGGCCATCGCCGCATGGGGATGGCGCGTGCCGTTCTTCGTCGGTTGCATGATCGTGCCGTTCATCTTTGTGTTGCGCCGTAATCTTGAAGAAACGCAGGAGTTCAAGGCACGCAAGCATCGCCCGAGCATGAAAGACGTATTCAGCACGCTGGCGCAAAACTGGGGTGTCGTCATCGCCGGCATGATGCTCGTCGCCATGACCACCACGAGTTTCTATCTCATCACCGTCTATGCGCCCACGTTCGGGAAGACGGTCTTGCACCTGAGCACGGCCGACAGCCTGCTCGTCACGCTGTGTGTGGGGGTGTCGAATTTCGTGTGGCTGCCGATTGGGGGTGTGCTCTCCGACAGGATCGGCCGCCGCCCGCTGCTCATCAGCATGACGGTGCTGACCATCGCCACCGCCTATCCGGCGCTTTCGTTCCTCGCGCACGCGCCGAGCTTCATGAACATGCTGCTCGTGCTGCTTTGGCTGTCGTTCATGTACGGCATTTACAACGGTGCGATGGTCGTTGCGCTCACGGAAGTGATGCCCGTGGAGGTGCGCGTCGCAGGGTTCTCGCTCGCCTATAGCCTCGCAACGGCAGTGTTTGGCGGCTTCACTCCTGCCATTTCCACGGCCATCATCCACATGACGGGCGACAAGGCCGCCCCCGGCTACTGGATGAGTTTTGCCGCCGTGTGCGCGCTCCTGGCGACGTTGACGCTGTATCGCCGTCGCGCGGTAGCGCTGGCTCCGGCCCACTGACGCAGAGCGCGTTCCGCATATTCACAAGCACGTACGACCTGGCATGACCATCACCATGAAGACTCTGTTTCTGAAACTGTGCGCAGCCGCGCTCGTCGCAACCTCCGCAGTTGCGGCCCACGTGCAGGCGGCCGAGCTGCACGTCATGAGCTCCGGTGGCTTTACCGCCGCCTACAAGGTGCTCGGGCCGAAATTTGCATCGCAGACGGGCAACACGCTCAACACCGCGCTTGGGCCCTCGATGGGCAAGTCGCCCGAAGCCATTCCGAACCGGCTTGCGCGCGGTGAGCCTGCCGACGCCGTCATCATGGTCGGCTACGCGCTCGACGATCTGATCAAGCAGGGCAAGGTCATCCCGGACTCACGCGTGGAACTGGCCGACTCGCGCATCGGCATGGTCGTGCGCGAAGGCGCGGCCAAGCCCGACATCAGCTCCCCCGAGGGGCTCAAGCAAGTGCTGCTGCACGCCAAGTCGATTGCCTACTCGGACAGCGCAAGCGGCGTCTATATCGAGCGCGAGCTGTTCAAGAAGCTCGGCATTGAAGATCAGGTCAAGGCGAAGGCGAAGATGATCCCGCGCATTCCTGTGGCCTCGGTGGTGGCCACCGGCGACTACGAAATCGGCTTTCAGCAAGTGAGCGAGTTGCTGCCGGTGCAGGGCGCAACCTTTGTCGGCAAGATTCCGGAGTCGCTGCAATCGGTCACGCGCTTTGCCGCGGGCATCCCCGTTGGTGCGCAGCATCCGAAGGAAGCCAAGGCGCTTCTCGACTATCTTGCTTCGCCCGGTGTGCAGGCAGATGTGAAATCGACTGGTCTCGATTCGGTACTTGCTCATTGAGGCACCGCGCCCGCGTGGCACGTCAAGCGGCGCTGGCTATGCATTGCTTGCTGTCACGCCGCCACGCTTCGCTTCAATGATCATCCGGTGAAACGCTTCGGCGGCCGGTGTGAGCGCCCGGCCGCGCCGCTTCACAATCCCCACGCGCCGGTTCACCACCGGCTCAACCAGCGGCACGCTCGTGAGAATCGGGTGGTCGCGCCCCGGCATGGCCATCGATGGCACCGCGGCAACGCCAAGCCCCGCTTCAACCAACCCCAGCATGGTGGTGACGTGCCGCGTCTCGCACACGCTGGGCGCTCGCGGCGCCACCGCTGACAGCGCCTGGTCCAGCAACAGGCGGTTGCCTGACGTCTTGTCCACTGACACGTATTCGTGCGTGTAAAGCTCGTTCCACGTCACGCGCTTCTTTCGGGCGAGCGGATGATCGCGTCGGCACGCTGCAACAAACCGCTCCTGCAGCAGCATCTTGAATTCGATCTCGGGCTCCTGGCTGCCCATGAAGCTCACGCCAAAATCTGCCTCGCCGCTGATGACGGCGCCGAGCACTTCGTTCGCGCTTGCATCCAGCAGCTTGACCCTGATGCGCGGAAAGCGGCGGTGGTAGGTCGCAATCAAGTTCGGCAGAAAGTAGTAGGCCACCGACGGCACGCATGCGATGGTCACGTGCCCGAGGCGGCTCGATGAAACGTCGCGGATGCCGAGCAGGGCGACGTCCAGATCGTCGAGCAATTGTTCGGCACTGCGGGCAAACACGCGCCCGACGGTGGTGAGCGTGACGCTGCGCGTGGTGCGTTCGAACAAGGGCACACCCAGCGCGCTCTCGAGCTTGTCGATCCGACGGCTCAACGCGGGCTGGGAAATGCTGATCGCCTCGGCGGCCTTTCGGAAGTTGCCCAACTCCACCACCGCCCGAAAGGCTTGCAAGTCCGTCAAATCGAAATTGATGCCCACCGGCTTGCCTCCCCATCTCAGATGCGCAGCATTTTGCGCGATTTATCACCGGGTGACACGGGGCGGACAAGGACGGAAGCGATGCGGCGGTCACGGTGATGCGCCCATTTGCGCAAGGGACCGTGCCCGAATGTTGGCCGGCATGCGACCCGGCGCTTTATCAAAAAAGCTCATCAAATCTGCCAATGCATTGAAATGTGCTGACGCTTCGTGTCACATGTCGCACCAAACCGCATCACCCCTCTTTCGTAGGGGGTGTGGCACGGTTCGTGCAATCTTGCGCGCGGTTTGACGACAACAAGAAAGTCGGGAGGTGTGTGAGCAACAAGCAGGTACCCCGGGGTACCGCTGTTGGAAGAGGCTTGCCCCACGGGCAGCATGGTGAAAATTTCGCGCCGACACTTCGACGTTCGACGGCCTTGTCGATGATCTCCGCATCTATCACGACGCGCTCAGCGCTGCCCAGATTGCGTCACTCATGGCGAGTTGATTGCCACGGGCCCGATGGGGCCCAGCAATCAGATGCACCTTTTCTTTCAAGGATTTTTTGATGACCGTGTTTTCTCAACGATGGATTGCCGTCGCAGCGATTGCGTTCGCGCTAGCGGGCTGTGGTGGCGGATCCGATAGCACGCAGGCCAGCAGCACGACCGGCACGGGCAGTGGCACAGGGGCGCAAGGCGGTACCAGCGGTGGCACCAGTGGAGGGACCACCGGCGGCCAGACCGGCGGAAATGGCGGTGGAACCACCGGCGGCGGTACATCGACCCAGTCGGCCAGCGCGGCCCTCGTCCAGAAGTTGGGCAAGCCTTCGCGCGTGCTTGTCGGCCTCGGTTCGGGCCAGTCGATTTCGGATATGCAAAGCCAGGGCATTCGGCCGGACATCATCGATGTCTACCTCGTGGGTGCGGGGCCGGGTTCGTGGCCTTACTGGAACAGCCCTGACGGCGCGTACATCACGTACAGCGCGCAGGCCGCGCAGGCCTATGGCGCAACGCCGATGTTCACCTTCTATCAGATGGCGCAGAACGGTGACGGCAACCTCAGCGGCATCACCGATGCGACGTTCATGAACACGTACTGGAGCCAGGCGCGATTGATGTATCAACGCATCGCCGCCCTGAACGCGCCCGTGCTGGTCAACCTGGAGCCCGATTTCTGGGGCTACGTGTGGGCGCAAGCACCGAGCCATGACCCCACGCAGATGCCCGCGGTGGTGAACAGCCAGCCCGAATGCAGCAGCCTGCCCAACACCGCCGCCGGCATCGGGCAGTGCCTGGTGCAGATGGCGCGCCAGATCGCACCCAAGGCGCTGATCGGATTCCCGCCCGCGTTCTGGTCGGGATCGCCGACTGCGGTTGCGGGGGAAATGCGTGCTGTGGCCGCGCACCAAGCCGATTTCATCGTTGCGCAGACCAGCGACCGCGACGCCGGCTGCCTGGAAGTTGCCGCCGTGTCGGAGTGCACGGGCCGCAGCGGCACGTTCTACTGGGACGAGGCCAACATCAACACGCCGAATTTCCACCAGTCGCAAAGCAGCTACCTGGACTATCGGACCGCATTGGGCAATGGGCTGCCGATTCTCTGGTGGCAGACGCCGCTGGGTGTGGCGTCCAGCACGCCGGGTGGCACCAACCAGCACTATCGCGATAACCGCGTCGACTACATGCTGCGCAACACGCAGGAATACGGCGACGGCCATACCTTCGCCATCGTCTTCGGCTCGGGCGGTACGTACCAGACGACGATCAACACCGACGGTGGCCAGTTCGCCCGCCTGCTCGGTCTGTATCTGGGTGGGGGCGGGGCCACGCTGCAATAACCGGGCGCGCGGCGCTCATGCGAGGCTAGGCAACCGTCGCGCAGTCAACGCGGTTGCGGCCTTTGCGCTTGGCCTCGTAGAGCGCATCGTCCGCAGCCTTGGTCAATGCGTCCGGCGACGCGAAGCTCGCGCGCCGCGCCGTAGCGCAACCGATGCTCACCGTGAAGGGGGCCAAGCCTGGGTTGCCGGGGCCGGCGCGGGTTCCTTCCACTTCGGCACGGATCGCTTCGGCGATTTGCCTGGCGCCGGCTTCGTCCGTATCGGGCAACAACACCACGAACTCTTCACCGCCGTATCGGGCCGCGAGGTCGCCGCGCCGTCGCGCATGCTTGGAAATGCAGTGGGCGAGGACCTGGAGCGCGGAGTCGCCCTGGGCATGCCCGTGCTCGTCGTTGTAGCGTTTGAAGTGATCGGCATCGACAAACAGCACGGATAGGCGACTGTCATTGCGCTGCAGTCGGTCCCATTCGTTCTCCAGTGCGACATCCAGTGCGCGCCTGTTCTTCAGCCCGGTCAGCGGGTCGGTTTGCGTCAGCTCGCGCAGATGGCTTTCGGCCATCACGCGCCCACGCAGTGCAAAAGCCAGCAGCCATACGCCCGCGCAGAAGGCGAGGCTGACCGACAGCGACGACAACCCGACGATCCACGACAACCGTTGCCAGGGTGCAAGTGCATCGCTCATTGCCGGGGCCACCACGGCGATGAAGGGTGTGCCCGGCACACGTTGGAATGTATAGAGGCGCAGCACGCCGTCGCTGGCAGACCGTGCTACGTAGAAGCCGGACTCCTGGTTCACCATGCGCGGGAATGTCAGCGATTTGCTGAAATTGAGCGCGCGGGCTGCGCCGGGAGGCGGATTTCTCGCCACCAGCGTTCCGTCGGTGCGGACAATGGCCGTGATGCCACGCGGCCCGACATCGAGCTTCCCAAGAAGCTGCTTGAAGTAATCGAGGTCGATTGCCACCAGCGCGGTGCCCGCGAACGTCCCATCGGCTCGGTTCATCCTTCGGCTCAGGGCAATGGCCTCCACGCCTGCGCGTGAGCGCGCCTTATAGACGGCGGAGATGTAGAGGCCAAGGTTTGCGTGGTCGCGATGGACGATGAAGTAATCCCGATCGCTGAAATCCCAGTGGTGCGTCGAGGAGCAGCAACCGTCAACGAGCCGGCCCTTGTCGTCGGTCACGCCCATGCCGGTGACATATCGGGCGGAAGCCGTCTGGCTGAAAAGCAGGTCGTGCTGTACCTCTGGATCGAGTTGCCGGATGCCGGGCTTGTTGAGCGCGGCAATCAGCATCAGCAGAGACTGATCCGCCGATTCAACGGTGCGCGAGATGTGGCTTGCTAGAACGGCGGCGACATTCCGCGAGGTTTCGTTAGCGTGCTCGATGGCCGTTTCGCGGTTGGCCCACAGTGTCAGCGCACTGATTGCCAGGACAATCAACGTCAGCAGCGTTCCCAGCGCACCAACGATAAAAGGATGGTGGCCTGCCGATGTGGCCAGCCGTCGGGCAAGGGGGCGAAGGGGCATGTCGTGGTCTTGGGCGCAACGACCGGCCGCATGTCTGCCTCTTCGACAAGGCAGACCGCGGTCGGTCTGGGGCGCGCGCGCGGCACGCCGTCACCGCTGGTAATCGGCACAAGACAGAAGAACTGCAGTCCGGCGAGCCGCTTTTATTGCGGGCCTTTCCCATTCGGCCGAGATGCCGCCACGCCTGTATGCGGCTCAGCCGGCGATCGCGGCGGCGAAGTCACGATACGAGCTCGACATCGCCGGCCTGCGGGACCATGCCACCGCTTACGTCGCTCTCAGCATCCAAGCGTGGAGCGCGAGGCCCAGACCGTGGAGTTCGAGTGTTGGAGAGTGAAGCTCGACTCTCGAACCGTGGAGGGCGATCTTCAGACAGTGACGCTCCACTGTGTGAGCTTCAGGCGCCAGTCTCAAACCGTCGAAGGGCGACGCTTTGACACTGACGCTCGACCCTCGAACGGTGGAACGCCAGTGTTTGACCCTGACGTTCGACTGTTTGAGGGTGACACTCCACTGTCTGAGAGTGGAGCGTGACCTTCCGACTGTCGCTGCGCGCGAATCAATAATCCAACTTTCGCCGCTGCCCCCATCGCTATAATTGGCCCGCTGCCGCACCAACGGCAGCCGGGTCTGGCGACCTGCATAGCAGTTCTTAGAGAGGCTATCGCGCAAGCGATGGTCCGCTCCTGCTCGCATGCGTTTTTTATGGCGGGCCGGGCGGGGAGACCTTCGGGTCTGCCGGTCGTTCTCTAAGGGCCGGTTCGCCAGCCCCGCCGTCAGGCCCGCCACCCCTCGTCTGGCGACGAATGGCGTGCCTCCACTGCAACTTAGAGAGGCCGACATGCCACCTGTCGAAAGCGGGCACCGCCCCGCGTCTTACCCATCTCCACCCGCACCACCCACGCCCACGTCATCCGACACAGGCAGGCTCACCAAAAACCGCACCTACCTGAACGGCGCCATCGCAGCACAGGCGTATCTCAAGCGCACGCGCACCGCCATGCGCACTCATGGTCAATGCCGCCCGGGCATGCTGCGTGAGCAGCTTCAGCACCTGTCCGCACATGCATTTCCGCCGGCCTTCATCAAAGGCTTTGTGGATGCGATTGATGCGTACGTATCAATGTCGCTCGGGGGCCGCGAAGTCGATCCGCAGACGTGGGACGTGCTAGCCGCCATAGAGCGGCGTGGCTACAGCCAATAACAACAGATTGACGCATTCCCGGGACGGGCGGGAATGCCCAGGCCAGCCGGGCGGAACCATCGTGTCAGTCAGGCAAGCACGTACGCAACGTTTGAGCGAGTCGGGCCGCTTCACCTGCATCGGCAATGTTGGCGAAGCCGATCACAAGACCGCGCGGCACATGGGGTGTCCGACCATTCGCGTACCAAATTGAAAGTGGCAGCACGGCGAGCCCGGCCTCACGCGCACGCGCGGCAACGGCAACATCGTCGACTGGCCCGGCTGTCCCGTCGGTGAAGTGCACCGCGAACTGGACGCCGCCGGGCGGCAATTCGACGCGCAATCGCGGGCCGAACGCATGCTCCAGCGCGTGCGCGATCAGCATGCGGCGCTGCGCGTACAACGCACGCATGCGCTTTACATGGCGCGCGAAATGTCCTTCGTCCATGAAATCTGCAACGGCCGCCTGCAGCAGCGTTGGCGAGCCGGCGTTCATGCTGCACGCTACCCGCCCGACACGCTCGATGGCGCGCTCCGGCACGACCGCATACGCGAGCCGCAAACCGGGAAACATCATCTTGCTGAACGTGCCGCAATAGATAACGTGATCATGGCGGTCAAGGCTCTTCAATGCCGGCAATGGCCGGCCTTGATAACGGAACTCGCTGTCGTAGTCGTCTTCAACAATCCAGCGAGACCCTTTCTCGGCCCAATCCAGCAGCGCCATGCGTCTGGCGAGAGAAAGCGTGTGCCCCAGTGGGCTCTGATGAGACGGCGTCACCAACGCAAAGCGCGCTTGCGCGTCCAGTGCGATACCGCGTTCGACGTTGAGGCCTTCTTCATCCACCGGCACCGGCACAAGTTGGATGCCCGTTTCGGCAAGAAAGCTGCGCGCGAGCAGGTAGCCAGGGTCTTCAAACCATACGCGATCGTTCGGTTGCGCGAGACTGCGCAGCACGAGTTCCAGCGTTGCGCGATAGCCGCCGCTGACGAACACCTGCTCGGGCAAGCAGGTGACGCCGCGTGCCAGCCCGAGATAGGTGGCGATGTGTTCGCGCAGCGGCCGGTAGCCAGCCGGATCGGGGTACGCAAGCACGGCACGTTCGCCGCTGCGCGCGCGGCGCGATACGAGCCGATTCCATACCTTGCGCGGAAACGCGTCCAGCGCGGGCAGGCCGGGTTGCAACGGCCGTGGCTCGCCGCTCATCGCGACGGCGATTGTCAATGGGCGCGCGGGGGTTTGCGGCATCCGATCTGACGCGTCGGACGTCTTTTGTTCGCGCTTTTTTCCCGCGCCCCGCTTGCCGCTTGCGTCTTCCGGCGCGGCCCGACGTGGTGAGCGCACCACCGCGGCCGGCAGCGACGGCGACACAAACGTACCGGCCGCCCCGCGCATCTGCAGGTAGCCCTCATCAACAAGGATCGTATAGGCCAACTCGACGGTGCCGCGCGCCGTGTTCAGTTGTGCCGCCAGGCCCCGCAATGCGGGCACGCGATCGCCGGGGCGCAGATGCCCAGCCGCGATCGCCGTCCTGAAGCGCTCGCAAATCTGCTGATAGACAGGCAATGCCTCTTGCCGATCGATTTCGATGGTCAGCGCGGGTGTGGGAGCGGTCATGGCGGCCTCGTCTGCAAGAGAGGTGGAAACGACTTGGACTAGTCATTTCGACAATTCTTGGCCCTTATTTATAGGGCGTGATTGTTCCACACTGGCCTCAAGCGATGCGACGACAGCGACATGTTCGGACGGCGCCGCGCCCCCTCAGCGCCTCGGGCGTTCACTGACTCTCATACGGAGAAGTTGCCATGAAGATTGTCGTCATCGGTGGTTCGGGCCTGATCGGCTCACGTGTTGTCACGCTGCTCAGCGAAGCAGGACATGCGGTGCTTGCCGCCTCGCCGCGCAACGGCGTCAACTCCGTAACGGGCGAGGGCCTGAGCGACGCACTCACCGACGCGGATGTCGTTGTTGATGTGACGAATGCACCGTCGTGGGAGCCGCAAGCGGTGCTCGACTTCTTCCGCAGCTCGGCGCGCAATCTTGGCAAGGCAGAAGTTGCCGCGGGCGTGCGCCATCACGTCGCGCTGTCCATCGTCGGCACGGATCGGATGGCGGACAACGCCTATTTCACTGCCAAAGTGGCGCAGGAAGAAGCCATCGAAGCGGCCGGCGTGCCGTACACGATCGTGCGTGCAACGCAGTTCATGGAGTTCATCGGCGGCATTGCCGACTTCAGCACGGTCGCAGGCACGGTACGCGTGGGCGACGGCCTGTTCCAGCCGATCGCGGCCGACGATATTGCGGCAATCCTCGCTCAGGTGGCACTCGCGGAACCGCTGAACGGCACGGTCGACATTGCCGGACCGGACCGCGCGCCCTTCGCCCAGATCATCGCGCGCTATCTGGAATCCATTGGCGACGCACGCCAAGTGGTGACCGATCCCGACGCGCGGTACTACGGCGGCCTGGTCGAGCAACTGTCGCTCGTGCCGCTCGGCGAGGCTCGAATCGGACGCACCGGTCTCGATCAATGGCTTGGCACGCAGGCAAAAGACCGTTGATCAGCGACTGACATATTCCACACAACAAGCCCAGGGCGGCGCATCTCGCCGTTGCCGGGCACGACCACTCGGTCTTCTCCACTGGAGCGCTTCATGACGCAACGCCTCAACTACTTTCAGCAATCCCCGGAACTGAGCAAGAAGCTCGTGGAACTCAACACGCTGCTTCAGAAAACCACAATCGAGACGCACATCCGTGAGCTTGTCGAACTGCGCGTGTCGCAAATCAACGGCTGCGCATTCTGCGTCGACATGCACGTCAAGATGGCGAAGATCCACGGCGAGCGTGAACTGCGCCTGTACCACGTGGCGATCTGGCGGGAGTCGACGCTGTTCTCGCCGCGCGAGCGTGCTGCGCTGGCGTGGGCTGAAGTGCTGACCCAGATTCCCGCCTTGGGCGTGTCGGACGACATTTACGACAGCGTGCGCGCCCAGTACTCCGAAAAGGAGCTGGCCGATCTCACGTTCCTGGTGGGCGCGATCAACAGCTGGAACCGGCTGAACGTGGCGTTCCGCATGGTGCCCGGTTCGTCGGACAAGGCATTCGGCCTGGACAAGGCCCACCTGGAGTAATGCCATGAAAAATCCAGTGTGCTTCGCTGCAGCCGTGGTGTGTTCGTGCCTGCTGATGGCGCAGTTGGTCAAGGCGGCGCCAGAAGCGAGCGTGACGCCGTTGCGCTCGGAATCGTTGCCCGAGTTCCCGGGCAAGGAGGCCGAGATGATCGTGGTGGACTATCCGCCGGGCGCGGTCGACCCCGTGCATCGTCATGACGCGCACGCCTTTGTCTATGTGCTCGAAGGCAGCATCGTCATGAGTTTGAATGGCGGCAAGGAGGTCACGCTCAAGGCCGGCGATACGTTCCACGAAGGTCCCAACGATATCCATACCGTCGGGCGCAACGCCAGCGCCACGCAGCCGGCCAAGTTTGTGGTGTTCCTGATCAAGAAGAAAGGCGCGCCGATCCTGACGCCGGTGAAGTAGGGCTGTCGCCTACGCCTGTATTGGCGATCCAGGTGTCGGTTGTGGTGTCGTCCCCATGACAAATCGAATGGAGCGCGAATCTTGAGCTATCTCAACGGATGAGCAGAACAGCCGCCTAGCATGAAAGGGACGGCGTGCGTGACAAACGCATGGCGCTCATCCACTGCTTGCATCGCGCTGGGAAGCAAGATGCAAGCGGGTTGCTCACGGAGATTGTCATGCGAGGCTGGCTTATCCCCATCATGCTTGCGGCGACGCTGAGCGGCTGCGCGTCTACCGAGTCCGTCAAGGCGTCGCAGCAAGAAAGTGTGCATCGGGTCTACGCGGCACCCTACAACTCGGTCTACGCTGCCACGCGTGCTGCCGCGAAAGCGCAGAAACTCGAACTCGTGGAAAGTGACCCGGCGGCAGGGCGCATTGTTGTCTCCCACGGCATCTCCTTGTGGAGCTGGGGCGAACGCATTGCGATATGGCTGCATCGGCTGAACGAGTCGAACACGGACGTGGCGATCGTGAGCAAGCCGATCCTCGCGCCGCTCAACTTTCCGCCGGACTGGACATCGAAGCTGTTCGAGCAGATCGCGACTGAGCTAAAGGCTCCGGCAACCTAGTAAGGTTGTGCGCCACCATCGTCCCGGCACCGTTCGGAAGTGGGACCGCTCTGCCGTATAAGTTCGCAGGGCCTTCTACGGTTGCGCTTGTAAAACCTCGGCGTTTGCGCCCATCTTTGGCAATGGGCGATGCGCAATCTCTTCGGCTTCTGTGTGGCTCAATCCGAGCATGCGCAGCAGCGCGGATGCCGCCCGTTCCGGAAGATCGCTTTCATTGGGGGCGAGGTCTTTCAGCAGCGTGGCTGCCGGCTCCGATTGCGCATCGATCTGCACGCCTACAGCCACGGCGGCGAGGACGGTGCCGCCAACGGAAATCAGACTCATCAATGGATCGGGCGCGTCAAACCGACGTGCCGCAACACCCCGCCCAATGTCGCGAAGCAGCCGCTGGCCAAGCCCACGGCTGAGGATGCGCGGCGAAAATCCTTCGCGAATCAGGAATTGCCCCCACACCGGCTCACGTCGCGCGCGTAGCAGCGTGTGCCGCACGGATACGGCAATCACTTCGGCAGGGTCGGCAAGGCCGCCGGCAATCCGGTCCAGCGTGTCTGCGAACTCCTCGAACACCCAGTCCGTCAGCGCCAGGTAGATCGCCTCTTTCGATTCGAAGTGGTTGTAGAACGAGCCAAAGCCGACATCCGCGGCCTCGGTGATCTCGTTGATCGCAACGCCCTCCATTCCCTTCTCGGCCATCAACTTGAGCGCTGCCTCTAACAGGCGCGACCGTGTCTCGCGTTTGCGACGCGCTCCACGTGGCTCCTTTTCTTCAACGACGGTGGCGGCTGGTGCGGCAGCGGTAGCCGCTGTGGCGGATTTGGAGGCCTTGGCGGGGCGGGGCGGGGAAGTCCGGGGCATGGAGTCGAGTCGATGAAGCGGGGTTAGAGTTTAACCTGATCAAAGTTGACAAAGTTATCAATTATGATTTGAATATCGAAAACGCCCAGCCCATGGGCGATACAAGAACAGGAGTTCGCGTGGAGACAGCTGCACATGAGGCGCAGGAAGCGCTTCCGTTCGCGCCCCGATCAACTCAGGCGGTCGATTTGCCTTCCGCAGTCGACGTGCTGATCGTGGGTTTCGGCCCAGTAGGCGCCATGGCGGCAAATCTGCTGGCCAGATACGGCGTACGGGTACTGGTCGTGGAGAAATCCACCGAGATCTTCATGGCGCCCCGCGCCATCGCACTCGACAACGAAGCGCTGCGCATCCTGCAGATGGCGGCTATCGGCGAGCGCGAACTCGACACCATCGCGATCCCGTTTGTGCGTATGCGCTCGCCGGTGTTTGGCGAATTCGCACGCGTCAATACGCTCGGCGGCGCCGATGGCCATCCAAAGCTCGTCACGTTCTACCAACCCGATCTCGAGCGCAGCCTGCGGCGCCAGCTCCAGCAGTACGACGGGGTGCATACCGCGCTGGGCGCCGAGTGCAAGGGGCTTGAGGCCACTGACGACCACGTCGTCGCCTCAGTCGCGTTGGCTTGCGGACAGACGCATCGCGTGCGTGCGCGCTACGTCATCGGCGCAGACGGCGCCAGCTCCGTCGTTCGCGGGTTGATCGGCCAGGCCTTCAAGGGCAAGACGTTTGCCGAAGACTGGCTCATCGTCGATGCGCGCAACGTGCCGAGCCCGATCGACCACGTTGAGTTCCTCTGCAACCATCGCCGCCCGACGCCTCACATGACGGCCCCGGGCGGCCGCGAACGCTGGGAGTTCATGCTCAGTCCCGGTGAGACGCGCGCCGAAATGGAATCGGACGAACGCATCCGCACCTTGCTCAAGCCCTGGTGCAACGTCGACGACATCGTCATCGAGCGCAAGGCCGTCTATCGCTTCCACGCGCGCGTGGTCGATACGTTCAGCAGGGGGCGTGTCTTTCTTGCCGGAGACGCCGCGCACATTACGCCGCCCTTCGTTGGGCAAGGGCTCGTTGCCGGCCTGCGGGATGTGGCCAATCTCTGCTGGAAGCTGGCATGGGTCGTCCAGGGCAGGGCAGCGCCGGGCATTCTTGATTCGTACGATCGCGAACGCCGCCCGCATGCGAAGGCGATGATCAATCTCGCCAAGTTCATGGGCAAGCTGGTGATGCCGCGCAACGCCGGCGTTGCGTTGCTCACGCACGGGCTCATGCGCTTTGTGCGCCTGGTTCCCCCGCTGCGCACGCAGCTCGAAGAACTCGGCATCAAACCGAAGAACGCGTTCGCACGGGGCCTGTTTGTCGATGGAAAGGGCGGCTCCCGTTTGCGCCGTGGCGCCGTGCTTGCCCAAGGCTGGGTGCGCGGCTGCGATGGTACGACCCAACTGAGCGATGGCGTATTCGGCGGCGCGCTCGCGTTGATCGGCTTTGGCCAAGACGTCAGCACACAACTGGATGCCGACACCGCCAACGCGTTTGCCGCGGCGGGCGGCAAGGTGTTCCGCATCACGCATCGCGGCCAGCGCCTGCACGTGGCGCAAGGCGAGTCGTGGGAAGACCTGGAAGGGGTTTTCCTGCCGCGCTCGGTGCCCTTTGGCTGGGCCGCTGTCGTCCGCCCCGATCGCACCATCGTCCATGACGGCCCGGCACAGGACGCCGCGCGCCTTGTACGAGAAAGCCTCGCATTGCTCGGCACATCTGCCGGGCAGGCGTCTTCCCTGGCCCCGTCGCACGCGCCGCTTGAGGTCTCACCATGAAACTCACGACTTCCCAACCTGCCCGCCACCCGAACCCGACCACCAAGGCGATCGAACTCGCTTACCTGATTTTCGAGCGGCCAGACCTGACCAAGGCAGAGCAGTTCCTGACCGACTTCGGTCTGCACACCGTGGCGCGCGATGACGAACGGCTGTTCATGCGAGGCACCAGTGCCGCCCCGTTCTGCTACGTCGTTCACAAGGCAGATACAGACCGCTTTGTCGGATTCGGCTTGCGTGTTGCCGACAGCAAAGACCTGGAAGCGCTCGCCCGCGTGCCGGATGCGTCAGGCGTGGAGCCCATCACCGCACCGGGCGGCGGACTGTGCGTACGCCTGCGTGATCCGTCTGGCTTTCGCGTCGACGCTGTCTGGGGCCAGGCGCCCAGCGGCACGCTGCCGCATCGCGCGGCACTGGCGCTCAATACGGCCGACAGCATCGTCCGCGTGAATGACACGCAGCGCGTTCAGGCGAAGCCGCAGGAGGTCATCCGCCTGGGCCACGTCGTGCTGGAAGTGGCCGACTACCAGGCCACGAGCGCTTGGTACACACAGCACTTCGGCTTCATTCCCAGCGATGTGCAGGTGCTGCCCGATGGCTCACCGGCGGTGGCGTTCATGCGGCTCGACCTGGGCGCAACGCCTGCCGATCACCACACGCTCGCGCTCGCCCAGGGCTTCGCGCCCATCTACAGCCACAGCGCATTTGAAGTGATCGACGCCGATGCCATCGGCATGGGGCAGCGCATCCTGCGCGAACGCGGCTGGAAGCATGCGTGGGGCATCGGCCGGCACATCCTGGGCAGCCAGATCTTCGACTACTGGCAAGACCCCTGGGGCGACAAGCACGAACACTACTGCGACGGCGATATGTTCACCGCCGACCAGCCCACCGGGATCCATGCCGTGAGCCGTGAAGCGATGTCGCAATGGGGCCCCGTCATGCCGCGCAGCTTTACGAAGCCCAAGCTCTCTCTGTCCAAGCTCGTCGCGCTGCTGCGCAACCTGCGCAACAGCCCCGACCTTACAGTCGGCAAGTTGCGTACGCTGGCCAAGCTGTTCGCTTAACCCGTTTCCTGACCGACCGCCCCGATACGCCCATGGCACTGAATGTTCTGCATTACCGATACCAGGGTCGCGCCCAGTGGGGCGTGATCCGCGCCGGCATGATCACGCCCATTCCGGGCGATTTCCCGACCACCGCTGCGTTTCTCCAGTCCAACACGGTGGAAGCGCTCTCGGGATTGGCCGGCGCCGCCATCAAGGTGTCTGAGGTCGAAATCCTTTCGCCGGTCACGCGCAATCAGCAGTTCGTTTGTCTGGGTGCGAACTATCGGCAGCACATGATCGAGTCGGGCATGAACCCGGACGCCAAGCACTTCAACATGGTGTTCACCAAGGCGCCGGGCTGCATCGTGCCTGCCACGTCCGACGTGGTGCGGCCACGCCACGTGCGGTTTCTCGACTACGAGATCGAGCTGGGCCTCGTCATGAAACGCGAGGTGACGACGCGCGAGTCGGTCACGGATGCCAATCTGCATGACTACGTGGCGGGCATTGTCATCGTCAATGACTACTCGGCGCGCGACATCCAGATTCCGCAGATGCAGTTCTACAAGGGCAAGAGCTATCGCACGTTCGGCCCGGTGGGCCCGTACCTGTGCCTGTTGCAGCAACGCGACTTCGGCCGGCTGCGCGATCTGCAACTCAGGCTGACCGTCAACGGCGTGATCCGGCAAAGCGATTCCACCGCCAACCTGGTCCACGGGCCCGCAGAAACCTTGACCGAGCTGTCGGGCGTTCACGATCTGCACACCGGTGACCTGATCGCCACGGGTACGCCCGCTGGCTGCGCGCTGAGCGTTCCGTCCCCCGCGAAGCAGCGCATCGCTGCGCTGTTGCCGGAAGTCACCAAGTGGCGGATGTTCATGAAGGTGCAGGCTGCGCGCCCGCAATACCTGAAGCCCGGCGACGTTGTCGAAGCGCGCATCTTCAGCGCAGACAGCGAGATCGACCTCGGCACGCAGCGCAACCGCGTGGTGGAAGACGCAGCATGAACGGCATTGCAAACCAGAGCGACATCCTCGCCATTGAAGTGCGGGGAATGCCCGCAGACCTACCGACCAGTACGTACGAGATGATCCGGCGCGGCGCCGCCATCAATCCGTCTGCTCCGGCGCTCTCGTTCTTCCTGCGCGCGGCAGATCATCGCAAGGCGCAGACGTGGACGTATCACGAGCTGGTGCGAGACATCACGCGCACGGCCAACCTGTTGACGCGGCTCGGTATTCGCCGCGATGAAGTGGTGGCCTACGTGCTGCCGAATCTGCCCGAAACGCATTTCGTGATCTGGGGCGGAGAGGCAGCGGGCACGGTCTGCGCCATCAATCCGCTGCTCGAAGGGCCTGCCATTGCCGATCTGCTGAAGGCGGCCGGCGCGCGCGTGCTGGTCACGCTGGCGCCGTTTCCCGGAACCGATCTGTGGCCCAAGGTGCAGCGCATTCTGGGTGAAGTGGCATCGCTCGAGCATCTGGTGCTCGTCAATCTGGCTGATCGCGTGCGCGGGCCCAAGGGCTGGATGGCGCGGCTCGTGCAGCGCCGGGAATGCACACGGCTGCACGGCCGGGACGGTGTTCGCGCCGCCGTGCCCAGACATATCCACCTGCACGATTTCGGCAGGGCGATGGCGCGTGAATCTGGCGCAACGCTCGCGTATCCGCGCGTGTTCAAAGCAGGGGATACCTCTTCGTATTTCTGCACAGGCGGCACCACGGGGCTACCCAAGATTGCCATGCGCAGCCATGGCAATGAAGTGGCCAATGCGTGGGCGGCCGGGCAGTTCCTCGGCAACAGCGTGGGGCCCGGCAAGACGATCTTCTGCGGGTTGCCGCTGTTTCATGTGAACGCGGTGCTGGCAACCGGGCTTCTGCCGTTTTCCAAGGGTGCGCACGTGGTGCTCGGCACACCGCAGGGGTATCGCGGCGACGGAGTTGTCGCGCGCTTCTGGGAAATCGTCGAGCGCCACCGCATCAACTTCTTCAGCGCCGTGCCGACCCTGTATGCGGCGTTGCTGGATGTGCCCGTGGGCGAGCGCGACATCAGCTCGTTGGAATACGGCCTGTGCGGCGCGGCACCCATGCCCGTTGAAGTCTTCCGCACGTTCCAGCAGCGCACCGGCGTCAAGATTCTGGAGGGCTACGGCCTGACGGAAGGCACCTGCGTGAGCAGCGTCAACCCACCGCTGGGCGACCGGCGGCTCGGCTCCATTGGCCTGCGTGTGCCGGGCCAGCGCATGAAGGCCGTGGTGCTCGGTGAAGACGGGCGGTATGTGCGCGATTGCGTTACGGACGAACCTGGGGTCCTGGTCATCTCGGGGCCAAACGTGTTTGGCGGCTACGTGCAGCCAGAGCACAACAAGGGCTTGTGGATCGACCTGGGCGATGTCCGGGCGTGGCTCAACACCGGCGATCTTGGCCGCATGGATCGGGATGGCTATTTCTGGCTGACCGGCAGAAAGAAGGAACTCATCATCCGTGGTGGCCACAACATTGATCCGGCCACCATTGAGGAGCCGCTGCACCGGCACCCGGCTGTTCAGATTGCGGCGGCCATCGGGCGGCCAGATATGCATGCGGGCGAACTGCCAGTGGCATACGTCCAGCTCAAGCCCGGCGCCACGACCAGCCACGAAGAACTTGCGAACTTCGTGCGCGAAGCAATCCTTGAGCGCGCTGCGCAGCCAAAGCTGATTCACATCGTTGATGCGATGCCGCTCACGGCGGTGGGCAAGATCTTCAAGCCCGCGCTCAAACGCATGGAAACCGCCGATGCCTTGCACTGCGCGTTGCGCGAGGCAGGTATCGAGGGTGTGCGCCTCGTGCTGGATGAGGACAAGACCACCGGCATCCTGGTACGTGCCGGCCTGCGTGATCCCGCAATGCACGATGGTGTAGCGGCGGTCCTTGGCCGATTCCCATTTTCGTTTTCCATCTCGCCAGACGGAGGCGCGCCTCCCTAGTCCGTCACGCCCCAGCTTGCCTTAGCCAATACAACGATTCCAAAACAGGAGACACACCATGGCGCACTTCACTCTGCGCTTCGCCCCCGCTCGTTCTTTTTTTGCCGTGGCAGCCGCCATCGCAATGGCAGCGCCCGTGGCGCATGCCCAATCCAACGAGGCGCAGACCGCCAGCGATGGCAGCTTCTTTGACCGCTACATCCGCGGGCGCAACGTGCTTTCGGTTGGGGTGCTTCATATTCAACCCACGGATTCGTCAACGCCGCTGTCCACCTCGACCAGCGCGCTCGGCCTGGGCACCTATGAATCGCCTGGCACCAGTGCCAAGACGGGCAGCTCAACCACGCTGTCGCTCACGCAGACGTATTTCGTCAACGACAACTGGGCCGTCACGGCGGTCGGCGGCATCCCGCCCACCACGAACATCTACGGCCGCGGCAAGGTCGTGGCGCCCGTGCCGGGGCTTGGAAATCTAACGCTCATTGATCTGGGGCTGCCCAAGAACAACCCCGTTGCATCTGCCCGTGCGTGGAACCCGGCGCTCATTGGGCAGTACTACTTCGGCACCGCGCAGAGCAGGCTGCGCCCGTTCATTGGCGCGGGCGTCAGCTACAACTTCTTCACCCAACTGCGCCTGAACTCGAATTTCGTCAGCGCCATGCAGAACCTCGGCCAAGTCCTGCAGTTGGGCATGGGCCAGATCCCGACCGGCCCCGCCAAAGTGTCGGCAGCGACCTCCAGTTCCTGGGCGCCCGTAGCCAACATCGGCATGTCGTACGAGTTCGCCCCGAACTGGACGCTTGTCGGTACCGTCGCCTATCTGCCTTTGAAGACTACATCCACCATCACGCTGCGCAGCCAGGAAGGCCAAGTGCTGGCCGTCAACAAGACGCAGATCAACGTGAAGCCGGTCGTCTTCAGCCTGAATGTTGGATACCGGTTCTAGTGGATCGAGAATGGAAGGCCAATAGCCAGCGTCGAAACTCTGCGGGCGGCATGCGGCCTTCAAACAGTCGCATTCCACTGTCTGAGCTCCGAATTTTCGACCTCCGGGGCGATTCAGGCCAGCCTGTTTCACGGTTGAATCCGTTTCGGCGTTTTTTTTGAAGAAGCGCCATCGCCAAAGCTCTCAGGTGTAGTGCGTTCGAGCCTTTAGCCGACTTGGTGTGATTTTTGCACGGCTCATACGACCTCAGCGCCATCAGCCCTTTACATAGCGCGGTCAGAACGTTCGACAAGTGGCATCGAGAGGGAATGGCACGAGGGCCGTCAAATCTCGTTGTTGCGGCAGTGTTTGGAAAACCGGGACGAGCGCTTCCCTGAGGTGAGGGAGGCACGTTTGGTCAAGGGGACAAATCATGACTTCCAAACATTGCGCGCCAGCGTGGGCATGCACGGGCTTGCTGGTAGCCGTGATCGGGCTTGTGGGGAAAGCAGAGGCGGCGGGGCCGACAAGCGCACCCAACAATGCCGGCTTGAACCCGCCGCATATGCAGAACGGCAAGGTGGTTCCGCCGCCGCGCCCGAGTGTGCCGACGGTGATCGTGCCGGGCATGCCGCGTTCGCTCATGCGTGAGGCAGAGCACGGCCATAGCACGGGCGGCACGATCGCCTCTCCGGCGTCGGTACATCGCCAGGACGGCAAGGTCTGGGTCGACTAAGGGGCACGATCATGAAAAAAGTCATCCTGGCGTGCCTACTCGCGCTCAGTCTTCTTATCGTGTATCGGCCGATCACGATGCCATCGGCGCAGGCCGCAACGACCTTGAAGGTGCTGGTGCTGTATGACGCACCGCCAAACGACCCCTACAGCAATCTGGGGTTTGCCTACGCAATCATGCTGCGTAACCTGCTCGGGCACTGGAATACGACGGTCAGTCTGGTGCCAATCCAGAACTACACCGCTGGCTCGGTGCAAGCCAACAAGGCCACGTTCTATCTGGGCGATTACTACAACAACACCATCCCCCCCGCGTTCCTCAAGGACGTAATGTCGACCACCTCCACGGTGGTGTGGTTCAAGTACAACCTGTGGGAACTGGCTTGGGACACGGTCGATTACACCAATCCGACCTTCACCCAGAAATTCGGCATAGCCTTCGACCAGGTTTTCGGCTTCAACGGCAACGTCTATCCGTCGTCGAGCAATCCGAATCCGGGATTCTTCGATACCGTGACGTACAAGGGCATGTCGATGGTGAAGTACTACAGCTTCAATGCCACGACAGGTGCCGTCAGCGCTGACCCGGACATCGGCATCACGCAGGTGACGGACGCCACCAAAGCACAGGTGCTAGTGAACATCACTGACAGCCAGAGCGGGGCGGTTGCGCCCTATGTGGTTCGCTCGGGCAACTTCTGGTATTTCGCCGATCAACCGTTTTCATATATCGGCCCGCGTGACCGCTACCTGGCGTTTTGTGATCTGTTGCACGACATTCTGGGGGACAGCGCATCAACGGCGTACACCCACCGGGCCATGGTGCGCTTTGAAGACATGAACGCTTATACGAGTACCAGTTCGATGAAGAAGCTCACGGACTATCTGTACAGCAAGCACATTCCGTTTTCGATGGCGACCATCCCCGTCTATACAGACCCGAACGGGTACTACAACAACGGCGTGCCGGAGACGATTACGCTCGCTAACGCGACCGGGTTGAAATCTGCAATCAACTACGCGCTCAAGCGCGGGGGTAGGGTGATGATGCACGGCTACACGCATCAGTACGAGAACATTCCCAATATCGACAACGCAGTGAGTGGCAATGATTTCGAGTTCTGGTATGCGACCGCCAATACCCCGACCGACGACGACTCACTTCAGTGGGCTGGAGGGCGGCTGGATGCGGGCCTCCAGCAGTTCACCAATAACGGTTACAAGCCGTTTGCGTGGGAAGCCCCGCACTACGAATCGTCGCCGCTGTCGATCGCTGCAGTGCCGCCACGCTTCAACTCAACGTACCAGCGCGTGGTGTATTTCGCCTGCACCAATAACACCACGAGTAGCGTCACCAATACCAATACCATTTGTAGCAATGGCGATCTGTACACGCTCAATTCAACGGCCAACAACCATGCGTTTGCGGTCGGGCAGTTCTTTCCGTACGTGATCTATTCCGATTACTACGGCCAACGCATCATTCCTGAAAACCTGGGCAACATCGAATACAACATCTGCAATATCGATCCGTTCTCGTGCCTGACCTACACTTGGCAAGATATTTACCTGAATGCTCAATATGCTCGGGTGGTACGCGACGGTTTTGCCTCGTTCTTCTTTCACCCGTTCTGGCTGGACTCCGATATGTCAGGCACGGCTGCTTCCAACGCGTTCCAGGATTTCCAGAGCCTAGTGAGCGGCATTACTGGCCTGGGGTACCAATGGGCGGATGCAAGCACGCTTAAATAGGGTGCCTGGATGTAAACCGGCAAGGCGGCGGAGACCACACCACCGCCTTGCAGGGGCGCGAAAAGCCGTTGCTATAGCCAGTCCGCGAGTTTCACCGAGGCCGGTTTACCGTCAATCATCGTTGCCGGTCGGTCGGGGCAATTGTCGGTGGTTAGTCGGGCATGGTTGTCGCTGGATGGTTGTCGGCGGCGCCCGGTCTGTTTGTCGCTGGTGGGGTGCTTCCAAGTATCTCGCGCCAGGAGTTCGAGACCTCTTGCATGCAAGACGTCATGCCGGGCCGCCTCGTTATCTGCAAGGACGAGGTGACCGAATCGGTGGACCCGGAAGCCTTCTAGCTGCGGCTGTGGAACATGTTCATCCAGCCGCTCCACTGCCTGCTTGAACTGCCGCAGATCGACCGCATCCGCTGGCACCTCTTTTCCGATGTGCGCATCGTCAGCCGGCAAGGCAGCCCGTTTGAGGCGGGATGACCGGTCGCGATGACCGGGCGGACGTTACGCCTCAGCGAGCCGCTCCTTGGCCAGTCTCGTGCCTTCTGCCAGCGCTTCCAGCTTGCGCCACGCCACGTCCCGCGCCATCGGCGCCAGGCCGCAGTTCGTGCACGGGAACAGTCGCTCCTTCGGCACGAACGCCAGCGCCCGGCCGATGGTGTCAGCCACTTCCTCAGGTGTCTCTACCACGTCGCTGGCCACATCGATCACGCCGACCAGCACGTCCTTGCCGACCAGCAACTTCATCAGGTCGGGCGGCACATGGGAGTGGATGCATTCCAGGCTCACCTGGTCGATGCGGCTGCGGGCAAGCGCGGGGAATACCGCCTCGTACTGACGCCATTCGTCGCCCAGGGTGCGCTTCCAGTCGGTATTGGCCTTGATGCCGTAGCCGTAGCAGATGTGCACCGCCGTCGTACAGGTCAAGCCCTGCGCCGCGCGCTCGAGCGCCTGCACGCCCCAGTCAGCGGCGTCCTTCATGTAGACATTGAACGCGGGTTCGTCGAACTGGATGATGTCCACGCCATCGGCTTGCAGTGCGAGCGCTTCCTGGTTGAGCAATTCCGCAAACGCGAAGGCCATCTTGACCTTGTCGCCGTAGAAGCGGTCTGCCACGGTGTCGACAATGGTCATGGGGCCGGGCAGCGTGAACTTCAGCTTCTTCTTCGTGTGGGCGCGCGCCAGCTGGGCTTCGAAAGCGTGCACGCGGCCCTTCAGGCGCAGGGCAGCAACCACCTGCGGCACCATCGCGTCGTAGCGGTTGTCGCGGATGCCCATCTTCACCTTGTGCTCGAAGTCGATGCCCTCGACCTGCTCCAGGAAGCCGTGCACGAAGTGCTGGCGCGATTGCTCGCCGTCGCACACGATGTCCAGGCCTGCGTCTTCCTGGGCTTTGATCCACAGCAGCGTCGCGTCGGCCTTGGCCTGGAGCAGCGCATCGCCTTCAGCCCTCCACTGAGGCCAGAGTTTGTTGGTTTCAGCCAGCCAGGCAGGCTTCGGCAGGCTGCCGGCGATGGAGGTTTCAAACATCGGACGATTCCTTTCAAGAAAGATGGGTGTGGCAAACGTGCTTCGGGACCGTTTTGCCAGAGCAGCCGCGGGATGGTGTGTTATGTGGGGCAGGACTGCCGGCAGCGCCGATGCGAGTGCCGCTAGACAGCGATATTCGCTTCGGCAAGCCTGGTCAACGAGATGTCGGAAGAATGGCCCATGTATTTTGGCCAGTCAGAGCGCGAAATCGGTCGCCCATTGTTCAAGGACGCGCTTATAGGGCTTGATGAAATGCTCCTCTGCAAACTTCCCTTGTTTGACAGCCAACTGGCTGCGTTCTTCCCGGTCATAGACAATCTGCGTCACCGAGTAATCCTGATGCTTCAGGCTCGGTTGATAGAGTTTTCCTGCTGCAGCATTGGCGTTATAAATTTCCGGACGATAAATCTTTTGAAAGGTCTCCATGGTGCTGATGGTGCCGATCAATTCGAGATTCGTGTAATCACCCAGCAGGTCGCCTTGAAAGTAGAAAGCCAAGGGTGCAACGCCATTCGGCGGCATGAAAAACCGAACCTGCATCCCCATCTTTGCGAAATACTGGTCAGTTGAGGACAGTGCATTCTGTTGGTACTCCACACCCAGTACGGGATGCTGGTTCCCGGTCCGCCGATAGGTCTTGCTGGTCGAGGCGCTGATGCAGATGACAGGCGGCTTGCTGAAGCGCTCCTTGTAAGCGCGCGAGTTGACAAATTGCTGGAACAGCTTGCCATGCAAGTCGCCAAAATCGTCTGGAGTGCTGAATTCCGCTCGATGGGCGTTGTACTCCGGAAGCAGGACGCTGAAGTCGTAATCGCGCACGTAGGAAGAAAAATTGTTTCCCGCGATGCCGTCGATGCGCTTGTTCGTTGTCCTGTCGAGAATGCTGGTTTTCAGTATCTCGATCAGCGGAAATACATCGTTGCTGCTTTGGGCGTCAAGGTTCATCTCGACAGAGATGATCTCAAGTTCGACAGCGTAGCGATCTCCCGTGGGATTGTCCCAATGCGCCAAATCATTGAAGCGATTGTCAATCATCCGCAGTGTGTTGCGCAGGTTCTGCTGCCGATTATTTCCACGGGCCAGGTTGGCAAAGTTTGTGGTGATGCGAGTGCTGTCCGATGGCTGATAGTTTTCATCGAAACAAATGCTTTTGAGGCTAAAGGTGAGTTCTTGGTTCATTGTGATCCAGTGACCTAATTTCGGAGAGAAAAGCCAATTCGTGTTTCAGGCCACAACCACCGCATCGGCCAGAGACGACCTGGCGTGGTGCGTCAATTCGACCAACGGCAATGCCCGTTGGACGGCCAGTCTTGCCCGCTCAGTCAGGGCCTCGTCCTGCAGGCGGTAATCCACGAAATCCTTGTCGGTCGCGTAGACGCCCAGCGGCAACGTGCGTGCCTGGAAAAAGCTGAACAGCGGCCGCAACTGGTGGTCGATCACCAGGGCATGGCGCTCACTCCCGCCAGTGGCTGCCAACAGAACGGGTTTGTCGATCAGGGCGTCCTGGTGAATGAAGTCGAAGAAATGCTTGAACAGCCCGGTGTAAGAGCCGCGGTAGACCGGCGTTGCCACCACCAGGACGTCAGCTTGCTCGACCGCCGCGAGCTCCCGCTCCACCGTATCGGGCAGTTGGGATCGCCAGACCGCGCCGGCAAGCCGTGGTGCGAGTTGGCCCAGTTCGATCAGGCGTTGTTGGCACGGAACTTCGTCGGCGATCAGATCCAGCAGGTGCTCTGCCAGGGCTGCAGCCTTGGAGGGGCGTTGCAGTCCGCCGGAAACCGCTACTACTCGAAGTGGACGTGTCATTTTTGCTTTCAGATGGCTGCGATCGAACAATCGGAACGCATGGTATTGATGTGGATCAATGAAGTAAAATGGTTTTATTTCACAAATTCATGAATAGGAATCATGTGAATGCTTGAGCGCATCCACCTCAGCATCGTTCAGCAGGTCGAGAAGCAAGGGTCGTTGACGGCCGCCGCAGGCGTACTGAACCTGACCCAGTCGGCCCTGAGCCACAGCATGAAGAAACTAGAGCTGCAGCTGGGCACCGACATTTGGCTGCGCGAAGGACGAAGCCTGCGCCTGACGCAGGCCGGCCAATATCTGTTGGCCGTGGCGAACCGGGTGCTGCCGCAACTGGACTTGGCCGAAGAGCGCCTCGGCCAATTCGCGCAGGGCGAGCGCGGGGCGCTGCGTATCGGCATGGAATGCCATCCCTGCTACCAGTGGCTACTCAAAGTGGTGTCTCCCTATCTGGCCGCATGGCCCGACGTGGATGTGGACGTCAAGCAGAAGTTTCAGTTCGGCGGGATCGGTGCGTTGTTCGGCTACGAGATCGACCTGCTGGTCACGCCGGACCCGTTGTTCAAGCCGGGGCTGAAGTTCGAACCCGTATTCGACTACGAGCAGGTGCTGGTCGTGGCCCGGGGCCATACCCTGGCTTCGGCGGCCTATGTGAAACCCCAGCAGCTGACCCGGGAAGTGCTCATCAGCTACCCCGTGGACATCGAGCGCCTGGACATATACAGCCAGTTCCTGTTGCCGGCCGGTGTAACGCCCAGGCGCCACAAAGCCATCGAAACCACCGACATCATGCTGCAGATGGTGGCCAGCGGCCGCGGCGTGGCCGCCCTGCCGCGCTGGCTGGTCGAGGAATACGCGGCCAAGATCGAAGTGGTACCCGTGCGGCTGGGCGCGCGCGGCATCGCCAAGCAAATCTTCCTGGGCGCACGCGAAGCGGACACCGCCATTGACTACGTGCGGGCCTTCATTGAACTGGCCCGCCAGCCTGCAATCGCTACCAACACTGCCATTGCCCAAGGAGCCAAGGGGTGAGCGCCGATCGGCAAGCTGGGTGGTTACCGGGCGCGCTTGCCGTCATCGACCTCTCGACAATGAATTTCAGCGCCCGTTCTTGAAATCGTCATACCCCGTCCCTATAATTAGCACTCGCCGGGCAGGAGTGCTAACAACGCCTCCGGTCCCCGATGCTTTCCCGATGCGCCGCGTTCTGCGGCGCGTTTTGTGAATAAACACTCACTTTGCATTGAGGAGTTGTGTATGAACCTGCGTCCTTTGCACGACCGCGTGATCGTGAAGCGCCTGGACAACGAAACCAAGACCGCTTCGGGCATCGTCATTCCTGACGCCGCCGCTGAAAAGCCGGATCAAGGCGAAGTGCTGGCCGTCGGCCCGGGCAAGAAAGACGACAAGGGCAATGCGATCGCGCTGGACGTGAAGGTCGGCGACCGCGTGCTGTTCGGCAAGTACGCCGGCCAGGGCGTCAAGGTGGATGGTCAGGAAGTCCTGGTCATGCGCGAAGAAGACATCATGGCCGTGGTGCAAAAGTAAGCACGCGCTCTGTCGCATCGCTTACCTGTAACCCAATCCTCATTGCCGGCGCCGCTGACTGAGCGCGCGGGCAACATCCAAAGATTTCGGAGATTCTCAAGATGGCAGCTAAAGACGTAGTGTTCGGCGACGCCGCACGTGCCAAGATGGTCGAAGGCGTGAACATTCTCGCCAACGCAGTCAAGGTGACCCTGGGCCCGAAGGGCCGTAACGTGGTGCTGGAGCGCAGCTTCGGTGGCCCGACCGTGACCAAGGACGGTGTGTCGGTCGCCAAGGAAATCGAGCTGAAGGACAAGCTGCAGAACATGGGCGCGCAAATGGTCAAGGAAGTTGCTTCCAAGACCAGCGACAACGCCGGTGACGGCACCACCACCGCAACGGTGCTGGCCCAGTCGATCGTGCGCGAAGGCATGAAGTACGTTGCCGCCGGCATGAACCCGATGGACCTGAAGCGCGGCATCGACAAGGCTGTGACGGCCGCCGTCGAAGAGCTGAAGAAGATCAGCAAGCCGACCACCACCAGCAAGGAAATCGCCCAAGTTGGCGCCATCTCGGCCAACAGCGATGAATCCATCGGCCAGCGCATCGCTGAAGCCATGGACAAGGTTGGCAAGGAAGGCGTGATCACCGTGGAAGACGGCAAGTCGCTGGCCGACGAGCTGGACGTCGTGGAAGGCATGCAGTTCGACCGCGGCTACCTGTCGCCGTACTTCATCAACAACCCGGAAAAGCAAGTTGTCCAGCTGGACAACCCGTTCGTGCTGCTGTTCGACAAGAAGATCAGCAACATCCGCGACCTGCTGCCGGTGCTGGAGCAAGTGGCCAAGGCTGGCCGTCCGCTGCTGATCATTGCTGAAGACGTCGAAGGCGAAGCCCTGGCAACGCTGGTGGTCAACAACATCCGTGGCATCCTGAAGACCGCCGCCGTCAAGGCTCCGGGCTTCGGCGACCGCCGCAAGGCCATGCTGGAAGACATCGCCATCCTGACGGGCGGCCAAGTCATCGCTGAAGAAGTTGGCCTGACGCTGGAAAAGGCGACCCTGAACGACCTGGGCCAAGCCAAGCGCGTTGAAATCGGCAAGGAAAACACCACGATCATCGATGGCGCAGGCGACGCCCGCAACATCGAAGCCCGCGTGAAGCAAGTGCGTGCCCAGATCGAAGAAGCGACTTCGGACTACGACCGTGAGAAGCTGCAAGAGCGCGTGGCCAAGCTGGCCGGCGGTGTTGCCGTGATCAAGGTTGGCGCTGCCACTGAAGTCGAAATGAAGGAAAAGAAGGCCCGCGTGGAAGATGCGCTGCACGCAACGCGCGCTGCCGTGGAAGAAGGCATCGTGGCTGGCGGCGGTGTTGCACTGCTGCGCGCCCGTGCACTGATCTCCGGTCTGAAGGGTTCCAACCCTGATCAAGACGCCGGCATCAAGATCGTGCTGCGCGCCATGGAAGAGCCGCTGCGCCAGATCGTCACCAACGCTGGCGACGAGGCTTCGGTTGTGGTGTCGAAGGTGATCGAAGGCAAGGGCAACTACGGCTACAACGCCGCCACCGGCGAGTACGGTGACCTGGTGGAAATGGGCGTGCTGGACCCGACCAAGGTGACCCGCACCGCGCTGCAGAACGCCGCTTCGGTTGCTTCGCTGATGCTGACCACGGATTGCGCCGTGGCAGAACTGCCGAAGGACGATGCAGCTCCGGCAATGCCGGGCGGTATGGGTGGCATGGGCGGCATGGACGGCATGATGTAATTTGCCGCACCGGCCCTGGCCCGGTCATCCTCCGGGATGGCTGTTCCAAACAAAAAACCCCGTGGGTGCGAGCCCGCGGGGTTTTTTGTTGCCTGCTTTGTTAAGACGACGTTAACGCTGCAACGCAGTGGGCTTGGCTACAATCGGCCCACCCGCGAGCCTCAGCGTCGTTGAATATCGATACGCGTCCTGAAGCGGGGTACGACAACAAATCAGGGAAGGGAAAAACAGATGAACGACATCGCACGCGAGTCCATCCTGGGCAGCGCCCCCGCTCCAGCAGCGCCGCAACCCTTGCGACTGCGCTTTATCGGCAGCGGCTCGGAATACTTCCGTATCTGGATCGTCAACCTGCTGCTGACCATCGTCACGCTGGGCGTCTACTCGGCATGGGCAAAGGTGCGCACGCTGCAGTATTTCTATCGCAACACCCAACTGGCCGGATCGAGCTTCGATTATCACGGCAGCCCGATTGCCATTCTCAAGGGTCGCGCGATCATTTTCGTGCTGGCGCTTGCGTTCAACCTGCTCGGCCATTCGTCAGCTGCGGTGGGGCTGGTACTGCTTGCGCTGATGGCCGCTGCGTTTCCGTGGCTGCTCGTACGGTCGCTGCGCTTTCGCATGGCCAACTCCAGCTACCGTGGGCTGCGCTTCGCCTTTACGGGCAAGGATGCCGAGGGCTATATGGTGTTCCTGGTGTGGCCGATCCTGAGCGTGTTCTCGCTCTACCTGTTGGCGCCGCTGGCGCATCAGCGCTTCAAGCGCTATCAGCACAAGAACACGCGCTTCGGTACCGCGCCGTTTGATTTCTCGGCCACGCCGGGCAACTTCTACGGCGTGTATCTGCGCACGTTCGGCTTGGCAGTGCTGGCCGTTGTGGTGGCTGGCGTGCTGTCGTTGTTGCTGGGGGTGTCGTTCCATCGTGCGCCGGGCATCGGCCAGATCTTCGGCTTCATCGTCATCGGCTTGTTCATGTACGCGGCGATGCTGTTCCTGACGCCGTACGTCCTGTCGCGCCTGCAGAACCTGGTGTGGAGCAACACGACGCTGGGCGCGCACCGCTTTCAGAGCCAGGTGGGCGCGGGCAAGCTGTTCTGGATCTTCGTGTCGAACGCGGTGATGATCGTGATCACCGTCGGCCTGTTCACGCCGTTTGCACGGGTGCGTACTGCACGTTACAAGCTCGAATCTGTGACGATGTTTGCGTCGGGCTCACTCGACACCTTCGTGGCCGGCGAGACCACCAAGGTGAGCGCCCTGGGCGACGCCACCGTGGACTGGTACGACATCGATATTGCGCTGTAACCGCGCTGCAAGGCAAAGGCACCTGCTGTGATTCTCGCGACCTACTTCGACGGCCGTACCTCGCGTGCGCAACCGGTGCGCCTTGCCGTCGAGGCGGGCGAGGCGGTGTTGTTCGACCCCGAAGGCACGCCACTGCGCCGTGCACCGCTGTCTACGCTGCGGGTGTCGGAACGCGTCAAGCATGCACCGCGCCTGATTACGTTCGAAGACGGCGCGTTTTGCGAGATCACCGACCCCGCGGAGCAGACGTCGTTGAACGCGCTGCTGCATCGCACCGGCTATCGGGAGGGGTGGGTCGTGCTGGCGCAGAACAGCTGGAAGCTGGCGCTGGGCGCGCTGCTGGCCATGGTGGTGGTGCTGGCACTGGGGTATCGCTACGGCTTGCCATGGGGTGCCAAGGTGGTGGCCAACATGGTGCCGCAGCGCGCCGAAGCACAGCTCGGGCGCAGCACGCTCAAAGCCATGGATGAACGCTGGCTCCGGCCAAGCAAGTTGCCCGTCGCGCAGCAGGACCGCATCCGCGCACGCTTTGCGGCGCTGCAGAGGCCCCCGCAGGCCACGCACACGTATCACATCGTCTTTCGGGATGCCGACATCGGCGCCAATGCCTTTGCGCTGCCGGGCGGGGACATTGTCGTGACCGATGCGCTGGTGAAGCTGGTGGGTGAGGGCGATGGTCTGACGGGTGTGCTGGCGCACGAGGCTGGTCACGTGGAATATCGCCATGGGCTGCGACAGGTGATTCAGTCGTCGGCCATTGGCGCAACGGCGGCGCTGTTGTTTGGCGATGTCTCGACGATCCTGTCGGGTGTGCCGGCGGCGCTGCTCACGCTGCGCTATTCGCGTGACTACGAGCGCGACGCCGACCGCTATGCCGCGCTGCTGCTGCAGGAGAACGGCTTGTCTGTCGGCGCGTTTGCCGACGTGCTGCAGGCGCTGGAAGACACGCATGGCGGTACGCGCAAGGCGGATGCCGCCAAGAAGGGCGACGCCGCCAGCGATGACGATGCTTCGGCGTTTTTCTCATCGCACCCGCTCACGCGCGAGCGCATCGACACGCTGCGCCGCTTTGACCGCACGCACGGCGGCAGTGACAGCGGCGACGCGGACTGAGGTGTCGCGCACTCCGCTTATCAAGCTCGTCCAATTCCTGACAGCTTCGTCATCCGTTTGATCGATTTTCCCCCTGCCTCGTGCCACCAAGAATGGTGACAGAGGGACGGGGGACATCATGCGACACGCTGAAACGGGCGTCATGAACGCATTGGCAGGTCTGCTGCCGCCAACGCTTGCGCAGCGGCTGCCGGACCGCATGATGGTGATCCGAGTGCTGCGCTTCGGGGTCTCGGGTGTTGCGGCCACCGGCATGCACGTTGCCATCGCCACCACGCTCATCAACGGCTTTTCTGCCTCCCAGGTGACGGCCAACGGCGTAGCGTTCGTCTGCGCCAACGTCTGCTCGTACCTGCTCAACGCGCTGTGGAGCTTCTCGGCCAAGCCGGGACGCGCCAATTTCCTGCGCTTCTACGCCGTCTCTCTGCTCGGCTTGGCGCTGACGCTTGCGATCTCGTGGCTGGCGCAGACGTTGGGCCTGAGCTACTGGGCCGGGCTTGCGGCCATCCTGTCGGTGGTGCCGCCCCTCACCTTTTTATTGCATCGGTTCTGGACGTTCCGCTAGCGGAGGGCAACATGGGCTGCCTCCACAAACCGCCCGCTATGCAAGCCACCAAGCGGCTTCGCGTTTCATCGCTGAATCATACCTACGGCCAGTTTCGGACTGCGTCCGTGGCGGCTACAACTGACGATAAGGGACGGGGAGATCTGCAAGCGACCGGCGAGCCGCGGCAGGTAGTCGATACAACGCCCGATAGCCATTCACACCGGCGGAGGCGAAGGCATATGCGCACGCATACCAAACAGAGAGAACGCGGGGCGGTGCTCCCGATGGTTGGCCTGATCCTTGCCGTGTTGCTCGGAATGGCAGGCCTGGTCATCGACCTGAGCGGCCTGTTCGTGGCCAAGACGGAGCTTCAGTCAGCGGTGGATAGCTGTGCCTTGTCGGCAGCGCAGGAACTGGACGGAGCATCAGATGCGCTGACCCGGGCGACGAATGCGGGGCTGACAGCGGGCAACGCCAACCGCGTCGTCTATCAAGCATCGTCGGCGTCGTTGGCGAACGCGGATGTCACGTTCAGCACGGCACTGAACGGAACCTACAGCGCAGCCGGCGTGGCGTCGAGTTCGTCGAGCTACGTCAAATGCACGCATACCAAGAGCGGGATCACCGCGCGTCTGATCAAGTTCGTTGGCGGCGCCACCAGCAATGCTGTTGCCGCACTGGCGGTGGCCACGCGTGTACATGCGCAGAGCACGTGCCCCATTCCCGTGGCCCTGGTCCCGAAAGCCGTTGGGACCGCCCCCAACTATGGCTTCCAGATCGGTGAGTGGGTCAGCATGCTGTATGCCGGTGGCTCCCCCACGCCTGGGGAGATGGGTTGGTACAACCTCGACGGCTCCACCAATGCCAACGAGACGAAAACCGAAATGGATCAGGGCTACTGCAATTCCAAGATCGGTGACCAGCTTGGTACACCGGGTGCGAAGGTGTCCGTTGACGACAACTGGAATGCACGCTTTGGTATCTACAAGAACAAGTCAAATGCATCGCAACTGCAGCCGGATTTCACGGGCTACTCCTATACATCGACCAACTGGACGAACGCAGTGCCGCAGAACGCCTACAGCGGCACACCTGCAGCGGGCTCCGACAAGAGTGCTGCAAATTTCAAGAACAAACGGCTTGCCTATGCCAACTACGACGATACCGGGACGAGTGTCACCGGCGGCGACAAGATCACCGGGCTCAACGTCAAGGGCGGCTACAAAAGTCTTGCGACAAGCGGAAGCAGCGGAGATCTTGCCACCTATGGGGCGAACCGGCGTGTTGTCCTGGTGCCCGTCATCTCATCCGCGTCAAAGATCATCGACTACGCCTGCATGCTGATGTTGCAGCCCATTGACGGTGTCCACAATACGCCGCAGTTCGAGTTCCTCGGCAACGCAGGGTCCGCCAGCAGCCCGTGTTCACCCAGTGGTCTGGCTGGCGGCAGCAAGGGCCCCTTGGTTCCAGCATTGGTGCAGTAGGAGCGAACCATGAAGACACGACAACGACAACATGGTGTGGCGCTGGTCGAACTGGCCATCATGCTCAGCCTGCTGCTGGCCATCACCTTTGGGATAACGGAGTTCGGCCGGGCGATCTACACCTACAACACCCTGGCAAAGGCCACGCGAGACGCCACCCGTTACCTGAGCACGCAGGCCGCCGGCAACGCGACCTCCTATACGACGGCAACCAATCTGGCGGTCTACGGCACGCCGACTGTCGGCAGCACGCAAGCGCCCCTCGCACCAGGGCTGACGTCCAGCATGGTTTCCATTTGCGATGCGTCCAACACGAGCTGCACGTCCAACATCGCACAAGGGACCAACCCTGCCATCAATACCGTCACCGTCACGATCTCGGGCTACACGTTCAACCCGGTAATCGACATGATGGCGTTCCTGCGCTTCTATGCGGGCGGCAGCGGGTCGATCACCTCGTTCCCGTTTGGGAACATCTCAGTGACCATGAGGCAGTCCTATGAATAAGCATCAGAAAGGTACGACGGCGGTTGAGTTCGCCATTGTGGTGGCGCTCTTTCTGACGGTGCTGCTTGGCATCCTCGACTTTGGGCGCATTCTATTTACCTGGAACGCCGTGGGAGAAGCGACGCGCTGGGGCGCGCGACAGGCGGTGGTTTGCGGTCAGGGCTCGACATCTGTGTTGAGCAAGATGCAGACCATTCTGCCGACGCTCACGTCCGCGAATGTGTCGGTGCAGTGGTACGACACCAGTGGGGCGGTGAGCACCAGCTGTGATGCTACGAGCTGCGGTGGTGTTGCCGTCAGCGTGACCGGTATGACAGTGGCACCTTACTCGCCTGCTACCTGGATTGGTTTTTCTCAACTCGCTGTGCCGGGGTTTTCGACTTACTTGCCGCGAGAGGTCATGGGGCAGGATCCAAATAGCAGTAGCGTTTGCTCTTGAGGGTACTTTTCTCGCTGCTGGTTGGATTCATTTTTTTTGAGGGATGGGCTTTGGGGTCTGTCCCTTTTTCGTTTTCTGCAGGGGTTTTTTTTTGTTCTTGGTGCATCCCTTGTTTCATCCCCTGCCGGGGCTCACTCGCTTTCTTTGTCTTGCCAAAGACGTAAGCAAAGAAAGGCACGCCCGAGATGGCGACTCCCTCCTAGGATTTTTGCCGCGGGGAGGGCAATCAGCCAAACTCGCTTCGCTCAGACAAGGCCCCTTCCTTGATCCTCCTCGCAACGAAAATCGAAGGCGCCATCAAGGGCAGGAACATCAACGGCCACACCAACGATGTGCTGGCCCAGGGGGCGCCTATTTTTGCTGTTGTTGCCCGCCTTGCTTCGCGTTGTGTTGTTGGTTCCTGCTGCGCTGGTGATCGATGGTTTGGCCTTTCCCTGCCCTATGCGGCGCCTTGAATTTCTGTGAGCGGTCGGAAAAAGGAAGGAGCCTTGTCTGAGCGCAGCGAGTTTGCCTCCTTCCCCGCGCGGTCACATAAATTCAAGGGGAAGTCGCTGCATCGGGCGTGCCTTTCTTTGATTACTTCTTTGGCAAGACAAAGAAAGCGAGTCAGCCCCGGCAGGGAATGAAACAGGGGGGGAACACAAAGGTCTGCACCGGCAGAGGATGCAAGGGAGGCAAACCACCGGGCTCAATCCCCAAGCAGAAGCACCACTAACCCCAACCGCTCGAGATACAAAGGAAAAAACCCGGCGCGCGTCCGGGAACAGGACCACCGCGCTAGCACATACGCCAGGTGATAGTCCGGGGGCCTTTACTACCAGCTATGTTTGCGCGCGCATGTCAGCCTCCCGAGCCTGTCATGGTCGGCAGCAGCACACGGTAGATCTGGATGAATGCTGGGCCGAGCAACACCAGCAGCAGCGTCGGGAAGATGAAGAAGATCAGCGGGAAAAGCAACTTCAGCGCGATCTTGGCGGCTTGTTCTTCCGCACGCATCCGGCGCTTGGTGCGCAGCATGTCGGACAACACGCGCAGCGAGTCGGCAAGGCTGGTACCGAAACGGTCTGCCTGGATCAGCATCGATGCAAACCGGTCGACGTCTTCCACACCGGTGCGCAGCGCCAGGTTGGTGAGTGCTTTTTCCTTGGGAAACCCCGAACGCAGTTCCAGCAGCGTGAGTTCCATTTCTTCAGCCATGACGGGGCAGCGCAGTGCGAGTTCGTCCGACACGCGCATCATGGCGGCGTCCAAGCCAAGCCCAGCTTCTACACACACCGTGAGCAGGTCGAGCATATCGGGAAACTCCTCAAACACATCGCGCTGACGATGCTCGACCTTGCGTGCCAGTGCCGCATTGGGCAGGTAATAGCCGATGGCGCTCAGTAGCCCCAGCACAGCGAGGACCACCTCTTGATCGTGATGTTCCGGCCGGCTGCTCAGCACCAGCAATGCCGTCAGCGGGAAGAGGATTGCCAGCACCGTCTTCACACCAAAGTACAGCGACGGCGCCCACGGTTGCCGCCAGCCGGCATTCATGAAGCGGGTGCGCAGTTGCGAGTTCTCCCAGCCGTCTTTGGGCAACGACAGTTGCGAGACCGGCTTGGCCCAGGTGGCCAGTTTCTCTACCCAGGCATGGTCCGGGCCGCCGGCCAGGTCTGTGCCCACGGTCTGGCCGCCGATCTGTTGCATCCGGCCGCGTGCGCGGTTCGGAGAGAACAGGTGCAGTAGCCCAAGTGCACCGCCAAAGGCGGCCACGAAGATCAGGACCAGGATGAAATATTGATTGGAATAGAGCGCTTGCATGATCGTCTCCCCCCAAGAAAACGAAATCACGTTGTCAGGTCAGGTCACCGTGCTGGATATCGCACGTCCGTCAGACCCGAATGCGGATGATCTTGCGCATCCAGATCAGCCCCATCACCATGTTGAACAGCGCCAGGCCGATCATCTTCAGGCCCATCGGGTCTGTCCATAGCACCTTCATGAAGTCCGGATTGACGAAGAGGATCATGCCGGCCGTGCCGAAGGGCAGCAGCCCGAGAATCCATGCCGACAAACGCCCTTCGGCTGAAAGCACGCGGATCTTGTCGTACAGCTTCAGGCGCTCGCGCACAAGGTTGCCGATGGTGTCGAGAATTTCCGCCAGGTTGCCGCCGCTCTCGCGCTGGATGAGCACGGCAATCACGAAGTAGCGCAGGTCATTGACGGGCACACGCTTGGCGAGGTTGGTCAAGGCTTCATCGAGCGACACGCCGTAGTTGATCTCTTCGAATGTGGTGCGGAACTCGGGGCCCATCGGCTCCTTGATCTCCTGCCCGACCATGCCCAGCGCGCTGGCGAAGGAGTGGCCGGCGCGCAGTGCACGGGCAATCATGTCCACTGCGTCGGGAAGCTGTGCCTCCAGCTTCTTCAGGCGCTTGCGCCGCTGCGATGCGATGTGCAAGACCGGCAGCGCAGACATGAGCAGCGCGCAGGCCGTCACGATGCCAAACGGGAACGGCAGCAACGCACCTACTGCCAGCACTCCGACGCCAATCAGGATGGTGTATCCCAGGAGCTGCGCGACAGACCAGGCGCTGCCGGATTGCTCCAGCCAACGGTCGATCGTGCTCACGCGAGGCAGACTCATCAACCAGCGCTGGAACTGCGGTGACTCGCTCAGCAGGCGTTTCTTGAGAATCGAGAGCTGTTCGGTGCCGATGTGTCCGCCCGCGGACAGCGCACGGATGCGGGCATCAACACGCTTGGCCTCGGGGCCGTGGTAGTTGTTCCACCACTGGTAGACCCCCTCGATGCAGAGCACGACGGCCGCGAACAGCAGGATTGCGAACGCGTAGAAGATTTCGTTCATTTAGGGTGCCCCCGTTTCTAGATCGCGCCTGGGCCACACTGGCGGTGGCTTTGGCTTCAAGCCTTTAGACCTCAAAGTGCCTTTGCGGGTCAAAGGTCTCGTCTGGCAAGCCCACCCCGAACACGCGCAGCCGCTCGGCAAATTTCGGATAGACCCCCGTGGCGCGGAAGTGCCCCTTGACCGAGCCGTCTTGCGCGATGCCCGTGCGCTGGAAGGTGAAGATTTCCTGCATGTTGATGACATCACCTTCCATGCCGGTGATCTCCTGGATGCTGATGACTTTGCGGCGCCCATCCGTCAAACGCGCCACTTGGATGATCACGGTGATGGCCGAGGCGATCTGCTGCCGGATCGTCTTGGGTGGCAGGTTCAGGCCTGCCATGTTCACCATGTTTTCCATGCGCGTCAGCGCATCGCGCGGGGTGTTGGCGTGCACGGTGGTGAGTGACCCTTCATGACCGGTATTCATGGCGTTGAGCATGTCCAGGGCCTCGCCGCCCCGCACTTCGCCCAGGAGGATGCGGTCTGGCCGCATGCGCAGGGCGTTGCGCACCAGTGCACGCTGCGTGATCTCGCCTTTACCCTCGATGTTGGGCGGGCGCGTTTCCAGGCGCAGCACGTGCGGTTGGCGCAGTTGCAGTTCTGCGGCATCTTCAATGGTGACCATCCGCTCGTCCGCCGGGATGAAGCCTGAGAGGATGTTCAGGAGTGTGGTTTTGCCGCTGCCCGTGCCGCCAGACACCAGCACGTTCACCTTGGCCTGTGCCAAGGCTTGCATCAGCTTGGCCATGGGGGGCGTGAGTGTCTTGAGATCAATCAGGTCCGACACCTGCAGCGGGTTGGTCGCAAACCGGCGGATCGAGAGCAGCGGGCCATCGATGGCCGAGGGCGGAATGATGGCATTCACCCGCGAGCCGTCGGGCAGGCGCGCGTCCACCATCGGGCTGGTTTCATCAATGCGACGACCCACGCGCGAGACGATCTTCTCGATCACCTTCATCAGGTGTGCATCGTCGTAGAAGGTGACGTCGGTGAGTTCCAGCTTGCCACGGCGTTCGACGTAGACCTGCTTTGCCGTGTTGACCAGGATGTCAGACACCGTCGGGTCCTGCAGCAGCGGCTCGAGCGGGCCGAAGCCGAACATCTCGTCATACACATCGGTGGTCATTTGCCGGCGCTCGGTGTCGTTGAGCAGCAGCTTTTCCTCGTCGATGATGTTGTTGACCAGGGTGCCGATCTCGTGGCGCACCTGCTCGGTCGGGAAGCGGGCCAGCCGTTCCAGGTCCACGCGGTCCAGGACCACTTCGTGCACGGTTTTCTTGAAGTCTCGATAGGCCGGATGGCCCGCCACCTTGTGGTGGTATGGCGCGTGCCCGTTCATGGACATCGGCGCGTGGTCCGGGCGGGAGAGTTGGTCGCGGATCGACATGATGGGCTCCGTCTGACTGGCGAAATGGACAGGAGAAACTCAGGCAATGTTCGGAGACGACGTCTTGGCCCGCGAGAAGAACTTGCTCAAGGAGAAGCCTTTCTCTTGCGATGCGTGACGATCGTTCTCGCGCGCTGTGGCGAAGACGTTGGCTAATGCCGTGAGTGCCTTGGCCATGGCGCTGCTGCGGTGATGCTGGGCAATGGGCATGCCCTGGCAGATGGAGTCATCCACCGAGGCAGCATCTTCGGGAAGCACATGGAAGAGCTTCTGTCCGAAGACTTGCTCCAGCGTGCTGCGTGGCAGCTCGTCGCGCTTGCCATGCCGGTTGACCAGGATGCGCAGCTTTTCGGCCGGGTAATGCAGGCCGTGCAGGATATCCAGCAGGCGCCGCCCCGTGCGGGCAAAGGCAATGGTCGGCTGGACCACGACGCAGATCTGGTCGCAGTGGTCGAGCACCGCAATCGACAGCGGGTTGATCGCCTGCCCGACGTCCACCAGGATGAAGTCGTAGATCGGTGACACCAGCGAGAGTACGTACTCGATCTTGTCCTTCTTGATCTCGCCCGCCTTGATGGGGTCGCTGGCGCCGGCCAGGACGTCAAAGTCCTTGGCCACGCGTGTCAGACACGCTTCCAGGAAGGCATCGTCCAGGCGGTCGACCTGTGCGCACACTTCGGACAGCGTGGCGGGTGGTGTCTTGTTGCTCACCAGAAAGTGCGTGTCGCTGAACTGCGTGTTCAGGTCGATCAACAGCACGCGCTTGTGTTCGTGTGCGGCCAGCGTGTAGCCGACGTTGCTGGCGATGAAGCTGGAACCGGCGCCGCCCTTGCTGGAGATGAAGGCAATCACGCGCGCTTCCTCGCGTGTTCTCGGGATGTGGTTGGTTTCCAGCCGCGTGAGCGCTGTCGTCAGTTGAGCGCGTTCCAGCGGCCAAGTCAGTATGTCGCTGACGCCGGCGCGCAGTGCGCGAATCAGGTCGTCGCGCTCCTGGGTTTGCGTGACGAGGATGCAGGGCAGGTCAGTGAACTGCTGCCGCAACAGTTCGATGCTCAGCATCTGGCTCGGGCCACCGCTTGGCTGGTCGATGATGAGCGCATCCGCGCCGCGCAGTTGGCAGGCATGCGTGGACAGGCTGCCCGGTGCAGCATGCAGGTGCATGACCTGGTAGCTGCCGGCGGCGGCTACCAGGCGTGCAAGGTCCGCCAGGCGTTCACCGTCTTCGGAGGCAATCAAGATCTTGAGCATGGCAAAGCTCCCCGTTCGATCGTGTGTTCTGTATGTCGTTGCATCGCGCCGTGACAGGGCTGGCCTGGTATCAGGCTGGCGATGGCGGATGCTGTTTGGGCACCCGCCAAGTGCTGTCAGCGCGAGAAGCTGCCGGACATCCCGCTACCGCCGTACCCACTGCTGCCGAATCCGCCGTACCCACCGCTGCCGGTGCCAGTACCCCCAGCGGGGAAGCGGGTCATCGAACGGTCATAGTTGCTCATGGCGGCCACTGCGGCTTTGCCGTCATAGCCATTCAGCGCCGGCAACCCGGCAGGTGCGTCGGGATTGATCACCTGTGCTTGCTTGACGCTGGTGACGGCCTCACCGAAGTGCTTGTCCCAGTTGGGTGTCGTGGTCATGCAGGCAGTCAGGGCCTGGCAAGCCAGGATCGCGAGTGCGGCGCGTTGCAGGTATTTGAGATTGGTGTTCATGGCATTTCTCCACATGGTTCCCGGGTTAGCGTGTCTGCGGGGTTGTGGTCGTGTCGGCCACTGCCGTCTGCCGGCCCTGCGTCTTGGTTCTGGCCTGGGCCAGCCGTGCTGCGGTGGCTTCGATTCGGGCGACACGCGCGGCGTTGTCGTCCGTGGGCGCCGTGGCCGAGGTTGTGGCGGACGCGGGCTCCACAACCGGTTGCGTGGCCGCTGGTTTCTCGGGCATGGCGTTTGCCGGTTGCGTGGGCGGGGCGATGCTCACCTCAGTGCGTGGTGCAGGGGTGGCCGGGGCCACCGGGGCGGGCGCAACCGGAGCCGGCATCGGCGCCTGCGAGCTGGGCGCAGCGGGTGCGCTCGGTACCTGCGCAGGTGCTTGCGGTGCCGTTGCAGGTGCAGCAGCCGTTGCTGGTTTGGCCGTACGGTTCTTGGCGCCGGAGCCTTCCATGTTGCCCGTCAGGTAGACGGCAAGGTCGCTGGGCGTCGAAAAGCTGTCAGTCGGCAGCGGATACGACGCTGTCTGCATTGGCTGCACCAGGCGCGGCGTGATGACGATGACCAGCTCCGTCAGATCATGCTGGAACTGCGTGCTGCGGAAGAGCGTGCCCAGGACGGGGATTTCACCCGCGCCAGGCAGTGCCTTCAGCGAGCCGCGTGCGTTGTCTTGCAGCAGACCACCGATGGCGAAGCTCTCGCCGTCACGCATCTGCACGGTGGTGGAGGCGCGCCGCGTGGTAATGAGCGGCAGGATGGTCTGGCCATTCGTGTTGGCACCGGTAACAGTTGCGCCCGTGGGTGAGAGTTCCGACACCTCCGGTGCCACCTTGAGGTTGATGCGGCCATTGGCCATCACGGTCGGCGTGAACTTCAGGCCAACGCCGTATTCCTCCTCTTGCAGCGTGATGGTGGGTGCACCACCTGAGCTGCTGCTCTGCGCAACCGGGATGTAGATCTTGCCGCCTGCCAGGAAGCTGGCTTCCTGGCCACTGAGCGTGACGAGATTCGGCTCGGCAAGAATCTTCACCAGGCTATCGTTCTTTTGCGCATCCAACTCAACCTGGAAGGGCCGGTTGTTCGCCTTGTTGGCAAAGAGCGCGGTAGACGATCCGGTTAGCAGGGAGGTCAAGAGGCCGCCGCCCCAAGAGCCGAATCCGCCTTGGATATTGAGTGCCGAGCCCAGCTGGTTCAGCAGGGTCTTCGACACTTCCGCCACCTTCACTTCCAGCATGACCTGCTGCGGTGTATCTACGATCATCATGTTGATGACGCTGGCACCGCCGGCGGCACCACCACCGCCGAGTGCACCTGCCGCGCCGCCGCCCTTGTCCGCACCGCTTTGTGCAGAGGCTGCATAGGCGTGGGCGATTTCCATGGCTTGCTGTGCCGCCTGTGCGCTCGACACGTTGCCGGCCAGTACCAGGCTGTCTGCCGCGGTCGTCACGCGAATCTTGCTTTCACTCGGCATCAGCTGCGCGAGCGAAGTCTGCAGGCCACCGGCATCGGCGTTGACCACCACATTGACGATGCTGCAGGCGCCGCTGCGACCTTGCACGATCATGTTGGTGGTGCCGACACTGCGGCCCAGCAGATACATGGATTGCGGCGACACCATGGTGGCTTGCACCACGGCTGGGTTGCCGAGGGTGCGATTGCGCACCGGCTCCGGCAGCGAGATGAGCGAAGACTTCCCAACAGGCACCACCACGCTGCTTTCGCCGCGCACGGCGCCTGTGCAGTTTGGGCCCCGTACGTCAGCGACCGGCGCGGTCGCCAGCGCCGGGTTCATGCTGATCGTCATCTGCACCGGTGCGGTTGCCCCGGCACGAGACTGCACCACGACCGGTGCTGTGGTGGACTTGGCTACGGCGCCTGCTTCCATGGCCGTTTGTGCTGTCGCGTGCGTTGGCATGCAGAGCATGGCACCGGCGGCACTTGCCAGGACGAGCATGCGCGTGCTGCCGAGGATCTGTCCGCTACGTAGCGCGACAGTGGCGACATTGGTTTTTTGGTTCGTATTCATATCTCCCCCCCCGAGGGTCTGCTGCACAGGATGAAAATGCGGTTGATACGCTGTGGCTGGTTAACCTCTACGTTGCAATGCGTGTTGAAGGACTGTCAGGTGTAGCGGCTCAGAAGCACTCCATGCTGCCTTGCACGCCAGCCAGTACACCGATGCAGTCGCGTTGCCGGCTCGGACCCGAGGCAACGTGGCGCACCTTGGCGGTTGCACGGGTCGTGCTGACCATCACCACCTTGGGTGTGGGCTCGGCTGCGGGCGTGCCCAGCAACGTGCCCTTGGTGGCGCCGCCGGTTGCCGTGGCGGCCACGTCGACCTGATTGCGCAGTACCAGCGAGAGCGTTCCGACGCTGCGTGCCACATCGAGCTTCTCTGCCTGCTCGGGTGTGACTTCCAGCGTGACCGCGTTGACGACCTTGGGTTGCGTGTCGTCTCGGCTGACTTGCTGTGCGACTGCCAGCACCAGGATCTTTTCCAGCACGATCTTGGAGATGCTGTTGTTATTGTTGTTCGCGCTCTTCGCGTCTTCATTGGTGTTGACGATCACGTCGACCAGGTTGCCTGGCAATGCGAAGCCCGCTACGCCCACCACGTCATTCACACGCACGGTGATGGCGCGCTTGCCTTCCGCGATGACGGCGGAAAGGCCGCCCTTGGTACCGATGGGTGCGAGCTTGCTCTCCAGGATCGGTTCGCCTTTCTGCAGGCTCGCGCGCACCACACGCCCTTGCAGCGCCTTGGGATCGTCAAACGTGCCCGGCGGCAAGCTGCCGGCTGGCCAACTGACCATGCGCAATTGCTCATTGCCCAGCGGTTGGCCAAGATCCATGTCGCTGGCGGCCACCGCGACTTGTTTGACGGAGCTGGATGACTGCTGAGACAGCCAGCGTGATGCAGAGACAACGGCCGCGATCCCTGCCACCAATGCGACGACCAGCATCACGATTGCACGCGCGTTTTTCATGATGAGTTCCCCCTTCTGAGATCAATAGAGCGGATCGGATCGGCAAGGCTTAGGTGCGAGCCTGCTTGTCCTGCCGCCAGCCCATGCCCGCACTCATGGAGTCGGTTGTCTTGAAATCTGTGTGCGAACAGAAGTAGATGTCCCACGCCCGGCGCAGTGCCTCTGGGGTTACCTCGGACGGCCCGCCGTGGTACTGGACAGCCGAGGCCACCAAGCGCAGCAGATCGCGTGGAATGCAGGCCAGCAATGGCTTGCCGCTGACTTCGTGCAGCGCTTCGCGCAGATAATCGAAGGCGGCATCTGCGTTCTCCAGGCCGAGTTCCTGCGCAGCGCGCAGATAAACCTCCCGATAGTCGGCCACCGAGAGCGGCCCTACGTAAAGCTTGCTGCCGAGCCGGCGCAGGAAGGCGTCGTCGCCCAGCTGAGCCGGTTCAAGGTTGGTCGAGAAGATCGGCCAAACATCGAACGGCACGGAGAACCGCACGCCATTGCGCAGCGAGAACATGTCGACGCGGCGGTCCAGTGGCACGATCCATCGGTTGAGCAGCTCGCTCACGCCCACTTGCTGGCGGCCAAGGTCATCGACGATGTAGATGCCGCAGTTGGCCTTCATGTGAGGGGGCGCTTGATAGAAGCCGGTCGTGCCGTCATAGCGCAGCTCGAGCATCTCCAGCGTCAGCTCGCCCCCGGAGAGCACTGCGGGCCGATGGCACATCTGCCAGCGGCGGTCCAGTGGACGTCGGGCCACGGGGCTCTGTTCATCTTCCTGCGCTACGTGCACGAGGGGGTCGAAGATCTGGATGATCTCGCCCGCGATCGTGATGGCGTGCGGCACCGGCACGGCGCCGGGCAGCAGCATCCCGAGGTGCTGGGCGAGATAGGTCTTGCCGCCGCCGGCAGGGCCGTAGAGCATCAGCGCGCGGCTCGTGTTCAGTGCGACGCCGACATCGTCGAGCAGGTCCGGCGGCATCACGAACGTGCTGAAGGCCGCGGTGACATCAGACTTGGACAACGAGGCAAACTGGATGGAGTGCCGTTGAACGGATTCAACATAGGCTTCCAGCGTGACGGGTGCGGCGCCGACATAGCTGCAGCGCGCAGTGAACTCAGCCGCGCGCACATAGCCGGCGTCGGTCAGGTGAAAGCGCACGTCCAGGTCGTTGGCGCCACGGTGGGCGACTTCCAGCATGCGCTCGCGCACGGCGTAGGCCGCCACTTCATTGATGACCATGGCGGGCAGCTTGATGGTGTCCATCAGCATGACCAGCGTGGCGCTGCGATGCAGGTAGGCCACTTTCATGAGCAGGCCGAGCAGCAACGAGATGTCCAGGCCCGTTTCGGCCACGGTGCGCGGCAGGATGTGCCAAGGGGCAGCGGGCTCGCGACGGGAGGCGTCCAGCCCGGTGGGCGATGGCACAGCTTCCAGCGAGCGCGGCGCATGTTGGACGCCCCCGAATTCTGTGTGCTCGATTTTTTGGTCCCCGATCATCTTCATCACCGTTTGGCTGTGTGAATACGAAGTGCGTGCCCAGATGTCCAAATTGCGCGCATCAAGCCGATGCAAACAGGACTGCAATCGTGCCGGCGGCAATCGCAACGCCGTACGGCAACGTGCCCACCGACCAAGAGGCATCGGCTTGCGGCGTTGGTGCGCCGGCTTCCCTGCTGATCTGCCCCGACGTCAACAGGACGTCGCGCAGGTTGCGGCGCAACTGCGCCATGCGCTTATGTCGGAGGGTAAATACCAGCGCCCAGATGCCACCGATCACGAACGTGGCCATTGCAATCTCAAAAGCCATGAACGCACCAAGCCAGGCGCCTACGGCCGCCATGAGCTTCACGTCGCCCGCAGCCATGCCGCGCAGCAGATAGAAAGGCAGGAAGATCGCCAGGCCCGTAAGCCAGCCGCACGTCCACTCCAGGGCGCCGTTGCCGAAGCCATGGATTGCTACCTGCAACGGCAGCGCCGCAAGCCATGCACCGAAGGTCAGCCAGTTCGGGATGCGGCGATGCTGCGCGTCGATGGCCGCCGCTATCAGCGCTACGCCCATGGCAACGGGGCCAATCATTGACGAGAGCAGGGTGGCGTCGTTCATGGTGTCCTCGGGTTCTTTGGTGCGATTGCGTGTTCAGTTCAATGAGGTCGGGTTTCGCATGCGTTGTTGTTATTCGGTGCGGAGCAACATCACGGGATGGCCGCAGCGATCATTTCGTAGAGAGACTTCACACTGCTACCCAGCGCCACGACGGAGCCGAGAATGACGATCGCGATAAGTGAACCCAGCAGTGCGTACTCGATCGAGGTAACGCCTTGATCGTCGCGTAGCCACTTCCTGGGATTGATTGGCTTATGCATGCTGGTCTCCTGCGTAGCGCTGGTAGCTGACCGAGTTGGCAGTCCGCTAGAGCGCGGCCGCAATGTTGGAAAACACCGTACTCAGGTTCGTGCCGACGACTTGAACCGAGGCGATGATCACCACGGCGATCAACGCCGCGATCAGGCCATATTCGATTGCAGTGACGGCTTGTTCGTCGTACAGGAACTGCTGTAGAAGCGTGCTGTAGCGGTTCATGACAATCTCCCTTTGCCTAAGGCAGAAGTTCTGCCGGGTATTGCTGGAGCGTGGGTTGCCACGTTCATGGCGACCCACGCTTGCACTTGCTTGGCATGCATTGCTTGGCAGCAATGCGGTGAGCCTCGCGTTTGCAACATCAGCGCGTTAAAGCGCGTTTGCGATGTTGTTGAACACGGTGCTCAGGTTGGTGCCGACCAGCTTGACCGAGGCGATGATCACGACAGCGATCAGGGCGGCGATCAGGCCGTATTCGATGGCGGTCACACCATCTTCGTCACGGGCGAATTGCTTGAGTGCGTTGAGGTAGTTCATGACAATCTCCTTCAGTGGAAAAAATGCGCGTTCGAAAAGCCAGAGTGAGGGAGGTCATGTCGGCGGCGCACAGATGGCACAAGCATGAAACGGCCAGCAGCCCTTGCTGCCGTCACCTGCCCGCAGGAACTCACGTGACACGCACCGGGCGGCGTCGCGCAGGGTGCTGTCCCGTATGGGCGATGTGAGCGTGTTGTTGGTCGGCATTTCTCTCGATCCCTTTTTTCAATTCGATGCTTTGAATTGGAGATTCCGTTTCGCTTCGCCGTCTGCTGTGAACTTGCTGCTCCCCGTTCAAGGCGGCGGTGACGATGTCCTGCGATCTGGCATAGGCAAAAGCCGGGCCACCCCCGTGCACTTCCATGTGCGACAGGGCTTTGCGGGCGATTGGCTGAATTCGAGGGCGTGTGCCTGACGGTTGGTGCCGGCGTTCTCGGGGGCGGAGTTGCCAGGGGGAAACGCGTAGCGAGGCCCGTCGATTTGGATGAGGCTACGTAGGGATGACGCAGCACAGGGGTGTCCTCATTCAAACGGACAGGTGGGGGGGTAGCGTAGTGGATGGTGGAAATCGCCGCTGGGTAGGCTGGGGGTCTGCGTGAGGCTCTTCGCCGGGCCCCAGCTGGCGGTGTGCCAATGGCCGGGCGACGTTTCCGGATGGAAACGTTGATGGATCCTCCTTGCGTAGCGCTTGGATGGTTGCGCGTAGCAAGGCCGCTGCAACAACGCGTCGCGGGAAATGTCCCCGTGCTTCAGTGCTGAAACGTCGATGCAATTTCGACGCTTGGGCGGCGCTCAACACAGACCGCAGGCGCGTGCCGTCCCTTGCCTTATCCGAGTGAGCGAACAAGACTGGGCTCTAAGACCCGCACGCGGCGTGAAGCCGTCGCGCGCGTGACGAAGCCCCACTCAGCGCAGCGCAGACATCGTGTGCCGCGCATCACCCGGAACCGACGCGAGGAGCAGCATGAGCCAGAGATCTGTGCGTCTGCCAGCCACGCGCAGTGCCGCTGCAGCAATTCGTGCAACCGGTGAGGATGCTGCCGGCCACTGGATCGATCTGGCCCGAGTGCGCGCCTACAGCGGTGCACTGCTGGTTCTGTTCTGCGTGCTGCTGCTTGGCTGGGCCTGGACGAGCAATGGCTTTACCGATGTGACGATGGCGCGTCCTGGAACGGATTTCTCGGCGTTCTGGGGGGCCTCCCATCTCGCGCTGACGCAGGGGCCCCTGCATGCATATGACGTGCGCGAACTGACTGCGGTGATTGCCGAGCATGGAACGTTGGGAAAGGGGGCTGAGCTGATCCTTCCCTGGCTCTATCCGCCGACCTTTCTGCTGATGGTCTTGCCGCTGTCGTTGTTGCCGCTGACCTTGAGCTACCTGCTGTTCCTGGCCGGCACGGGGCTCGTCTATTTCAAATCGATCGGCATGTTGACGCGGGCACAGCACCCCTGGCGCCAAGGGTTGTGGTTGCCTGTGCTGGCCGCTCCGGCAACGCTTATCACCATTCTTGCTGGCCAAAACGCGCTGTTGACAGCCGGTGTGGCAGGTGCTGCGGTGTATCACCTGAACAAGCGCCCCGTACTTGCCGGTGTGCTGATCGGCTTGCTTGCCATCAAGCCGCAGCTGGCGGTGTTGTTCCCGCTGGCCCTGGTGATCTCGCGTGCATGGAAGGCGCTGGCCAGCGCGCTGCTGACAACTGCGGCGTTTGCGAGTGTCAGCGTGCTGGTCTGCGGCTGGCGCACGGTGCCGGCGTTCCTTGCCAACGCGCAATGGGTGCGGGCGAGCTTCATCGAGGGCGGCGCCAACCTATGGTGGGGCATGCCAACACCTATTGCAGCCGCCCGGCTGGCCGGGGCGAGCGTGAACGGTGCGTACGCCGTACAGGCGCTGACAGCGCTGACGATGGCCGCCGCGATGGCCTATGTCTGGCGGCGGACGACGGCGTTTGAGTTACGTACTGCGGCGCTGGCGATTGCCACGCTGATGGTGTCGCCATATCTGCGTGACTACGAGCTGACATGGTTGGGGCTGGCCATTGCCGGTCTGGTTGGCGACGGTGTGCATGATGACAGTGGCCATGGCCTGGCGAGCGGCGAGCGGGCGCTGCTCGTTGTGGCCTGGCTGCTGCCGATTTATGAGCACGCCAATCCTTATCTAAAACTGCCGCAGATCGGGCCCCTGGTTCTGATCGCCATGATGGCGCTTGTTGTGCGGCGCGTGGCAAAGCGGGTGTGAGGGTGCCATGTCCATCGCCTTGAACCTTCTAAAGCACAGGGCGCCTGAGGTATCGGCGGCGTCTCCAGTGGCCGCCGCGGGTGCTCGCCACTGGTTGGGCGCGGACCGCCTGCGCGTGTACTCGATGGCTGCGCTGGCCTGCTACGTCGCGTACTTTGTAATCTGGGCCGTTCGCGCCAGTGTGTTGAAGGTCGCGGGTGTCTTTCCGCTTGGCGGCGATTTTCTGGTGTTCTGGAGCGCCGCGCAGTTGGTGCTGCAAGGGCACCCACTCGCTGCCTACGATGTGGCTGTGCTGCATAACGTGGAGCTCGCAACCGTCCCGCTGGTGGCGACAACCCAGGGGTTGTTGCCCTGGTTCTATCCGCCAACCTTTCTGCCCTTCGTCGCCCCTTTCGGGCTGCTGCCGTACTGGCTTGCCGTGCTCGTCTTCCTGAGTATGAGCGTCGGGTGCTTCCTGTGCGTTGTCGGCCGGATCGTGCCATTGCGGCAGGCATGGCTGCCGTGCGCGGCGTTTCCGGGGATTGCGGTCGTGCTTGCAACGGGGCAGAACGCGTTGCTCTTGGCGGCGTGTGCTGGTTTGGCGCTCACGTTGCTGCATTCCCCTCGCCCCAAGCGGCCCGCAAGCCCAATCGCCGCGGGCATGTTGCTCGCCCTGCTGACAGTGAAACCGCAATTGGCGGTGATGTTTCCGGTGGCGCTGATGTGCGCCAGAGCCTGGAAAGCGTTGATTGCAATGGCGCTGACCTCGCTCGCATTGGTAGTGCTGGCGCTGATGGCGTTCGGGCCGCAGTCGTTCATTGCCTTTCTTCAGAACGCGGCGTTTGCACGGTCGGCGGTGGAATCCGGTGCAGTCCATCTGGAGCGCATGCCCACCCTCTTTGCCATGGTCAAGATGCTGCACGGCAGCGTGATGCTGGCCTACGTGCTGCATCTGATGGGGGCCTTCACGGCCTGTGCCGCAGTCGCCTATGCCTGGAGTCGGCCTTGCAGCTTTGCACTGCGCGCTGCAGCCGTGCTGACGGCAACCATGCTCGCCAGCCCCTACCTGTACGACTACGACCTGGCCTTCCTCGGTCTGGCCATTGCCTGGCTGGCCTCCTACGCGTTGCGGGACGGGTGGCTGCCCGGTGAACGTGAAGGGCTCATCCTGCTGTGGCTTCTGCCGCTGGGCGGAATGCTCTTGATTGACCGACTCGGCTTTCAACTGATGCCGCTTGTATTGCTGTTTGCACTCGCGCATATCGCGCGCCGTATTCATCTTGAGCGCACACGCAACGCGTCACGCAGCCGCGTGCCAAGGCGCCTTGGACGGGGAGAACAATGATGTTGGATTACAAGAGAAACCAACTCCTTTCGCTGGTTGTACCGTTCTATAACGAAGGCGAGGCGCTAGAGTCCTTCTTTGCACGGGTCGTGCCGATCCTGGAGTCGATCGAGTTCACGCAGTTCGAGATCGTGTGCGTGAACGACGGTAGCAAGGACGACACCCTGCAGAAGTTGATCGCCGTGTCACGCACGGACGAGCGTGTACGGGTGATCGATCTGACACGCAACTTCGGCAAGGAAGCCGCGTTGACGGCCGGCATTGACGAGGCACTTGGTGATGCCGTCATCCCAATCGATGCTGATCTGCAAGATCCGCCGGAACTGATTCCCACCCTGGTGGCGCACTGGCAGAAGGGGGCGGAAGTGGTCCTTGCACAGCGCGCCAGCCGTGCCTGCGACACCTTTCTCAAGCGGGTGACTGCCGCCGCGTATTACCGCGTCCACAACACGTTGTCCGACCTGAAGCTGCCGGAGAATGTTGGCGATTTCCGCTTGATGGACCGTGCGGTCGTCAATGCGCTCAAGCAGTTGCCCGAGCGGCACCGGTTTATGAAGGGCCTGTTTGCGTGGGTGGGTTTCAACACCGTGATCGTTCCGTACGAGCGCGAGGCACGCAGCGCAGGTCAGTCGAAGTTCTCCGGCTGGCGCCTGTGGAACTTCGCGCTGGAAGGCATCACCAGTTTCAGTACCTGGCCGCTGCGGAGCTGGACGTATATCGGTTTGGCCATTGCAAGCCTGGCATTCGTGTACGGCAGCTACATCATCGCTCGCACCATGGTTCTGGGTGTGGATGTGCCGGGCTATGCCTCGCTGCTGTCGCTGCTGCTGTTTTTTGGTGGCTTGCAATTGATCGGGCTGGGCGTGGTGGGCGAATACATTGGCCGTATCTACGACGAGGCCAAGGGGCGCCCGATCTACCTGGTGAAGCGCCGCTATCAGGAGCGCCGGCTGCGCAACCGGTTCACGGGTGAGCGGCGCGTCATTCAGATGGTGCGAGGTCAGCGCGGTTAAGCGTGTTCCAGCAAGGGAGGCGCGTCATGTCGGCAATGGATTCTGGGCGCCTGGCCCGTCGCCTGACCATCTATGCGATGGCAGCATTGGCGCTCCAGATCTTGGCGTTGATGATCTGGGGCATCCGGTTTTACGTGCTGCACGACTGGACAGCGCCAATGCTCGGCTGCGACTTTTCGGTCTTCTGGTCCGCCGCCCGGGTTGCGATCGAGCACGACGCAGCAGCCGTGTTTTCTGCGCAATGGATGCAGCCGATGGAAGAGTCGCTGCGGCACCAGATCGGCTACTCCCCGTGGCCTTATCCGCCCACCTTCTTGCTGGCAGTCATTCTCTTCGGGCTGCTGCCATTCGGGGCCGCCCTCATCCTTTACTTTGTGCTCGGCTTGTCCGCTTATGGCGCGATGCTTGTACGTATCAATCGCAACGTCGACCGTGCATGGTTGCCTTGGTTCGCCGCGTTCCCGGGGGTGCCTGTCGCGCTGGGGTTGGGCCAGAACTCGCTTCTGACAGTGTCTGCAGCGGGTGCCGCGCTTGTCTTGCTTGAGACAAACGCGGGCGTTGCCGGGCTGTGTATCGCGATACTGGTGATCAAGCCGCAATTTGGCGTGCTGTTTCCGCTGGCGCTTGTGTGCGGTCGGCAATGGAAGGCGCTTGTTGTGGCGGGTCTGTGCACCTTGGCCTTCGTTGGAGGCAGCGTTGCCGTCTTCGGTGTTGACGCATGGCGTGCGTTTGCAGCGTATCTTCCCGAGTTCAGCCGGATCGCGGTGGAGCAGGGTGGCCGTGGGATGTGGCTCGGCATGCCAACTGTATTCGCCGTGAGCCGCAGCGTGGGTCTACCCGTGAGCGTGGCTTATGTTGTGCATGGCTTGGTCGCTGCGCCTGCCGTGATCGTCATGACCTTCCTGTGGGCCAAGCGCGCGAGGTTCGAGCTTCGCGCAACGGCCTTCGTCGTGGCCACGCTATTGATGCAGCCCTACATCATGTTCTACGACCTGGTCTGGTTGATCCTGCCGATCGTCTTTCTGATGCGCGATGCCAGGGTCCAAGCGTTGAATCGTCTGGAGTGGATTCTGCTGATTGCGGCGTGGCTGGCACCTGTGCAGGGCGTTCTCGCGGCCTATGTCGGCCGCTATCTTCAGGTGCTGCCTGCGGTGCTGGTTGCGTTACTGGTGATGGTGATGCGGCGTCATTTTGCATCCATTGCAGGAAGCACGCATGCTGCTGACTGTCTTGCCGACCATGTGGCAGGCGTATCCCGCGTCGTTTAACTGTTTGTTGCCGAGTAAGTTGCGCCCCCATGCGTTAGCGTTGCGGCACCTGCGATGACGTCGCACGCGAGAGCATTTGAGACCACGCATTGAACCGGTTACGAAACGGCAGCTCGACGTAGTTGTGCAGCACATGGGCGGCGGCAAACGCCCAGAAGAGAAACAGCGCGTAGGTGACAAGTTGATCCGAGAGCCCGACGTCCGCCGGCATGCTCACGACAAGCGGCAGCATGACGCCATGTGCCAGATACAGCGGGTACGACACCTTGCCAAGATACTGCGCCGCCGGCGTTTGGAGGATGTGCGAGACGGGGCCGCGATCACTGATGAGCGCACCGATCAGCGCGCTGAACGTCAATGGCGCGGTCAGTGCAGACCCGGGAAGGGCATCTGCCGAAATGAGCAGGAACAGCGCTGCTGAAAATGCCGTCACCTGAAAGACGGGGCGGCTCGCCCAGGTCATAAGGCGATCTCGGAACTCATAAAGGAGGGCGCCGATGAAGAAGCCTGCAATACACCGCAGCCAGCCGAATTGGTGAACCAACTTACTGAGGCAGCCGCCCTGGAGAAGGCAGGCTCGGTCGATCTCGATCCAGGCGGCCAGCGCCCACGCGGTCAAGCCTAACGCTGCGAATACCACCCTGCGGGTGCGGCCGCGCATCAGGATGCAACCCGCACCGAACACAAAGTAGACGTACATTTCGTCGCTGGCGCTCCAGCTCACGGCGTTGCCGATGCCAGCCTGGAAGACGTTTAGGCCCTGCGACATGGTGGCGAGTGCCAGCGCCTCGCCAAACGCCGGCAGATGGCGGGCCACAATGAGGGCCAAGGCCGTGGTTGCGATGTGCGTTGGCCACAGACGGCCAATGCGGCGGATCATGAACGTGCGCAGCGATGCAAGATTCGACAGCTGCGGGCCACACGCGCTGCTGATGACGAAGCCGCTCAAGACAAAGAAGAGGTCCACAGCAAGATAGGCGTTGGCAGAAAGCGGGTGCGGCCATGCGCAGAACATGTGATGCACAACGACAAACAAGGCCGCGATGCCGCGCAGGCCCTCAAAGCTTCTGTTCACGCCGTTGTCCCCTGCGCCGGGTTGGATGCGTGTGCGCCAATCGCGGCTGCGGGTGGTGTTGCAGCGTCAGAGCATTCGTGTCGTGCGATCACGCGTTGTGGCGCCCGCGCCCGCCGCACGATGATGGCGAGCAACGCCACCAGCACGATCGGCGCCCATTGCCCTGTCCGGTGCGAAAGCACGGCGAACAGGCCTTGTGCAGGTACCAGCCAGGCGGCAAGCAGCACCGCATTTTCGAAGCGGTTGCTGCTGTGGCGCACGAAATCGACCGCAAGCCAGGCCATCGGCAAAGCGAGCCAGGCGAGGTCGTAGTAGATGAGATAGGGCTGCACCATCAGCGTTGCAACGGGCAGTGAGGCAGCGCGCAACTCAAAGCGGCAGGCGCTGCGCCATAACCAAACGCAGACGGCGATCACGAGCATCGCCACGCCGGCGTGAGCCGCATATGACACCGTGGTCGAGCACCCGGCAGACCGCAGCGTGCCGAATACCGTCGGCGCGCCATACAGGATCACACCGCCATTCTCGACAATAGCGTGGCGGAACATGGCCATGCTTCTTGCGGCGGCTACAAAGGTGGCTGTGCCAAATGCGAGCCAACTCACCGCCAAAGTCAGCACCGAGAAGAACGCTGCCGATGCAAGCGCGCGCCACTGGCGCTCGCAGAGCAGGTATAGCGGGAACAGGATGCCCAGTTGCGGTTTGATGCACAACATGGCGATGCAAGCACCTGCCGCCACCGGAGATCGCCGCAGCAGCACCAGCGCCGCACCCGCAGCCGCTGCGGTGAAGAGCGAATTCTGCCCCGTGACCAGCGTGACCCACACACCTGGGAACGCAACCGCCGGAATGAGCCAGGGCAGCCGCAGCGAGTCTGGCACCGACCGCAGCGTTTTGTTGAGTATCCCCAAAAAAAGCGCAATGCCGCAGCCTGAGAAAACCACCGTGGCTGCACCAAACGACAACGCGCCAATCGGGTAGATCAGCAGCAGAAACGTTGGAGGATAGGAGAACGGCCCAAAGATGTCGGGCGACAGGATGGCGGCTTCCGCAGCGCGCAACAACCCCCAGTCATAAGCTGCTGCCGCGCCGTGCGTGATGGCCAGGTTGGCGGCACTCCAGAAGACAGCCAGATCCCACCCCGGCGACGGAATGGTGGTGTTCTGCAGGATGTGGTGGCCCCACCACCACATGCCGAACAGGAAGTACTCAAGGAAGAGCAGGGCCCCGCCATAAACATGCAGCCGGCGGGACCCCTGCCAACTTCCCCCCCTCGCTCCCCTCGACTTCGGCGCTGGTTCAACCCGCGCCGTATCCTGCTGGCTGACTGACATGGTCCGCCCCTGTTATTTTTTTCTGTCCCCGCCTTTCCCCCTTGCCTTACCCCTGTACGCACACCATCCCAAGTTCGCCCTTGCGGATCTGCAGTTTGTGCTCGCGCATCATCCGGAACAGCGTGACGCGTGAGATGCCGAGCTCTTCAGCTACGTCGATGAGCCGCTCATGATTGCGTTGCAGGGCTTCTTTTACGGCACAACGCTCGGCTGCTTCCCGGGCCTCGGCCAGGGTAGGCGGGCGCGACGGCTCGACGGGCGGCTGCAGGTCGAGATCGGCCGGCTTGATGATGCCGTCTTCGCACATGGCTGCGGCGTGCCGGATGCGGTTGATCAGCTCCCGCACGTTGCCCGGCCACGTGTGCGCGCTGAGGGCGCGCAGCGCCGCTGGTGAAAACCCCTTGATGTGTTCGGGCGAATGGCTGCGCACGCTGTTGAGGATGTGTTCGGCCAGCAGCAGGATGTCGGTGTCGCGCTCGCGCAGTGCGGGTTGCTTGACGCGCAGCACGCACAGGCGGTGATAGAGATCGCCGCGAAAGCGTTCCGCCGCAATGGCTGCTTCCAGGTCGACATGCGTGGCTGAGATGACGCGCACGTCGACGGCAACCGACTCTGTGCCGCCCAGTCGTTCGATGCAGCCGGTTTCCAGAAAGCGCAGCAGGCTGGTCTGGCTTTCTAGCGGCATGTCGCCGATTTCATCCAGGAAGAGGGTGCCCCCGTGCGCCATCTCGATGCGGCCGAGTTTGCGCTTGACCGCGCCAGTGAAGGCACCGCGTTCATAGCCGAACAGCTCGGACATCAGCAGCGTGGGCGGAATCGCCGCGCAGTTGACGGCAATGAATGGCTGGCCGGCGCGCCGCGAGGCACAGTGGATTGCGCGTGCTGCGAGTTCTTTGCCTGTTCCCGATTCACCTGAGATCAGAACTGGGGTATCCCATTTCGAGACTTTCTCGATGCCGCGGAACAGGTTCTGCATGGCGGGACAGTTACCGATCATGCCATCGGGGCGCAGCGCATCGCGTGTGAGCGTTGCCGCCGGGCGCAGGCTTGCCATGCCGACTGCGTGCCCCAGTGCGTGTGCCAATTCGGCGCTGTCGCACGGGATGTTGTAGTAGTCGACAAAGTACAGGCCGAGCAGCTTGCGCATCGGGTCAGACAACATGTCGCCGTTACCGACCACTCCGATCCAGCCAATGTTCTGCCGAGCAAGCCAGGGTTCCAGTTCTTCCAATTCGGCGTCGGAGTAACCGCAATCCAGATCCAGCAGACCGCCCAGGACGGGCTCATCGCACAGGTTCAGCGCTTCAAGGTCGCGGCGGTTGTTGGCGAAGAGCAGTTGCCAACCCTGTTGAGCCAGGTAGCGGCAACGCGTTGCATCGTGACGCAGTGAGACATAGAGCAACGGGCGGTTGATGTACGCGTTCATGTTTTCCCCCAACGTTTTTCTATGGGGCCGCGCATTGCTGTTGCGGCCACCAATGGACTGCCAAGTCAACCGTCGGACAAGGGCGGAAAGCCGTCCGTCCGCAAATGCAGTCTGGGGGAGGAACCTCTATGCACCATGCGGCTGTCGGCGTGCGGTGCATGCCTGGCAACCTGGCGGTCTCGTTTGTTCGAGACTGGCTTTGACGTCGGTTCGTACCGACGTTACCCCCGGACAACTTCTAATTCGACTTTCACTGCTACGAGTGGACTCCCCTCGCATTGCCCGAGGCCGTTATGAATGGCTGTATCAGGCGTGTTCTCGGGTGCTTGGCCATCTGGTGTGGCCGCTGCACCGCCTTTGTTCTGAGCTTCCCCTCGGAGTGCCGTTGGATTTGCACTCCGTCTTGAATCTGTCCTGCGGTCTCGGCGGCGGCGTTTCACGCTGCTCTGGTTTGATTGCCGAGCCTCAGGATCACTGGTTGGCCTTGCTGGCCCGGACAGTAGAGCGACGACCATGCCACGGCGGATAAACCGTTGAGCCACAACGATTCCAGCGCGAATCAAGGTATTTGCAGTGGCAGGCGCTGGTCGGATGTTTCGTATTGGATACGTGCCGGATACCGGCAGTGGGCACTGAAAATCGCCTCAGATGGAGGTGATTTGTGCGCGATACATCGCGCAAACGGACGCAAAAAGTGACGTTAAATTCCTGTTGCGGTGCAAAGGTTCGGGGGTAACCAGAGGGGCCCCGAATGGTTGCATTCATGAAACATGGGTCGCAAATGTGGCAATGCGGAGTCACCGTAGCAGGTGCCTTCGTATCGCACGACGCACACGTCCGTCGCGGAAAGGTGTAACGGCTTCTCGGCGATGTGGGTGACGGCACCGCAGAACATGAAGCAGACGCCTGAGGTGCGGCGCCCGTCAGGTCATCCTAAAAGATGAGGCGCCTGATTGCCTGAGCGTGTTGCTCATGCGCTCCATCGCGCGTGCGCTTTCGTACCAAAACTGAAACACGTGCGGTGGAGGTGCACGTGCAGTCGGATCTTTGCGAAACAACGCTACGGATGTGGCGGCAGATCCGGCTTGGGCCGCTGCTTGGCAGCCTCACTCAACGTAGCGCCGTTACAGCACCACCGGCCGGTCGCTCAGCTCATTGGTGCGCGGCGTGCCATCGGAAGGCACGTGTGTGGCGAGGAGGTCGTTGATCTGCGCCAGCGCATCGAGCACCGGCGTCATGCTCACGCGCTGCGCGAAGCCGCGCGTGATGGTCTCGCAGATGGTGCGCCACGTGTGCGCGTCCACCTTGGCGGCGATCCCGTGGTCGGCCAGGATCTCAACCGCGTGGTCGGCCAGGTTGATGTAGAGCAGCACGCCCACGTGCTCGCGCGTGTTCCACACCTCCAGCAGCCCGAACAGCATCCGTGCCCGGTGACGCGGCGACACACCGGCCCACGCATCGCGCACCGGCAGCGAGCTTTCGATGACGACCCGCACTTCACCGCGATGGCGTTGTTCGCCTTCGCGCACGGCGGCTTCGAGTTTTTGCAGATCCGCCGGCGGAAACGCACGCCTGGCGTGCGACGACGTCGTCAGCAGGTGGGTGATGGCACGGCGAGCGCCGTGGGGGTGTCGGGTCGTGGATGCCATGGATGCGTTCACCGGTTACCAGTTGCCGGAGGCGCCACCGCCACCGAAATCACCACCGCCGCCACCGCCAAAGCCGCCGCCTCCACCGCCACCGAAGTCGCCCCGGTCGCGTCCCCATTCGCCGCCCAGGCCTCCGCCAAGGCCGCCAATCGTGCCCGGGCCCCAGCCGCGGTTGCCCATCATCACGCGCGAGCCCGGCCGCCCGGGCAGGCTGCCGGTCACGCGCCCGCCCGAGCGCATGGCCGCACTCAGCACGAAGAACACGATGATCGCCAGCGGAAACAGCACGGGCAGCCAGTCGCCGATGCCGCCGCCGGATTGCTGATGCTTCGCCCGCTCTGCCGGCGGCAGGCTCTCTTGCGCAATGACAGTCTGGATGGCCGAGATACCTGCCGACAGCCCGCCGTAGAAATCGCCCTGGCGGAAGTGCGGCGCCATCACGTCCTGCAGGACACGCTTGGACTGCGCATCCGTCAGCGCCCCTTCCAGCCCGCGCCCGACCTCGATACGCATCTTGCGCAGCGACGCCGGGTTGTCCTTGGCGATCAGGATGATCGCGCCGTCGTCCACGCCCTTGCGGCCGGCCTTCCACGCATCGGCCACCCGGATGCCGAACGCCTCGATGGGTTCCGGCGCGGTGGACGGCACCATCAGCACGAAGATCTGGCTGCCGCGTTGCTGTTCGTAGTCGGCCAGCACCTGTTCGAGCGCGCTCTTCTGTTCGGCGCTGAGCGTGCCGGTCAGGTCGGTCACGCGTGCAGCCAGCGGCGGCACGGCCACCATGTCGCTTTGCGCGCGCGCGGGCAGCGCACTGGCCAGCCACAGGGCCGCAGTCAGCAGGAAGGCCAAGCAGGCACGCGCACGCATCGACATGATCGTCAGCTCGTCAGAACTTCACCGCCGGGGCGGTGGAAATACCTTTCTCATTCTCGACCGTGAAGTTCGGCTTGACCTGATAGCCCATCACCTTGGCCGTCAGGTTGGTCGGGAAGCTACGGGCCAGCACGTTGTACTCCTGCACTGATTTGATGTACCGCTGACGCGCCACCGTAATGCGGTTCTCGGTGCCTTCCAACTGCGATTGCAGATCGCGGAACGACTGGTCAGCCTTGAGCTGCGGATAGTTCTCCGACACCGCCATCAAGCGGGACAGCGCGCTCGAAAGCTCGCCCTGCACCTGCTGGAATTTCTGAAACGCTACCGGATCGTTCAGCACCTCCGGCGTGATCTGGAAGCTGGTGGCCGCGGCGCGGGCCTTGGTCACGGCTTCCAGCGTGTCCTTCTCGTGCGACGCATAGCCCTTGACCGTATTCACCAGGTTCGGAATCAGGTCGACACGGCGCTGGTATTGGTTGACCACCTCGGCCCAGGCAGCCTTGGTGGCTTCGTCCTTCGCCTGGAAATCGTTATAGCCGCACGCAGACAGGAACGGCGCAGCCAGCACAGCCAGCGACAGTGCCAGCCAGCGCAGCACCGAAAAACGCGTCGAGCGGAAGGTCAGGGCAGGGGTCATGAAGTCCTCTAGATCTGAGTCTGAAAAGAATGTGGCATGAGACTGACATCGCCTCATGTCGATTCAGCGCACTTTAGCTTATGCGCTTGACGCTCCAGTCACACATCAGTACGGTATGGGGACTTTTTTGACAATTTCCATGCGCGCGATTTCCCGTTCCTCGTCGATCTGCTCGGCACCGGCATTCAGCCTGTCGGTCGTGTCGACGCTCGCGCGCGCCAAAAAAGCCACCAAACAGCCGCTCGTCTGACCGGAGCGCTGTTCCGTCAGATGGGCGACGGAGCAGCGGTTGACCGATACGTTAGACACGGTTGCCTCACACCCGCATCTCGCGGGCCTGCATTCCCGAAGCGCTCCTGACGGTTCTTGACCGGTCGTTGATTTGTCCAGGAGTGTTGTCGTGCTTGAAAATTCATCCACCAATCTGTCCACCCACGAACGTCCGTCTTATGCGGGCATCTGGGTGCCCATCGTGACGCCGTTTGCCGATGACGCTGCGCGGTCCGTCGACTACGGTGCGCTGTATGCATTAGTGGTTCGGTATCGCGCGCTGGGCGTCGCCGGCTTTGTGGCGTGTGGCAGTACTGGCGAAGCCGCGGCGCTGACGGATCAGGAGCACGCCGACGTGCTCGATACGGTACGTGCTGCCGCCGACGGCTTGCCCGTGGTGATGGGTGTCTCGGGTAGTGCTCTCGTGTCCGTGCGCGAGCGAATGCTGCGCCTCGCCGAACATCGGCCGGCGGGGTTTCTGATCCCGGCGCCTTCCTACATTCGCCCGTCGCAGCGCGGGATCATCGAATACTTCACCGCATTGGCCGACGCCTCGCCGGTGCCGGTGCTGCTGTATGACATTCCGTATCGCACCGGCGCAAACATCGAGACCGAAACGCTGCTTGCGCTGGCGGCGCACCCGAACATCCATGGCATCAAGGATTGTGGTGGCGATGCGGACAAGACGCAGCGCGTGATTGCCGATGGGCGGTTGGAGGTGCTGGCCGGGGAGGACGCGCAGGTGTTCGGCACGCTATGCGCGGGCGGCGTCGGGGCGATCATTGCTGCCGCGCATGTCCGCACGGAGCTGTTTGTTGAGATGGCAAGGGCGGTGCAAGAGCAGCGGTTGAACGACGCGCGCCGGTTGCATCATGCGCTGGCGCCGGTGATCCGGTTGCTGTTTGCCGAGACGAATCCGGGGCCCTTGAAGGCCTGGCTGGCTGCCGAGGGGCTGATTCGGAATGTGTTGCGGGCGCCGATGATGGCGGCTTCTGAGGGGTTGGGGCGGGAGTTGGGGGAAGTGGTTGGACGGGTTTGATTTTGTTGTTGTTGGTCCATCCCTGTTTCAGCCCCGGCAGGGGGTGAAACAGGGGACGCACCACTAACCCCCATCCCCAAAATACAAAAAAACTCAAACAGCCTTAAACGCCTTCCGAGCTGCCTCAAACGTCGCATCCAAAATCGCATCATCGTGCGTGGAAGACACAAATCCGGCCTCGAACGCTGACGGGGCCAGATACACACCCTGATCCAGCATTGCGTGGAAGAACGCATTGAAGCGCCCAACATCGCTCTTGGTCACTTCAGCAAAGCTCGTCGGCACGCCTTCGCGGAAGTAGATGCCGAACATGCCGCCCACGCTGTCAGCGGCAAACGGCACGCCAACTTCACGCGCGATATCGGCCAGGCCATCGACCAGCTTGCGTGTCTGCGCCGCCAGTCGGTCATGGAAACCCTCCGCAGCGATCAGCCGCAGCGTGGTGAGCCCGGCCGCCACGGCCAGCGGATTTCCCGATAGGGTGCCCGCCTGGTACACGTTGCCCAGCGGTGCCAGGAACCCCATGATGTCTCGGCGGCCGCCAAACGCAGCGGCCGGCATGCCGCCGCCAATCACCTTGCCCAGGCACGTCAGATCCGGCTTGATGCCGTACAGCGCCTGCGCGCAACCGAGCGCCACGCGGAAGCCCGTCATCACCTCGTCGAAGATCAGTACGGCGCCATGCTCGGTGCACAGCGAACGCATGGCCTGATGGAATTCGGTGCTGCCACGCACGAGGTTCATGTTGCCCGCCACCGGCTCGACGATCACGGCGGCGATTTCCTTGCCGTGGCGGGCGAAGGCCTCGCGCAGCGCGGTGACGTCGTTATACGGCAGCACCATCGTGTGCTTGACCACGTCTTCCGGCACGCCGGCGGAAGAGGGCGCGTTCTGCGTCGTATCGGCAAACGTCAGCAGGCCCGAGCCGGCCTTGACCAGCAGGCTGTCGGCATGACCGTGGTAGCAGCCTTCGAACTTGACGATCAGGTCGCGCCCGGTAAAGCCGCGCGCCAGACGCAGGGCGCTCATGGTGGCTTCGGTGCCCGACGACACGAGCCGCACCTGCTCGATCGACGGCACGAGCTTGCAGATTTCCTCGGCCATGACGACTTCGGCCTCGGTGGGCGCGCCGAACGAGAAGCTGTCGGCCGCCACTTCCTGCACGGCGCGGACGACATCCGGATGCGCGTGGCCAACGATCATCGGGCCCCAGGAGCCCACGTAGTCGATGTAGCGGGTGCCGTCGGCGTCCCACAGGTACGGGCCGGCTGCCTTGGCAATGAAGCGCGGCGTGCCACCCACCGAGCGGAAGGCGCGCACCGGGGAGTTCACCCCACCGGGGATGGTCTTCTGGGCACGTTCAAACAGGGCAGCGCTGCGGGAGGGTGTGGACATGGATGCGGTTGAGAGCAATAGGCGCCGCGCAGAACGCCGCTACGGCACGGTTGAAAGGCACTTTTGAGGCGATTATGTGGTGGTTTGCCGCAGATACGGGTTGGATGCAATCAAACACCGTGTCTGCCCGGCGCGTGTTCTGGCGCACCCGGGCGTGATTCGGTACCATCTGGCCTGCCATTTTAATAGACGGAACCCACCGAAGCTTTGCCCTATGGAACAACAGATTGAATACAAGACGTGGATGTGCCTGATTTGCGGCTGGATCTACGACGAAGAACAAGGCGCCCCGGACGACGGCATTGCGCCCGGCACGAAGTGGGAAGACGTGCCCATCAACTGGACGTGCCCCGAGTGCGGCGCGCGCAAGGAAGACTTCGAAATGGTGCAGATCTGATCCGGATCTGACCTGTCTCCCGTCAGCAAGTGAGCGTTTGCCCTCTTGCTGACAGCCAAGTATCAGGAAGTGACGGTTCGATGAATGGGCTCGTCGCTTCCATGCCACAAGCGCTCGGCGGACAGCCGGCGCCATTGACGGCGAATAGGTGACTTGTCACACTTCGTCAAATTCTGAGCTTCACACTTCATAAGCGGGCCGGGGGGCGTAGTTTTGAAGTCGTCGCCAGCGTGGGCCTTTTCCGTTTGGAGGGCACGCTGCGTGGCGATTTGCCGCGATCCATCCGGTCAGAATGTCGTGGCGACCCGTGGTCGCGCACTGCGAGAACATGATGCAATCCGCGCGGGTGGAACAACTGGCTGACTCCCAACCGCTGGCGAACTCTCCGCTGGCGCATTCCCTGACAGGCTGCAAGGTGCTGGTGATCGACGATTCCAGCACCATTCGCCGTACCGCGCAGATTTTCCTCACCCAAGCCGGGTGCCAGGTCATGCTGGCCGAAGACGGCTTCGACGCACTGGCCAAGGTGGGTGACCTGAAGCCCGATCTCGTGTTCTGCGACATCCTGATGCCGAATCTCGACGGCTACCAGACCTGCTCGCTGATCAAGAAAAGCCCAAAGTTTCATGCCACGCCTGTGATCATGCTGTCTTCGCGCGACGGAATTTTCGACCGTGCGCGGGGCAAGTCGGTCGGGGCGGTGGACCACCTTGCCAAGCCGTTCTCGAAGGAAGCGCTGCTGGAGGCGGTCCAGACGCATTTGCCGGTGGCGCCAGCTGCCGCGCAGTGATGGCATCTCTCTTAACGAAGGACTGTTTGTATGGCAATCAAGAAAGTGTTGGTGGTCGATGATTCTCCGACCGAAGCGCTGCATCTGTCGGAGATCCTCGGCAAGAACGGTTTCAAGGTGACGGTCGCTGCCGATAGCGAACAGGCCATGACCAAGCTCGAAGCCGAAACCTTCGACCTGATCCTGATGGACGTGGTGATGCCGGGCCAGAACGGCTACCAGGCGACCCGCGCCATCAAGAAGGACGAGCGCTTCCAGGGCATCCCCGTGATCATGTGCACGACCAAGGGCCTGGAGACCGACCGCGTGTGGGGCATGCGTCAGGGCGCATCGGACTACATCGTCAAGCCGGTCAAGGCCGAAGAGCTGCTAGAAAAGATCGCCAAGCTGGCGCAGTGATCCTGCGGCAGTTCGTTTAGAAGCGCGACGTCGAGACCGCGCGCAGCAAAGAACCAGCACCGGACATGAGCCAGACGTGAACGAACAGCGCACCAACCTGACCTCCCGCCAGCGCCTGCACGAATACCAGGCGATGCTGGCCCGCCGCCTGCAAGAGGCGCGCGCCAAGTCGTCGACGGAAGGCTTTCTGGGCGTGCAGATCGGCGAGCACCACTGGCTGCTGTCCCTGACGGAAACCGGCGAGGTGCTGGACTACCAGCCGCCCGCACGCGTGCCGCTCACGCAGCCGTGGTACCTCGGTCTAGTGAATGCGCGCGGCAACCTGCTGGGCGTGATCGATTTCGGCCTGTTCTGCGGTGAAGCACCGACGGGTAGTGGCAGCGGCGCCAAGATCGTGGTGCTGTCCAAAGACCCGCAGCGGGCGTGCGCAATCGTTGTGCCGCGCGTGGCGGGGCTGCGCAGCCTGAGCGACCTGCAGCCTGCGGAAGCCACCGTGGAAGAGGGGCGTCCTTGGCTGGGCCGTGCCTGGCGCGACGTGCACGGCACGCAGTGGCGTGAACTGGACGTGCGGCAGTTGCTGGCCGATCCGGCGTTCCTGCAGGTCGGCCGCAGCCGCGCATAAAGCGATTGGGGAATCAGGCCGTAGAGCCGTAGAGCAAACAAGAAAAGATTGGGCACGCCGCAACGGGAGCGGGGTGCGCAGGGGCAAGAGGCGGTGTATGGCGCGCGCAACAGGGCGCGCCAGGTGGCCAAGTGTATTCACAGGCACCGCCGAAGGTGCGTACCACGCCGGTTAGAACAAGGCGCGGACGCGGACGGGAAATCCATGCGGCTGATCTCGATAGAACGAGACGGCAGCATCGACAAGACAAGAGGGTCCTATGGGGTTCAAGTGGTTCAACGCAGGTCGCCGTGCCGCAGAGGCAGGGGCGCCGGAGGTTGCAGTGGAGGGCGCGTCGGCGGCTTCCGTGCAGTTGGCGCAGTTGGACAATGCGCCCCATACGGATGACGACAATCCCGCTGGGCCGCCCACGCAACTGGGCCGCTCGCCCATGGATGCCGTGGTTGGCTGGATGGAGCGCGTGCCGTTTGCCGCGCAGCAGCGTGTCTTCACGATCGGCCTGGTGGTTGGTCTGCTGGCGCTACTGATCTCGGTGTACCTGGATAACCGTCAGGCCAACAACGGTTCGGTGCAGATTGAAATTGCCGGTGACACGCTGATGCACTCGCAGCGTCTGGCCAAGGCAGTGCCGGTGGCGCTGTTGGGTAACACCAACGCATTCACCCAGCTCAAGGAGAGCCGTGCGCGCTTGCAGGAGAACCTCGAGGCGTTGAAGAACGGCAGCTCCGAGCGCGGCGTGCGCGCCTCGGGTGGCGAGGCCGAAGCGCTGCTCGACAAGTCGATCGAAGAGTGGAAGCGCAGCGACAAGAGCGCCCAGGCCATCCTGGCGCAGGAAAAGACGCTGGTGGCGGTGGGTAAGACGCTGAACGTGTTCAACGCGTCGAACCCCGAACTGCTGGAAGAAGCCGAACAGATCTCGTCGATGAAGCTGCAGACCAACGCGCCGGCCCGTGAAGTCGCCGCCTCGTCGCAGCTGGTGATGTTGACGCAGCGTCTGGGTAAGAACATGAACGAGTTCCTGGCCGGCGAAGGCGTGAACCCGGAAACGGCGTTCCTGCTCGGTAAGGACACCAACACCTTCCGCGAAACCCTGAACGGCCTGCTCAACGGCTCGGAAGCGCTGCGCCTGTCGGCCGCCACCGATGCCGAGACCAAGGGCTACCTGCAAGAGCTGTCGACCCGCTTCGACAACGTGCAGAAGACCACGCAGATCATTCTTGAAAACCTGCCGGGCCTGATTGCCGCAAAGCGCGCCCAGCAACAGATCTTCAACGACAACGAAAAGCTGCGTGCCGACCTGTCGGACCTGCAGTCGGCCTATGCCGGCAGCGTGCGCAGCCGTCCGGTGACGCTCGGTGCGGTGGTGCTGTCGGCCATTCTGACCGTGGTCTGCCTGGCCGGCCTAGCCGCCCTGTACCTGCGCGATTCGCGCGTGCGTACGATGGAAGCAGAAGCCCGTCAGCGTGAAGCTGAAGAGCGCCGGATGGTGGAAAAGCGCAACAACGATTCCACCCAGGCTGCAATTTTGCGTCTGATGAACGAGCTGCAGGACATTGCAGACGGTGACTTGACCAAGCAGGCCACCGTGTCGGAAGACATCACCGGCGCCATCGCCGACTCGGTGAACTACACCGTGGAAGAACTGCGCGAGCTGGTTGGCCGGGTGCAGCAGACGGCCGAGCAGGTGACGCAGGCATCGTCGGCGGTGCAGACCACATCGGAAAGCCTGGTGGCTGCATCGGAAGAACAATCGCGCCAGATTCGCCAGACCGGCCAGTCGGTGGTGGAGATGGCAGACCGCATTACGCAGGTCTCGCGCGGCGCAGCCGAATCGGCCAACGTCGCACGCGCCTCGCTGGCCGCTGCCGAGCAAGGTCAGCAAGCCGTGCAGAACGCCATCACGGGCATGAACGACATCCGTGACCAGATTCAGGAAACCTCGAAGCGGATCAAGCGCCTGGGCGAATCGTCGCAGGAGATCGGTGAAATCGTGGAGCTGATCTCGGACATTACCGAGCAGACCAACGTGCTGGCACTGAACGCAGCCATCCAGGCGGCATCGGCTGGTGAAGCCGGTCGCGGCTTCTCGGTGGTGGCAGAGGAAGTGCAGCGCTTGGCAGAACGTTCGGCCGAGGCAGCCAAGCAGATCGGCGCGCTGATCCGCACGATTCAGACCGACACGCAAGACGCGGTGCACGCCATGGAGCGCAGCACGGCGGGTGTGGTGGAAGGGGCGAAACTGTCCGATAACGCCGGTGCCGCACTGGTGGAGATCGGCCGCGTGTCGCGCCAGCTTGCCGAACTGATTGAGAGCATTTCGCAGACGACATCGCACGAAGCGACGCTGGCTTCGGACGTTGCGCAGAACATCGAACAGATCCTGCACATCACGGAACAGACGTCGACGGGTACGCGCCAGACCGCACAGTCGGTGCGCCAGCTCACGCAGCTTGCTGAAGAACTGCGTGACTCGGTGGCGCGGTTCCGCATCGCCTGATCTCGTCACCACTGGATTTCGGGCGGGAGCGCCGAAGGGGCCACCCCGGGGCAATCGCGGCAACCGCCATCTGCTTTTTGGAAGCACACATGCGTCATCAATCTGCCGCCGAGCCCGCCCAGTCCCATCCTGTCTCGCTTGAGGCGATCGGGGCCCCTGCGGTTCGTCCGAAAGCTGCCGTGCCCGCGCGTGACCTCTCTGCGCTGGCGTGGGTCGCGCCCAACATGCGCGCTGCGCTGGACGATGCAGTGCGCGAGTTCGGCGAATACGCGGCCGAGGTCATCGCCAATCCGGAAGTCATCGGCGCGCGCGATACGACCTCGCTGCGTCTGGCTGGCCAGTATCTGCACCAGGCTGCCGGCGCGCTGCTGATCGTCGGCCTGCGTGGTGTCGACGTGTATTGCCAGGCCGCCAAGCGTCTGCTCGAAGCCGTTGATGCCGGCTCTGTAGCCGCCGATGTGCAGACGTTGGACGTGTTCTCGCGCGCGGTGCAGGCCCTGCAGGAATACGTGGCCGACCTGATGGCCGGCATGGCTGAAGAGCCGCTGCGCCTGTTCCAACCGTATCAAGCCGTGCTCGCCCGTCTGGGCGAAGAGCGCATCCACCCGGCTGACCTGTGGGCTGATGAACTGCGCCATCTCCCGGCGCTGCTGCTGCCCTCGCGCGATCTGCCAGGGCTGGCACGCCTGCGCCGCAAGTTCGAACTCGCGTTGCTGACCGCGCTGCGCGCACCGGCATCCAACGCCGATGGTGCGCAGGTGGACCCGTCCGCCGCTGCTGCTGCCTATGCGCCGCTGGAAGAGCTGCTGCATGGCATTCGTGCGCTCGAGCGCGAGCCGCGCCGCACCGGAGATGATCTGCAGCGTGATCTGTGGCTCGTGCTTGCCCTGACCTTTGGCGCCTTGCGTGCCGGCCTGGTGCCGGCCGACATGACCGCCAAGCGTTTGGCGGCACGCGTCAACCTGCTGCTGCGCCAGTACTCGCACAACAACGTCCACCTGCCGCAAGGCCTGCTGACCGACGCGCTTTACCTGCTGGCCGGCATGGCCTACAGCAACGCGCCCGCAACGCCGGTGGGCGACGACACGCTCGGCCCGGATATCGTGGCCTGTGTTGAGGCCTTTGCGATTCCGCCCACGCACGCACCGGCTGGCGCACTGCATACGCGCCAGTATTACGCGCTGCTGCCGACGGACGCCAGTGACACGCTGCAACGCGTTGGCCGCTCGCTCGAAACGCTCAGTCAACAGCCCGCACCCGCTGCGGACGAACTCGATGCCGCGCTGCAGACGCTTGCGCTGCATGCCGATGCGCTCGGCCAACCGGCCCTGTCTGACCTGTCGAACCGACTGACCGAGGCTGCCGGGCAGGACGTTGCACCCACGCTGCAATTCCTCTCGCGCATGCTTGCACGCCCGTGGGCCGTTCATGGTGAATCCGGCGACTTGCGCAGCGCGTGGTTTGCCGCCCGCTGCAGCGAACTGGCCGAACGCACCCGCGCCACACAAGACGGTCACGCCGTGCCGGCACCCGCATGGCTCACGCTGCTGGCCGAAGAGGCCGCACAACGCCGCGTGCGCGCCGAGCAGGTTCGCGCACTGCAAACACTCCTGGCCTCTGCCGAAACGCACCTCGACGCGTTCGAGCGTGAGGGCGAAGAAAGCGGCGGCCTGCAAGAAGCCACGCGCCTGTTTGGCGAAATGCAAAGTGCGTTTGCCGCGCTCGACGCCTATGAGGCTGTGCACGCCACCGAAGCTGCCCAATCGACCATCAACGCGTTGCAGGCCGCGGGCGACGGCGCAACTGCCGATCGCGAACGCTACCTGGCTGCGCTGGCTGCCAACGTCAGTGGCCTGCAGGCATTGCTCGACGCGCTGTCGGCCGGCACGGAACTGACCGGCGGCCAGGTCGACGAGATCGTCATTGAAGGCCAGCTGACGCCGACCGAGCGCGAAACCGCATGGCGCGAGTTCGCCTTCGATACCGAATCTGGAATGCTGGCCCGGCGCGAGCCGCAATCCGAAACGCTTGCCGGCGCGCACGTGGCCAATGCCGATGCCGCATCGCCGCTGCAATCGCTGCTCGATCGTCTGCTGGCCAAGCAACCGGTCGACCCGACCGACCCGCTGGCTGCCGAGTTGCGCACCGCGCTGCAGGAGGCGCGCGACGCCGCCGCCATCGACGACGATCCGGCTCGCCGCCGTCGCCTGGAAGAGGCGCTGGCCCAGTTCGATGCCTGGCAGGTCGGCAGTGCCGGCGCGCTTGAGCGCATGCAGGCTGCATTGGCGGCACCGGCTGCCGTGCCTGCCGCCGCAGCCGCGCCTGCAGCCGTGCGGGATACCCAATCCATCGATGCCGAGCTGCTCGACATCTTCCTGTCTGAGGCCGAAGAAGTGCTGGCCGGGGTGCGTGCCGACCTGCATGGCCTGCAGGCCGCTGCCGACATGGGCACGGGCGGTTTGGCTGCCGGCCCCGACCTGGACTTGCTTACGCAACTGCGCCGCGCGTTCCACACGCTCAAGGGCTCGGGCCGCATGGTTGGCCTCACGCGCTATGGCGAAGCTGCCTGGGCCATCGAGCAGGTGATGAACGTCTGGCTGGCCGAGAGCCGCGTGCCGACGCATGACCTGGCCGCGTTGCTCACGCGCGCCGAGTCGGAGCTGTCGACGTGGGCCGCCGCGATTGCGCAATCGCCGCAAGCCGATCACGCCATCGAACCGCTGGTCGCGGCCGCCGAGCGTGTGCGCCATGGCGGCCCGTTCGTGTGGCTGGAAGCCGTGCCTGAAGCGCAGGCCGCTCCCGAGCACGTTGAGCCGCAAACACCTGAAGCACCGGCTGCGGAACCCACATTGCAGGACACCCACGCGGTGCAGCCGATGGAGTCGGCTGCACCGGATGCGCCTGTTGCAGAAGCCGAAGAAGCCGTCGCGCTCACGTGGGATGACGAACCCGCACTGCCCGAAGGCGACGCGCCAATGCCCGAGGCCATCGCAACGGCGGTCGAGCATGAGGCAGTCGAGCCGGTCGCAGGGCACGTCGACGAGTCCCATCAGGAAGCTGCCGCTGAACCGGTTGCCGCCGATGCCGACGCCAAGGTGATCCCGTTCCCGTTTGCGCAGACCGGCGAACCGGAGGAAGCCCCGCACGACGATGGCGTGAAGGAGATTGGTCCGGTCCGCATCAGCGTGGCGCTGTACAACGTCTACCTGCAGGAAGCCGACGATCTGATCCGCCGCCTGGGCGTGGATTTCTCGGAGTGGCGCCATGAAGGCCGCACGCCGCCGAGCGAGCTGGCACTGCGCGCCGCGCACACGCTGCAAGGCAGCTCCGCCGTGGTCGAACTGGAGCCCGTGCGCCAGTTGGCTGGTGCGCTGGAGCAAGTGCTGCTGAACCTGAATAGCCGACCGGTGGCGATGCATCCGGGCGACTTCCGCCTGCTCGATCAATCCATCGAGCGCATGCGCGGCATGCTGCATCAATTCGCCGCCAGCCTCTGGCCGGAAGCTGACGAGGCGATGCGCCGCAGCCTCGACGAACTGTGCGAGCGCCTGCTCGTGCGTCCGCGCTTGCCGCTGGAGCCGGCGCCCGCTGCCTTTACCGAAGCCGAGCAGGCCGAAAACGAAACCGCTGGACTGGCCGGCGAGCCCGCGTTCGAGCCAGCGGAAGCCACACCGACGTTCGTGCCGTCGCTGGTGCCCGTGCACGAGCCGACGGTTGCCGAGCCGGCCGTGGGTGAGCTGGTTCGCCAGGCACCGGCCGACGCGCTCGACCCGGCCCTGCTGGAAATCTTCCTGGAGGAAGCGCACGTTGCGCTGCCCGAGCTGGGCCAGCACCTGCGCGCGTGGGAAGCCGCGCCGCAGGACCGCAATGCCGCCGGCCTGCTGCTGCGTAACCTGCACACCGTCAAGGGCAGTGCCCGCATGGCCGGCGCCATGACGCTAGGTCAGGCCGCGCACGAAATGGAAAGCGCCATTGAAGGCGGCCTGCGCCAGAACCGCGTGGACGACGCGCTGTTCCGCAAGCTCTACGTCTGGTTTGACCGCATTCAGGCGCACGTCGATGCACTGGGCACGGGCAACCTGCTACCGCTCGATGCCGGCCTTGCCGACGCAGCCGATGCGCAGCAGACGGCCGCCGACGCGCAGGCATCGTCCTCCGCATCAATGCTGCCGGCGGTTGCGGTCTCGACGAGCGTGGATCTGACCGGCACGCGCAGCCCAGAAGCGGAAGCGCTGGAAGTGGCCGAACGCCAGCGCGCGATGGTGCGGGTGCAGGCGCGTGCGCTTGATTCGCTCATCAACGATGCGGGTGAAGTCGGTGCCGCGCGTGCGCGTCTGGAGTCGGAAGTCGATGCGCTCAAGACCTATCTGTCGGAACTGAACGACAACGTGGCGCGTTTGCGCTCGCAGGTGCGCGAGATCGAAATCCAGGCCGAAACGCAGATGGAGTCGCGCATTGCCGATGCCGCTGCCCACGACGAATCGTTCGATCCGCTGGAGTTCGACCGATTCACGCGCTTGCAGGAACTCACGCGGATGATGGCCGAGTCCGTCAATGACGTGGCAACGGTGCAGCAGAACTTGTTCCGTGGTTTCGATCAGGCATCGCTCGATCTGGAAACGCAGGCGCGCCTCACGCGCGGCCTGCAGCGCAGCCTCATGCGTGCACGCATGGTGCAGTTCGATACCGTGGCCGACCGTCTGTATCGCGTGGCCCGTCAGGCCGCGTCGGAAACCGGCAAGGAAGTCCGCCTGTTCATCAAGGGCGGTACGGTGGAACTGGACCGCAGCGTGCTGGATCGCATGGGCGGCCCGCTGGAACACATGATCCGCAACGCCGTCGCACATGGCATTGAATCCGCCGACGAGCGCCGCGCCAAGGGCAAGAATCCCGCTGGCGAACTGACGCTTGAAGTGCAGCAGGAAGGCAACGAAGTCGTGCTGCATTTCGTCGACGATGGTGCTGGGCTGAACCTCGACCGCATTCGCGCCCGCGCACTGGAGCGCCAGCTTCTGGCGCCCGACGAGGAGGCCAGCGACGCGCGCCTCACCGAGATGATCTTCACGCCGGGCTTCTCCACGGCGGACCAGGTGTCCGAGCTGGCCGGCCGTGGCGTCGGCATGGACGTGGTGCGTGCCGAAACCGTCGCCCTGGGCGGCCGGATCTCGTTGCAGACCACGCCGGAAGTCGGCACGCGTTTCACCATCCACCTGCCGCTGACCACTGCCATTACGCAGGTGCTGCTGGTGCGTGTGAGCGAGCGCGTGTATGCGATTCCGTCGGGCATGATCGACCACGTGCAGCAACTGCGTCCGCAGGCGCTGGCCGAGGCGTACAACGCAGCTGCATTGCAATTGCCGACCGGCCCCGTGCCGTTCCACTACTTTGGCGCGCTGCTCGAAGAAGCGAAGTCCGTCACGGGCGGGCGCAAGTACTCGCCGGCCGTGGTGGTGCGAAACGGTGCCGAGCGCGCCGCCGTGCACGTCGACGAAGTGATCGGCAACCGCGAAGTGGTGGTCAAGCACATCGGCCCGCACCTTGCGCGTCTGGAGGGTATTGCCGGTGCGACCACGCTGGGCGACGGCGAGATCGTGCTGATCTACAACCCCGTGGTGCTCACGCAGCGCTTCGAGCGCGAAGCCGCTGTGCGTGGCCTGTCCGATCAGGAAGCGACGGGCGCCGTGGCCGAGCTGCACCGCGACGGCAGCACCGACGCAGTGCCCGGCTTGGCCACACAGCCAATCGTCATGGTGGTCGACGATTCGCTCACGGTGCGCAAGGTCACGCAGCGTCTGCTCACGCGCTCCGGCTACCAGGCCGTGCTCGCGCGCGACGGTGTGGACGCGCTGCGCCAGTTGCAGGAGGTCACGCCCGACGCGATGCTCGTCGACATCGAAATGCCGCACATGGACGGCTTCGACCTTACGCGCAACGTGCGTGCGGACGAACGTATCGGCGCCACGCCGATCATCATGATCACCTCGCGTACTGCGGACAAACATCGCCGCTACGCCGCGGAGATCGGTGTGAACGTCTACCTCGGCAAGCCGTACAACGAAGAGGAATTGCTCCGGCATCTGCGCAACCTCATCGGCGAGCGTGCGCCGGCGGCCAACGCAGGCTGACGCGCATCGCAGAAACAATAACGGGCCGGTAGAACACCGGCCCGTTGTCTTTGGTGCGTGGCGATCTTCAATCGCCTTCGCCGTCTTTGCTCAGCGCCGCCGCCTCGGCACCGGATGTGCGATGCGCCTTGGTGACGGCATAGCGGTCGAGCGTCGCTGCGCGCGCGGCGGCATGATCGACGATCGGCAAGGGATACGTCTCGCCCAACGCAACGCCCGCGTCCCTCAGCACATTGGCGGGTGCCGTCCATGGCGCGTGGATGTACTTGTCAGGCAGCTTTGCCAGCTGCGGCAGGTACTTGCGGATGAAGCGGCCCTGCGGGTCGAACTTCTCCGATTGCGTGACGGGGTTGAAGATGCGGAACCACGGTTGTGCGTCACACCCGCTGGAGGCCGCCCATTGCCAGCCGCCGTTGTTGGCGGAGAAGTCGAAATCGTTGAGCACGTCGGCAAAATACTGCTCGCCGCGTCGCCAATTGATGCCAAGGTCTTTGATGAGAAAGCTCGCCGCCACCATGCGCAGGCGGTTGTGCATGTAGCCGCTCTGGAAGATTTGCAGCATGGCGGCGTCCACCAGCGGGTAACCGGTGCGCGCGGCCTTCCAGGCTTCGAAGCGCGCGTCGCCGGTGTCGCCGTCTACCCAGCGGATGCGATCGAATTCCGGGTGGAATGCGGCGCCGTCGGCCAAGTCCGGCCGGTGGTGCAGGATCATGAAATAGAAGTCGCGCCAGACCAGTTCCGACAGCCACGTCGCCGCCCCTCGGCTGCCGCGCAGCATGGCGGCGTGGGCACGCGCTGCCAGCGTGCGGATCGATACGGTGCCAAAGCGCAGATGCGTTGACAGATAGCTTGGGCCGCGCACGGCCGGAAAGTCGCGGCGCGCATGGTAGTCGTCCATGCGCTCCTCAAACTCGTCGAGCAAAGCCTGGCCGCCCGACATGCCGGTGGGCAGGGCAATCTCCGACAAATTGGTGGGCGCAAAGCCCATCGCTTCCAGCGCAGGCGTGGCGTACGCAAGCGCCTGCGGCGGCTTGGCCAGCGCACCGAAGTACGGCTCTGTCGGATACGCGCGCAAGTCGAACGGCGTCAGCGCGGCCAACCACGCGTTCTTGTAAGGCGTGAAAACGCCGTACGGTTTGCCTTGTCCGTTCAGGATTTCGTCGCGCTCGAAGATCACCTGATCCTTGAAGTCGAACCAGGCGCACGGCTGCTGGGCTAGCACTTTGCGCACGGCTTCATCGCGGGCCTGCGCGGAAGGCTCTTCATCGTGGTTAGCGAAGACGGCTTCGATGTTCAGCTCGCGCGCGATCTCGGGAATCGCCTGGCGGGGGTGGTCATGCACGACGATGAGGTCGCCGCCGGCCTCGCGCAAGGCGCTGCGCAGTTCCTCAATGGACGCGCGGATGAACTCGATACGGCGGTCGGCCTTGAGCCCCCGCGCAAGCAGCGCGTCGAGGATGTCGCGGTCGAATACGAACACGCAATAGACTTCGCGGCAGTGGCGCAAGGCATAATGCAGCGCCGCGTGGTCGAAGTGCCGCAGATCGCGCCGGAACCACACCAGACCGCGCTGGAAGTGTGCTCCGATGTTGTACGGCTGGCGGCTTGGGGCGGTGGAGGGCATCGGCTGGAATCGGTTGCTCTTTTGACCGGCCGAGCGTATCGCAAAAATCGCCCCTTTTTGTCTTGTTCACGTTGTTGTCATGGCTGATTCTTCTCGTCTTCCGCTGTATCGCATCCTGCAATCCCAGGGCTTCGGCACGCGCCGCTATTGCAAGGACCTCGTGCTCGCGGGGTTGGTATTCATCAACGGCGTCGAGATGGAAAGCCCTGATGCGCTCGTGGATACCGCTGGCTTGGTGCTGGATGTCGACGGCGAGCGCTGGGCATACCATGCCCGCGCCTATTTGATGCTCAACAAGCCCGCCGGCGTGGAGTGCTCGCAAAAGCCGAAACACTATCCGAGCGTGTACACGCTGCTGCCGCTGCCGCTGCGCGAGCGCGCTGTGCAATGCGTCGGGCGGCTTGACCAGGACACCACGGGCCTGCTGCTGCTCACCGACGACGGCCAGTTCGTTCACACCATCACGAGCCCGCGCCACCAGGTGCCCAAGGTGTACGAGATCACCACCGCCGAGCCCGTAGCCGATGCACAGATCGCCCAGTTGTGCGCCGGCGTGCTGCTGGCTGACGAGAATGAAAACGTTGCCGCCGCCTGGGCGGAGCGTGTCGATACGCACCACCTGCGCATGGCGCTCACGCAAGGCAAATACCACCAAGTGAAACGCATGGTGGCGGCCGCCGGTAACCACGTGGCCGGATTGCACCGCAGCGCCATCGGCGGGTTGTCGCTGGGCGATCTGGCACCAGGTGAATGGCGCTGGCTGGAAGCCGCAGATCTGGAGGCGCTGAACACCACGCCGCCGCACGCAGGCGCGGCGAGTGCCTAAAGCGCCACAATGCGCACACGCAAAAAACCTTGCGCCGAGGGCCGATTCCTCCAAATGAGAGGGGCGGCGGCCGGGGGCTTTTGGTAAACTCCTCCCATGGCCTCGCCTGACGCACTTATCAATCTCACGAATCAGTTCCTGATCGCTATGCCCGGCATGGCGGATTCCACGTTTTCGGGCGCGGTCGTGTACATGTGCGAGCACAACGAGCGCGGTGCGCTCGGGCTCGTGATCAACCGCCCCATCGACATCGACCTGGCGACGCTGTTCGACAAGATCGATCTCAAGCTCGAAATCCATCCCCTCGCAGAGCAATCCGTGTATTACGGCGGCCCGGTGCAGACCGAGCGCGGCTTCGTGCTGCACGACGCCACGGGCGCGTATTCGTCGTCGCTGGCGGTGCCGGGCGGGCTGGAAATGACCACCTCCAAGGATGTCCTCGAAGCCGTCGCCCAAGGTGCCGGCCCGCACCGGTTCATCCTCACCCTCGGGTATGCCGGCTGGAGCGCCGGTCAACTGGAAGACGAAATCAGCCGCAACGGCTGGCTGACCGTCCAGGCCGATCCCGAGATCATCTTCAACGTGCCTGCCGAAGAGCGGTTTGCCGCGGCGCTGAACCTGCTCGGTATCAACCCCGCCATGCTGTCGGGCGAGGCCGGGCATGCCTGAGCCGGCGCGTCCGGCCACCCCTTCCGTGCCCGCAGAGGGCACCTTGCTGGCATTCGATTACGGCGAAAAACGCATCGGCGTGGCGCTGGGTAATTCCATCACGCGCTCTGCACGGGCGCTGGAAACCATTCCGAACCGCTCGACCGATTTCCGGTTCGCACAGATCAGCCGGCTGGTAGGCGAATGGCAGCCGGTTGGCTTTGTGGTCGGCATGCCTGTTCACCCCGACGGTGAAGAGCAGCCGATGATCAAGCTTGCCAAGCGCTTCGGCAATCAATTGCACGGCCGCTATGGCCTGCCGGTTACCTGGGTGGACGAGCGTTATTCGTCGATCGCCGCGCAGGACGCCGGTGCCTCCGACGATGTGCTCGACGCAGAAGCCGCGCGCATCATCCTCCAACAGTTTTTCGACGAACACGCATGACATCGCAACAGATCGATGCCGAGGCGCTGTACCAGAGCCTCGTTGCACAACTGCGCACGCGGCTGGCAGACGGCCATACCTGGTCGGTGGCCGGCATTGTCAGCGGCGGCGCCTGGATCGCCAAGCGGCTGGCGCATGACCTTGGCCTGCCGGAATACGGCGTCGTCAACGTGGCCATGCACCGCGACGACTACGCCAAGAAGGGCCTGCACGCCAAGGCGCAGCCGACCACGCTGCCGTTCGACGTGAACGAGCGCCGCATCCTGCTGGTGGACGACGTGCTGGCCAGCGGCCGCACCATCCGCGCGGCCATCAACGAGCTGTTCGACTACGGCCGGCCGGCGGCGGTCGAGTTGGCCGTGCTGGTCGATCGCGGTGAGCGCCAACTGCCCGTTGCCCCCGATTACATCGGTGAACGCATCACGCTGCCGCCCAACGAATCGCTCGTGCTGAGCGAAACCGGCGAGGGCGCTTCCGCCCGCTTCACCTTCACGCGCGAGCCCAAGGGCGCTTGAGTTCGCGCCCCGCACCGCACCCGCTTTGACCAGACCTGTACTGACCTCGTCGCCCTTCGTTTCTCATGCCCAAGACTTTTGCCAACCCGCAGCTCACGAAAAACGGCGAGCTCAAGCATTTGCTGTCGATCGAGGGGCTGTCGCGCGACATCCTCACGCACGTGCTGGACACCGCGCAGCAGTTCGTCTCCGTATCGGATTCGGACCGCGAAGTGAAGAAGGTGCCGCTGCTGCGCGGCAAGAGTGTGTTTAACCTGTTTTTCGAGAACTCCACGCGCACGCGCACCACGTTCGAGATCGCGGCCAAGCGGCTGTCGGCAGACGTGATCAACCTGAACATCAATGCGTCGTCCACCAGCAAGGGTGAATCGCTGCTCGACACGATCAACAATCTGTCGGCGATGCAGGCGGACATGTTTGTCGTCCGGCATGCCAGTTCGGGTGCGCCGTACCTGATCGCCGAGCACGTCGCACCGCACGTGCACGTCATCAATGCTGGCGATGGCCGTCATGCGCACCCCACGCAGGGGCTGCTCGACATGTACACCATCCGCCACTACAAGAAGGATTTCTCCAATCTGACGGTGGCGATCGTTGGCGATATCCTGCATTCGCGCGTGGCGCGGTCGGACATCCATGCGCTGACGACGCTGGGCTGTGCCGAAGTGCGTGCCATCGGCCCGCGCACGCTGCTGCCGGGCGGGCTGGAGCACATGGGTGTGCGCGTCTTCCACAACATGGAAGAAGGCCTGAAGGGCGTGGACGTGGTCATCATGTTGCGCCTGCAGAACGAGCGCATGAGCGGTGCGCTGTTGCCCTCCGCGCAGGAATACTTCAAGGCTTACGGTCTCACGCAGGAGCGCTTGGCGCTGGCTAAGCCCGACGCCATCGTCATGCACCCTGGCCCGATGAACCGTGGCGTGGAGATCGACTCCGCCGTGGCAGACGGCGTGCAATCGGTGATCCTGAATCAGGTGACGTTCGGCATTGCGGTCCGTATGGCGGTCATGGGCATCGTGGCGGGCAACAACGACTGAGATCGATGAAAAACGATTCTGGCGGCCCGGCGCCGACTTGCCGTACTTTTTGTACTGTCTGCGTCGGCGCCGAACCGCCAGAACCGCTTCGCTTCGTTTTGCATCAATCTCAAAAATATTGAAACGATGAAACTGCATATCAAAGGCGGCCGCCTGATCGACCCGGCCAACGGTATCGACGCCCAACAGGATCTGTACATCGCGGCGAGCAAGGTGGTCGGTGTCGGCCACGCGCCGGCGGATTTCCATGCCAACAAGACCATCGACGCGACGGGCCTGGTTGTTTGCCCGGGCCTGATTGACCTGTCCGCACGCCTGCGTGAGCCGGGCTTCGAATACAAAGCCACCCTCGAATCGGAGATGGCGGCGGCGATGGCCGGCGGCGTAACCTCGCTGGTGTGCCCGCCAGATACCGATCCGGTGCTGGACGAACCCGGCTTAGTGGAGATGCTCAAGTTCCGCGCGCGCAACCTGAACCAGGCGCACGTGTATCCGCTCGGCGCGCTGACCGTCGGCCTGAAGGGCGCGGTGCTGACCGAGATGGCCGAATTGACCGAATCGGGCTGCGTGGGCTTCTCGCAAGCCGACTCGCCGATCATCGATACGCAGGTGCTGATGCGTGCCATGCAGTACGCGCAGACCTTCGGCTTTACTGTCTGGCTGCGCCCGGAAGATCCGTATCTGGGCAAGGGCGGTGTGGCCGCAAGCGGCCCGCTGGCTTCGCGCCTGGGCCTGTCGGGTGTGCCGGTGATGGCCGAGACCGTACGCCTGCACACCATTTTTGAGCTGATGCGCAGCACGGGCGCGCGTGTGCATCTTTGCCGCCTGTCGTCGGCGGCCGGTATTGATCTCGTGCGCCGCGCCAAGGCCGAAGGTTTGCCGGTCACGTGTGACGTGAACGTCCACCATATCTCCCTGACCGACGTCGACATCGGCTACTTCAATTCGCAGATGCGCTTTGTGCCGCCGCTGCGCTCGGGCCGCGATCGTGATGGCATCGTGCGTGCGCTCGCCGACGGCACCATCGACGCGATCTGCTCCGATCACACGCCCGTGGACGACGACGAAAAGCTGCTGCCGTTTGCCGAAGCCACGCCCGGCGCCACCGGCCTCGAAACCCTCCTGCCGCTCACGCTGCGCTGGGCTGCCGAGCACAAGGTGGATCTGCCGAAGGCGCTGGCGCGCATCACTAGCGAGCCCGCCCGCGTATTGGGCTTGCAGGCAGGCTCGCTGGAAGTGGGTGCGATGGCGGATGTGTGCGTGTTCGATCCGGATGCGACCTGGAAACTCGAGCCGCGCACCCTGCGCAGCCAAGGCAAGAACTCGCCGTACCTGGGCTTTGAGCTGGCCGGTCGCGTACGTGCCACGATGGTTGCTGGCCATCTCGCCTATGACGGGCATTGATCAGGACATGGCAGGCGTGCCCGCAGAGGGAAACACGCCGCAGCGCAAGCATGTGCTGCGCAAGCTGCGATTGCTCGTGCATCTGGCAGAAGGTCTGATCACGTGCGCGCTGCTGTTCTGGTGGGTCAAGCTTGAGACCAAGCAGAGGCTGATCCAGCGCTGGTCGCGCAAGCTGCTTGCGTTGTTCCGTGTCTCGCTCGTTGTGCATGGCGAGCCGGTCGCGGGCAAGGAACTGGCTGGCTCCATGCTGGTGTCCAACCATGTCTCATGGATCGACATCTATGCGATCAACAGCTGGTATCCGCCGCGCTTCGTCGCCAAATCGGAGATTCGCAACTGGCCGGTGATTGGCTGGCTGTGTGCGCAGACCGGCGTGCTGTTCGTCGAGCGCGCCCGCAAGCGCGACGCGCATCGCATCATGCACGTCATTGCCGATGCGATGCGTTCGGGCGATGTCATTTGCGTGTTTCCCGAGGGCACAACGTCTGACGGGCTGCAGCTGCTGCCGTTCCACGCCAACCTGTTTCAGGCGCCCGTCAGTGCTGGCGCACCAATCCGCCCACTGGCGCTGCGGTATCGCATTGCCGAGACGGGCGCGTTGACGACCATTCCCGCGTACATCGGCGATCTGTCGATGATGGACACGATCAACGCCATGCTGAACGGGCCGCCGTTGGTGGTCGAGGTATTCGTAGGCCCCGCCGTGGCTCCGGAGATGGACCGCCGTGCGCTGGCCGCACATAGCCACGACGCCGTTGCGACGCTGATCGCTCGCGCGGGCTAGGTCAATCGGCTACTTATTTTTGTGCGCGAGCGGGTCCTGCGCCTGCTCGCAATCCACTTGGACCACGTCACGACCGGCCGGCGCCAACGACATTTTCGCCGCTGTCAGCTTGCCCCCCCACACGCATCCGGTGTCCAAGCCCATCACGTCGTCGCGCATCACCAGCCCGCGTGTGGACCAATGCCCGAACACGATGGGCGTGCCTCGCGTGCGACGCCCCGGCACGTCGAACCACGGCATGTGGCCATCCGGCGCGCCATCGGCATCCGTCGTTTCGAACTCCATCGTGCCATCTGGCTTGCAGAAGCGTAGGCGAGTGAGAGCGTTGATGGTCAGACGCAGCCGATCCATGCCGACGAGATCGTTGCTCCACTTGGCCGGATGGTTGCCGAAGGCATCGGCCAGGAAGGTTTTCCAATGTGGGCTACGCAGCTCGCGCTCCACCGCGCTGGCTAGCTCCAGCACATCGCCTGTTGTCCACTGAGGCAGGACGCCGGCGTGCACCATCAGGAAGCTGTTTTCGAAGATGGCCAGCGGCTGGTGTCGTAGCCAGGTGATGAGTTGGTCGCTATCGGGGGCGGAGAGGATGTCGGCGATCGTGTCTCGCTTGCCGGGTCTCCGTACGCCTGCCGCCACCGCAAGCAGATGGATGTCGTGGTTGCCGAGGACGGTGCGTGCGCGTCCTGATTCGCAAAGCGCGATGACCTGACGTAGCGTGGCCAGCGAGTCGGGGCCGCGGTTGATGAGGTCGCCGACGAAGCGTAGGGGGGCGTTGGCGGGGAGGGCTGCCAGCAGGGTTTGGAGGGGGGAGCAGCAGCCTTGGAGGTCGCCGATGGCGTGGGCAATTTGGCTCACATCTTACTTCTGTAACTCTTTACGGGATCACTACGCAAGGCGCAGTAAATCAAACCGAGCAATAAGCCGATCAACCCTCCCGAGACAGCGAAAAGTGACCGCTTCGGAAACACCGGGTCGCGGCCTACAACGGTTTCACCGATCACACGCGTATTAAAAGTGCGCTCGGGGTTAAGTTGTTCTTGAAGCGTATTCTTCCTCTGCTGCAGCAATCGGATATCCGCGGCGGTGCTGCTGACCATGTTGTCTAGCAACACGTTTTCCGAGAATTTCCCAGCAATACTTGTTTTCGAGCGTTCCTGCTCACGCCTTTCAAGCTCGGCTTGGCGAGCTCTGGCCCCCGATAGGTCTGCCTCAACCTCCCTCATGTCCTCAGAGAGCCGGTCTAGCGTGGGTTTTGCCAAAGAGGCATGCTCGTCCGCTAGATTACGCACGTATTGCTGCAGCACACGTGACGCGTCGGCCGGACTATACCCCCGGACTGCAAGCTCTATGAGGTCAGAATTGCGTAAAAGGCGGACTTCGAAGCTGCGCCGAATGAGATCCGTTTCCGGGCTCACCCCCTCATTCAAAGGCAATTTGAGCTGTTTAAGTACCGTGTCTTGAAACGTCGCTACCTTAAGACGATCTACCGTACGGGCCGGTGGTTCGATGTTGACCACGGTCGGGCCTGTCGATGTTACCCAATATAGCTGTCCGCTTTGAACAGTAACCTGCGCTTGCCAAAGCGGGCGCATTATGAATGTAGCGGCGAAAGCGGCGCCTGCACCAATAGCGGTGAAAACTGCGAGCCTGAGCGCATGACGGCGAATAAATGCGCCGACATCATTCAAGCCAGTACTGAAACTATTCTCATCGGCGGGCATCTGTTCTTCAATCATGATGTTTTTTCTTGACAATCATCCAACGCGGCACACGGAAGCGCACGATGCTCCAGTACAGCCAGACATAGGTCGATACAAAAACGACCACGAAAGCAATTAACCATCCATTGCGGTTCCAGAAAAGTGTTGCCGGTAGAACCGCTAACAGGCTCAACAACCACAGATAAGGCGAGGTGAACGAATTCCGACGTAGTCGATGGCGCTCCTCCTGACTACCAACAACCCAGCGCATCAGGCGTTTATAGATCAGCATGTGAAGGTGAATGCCATCTGGTATCCCGGGGGATATCCCGCGCAGGAATTGCTTCCGATAGATGGAGAACAGTGTTTCAAAAATCGGGTAGATGAACATGAGCACCGGGTACCAAGCGGAGACTTCCGTGTGACGCATGGTCAGTAGCACCGCCAATTCTCCCAACATAAAGCCGATGAGGTAGGCTCCGCCGTCGCCAAGGAAGATATGGCCGCCTGGAAAGTTCCACAGGAAAAAACCCAAGATCGCCCCTGCCATGACAAGCGCGCACGACAAAACAAATACGTCACCGACATGAAAGGCAACCAGCGCAAGCGACAAGAACATCATGGTGGCGACAATCGCCGCTAGTCCGTTGAAACCATCGATGATGTTGATAGCGTTGGCCAAACCTGCCACAGCCAGTGCGGTCAAAAGAATGGAGCCGTAGTATGGGACGGCCAAAGAACCAAAGCCAGGGATATCGACCTGCGCTATTCGTGCGTTGAGTAGCCATACTGCCAAGAGCGCTGCGACGATCGTCAAAACCAGGCGGTCGCGTGCACTGACACGCTTTGTTAAGTCTTCGATAAAACCGCCGAGGAAAGCAGGAAGCGATGCGCCAATCAGCATTGCATACTCTGGGAACTGGTATGCGCTGGCGATCCATAGAGCAACGCCGTTCAAGATCAGGGCAACTGCGATGCCGCTACCTCCGATGCGGGGGACCGGTTTCGTGTGAAACTTTTGCGCGCCATTCAGATCCGCATCGCCAGATAAGTGGGAGTGTAGATGCGCGTACCTGACCACCAGCATGGTGATGCAGAACGAGACAATGAAACCAATACTGAAATTCAACATGCTGCAGGGTTCCGCAGTTCAGGGAAGTCGGACGGGGCGCGTTGATAGGACGCTACAGGCTGGAGTCCGAGCAGGACGGCCAGCCATGTGTGGATGCTGTACTTCTGTCGGATTGCTTCGGTCAGCGGCGTGTACTCTGTGTCGAAAAACGTGGACGGAATTTCCGGTTGCGTTCGATCGATCACCAGGATGTTCTTCGGGTTGTAGAAATCGTAGCTCTTGACCAGAGGATTGGTTGTGATGAGCTTTTTGTTAGCGCCAACCATTTCGATGGTTCGCATCGTGAGCCCTGTTTGGAGCGGGTGCTGTACATCGATGACTGCGCGGCTGCGAACGAGGCAGTCGATCATTTTTCCCTTCGGCAGCGGTGTCCACTGGATTTCACGCAGTGGTGGCGTGATAAACCCGGGCTCAAGGACCTTCTTGCCGAACAGCGCAATTTTGCTCGGGTAGAAAAAGTACGTGAACGCTCGCGTTGCCTCGGGGCATTGACGTATGACGCGCTGAATGACGTCATAGCGATCGGAATGCAATGACGCCACGGCGAAAAGGTCGTACCGGGGCTCCACTAATGGAAGATCCCGGTATTCATCGGTATAGAACAGGGGCAGGTGGGCAAGCTGTCCCACAGACTCACAGTCTTCGGCGTCGAAGCTAAAGCAAGCGTCAAACAGCGGAAGTATATCTTTAAGGTGGGGGTAGTTTCTCAGCGAATCCCAGTTGTAGTAAGTACATCGTGCCCGAGGGAACGCCGCTCGCAGTAGTTCGACAGCTTCCGCGTGCAAGGCCTCGCCCTTGATCACGACGACTTCGTCGAAACTGTCTCGGCCATATTGTTCTGCAAGCGAACGAATGTAATTCGCCATGCGGGTGGCCACGAGAGATGGTGACAGACGTGTGGCAGCCTTGGTCCAGACAGTATTCGACGGCTTGTCGAGCACCACTTCAGCTTGTGCGCCTAGTGCACGAAGCGCTTGAGCAATTGCATTCTCATAGCCGAAAAAACGCGGGCTCATGATCAGCACGCGCTTTCCTGAGAGGGAGCGTTCAGTCGTATTCATGTGTTGGAAATCTTGGCCGGTACTCCAACCGCGAGTGCCCCTTCTGGGATGGAGGTGATCACGACTGCATTGGCTCCAACGCGGGCGCCATGGCCAAGCCGCACACCGCCGAGCACCTTAGCGCCTGCGCCGATGGTTACGTTGTCGTCGAGTCTGGGGCGAGATACTTCGCTATAGGCAAAATCAAGTTCTTTGGCACCGAGTGTCGCGCCCTGATAGATCACAGCGTTTTTACCAATGCTCCACGCGCCTATCACAGTGCCCTGGGTGTGTGGGAAGTACAGTCCGGGTCCAATCTCGCAGCGGGCGGCAATTTCGATGCCGAAGACGACGAAGTTCAGCATTGAGAGCGCTTTACTGGCCGCTCCCCAGCGGTGTCGGTGACAGCTGTGCGCCAGGCGGCAGAGCAGCACCGGGGCAAAGCGCGGAGACAGTACATTTACCCACAGGCGCCAGCCCCCCGAGATGGAAGTATTCCCCTCTAGAGAGAGGCCCCGCAGGAGGTCCTCTCGCAGCCACGGAATCAGGCGGAACGTAGTCGCCATCATTTAGCCCATCAGCTTTCGGGCGCGCAGTTCTTTATTGGCTTCTTCGAGCCGGTCGGCGGGAAGCGGTTGGGTATGCACCCAAGCAGCAAACCGGCGGAGCCCTTCTTGCAAAGAAATGGCTGGCCTGAAGCCAAGTATCGAAGCGCTAGCAGTCATGTTTGCGTAGTTGTGGCGGATGTCCCCCACGCGATACTGGCCTGTGACTTGAACGTTCGGCGTCTTGCCAAGGGCGCGAGTCAGTTCCTCTGCAACCTGCCTGACGGAGCACTGGACTCCGCTACCCACGTTGAAGATGCGGTTGATCGCGTTTTTGGACGCGACACCCGTGGCGACCGCCGTGACAACATCTTCCACGTGAACGAAGTCGCGACTTTCCTCGCCGTCTTCGAATAGTGGTAGAACCAGATCGCGGCGTATGCGCGTCGAGAAGATGGAGAGAATCCCGGTGTACGGATTGTTCAAGGATTGCCGCTCGCCGTAGACATTCTGGAAACGGTAGATGACGTAGTCGATTCCCAGGGATTCGCAGGCAATGCGTGTCAGGTCTTCCTGTGCGTATTTCGTAGCGGCGTAAATGGAGCCGGGGCGGACACGATCAGTTTCGGAAGTTGGTTTCGCCGTCAGCGTTGCGCCGCAGCTAGGGCACTCGTATTCCCAACGATGCGCGGCCAGCGCTTCCGGGGTGCGACTATCCGGATAGACGGGGTCCAATCCACAGGATGCGCAATGGTAAGCGCCTTCGCCATATACCGAGCGACTCGAAGCGAGAATCACGCGCTTTACGGTGCGTGCCTTGTCTTGCGCCAGCACGTCGAACAGCAGCGCTGTACCGTGGGTGTTGATCATGTTGTAGCGCGCGACTTCGTACATCGATTGACCGGTACCAGTCTCAGCGGCCAGATGTACGACGGTTTCCACACCTTTTAGCGCGCATACCCAGGTATCGCGCTCGGCAACGCTGCCGCGGACGAACTCAATGCCTTCGGTGTTCAGCCATTCCAGGTCCGTGGGCAGCGCGCCATGGATCTGCGTCGAAAGGTTATCAAGGATACGTATGGTGTATCCGGCTTCCAATAGCTTCGGAGTGAGATGCGATCCAATGAATCCGGCGCCGCCGGTGATTAGAACAATATTTGACATGTTAGATTGGAGGGCGGTTCTGTTTAGCTAGGATTTGGGCCGAACACAAACTGATCGGTATGCTTCCATTCCAGGGCACTGTCACTAAAGCGGGTCAAGACGGCTAGCCCAACGAGGATGCCCAAGCCGCCGCTGAAAATGATGGCAGACAGAGAGTTGAAGCATACGTAGATCATGGGCACGGCAAGTCCTGCACAAATGGCGCGGTTCCGTGAGGCTAAACATAACCTTACAAGTAACGCTAAAAGAGCGGAGTACAGGATGACTCCAGTTGCGCCGAAATTAATATATGCATCAATGTAAAATACAGTATTTGCTGAACCCGTTTGCGTCTCGTTTTGCCCCCATTCGAATGCAAAGATCTCGCGTTCCAGATTGAGGCTGGGTCTCCCAGTCAGGTATGCAATGACCCCGATTGATTGTCCATAGACCGGATCACCTTTTAATTCGATGTCCAAATAACGCAGCCAATCCACAGCGGATGCATAGGGAATATACAAGATACGATTAAGGACATAGAGCGCTTGGCTATCGCTACCTTGGAAAATATTATATTCATCCGGTACTGATGCAGCCGATCCAGTCGATGCTGAGTCACCTTGTTGGGCGCTCAGCCCACCACGCGCTGCAAAGGAGACGACCATAACCGCTGCGATCAATGCGGCGCCAATAAGATAAACGAATTTTCGTCGGTTGGAATTGTAGAAAATAATTATTAGCGGGATAAGCGCTGTGATACTTAAGCTTTTTTCGAGCGTTAGCGCCAGTGTGAACAAGAATGCAATCAGAACGATATATCTGTACTTGGCTTGCTTCAGGAATAGGATGCTCAAAACCAGTGGCATCAGCGACGAAATGTTGATCGCGTACCAGTAGAGCAACGCGCGTTCTGCACCCACCCTGGTTCGCAGAAATGTTTCTCTCAGCTGGGCAATCTGGTCAAGCGATGCGCCTTGAAGTGACGCAATGAGTGCGATTCCTGGTGCTGTGGCCGCAGCATATGCAATCATGCAGAAGTAGCACAGCAAAACAACCAAGCAAAAATGTCGCCACGACACGTGCAGCAGAGCACTCCGCAGCATTGCCTTGACCGCGGTTCGCCTCGACAAGAAGTGGAACGTAAGAAGGTACGTCACCATCGAAATTAAGGACAGTGTCAGCATTTCAGCGTCATACCCATTACTCCGAAGAAGCATTCCGAGAGCGCTCGGCAGTGCGTAGAAAACCAGCGTTCCTACCACGGGGAGTAAATAGAGGCGTCGAAAGCGCAACAGGCCGAGCATGTACCGTTATCCCAATCTACGCTTGAGTGCGTACTTTGCATACGGCACTACTTTGCATGTCAGCCAAGACAGGCCCGGCATCCAGCGGTTCGCGATCGAGAACGCGTGCAGAATGCGGTATCGGCTTGATTCAGGCGCGAGATCAACGCAGCGTTTCGCGAGCTGGGCCGCGATCTGGGGGTCTTTTGTCAGTTGCCGGAACGCCTCCCCGGCGATGTAGCGCGCTTTTCCCTGCTTGCACAATGCAGGAAGATCGCTGAATTCGGGATTCTTCTCGACGACCAGATCCAACGCGTAGAGCGATTCGGTCAACAATTCCAAGGTGCGATCGCTTGCACCGAACCCGTGTTTGCGATACCGCCCAAGGATTTCATTGACCTTGACGACCTTGCCTCGCAGGGCAACCTCGATATAGAACTGCCAATCACTTACCCAAGGTAGACGATCGTCGAAGCCGCCGGGAGGAATGGCTTCGGGGCGGATCATGACAGACGATGCGCCCGCGATACCCCCCTTCAGGATGATGTCGCGGTATGACCGGATGTCTTCTCGGGCATGCTGGTCGGTCACGAAAAGAGTCTGGTTCGATTTCGACTCGAAGATGTCGACCGGGTGATAGCACAGCACGGCTTCAGGGTCCGAATGGAAAGCTTCGACTTGCTTTGAGACCTTGCCGGGTAAGAAGAGGTCGTCACCACCCATGACAGCGATCAGGTCCCCAGTGCAGCCGAACAGGGCCACGTTGCTATTTCCTGTGATCCCAAGGTTCGTTGCATTGAGGATCGGCTTGACGCGTCCCGGATAGCGGGCAGCGTACTCCTCGAGAATCCTTGGAGTGTCATCAGTTGAAGCATCGTCTGCTACAACAATCTCCAAGTGCGGATAGTCCTGTGACAGGACGCTATCCAGCGTCTCGCGAATGAAATGCGCTTGGTTGTAAGTAATCACCATTACGGAAACCAGCGGTTCCGTCGGCAGTTGCTTGAAAGTTGACGTCACGAGCGATTCTTCAAGGAAATTAGGCGCCATGGTCGCAAGGCGGCCGCAGAGAAGGCGAGCGCGGGTAGCACGCTGAGTGTGTTGCGCATCCAGTCGACATGCGCGGTGGTATGCCAATTGAGCGCGATGGTGAGCGCAATAGGTATGGCTGCGCATATGCACAACAAGTAGCTGGCTCGGAGATGCCGAGCATATGATCTCAGTCGGGGAACGTACATGGCGACGAATAGCCAGTACCCCGCGTACGAGACCAGATAAGCGATGCCGATATGCTCTGGTAGGGAGTGTCCTGTATCACGGACAACCCAGATACCGATCCAGAATAGCCCGTACCACAACAATTCACTGGCGAGAAAAAGGCGGCTGTGTCCGCGTGCCAGCAAGGGCATTGCAAAGATAAAGCCCGCTACCTTCAAAAGGTCGGCGGCAAGCATCCAGCGAATGATCGACGCCGCATCGCTAAACGCCGGTGAGTAAAGGAGTTCAATCACCAAACCGCGCGCTGCGATCATCACGCATACCATGGGGACGAATGCAGCCAGCACTAGCTTGAGCACTGCCTGGAGCAGATTGCACTCCTCTTCAATGGTATTGCAGGACGCTAGCTTGGGTAGATAGACATTCGATAGTGCGCTCAGCAGAGTCAACACGTACATCATGCAAACCGTCCAGGCTGCATCGAAGATACCGGCAGAGTCTAGTCCCAGCCTTTGGATCAGCATCCGGCGTATCAAAAGGCCTGAGCCGGTCGCCAATGCGGCGCTAATGAGCGAGGATGCGCCAACTTGCAGGAACTCTCGGGCCACCGCCCAGTCGAGCGGGGGAGCGGCAGGGTTCCGGCATGGAAGGAGGCCGCGGCGGCGGGCGGACTGCCATGCATAGGCTGCTCCCACCAGGAGCGACATGCATAACGCCAAGGCGTTGACGAGCGTACGCCATTCCGTAGGCGCGAAATAGCCGCAGGCTACGACCGCAAGCAGCGTGCCTGCCGCTGCGATTTGCGTACCCGCGATGCCGCCGTGACGGCCGCCGCTTGCCTGCACGCCCATGAAGAAAAAGAACAGGATACCGGCGACCGCCGCCCCGATGGTGATGGTCAGGTGTGCTGCTGCCCAGTGGATCCCCGGCAGCAACGATTGCGCACCGAACAGACAGACAATCGACAAGAGCAGTGCCGTCAGAACGCAGCCCACAATGGCCAGACGCGCGAGCGTCCAGAAGCGGATGGGGTAGCCTGATGTGCTGCGCGCCAGGGATTGAGTGTAGGCCGTTTGACCGCCCCAAGATCCAATGATGGTCGCAGTCTGTTGCACTTGTCGGAGCATCGAAAACACGGCGACGCCGGCGGGGCCAGTTTGGACGGCCATGATCTTCAATGCCAAGGCGCCCAGGCCGAGCGACGTAATTGTGCCCAGCCCCGTGATCAGGAGTGCCTTAAAGATTTGCAGCATGCTGCTCAGCAGGCCGTAGCGCCAATTTTCACGACGGCGCGCTGCACAGCTTCAGCGACCTGAAGGACTTCCTGCTCGGTATGCACGGGCGAGAGAGGAAGGCTCAACGTCTCGGCGTGGATACGGTCCGAGATCGGCAAATCCAGCTTGCCTAGCGCGGTAGCTGCATAGGCGCCTTGACGGTGCGGCGAGGTCGGGTAGTGAATGGCCGTGCCAACTCCCATCGTGGACAGTTCGGCCTGCAGATCATCCCGCTTTGGGTGTCGGATCGTGAACAGATGCCAGGCAGACTCGAAGCCTTGGGGAACGACCTGCAACGTAAGCGGCAAGGTTGCCAACTCTCGGGTGTAGATGCCCACAAGCTGCTGGCGGATAGCGTTGTCGGCGTCCAGTTGGCGGAGTTTGACCCGGAGCAGGGCTGCTTGCACTTCATCAAGGCGAGCATTGAAACCGGCTGCTTCATGAACGTACTTCTTCCGCGACCCATAGTTCGAAAGCATGCGGATGCGTTGCGCCAACTCAGGGTCCGACGTCGTCACCGCGCCCCCATCGCCGAGTGCCCCCAGGTTCTTGCCCGGATAGAAGCTAAAGGCTGCGGCGTCCGCGAGACTGCCCGTGCGCTTGCCGTGATAACGCGCGCCGTGCGACTGCGCAGCATCCTCGATTACGTTGAGCCCATGTGCACGTGCGATCTCTAGGACCGGATCCATGTCGGCCGGCTGCCCGTACAGATGCACGGGAATGATTGCGCGGGTACGCGGGGTGATCGCGGCAGCGATAAGCTTTGGGTCCAGGTTACACGTGTCTTCACGTGGCTCGACCGGCACTGGCGTTGCGCCGGCAAAGGTCACTGCCAGCCAAGTCGCGATGAACGTATTCGATGGGACAATCACTTCATCGCCGGGCCCGATCGACATTGCGCGCAGGATCAGGTGCAGGGCGTCGAGGCCGTTGCTTACGCTAACGCAGTGCTTGGCTTCGCAGTAGGTAGCAAATTCCGCTTCAAATGCCTCGCATTGCTTGCCATGGATGAACCAGCCCGCATCTAGCACCTCGGTGAATGCGGTGATCAATTCATCCCTTTGGCGGGCATTGACATCTTTCAGGTCAAGAAAAGGAATTTGCTCTCTCATGATCGGGTGACTATGCGGTTTTTCTACGGCGTCGCGAAATTAATCGGAGGTCTTGGTATCCAGGTATCGGACTATCCTGCCGGGATTGCCTACGACCAGTGCGCGGGCGGGAACATTTCTGGTCACCACGGCGCCCGCGCCAATGAGCGCGTGCTCGCCGATCGTTAGGCCCGGGAGTATGACGGCACCAGCCCCAATTGATGCGCCTCGCTTGACGGTCGTAACCGGAAATCGATCCGGATATTGCTTTGACCGGGGATATCGATCATTCGTGAAGGTAGCGTTCGGCCCAACAAAAACACTGTCTTCGATGATCGTACCATCCCATAAATACACGCCAGACTTTATCGTCGAGTTGTCACCAATACTGACATCACCTTCGATAAAGCAATGGGCGTTGATGTTGCAATTTCTGCCAATTCTTGCGCCTTCTAATATCACGCAGAATTGCCACACGCGCGTACCCTCTCCAATGGTCTTACTCTGTACGTCAGCAGACGGATGAATCATCACTTCTCCTCCTCCTCTGGTGACTCCGGTGAAATCAATGGTTGTTTTAGACGATCAATGAGTTGCTTGAATTCTTTGTACTCTCGGATGTAATCCTCGGGATCATAAATCTTATTTGCCAGCACAAGCAGCACACAATCTGGCGTGAAATCAAACATTTCACGCCAGATCATTGGCCCGATAAAGAGCCCTTTCGCGGGAGAGTCGAGCTTGACTACCTCCTGGTGTTGGCCATCATCCAGCAGAAAGCTGCAGGCGCCCTTGACACAAACTGCGACTTGCAACAGATCCGCATGCGCGTGATATCCCCGCCGGACCCCGGGAGCCGTGTCAAAGATGTAATATGCGCGAGCAACGGGGAAGGGCAAGTTGCACCCTTGCTCCAGCGCGATCAGGGAACCGCGCTCGTCGCCTTTGACATCGAAGCTAATCAGGTGCGTGTTAGTTAGCATGAATTCGTTCGACTGAGGTAGGGGCGAGACACTTAGTCAGCGATTGCTCCCAATTCTCTGGTTTAAGCCCGAAAACCAACTCCAACTTGTCTAGCGCTAGTCGAGAGTTGCTTGGTCGAACTGCCGGTGTTGGGTATTCCACGGCAGGAATCGGCTCGACGGCCACACCTGTGATGCCTGAGCGTTGGAGGATGGCCTCGGCAAAGCCGTGCCAACTTGTGCTGCCGCTGCTGGTCAGGTGATAGATGCCACCGTGTGCGGTCCACCAGGCGGGATCGGCTTGCGTGCTGCCGAGTCCGCGGGCGATAACGTGGCCGGTCAGGTCAGCAATGGAACGAGACCACGTGGGCGCACCGATCTGGTCAGAGACGACACGCATTTGCGGGCGTTCCGTGGCCAAGCGTTGAATTGTGACCAGAAAATTCTTACCACGCGCGCCGTAAACCCAGCTAGTGCGAAAAACCAGAGTGGCCGGATTGGCGCCTAATGCGTTGTGCTCACCTGCCAGCTTGGAGGCGCCGTAGACGTTCAGCGGGTTGGTGCTGTCTGTTTCCGTGTAGGCACCGTCCTTGCGGCCGTCGAATACATAGTCTGTAGAGTAATGGATGAAAGCAGCTTGCGCGCGCTTGCACTCCTCGGCGAGGACACCCGGAAGATCGGCGTTGAGCAGGAACGCAGTATCACGCTCCTGTTCTGCCTTGTCCACGGCAGTGTAGGCGGCGGCATTGACGACGATCGACGGCTCAATGCTGCGGATGAGCGCGCGCACTGCGTCCAGGCGGGACAGGTCCACCACCGAACGATCAATGCTGATGATCTCCCCCAGGCCTTGCAGGCTGCGCAGCAGTTCCCAGCCAACCTGGCCGGTTGTGCCCGTCACGACAATACGTGGTCGCGCGCACGTGGTCATGCGAAAACCTCGGCGTTTGCAAAGGCTGCGGCGGCGGCATCTTTTGCGGCCAGGGTGGGCTCTGCGCCCGCCAGGGGCCATTCAATGGCGATTATGGGATCGTTCCATACAACGGACCGCTCGTGTTCCGGGTACCAATAGTCGGTCGTCTTGTAGAGAAATTCGGCTGTCTCGCTCAAGACCAGGAAGCCGTGGGCGAAGCCGGGGGGGACCCAGAGCTGACGTTTGTTGTCGGCCGACAGGTGGACACCGGCCCATTTGCCGAAGGTCGACGAAGACTTGCGCAGATCGACGGCGACGTCAAAGACTTCGCCGGAAATCACGCGGACCAGCTTCCCCTGAGCATGCTCGATCTGATAGTGCATGCCACGCAGAACGCCCTTGCGGGACATCGAATGGTTGTCCTGCACGAACGGTGTGCTGACACCGGTCAGAGCCTCGAATTCCCGCGTGTTGAAGCTCTCGAAAAAAAAGCCGCGGTTGTCGCCGTAGACCTTGGGCTCGAGAATAAGCACGCCCGGCAGGGTGGTTTCTGTGACGTTGAGGTTCATCGAGGGCCATCCTCGGCGACAAGCTGGCGGAGATACGCGCCGTAGCCGTTCTTGGCGAGCGGCGCAGCCAGTTTCTGGACTTGTTCCAAATCAATCCAGCGCTGGCGGAATGCAATCTCTTCGGGGCAGGCAACCATCAGGCCTTGGCGGCGCTGAAGCGTAGCGATGAACGTCGCGGCCTCAATGAGCGAGTCGTGCGTGCCTGTGTCAAGCCACGCATAGCCGCGTCCCATGATTTCCACTTCCAGGGTGCCACGCTCAAGATAGCGCTGATTAACTTCCGTGATCTCGAGTTCGCCGCGCGCCGACGGCTTGACCTCTGCGGCGATCTGACAGACATCCGCGTCATAGAAGTACAGGCCAGTGACCGCGTAATTCGAGCGCGGTTTGACAGGCTTTTCCTCAAGGGAGACCGCGCGCATGCCACTGTCAAATTCGACTACGCCATAGCGCTCCGGGTCGTGAACATGGTAAGCAAAAACGGTGGCGCCGCTGGCCCGTGCGCTGGCCCGGTTCAACTGCTTCACCAGATCGTGGCCGTAGAAGATGTTGTCCCCAAGGATGAGCGCAGATGGGTCACCGCCGACGAAATCCTTGCCGATGATGAAGGCCTGTGCCAGTCCGTCCGGCGACGGCTGGACTGCATACTGAACATTCAGCCCCCACTGGCTGCCGTCACCGAGCATCTCGGAGAATCGCGGAGTGTCCTGCGGCGTGGAGATGATCAGGATGTCGCGAATCCCCGCTAGCATCAGCGTGCTGAGCGGGTAGTAGATCATCGGCTTGTCGTACACCGGGAGCAGTTGCTTCGAAACGGAATGCGTGATCGGGTACAGCCGTGTTCCAGAGCCACCCGCTAAAATGATGCCTTTGCGTGTCATGAAAAATCCGGTTGGTTAGCGGCGGCCACTGTAGTTTACGTCGACCCACTCCCGATAGGCTCCAGAGGTCACGTCAGCCACCCAATCCTGATTCGCAAGATACCATTCGACCGTTTTGCGCAAACCGGTTTCAAAGGTTTCTGCCGGTTTCCAGTTCAGTTCGCGCTCCAGCTTGCGTGCGTCGATCGCATAGCGGCGATCATGGCCCGGGCGGTCCTTCACGAAGGTGATTTGGTCGCGGTATGAGCCACCCTGCTCGCGCGGTTTCAATGAGTCGAGAAGATCGCACAACGTGTGAACGACTTCGAGGTTGTTTTTCTCATTCCAGCCGCCGACGTTGTAGACCTCGCCCACTTTGCCGGCTTCAAGCACACGGCGGATCGCGGCGCAGTGGTCGCCGACATATAGCCAATCCCTCACATTAAGGCCATCGCCGTACACCGGCAGGGGCTTGCCCGCCAAGGCGTTCGCAATCATCAACGGAATGAGTTTCTCGGGGAAATGATACGGGCCGTAGTTATTCGAACAGTTGGTCGTCAGGACCGGCATCCCATAGGTATGGAAGTAGGCGCGGACCAAATGGTCTGAACCTGCTTTCGATGCAGAGTACGGACTGTTGGGGGCGTAGGGCGTCGTTTCCGTGAACGGTGCGTCGTCCACGCCGAGCGACCCATAGACCTCATCGGTGGAAACGTGATGGAACCGGAAGCCTTCGCGTGCCGAACCCTCTAACTTGTTCCAGTACGCACGCGCGGCTTCGAGCAGCGTGAACGTCCCGACCACGTTCGTTTGTACGAAGTCTGCCGGCCCGTGGATCGACCGATCGACATGGCTTTCCGCCGCAAAATGCACAATCGCCCTGGGAGCATACTTTGCTAGGAGGCTGTCCATCGCGGACCGATCGCAGATATCGGCACGAACGAACGTGTGCCTAGCATCTCCATCGAGCGGTGCAAGCGTTTTCAGATTGCCGGCGTACGTCAGCTTGTCGACGTTGACTACGGGCTCGTCGGAACCGCGCAGCCAATCCAGCACGAAATTGGCGCCGATGAAGCCGGCGCCGCCTGTAATCAAGATCATGCGATTTGTAAGGGTAGTCGTTGCGCGAAGGACCTGGACGAGGGACCGGTCCAGCGGTTGTGGGAAGAGGCGGAGGGCTCATGAGAGCCAGCCAAGTATTATAAAGGGTCAACGGTTAGAATCCGAAACCACTTGTAACATTCGCCGCACACTGCGTTTCAATGTGCCGAGAACTTCATGACACAACTGAACCCCACCATCTTCAAAGCCTACGACATCCGCGGCATCGTCGGAAAAACCGTCGATGCCGAAACCGCACGCCTGATCGGCCGAGCCTTCGGCTCCGCAGCGCGCGCCAAGGGCGAATCCGCCGTCGTCATCGGCCGTGACGGTCGCCTGTCCGGCCCAGAACTCCTGGCAGCGCTGGCAGACGGCCTGCGCGCAAGCGGCGTCGATGTGATCGATCTGGGCCTCGTGGCCACGCCGATGGTCTACTTCGGTACGAACATCGAGCTGGCTGGCCGTCGCGCCACGTCGGGCGTGATGGTTACGGGCAGCCACAATCCGCCCGACTACAACGGCTTCAAGATGGTGCTGGCGGGCCAAGCCATCTACGGCGACCAAATCCAGGCTTTGCGCACGCGCATCGAGCAGGGCGATTTCACTGAAGGCGCCGGCGCCTACGTCCAAGTGGATATCCGCCAGCAGTACATCGACCGAATCGTCTCGGACGTCAAGCTGAGCCGCCCGATGAAGATTGCCGTGGACTGCGGCAACGGCGTGGCCGGTGCGTTTGCGCCGGAGCTGTTCCGCGCGATGGGCTGCGAGGTGACGGAGCTGTTTTGCGAGGTGGATGGCCATTTCCCGAACCACCATCCGGATCCGGCCCACGTCGAGAACCTGCAGGACCTCGTGCGCACGCTGCAAACGACCGACTGCGAACTGGGCCTCGCCTTCGACGGCGACGGCGACCGCCTGGGCGTGGTGACCAAGGACGGCCAGGTCATCTTCCCCGACCGCCAGTTGATGTTGTTCGCGCAAGAAGTCCTGTCGCGCAACCCGGGCGGCGAAATCATCTTCGACGTGAAGTGCACGGGCAAGTTGGCGCCATTCATTCGCGAGCACGGCGGCAAGGCCACGATGTGGAAGACGGGCCATTCGCTCGTCAAGGCCAAGCTCAAGGAAACGGGCGCTCCGCTGGCCGGTGAGATGAGCGGCCATATCTTCTTCAAGGACCGCTGGTACGGTTTCGATGACGGGCTTTACACGGGTGCGCGTCTGCTGGAGATCGTCTCGCGCCTGGCCGATCCGAGCGCCACGCTCAACGCGCTGCCGAACTCGCACTGCACGCCTGAGTTGCAACTGAAGTGTGCCGAGGGGGAATCCTTCGAGCTGCTCGACAAGATCAAGGCCAGCGCCACGTTTGCCGGCGCGAAGGAAGTTAACCGCATCGATGGCGTGCGCGTGGAATACGAAGATGGCTTCGGCTTGGCACGTCCGTCCAACACCACGCCGGTGGTGGTCATGCGTTTCGAGGCCGACAACGATGCCGCGATGGCGCGCATCCAGGGCGAATTCCGCCGCGTGATCCTGGCCGAGAAGCCGGACGCGCAACTGCCGTTCTGATCGCACGGTCCGCACTCATGAAGTTGGGGGAAAGGGTGACGGCATGCGTGTGCTGATCGTCAAGGTATCGTCGCTTGGCGATGTGGTGCATTGCACGCCGGTGGTGGCCGATATTCTGCGTGCCCATCCGGATGCCGAGATCGACTGGGTGGTTGAAGAAGGCTTCGCGGGCATCGTCCGCATCGTGCGTGGCGTACAGGGTGTGATTCCGTTTGCATTGCGACGTTGGCGCAAGTCGCTTGGTTCCGGCAAAACCTGGGGCGAGATGGCGGCGTTCCGCCGTGCGTTGCGCGCCAATACGTACGATGCTGTGCTGGACACGCAGGGGCTCATCAAGACTGCACTCATTGCCGCGCAGGCGAAGCTGACGCCGAACGGTTTTGTGGCGGGCCTCGGCAATCGTTCGGAAGGCGCCGGCTATGAGCCCGCCGCTAAGCTGTTCTATCAGCGCAAGATCGAGATGGAGCCGCGTGTGCACGTAGTCGAGCGCTCACGCCGCATGGTGGCGGAGGCGCTTGGTTACGCGCTGCCCGATACCATCGATTTCGGTTTGCAGCCGCCTGCCGAGTTGCCGTTCAAGCTGCCGCGTCCATACGTGGCGCTGGTGCATGCGACTTCGCGCGCCGACAAAGGTTGGCCGCAGGCTGCGTGGGTTGAGGTCGCACGCGAGCTGCTTGCGCGCGACTACGCCGTTGCTCTGCCGTGGGGCAGCGAGACCGAGCGGCGCACAAGTGAATCGATCCGCGAAGCCATCGTCGCTGCGGTGCCCGGCACGGTGGGGCGCGTGGTGATTCCGCCGCGCATGTCGCTGCCCGATGTGACGGCGTTTCTCGATCAGGCGACTGCGGTGGTAGGTGTGGACACCGGCCTTGTGCACATTGCCGCCGCGCTGTGCAAGCCGACCGTGGCGCTTTACAACTTCACCACGTCATGGCGCACGGGCGGTTATTGGACGCCCAACGTGCACGACCTTGGCAGTGCCGAGGCCCATCCCACTAGCGCGCAGGCGCTTGATGCGCTGCGTGCGCTGGGTGTGCTCTGATGCTGCGCGTTCTGTATCGCTGGTTGTGGCGCATTGCGTTGCCCTTTGCATTGCTGCGCCTGTGGTGGCGCGGCCGCAAGGAGCCCGGTTATCGCCAGCACGTTGGCGAGCGGCTTGGCTTCTATCCGCCACGCCCGAATCCGGATCGCCCTTTGCTGTGGGTGCATGCCGTGTCTGTTGGTGAGACGCGCGCCGCGCAGCCGCTCATCGATGCGCTGCTTGCGCGCTTTCCGTACCACGCAGTCCTGCTGACCCACATGACGCCGACGGGCCGCCGCACCGGCGCTGAATTCGCGGCGCAACGCAACGGCCGCGTCATCCAGGCGTATCTGCCGTACGACTTGCCGAGTGCGGTCGACCGGTTCCTGCGCCACTTCCAGCCACGCCTTGGCTTGCTGATGGAGACCGAGATCTGGCCGGTACTGATCGAACGTGCCTATGCCGCTGGTGTGCCGATGGTGCTCGTCAATGGACGCCTGTCTGCGCGCAGCCACCGGCGTACCGCACGCCTCGGTGATGCAGCGCGCCAGACGTACGCACAACTCGCCGCCGTGCTGGCCCAGACGCCCGACGATGCCGATCGCTACCGCTCGCTCGGCGTGCCGCGCGTGCGCGTGACCGGCAACCTGAAGTTCGACATCACGCCGCATGTGGACCAGATCATGGCCGGCGGCGTGCTGCACGATGCGCTACGTGGCCGATCGGCATGGGTGGCGGCCAGCACGCGTGAGGGCGAAGAGGCCTTGCTGCTCGACGCTTGGCAGGCGCATCGCGCGCAGCATGTCGGGCGTCGGCATGCCTTGCTGATTCTCGTGCCGCGTCATCCGCAGCGTTTTGATGAAGTGGCCCAGGCGGCCGAACGCGCGGGTTTGCGCGTAGTGCGTCGCAGCGCATTGTCGGTGTCTGCGGCAGGCTTGGCGGACGCCGATGCGCTTGCCGATGCCGACGTCCTGCTCGGGGACTCGATGGGCGAGATGGCGTTGTACTACGCGGCCGGGGAAGCGGCGTTTATCGGCGGCAGTTTGCTTCCGCTTGGTGGGCAGAATTTGATCGAAGCCTGCGCGGTCGGCACGCCCGTGGTCATCGGTCCGCACACGTTCAACTTTGCGCAGGCGACACGCGATGCAGTGGCCGCGGGTGCCTGTGAGCAGGTGGAAGACGCTGCTGCAGTGATACGTGTGATCGACGCTTGGCTGTCGGATGCCGATGCGCGCGAAGCCGCATCACGCGCCGCGCTGGCCTTTGCTGCCACGCACGGCGGTGCAACCGCCCGGACGGTGGAGGCGGTGGCGTCTTTGGTATTGCCGACGCTGTAACGCAGTGCACCTTCGGCACGAAAAGTGCGAACTCATGGCGAGCCGGGCTGACTAACGGCTCTTCATGTGGTTTGCATTCCGTCATCGTTTACGACCCGTTCATGTCCCAACCGAATCGTCCCAAGCCGAGCCTGCTGCAAACGCCGCGCCGCGTGGTGCTGACCGCCGTGGCACTGGCCGCAGTCACCGCCGCCACCATCATCGGTGCCGGCTGCATGACGCCAACGCCTTCATCCGCGCCCGCGGCGGCCGCCCCCGCGGTGGCCTCAGCGCCGGCCGCTGAAACCAAACAGACACCCGCCAACGCAGCGCCCAACCCGGGCCAGGCGACGCTCGCGCAAGCGCAGGGCGAGGGCCGCTCGCGCTTCGTGCTCGTGCGTTGGCAAGAGCCGGGCGCCGCGCCCAAGGAATTGCCTTCCGCCGAGGGCGACGACGCCGACCCGGCTACGCAGCCGATCTCAATCGAATTCAGTGCTGGCCTGGAGGCGGCCAACGGCGTGGCGTCCGGCTACTCGGGCTGCAATCGCTTCTCGGGGCCGTATGAGAAGCTCGCCTCGGGCATGCGTTTTGGCAACCTAGTGTCGACGCGCATGGCGTGCGACCCGACGCGCATGGAGCTGGAGACGGCGTTCCTGGAGGCGCTCAAATCGCCACTGGCGACCGTCGGTATGCAGCCTTCGGCCAACGGCAAGCAGGGCCGCCAGGTCATCTGGAAAACCAGCGGCGGCGCGTTGCTGCAGTTTGCCGAGCGGCCGCTGCCGCCGCGCGGTCAGACCCACTAGTCAGTGTTTGGCCGATTTGCCGGCACGTTTCGCCAGTTCGGGTTTGGCGCTTGCCGGCGGCAACGCGGTGATATCGCTTGAGCCATTGGCCGTGAGCAGCGTGTTCACCTGGATCACGTCAGCCTCGCTTAACGAGCCGGCGGCGGACTTCAGCCGTAGCCCGTTGACGATGGTGTCGTAACGCGCGCGTGCCAGATCGCGCCGCGCTTGAAAGAGCTGCGCCTGCGAATTCAGCACGTCGGTGCCGATGCGCACGCCCACACCATAGGCGAGCTGGTTGGAGTCGTACGCTGTGCGCGCCGACAGCTCGGCCGCTTCCAACGCTTTGACCTGCGCCAGCCCTGCGATTACGCCGATGTACGCTTGCCGTGCGCCCTGCTCGGCAGAGCGGCGGGCGAATTCGAGGTCGTTTGCGGCCTTGGTTTCCAGCGCGATGTTTTCACGCACGCGCGACTGGATCGCACCGCCTGCAAAGATCGGAATCGACACCTGCACGCCAATCTGGGAGCTGTCAAAGCGCGCGCCGCCCGGCAGCGATGGCAGATATTGGTTACCGCTGGCATTGGTGTGACCGGTCTGCGCCACCAGATCGACCGAAGGCAGATGGCCTGCGGTCGCCTTCTTCACATCGCGCTCTGCGCTTTGCAGGTTGTATTGCGCCAGCGCCACTTGCAGGTTGCTGCTGCGCGCTTGGTCCACCCAAGGCTCTGCTGAAGCCGGTTCAGGTTGGGGGATCGTGACGCCTGGGCGCACGCCGGCCAGCGTGCCAACGGGCTCTCCGATGATCTGCTTGAGCGCCGATTGCTTGATCTCGAAGTCGCTGCGTGCGGCGATGACGCTGGCGTCGATGGCATCGCGGCGTGCCTGCGCGTCGTTCGCGTCGGTGATGTTGGCGTTGCCGACGTCGAAGTTGCGGCGCGCCTGTTCGTATTGCTGCTGGATCGCATCGCGCTGCGCGGTGGCGAGCTGCAGCGTGTCCTGTGCGTTGAGCACGTCAAAGTACGCCTGCGCCGTACGCGTGATGAGATCGAGCTGCGCTTGCGCGAGCGAGGCCTCGGCGGCCTGCGCGGCAATTTCGCCTTGCTTGTAGGTTTCCCAGCGGTCCCAGTGGAAGAGCGGCTGCGACAGCGACAGCGTCCAGCCCGTCGATGAGAACGTCTTGTTGAATTCGGCTGGAGCGGTTTGATCGAAGATGACGCGCGTGGAACTCCAGGCGCCGCCAATCTGCGGCAGTAAGCCGGCGCGGCCTTGCGTGAGCTTCTCGCGTTGCGCGAGCGACTGCGCGCGGGCCGATGCGAATTGCGGATCGTTGGCCAGCGCGGCGCGATAGGCAGAGAGGAGGTCGGTCGCAGCCGGCGTGTTCGATTGGGACTGCGCCCACGCGAACATCGGCATCATCGAACAGCACAGCACAACAAGCGAACCGCGCGCGGCCATCCGCGTACGGCTACTGCGAGCAACAGGCATAAAGCCCCCGAGCGAGGAGGAAACGTTCGCGTTCGGAAGGCAGCGCGGGCGCGTCAGACCCTGTTCAGTGGCTGTGGAGCGTGAACAAGGTTTTGCCCGGCGGCGGCTTCCCCAATCAGTACGTCGCCATCTGCGGATCCACCTGGTGAGCCCAGGCATGGACGCCGCCTTGCAGGTTGTAGACACGCGCGGCATCAAAGCCACCTTGCGTGATCAGATACTGCGCAACCTGCGCGCTGCGTCCGCCGTGATGGCAGATGCAGACGATGTCTTGGTCAGCATTCAGCTCGCCGGCACGCGCCGGAATCTGGTCCATCGGAATGTGCGTAATGCCGGGAATGGCACAGATCTCCAACTCCTCCGTCCAGCGCACGTCGAGCAGGACGGGCTTCGCGCGCGATGCGTCGGCGAGCCATTGGGCGAGGGCGGTGGGAGCGAGCTGTTGCATGATGATTGGGGAGCCGAGATGGATCAGAAGCGGAAAAGCGACGGTGCGGGAACGCCCACCAGCGGCGCCACGTACGTCTCGAACAGGTTGCGCGTCTGATATTCGGTGTTCGAGATGCGCGTGATCAGTTGTGCTTCCATGACCGGTGCGCCACCCACGAAGATCGACAGGCGACCCCCAACTTTGAGCTGCTTGAGCAGCGCTTCAGGCACGGCGGGCACCGAGCCCGAGACGCAGATGACGTCATAGAGGCCATCGCCCCAGCCTTGTGCGCCGCTGGCTTCGACCACGTCGACGTTGGTGACGCCGTTGCGCGAAAGGTTGTCGCGAGCGAAGGCGACAAGCTCCGGCACGATGTCGAGCGTGGTGACCTGGCGGCCGCGATGGGCGAGCAGGGCAGCCATATAGCCAGAGCCCGCGCCGACTTCCAGCACGTCTTCGTGCTTGCGCACGGCCAGCTCTTGCAGCACGCGGGCTTCCACGCGCGGGGCCAGCATGTTCTGGCCGCCGGCCAGCGGGATTTCCATGTCGACGAAGGCCAGCGCGCGGTAGGCCTCGGGCACGTAGTGTTCGCGCTTGACGACGCTGAGCAGGTCGAGAACGTCGGTATCGAGCACGTCCCAAGGACGGATTTGCTGCTCGATCATGTTGAACCGGGATTTTTCGATGTCCATGGGCATGCCTTCCATGCGGAGCGAGTGATGCAAATGAGGGTTTGACGACAAACCCGGCATTTTAGCAAGTCCGGAGGACATTCCGGCAGACGTTGTCATGACGAGGCCCCTTTATCGGGGTTGCCGCCAGCTTCGGGTAGCGTGCGCCACGGTTGCGCAGTGAGCGCGGGGGGCGGCGGAATCACGGCGCCCGTCACCGGATTGCGCAGCACACCGTGCAGCAACAGCGACACGACGTGAGCGATGAACGCTTTGGGTTCCAGAGCCCGGTGCGAGCACGGGCCGAACGAGTGCTTCCACATCATCAGGAAGATCATCGGCGCGACCATGGTCAGCGTGGTGAGGTCGATGTCGACGTCGCGGAATTCGCCGCGGGCCATGCCGCGTTCGAGGATGCGCGCGAACAGGCGGTCGCAGCGCTCAATAACTTCCTCGTGGTAGTACTGCGCAAGGTCCGGAAAGTTGCCCGATTCGGCCATCAGCAGTTTGGTGAGGCCCGAAGCTGGCGATTCGCCGATCAGCTCCCACCAGCCCATCAGGATCTCGTGCAGCAGCGCTTCGCTGGTGCCGTCAAAGCTATCAATCAGGGCTTCGCCCTCGGCCAGCGCGGGCACCAGGTTTTCCTGCACGACGGCCTTGAACAGCTCTTCCTTGTTGGCGAAATACAGGTAGACCGTGCCCTTGGACACGCCGGCGGCCGATGCCACGTCTTCCAGGCGCGTGGCCGCATAGCCACGCGCCACGAACAGGTTCAGCGCGGCGGCGACCAGTTCCTGGGGGCGGGCCTCTTTGCGGCGCGTCCAGCGTTTGGAGGAAGACTCGGAATCTTGATCAGTCACGGCGGTAGGGCGCGGTCAGTGCGCACGGTCACTGACTCACAGATAACTTACTTTCCGGTCATTAATGTACGCATGCCGCAAGGGTGGGTCAAGCGGCATCGGCAATGTCAATCAGACTGGGCCTCGAATGTGCTGGTGCACAATAGCGGTTTCCGCCCGATTTCGTTGACTTGGACAGCATGGACTGTCGACCTCACTGCGGCGCGTGCTGCATCGCGCCTTCCATCTCCAGCCCCATTCCTGGCATGCCGAACGGCAAGCCGGCCGGCGTGCGCTGCGCGCAACTGGATGAGGCCAACGGTTGTCGTATCTTCGGCCAGCCGGAACGTCCGGCGGTGTGCAGCAGCCTTCAGCCCGAGCCCGACATGTGCGGGGGCTCGGCTGTGCACGCCATGCAGTTTTTGACCCGACTTGAAATCGCTACCGCAGCGCATTGATTCGTTATGACCGACTCCACGAAACCTGCTGCCCGCTCCAACCGCATCCGCTGGTGGTCGGGGGCTGCCGCCGTTGCCGTGGCCATTGCCGTCGCGCTCGTGGCTTGCATGCCGACCGGCTGGACCGGTGACGGCTACACCTTTTCCCGCGGCCAGATGCAAGACGCGCTTGCGCGCAAGTTTCCGTTCCAACGGCGCTTTCTCGGCTTCTTTGACGTGACGCTGTCCAATCCGCAGGTGTCGCTTGACCCCGCGCGCAACCGCATCGCCATCCAGGCAGACGCTGTGGTGCAGAGCGGCCTGTTCCGCCAGCCGCTGACGGGGCCGCTGGCCGTCTCCAGTGGCTTGCATTACGACTCGCCCACGCATTCGATTCGCCTGGATCAGCCCAGCGTCGATCGCTTCGATTTGCAGAACATGCCCGGCGGCATCGGCCCGCAGATCAGTTCGATCGGTTCGTTGATTGCCGGCCAACTGCTCAGCGACTACGCCGTCTACACGTTCAAGCCCGAACAGCTGAAAGTGGCTGGCATTGCCGTGGAGCCCGGTACAATCACGGTTTTGCCCGAAGGCGTGCACGTTCAGGCCAAGCGGCCCTGAATTTCTGCTGCGCGCCCAGCGCTTCGTTTTCTTCTTCCTCTTTGCTTATTGCATGGATATCGCACTCGCCATCAAAGCGCTGATTCTCGGCATCGTCGAAGGCCTGACCGAGTTCCTCCCCATTTCCAGCACCGGCCATCTGATCCTCGCTGGCCAACTGCTCGACTTCAACGACGAAAAGGGCAAGATCTTCGAGATCGTGATCCAGTTCGGCGCCATCCTGGCGGTGTGCTGGGAGTTCCGTCACAAGATCATCGACGTCATCAAGGGTCTGCCGAATGACCCGCGCCAGCAGCGTTTTGCGATCAACGTGATCGTGGCGACGATTCCCGCGATCACGCTTGCGCTGATCTTCGGCAAGGCCATCAAGGCGCATCTGTTCAACCCGATCGTGGTGGCATCGGCGTTCATCCTCGGGGGCTTCGTGATTTTGTGGGCCGAATGGCGCGAACGTCATCGCGGCGAGACGCACGACCCGCGCGCCAATGCGCTGCTCGAAGCCGCCAAGGCTGGCGCGCCGCGCATTGAAACCCTGGATGACCTGCGCATTTCCGATGCCATCAAGGTGGGCTTCGCGCAGTGCTTCGCGCTGATTCCGGGCACGTCGCGTTCGGGCTCGACCATCATCGGCGGCCTGCTGTTCGGGCTGTCGCGCAAGGTGGCGACGGAGTTCTCCTTCTTCCTGGCGATTCCCGTGATTTTTGGCGCGACGGTGTACGAGCTGTACAAGTCGCGCGCGCTGCTGTCGGCTGACGATCTGTCGATCTTCGCGGTCGGTTTTGTAGCCGCATTCATCTCGGCGTTCTTCTGCGTGCGCTGGCTGCTGAAGTTCATTGCCACGCATGATTTCCGCGGCTTTGCGTGGTACCGGATCATCTTCGGCATCATCGTCCTGGTGACGGCCTATACGCACCTCATCGCCTGGCAAGCCTAAGCCACCGGCGAGCATTTCCCTTTCTCGGTGCGAGGCTTTCGCACCGTCTGCACGATCGGGCGGATTCGGACACACTGGCGGTTTCTTCCGTCAGCCGCTGACTGCCGAATCTCCCGATCATGAGTGCTCTCTTCCAGCCTTTCTCCCTGCGCGGTCTCACGCTTGAGAACCGCATCGTCATCTCGCCGATGTGCCAGTACTCGGCCGACAACGGCCAAGCCACGGCGTGGCATCACACGCATCTGGGCAGCCTGTCGCTTTCGGGCGCGGGGCTGTTGATGATCGAGGCGACGGCCGTGTCGCCGGAAGGCCGCATCACCAACGGCTGCCTGGGTTTGTGGGACGACGCGACCGAAGCCGCGCTTGAGCGCACGCTGGCTGCCATTCGCCAGAACGCGCTGGTGCCGATCGGCATGCAGATCGCGCACGCGGGCCGCAAGGCTTCGAGCGCTCGGCCTTGGGAAGGCGGCGCATTGTTGGCGCTCGATGCCGGCGGCTGGGAAACGATGGGTCCGTCCGCGTTGCCGCAGCGCCCTGAAGAGCGCGCTCCGCGTGAGATGTCCGATGCGGACCTTGCCCGCGTGCGCGACCGGTTTGTCGACACCGCACGCCGCGCTGTGCGGCTTGGCCTATCGGCCATCGAGCTGCACGCCGCCCATGGCTATCTGCTGCACGAATTCCTGTCGCCGATCGCCAATCAGCGTACCGATGCCTATGGCGGTTCGCGTGAGAACCGCATGCGCTATCCGCTGGAGATCTTTGACGCGGTGCGCGCCGTGGTGCCGGACAACATTCCGGTTGGCGTACGCGTGTCTGCCACCGATTGGGTGGAGGGCGGTTGGACGCCGGAGGATTCGGTGGCTTTTGCGCAGGCACTGCGTGCCCGCGGCTGCGATTGGATCGATGCGTCGTCAGGCGGGGTGTCGCCGCTGCAGCAAATTCCGCTGTCGACCGGCTATCAGGTGCCGTTTGCCGAGAAGATCCGCCATGAAGCGGATATCCCCACCATCGCCGTCGGCCTCATCAACGAGGCGCATGAGGCGGAAGCCATCGTTGCGCAAGGGCGTGCGGACTTGGTCGCTGTCGGCCGGGCGTTCCTCTACAACCCGCACTGGGCTTGGGCGGCGGCCGCTGAATTGGGCGCGACGGTCAAGGCGCCGCCGCAATACTGGCGCGCTTTCCCGCGCCACGCCAAGAACCTCTTCGGCGATACGCATTTCGGCGCACGCTGACGCGCGCCAGCGTGCGCGGACGTGGTCAGGCCCGCTTGCGGAAGACCACGTCCCACACGCCGTGCCCGAGGCGCAGACCGCGTTTCTCGAACTTGGTGACGGGGCGATAGTCGGGGCGCGGCGCGAAGCCCTCGGCGGTGTTCTCCAGCGTCGGTTCTGCGGAAAGCACTTCCAGCATCTGGTGGGCGTATTCCTCCCAGTCCGTCGCGCAATGCAGATAGCCGCCGGGCTTCAGGTGGGCCGCCAGACGCGCCACGAAGGGGCTTTGGATCAGGCGTCGCTTGTTGTGGCGCTTCTTGTGCCATGGGTCCGGGAAGAACACGTGAATCCCATCGAGCGTGCCTTCCGGAATCATGTGCGCCAGCACTTCCACGGCATCGTGCGAAACGATGCGGATGTTGCCGATCTCGCGTTCGCCGATCAGCTTGAGCAGCGCACCGACGCCCGGCTCATGCACTTCCACGCCTAGAAAATCGTCGTCCGGACGCAATTGCGCGATGTGCGCGGTGGTTTCGCCCATGCCGAAGCCGATCTCGAAGATGCGCTTGGCGCCGGTGCGGCCGAAGGCGGCGTCCCAGTCGAGCGGCTCGGTGGTGTAGGGCAACTGGAAGCGTGGGCCAAGCTCATCGATGGCGCGTTGCTGACCGGTCGACGTGCGGCCTGCGCGGCGGACGAACGAGCGGATGCGGCGCGGGTGGCCGGTTTGCTCGCCAGTTTCAGCGTCTTCCGCGGTATTGGTGTCTTGCGATTCCGGCGTAATGTCGTCGGGGCCGGTGCCCGGCTGTTCGATGGGCTGCATGGAGATCCCGTGCCGGTTGCCCGTCGATGGAATGGCGGGCGAGCAGGCAACAAAAAAGCCGCCGAGGGCGGCTTCAGACTGTTCGGTGGAGCGGGCGATGGGAATCGAACCCACGGCTCTAGCTTGGGAAGCTAGGGTATTACCATTATACGACGCCCGCGTAGCCCACCATTTTATGCGGGGTTGTAGGGGTTGGGCAAGTGAGAACAACGCGGGCGGCGAATCTGAAGTGACGTACACGCCTTCCCGAGGTGATCACCTGAAGTCGGAGGCAACAACGACGTGCGCTGCGCCGATGAAATCCATGGCCGGCGTCAGGATTCTTTGTCGGTGGCATTACCGCGCCGATGGCTTTTCACGCCGCCGCGCAGTACTCCTCTTGTTCTCATCCCACGCAGGAAACACCGTCGAGCGCTTGACCACGCCATACGCGAAGCTCGTATCAATCGCAGCGATGCCCGGGATGGCATGCAATTGCCCGCGCACGAACTGTTCGTAGTCCTGCAGGCTTTCCACCAGCACGCGCAGCAGGTAATCCGCCTCGCCGGTCAGCACATAGCAATCGAGGATCGCGTCGATGGCGCGGATGCGGTTCTCGAACGTCGAGACCACCTCCCGCGAGTGCTGCTGCAGACGAATATGCACGAATGCCGTGACCGGCAGCCCGTATGCCTCTTCATCGACGATGGCCGTGTAACCGCGAATGATGCCCGCGTCCTCCAGCAACCGCAGCCGGCGCAGGCAGGGTGAGGGCGACAGGTTCACCCGCTCCGACAACTCCTGGTTGGTCAGTCGGCCTTCTTTTTGAAGGGCGGCGATGATCTGCCTGTCTTTCTTATCCATGTGATTTTTCCGGAGTGGCAGGTTCTGCCAAAGCAACGCTCAGCATTAGTGGAAATAGCAAGATACTACTTTTCATGCTGGGGCATTCTGTCTCCATTCTGAAATCGAGGGTGGCGGCATGCGTGGTTCGACATTGACGGTGGGCGTGGGAGCGCAGGCGGGGCGAAACGCCTTCCAGGCCAACCCGCTGATCGGGTATGCGGCGATGGTGCTGACGGTGCTCATCTGGGCCGGGTTCGCGCTGTCGATCCGGGCGATTGGCGCGTCGCCGCTGGCGCCTGCCGACGTGGCGCTCATCCGATTCGGCCTGCCGACCGTGTTGCTGTTGCCGTTCCTGCCGTCCCGCTGGCCGATGCTGCGGCGGGTGAAACCGCTCAGCGCGCTGATGGTGTTGGCGGGCGGTGGCGTGCCGTTTTTCTTCATGGCTTCGGCCGGCGGCAAGGTGACATCGGCCGCCCACGTGGCTGCGTTGATTGCGGGTACGACGCCGCTGTCGGTGGCGCTGATCGCGTATGTGGTGGACCGCCAGCGCATCGCGGCGGCACGCGGGCGCGCCATCGCGATCATCCTCGCTGGCGTGCTGCTCCTGCTGGTATCGCAATCGCATGTGTCGCATGGCGTGTTTGTCGGCGGCGCCGCATTGCTGTTGCTGGCGAGTCTGCTCTGGGGCAGCTACACGCTGGGGCTGCGCCGGGCGGGGCTCGATGCCATCGGTTGCGCATTGCTATTGAGCGTGCCGTCCTTCTTGCTGACGGCGCTGCTGGTGGGTCTGGGCGTGGTCGACAGCCATGTCGGGCACTTCACCGTGGCCAACGCCATGCCTTTCCTGCTGGCCCAGGGCCTGGGGGTTGGCGTGATTTCAAGTCTGTCTTATGCGCTGGCGATTCGTCATCTGGATACGCCGCGCTGTTCCGCCATCGGCTCGCTGGCGCCCGCGCTGGCTTGCCTCGGGGCGGTTCCTTTGCTCGGTGAATCGCTGACCCTGACCGTTGCCTGCGGCATTGCCGTGATCACCGCTGGCGTGGTCCTCGCAAACCGCGCGTAGACCATCGCATCGCTCTTCCGGAGACCACATCATGCTCGCAACCCTCGCCACCGTTGCCCCGGACCCGCTGTGGGGGCTGACTGCGGCTTTCCGCGCCGACCCCCGGCCCGACAAGGTTGATCTTGTGGTGGGTGTCTACCGCGATGACAGCGGGCAGACGCCGGTCATGGCCGCAGTGAAGGCCGCCGAGGAGCGCCTCGCCGCCGCGGGTGCCTCCAAGGCTTACCGCGGGTTGGCCGGCAACGCCGATTTCAATGTCGGGTTGGCGACGCTGCTGCTCGGCAAGGACGTAGGTCGCCTGTCGCGCCAGCACACGATGCAGACCGTGGGCGGGACCGGCGCGCTCAGGTTGCTCGCCGACTTCATCGCCGTCGCTTCGCCCGGTGCTCGCGTCTGGGTGTCTGACCCTGGCTACGTCAACCACGTGCCCATCATGCGAGCGGCGGGGCTTGCAGTGGACCGCTACCGCTGGCGCGCCGAAGGCGGGGTGCTGGACGCGGATGCCATGTTCGCGGACCTGTGGGCCGCGCGTGCCGGCGATGTCGTGCTGCTGCATGGTTGCTGCCACAACCCGACGGGCATCGACATGAGCATGGAGGTCTGGCAAACCGTGGCGGAGCGCTGCGCGAAGCAGGGCCTGATCCCGCTGGTCGACATGGCGTATCTGGGTCTCGCCGATGGTCTGGAGCAGGACGCCGCGGGACTGCGGTTGCTCGTCGATGCGCTCGATACGGTGCTGGTGGCGGCAAGCTGCTCGAAGAGCATGGGCCTGTACTGCGAGCGCACCGGCGCGGCGATGGTAATCGGCAAGAACAGGGCAGCCCTGCAGCCGGTTGGCGGCGTGCTGGAGCGCATTACACGTAGCAACTATTCGATGCCGCCGGACCATGGCGCTGCCATCGTGGCTGCCATCCTGGGCGATGCCGCATTGACGGCGTCCTGGCGTAACGAGTTGGAACACATGCGTCAGCGGATCGTTGGCAACCGGCGCCGCCTTGATGGCGCATTGGCCAGTCTGGGCGCTCCCGTTGCGCTACAGAATCTGTCGCGGCACAAGGGCATGTTTTCCATGCTGCCGTTGGATGCCGATGCCATGGAGCGTTTGCGCGCAGATCACGCCATCTATGGCACTCAGGGCGGCCGGATCAATATTGCAGGACTCGCACCGGAGCAGATTGACCGGGTTGCGGGCGCGCTCGTGGCCGTGGCCTTGGATATGGCGTGTGCGTTGGCCTGATCGACGCGGATGACTTCGCTTGAACGCAGGCAGTGTGCTCTGCACTGTCTCGGCGTAGTCCATGCTCACATTAGGCCGTGGCCTAACGCCGCCGCGCCATCGCCTGCATTGCCGCATCCACAAACTTCGCCGCGGCGTGCTCGCCGGCCGTCGGGGCTGCGGCCTTGGCGCACGCGGCCACCACGTCGCAGAGCGATTGCGGATCTTCCTTGCAGGCGCGTAGCAGCGGCATGGCAGCACCTGCGGCTGAACCAAAGTGCTGCACCGCCAAACGCATCAACTCGACCTTGACCACGTTGGGCAGCACATCGGCCAACTCCGGCGGCACGGCAGCCTGTGGCGCAGAAGCCGGGACTGGCGCCGCACGCGGCTTGCCGGTGTCATTGGCGGCGGGCTCGTCGATGGGTGCTGCCACCGCTTGCAGGCCCAGCGTCATGCCGGTCAACGGTGGCAGTTCGTCGTAGATGAGCGACAGGGCGGCAGGTGCGCCCTCGGCTTGATCGTCAAGCAGCGGCCGGTTGAAGTGGGCGATGGGATCGAACGGTTCAGCGGCCGATGCGCTTTCACGCGGGATACCGGGCAGCACGTCGACCATGCCGGCCTGTTGCAGCCCCACGAGCAGTTCGTCCAGATCGGGCCAGTCGCTCAGCAGCTGATGCAGTTGCCCGACGGTACGGGCACCGTCGATGAGGATGAGCAGATGGCGCTGGCGCATCTGCATATCGTGGCGGCGCTCGGCCAAGGCTTCACGGCCGTCCTCCGTTTTGACCAGGACGTTCGACGTTGCAAGCATGGTGACTCCCCGTTAAGCAGCCCGCCCGGCATCTTGATGTGCCGGTGCAAGCTGTACGTTAGTCATCACATCCGTGCCTTGCCATCGTTCGATTGGCGGAGATTGTGAAACGAGGGGCCAACGATTGGTCTAGCTCCGCCACGACTCCAGTGCCGGCGCGGCTTCGCCCTGCGCGCTACTTTGCCGAACCAGCGACCCGGCGTAGCTCGCATACCACGCCAGCACGTCCGGATTGGCCATCGCGTCTGGGTTGGCGATGCGCTCGACCGGTGCGCCAAGCAGCAGTTTCTTGATGGGTACCTCCATTTTCTTGCCCGAGAGCGTGCGCGGCACACCGGGCGCCTGCACAACCACGTTGGGCACATGCCGGGCCGATAGCCCTGCCTTGATGCGCGCGTTGATCGTGCTGCGCAGCGTGTCGTCGAGCGTCGCACCCTCGCGCAGCACGACGAACAGCGGCATGAACGATTCCCGGCCGAGGAATTCCAGATCGACGACGAGGCTGTCGAGCACTTCCGGCAGATCCTCCACCACGCGGTACAGCTCCGCCGTGCCCATGCGGATGCCATGGCGGTTGATCGTGGCGTCCGACCGGCCGTAGATAATGGCGCCGCCGCGCGGGGTGATCTTGATCCAGTCGCCATGACGCCACTGGCCCGGGTACATGTCGAAGTAGCTGTCGCGGTAGCGGCTGCCATCGGTGTCGCCCCAGAAGAAGAGCGGCATCGATGGGATGGGTGCCGTGCAGACCAGTTCGCCCACTGCGTCGATGAGCGGCTGGCCGGCCTCGTCGAGCGCTTCCACGCGCGAACCGAGGTTGCGGCATTGCATCTCGCCCGCATAGACGGGCAGCGTGGCGACGCCGCCCACGAAGCAGCCGGCAAAGTCGGTGCCGCCGGAAATCGGGTTGAGCCAGACGTCGGCTTTGACGTGGCGGTAGATCCAGTCGTACGCCTCGGCCGAGAGCGGCGAACCGGTCGAGCCGACCGCACGCAGTTTCGACAGGTCGAAATCGCGACCGGGCTCGATGCCGGCCTTCAGGCAATTGGCGAAGAACGCCGCCCCGGCGCCAAAGAACGTCACGCCCGCATCCTGCGCAAAGCGCCACAGCGTATTGAGATCGGGCGTACCGGGATTGCCGTCGTAGATGGCGAGCGTGACGCCGCCAAGCAGGCCGCTGGCCTGCGAATTCCACATGACCCAGCCGGTGCTGCTGTACCAGTGGTAAACGTCGTCGGGACCCAGGTCGAGATGCAGCGCGCCCATCATCGTCTGCACCAGCAGCAGGCCGCCGTGGCCGTGCACGATGGGCTTGGGCATGCCGGTGGTGCCGGACGAATAGAGAATCCACAGCGGGTGGTCTGCAGCAACTGGCGTGACGACGAGCGGCACATCGTTGGCCGTGAGGTCGCGCCAGTCACGGGCCTCCGGGAAGCGTGCGCGGTTGATCTCGCCCAGCAACTGCGGCACGAGGACAAGGTGTTCGACCGAGGGCAGCGCGGCAACCATCTCGGCGACCACGTCGGCGCGGTCGAAAGCGCGCCCGCCGTAGTGATAGCCGTCCACCGCGATCAGCACCTTGGGCTCGATCTGTCGGAAGCGGTCCGTGACGGCCACCTGGCCCATGTCGGGCGCGCAGACGGACCAGATGGCACCGACGCTGGCTGTGGCGAGAAACGCCACGATCGCGTCCGGCGTGTTCGACAGATAGGCGGCAACGCGGTCGCCCGGCACCACACCCATCTTGCGCAGTGCATCGGCTAGCGATGCGACCCGGCGGCGCAGTTCGCGCCACGATAGGTCGGCCAGCGGCTTGGTCTCGCTGGCGTAGCGGATGGCGGTGCGGTCGGGGCTGCCGCCTTCCTCCACATGACGCATGACCTGATCGACGTAATTGAGCTTTGCGCCAACCAGCCATTGCGCGCCCGGCATGGTGCGGTCGCCCAGCATTTGCGTGAAGGGCGTCGAGGCGCGCAGGTCGAGATAATCCCAGACGGACGTCCAGAACGCCTCCAGCTCGGTGGTGGACCACTCCCACAGTTGCGCGTAGCCCTCGGGCGTGGTGGCCGAGAAGCGCAGGCCGCGTTCGCGCGCGAGCCAGTCGAGGTAGTGGGTCAGGCGCGAGCGCGCGATGAAGTCCGCCGATGGCGTCCACAGCAGGGCGCCTTCCTGGATGGTGCTCATGTGTCTCCTCCGCCGGTCAGGCAAGGGGGAAGGCCGCCCGCTCTATCGATGTGGCAGGTCGGCCGGTAGGGGATAACGGTTCAGATGCCGCCCATGCACAGATACTTGAGTTCGAGGTACTCGTCGATGCCGTAGACCGAACCTTCGCGGCCCAGCCCCGATTGCTTGATGCCGCCAAACGGCGCCACCTCGTTCGAAATGAGCCCCGTGTTGATGCCGACCATGCCGTACTCGAGCTGCTCGGCCACGCGCCAGATGCGGCCGATGTCGCGGCTGAAGAAGTACGAGGCCAGGCCAAATTCTGTGTCGTTGGCCAGGCGCACGACTTCCGCCTCGTCCTGGAACTTGAAGATGGCGGAGACGGGGCCGAAGGTTTCTTCGCGCGCGATCAGCATGTCGGGCGTGGCATCGGCCAGCACCGTGGGCTCGACGAAACGCTGCGAGCCGAAGCCCTGCATCAGCTTACCGCCGGCGGTCAGGCGCGCGCCTTTCTGCGTCGCGTCGTCAATGTGGCGCTGCACTTTCTCCACGGCCTGGTCGTCGATCAGCGGGCCTTGCACCACGCCAGATTCGAAACCGTTTCCAACCTTGATGCCGCGCACCTTGGCCGAGAGCTTCTCGACAAACGCGTCGTACACCGAGGCATGCACGTAGAAGCGGTTCGTACACACGCAGGTCTGGCCCGCGTTGCGGTATTTCGACTGCACTGCGCCTTCCACGGCGGCATCGATGTCGGCGTCGTCGAACACGATAAACGGCGCATGGCCGCCCAACTCCAGCGCTACCTTCTTCACCGTCGGCGAGCACTGCTGCATCAGGATGCGGCCCACCGGCGTCGAGCCCGTGAACGACAGATGCCGCACGATCGGCGATTCGCACAGGGCCTTGCCGATGGCGATCGAGCGATCCGCGTCACCCGTCACGACGTTGACCACGCCCTTCGGAATGCCCGCGCGGTGCGCCAGTTCAGCCATTGCCAGAGCGGACAGAGGTGTCTGTTCGGCCGGCTTGATGACGATGGTGCAGCCTGCCGCCATGGCTGGCGCCACCTTGCGGGTGATCATCGCCAACGGGAAGTTCCACGGCGTGATGGACGCGCACACGCCCACCGGCTGCTTGAGCACGACCATGCGCTTGTCGCGCCAGGTGCTGGCCATCACGTCGCCGGAGACGCGCTTGGCCTCTTCGGCAAACCATTCGATGAACGACGCGCCATAGACGATTTCGCCCTTGGCTTCGGCCAGCGGCTTGCCTTGTTCGGCGGTCATCAGCGCGGCGAGGTCGTCGGCATTGGCGATCAGCAGATCGAACCAGCGGCGCATCAGGCCGGCGCGCTCCTTGCCTGTCAGCTCGCGCCACGCGGGCCACGCCGCATTGGCTGCGTCGATGGCGCGCAGTGTTTCTGCGTGGCCGAGATTGGCGACGTCGGTCAGGTGTGCGTTGGTGGCAGGGTCGTAGACGGGGAAAGTCGTGCCGTCTGCTGCGTCGGTCCATGCGCCGTCCACGTAGGACTGCGTTTTGACGAGCGTGCGGTCTTTGATGCGCTCCAGCGCGTTGGCGGCGGTGCGGGAAGAGTCGAGTGCTTCGGCCATGGCGGTCTCCGAAAAGGAAGCAGGCAGACCGGAAGGCCTGCCTTTTAGATGCAGCAGTCGCTTAACTCGCTAAGAATAACCGAACGATCGTTCGCTCGCAGACTGGGCCGCCAGGCCTTGTGGTTATTGGAAGAGCGTGTCCCACATGGTGTCGACACGGGCCTTGACGGCGGCATCCATGACGATGGGTTGGCCCCATTCGCGGGTGGTTTCGCCCGGCCATTTGTTGGTGGCATCGATCCCCATCTTGGAGCCCAGGCCAGACACGGGCGACGCAAAGTCCAGATAGTCGATCGGCGTGTTTTCCACCATGACCGTGTCGCGCGCCGGGTCCACGCGGGTCGTGATCGCCCAGATCACTTCCTTCCAGTCGCGCAGATTCACATCGTCGTCCACCACCACGATGAACTTCGTATACATGAACTGCCGCAGGAAGCTCCACACGCCGAACATCACGCGTTTGGCGTGGCCGGCGTATTGCTTCTTCATGCTGACCAGCGCCATGCGGTAGCTGCAGCCCTCGGGCGGCAGATAGAAATCGGCGATCTCCGGAAACTGCTTCTGCAGCAGCGGCACGAACACTTCGTTGAGCGCCACGCCGAGCACGGCGGGTTCATCGGGCGGCTTGCCTGTATACGTGGAGTGATAGATCGGGTCGCGGCGCATCGTGATGCGCTCGACCGTGAACACCGGGAACCAGTCCTGCTCGTTGTAATAGCCGGTGTGATCGCCGAAGGGGCCTTCGAGAGCGTGCTGATAGCCGCTCGGGTGCGTCGGGTCCGGCTGGATGTGGCCCTCGAGGATGATTTCTGCGCTGGCCGGCACTTGCAATTGTGCTTGCGCGAGCGAAGGCGTGAGGCATGTCCCAAGCTCAGTCCGGCTGCCGCGCAGCAGCCCCGCAAACTGATACTCAGATAACGTATCCGGCACCGGCGTCACTGCGCCGAGAATCGTGGCCGGGTCGGCACCCAGCGCCACCGCAATCGGAAACGGCTGACCCGGATTCGCGATGGCGTGCTCGCGGAAATCCAGCGCGCCGCCCCGGTGCGCCAGCCAACGCATGATGAGCTGGTTGCGACTGATGACCTGCTGCCGGTAGATGCCGAGGTTCTGCCGCTTCTTGTGCGGCCCGCGCGTGATGACCAGCCCCCATGTGACAAGCGGCGCCGCATCGCCGGGCCAGCACGTCTGTACGGGAATGCGCGAGAGGTCGACGTCATTCCCTTCCCACACGATCTCCTGGCACGCTGGCGACGACACCTTGCGGGGCGCCATGTCCCACACGGCCTTGGCCATTGTCCACAGCTTGCCGGCTTCACGCAGACCGCGCGGCGGTTCGGGCTCTTTCAACGCAGAGAGGAGCCGGCCCACGTCACGCAGTTCATCAAGCGACTCCGCGCCCATGCCCAGCGCCACGCGGCGCGTGGTGCCAAACAAGTTAGCCAGCACCGGTATGTCGTACTTCTGTGCGCCGTCTACCGGCTGCTCAAAAACTACCGCCGGGCCTTCGGAACGCAGCAGGCGGTCACAGACTTCGGTCATTTCCAGGCGCGGTGACACCGGCTGGCGCACGCGGCGCAGTTCGCCCGTGCGCTCAAGCTGGGCGAGAAAGTCACGTAAGTCCCTGTATTGCATGGAGATTTTGTAACCAAAGGTAAGGTGGATCGCCTGTCACGCGGAGGGGCTGGCCCCCCAAATGGTCGTCGGGGCGACATTTTTTTGGTGTAGGCGGGGTGGCCGCGATTGTACGGCCAAAACCGCGCGACCCCCTGATGACAGAACGCATCGCAGGTCAGCTAGTCCCAACAATGCGGGTCAAGTCATAACTTTTGGATATAAAAACGTACTTCTTTATGATTGACTTGGAATAACGCGCTTCCTACAATCCAAACCGATCTGGTAATTGTTGCAACGCAACATGTTTTCGGCTAATGCCATCGCCCAACTCTCCAACGTATGAGCGGCGACACCAGAACACATCAGCATCGCTGCGGGACGTGACCTCCCCAAGGACACGGCCCGCATTTCTCTGGGCACTAGGGGAGTGCCCCCAACAGATGCCGGCTGACTGCAACAGCGCGGCATCCTTACTAAAAACCGTTGCGATTCGAAACGCACGGCGCCATGCAAAAGAAAGGCGTCTACCGGATCTGCGCAGCGGACGGAGGTAAGTATGAACGGTTGGAAAACCCTTCATTCTTCCGGGATCGGATCGGCGCTGCAACGCCGGCTCGTCGCCCCGGTTGGCCGCCGCCTCGCGCGTGCAGGTCAAGTTGCGCTGCCTCGTAAGCTGCGCATGGAGTTGAACGCAGGGGGCGCTGCCGCGTCCCGCAATGAGTTGCATCCTGGCGTGCTGCTGGTGTTCCGCAGCGGGCATGTCGTGCTCAATAGCATCGGCTTGCTGGCTGTGGTTGCTGCAGTCGCACTCTCACTCAATAGCGAGTGGCGTGCCGCGGTCGCTCAACGCGTGCTGCATTTCACACCGGGTGTCGACACAAGTGTTGCCTCGGCCAATCCGTCACCCGCGGTTGCGGCTGGCGTGCAGCCGGTCGCCTTTGCGCCCACTGCACCGTCCGCCGGTACCGGGGCTGTCCAGGCTGTGGCCCCTGCTACGGCCCAGGGCGGCACGGTCGCGGCTGCCGGTTGGGACGCGCTCTCGAAGGTGCCGTCCGTGGCCGAGTTGGCTGCGCAGATTCCGAACACGCAAGTCGTCCGCGACGCGCGTGAGTCGGCAACCGCCGGTACCCCGCGAGAGCAGGCTGCGGTGGCGGAATACATTGCCCGCAAGTACCGCGTGGCAGCCACGGCCACTGGCCAGTTGGTGAAGGCGGCCTATCAGACCGGCAAGGAAGTCGGCCTGGATCCGCTGCTCATCCTGGGCGTGATGGCGATCGAGTCCAGCTTTAACCCGTTCGCCGAAAGCGGTATGGGTGCGCAGGGCCTGATGCAGGTCATGACCAAGGTCCACCAGGACAAGTACGAGGTGATGGGCGGCGTCGGTGCCGCGCTCAATCCGTACGCCAACATCAAGGTCGGTGCGCTGGTGCTGAAGGATTGCATCGCGCGTGCAGGATCGATTGAAGGCGGCCTGAAGCTGTATGTCGGTGCGGTCACGCAAGGCGACGGCGGCTACGGCGGCAAGGTGTTGCAAGAGCGTTCGCGCCTGCGCATGGTGGCTACCGGCCACCGTTCGCCGATGACGGCGGCGTCGGAGCGGGAACCGGTGAAACCGGTCGCGACGGCAACGCCCGTGACGCAAGCCGATGCGAAGACGCAAGCCGCCAAGGCGGCCGACAAGCAACCGGCTACAGGTCAGCAGGAAGAGGCGCGTCTGGACGACAAGTCCCAAGGCCAGGCCTGATCACTTGCTTGGCTGCCCTATATAAAAAAGGCCGTCCTTCGGGACGGCCTTTTTGCTTGGACGAGGCGCGAAGATCGTTTTACCGGCCGAACAGCTTGGCCAACCTTTCGACCGCTTCTTCCAGATGCCCCATCGACGTAGCGTAAGACAGTCGGATATAGTGCTGCGCCGTGTGCGGGCCAAAATCCAACCCTGGCACCAGCACCACGCCTGCGTCATGCAGCATCGACTGGGTGAGGGCATCGGCATCGCCTGCATGCGGATGATTCACGCCGCGGCAATCGGCGTAAACATAAAACGCCCCGTCCGGCTTGACCGGTACCTTGAAGCCAATTGATTCCAGCGCCGGCACGATGAAATCGCGGCGGCGACGGAATTCGGCCTTGCGCGCTTCGTAGATGGCCAACGCGTCCGGCTCAAAGCATGCGAGCGCCGCGTACTGTGCCACCGCCGACGCGCAAATGAACAGGTTCTGAGCGACCTTCTCGAACTCGGGCACCAGTTCGGCGGGCGCCACCAGCCAGCCAAGTCGCCAGCCGGTCATGTTGAAATACTTGGAAAAGCTGTTGATCGTGACGACATCGTCGCCGAACGACAGTGCTGAGACCGGTGCCTGGTCGTACGAGAGGCCTTGGTAGATCTCGTCGACGATGGAAAATCCGCCTCGCGCGCGTACCGTCTGCACGATACGCTGCAGCTCGTCCGGCAGGATCGACGTGCCGGTCGGGTTGGATGGAGAGGCCAGCAACACGCCCTGCGTGCGTTCCCCCCAATGTGTCTCGACCTGTGCGGCCGTCAACTGGAAACGCTCTTCCGGCCCCGACGGTACTAGCTTCGCCTCGCCATTGAAGGCAGCCACGAAGTGACGGTTGCACGGATAACTCGGATCGGGCATCAGGACTTCGCCGCCAACCTCCACCAGCACCGCACACGCCAGCAGCAACGCCGCCGACGCGCCCGCCGTGACGATAATGCGCTCGGGGGCGATGTCGAGGCCGTAAACGGTGTGGTAGTAGCGGGCGATTGCCTGGCGCAGCGGGCGAATGCCCAAGGCCCCGGTGTACTGCGTGACGCCGCGTCGCATGGCGTCGGTCGCGGCTTGCACGACGGGCTCGGCGGCGGTGAAGTCCGGCTCGCCGATGCCCATGTGGATGATGCTGCGTCCCGCCAGTTCCAGCTCGCGGGCCTGCTTGGCCAGCTCCATCACGTGAAAGGCGCGGATATTGGCCAGCCGGGCGGCTGTCTGCAGGCGGTGGGCGTCCATCTTGAAGCGAAGCGAAAAGGTAAAGCGAAGAGCAGACGCCGGATTACCGGCGGGCAGCGACCTCGACAGCGCGCACTTGCGCAGCCAGCTTGTCCAGCACGCCGTTGACGTACTTGTAGCCTTCCACGCCGCCGAAGGTCTTGGTCAGTTCAACCGCCTCGTTGATCACGACCTTGTACGGGATGTCAACGCAGTGCACCAGCTCGTACGCGCCGACCAGCAGGGCGGCACGTTCGACTGGTGACAGCTCGGCAACCGGGCGATCCAGGTACGGTGTGAATGCCTCGGTCAGCGTGGTCTCTTCGCGGATGGCACCGTGCAGCAGCGCATCGAAGTGCGCGCGGTCGGCCTTGTTGAAGCCTTGCGCGTCCTGCAGATGCGCCTCGACCACACCCGGGTCGTTGCGATTGAGCAGCCATTGATACAGACCTTGCAGCGCCAGTTCGCGCGCACGGCGGCGCGCGCTCTTGGCGGGCGCCTTGGCCTTGGCTTGGGAATTGTCTTGCGTCATGGGAAAAGCCTTTGCGCGAGGAAGCGCTTATTCGTTCTCGCCGTCGTCGTCCTGGCCGTGATCCTGCAGACCGTCGAGGTCGTTGGTCAGGTTGGCCATTTCGACGGCGGTACGGGCGCAATCACGACCTTTCTCGCGGGTGCGGGCGTGGGCCTGTGCATCGGTGTCGGTGGTCAGGATGCCGTTGGCGATGGCGATGTTGAAGTCCAGGCCCACGCGCGTGATGCCGGCGCCCGATTCATTGGACACCAGTTCGAAGTGGTACGTCTCGCCGCGGATGACGGCGCCCAGCGCGATCAGCGCGTCGAACTGGCCCGATTCGGCCATCTTCTGCAGGGCCAGCGGGACTTCCAGCGCACCCGGCACGGTCACCAGCAGCACGTCTTCGCCGGCCACGCCGAGTTGTTCGAGTTCAGCGACGCAAGCTTCGCGCAGCGCTTCGCACACGGGCTCGTTGAAACGCGCCTGGACGATGCCGATGCGCAGGCCTTCGCCGTTGAGATTGGTCGGGTAGAAGCCGTGGTCCATGGTGTATTCCGGTTGGGGTTGCCAGTCGGGCAACGTCAGAAAAAGAAAGCCGATGCGGCAGACTCGGCTGCCGCGGGAGATTCAATGCGTGGCAGTGGATGAAGCGGAAGTGACGTCCGGGGCATCTGCCATTGACTGATATGCCGTCACTTCCAGGTCGTAGCCGACCATGCTCGGCAGCTTCAACGGCGAGGCCAGCACGCGCATCTTGCCGACGCCCACTTCCTTCAGGATTTGCGCGCCGATACCGTAAATGCGCGGATCGGGTTTGGTACGCGGGCGCTCGTGCGGCGCGTCGAGCGCTGTAAATTGGGTGAACAGCCGGTCTGCCGAATCGCCGCAATTGAGCAGCACGACCACGCCGGTCGGGGCGGCCTGCACGGCGCGCAGGGCGGCGGGCACGCTCCACGAGTGCGTCGTGCGCTGGCACTCCAGCAGGTCGAGCACGGATAGGGGCTCATGCACGCGCACCAGCGTTTCGGTGTCCGGCGTGGGCGTGCCCTTTACCAGCGCCAGATGGGCGCGGCCGGCGGCGCGATCGCGGAAGGCGACGGCGTGGAATGTGCCGAACTGCGTCTCCATCGTTCGCTCGCCGACGCGCTCGACGATGCTCTCGGTGCGGCTGCGGTATTGGATCATGTCGGCAATCGTACCGATCTTAAGGCCGTGCTTCTTGGCGAACTCGACCAAGTCCGGCAAGCGCGCCATGGTGCCGTCGTCTTTCAGGATCTCGCAGATCACGGCGGCGGGTGTCAGGCCAGCCATGGCGGTCAGGTCGCAACCGGCTTCGGTGTGGCCGGCGCGCATCAGCACGCCGCCCTTCTGGGCCCGCAGCGGGAAGATGTGGCCCGGGTTCACCAGGTCCGACGGTTTGGCGTTCTTGGCAGCGGCCACCTGGATGGTGCGTGCGCGGTCGGCGGCGGAAATGCCGGTGGTCACGCCTTCAGCCGCTTCGATCGACACGGTGAAATTGGTGCCGAACTGCGTACCGTTGCGGCTCGCCATCATGGGCAAGTCGAGCTGGTCGCAGTGTTCTTCGGTGAGCGTCAGGCATACCAGGCCGCGCGCGTGCGTGACCATGAAATTGATGGCTTCCGGCGTGACGAAATCGCTCGCCAGGATCAGGTCGCCTTCGTTCTCACGGTCTTCCTCGTCCACCAGGATGACCATCCGGCCGGCGCGGATTTCGGCAATGATTTCTTCGACTGTGGCGATCGACATGGCGTAGCAGGGGTGCGCGCCGCTGGCCAACGCCCGAAAATCGCTAATTTCGGGGGCCGTGCGACTGCGTAAATGGGAAGCCCGCTATTGTACGCCAAGGTGGCCCCAAGCCAGTGGGGCCAGCGGTTCAAACGGCTGCCAGAGGCTTGGCGCCCACGGGCAGGCCGATGGCGGCATGGGTGAGCATGCGTTCTACGTAGCGGGCGATCAGGTCGATCTCCAGGTTGACCTGGCTGCCGGCCTTCAGATGCTTGAGCGTGGTGACCGCCACCGTGTGTGGGATCAAATTGATCGAGAACTCGCAGCCGTCTGCGTCGTCGCGGACGGTATTGACCGTCAGCGACACGCCGTTGACCACCACGGAGCCCTTGTAGGCGAGATACTTGCCCAGCTCTGCCGGGGCCCGCACACGCAGTTCGTGCGATTCGTTGACCGGGGCGAAATGCGTGACCGTGCCGAGACCGTCCACGTGGCCCGACACGAGGTGCCCGCCGATGTGGTCGGCCAGGCGCAGCGCCTTCTCCAGGTTCACCTCGCCCGGGCGTTCCAGCCCGACTGTCTTGGAGAGCGATTCGCGCGACACATCCACGTCGAAGCGGCTGTCAGTTTTGGCGACAACCGTCATGCACGCCCCCTGAATAGCGATCGAATCGCCCAACGCCACGTCCGCGAGCGGCAGACCGCCCGAGTCGATGGACAGGCGCACGCCTGCATCGGCGCTGTCGCCAAGCGGCGAGACGGTTTCAATACGGCCAACTGCGGCGACGATTCCGGTAAACATAAGCAATCAATCCGTCGGGTTGCGGCGCGCCAGGATGCGGAGGTCGCCCCCGATGCGCGAAATGTCGTGAAAGAAGAATTCGGCCGCGCCTTCCAGCGTTTGCAGCGGCCCCATATTGAACATGCCTTGGCCCGAGCCGAGCACCTTGGGCGCCAGATAGACAAGGATCTCGTCAACCAGCCCTTCGCGCAGCAGCGAGCCGTTGAGCTTGAAGCCGGCCTCAACATGCAGCTCGTTGATCTCGCGGCGGCCCAGTTCGCGCAGGACTGCGGCCAGGTCGACCTTTCCATCAGCGTTGGGCAGGAGGATGACCTCCGCGCCGCGCTCGCTCAACGCACGCATGCGGCCGGCTTCGGGTTGGGCGGCAAAAATCAGCGTCGGCTCGTGGTGCCCATCTACGGTGAGAATATGGGCGTCGAGCGGTACGTCCAGCGCCGAGTCGATCAGCACGCGGCGCGGCTGGCGTGGCGTATTGACGGCGCGCACGGTCAGCCGCGGATTGTCTTCGCGCACCGTGCCGATGCCGGTGAGGATGGCACAGGCGCGTGCGCGCCAGCGGTGGCCGTCATTGCGCGCTTCAGTTTCGGTAATCCACTGGCTGATGCCATTGTCCAGCGCGGTGCGGCCGTCCAACGATGCGCCGACCTTCACGCGGACCCACGGTGTGCCGCGCGTCATGCGTGAAACGAAACCGATGTTCAGCTCACGCGCCTCCCGCTCCAACAGTCCGCAACGTACGTCCACGCCGGCATCGCGCAGCCTCTGCAAGCCCCGTCCGGAGACGGCGGGGTTGGGGTCCTCCATGGCTGCGACCACGCGCGCAATACCGGCTTCGACCAGTCGATCTGCGCAGGGTGGGGTGCGGCCAAAGTGGCTACAGGGCTCCAGCGTCACATATGCGGTGGCGCCGCGCACGTCCTGGCCGCGCGACTGGGCATCCTTGATCGCTTGGATTTCAGCGTGGTCCTGGCCGGCAGGTTGCGTATGGCCTTCGCCGATGACGGTGTCGTCACGCACGATCACGCATCCGACGCGCGGGTTGGGCGTGGTGGTGAACAAGCCTTTCTCGGCCAGCGCCAGGGCGCGCTGCATCATGGCGTGGTCGAAGTCGGAGAACATGGGAAAAAGCGGGAATTTGGGTTAATCGTCGTTAGCTGAGGCGCCGGTGCCGCACGTTTTAGCGTCCTTGGCCGGATCGCAGATGCGGGCGCGGCCTGCGGAGTTGATGCGGACGCTCCGCACATGGGCTCCAGACCGGATGGTCAGCGTGCCGTAGAGCTGGCTGCCGTTGCGCTGTCGCGAGTATCCCACAGGTGCATAAGACAGGGTGTCGACATCCCGCTGCGACGCTGTGAACGTAAATTGGACCGGCGGCATCACAGGAGGCGAAACATGCACCAAGATAGCCTCTGTGCCGGGTTCCAGCGGCGTCGCCTGGGTTTGCGGCGAGGGCGTCATATACAACGCCCATCCCGATGACCAGCCCTGCTGTGCGTTGAGTGGGCCGAGGTGAACCCATGCACGCTGACTGCGCGACATGGTCTGCGCTAGCGCGATCGCGCTGACAAAGCGGTCGGCCAGAACGACGACGGTTTCGCGTTGCCACCAATTCAAGCCGGCGGGCGCCGCGAACACCGCCAGGATCGACATGACACTCAGGACGACGACGAGCTCGGCCAGCGTGAACCCGGTTCGCAGACGAGACACCTTCATGGCCAGCATGCAGACGATGCCGGCTGCCGGTCATTACCGATTTGCGTGAATCGTTCGCCGGTGTTGCGCAGGATAAGCGTGCCGCAGTCGGTATCCGGGCGCACTGGTCGGGCGGTGACTTCAATGCAATGCGCCGAGGCGCGGCCGTTGCACGGGCTAGCGAGCAGGTTATAGCCGGGGACGTGTTGCGGAACGCCTGCAGGTATGGAGCCATTGCCTGTTTGCGCGTATTCGCGTTCCAATTCCACCATGGTTGACATTAGCGCCGCATGCGACGCAGCCCGCCGCGCGCGCGCATGGTGTTCTGACCAGGTTTGTATGGCGGCGCCCGCCAACAGCGCTGCGATAGCCAATGCAATCGTGAGTTCGACCAGCGTGAATGCAGCATGACGATACTTCATCGCAGTCCCTCCTCGACCAGTTCACGCCAGCTCAGGCGGCCTAGCAAGAAGGTTTGCGCGTGGGTGTCGATCGCGTCCTCCCGGTTGCTGATGGTGTAGACGAGTTGGGTCACCGTGCCATTGGAGTGAATGACAGGCGGTGCAGATTCGGTGGTGGACTGAGGCGAGGATGTGCTGCGCGGCATTCGTGGGCGGAAGACCGTCTGCAGCACGACGCTGACGGCAGGGTCGGCGCCAAATCCTGCGGCCGTGATCCGATACAACCAAGGCGTTGAGGTGCCATCGGGTTGCGTAGCCTGGCCGGGCCAACGGTCCGGAATCGGCTCAATGACGTACCGGGCAGCGCGGCCGGCAATGCGCTCGGTGTCCGGGACGCGCGTGTCGATCTCTACGGCGAGGGTGGTCGTATCCAGCAGTCGCGCCAACGTCCAGAGCGATTGGCCGGCTTGCGGTTGACATAGTCCGAGCGAGAAGCCGCTTCCGCACGTTCCCGGCAAGAATCCGCGTCGCGAAACCGGATCGAGGGCGGTGATACGTTCCTTCGGCAATGCAGCAACACATTCGAGATTCGTGGGCGTCTCGGTGGCGACGGAGAGTTCGCACTCCGCCGCGTTCAGCGCCAACTCGGCGCCGTACTTGGCCAAGCCGCGATCGGCGGTGAGAGACGTGAGGTGCCGCTGGTCCAGCACCAGATGAAAGGTCGCGGTGGTCAGCAGGCCGAGCAACGCCACCGCAGGCATTACGATCATCATCGAAAAACCACGCGCTCGGGCGCTATCGCTCAACATACGTCCACCTCACAGGCGAGCGGATTGCGTAAGCGTACCGTCGCGGTGAAGACCGCACGGCGGCGTTGGGGTTGGGTGGGCGTGAATCGCAGGTCCTGTGCGTTGGTGCCTTCGACTTGCTGGACCTTGGGAAATAGCGCAAGTGTGGGCATGGTCTGGTTGGCTGACCCGGGCGCGTTGTAGTCGCCGCGAACGACCAGCGCGATGTGCACCGCTTGAACCTGGCGCCATTGCTCGGTGGTCAGCGAGCGCGCAGACATCGTGGTGGTCGAGGTGCCGCCAGCGGTGCGGACCACATACAGAAGCTGCATTGTTTCGACGCCGCGGACCATGCCATTAGATGTCCAGCCGCCTGCAACGGTCTGACCGTCTTGGTGCCTTCGCGAGCGGCACATCAACTGAGGTTCTCGATCCGTCGCTCGGGTGAGGTAGAGCAGCATGTATCCAGCGCTCTGGTCGTCGCTGCCGTTTTGGACGCGCTCGGCGACCCCGTAGCCCGAGCAGTCGATGATGCTGTCGTCAGCTCGCTGCGGGTTGGTCTGCATGCTGCGACCGGCAAAGCGCACCAGTACGGCGTCGCTTCCGTGCACGTCACCGCTGTTGCAGTCGAGAGCTTCCGCTTCGCGAGGGGTGCAACTGTCCGAACCTTGAATCGACGGAGCTGCGTTCGCGTCTGGCCATCGGCGTTCTGGCGATGCTGCTGGCGAATCGGTGACCCATCCCGCTTGCTGCAGTGCCGTTGTCAGCAATTCCAGCGCTTGCGTGCCGCGACTTTCGATCAGGGCTTCGTCCGCAATGCGCTGATAGCTTGCACGTGCAAGGAGTGCCATTTGCAGCGTGATGCCGAGCACGATCAACCCGACCAGCATGCCAATCAGCAACTCCACCAACGTCGCGCCCCGCTGAGCATGAGAGAGGCGGCACATGTCAGCGCACGTTCGCGGATTCGACGCGGGTGTTTTGCGTTCGGACGTCGGCCGATAGCTGACGCAGGCTTCGGCTGGTTGTCTCCATCCGCTCAAGTGCGGTTAGGGTGCCCGCTGCACACAAGGACAGTACTGCCAGTGCGACGAGGGATTCGAGCAGGATGGCGCCGTGTTGGCGCTGGACGTGATGGCGGACAGGCATGAGTTGACGGACACTTGGAAAGTCGCTCAAGTTAGTTTGAATTTGGCCGTATAACTGTCATATCTGGTCAATACGCTCTCGATCATGGGCGCGGGCCTTTTGCGTCGTAGGGTGTTGGCCTCGCTCCTGGCCGTTTAAGCCGACTTAATTGATGCTGGTTCCTGAAGGCATCTGGGTGGTGCCGTTGATTTCTCAGTGGTCATTGATCCCGGCCGGGGAGAATCTTTCGCCACCGTACTTGGTAAGCGATAAAACCCACGAAATCCGTCGCCGGTTGCATTGCCCCAACAGGCGACGCCTACCCATCCGGCGCGGGCTATTGACACTGATTGACCACATCCTCCATGATTGCGAGCGTTAAGATTGACGCCGTACCTGCCGAATTCCATAGGCAGCAGAATTTCAAAAGAACGTAATCGGGTAATCGGGAAGGGCGCGTCTTTCACCAAGTTGCGCCTGTTGTTTCAAGCAGCCGGGGGGCTATATGTACAGGGTCAAAGTCACTCTTTCGCCGTCGTTCATTCTGCGGCGGCACTGACATGTCCGCGCCGCTCTGCGCCAACGCAAGCGTGTCGCGTTATTCCGATGTAGTGGGTTCCTCTTCAGGCAGAAGGGGGCGACTGCGTCCGGCGATTGCACGCGCATATGGGTTCACGCTCGTCGAACTCATGATCACACTGGCAATCGTGGCTATCCTGGCTACGATTGCGTATCCCAGTTATACGGACTACATCACGCGTGGCAAGCTGGCCAACGTGACCAACATGCTCGCGGGTATTCGCGCGCAGATGGAACAGTATTACCAAGACAATCGCACCTACGCGGCGGTCGGGACGTTCACCCCGCCCTGTCAGGCGATTTCAGCTGTGGCCGAGTTTTCGTTGGCTTGCACGATCGGGAACACCGGAAATACCTACACGATGACCGCGACGGGCTCCGGAACCACAGCGGGCTTCACGTACAAGGTAAATGAAGCAAACGTTCAGCAGACGACTGCGGCGCCCAGCGGCTGGAACACGTCCACCACGTGCTGGGTGACCAAACGAGGTCAGTCGTGCTGATGGGCCCGGGCGCCCGGCGCCGCGGATTCACGCTGATTGAACTGCTCGTCACGATTTCGGTGTTTGCCTTTTTGATGCTCCTGGCTGCACCGAGTTTTACGAGCTGGATTCAGGATGCGCAGGTGCGCACTGCGGCCGAATCGCTGCAGAATGGTCTGCGAGTTGCACAAGCCGAAGCTGCGCGCCGCCATCGTCAGGTTGCGATGGTGCTGACCAACGGCGCGCCAAATCAGGGCGTGACGGCACAGGCGAACGGTAAGAACTGGTTCGTGACGGTGATCCCGAACACGACAGCAGGCGAGTCGTACACCCAGACGTCGCCATCATTGATGGTGCAAAGCGGCACGCTTGGCGCGGTCGCGCCGAACGCTCAACTGACCGGGCAGGCGGCGGTCTGCTTCAATTCGTTGGGCCGGCTGACCACGCTCAACGATGGCACATACAACTGCACCATCCCCCCCTCGGGTACGGTGACTTACAACGTGACGAACAGCCGGTCTACCACCGCGCGGGCACTGAACGTGACCGTGAGCCTCGGCGGTTCGGTCCGTGTGTGCGATCCAAGCAAGTCTTTGTCGCAGAATAGTCCAGATGCGTGCAGCTAACCTCGCCCAACATCGCGCTGAGCGTAGCCGTCATCCTCAGAGCGGAATGACGCTCGTCGAGGTGCTCGTTGCCATGCTGCTGCTGACCGTGGCATTGACGGCCATGGTGATGGCACAGATTCGTGCTTCGCAGGTATCGGTTGACGCCGAGGACCGCAATCGGGCCGCTTTGCTGGCCAATGAGCTGGCAAGCACGATGTGGCAGAACCACACGGTCAATCTGCCGGCGTCGTCTGTCGCTGCTTGGCAAGCGATGGTTGGCACCAACGTGAGCTACAGGACGGCCAGCGCATCGAGCCCCGTCGGTAGTGGACTCGGCGGCCTGCCCAACGGTACGGGTTCGGTGTCTGTTGATAACACGACCAATATCGCGACGATCACCATCACTTGGCAAGCGCCGTCTCACGGCGTGAACGCGACCGCCGGTATGAGCAGCACGAGCCAGTACGTGACGCAGGTGGTGCTCCCATGAACGCACGAACCCCAACCAAGCGGCCACTGCGCGCCGTCCGCCAGACAGGCCTCAGCCTGATTGAGCTGATGGTGGCGTTGGTCGTCAGCATGGTCATCGTGGGCGCGGTGTTTGGTCTGATGAGTGTGTCGGAAGGGCGCAAGCGCACCACGATGTCGGTCAGCGACATCAACCAAAGCGGTGTGTTTGCCTTGTACCAGTTGGACAAGGCGATCCGCAGCGCCGGGTCGGGCTATTCGCAGAACTGGCCGCTGACCTATGGCTGCCACCTCAATGTCAATTTGAACGGTGATCAGATTCTGCCGTCACCGACCAAGGTTCCACCGCCGTTTGACAAGCTGTCGGGCCAGTTGGGCGGGTTCCGATTGGCGCCGCTGCTGATCGTGCAAAACGGCACGCCGCTGACAACCGGCAGTTCTGATGTGCTGATCACGATGGCAGGCAATGCCGGCTATGGAGAGATTCCAACCGAGTTCTCCAATACCGCACCGACGATTTCCGGAAGTGTGGTGAACCTTAGTCTGATCAACACCATGACCTTCAATGCTGGCAACCTTGTGCTCATGGCAGACCGCAACAATGCCCAGGGCAACGTGCAGCCTTGCTATGTCGGACAGGTGCAGACCGGCTTTACCGGTAACGTCGCCGTGCAGCTGCCGCTGGCTGGTGCCTATGACGCGTCGGTTGGCAAGGATGGCAATGCGGCCAGCGTTTCGGCAACGGGTGTTGCCATGAACCTCGGCAATGTCGGCGGTGGCAACTTGCCGGCCTTTGGGGTGTATGGCGTAGGCGCCAACAACACATTGATGTTCTACGACCTGTTGCAGTCGGGGGGCAACGGTTATACCGCAATCCCACTTACCGATGGCGTAGTGGAAATGCATGCCCTGTACGGCATCGATCCGAACAACACCGGTAACGTCAGCTGGCAAGCGCCGACGGGCGCATTCGATGCGGCAACGTTGTCCAACGGCACGCAGACCGCCGCGGCCAATCTCTATGCGATCAAGGCGGTACGTATTGGTTTGATCCTGCGGACGTCGTTGCCCGAACGCGCGCAGCAATACGTGACGAGTGCCAGCGCAACCACCGCAACGGGCGTCGTCAGCCCGGGGCCGCTGGTCTTGTTTGCCGATGTACCTGGGCTGGCCTACACACGGAAGCTCGCAGGCGCGGAGCAAAACTATCGTTACCGCGTGTTGGAAGCCACGATTCCTTTGCGCAACACGTTGTTGCAGCGCTGACGATGCCAACCACGCTCAAGTTTCGGTCGAATCGCGCCTTGCGCCGGCGTCAGTCCGGCATTGTTCTGCTGATTGCGCTGATTGCCGTGGTCATCCTGGCCATCGGCACCGTTGCGCTGTTCCGGTCGTCCGATGCCGCCCTGTTCAACGCGGGCAACCTCGCGTTCAAGCGGGATATGACCAACCGTGGTGAGTTGGGCATCGTCGCCGCAAAGGCGGCCCTGACCAGCGGCGCACTCAACCAGGAATTGACGCGCCAGAGCAACCAGGCTGCAAGCGGCTATTACGCCACCATGCAGCCGACGGACAAGCATGGCCTGCCAAACAGTCTGGTCGCCTTGGATACCCCGGTCGCCAACACCAAGATCAATGGCGGCGACGGCATCACTATTTACTACATGATCGATCGCCTCTGTAACGCCACAGGCTCGACCGACCCCTCCAATGCTTGCGTGGTCAGTTCGATCGGTTCCGCCAAGGGGGGGACTGTTCTGCCGTATCGGGGTCAGGCCCAGCCGCCTTCGGTGCCTGTCTACCGTATCAGCGTGCGGGTCGATGGGCCGCGCAATAGCCAGACCTTCCTCCAGACCACTGTTTCTCTCTGAGTTGCTGAACTGCCATGCACCCTACTCGTGACCGAGGTTGGAAGGCCAGCGCTTCGCGGAGCCCTTCCGTTATGACGTTCCTGCGCGGCTTGGTTGCAAGCGCCTTGTTGCTGCCTGCGCTTCTGGTGTCAGCGGCACAAACCGACCTGGCCGACCAGCCGCTCTTCAGCTCAGTGTCGGTGCCGGGCAATCTGCTGCTCTCGCTGTCGGTTGAGTATCCGACCGCCAATAGCATTGCGTACGTCAGCAGCTATTCGGCGGGGGTCAAGTACCTGGGCTACTTCGATCCGCTCAAGTGCTATACGTATCAGTACGACGCCAACGTTGACGCCAACAACTATTTCGTTCCGGCAACGGCTGCAAACAGCAGCTATCAGTGTGCCAGTGGCAACAACTACTGGAGCGGCGCATTCCTGAACTGGGCGGCGATGCAGACCATCGATCCATTTCGATGGGCGCTGACGGGCGGCTACCGCGTCACCGATACGGCATCTTTGACCGTGCTTGAGAAGGCCTGGGCCTCTGGGCAGGGCGGCTCGGGTGAAACCCCAAACCGCACCATCAGCGGCAGCACAACCGTGGCTGCAATTACGCCGTTCAGTTGGAACAGTATCGGCGTGCGCATCTACGGTGCCGGGAACAAACTGTATTTCACCAATAAGGGTAACTTGGATTCGGATACCGTCAATACCTACAGTTCTGACCCGTCGCCCAATGCATCCAAGGTGTGGTCGGTCTATGTGCGTGTGAAGGTGTGCGACCCATCGCGGCCCGAGGCGAACTGCACGAAGTACGGCAGCAACTACAAGCCGGAAGGCCTGATGCAGCAGTACTCGCAGCGCATCCGCTTTGGCGCGTTCGGTTACCTCAACGATTCGAGCATCAAGCGCGATGGCGGGGTGCTGCGTGCCAGGATGAAGTTCATTGGCCCCACGCAGCCGGTTCCAGGCAAGAACCCCACGACCAATACGCTGGCGGAATGGAGCGCTACGGACGGGACGATGGTTAGCAACCCCGACACTTCCGACGCCACGGCAACCGGGGTGACGAACAGCGGGGTCATGAACTACCTCAACAAGTTCGGCTCGACCTCGCAAAACTATAAGACGTATGACCCCGTTGGCGAGCTGTACTACGCGGGCATCCGTTACTACAAGAACCTCGGCAACGTGGCTAGCTATTCGTCCAACGCCACGACCGCCCAGATAGACGGCTTCCCCGTCATCCAGACATGGGATGACCCCATCCAGTATTCCTGCCAGAAGAACTACATCCTGGGCATCGGTGACATCAATACCCATGCGGATGCCAATTTGCCAGGCAGTACGATCAGAAGTAGCAATGAACCGGCGCTGCCCTCGGAGGTTTCGAGCGATACCACGGTCAATGTGGATTCCGCGACCAACCTCGTGGGGCAAATGGAAGGCATCAGCAATCTCAACAAGATTTCGCCGCCGTGCTGTAACGGCAATACCTACCTGATGGCCGGGCTTGCCTACGATTCGCACGTGCGGGATATTCGCCCGAACGACTTTAAGGACAGCCTGGGTAACAAGTCCAAGATCCAGACCATCTCTACCTATTGGCTGGATGTGCAGGAGTACCAAACATACCGCTACCAGAACCAATTCTGGCTGGCGGCAAAGTACGGCGGCTTCAGCGTCCCGAGCAACTACAAGACGAGCAACACTAGGGCGCTGGCGCAGTCGCTATGGAACGCGAGTGGCAACACGGACCCCAACGGCAAGCCAATGCCGGACAACTACTATCTAGCGGGTCAGGCAGACCTGATGGTGAATGGCCTGAATTCTGCCTTCCAGAACATCTCCAACGACATTCAAGCGGCCACGACGGCGCTGGCAGTCTCTTCCGCCAATGTGAGTCTGACCGGCAACATTGGGTATTCAGCTTCCTACAATTCTTCAACCTGGACCGGGGACGTCGTCGGCAGTTCGCTTAGTTTTGATGCCAAGACTGGGCTGCCCACGCAGACGAAGGCATGGTCTGCACAAGCCCAACTCGCTGGCCAATCAAGCTCATCACGCCTGATCGCCACGAGCAATACAACCGGGGCTGCGCAAGGTGTGCCATTCCAATTCGCGAAGCTGACGACGACCAACCAGAGCGCACTCAGCAATGCGGCCGTGAAGAATTGGAACAACCAGGACTTCCTGAATTACCTGCGCGGAGACCAGAGCAACGAAGGCACGAACGGCAAGGCGGTCTATCGCCAGCGTGCCTTTTTGTTGGGGGATATCGTGGGCTCGAAAGTCGACGCGGTGGGTCCTCCTGTCGCTGTCTTGTCGAGTGCAACCAACCCGGGTTATGCATCATTCAAGAGCACCTATGCCAGTCGCAATCCGGTGGTCTACGTCGGCGCAAACGACGGCATGATGCACGCATTCGACGGCACCGTCGGCCGTACAACAAGTGGCAACGAACTGTTTGCCTACGTGCCGAGCTTCCTATACCAAGGACCGTGCGCATCAGGCACTTGCACGCCGGCTGTCAATGGTCTGGCATCGCTGGGCTTGTCTGGCACGAACTTCGTTCACCATGCCATGGTGGATGCCACGCCGCAGGCGTTTGATATCGACCTGTCGCGCGCGGGTGGTGCCAAGCCGTCTTCGTCGAGCACCTCGGACTGGCACACGATGCTGATCGGCGGTCTGGGTAAGGGTGGCAAGGGCTACTACGCGCTCGACATTACAGACCCCACGACGATCACCACCGAGACCGCACTCGCCGGCAAAGTGATGTGGGAGTTCGGTGGTCCCGCCAACGCGCAGCAGGGTACCTTGGGCTTCACCTATGGCGACCCGATCGTCGTGAAGACCAAGAAGTACGGCTGGATCGTTGCCGTGCCGTCGGGCTACAACAACGCCGATGGCATGGGCTGGCTCTTCATCCTCAACCCGAAGACGGGCGCCTTGCTGGAGTCGATTTCGACGGGTGTCGGCTCTGCAAGCAGCCCTGCGGGCCTTGCGTATGCTTCCGCGTACGTGGCCGACTACACCGACAACACGGCCGACTCCATCTATGCGGGCGATCTGCTGGGCAACGTCTGGCGTTTCGACCTCACGGCAACAAGCGGCGCCTATCCGGCACCCACCCAGATTGCGAAGCTCACCGACCCGAGCGGCAATGCGCAGCCTGTCACGACGCCGCCGCTGATCGAGATCCAGCCGAACTCGCTTAAGCGCTACGTCATGGTGGGTACCGGCCGGCTACTCGGCAGTACCGATATCGCCAGCAGCCAGACGCAGAGCTTCTACGTGATCTATGACGGCGTGGTCCAGCGTTTCAACAGCAGCACCGATCTTCCGAGCGGCGTCACGTTTCCGATTCAACGCAAGGATCTCAATGCGGACCCCAACCTGTTGAAGGGGATTGGTAGCGCTCCGACATCGGTCATGGGCTATTACGTCGACCTCGGCCAGTCGTCCAATGGCGTGGCGGAACGCGTTAATGTGGCGCCGGTCTCCAACTTCGGCACGGTGTCGTTTGCCGCCAATTTGCCAAACGGCGACGCGTGTAATCCATCCGGTACCAATCGCGTGTTCTCGCTGGACATCGGCACTGGCATCAGCCGCGTGGTCAATAGCCTCGGCGTGCTGCAGCCGTACTACACCGGTGGTGGGCTGGTGGTCGATCTGTCCTACCTCAACGTCAATGGTTCGGTCCGGCTGGAGGCCGGTACAGACAATAGCGCGATCAATTCTGTGCCATTGGTTCCTACGGTGGTGCAGGCTATTCGTCAGATCAACTGGCGTGAAGTGCCTACGGCCGACTAACGGTAAACCGACCATGACGATGCAGCACCATGATGTAGCGCTCAGCGCCAAGACGAGATAGGCAGGATGAGGCGCAGCTGGATCGCCTGCGCTGTTGCAGTGACGGGCCATTTGGCTTTCCTGCACGCTGTCAGCGTTTGGCAACCTCGGGCAGCAGAAGACAAGGGCGAAGCAGGTCTCCGGATGTTATTCGTCGGTCCGCCGGCGGAGGCTTCGGGTGATGAAGCCAGTGCGAACAGCCGGAGGGGCGTAGGTAAGCAATCAGCCCCCTTTTCGCGGCAGCGGGGTGGTACGCCGCTTAAGGCTGCAGGCGACCGGTCGGAAGAATCTCCGTCGACGACGGCGTCTTCAGAGGAGGCCGACGAGATGCGATTTTATGCGTCGACGGAAGTGGATCGCCAAGCCTTGCCGGCTAGCACACTTGAACTTCTGGACGTGATGGCGTTAGTCGCAAACTCATCGCCGATAACATTGCGCGTCTATATCGCCGTTGATGGTGCGGTTGTGCGCGCTGAAATCGTCCGCGCGAGCGATGACAATCGTGCCGCCGCAGCCAGGTTGGCTTTGATTCTCATGGAGACGCGCTTTGTTCCTGCTAAGCGCTTGGGAGCGGATGTGGCCGCGGTAAGGGAACTGGAGTTCCAGATTGAACCATCCAACGAAAGCGGCCTACCGGCGTCCTCCTAATGCTCTGGGTCGAGAGTTTGATGGAATAGCAGCTTCGATGACGGTGACCCGAGAGAGGACGTCTTGCGAGAAACTCATTTCCGCACGTTCGTCGCCGCAACCTCGTCCAGCACGTCTCGAAACTCAGCCAGATCCTCAAAACTCCGGTACACCGATGCAAACCGGATGTACCCGATCTTGTCCAGCCGCTTGAGTTCGCGCATCACAAGCTCGCCCACGCGGTCGCTGCCGATTTCCTTCTCGCCGTGGCTGAGCAGTTTTTCTTCGATGCGGGCGATGGCCTCGTCGATGGCCTCGGCGGAAACGGGGCGCTTGCGCAGCGCAAGGCGCATGGAGTCCTTGACCTTGTTGCGGTCGTAATCGACGCGGCTGCCGTTCTTTTTGACGACGGCGGGGAAGAACAGCTCGATGCGTTCGTAGGTCGTAAAGCGGCGGTCGCAGGATTCGCAGCGGCGGCGGCGGCGCACGGTGTCGCCTTCTTCCGACATGCGGGTATCAATCACCTGGGTGGCCGCGTGGCCGCAAAAGGGGCATTTCATGCCGGTGGTCTCCTCGGCAACCTCAAAGAACGCACTGCGCTAAAAGAACAACGCCGCGATGGCCTGGGCAGGCGCATCGCGGCAGAGTACTACGTGGCCGGGAGATCCGGCCATCAGCGGATGCCTTAGGCGTAGACCGGGAACCGCTTGGTCAGCTCGGCCACCTTGGCGCGCACGGCGGCGATGTTCGCTTCGTCGTGCGGGTTGTCCAGCACATCGGCAATCAGGTGGGCGACCGTCACGGCCTCGGCTTCCTTGAAGCCGCGCGTTGTCATGGCCGGTGAACCCAGGCGCACACCCGAGGTCACGAACGGCTTTTCCGGGTCATTCGGAATCGCATTCTTGTTGACGGTGATGTGTGCGTCCCCCAGCACCTTCTCGGCTTCCTTGCCGGTGATCTTCTTGGCGCGCAGGTCGACCAGCATCACGTGGCTTTCCGTGCGGCCCGACACGATGCGCAGGCCTCGGGCCATCAGCGTTTCTGCCATGGCTGCCGCGTTCTTCACCACTTGTTGCTGGTAAGCCTTGAACTCCGGCGACAGCGCTTCCTTGAAGGCCACTGCCTTGCCGGCGATCACATGCATCAGCGGGCCGCCCTGGATACCCGGGAAGATCGCCGAGTTGATGGCCTTCTCGTGCTCAGCCTTCATCAGGATCACGCCGCCGCGCGGGCCGCGCAGGCTCTTGTGCGTAGTTGTCGTCACAAAGTCAGCGTGCGGCACCGGGTTCGGGTACACACCTGCGGCGATCAAGCCAGCGTAGTGCGCCATGTCCACCATGAAGTACGCGCCGATCGACTTGGCGATTTTGCCGATGCGCTCGAAATCGATGCGCAGCGCAAATGCCGATGCGCCGGCAATGATCAGCTTCGGCTTCTTCTCTTGCGCCAGGGCTTCGAGCGCGTCGTAATCGATGTCTTCCTGCGCGTTCAGGCCGTAGCTCACAACGTTGAACCACTTGCCGCTCATGTTGAGCGCCATGCCGTGCGTCAGGTGGCCGCCTTCGGCCAGGCTCATACCCATGATCGTGTCGCCCGGCTTGAGCACGGCGAAGAACACGCCCTGGTTGGCCTGCGAGCCCGAGTTCGGCTGCACGTTGGCGGCTTCCGCGCCAAAGAGCTGCTTCACGCGGTCGATGGCGAGCTGTTCCACCACGTCTACATATTCGCAACCGCCGTAGTAACGCTTGCCGGGGTAGCCCTCGGCGTACTTGTTGGTCAGTTGCGAGCCCTGCGCGGCCATCACGGCCGGCGAAGTGTAGTTCTCGGAGGCAATCAGCTCGATGTGGTCTTCCTGACGCTGATTTTCCTTCTGGATGGCGGCAAAGATTTCGGGATCGATCTGGTCGATCGTATAGCGGCTGCGTTCGAACATGGCGAGTGTCTGGTCTGAAACGAAACGGAAAAGGCGGAGATCGGGCGAGGCGTGGGGAAACATGCGCGCGGCTTGAACGACTGCGCTCGGTGTTGGCCGACTGCAGCGGGTGTCCAAGTCACCCTGTGCTTCCCATTCGCTGCCCAGGCGAGCGGCAGGCGCCGTTGTGCATGACGCCAGAAACCTTGCGCTTCCTCGTGGTCGCTGCCCACATGTCGAAGCTGCTCAAAGCAGCTTCAGGATTCGCCAGTCGCGCAAGGTGGAATGGTTGCCCGCGAGTGTACGACAGCCCCATGGTCGCCGCAAGAAGCGAGCGTGCAGACAAGCACATTGCAGTGCAATGCGGTTCAAGGCTTCAGGTAAACTCTGATTTTTCGCTTTCTTAAGGTCCGGAGACACTTCCATGATCGTATTCGTGACCGGCGCAACCGCCGGGTTCGGCGCGGCCATCGCGCGGCGTTTCGTGCGAGAAGGCCATCGTGTGATCGCGGCAGGCCGCCGCCAGGACCGTCTCGACGCGCTCAAGGCTGACCTGGGCGACGCCGTGCTGCCATTCGTGCTGGACGTGCTGGATGCCGATGCCGTTGCCGCGTTGCCCGGTACGCTGCCCGAGGGCTGGCGCGAAGTCGACGTGCTGGTCAACAACGCCGGTCTGGCCTTGGGCCTCGAACCCGCCCAGCGCGCTGATCTGTCCGACTGGGACCGCATGATCGGTACCAACTGCTCCGGACTGGTCCATATGACGCGTGCGTTGCTTCCCGCCATGGTCGAGCGCAACCGCGGTCACATTATCAATATCGGCTCCATTGCCGGGACGTACCCGTATCCGGGCGGCAACGTGTATGGCGCGACCAAGGCGTTCGTGCGCCAGTTCTCGTTGAACTTGCGCGCAGACCTGACCGGCACGCGCGTACGCGTCTCGAACGTCGAGCCAGGTCTTTGCTCCGGCACCGAGTTTTCCAACGTGCGTTTCAAGGGCGACGATGCCCGCGTGGAGAAGGTCTACGAAGGCACGGAAGCCCTGACCGCCGACGACATCGCCGAGGCCGTCTACTGGATGGCGGCGCTTCCCGCGCACTTCAATGTCAACGCGATGGAGCTGATGCCCGTTTGCCAGTCATTCTCGGCCACCAGCGTGACGCGAGGCATGGCCTGAATCCCAGCGCAAGCCCTCGGCCGGTCGGTGGATGGCTGGCCGTCACTTGCGTCTTGGTAAAATTACCCGATGGCTTCTTTTGACTGGAACCTGCGCGTGTATTGGGAAGATACCGACGCGGGTGGCGTGGTGTTTTACGCCAACTATTTGAAATTTTTTGAGCGCGCCCGCACCGAGTGGCTGCGCGCGCTTGGGGTCGACCAGCAGGCGCTGGCCGATACGACCGGGGCCATTTTTGTGGTGCGCAGCACCGCTGTGGATTACCGCGCGCCGGCGCGCCTGGACGACCTGCTGCAGATCCGTTCGCGTATGGAACGGGTCGGCCCCGCGTCGGTCCAATTCGCCCAGGAAGGCTGGCGCGGCGACGTTTTGCTCGCATCAGGCACGATTCGTGTTGGATGTGTCGACCGGCTCACTTTCCGGCCGACCCCGATTCCCGCTCCCGTACTCGCAACCATCAAAGCCGCCGCATGAATCCCGTCGAGGTCACACAAGATCTGTCGATCGTCTCGCTGGTGCTGCACGCCAGCCTCCTGGTCCAATTCGTCATGGGCCTGCTGCTGGTGATGTCGCTGTTCTCCTGGACGTACATCTTCCGCAAAGCCTTTGCCCTGCGCGCCGCGCGCAGCCAGACAGAATCGTTCGAGCGCGATTTCTGGGCCGGCGGCGACCTGCAAGCGCTGTATCAGAGCGCCGCCAACAACCGCCACACGACCGGGGCGCTCGAGCGCATCTTTGAAGCCGGCATGCGCGAATACCTCAAGGCGCGCGAGCTGCAGCGAGGCGGCGGCGATCCGAGCGCCATTCTGGATGCTTCCCGTCGTGCCATGCGTGCGGCCTACCAGCGCGAGATGGATTCGCTCGAATCGCACCTGCCGTTCCTGGCGTCCGTCGGCTCGGTTAGCCCGTACATCGGCCTGTTCGGGACCGTGTGGGGGATCATGAACGCCTTCCGCGGCCTGTCCAACGTGCAGCAGGCGACGTTGTCGGCCGTGGCGCCCGGTATTGCCGAAGCGCTGGTCGCTACGGCCATCGGCCTGTTTGCGGCCATTCCGGCGGTGATTGCCTACAACCGCTACGCCACCGAGATGGACCGCCTGGCCAACCGCTTCGAGAGCTTCATGGAAGAGTTCTCGAACATCCTCCAGCGCCAGACGCGCTAAGGAGCCGCGCTCATGGCTACCATCCAGCGAACGCGCCGCGCCCGACGGGCCAAGGCCGACATTAACGTCGTTCCGTACATCGACGTGATGCTGGTGCTGCTGGTCATCTTCATGGTGGCGGCGCCCGTGGTGAACCCGGGCGTGGTCAATCTGCCCTCGGTGGCCAACGCCACGCCGCAACAGACCCAGCCGCCCATCGTCGTGACCATCAAGGGTGACGGCACGATCCTTGCTCGCGTCAAAACAGGTTCAGGAGCAATCGAGCAGAAGCTCGCCAACAACAACGAGCTGCGCGCATTTGTGAAGCAGCGCACTGACGAAAACCCCGATCAGCCCGTCGTGATTGCCGCCGACAAGTCGGTCCAATACGACCGCGTGCTGACCGTGATGAGCGTGCTCAAGGGCGATGGCGTCAAGCGCGTCGGCCTGATGGTGAAATCGTCATGAGCACGTTGATGAACCGAGCGTTGACGAACCAAGGCGGGGCAACCTGAACGTCATGACTACGACGTCGTTGCATCGTTATGAGCCTGTGCGCGAGCGTGGCACGCTGCGCGCGTTCGGGCTGGCGGTCCTGACACACGTTCTGCTGATCATCTTTCTGTACTTTGGCGTGCAGTGGCAGAGCAGCACCCCGCGCGGCGAAGAGGCCGAGCTGTGGGACGAGGCTGCGGTTCAGCAGGCCGTGCAGCAGGCCGCGCCGGTGCCTGAGGTCAAGCCGGAACCGGTGATCAAGGCGCCGTCGGCCAAGGTGGAAGAGGAAGCCGATATCGCGCTGGAGCAGCAGAAGCGCAAGCGTGAGCAGGAGGCTGCCGCCGCCCGTGAGGCCGAGCTTGCCCGCCGAGCCGCGGAAGACCGCGCCGAAGCTCAGCGTCAGGCCCGTCTGAAGGAAGAGCAACAGGCCCGCCAGGCGGAACTCCAACGTAAGGCCCTGGCCGAACAGCAGGCCAAGGAAAAGGCAGCTGAAAAGGCCGCGGCGGACGCGGCGCAGGCTCGCAAGAATGCGCAACTGCAAGCACAGGCCGAAGCCAAAGCCAAGGCGGAAGCCGAAGCGAAGCAGAAGGAGTTGAAAGCGAAGGCTGCTGCAGAAGCCAAGGCCAAGGCCGATGCCGAGCGCAAGGCGAATGAATCGCGCGCCAATGCGCAACGCCAGGCGCAGCTGGATCGGCTGCGCGCAATGGCGGGTGCGGGTGCGACTGGCACGGTGGCGGGCTCTGGCGGTGGTGTCGGCAATGCTCAGGGCACGGGTGGTACAGCATCGGCAGGGTATGCCGAGCGTGTGCGAGCCAAGGTCAAGCCGAACATCCTGTTCGATCCTTCGGCCGTCAATGGCAACCCATCGGCGGTCGTGTCGGTGCAGATGGCACCGGACGGTTCGATCCTGTCCAAGCGGCTGACGAAATCGAGCGGCAACGGCGCCTATGACGAGGCTGTCATGCGCGCGGTCGAGCGCTCTGATCCGTTGCCACGCGACACCAATGGCAAAGCGCCGTCGAGCGTCATCCTGACGTTCCGGCCGAAGGAATAACGGGTCGGTGCTCGCCTACGCGGCGTCGGCCAACGGTACTCAGATTCCGGATTTGATAGTAGGGAAGATGAACATGATGCGAACGATGTGGATCCCGATGTTCCGACGCGCAGCGCAGGCGCTGCTGCTGACTGCGGCAAGCGCCGGCGTGGCCCATGCCCAGCTCAACGTGGAGATCTCGGGCGTCGGCGCCAGCCAGTACCCGATCGCGATCGCCAACTTCCAGGGCGAGGCACAGGCCCCGCAAAACCTCTCGGCGATTGTCCGGGCAGACCTGGTGCGCAGCGGCCGCTTCTCAAACGTCGATGTGGCCGGCGCCGTGGTGCCGGAAAGCCCGGCACCTGACCTGGGTGCATGGAAAGCCAAGGGCGCCGCAGCCTTCGTGGGCGGCACCGTGACCCGCAACGGCGACCGCTACGAAATCCGCTTCCGCCTGTACGACACCGCCAAGGGCGAAAGCCTGGGCGGCCTGTCGCTTACGCGCGGCCCTGGCCAACTGCGGCTGGCCGCGCACGAAATTGCCGATTACATCTATCAGAAGCTGATTGGCGAGCGCGGTATTTTTGCGACGCGGCTGTCGTACGTGTCCAAGGTCGGCCGCCGCTTCCAGCTGCAGATTTCCGACTCGGACGGCGCCAATCCGCAGATCGCATTGACGAGCAATGAGCCGATCATCTCGCCGTCGTGGTCGCCGGACGGCACCAAGGTCGCGTATGTGTCGTTCGAAAGCAAGAAGCCGGTGGTGTACGTGCATGACCTGGTGGCGGGCCGCCGCACGGTCATCTCGAACCAGAAGGGCAACAACTCGGCACCGGCCTGGTCGCCGGACGGCCGCCACGTGGCGGTGTCGCTCTCGCGCGATGGCAACACGCAGGTCTACCTGGTCAACGCCGATGGCTCGGGCCTGCGCCGCCTGAGCCGCAGCAGCGCCATCGATACGGAGCCGTCGTTCTCGCCGGATGGCCGTTACATCTACTTCACGAGCGATCGTGGCGGCGCCCCGCAGATCTATCGCATGTCGGTTGACGGCGAAGAGGCGGGCGGTGCGCAGCGCGTGACGTTCAAGGGCAACTACAACACGAGCCCGCGGGTGTCGCCGGACGGCAAGCTGCTGGCGTACATCTCGCGTGTGGGCGGCGCGTTCCGCCTGTACACGCAGGACTTGTCCAACGGCGATGTGAATGCGCTGACGGATACATCGCACGATGAATCGCCGAGCTTTGCTGCCAACGGCAAGTTCATCCTGTATTCCACGCGCGTTGGCGGCAAATCGGTGTTGGCCGCCGTGTCGACCGATGGCCGTACGCGTCAGGTTCTTTCCCTCCAGGCCGGCGAAGTTCGTGAGCCGGCGTGGGGTCCTTTCATGCAATAACGAAGCTGTTCCACTAGGAGAAATCGGACATGTCGAAGTCCCAAACCATGATCAAACTCGCAGCCATTGCCGCGCTGCTGGCCCTGGGCGCTTGCAGCTCGGGCGTGAAGCTCGATGACACCGCCAAGAACGGTACGGGCGGTGCCGCCGGCACGGGCGCTGATGCGCGCACGGTGACCCCGGTGGACGTGGGCCGTGACGAGCTGACCGACCCGAACAGCCCGCTGGCCAAGCGCAGCATCTACTTCGATTTCGACAGCTACTCGGTCAAGCCGGAGTACCAGGGCCTGCTGGGTCAGCACTCGCGTTACCTGCAATCGCATAACCAGCGCAAGATCCTGATCCAGGGCAACACCGACGAGCGCGGCACGAGCGAATACAACCTCGCACTGGGCCAGAAGCGTGCAGAGGCCGTGCGTCGCGCCCTGTCGTCGATGGGGGTGCCTGACAGCCAGATGGAAGCCGTGAGCCTGGGTAAGGAAAAGCCGCAAGCGACCGGCCACGACGAAGACTCGTGGGCACAGAACCGCCGCGCCGACATCGTCTATTGATCGGTACGGTTTGAAGTGGAACGCGCCGGCTGCGAGGTTGCGGCCGGCGTTCTTACGTTGGCAATCACATGAATACGATGATGAAACAGCGCGCTTATGGGGCCACGCGTCGGGCCATCCTGATGGCGACGCTCGTCGCGGGTGGCGCCCTCACCATGGCCGGCCCGGCGGCAGCGGGGGTGTTTGACGACGATGAGGCGCGCCGCGCCATCATCGACATGCGCGACAAGTTCAACAACTTCCAGTCGACGGCGGCCCAGCGCATCGATCAGAACAGTAAGAACCTGATCGATGCGCAAAACCAGATTGAAACGCTCAAATCCGAAGTGGCTCGCCTGCGGGGGCAGAACGAAGTCCTGCAGAACAGCGTCGATACGCTGACCAAGCAGCAGAAGGATTACTACGCCGACCTCGATGCGCGCCTGAAGAAGTTCGAGCCGCAGCAAGCGACGGTGGACGGCCGCGAAGGCATGGTCCAGCCGAACGAGAAGCCGGAATACGACGCTGCGCTCAAGGCATTCCAGGGTGGCGACTTCAAGGGCGCGGGCAACCAGTTCTCGGCGTTCGTGAAGAAGTATCCGCAAAGCCCGTATCTGCCGCTGGCGCAGTTCTGGCTGGGCAATGCGCTCTATGCGCAGCGCGACTACAAGGGCTCGAGCTACGTGCTGGAGAACATGGCACGCAGCAACCCGCAGCATCCGAAGGCGCCCGATGCGTTGCTGCAGGTGGCGACCAACCAGGGTGAGTCGGGCCAGAAGGCGGCCGCACGCAAGACGCTGGAATCGGTGGTCTCGCAGTATCCCGGTACCGAGCAGGCCAAGACCGCGCAAAGCCGCCTGAAGACGATGCGCTGAACGGCAAGCTGCAAGGCATATGAACAAACGCCCGCCCGTGGCTGCACCGGCGGGCGTTTTTCATGGGGCGCCGAATGGCGGGCATATGCCGCATCCGGCGCGGGCAGGGCGGCGGCACGCTAAAATGCGGACCTTCCCGATTTGCTTCGCAAGGCTTCGCCCATGAAAAAACGCGCCATCGTCCTGCTCTCCGGCGGGCTGGACTCTGCCACCGTGCTCGCCATGGCCAATGCCGATGGCTTTGAGACTTACGCGCTGTCGATGCGCTATGGCCAACGCCACTCCTCCGAGTTGGAAGCGGCCAAGAAAGTGGCGGCGGCGCTCGGCGCAATGCGCCATGAAATCGTCGATCTGGACCTGCGCAAGTTCGGTGGCTCCGCGTTGACCGACGACACGCTCGACGTGCCGACCGACGGTGCGCAGTCAGGCATTCCGATCACGTATGTGCCGGCGCGCAACACGATCATGCTGTCGCTGGCGCTTGGCTGGGCCGAGGCGGTTGGCGCGCGTGACCTCTTCTTTGGTGCGAATGCCGTGGACTACTCCGGCTATCCGGATTGCCGCCCCGAATACGTTGCCGCTTACGAAACGCTCGCCAACCTGGCGACGAAGGCTGGCGTGGAAGGCGAGCGCATCCGCGTGAACGCACCCATCATCAACATGACCAAGGCGGAGATCATCCAGGCCGGCGTGCGGCTGGGCGTGGACTACGGCCTGACCGTGTCGTGCTACAAGGCCGACGACGAAGGCCGCGCGTGCGGCGTGTGCGATTCGTGCCGCATCCGCAAGGCCGGGTTTGAAGCCGCCGGCGTGCCCGACCCCACCCGCTACGTCTAACGCACCATGCCCGATATCGACCTCAACGCGTTGTCCCACACGGTGCTGTGGGCCACGTTCGCGCTTACGTTCGTGTTTGGCGCGATCCTGCAGCGCACGCACTTCTGCACGATGGGCGCGGTGTCCGACGTCGTCAACATCGGCGACTGGAACCGGTTGCGCATGTGGGCGCTGGCCATCGGCGTGGCCATGATCGGCACAGGATGCCTGAGTTGGCTTGGCCTGATCGATACAAGCAAGACGATCTACACGGCAAGCAAGCTGCTGTGGCTGTCGTCTCTGGTGGGCGGCCTGCTGTTCGGCTTCGGCATGGTGCTGGGCTCGGGCTGCGGCAGCAAGACGCTGGTGCGCATTGGCGGCGGCAATCTCAAGTCGGTCGTGGTGTTCGTGTTCCTGGGGCTGGCGGCATACATGACGCTCAAGGGCGTATTTGGCGTGGTGCGTGTGGCCACGGTGGATAGCGTTGCCATTGCGCTGCCGACGTCGCAGGATCTGCCCAGCGTGCTGAGCCACGCGTTCTCCGCCGATGTGCGCATGCTGCGCCTGGTGCTGGCGCTGGTGATGGGCGGGGCGCTGTCGCTGTGGGCGCTGCTCGCGCGTGATTTCCGCACGCGTGACAACCTGCTCGGCGGCATCGGCGTCGGGCTCATCATCGTCGGCATGTGGTATGTGTCGGGGCATCTCGGCTACGTGCAGGAAGATCCGAACACGCTGCAGGAAGCCTTTGTAGCGACCAACAGCGGCCGCATGGAAGCGCTCAGCTTCGTTGCGCCGGTGTCGTACACGCTGGAGTGGCTGATGTTCTTCAGCGATACGTCGAAGGTGCTGACGGTCGGCATCGTGAGCGTGCTGGGGGTGATTGCTGGCTCGGCGGTGGTGGCACTGGCCACGCGCACGTTCCGCTGGGAAGGCTTTGCCAGTGCCGAGGACACGGGCAATCACATCATTGGCGGCATCCTGATGGGCATTGGGGGCGTCACGGCGCTGGGATGCACGATCGGGCAGGGCCTGTCGGGCGTGTCGACGTTGGCGATCGGCTCGTTCATCGCGCTGGCCGGTATCGTGATCGGTGCGGTGCTGGCGTTCCGCTACCAGATGTGGCGGATGGAGCGGCTTGTCTGACCGGAGGGGCGTTGACAGAGGCGCGGATATCTTCCTATAATCGCGGTCTTTGGGGTCTTTAGCTCAGTCGGTAGAGCAGTAGACTTTTAATCTATTGGTCGCGGGTTCGAATCCCGCAGGACCCACCAAAAATTCGAAGGGCTGACAGGCGACTGTCGGCCCTTTTTGTTTGGCTGTCCTTCCGCCCAACTTCGTCTCCTCGGGCGCTCTCTGCGTGGTCGAGCATCCACATCGATAGCACGGTGTGCCTTCCCGATAGCGTCATCACCTGACCGCCGCGTCGCTTTCCGCCCGCGCCGCTAGGGATTTCCTCTATAGCGCTCATCACCTGCAGCAACCACCATATCTTCCATTGGAACCGGTTCCATACGGAGAAAAGCGCACAAATGGCAGATATCGTGATCGTGGCGAGCGCGTTTGGCGCCGCCCACGTGCTCGAGCAGGGGCATCACGCCTATGTTCCCGTGGCCGCATCGGTCGGCGCGGCCGGCTTCGAGGTGCGGCGCGAACTCTTGCCCGCTGGGCTCGATGGCACGGTCTCGGCGCAGCTCCTCGCTGCCTTGGGCCGGCTGATTGCCGCGCATGGCCTCTGGGCGGTCTATTCGACGCCGGCCACGCTGTACGCGGACGACGGCGCTCTGGATGCTGCCGCTATTCGCGGCGCGCTGGCGGAAGCGCAAACCTTGGGCGCGCGCATCGTGAAGTTCCAGCTTGGCGGGTTTGCCGGCGATGCGTCGGCAGAAGTGCTGGCCCAGCTGCTGCAAGGCTGGCGCCCCCGGGTGCTGGTTGAGAACGGTCAGCATACGGTGGGCGGCTCCCTCGCGCAGTTCCGAGGTTTGTTCGACGCATTGGAAAGCGCGGGTGTGGCCGACATGCTGGGCATGACATTCGATGTTGGCAACTGGGAGTGGTCGGGTGAAGCGCCGCTGGCGTGTGCGCGAGCCCTGGCCCCCTATGTGGAATACATCCATTGCAAGAGCGTCGCAGGTGAGGGGGCACGCCGCTTTGCGGTGGCGCCAGCGGGCAGCGATGCGGGGTTCGCCGCTGTGTTGGCAGCATTGCCGGGCGATGTTCCGCGCGGCATCGAATTTCCGTTCGACGCGGTCGATCTCGCCGCCAATGCCCATCAGCATGTCACGTGGCTCAAGGCCGCCTGACTGTGACTCGACATCAAAGGAGCTTACGCATGTCACAGATGTTGGATGTCATCACCTACGGCGAAGCCATGGCGATGTTCGTAGCGACTGCGCCCGGGCCGCTGGCCCAGGCCACGCAATTCACCAAACGCATCGCGGGTGCCGATCTGAACGTGGCCATCGGCTTGAGCCGCCTCGGTTTTCGCGTCGGCTATGTGAGCCGAGTTGGGCAGGATTCGTTTGGTGAATACGTGCTGGAAACGCTGGCACGCGAACGGATCGATGCCTCGTGCGTGGTGGTGGACCCGCAATATCCGACCGGCTTCCAGCTGAAGTCGCGCACCGACGATGGCAGTGACCCGCGTGTGGAGTACTTCCGCAAGGGATCGGCCGCCAGCCGGCTCTCCTGCGCCGACTATGTGGCCGACTATGTGCTCGGTGCTCGCCATCTGCATCTCACGGGTGTGGCCCCCGCGATTTCCGCATCGTCGTGCGAACTTGCGTTCCACCTTGCACAAGAGATGCGCGCGGCCGGTAGATCAATCTCGTTCGATCCGAATCTGCGCCCAACGCTGTGGCCTTCCGCTGCGGAGATGGTGAGCACGCTGAACGCGCTGGCGGCCCTTTCCGATTGGGTGCTGCCCGGCTTGACCGAGGGACAGCAATTGACCGGCTATGACAACCCGGCCGATATCGCGCGCTTTTATCTCGATCAAGGTGCACGTGGCGTTGCCATCAAGCTGGGTGCTGCAGGCGCGTACTACCGGACCGCCGACGGAGCAGAAGGCATCGCCGAGGGTGTGCGTGTGGAGCGCGTTGTCGACACGGTGGGCGCGGGTGACGGCTTTGCCGTGGGCGTTGTCAGCGCTCTGCTCGAAGGGCAGTCACCCGAGTTGGCCGTTGCGCGCGGCAACCGTATCGGCGCGCTGGCGATCCAGGTGATCGGGGATTCCGAAGGCCTGCCGACTCGCGCTGAGCTTGATGTGCTTGAGCAAGCGGCCCGCATTGTGTGCGAGCCGGAACCCATTCCCAGCGTGTAACGCAGCGCTTCGACTGCCGCCCTTCGCGGGCAACGCAAACCATCAAAGGAGACACGAACATGGCAACGCAACTCGCGGCGCGGCGCTGGTGGATGATCATGCCGATCGTCTTTATCACGTACAGCCTGGCCTACCTCGACCGCGCGAACTACGGCTTCGCGGCAGCGGCCGGCATCAATCACGATCTGGGGATCAGCCAGGGGCTGTCATCGTTGATCGGCGCGCTGTTCTTCCTCGGCTATTTCTTCTTCCAGATTCCGGGCGCAATTTACGCAGAACGCCGCAGCGTGAAGAAACTCGTGTTCATCAGCCTGGTGTTATGGGGCTTGTGCGCGGCGCTGACGGGCGTCGTGAGTGACATTCCCTCGCTGCTGGCGATCCGGTTTGTGCTGGGTGTGGTCGAGGCGGCCGTCATGCCTGCGATGCTCATCTACATCAGCAACTGGTTTACCAAGCACGAGCGTTCGCGCGCGAATACGTTTCTGATTCTCGGTAATCCCGTGACGGTGCTCTGGATGTCGGTGGTGTCGGGCTACCTCGTGCGCGAGTTCGGCTGGCGCCATATGTTTATCGCCGAGGGCGTGCCCGCCATCATCTGGGCCGTGTGCTGGTGGTGCCTGGTGCAGGACAAGCCGGCGCAGGCATCGTGGCTGAGCACACAGGAAAAGTGCGACCTGGAACAGGCATTGGCGGCGGAGCAGGCGGCCATCAAACCGATGCGCAACTACGGCGAGGCCTTCCGCTCGCCGGTCGTCATCAAGCTGTGCGCGCAGTACTTCTGCTGGAGCATCGGCGTCTATGGCTTCGTGCTGTGGCTGCCGTCCATCGTTAAGAATGGCTCGTCGCTCGGCATGGTCGAGACGGGCTGGCTGTCGGCGTTGCCGTATCTTGCTGCCACCATCGCGATGCTTGCGGCGTCGTGGGCGTCGGACAAGATCGGTTCGCGGCGCGGTTTCGTTTGGCCGTTCCTGCTGGTGGGCGCTGCGGCGTTTGCTGCATCGTTTGCACTCGGGTCAACGCACTTCTGGTTGTCGTACGCGCTGCTCGTCATTGCCGGCGCGGCGATGTATGCGCCGTATGGCCCGTTCTTCGCCATCGTGCCGGAGCTGCTGCCGAAGAACGTCGCGGGCGGTGCGATGGCGCTGATCAACAGCATGGGCGCCCTCGGGTCGTTTGTCGGCTCGTACTTCGTCGGCTACCTGAACGGTGCCACCGGCTCGCCGCTGGCGTCGTACGCATTCATGAGCACTGCGCTTTTTGCGGCCGTGATCCTCACGCTCTGCGTCAAGCCGCAACCGCGTGATGCTTACGCGCTCGCGCATCCCCTGCCTGGAAAATGAATTGATGAAACCTCTCGTCGTTGCCTATAAGCCATTGCCCGACGATGTCGTCGCCCAATTGCGCGAGCATGTCGAACTCGTGCAGGTCGACGGCGCTGCGGCGTTGACCGAGGCGCTTGCCAACGCCGAGGGCGCGATCGGTGCGAGCCTGAAGATCACGCCGCAGATGCTCGACCGCGCGCCCCGGCTCAAGGCGTGGTCCACGATCTCCGTCGGTTATGACAATTTCGACGTGCCCGATCTCACGCACCGTGGCATTGCGCTGGCGCACACACCGAATGTGTTGACCGAGTCAACCGCCGATACCGTGTTTTCGCTGATTCTCGCGTCGGCCCGGCGCGTCGTTGAGCTGGCCGAGTGGGTCCGGGCAGGCAACTGGCAGCGCAGCATCGGGCCCGAGCTTTACGGCACGGATGTTCAGGGCAAGACGATCGGCATCGTCGGGCTGGGACGCATCGGTGCGGCAGTGGCTCGCCGTGCTGCGCTAGGTTTCCGTATGCGTGTCCTGTACACGAACCGGCACTCGCATCCCGAGGCCGAAGCGCAGTACGGCGCGCGCCGCGTGACGCTCGACACGTTGCTGGCCGAAGCCGATTTTGTTTGCCTGCAGGTGCCGCTGACGCCTGAAACGCAGCACCTGATCGGCTCGGCAGAACTGGCGAAGATGAAGCGCAGCGCGGTCCTGATCAATGCGTCGCGTGGGCCCGTCGTTGACGAGGCAGCGCTCATCCATGCATTGCACAACGGCACGATCCGCGGCGCGGGGTTGGATGTGTTCGAGCACGAGCCGCTGGCCGCCGATTCGCCACTGCTGGCCATGAAGAACGTAGTTGCATTGCCCCATATCGGCTCTGCAACGCACGAGACGCGACACGCAATGGCCCGCTGCGCCGCCGACAACCTGGTCAAGGCGCTGGCTGGTACGTTGCGTGAGAACTTGGTCAATCCGCAGGTACTGGAGCCCACCCGCGCTCCATGAGTCGGGTGCCGGGATTGCGCTATGATCCTCGCACCCTGGCTCCGGCCCCTCGCGCCGACGGACCGTTCTGAAGCGCATCGTGACTGATTCCCCATCCTCTTCCTCGCGCCCTGCGACCATCACCGATGTGGCCCGCGAAGCGGGAACCGGCAAGACCAGCGTGTCCCGCTATCTGAACGGCGAGATGCAGGTCCTTTCCGAAGATCTGCGGCAGCGCATCGAAGCCGCCATCCAGCGGTTGAACTACCGGCCCAACCAGATGGCGCGCGGTCTCAAGCGCGGCCGCAACCGTCTGCTCGGCATGCTGGTGGCTGACCTGACCAATCCTTATACGATCGAAGTGCTGCAAGGCGTGGAGGCAGCCTGCCACGCGCTGGGCTACATGCCGCTCATCTGCCACGCCGCAAATGAGATCGAGATGGAGCGCCGGTTCGTGCAGCTGCTGACGACGTACCGGGTCGAGGGATTGATCGTCAACGCGCTCGGTGCGGAAGAAGCCGTGCTGCGTCCGCTGCGGGGCGGCGGCATTCCTGCCGTGCTGGTGGATCGCACGGTCGAAGGGTTCGACGCCGACCTGGTGGGCCTCGATAACCACGACGCCATCAGGTTGGGTGTGCAGCATTTGCTGGATCATGGTTTCGATTCCATCCAGTTCATCGTGCAGCCGTTTGAGCAGGTCAGTTCGCGGCGTGAGCGCGAACTCGCCTTCCGAGAAACGATGGCAGCGACAGGGCGTCCAGCGGAGCCGACCGTGGTGCTGGACCCAACCGATCCGGCCTCAGTCGAGCGTGCGCTGGCAGAGATCGATGCACGCATCGATGCAACGCACCAGCAGGGCGGAAAGCGACTGGCGCTGTTTATCGCCAACGCGCCGGTTGCGCTTGTCGTTGTGCGGCATCTGCGCACGCAATTTGGCCCAGCTTGGCAGGAGCGGACGGCGCTGCTGTCGATCGATGATCCGGAATGGGCGGAGTTGATCGGCATCACCACGATCCGGCAACCGACGTACGACATCGGCTACAAGGCCGTCGAATTCGTGCATGAGCGCATCGAAGGTGTGAGCGGCGACGCCCGTGTCGTGTTGCTACCGGGCACGCTCGTCGAACGTGCTTCCACGTTGCGTTCGCTGCAGGCCGCGTCATGACGTTGCGTCTCTACCTCGCCGGGCCGGACGTTTTCCGCCCCGAACCCATCGCGCATGGCGAAGCGCTTAAGGCGCTGTGCGCGGAGTTCGGCTTCATCGGCCTGTATCCGCTCGACAACGCGATCGCCCCGCAGGCTGATGGCTTTGCGACCGCCGCGGAGATCTACCGCCAGAACATCACACTAATCGACTCGGCCGACGCGGTGCTCGCCAACGTGGCGGACTTTCGCGGCCACGAGCCCGACTCCGGCACGTGTTTTGAAATCGGCTACGCCATCGCCCGCGGCAAAGACGTGTGGTGCTACAACGTGCCTGACGTGCCGCTGGTCGGCCAGGTGCCGAACACCAACGGCAACGATGCAGACGGCTGGGCCGTGGAAGATTTCGGCCTGCCGCGCAACCTCATGATCGCTTGCAGCTGCCGCCTCGTCGTGGGCGATGTGCGCGTGTGCCTGAAGCGTATGCGTGCGCACTACGCCTAGTCGCGAGCTGGATATGCAGTTGCGGATTGCTTCCTTCCGGGCAAACGAGGCCATCCACTTCGCGCCAGGCTGCCCCGACAAAGATCGGCGCACGTTGCATCGCACGAACTTTGAAGGTGACGTGCCGGTTCAGGGCCCGTTCGTCTACAGCCCGGCCTCGGCCAGGCGGGCATCAATACTCGCCAGCGTCAACGTCTGTGCAAACAGCCGCGTGAGCGATTGGCTTGCATACTGCGGCACCTCGTCCGCTGTGGTCCAACGGTACGCATCCATCTCGGGGATGAGCCTGCCGGTGTGATAACTGTTGAACATCGATGTGCACGTGAGCGTGTCGAGTGCAACTTCTGCGCGGCGCAGGCGCGTGGCGAACAGGTGCAGTTCCTTGTCGCGGCGATAGGGGAAACGGCCGAGCTCGATCAGTGCGTGGCTGTCGAGCACGAGGCCGGTTTCCTCGCGCGTCTCGCGCAGGGCGGCGTCGCGATCGTTTTCGCCCGGGTCAGGGGCGCCTTTGGGGATGTCCCAGTGGCGCGTCTCGGTGGCATGGGCGAGGAGCACATCGCCATCTTCGTTGAGCAGGACGAGGCCGCAGGACAGGGCGATCGGCATGTCATTTCGCTCCGGAGCGTTGCGTGATGCGTGCGGTCAGCGATTGGCGCTCGCGGCTGAATAACCGGCGATAGGCCAGCAGCACAACCGCGACCGTGCCCAGCCCCGTAGACGCCGCCAGCAGGAACATGATGATGAGCTGGTAGCGCACAGCCTCCTGCAGCAGCTCGCTTTTGCCCGCGCCTGAGGGCCCGGCCAGCGCAATGCGATCGCCGGCCTGCACGGCAAGCGTGGCAGGTTGCAGCAGCGTGACGCCGGTGCGTGCATCGCGGCGTTGGAGATGGGAGGCGGCCAGCATGGTGGGGCGAATGTGTTGCGTACAGTACGGCATCAATGCCCGGCTCTTATGCATTATGCATATGAGCGGAGGCTGGGCTCCTCCGCCGTAATCCTGAACTCGCGTGCGCAGGCGCTGTGCCGTCGCCGCGTCGTGACGCCATCCCCGTGCCATGCGGAATGCCCCCTAGCCCAAACGGAGCAGCCTGAATGCGCTGGCCGGTGGCCGATGTCGGACGAATCCGACATGCCATTCAGCCACGGGCGGGTCGCCATTTGCGCATACCGGGCATACGATCGAAACATCACTATAAGAAGAGATGGAGGGCGCCATGGAGACCGACAAAGTGCAGGTTGCCCACCCGTGGTGGCAGCCGGGAGTTTTTGCATCTGCGCCAGCCATTTTTCTCTGGATCTGCGCTGAATTGCCTCCCGATATGCTCGGCGCCATCTTCCACGCGGGTACGTCGCCCGACTCGCTTCGGCACGTGGGTGACACGCTGTTCGTGATCGGCTGGACCGCCAGCGGCGCGCTCATGTGGCATGGCCGGCGGCGCATCGGGCATGACGCGGACGTGACAGAGCAACCGGCTTCCGCGGCGGGGGAGGCGACGGAGCGGCCGCACGGGCTCGCTGGTTTGCGCCAGAACATGGCCCGGCGCTGGGAGCGCATGCGCCATCCGATTCCGCTGCACTGATATTGCGCTGCCGCAAACAAGAAAGGCCGGATTGCTCCGGCCTTTTTGACGCGCGGGAAGCCCTTTCAGGAGGTGCTGCCCGGAATGATCTCGTTCGCATCGGCATTAGACGCAGACGTAGCCGTACTGACCGGCTCGCCTTGTGCATCTTGCCATTTCTTGTAGCCCCACCAAGCCGCTCCGGCCAAGATTCCGACCTTGCCGAGCTTGCGCGTGATCCGGCCGATGACGGTGCGGCGCAATCCTGCATACGCGAGCGACAGCGCGGTGCCCACCAGCGGATATTCACGCGCAATGCCGAGCGCTCGCATCAGGCCATTGGGGCGCGCGAGCGGGCGGATGACGCTGGGCAGCAACGCGCCGAGGCCGCCCAGGCTGAAGGTACGGCTGGCGGCGCGATGTACATCGTTGCGGGCTTGAGCGTAGTCGTAGCGCTCCAGCGCGGCGCGTGTCAGAAGCAGTTCCTTGCGGACGCTCAGTGGCAGGCGCGTTTCGGCGCCGCGGCGTGATGGCCGCACATGATGTCGCGCACTCGATGCGGGTTCGTTCATAGACGGGCCGGGCGACGGCGTTTGTTCGGTGGGATCGGTCATCGGCGCAAGATCTCCCGGTCTTTGTCGAGCTCGGCCAGCGTGGCCTCGAACAGTGGCGGGGCGTTACGCAGCAGCGAGCGTACCTTCCACAGGCACGCCGCCGCGCCCAGCGCATACAGCGCTGCCATTACGGCAAGGGACTGCCAGCGATACGTATCCCAGCAAAGGATGACCACCAGCGCCGTCAGTGTCATGATGGACAGGCCGATGAGGCTCACGGCCAACATGCCCAGGAAGGCGGTCCCGAGTAGCCGTTCTTTTTCTTCAGCCAGTTCGACGCTGGCCAGCTCGAGCCGCGTCTGCAGCATCGAGACGACCGTGCCGGCCAGTTTCTTCAAGGAAGCGAACAGCTTTGGGCTGGTGTCGTCGGTCATGAGGTGTGGAAAAGGTGCTAGGCCAATGGCGCCACTGCGGACCCAGCACGCGCCATGCCCGGAATGGAGCCCCCAAAATGCAACTGGCCGATGGCGCGATCCACTGGGCGCGCGCCATCGGCCAGAAAGGGTGCTGCGGGTTACTTGCGGTTGAGCAGCAGGCCGATCAGCAGGCCCACGCCGGCCGCCACGCCCACGGCTTGCCACGGATGATCGTGGACATAGTCATCGGTGGCGCGTGCGGCAGCCTTGCTCTTGTGGACGACCGCGTCTTGCAGATCCTGCGCCTTCTCCTTGGCTTGGCGGAGCATGCCCATGCCACGCTCGCGCAGTTCGGCGGCCTTTTCGCCGCTGCTGGAGGCAGCTTGTTTGAGCAGGGTTTCAGCGTCGGACAGTACAGTCTTCACGTCGGTCATCAGTTTCTCCTTATTGACGGAATCGGCCAGGTTGGGGGAAGTGTTCGTCATGGTCGGGTCCTCGGTGTCGGGGGGGTAGTTCAATCGTCAATCTGTCGATGCGCTTATTCGCTAGCATATGTGTGAGCACTGCGAAACTTCAAGCGCTCGCGTCGCGCGCACTGCGATGGATCAAGGCTTCGGTCATTGTCCGGCAATGTGCGCACGCCTTCCACCCTGTTGTCAGCAAATGCCGCGCCTAATGACGAAAAGTGATGTTGTTGTGAATTTATAGTCGTTTTGGTTGGATGGCAATCTGGCTATAGTGGTTCCCAATCTGTGTATGGAGGACACGATGTCTCTACGTTTGGGCGATATCGCCCCTGATTTCGAGCAGGATTCCAGTGAAGGCCGCATCAAGTTCCATGAGTGGCTGGGCAATAGTTGGGGCGTGCTTTTCTCGCACCCGGCCGATTACACGCCGGTCTGCACCACCGAACTGGGCCTGACCGCCAAGCTGAAGGACGAATTTGCCAAGCGCAATGTCAAGGCGATTGCGTTGTCGGTCGATTCGGTCGAGTCGCATAAGGGCTGGATCAACGACATCAACGAGACGCAGAACACCAGCGTCAACTTCCCGATCATTGCCGACCCCGATCGGAAGGTTTCACAGCTGTACGACATGATTCATCCGAATGCGAGCGAGACATTTACCGTGCGTTCGCTGTTCGTGATCGATCCGAACAAGAAGATTCGCCTGACGATTACGTATCCGGCTTCGACGGGGCGCAATTTCAATGAAGTGCTGCGCGTGATCGACTCGCTGCAGTTGACCGACAGCCATAGCGTGGCCACGCCGGGTAACTGGCAAGACGGCGACGACGTGGTCATCGTGCCGTCGTTGAAGGACGAGGAAGTCCTCAAGCAGAAATTCCCGAAGGGCTACAAGGCGGTGCGGCCGTATCTGCGCCTGACGCCGCAGCCCAACAAGTGACCGTCTCCTTGGTAGTGTGATTGCCGCCCGGCCTCGTGCCGGGCGTTTTTTGCGTGGGAACCGGCTCGGGATCCTACTGGGCGGGCCGATCTTGGCCCTGTGATGCTCGCCGTACCCATGTAGGGCTGCGCTTCTCGGACCAACCTCGGCCCGCTCGCTACGGATCCTGATCCGGTTCTCAGGCAAAACAAAACCGGCCAGCCCTTTCGGGTCTGGCCGGTTTGTCTTTTGTGAAGACGGGTCAGTGTGCGATCAGATCGCCCAGCCGCCTGCGTAGAAGGCCACCAGCGCACCGGCAATCGCCACGGTGCCGATGTTCAGCTTGCGCCATTCGCCGGCCACCAGGCGGCCGATCACCAGCGTGCTGAAGCCGAGCATGATGCCGGTGACGATGTTGCAGGTCAGCACGATGAACACGGCACAGACCAGCCCAGACAGCGCGTCAACCATGTCGTCCATGTGCAGCTTGCTCACGCTGGAGAGCATCAGCAGGCCGACATACATCAGCGCCGGGGCCGTTGCGTACGACGGCACCAGGCCAGCCAGCGGCGAGAAGAACATCACCGCCAGGAACATCACGCCGACCACGACAGCCGTCAGGCCCGTCTTGCCGCCTGCTGCCACACCAACCGTCGACTCGATGTAAGCCGCGGCCGGCGCACCGCCGAAGAACGCCGAGAAGATCGAGCTGATCGAATCGGCCGTGAGGGCGCGGCCGCCGTTGATGATGTGGCCCTTGTCGTTGAGCAGACCGGCTTGGCCGGCCACGGCGCGGATCGTGCCGGTGGCATCGAACACAGCGGTCATCACGAGCGCCAGCACGCTTGGCAGCACGGCGGCCGTGAGGGCACCGCGGATATCCATTGCACCGATCAGCGACGCATGACCTGCGGCGGCGAGCGAAGGCACGGCAAACACGCCAGTGAACTTCACGGCCGGGTCAAAGATCAGGCCCAGGATCGAGATGGCGATGATCACGATCAGGATGCCACCCGGCACGCGGCGGCGCTCCATGCCGAAGATGGCGGCCAGACCCAGCACCGACATCATGACCGGGAAGGCGGTGACGTGGCCCAGTGCAACGGGCAGGCCCTCGCCGGCGTTCTTCACTACCAGGCCGACGTCGTTGGACGCGATCAGCAGCAGGAACAGCCCGATGCCGATGCCCGTGCCATGCGCCACGCCCGAGGGCAGATTGCGCAGGATCCAGGAGCGCACGCCCGTGGCCGAGATGGCCGTGAAGGCCACACCCATCAGAAACACCGCGCCCAGCGCGATTTCCGGCGTCAGCTTTTGCCCAAGCACCAGGCCGAAGGCCATGAACGCGGTCAGCGAAATTGCACAGCCGATGGCGATCGGTAGCTTGGCCCACAGGCCCATCAGCAGCGAACCAAAGGCGGTGGTCAGGCACACCGCGACAAAGACTGCGCTGGTATCAAAGCCGGCCTTGCCCAGCATGCCGGGCACGACAAACACGGCGTAGACCATTGCCATGAATGTGGTGATGCCGGCCACGACCTCGCGCTTTTGCGTGCTGCCGCGTGCAGAAATCTGGAAGTAGCGATCAATGGCACGCGCGTCGGCGATGCCAGCGGCGCCAAGTTCCGTCGACGACGGAATGGTCTGTTCAGCCATGGTGGGTTTGTCTCCTGGCAGGACTCCGCGCCGGCCGATCTTGGTCGTCCGCGTAGGGTGCCCTGTTCTGGTTTTGATATCGGTACGGGTGCCTGCGTACGCGCGCCGGCATTCTCCAGACCGTTGTCTCGCGATTGGTTTTGTCGCGTGGCGCTGCAATCTGCGTGTGGACCGCGCGCTCGTTCTATCGGTGTGAGGGGCGTGCGGCCCAACAATCCGCCGACACTTGGACCGAAGCATAGACGCGCGCTACCGCCGATTCATGCGGCGTGGCGTATCCCGGTCATTTGCAAATTGGTATATCGCGAGGGGAGGAGAACAACGGTGCCCAGGACGGGCGAGAGGTGCGGCAGCGGGTGTGGCGAGTGGTGCACGAGTGTGCCCCAACTCGCCGGAAAAACAAAGCGCAATCAGAAGAAAGCCTGAATGCCGGTTTGTGCGCGGCCGAGGATCAGGGCATGGATATCGTGCGTGCCTTCGTACGTATTCACCACTTCCAGATTCACCACGTGGCGGATCACGCCAAACTCATCGGAGATGCCGTTGCCGCCCAGCATGTCGCGCGCCACGCGGGCGATATCGAGCGACTTGCCGCACGAGTTGCGCTTCATGATCGACGTGATTTCCACGGCGGCCGTGCCATCGTCTTTCATGCGGCCCAGGCGCAGGCAGCCTTGCAGGCCGAGCGTGATTTCGGTCTGCATGTCAGCCAGCTTCTTCTGCACCAGTTGGTTGGCGGCGAGCGGGCGGCCGAACTGCTTGCGATCGAGCACGTACTGGCGCGCGATGTGCCAGCAAGCTTCTGCAGCGCCCAGCGCGCCCCACGCAATGCCATAGCGCGCCGAGTTCAGGCACGTGAACGGGCCCTTGAGGCCGCGCACGCCCGGCATCAGGTTCTCTTCCGGCACGAACACTTCGTCCAGCACGATTTCACCGGTGATCGACGTACGTAGGCCGACCTTGCCGTGGATGGCAGGTGCCGTCAGACCCTTCCAGCCTTTCTCCAGGATGAAGCCGCGGATTTCGTCCTCGCCGTTGTCGTTCGGCAGCTTGCCCCATACGACAAACACATCGGCGATGGGCGAATTGGTGATCCACATCTTGGCGCCCGACAGCGAGTAGCCGCCGTCGACCTTCTTGGCGCGCGTGATCATCGACGCCGGGTCGGAGCCGTGGTTCGGCTCGGTCAAGCCAAAGCAGCCGATCCACTCGCCGGTTGCCAGCTTGGGCAGGTACTTCTGCTTTTGCGCTTCGCTGCCGAACTCATAGATCGGCACCATCACCAGCGACGACTGCACGCTCATCATCGAGCGATAGCCCGAGTCCACCCGTTCGACTTCACGGGCAATCAGGCCGTAGCTGACGTAGTTCAGGCCGGGGCCGCCGTACTGCTCGGGAATCGTCGGGCCCAGCAAGCCCAGCTCGCCCATCTCACGAAAGATCGACGCGTCGGTCTTCTCATGCCGGAACGACTCCAGCACGCGCGGCATCAGCTTGTCCTGGCAGTACGACGCGGCGGCGTCGCGCACCATGCGCTCGTCGTCGGTCAGTTGTTGGTCGAGCAGCAGGGGGTCGGCCCAGTTGAAGGCGTTGCGAGCAGTCACAGCGGTAGTCTCCGAGTCTTTGTTGTTCCGACATGCGGAACACAGTTTCGAAATTTAGAGCTATCATAGCGCAACCACCGACGATTTCCAGGGCTTTTTTGCCATGAGCACAACCCGTCTCCCCGATCCCGAATTCGACACCGCGCCCGCCGAGTCGAGCGATCCGAATTTCGTCACGGCGCTCGCGCGCGGGCTGGAACTGCTGCGCGCATTCCGCCCTGGCGACACGCTGCTAGGCAACCAGGAATTCGTCCGGCGCACGGGCTTTCCCAAAGCCACCGTCAGCCGGTTGGCCGGCACGCTGGTGTCGCTCGGCTACCTGCGTTACGACGATGCGCTCGGCAAGTACGGGCTGGACGCCGGTGTCCTGGCGCTCGGGTTTGCGTATCTGGCATCGAGCGACGTGATCCAGCTCGCGCGCCCGCACATGAGCGCGTTTGCACAGCGCTTTGGTGTATCGATTTCGCTGGGCAAGCGAGATCGGCTGGACATGGTGTACCTGGAGACGATCCGTCACGACAGCCCCTCGATGAGCGGGTCGTCGGGGCTGGGCGTGGGCTCGCGGCTGTCGCTTCTGTCGAGTTCGATGGGACGAGCCTATCTGGCTTTGTTGCCCGCAGCGCGGCGTGAGCGCCTGTACGAAGCATTGCGCACACAACAGCCAGCGCAGTGGGCGGCAGAAGGTGCCGCTGCAGATGACGCAGTGAAAGCCGCCATACGCAATGGTTACGCCGTATCCCTGCGCGACTGGCATCCAGCCATCCACGCGTGTGCGGTGGCGTTTTTCGCGCCGAGCCAGCGCGAGCCTTACGTGGTGAGTTGCAGCGCGCCGTACACGGCCGCCGACGCAGAGCGCATTCGCGACGAGCTGGCCCCTGCGCTGAGAGAGTTTGCGGCAAGGCTCGGCCAAGTGGTCGAGCCAGCCTGAGCTGCGCAGGTCAAAGATCCGTGCGCAGCTTCCAAAGCTCCGGAAACAACACCACATCCAGCATCTTCCGCAGGTAACCGACGCCCTCGGTGCCACCCGTGCCACGCTTGAAGCCAATCACGCGCTCAACCGTGGTCACATGCCGGAAGCGCCACTGCCGGAACGCGTCTTCCAGATCGACGAACTTCTCGGCCAGTTCGTACAGCTCCCAGTGGTGCGTCGGGTCCCGGTAGACCTCCAGCCACGCTGCTTCCACCGAAGCGTTGTAGGTGACCGGGCGCGACCAGTCACGCTCGATGCAATCCGCATCGAACGCAAAGCCGTGACGCGCCATGTAACGCACCGCCTCGTCGTACAGCGACGGCGTTTCCAACGCAGTCTTGACCTGCTCGTAATGCTCGGTGCGATGCGCGTGCGGCTTGAGCATCGCCGCGTTCTTGTTGCCGAGAATGAACTCGATCTCGCGGTACTGATACGACTGGAAGCCCGATGATTGCCCCAGGTGCGGACGCATGGCGGAGTACTCCGGCGGCGTCATCGTTGCGAGCACGTTCCACGCCTGCACCAGCTGATCCATGATGCGCGACACGCGCGCCAGCATCTTGAACGCGGGCGGCAGGTTGTCATTGCGCACGCAATCCCGCGCGGCACGCAGCTCGTGCAGCATCAGCTTCATCCACAGCTCGGTCGTCTGATGCTGGACGATGAACAGCATCTCGTTGTGATCGGGCGAGCGCGGGTGCTGCGCGTTCAGGATCTGATCGAGCGCGAGGTAGTCGCCGTAGCTCATCGATTTCGAGAAATCGAGCTGGGCGTCGTGCCAGCCTTCGCCCTGGGCGGCATGCATGGGGCAGCCCGATGCTGCGGGTTGGTTCGGGTTCGACATCTCAGGTCACCAGCGTACGTTCGTTGAATTGGGTCGATTGCCATGCGCCGGTTTCCAGCACATCGCGCAGAATTTCCACCGCATCCCACACATCGGCAAAGCTCGTGTACAGCGGCGTGAAACCGAAGCGCATGATGCGCGGCTCGCGGTAGTCACCGATCACGCCGCGCGCGATCAGTGCCTGCACCACGGCATAGCCGTTGGGGTGTTCGTAGCTGACGTGGCTGCCGCGGATGGCGTGGTCGCGCGGCGTGACGAGCGTGAGCGGAAAGCCTGCACAGCGCGTTTCCACCAGCGTGATGAAGAGGTCGGTCAGCGCAAGCGATTTGGCGCGCAGGGCGGCCATCGACGTCTGCGCGAAGATGTCGAGCCCGCATTCCACCATCGCCATCGACGTGATCGGCTGCGTGCCGCACAGGAAGCGGCCGATGCCGGCGTCAGCGTCATAGCGCGACTCCATCGCAAAGGGCCGAGCATGGCCCCACCAGCCCGACAGCGGCTGCCAGAAGCGCTCGCGCAGTGCCGGTGCCACCCACACGAAGGCGGGCGAACCGGGGCCGCCGTTCAGGTACTTGTAGGTGCAGCCGATGGCGTAATCGGCGCCACCTGCGTGGAGGTCGACGGGCACCGCGCCGGCCGAATGCGCCAGATCCCAGATGGCCAGCGCGCCGTGCTGGTGCGCCAGTGCCGAGACGGCGGCCATGTCGTACATGTGCCCGCTCTTGTAGTTCACGTGTGTGAGCATGGTGACCGCGACGTCGTCGCCGAGCGCCCCTTCCAGTTCTTCCGGCGATGCGATCAGGCGCAGCTTGTAGCCGTCGCGCAGCAGGTCGGCCAGTCCTTCAGCGATGTACAGGTCGGTCGGGAAATTGTGCGTTTCCGACACGATGATCTTGCGGTCGGGCGCGTCTTCGCGCTGCACGCGAATCGCCGCAGCCAGCACCTTGAATAGGTTGATCGACGTGGTGTCTGTGACGACGACTTCGTCTTCGCGCGCACCGATCAGCGGGGCCAGTTTGTTGCCCAGGCGGCGCGGCAGTTCAAACCAGCCGGCCTGGTTCCAGCTGCGGATGAGGCCATCGCCCCATTCGCTGGCGACGACTTCCTGCGCACGGGCAAGTGCAGCTTTCGGGCGTGCACCGAGCGAGTTGCCGTCCAGATAAATCACGCCGTCGGGCAGCGCAAAGGCGTCGCGCAGCGAGCCGATCGGATCGGCCGCGTCGCGTTCGAGGCAGGAGTTGCGGGTGATGGTCATGTGAATGCGGGGCGAAAAAAGCGGTTGGTGTTCTGTCGATGTATCGATCAGGGCAGGCTGCGCAGCACGGCGCGCACCGGGCTTGCATCGAGGGTGGCGAACTTGAGGGGCAGGGCGATCAGCTCGTAATCGCCGGCAGGGACGTCGTCGAGCACCAGTCCTTCCAGGATGGCGAGGCCGTGCTTGCCGACGGCATGGTGCGCGTCCATGGTCTTGGAGGTTTGCGGGTCGAGCGAGGCGGTGTCGACGCCGATGAGCTTGACGCCGTGGGCAGCCAGCAGCGCGATGGTTTCGGGCGCGACCGCGGCAAAGTGGTCGTCCCACGCGGTCTGCGGCATGTGTGCGTACGTGCGCAACAGCACGCGCGGCGGAGTATCGGTCAGCGCTTCACGCACGTGTTCCGGCTCGACGCGCGCTACGCCAACGCAGTGGATGACGCGGCATGTGCCAAGGTAAGCGTCCAGCGACACGTGCCCGATGGCAGCGCCGTCGGCGCGGTAGTGCAGCGGTGCATCGGCATGCGCCCCCGTGTGCGGCGAGAGCGTGATGCGTCCGACGTTGACCGGGCAGTCGCCTTCCAACTTCCACGCAATTTCCTGCGAAAACGGCGTGTCGCCGGGCCAGGTGGGCGTGGCGGGCGAAAGCGCGGGGCTGATGTCCCACAAAGTGCGTTCCAAGGCGGCTCCAGGGCAAGAAGATCGGTCAATCCGTGCCGAAATGATAGGGAAATCCACGCGCAATGGGTTTGCATAATCGTGCGTGTGGTTCCGCTGTATTCGCATAAAATGCAACTTATTAAAGAAATCACGCAAATAACGACGACAGATGCAACTCGATACCACCGATCTGCGCATTCTGCAGGTATTGCAGGAAGACGGCCGCATCAGTAACCAGGACCTGGCCGAGCGCGTGGCGCTGTCGCCGTCGGCCTGCCTGCGACGCGTGCGGATGCTGGAAGAGGGCGGCGCCATCACCGGCTATCGGGCGCAACTGGGGCGCGCGGCACTCGGGCTGGAACTGGAAGCCGTCGTGCAGGTGTCGATGCGCCAGGACGTGACGGGCTGGCACGAGACCTTCATGGCTGCCGTGCAGAGCTGGCCCGAGATCGTGGCCGCCTACATCATCACCGGGGATTGCAACTACATCCTGCGGGTGCAGGCGCCAAACCTGCAGCACTACTCGGAGTTCATCATCGAGCGGCTGTACAAGACGCCCGGCGTGATGGACATCCGCTCGAATATCGTCCTGCGTACCATCAAGGATCGCGATGGCGGCTTGGCGCTGCTAATGGAAGCGCGTGGCGTGCGCCCGCTGGAGGGCGGGGCGGCGGGCAAGCGCGGGAAGGCAAAGTAGACGCTAGCGCTGGAGTTTCTGACGAGAATCAATCCCCTACTGCAAGCATGCGCGGATAGTGGCCTTGTGTTGTCGACCGGAGCGGGCCATGGCCAAGAAGTTTCCGCTGCATCCTGTGCACCCCGAGCGCATCTGCTGGGGCTGCGACAAGTATTGCTCCACCGACGCCCTTGGCTGCGGCAACGGCTCGGGCCGTACGCAGCACCCCGCTGAACTGCTGGGCGACGACTGGTACGAATTCGGGGATTGGGGCATCGAAGCGGAGGCGCCGCAGAAGGCAGCGACTTCCACGTGATGCGGGCGGGGCGTCAGTCGCCGATGTGCGTGAGCGACGAAAACGCGCCGCGATGGAACACCAGCGGCGCGCCATCCGCGTCGATCACGCCGCAGCGCTCGACTTCACCCACGAAGATGACGTGGTCGCCTTCGTCATATCGGCTGCGGTTATGGCACTCGAACCACGCCAGCGATTGCGCGAGAATCGGCAGGCCGGTCGGGCTCAGGCGGTAGTCGATATTGGCAAAGCGGTCGCCCTTGAGCGTGGCGAAGCGCTTGCACAGGTCCAACTGCTCGGCCGCCAGGATATTGATGACGTAGTGCGAGCCGGCGTGGAACAGCGGAAATGAGTTGGCCTGCGTGCCCAGGCTCCACAGGACCAGCGGCGGGTCCAGCGACACCGAATTGAACGAGCTGGCCGTCACGCCGACGAACGCCGGCGTACCTGGCCGACCTTCCGAGCGCGTGGTGACCACTGTCACCCCAGTAGCAAACTGGGAGAGCGCACGCCGGAAGTGCGCGGCGTCAAAATCGGGCGGGGTGGCGCGGCCATGTGGGCGTCGATGTGACGACGCCTCGCGCGCCGAAGATTCCGGGGCGCGCGCATCCATGGGAATGGCTCCGTGTTGGTCCATGAAAACTACCGAAAGTAATAGTCAATTGTAACGGACGTCCGATAGGCCGCGTCGGGGTAGGGCTTTGCGTGGTTCTGCGATCACATGATGGTGCCTGTGTCAGGATGAGAGTCTTCGGCCGACCAATGGCAGCTCAATCAATTGCAGGAGAACTCGAATGACTGAACAACGCGCCCTTGAAACCGCCGTCCTGGGCGGAGGCTGCTTCTGGTGTCTGGAGGCTGTGTTCCAGCAGGTGCAAGGCGTGCACAGTGTGGTGTCCGGCTACGCCGGCGGCCATGTCGATCGCCCAAGTTACCGTGCCGTATGCAACGGCAACACTGGTCACGCTGAAGTCGTAGCGGTGACATTCGACCCGGCCGTGATCCCATATCGCGAGATTCTCGACATCTTCTTCGCCATTCACGACCCGACCACCGTGGACCGCCAGGGCAACGATGTCGGCCCGCAATACCGTTCAGCCATCTTTGCCCAAACGGCCGGACAACTGGCGACGGCGCGGACGGCCGTTGCCGAACTCGGCGCCAGCGACATCTTTGAAGCGCCCATCGTGACGGAACTGGTGGATGCCGCTGACGGCAAGGTGACCTTCTGGCGCGCGGAAGATGAGCACCAGAATTACTTCCGCGATCACCCGGCGCAAGGCTACTGCGCGTTCGTGATCTCGCCCAAGGTGGCGAAGTTCCGCAAGCAGTTCGCGCACCGCCTGCAGGGCTAGGAGAGGCCGCCGAGGTTACGCTGCGTTCGCGGGCAGGCGCGCGGCAATGGCCTCGGCCAGCTTGATGCACGACAACGGGGACGATCCTTCCGCCTTGTTGCTGACCAGGATCGTCACCTTGCGCCCGGCCGCCAGCGCGGCGACTGTCATGTCGGCCAACGTTTCGCGCGAGAACGGGTCTTCATCGACGAGCTTGTTGAACGGTTTGTACGCCGCTTCGGCTTGTGCATAGCGATAGCGGCTGTTCAGGTTCCAGCGCACCACCAGCGGGCCGCCCGCGCCCTCATCCAGCAATGCAACGGCGGCGGCTTGCCGGTCTGCCGCCGGCATCCGCTCATGCAGGCCGACGCAATAACGCACGCCTGCTGTGCGCAGCATCTTGATCAAGCGTGGCGTGAGCAGCGTGGCGTCGCGCAATTCCACCGCGTAGACGGCATCGGGATTGAGTTGTGGATCGAGCGGCGGCAGGGCGGTCAGGAACGCCTCAAGCCGTTCCACAAAGCCGGCGGCATCTTCGGCCAGCGCGCCCAGCGGCGAGAGCTGAAACACCAGCGGCCCGCACCGCATGCCAAGCCCGCGGGTGGCGGGCTCGACAAAATCGCGGATGGCAAATTCAGCATTCAGGAAGGCGGGATTGGCCATGCGGCCGCGCCCGTCCGATTCCCGAATCCACGCATCGCATACGGCGGAAGTTGCCTTGACTGCAAAGCGGAAATCTTCCGGCACGCTGGCCGCATAGGCAACGTAGTCCGCGAGCGGAATCGGTGAATAGAAACCGCGATCGATGCTGACCGTGCGCAGCAGCGGGTGGCGGGCATAAGCAGCCAGGCCTTTGCGCGCGAGCATGGATTCGGAATATTCGCCCCCATACACCAGCCCGTCCCACCCCGGATACGACCACGACGAAGTGCCGATGCGCAGGCCGCGCGGCAGGCGTTGCGCCAGCTCGGCCACTTCGGGTGCAACCGTAGCTGGCAGCACGCCCTGGCGGGTGGGTGAACGTTTGGTTTTCGGAGCGGACTTGCCTGGTCCGGCGGCCACGCCATCGGTGGTTGCGGGTGGCGCGCCGAACAGATCGTCGATGGGGGAACTGGCGGTCAAATGGTTACGCGTAGATATAGCGGCGCGACCACGGGATCGTCGTCGCCGACTTGCCGGCCTTCTGCAGCACGGTTTGGAAGATCGAGATTTCGTCGGCGTCGAAGGCGTGTGCGCAGCCGGCCAGGTAGACGCGCCAGATGCGGTATTTCTTTTCGCCCACCATCGCGCGGATGGTCTCGCCGTTGGTCTCGAACCGCTCGGCCCAGTGCTCGAGCGTGCGCGCATAGTGGCGGCGCAGGCTTTCAACGTCAAGCGCTTCCAGGCCGCCATCCTGCGCGGCGCTCAGTGCCAGCGAGATGTGCGGCAGCTCGCCTTGCGGAAAGACGTAGCGATCGATGAAATCGCCGCCACCCATGGAGCTTTCGCCGCCGGCCGTGTCAGAAGACGTGATGCCGTGGTTCATGGCGATGCCGTCGTCGGCCAGCAGATCGTGTATGCGGCGGAAATACACGGGCAGGTTCTTGCGACCGACGTGCTCGAACATGCCGACGCTCGTGATCCGATCGAACTGGCCAGTGAGATCGCGGTAGTCCTGGATGCGGATCTCGATCTGGTCCTGCAGGCCGGCCGCGCGCACGCGTTCGGTGGCGAGCTCGTATTGGTTTTGCGACAGCGTCACGCCCAGGCAGCGCGCGCCGTACTTCTGCGCGGCGCGCAGCACCAGCGCACCCCAACCGCAGCCGATATCGAGCAGCGTTTGCCCTGGCTGCAAGCGGATCTTGGTAAGGATATGGTCGATTTTCTTGAGCTGCGCCTCGTCGAGCGTTTCATCGCCGTTTTCGAAGTAGGCGCAGGAGTAGACCATGTTCTGGTCCAGCCACAGCTTGTAGAAATCGTTGGAAACGTCGTAGTGGTACTGGATCGATTCCTTGTCGCCCTCCTTCGTATGGGCGAAGTGGCGCACCACGCGGGCCAACGCATTGCCGCTGCTGACCGCCGCCGCTGAAGCGAGGCTGTAGCCAACGTTGATGATGTCGGCCAGCTTGCCGTCCAGGTCGATCTTCTCCTGAACGTACGCCTCACCGAGGTTGTTGAGCGTCGGGGAAAGCAGCAGCGGCAGGGCGCTCGCTTCGCGCACGGTGAGCGTGACGCGGGGCTGCTCGAAGCGGCCCAGTTCGTATTGGTCGCCGTTCCATAACCGCAGCCGTACGGGAAGGTTGGCAGACTCGCGGATGTCCTGGATCCACTGCTCGAGTTTGCGGTCAATCGCCTGTTGGAAAAACATGTCGACGCCTCCCTGATGTGCAGGTGTTCGAGGCGGCCATCGGATTGCAGCCCGAACGGATCACATTAGCTTACGACAAACTTTCCCATTGTGCTGTGCGGGTCTTAGGGGGCGCGTGCCGAGCCAATCCTCCGCAGCAAGCGCCGTGCCGGCATGACGCGATGCGCAATAACGTGTTGCGTCTCCACTCGCCCCGCTACGGGGCGAGGCGGACGATCTTCCAGCTGCCGTCAGCCTGTTTCCGGTACTCCAGCCGGTCGTGCAAGCGCGATGGGCGGCCTTGCCAGAATTCCAGCCGCTCCGGCACCAGACGGTAGCCGCCCCAGTGCGGCGGGCGCGGCGGAGCATCGCCAAAGCGTGCGCGATATTCGGCTTCGCGAGCCTCCAGCGTGGTGCGGTCGGGCACTTCGCTGCTCTGCTCCGACGCCCACGCCCCCAACCGCGAGCCCAGCGGGCGCGAATGGTAATAGGCGTCGCTCTCGGCGTCGCTCACTTTTTCGACAATGCCTTGGACGCGCACTTGCCGCTCCAACCCAATCCAGTGGAACAGCAGCGCAGCGCGCGGGTTTTCGGCCAGTTCCTCGCCCTTGTGGCTGGCGTAATTGGTGAAGAAGGTGAAGCCGCGTTCGTCCAGATTCTTGAGCAGCACGATGCGGGCCGAGGGCTGGCCGTGCGGATCTACGGTGGCGAGCGTCATGGCGTTGACTTCAGCCACCTCCGCCTTCAGGGCCTCGTCGAACCAGCGGCGGAACTGGCGCAAGGGGTTGGCGTCGACGTCGGCGATGTCGAGCGAAGCGCGGGCGTAATCGGTGCGGATATCGGCAATGGAGGTCATGAGCGTGGCGGGTGCGGCATGCGAACGGCCCGAGTATAGACAAACGCCGCCCAATGTCCTTTGCTTGCGCGCAAGGGCTGGCACGGTTTGCGCTTGGGGCGGGGTGCTGGCGATCTGTCATGCGCCGCCTATATTGGCTAGTCAAGGGCGCCAGGCTGGCGGCGCCTGCCATCTTCCCCACAAAAATTTCAACAGGATGTCGAAATGGTCCCCCGTTCCCATTTTCCCGACACCGCTGCCGGCCTGACGCGACGTCAGTGGCTGCAGGGCACATTGGCGTTGGCTGCGGCCGGGCTGGCGGGCTCGCAGGTATTGCGTGCGGTCGCCCAGGCCCCGACTGAATCGCTCGATGCGTTCATGGCGTTGTCACAGGCGCTGACGGCGCGGCCTGCACTGGACCGCGCCGTTGGCACGCGATTGCTGGCGGCGCTGGGCAAATCCAGTGCCGACTTTGCCGCGCAATTGCGGCCGCTGGCGCAGGCGTTGGCGGCGGGCTCGCTTTCCGAAGCGCAGCAGAAGACTGCGCTGCAGATTCTGGAAGCGTGGTACCTGGGTGTGGTCGACGGCAATGTCGTCACGTACGAGCAGGCGCTGATGTATAGCGTGGTCTCCGACACACTGGTCATCCGCACATACTGCCCCAACCAGCCCGGCTTCTGGGCCGACCCCCCTGTCGAGAGGCAAGCCTGATGGCCGATACCCAACAAGCCGATATCGTGGTGGTGGGCTCCGGCGTGGCCGGGGCGCTGGTGGCGTACGAGCTGGCGCGTGCGGGCAAGTCGGTGCTGATGCTCGAAGCCGGCCCGCGCCTGCCGCGCTGGGAGATCGTCGAGCGCTTCCGCAACCAGGCCGACAAGATGGATTTCATGGCGCCGTATCCGTCGACGCCATGGGCACCGCATCCGGAATATGGCCCGCCCAACAACTACCTCGTGCTCAAGGGCGAGCACCAGTTCAACTCGCAGTACATCCGCGCGGTAGGCGGCACGACCTGGCACTGGGCCGCATCGACGTGGCGCTTCTTGCCGAACGACTTCAAGCTGCGCAGTGTGTACGGCATCGCGCGCGACTGGCCGATCCAGTATCAGGATCTTGAACGCTATTACGGCCTGGCCGAAGAGGCCCTGGGCGTATGGGGGCCGAACGACGAAGATCTGGGCTCGCCGCGCAGCCAGCCGTATCCCATGGCGCCGCTTCCGCTCTCGTTCAATGAGCGCACGATCAAGGACGCGCTCAATGCGCACGACGCAAGCTTCCACGTGGTGACCGAGCCGGTGGCGCGCAACAGCCGCCCGTACGACGGCCGCCCGACCTGCTGCGGCAACAACAACTGCATGCCGATCTGCCCGATCGGCGCGATGTACAACGGCATCTTCCATGTGGAGAAAGCTGAGCAGGCTGGCGCCCGGCTGATCGAGAACGCCGTGGTCTTCAAGCTCGAAGTCGGCGCCAACAAACGCATCGTGGCCGCGCGTTACAAGGACTCGAAAGGCGCCGAGCACCGCGTGGAAGGCAAGTGGTTCGTGCTGGCCGCCAACGGCATCGAAACGCCCAAGCTGATGCTGATGTCCACCAGCCAGGATTTTCCGAAGGGTGTGGGCAACAGCTCCGACATGGTGGGGCGCAACCTGATGGACCACCCTGGCACCGGCGTGAGTTTCTATGCCGACCGCAAGCTATGGCCGGGGCGCGGGCCACAGGAAATGACCTCGCTGATCGGCTTTCGCGATGGGCCGTTCCGTGCCACGCAGGCTGGCAAGAAACTGCACCTGTCGAACATCTCGCGCATTGAGCAGGAGACGCAGCGCATCTTCAAGGAAGGCAAGCTCATCAAGCCCGCTGAACTGGATGCGCGCATCCGCGACCAGGCCGCGCGCTACGTGCAGTTCGACAGTTTCCACGAGATCCTGCCGCTGCCGGAGAACCGCATCGTGCCCAGCGCGACCGAGGTCGATGCCATCGGTATTCCGCGTCCGGAGATCACGTACCACATTGACGACTACGTCAAACGCAGCGCCGTGCATACGCGCGAGGTTTACGCCACGGCGGCGCAGGTGATGGGCGGCACCAATGTCGAGTTCCACGACGACTTCGCGCCCAACAACCACATCACCGGCGCAACCATCATGGGCGCCGATCCGAAAGACTCCGTGGTCGACAAGGATTGCCGGACGTTCGACCACCCGAACCTGTTCATCAGCAGCAGCTCCACCATGCCGACCGTGGGCACCGTCAACGTGACGCTGACCATCGCGGCACTGGCACTGCGCATTGCTGACCAACTGAAGAAGGAGGCGTGAGATGAAGACGATCGCTTCTTTCTCGCTGCTGTTGCTGACCGGTCTGGTGGTCAATGCCTGGGCCAAGGACACGCCCGCTGACACTGCGCAGATCAAACGCGGCGAATACCTCGCCATTGCGGCGGACTGCGCGGCCTGCCATACGGCGCCCGGCGGCAAGCCCTTTGCCGGCGGCTTGCCGATGCAGATTCCGATGCTGGGCACCATTTACAGCAGCAACATCACGCCCGATGAAAAGACCGGCATCGGCAAATGGACGTACGAAGAATTCGAGCGTGCCGTACGCAAGGGCGTGGACGACGACGGCAACAACCTGTATCCGGCCATGCCGTATCCGTCGTTCGCGAAGATCAACGATGCGGACATGCGCGATCTCTATGCGTACTTTCGCAACGGCGTGACAGCGGTGCAGAACGATCCGCCACAAAGCACCATTCGCTGGCCGTTGAACATGCGCTGGCCGCTCAAGCTGTGGAACCTCATCTTCCTCAAGAGCGAACCGTACGTTCCGAAGGCCGACAAGTCGCCGACGTGGAATCGCGGTGCGTACCTCACGCAAGGCCTGGCGCACTGCGGGACGTGCCATACACCGCGCGGTTTCGCCATGCAGGAGAAAGCGCTGGACGAGCGCGGCAGCGGCTATCTGGCGGGCTCGACGCTCGCGGGCTGGACGGCGTTCAACATCACGTCGGACCCGACGAGCGGCATCGGCGCGTGGAAGCCTGAACAGCTCGTGCAATACCTGCGCACCGGCAGCGTGCCTGGCGTGGCGCAGGCCGCAGGGCCGATGGGCGAAGCGGTGCAGCACAGTTTTTCGCGGATGACGATGCAGGACGTCGAGTCCATCGCCGAATATCTGAGCACCGTCCCTGCCGTGAGCAACAACCTTGAGCGCGCACGGCAGGATTGGGGCAAGCCTGCCACCGATGTGACCGCGCTGCGCGGCAAGCCCATCGAAACCACGATCGACGCCGCGCGCCTGTACCTGGGCAATTGCGCCACGTGTCACCAGGCCGATGGACGTGGCACGCCCGATGGCTATTACCCGCCGCTGCTGCACAACTCCACGGTCGGCACGCGGGACACGACCAACCTCGTGCAAGTCATGTTGTTCGGCATTGAGCGCAAGGCGGGCGACAGGCATATCGGCATGCCGGCGTTTGGGCGTGACCTGTCCAACGAGCAGCTCGCCGCACTGACGAACTACGTCACGCGCCAGTTTGGCGATCCGGCCACACCGGCGGTGACGGCCGAGGCCATCGCAAAGCGGCGCTCAGCAAAGTAGCGGGGATGATGCCGGCGGCAGGTCAGCCGCCGGTCGTGAGCGGGTCGCGCGACGCGGGTGCTGCGGGACGCTTCTGTGTAGCAGTCTTGCCCGAGTCCGGCTGCGTCGATTTCAAGTCGCCCTCCGGCGTGCGGCCAGGGTTCTTGCTGTGATACGTCTTGCCCGGCGGTGGCGCGGTCGGGCGCTGGCGCACATCGGCGAGCAGCTTGCCGCAGGCGCTTTCGGGGGCGGGTTTGAGCTCAAGCACCGGCAGTACCGCCGCCACCGGCGCCGTCAACGCCAGGGCCACTGCGCCGCCTGCCCGTAGCGCCACGACGGCCGGATTGATCGACACATCCGGATGCTTGTATGTGCCCTTCACATACAGCGGTGTGCGCAGCGAAAACACGCGCAACCCCTTCGAATCCGGGTGAATGGTGAAGTCCAGGGCCTCCTGCTTGAAGCTTGTCGCGCCGGTCACGTCGATGACGGCATCCTGCGTGTCCACCACGAACGTGCGCGCCTGCGCCAAGCCATTGCTCACGGCAAAGTCGCCGGCCGCGCAGTTGATGGTGACCTGCTTGTCGCCGAAAAGCTTGGTCAGGATCACGTTGCCGACGTTCAGCCCCATGGCTTCAAGAATGAACTTGCTGATCGTGCCCTGCTCGACCAAGAGCTTCACCTCGCCGTTCGATGAACCGAGCAGAGCCGCCACCGAATTGCCCGTGGCCGAGAGACGCGCATCGCCGTTGATCTCGCCCACGCTGGCGCGCACCGATTCGATCTTCGGGAACAGCTGCTTGATCTTGAAGTGCCTTGCCGCCAGCGCCGCGCGCGCCTGCATGGGCGTAGCGTGTCCGTCGAGCTGGATGTTGGAGGAAAGCGTGCCGCCCGCAATGCCGAAGTTGAGCGGGTCGAGCGTCAGCACCGCGTCCTGCAGCTTGACGTGCGTGACGAGGTGATTGATCGGCAGATCTGTGGTGTGGACGATGCGCTCACCGGTGAACTTCACGTCGGCATCAATGGCGTTCCAGCGATCGGTACGGAAGGGCTCGACCGGCAGAACCTTGTCGGGGGGCTGGCGTACGGTTTTGCTATCACCGGGGTCGGCGCTCGGGTCGGCCCGCTTGGCCTTGCTGGCGTTGGAGTCGGCGCCGATGATTGGCGCGAGGTCGGCAAACAGCAATTGATGTGAGACCAGTTCGCCCGTCAATTGCGGACGCGGTTGGCGCATCGCAAAGGTGAGCGTGCCGCCCAAATCTGAACCACCCACGCGTCCCGTGAATTTTTCGTAGCGCCACGTCGAGCCTTGCCTGCGAAGTTCGCCGATCAGCCGGCCGCGGGTGTCGAACGGCGGCGTATCCGGCAGCACCACGCCGGTCAGCGGATACAACTGCGCCATGCTTGCGCCCGACAGGTGCAGGCGTAAGTCGATGGCCGTCAGGCTGGCGGGGTTGGTGAGCGTGCCTGCCAGGTCAATGCGTGTCTTGCCTACCGTGACGTCGGCCTGCAGCGGGTAGGGCCGTTGTGCATCCTGCAGGCGCAGCACGCCGCCGGCCTTGCCGCTGCCCTTGATGGTGGCGTTGTTGTAGGTGCCCTTGACCGTCCACGCGATGCCGTAAGGCTGCTGCGGATCCGGCACCGTCGGCGTCTGTGCGGCGCTATCGGATGCTGCCGCGCCGGACGCCGTCGGCACCGTGGCGGGCTGGTCCGCATTCTGGATGGCTGTGCCGTTGGCGGCGGTGTATAGCGTCTGGTTGTCGACGGTGTCGATCGTCGCTGTCAGGTGAATGCGCTTGATGTCATCGTCAAGGGCCAGCGAGCCTTTGCTGAAGGCGATCTCGCGCAGGTCCAGTTTCCAGTCCGACGGCTTCTTGTTGTCGCCCTCGCTGCCCGCCAGATCGAAGGTCCAGTTGTTGCGGTTCTGCTTGTCGCGCTCCAGCGCAATGGCGGGCGTGTCCAGCGTCACGCTCGGGATGACGATGCGGTGTGCCAGCAGCGGCAGGGCCTCCAGCACAAACGTGAGCTGATGGATGGTGGCCACGTGCGGCTGCTTCGCCCAGTCCGGATTGCCGACGGTGATGTCGTTGGCAATCAATCGCGGCCAGGGTACGTACGCGCGCCAGCCGGATTCGCCTTGGGGCTTCTTCCACGTGAGCATCAGGTCGCCGTTGATGGCGAAGGGGCGCCCGATGGCTTGCGAGACGCGATCATTCAGATACGGCTTGGCGCGGTTCCAGTCAAACGTCAGCACAAAGATGACCGCCGCTGCCACGATGACGACGGGTGTGATGACCAGTCCGAGGGCGAGTTTGCCGGATGTACGCATCGTCTTCTTGTTGGTATTGGCACAAAAATGCGACCGCGCACGTTGATATATAGTTCGGCGCAACCACGATTCCATTGTGTCATGAGCCAAGTAGCAATCAGCGCGCCAGCGCACCCGCCTATCCTCGATGATGAATACGCGCGCCGGTTTGGCGGTGTTGCCCGGTTGTACGGGCCACAGGCGCTTGAGCGTTTTGCGGCGGCGCACGTGTGCGTGATCGGCATCGGCGGCGTGGGGTCGTGGGTGGCCGAGGCTGTGGCGCGCTGCGGTGTTGGCAAGTTCACCCTGATCGACCTCGATCACATCGCTGTGTCGAACACCAACCGGCAGATTCACGCGCTGGGCGATGCGTATGGCATGGCCAAGGTCGACGCCATGGCCGAGCGCATCCTGCAGATCAATCCGCGCGCCGAGATCAGCCGCATTGATGATTTCGTGACGGTCGAGAACGTCGAGGCATTGCTCGGCCATCCGTTCGATTACGTGATCGACGCCATCGATGCGGTGAAGGTGAAGACGGCCATCATCGCGTTCTGCAAACGTACCGGCAAACGCGTCGTGACGTGCGGCGCGGCTGGCGGCCAACTGGACCCGACACGCATTCGCGTGACGGACCTCTCTCGCACGATTCAAGACCCGCTGCTGGCCAAGGTGCGCGGCAATCTGCGTCGCCAGCACGGCTTTTCGAAGAACCCGAAGTCGCGCTTTGGTATCGACGCAGTCTTCTCGGATGAGCCGCTGCGCTACCCAGAACCTGAACAGCAGGCGTGCGCGGTGGAGTTGCCGGTCGAGTCGAGCCACGCCGGCATCGACGATCTTGCAGCGGCTGGGGATATTGCCGTGGTCAATGCGCCGCCCGCTCCGCAGCCTGCGCAGCAGGGGCCGCAGGGCCTTGCGTGCGCGGGCTTTGGCTCGTCCGTATGCGTGACAGCGGTGTTCGGGATGGTGGCCGCGTCAACGGCGCTGCGCGCGATCGCCGGCGTATGACGGCCTGCTGCCTTAGCGTGGGATGACCTGATCGAGCTTCTCGCGGATGATGTCGGCATACACGCCCGACCATCCGTCTCGCGGCTGGCTGTTGGCAAAGACCACAAAACCGGGCATGACCGATACGCCGTATCGATCGGCGGTGTGCTGGTTTTCGTCGAAATCCATGGTGACGAATGTGGCGCGTCCGGCGTAGCTTGATTCCATCTGTTCGAGGCTGGCCACGGCGCACTGGCTCGGGTGGCTCCACTCCGCGGCAAAGCACACCACCACCGGGTTGCGTTGCGAGGCGTCGATCACATCGGATTGAAACGAAGCATCGTTGACGATCTTCATGGGCGCTCCCAGGGTGGAGTGGACGCCCGCGCAACGAAGGCCAGCGGGCAGGGCCACTTTGACTCTAGGCAGCAGACCGCCGGTCGACAACCCGCGTTCAGTCGACGTGCTCGATATTGCGCACGGTGTTGCCCACTTGCGCCAGGTACGTCGTCATCATGCGGTCCATCACGTCGACATGCTGGGCAAACCAGGCGGGCAATTCCGCCACAAGGCGTCGGCCCAAGTCCATCTCGCCCGCAGCGGCGCGCTTGCGCACTTCGCGGCACAGCGCCAGCACGTTGTCGTGTTCACCGCGGTGGCAGTGGCGCGGGGGGAAGTCCGCGGCGTCCATCCACGCGTTTTCTTCACCGAAATGGTGCTCGGTATGGTCGATGAAAGCGTCGAGCGCAGGAATGAACTCGGCGTCCGAAGCATCGGCAATGGCATTGAGCAGGGCGCAGAATTCGGCGTGGTTGGCGTCGGTGGCGGCGTCTCCGAGTTGGAGCGCCTCAGACCATTCGATCACGGGCATGGCAGGCTGAAGAATTGGATGGGCGAGGCGGTCAGCTTAAGCGACGGCCACCTCGCCACAGTTTGACGTCGGGCAAACGTGTTAGCCGGCGTCCGGTGCGGGATGCTGCTGCAGCACTTCTACCGCCCGTGTGTACAGCGCCACCGATGGCGCATAGCCACGCCCGATCTGGTACAGCGTGCCGCCTTGCTCGGCCAGCAGGCTGGGAAACCCGGTGATGCCCCAGCGGCGCGACAGGCGGAAGTCTTCGCGCGTTTCGTCGCGTAGCGCGTCCGTGTCGAATACGGCATCGAAGTGTTCCGCCTCCACGCCATTGGTGAGCGCAACGTCGCGCAGCACATCGGCTTGTGTGGTGTCGCGGCCTTGGGCGTAGAAGGCGTGCTGGATGGCATGGAAGACGGTAAGCACGCGTTCGTCGTCCTCGGCCCAGTGCTCGCGCGCCATGACGACGGCGCGGCAGGCGGGTTCGGTGTCGTAGACGAAGTCGTCGCGGCGCATGGCCACTTCGGGCGACTGGTCGAACGGCATGCCGCTGCGTTCGGCCACGGCATGCCAGTGGTGGAGGATTTCTTCGCGCTTGTCTGCGGCCATCGGCTCCCGCTGGCCGGGGCGCAGGCCGCCGGTGATGAGCGTAACTGGAACCGGCGCGCCAAGGGTGTCGGCCAGCCGCTTGCGCAGGTCAGCCAACTGCGGGCCGAAGCCGTAGCACCAAGAACACATTGGATCGGCTACGTAGATCAGTCGCATGGCGGCTCCTCAGTTCAGTTTGGACGCAAGCTGCCGGCGCCAGTGCGAAACCGCCTGCGGCGCGTCGCGCATCATGTCAAATACCGAGACCATCGTCTTGCGAGCGACGTCGTCACGGAATGTGCGATCCCGCTCGACGATGGAGAGCAATTGCTCCAGGGCCGCCTCGTAATCCTGGCCGGCGATGTACTGCTGCGCCAGATCAAGCCGCGCCTGCAGATTGCCGGGCTCCGCTTCCACGACCGTGCGCAGGGCGCCGGCATCGGGCAGTGTATCGGCCCGTTCAGTGGCCTTCAGCCGTGTTTCCAGCGGGGCATAGCGCTCGTCCTGCGGCGCCTTGGGGGAGAGCAATGCGAATTCGCCCTGCGCGGCATGCGCGTCGCCGCTATCCAGTAAGAGGTTCACCAGTTCAAAGCGGGCAGCATCGAAGCCGGGGTCGAATGCCAGCGCATTCTGGAACGCTTCGCGCGCATGGGCGGTTTCGCCGGCTTGGCTTGCGGCCAGCCCTTCGCGATACGCGATTTCTGCAGGCTGCGGAATCACCCGGTCCAGGAAGGCGCGCAATTGCGTTTCAGGCAAGACGCCAACGAACTGGTCGACCGGCTTGCCATTCACGAACGCCACCACGTACGGGATGCTGCGCACGTGGAACTGGGCGGAAAGCTCCGGGTTTTCGTCCGAGTTGATCTTGGCGAGCTTCCATTTGCCGGCGTACTCGGCCTCCAGCTTCTCCAGCATCGGACCCAATGTGCGGCACGGACCGCACCATGGCGCCCAAAAATCAACCAGCACCGGGACCTGGCGAGAGGTTTCGATCACTTCTTGCGCGAAATTCTGCGAGGTGATGTCGCTCATCGTCGGGATTCTCCTGAGGGGCGGTGGCGCCGGCACACACGCCGGCGAGAGGTATCGTGCATTTTACTTGGGGGTGGAGCGGACCGTTTCCAGGAAGTCTGCCCGCCGTTTGTTCGCCGCAATAACGTATGTCAGGACAACGGTTGAAAATAGAACGATCGTTCGGATACCATCCGGTAAAAACAACACACAGATTTACGGAGACATGGCATGACACGACCGCACTTCCAGTTCTGGCCCCGACGTTTGCCGCACAACATCAGCTCGCCGCAAACGAGCCTTTGGTACAACCTGGAAGTGTCTGCCCGACGCTATCCGGACAAAGACGCGATCATCTTCTACGGTCGCCACACCACCTTCCGTGAGCTGCATGACGATGCAGTCGCCGTGGCGGGGTGGTTGCAGCAGGTGGCGGGGGTGCAGAAGGGCGACCGCGTGTTGCTGTACATGCAGAACTGTCCGCAATTCATGGCCGCGTATTACGGCATCCTGCGCGCCGACGCGGTGGTCGTGCCGGTCAACCCGATGAACCGGCCAGAAGAATTCAAGCATTACATCACCGATGCGGGCGCCGCCACGGTCATCTGCAGTGCAGATCTGGCCGTCAACGTGACCACCGCCAACGCCGATCTGCCGGAAGCGCAACGCACCAGGCACCTGCTGGTCACGTCGTACGCCGATGCACTGCCGGCCCAATACGAGTTTCCCGAGGACGCGCCGCCTGCGTGGATCACCGCGCAGCATCCGGCGCAGCCTGGCGCCGTTGCATGGAACGACGCACTCGCGCAGCGCCTCGTGCCGGGCCCGCACACCGCCGGGCCGGACGACCTGGCTGTGATGCCGTACACGTCGGGCACCACGGGTTTCCCGAAGGGTTGCATGCACCCGCACCGCACGGTGATGCACAACATCGTCGGTGGCTCGATGTGGTCGAACGGAACGAAGGAGGGCGTGAGCCTATCGATCATCCCGTTGTTCCATGTGACCGGCATGCAGTACGGCATGAATGCGCCGATCTACATGGGCTCCACGGTCGTGATGCTGCCGCGCTGGGACCGCGAGGTGGCGGGGCGGCTGATCTCGCGCTACAAGATCACGCATTGGACGAACATCCCGACCATGGTGATCGACTTCCTGGCAAGCCCGCAGCTGGCGGAGTTCGACCTGTCGAGCCTGGCGTACATCGGCGGCGGCGGCGCGGCGATGCCGCAAGCCGTGGCCGAGCGCCTGCTGAAGGATTTCAACCTCGCGTACCAGGAAGGCTACGGCCTGTCGGAAACCATCGCGCCCACGCACAGCAACCCGGCCGATCGCGCCAAGCAGCAATGCCTGGGCATTCCCGTGTTCAACACCGACGCTCGCATCGTCGACCCGCAGACGCTGCAAGAACTGCCGATCGGCGAGGTGGGTGAAATCATCGTCAGCGGCCCGCAGGTCTTCCTGGGTTACTGGGGCAAGCCGCAGGCCAGCGCAGAAGTCTTCATCGAGTTCGAAGGCAAGCGCTTCTTCCGCACGGGCGACCTGGGCAGGATGGACGAAGACGGCTACTTCTTCCTGACCGACCGTCTGAAACGCATGATCAACGCGTCAGGCTTCAAGGTCTGGCCGGCCGAGGTGGAGAGCCTGCTGTACAAGCACCCCGACGTGCAGGAGGCCTGCATCATCGGCACGCGCGACGCGTATCGCGGCGAGTCGGTCAAGGCGGTGGTGGTGCTCAAGGCCCACGCCAAGGGCAAGACCACTGAAGACGACATCATCAACTGGGCGCGCGACAACATGGCCGCCTACAAGTACCCGCGCGTGGTGGAGTTTGTGGATGCGCTGCCCAAGTCCGGCACGGGCAAGGTGATGTGGCGCACGCTGCAGGAGCAGGAAAACGCAAGGAATGAGGCGGCCGAGAAACCGGCGGCGGCATAAACAGAAAGGGGCCTCAGAGGCCCCTTTTTCAATGTCCGCGCGCCTTGAACAGGAGCGCGCCGATGCCGTGGAAGCCCCGCTGACGCGCATGCCGCATCGGCGTGACGCCCCCGCGGTCGGCCAGGTTCGGGTCGGCGCCCCCGTCGAGCAGGAGTTGCACGGTCTTCTCGTATTTGTCGCTGCCATCGCCCAGGGCCACGGCTTCGATCAGCGCGGTCAGCCCCAGGTTGTTGGTGGCATCGGGCGGTACGCCCGCCTTCACGAGTTCGCTGACCACTTCCACGTAGCCACGGCGTGCAGCCGGGATGAGCGCAGTGTCGCCGTCAGCGTTGGTGGCGCGCAGGTTGGCACCGTGCGACAGGGCCAGGCGCACCGTTTCCGCATCGCCCTGGATTGCAGCGAGCAGGAAGGCGCTGTTCTGCGTGTTGTCCTGCAGGTTGACGTCGGCGCCGGCCTGGATGAGCAAGCGTGCCGCCGCACCCATGTGCGCCATGACGGCGGCGATGAGCGCGGTGCGACCGTCGGCATCACGCGCCTTGAGGCTGGCGCCCTCGGCCAGCAACGACTGGATGGCCATCGTGTTTCCGGCCTGCGCGGCCAGGATCAGGTCGCGGTCACGCGTGGCCGGGTCGCTGCGGCGGACGGGGCGGGCGTCGGGCGCATGTGCCGCGCCGGGTGCCACTTTGGCGCTGGCGTTGGCTGCAACATGCACGATCGGCAGATGCTGCTCCTGCCACGCGTTCGCCATGTCGCCCACGGCCAGTGCCATCCCCAGCATGACGCCGATGAGCTGGTTGATCGCGGGGTGCGGAGCGATGAGCATGGCGGGCGGGTTCAGGCGCTGAGGTAGGGATCGGGCAGCGGCGCGGTGTCGGTTACGTCCATTGCGTCGGTTGCGTCGGTTGCGTCGGTTGTTGCGGAGGGGGCGTTTGCTGCGTCGGTCTCCTGCAGGCGCGACCACAGGCGGTCCAGATACGGATCGTGCAGCCCATTGCTGGCCAGGCCGATCAGCGTGCGCTGCAGGTATTCGCGTGCCGGGCCGTACAGCCCGACCGCCTCGCGCAGGCAGCCGACCACGCGCTCGTCGGGCAGGCGGCCGGCATAGGCCTCGTGCGCGCGGTTCATGACAAACGCCAGCGCCAGGACGCGTTGGCCATTGATTTCGGTGGGCAGCCAGCGGGGGAGGTACGCGCCGGTCAGCATTTCGCGGCGCCAGAGCACCCGGAATTCATGCTCGGCATGCTCGCGCGGAACGCGGAAGGCCACGCCACGGCAGCTGCCGCCACGGTCCAGGCCGAGTACGAGCCCGGGGTTATCCCAGGTACCGCGGTTGATGCGGGAATAAAGATAGAAGCCGCGGTGATAGCCGTGCACCGTGGCGCGGGCGGCCTCGGTGTGGAAGATCATCGGGTTCCAGATGAGCGAGCCGTAGCCGAACACCCAGGCGTCCTGGCATTCGCCGTGCGCAGCCGACAACCGCGCGAGCGTCGATGCAAGCGACGCTTCCAGCGCAGTCTCGGTCAGCAACGACGACGCGACGGGCGAATCACCCAGGGCGGCGCGCAACCGGTTCTGTTCGAGATCCTCTCGGGTGACGGCCATGTCGCAAGCATAGAGCAATCGTTACGAGTGGTCACGCGGACGGACGGCCGATGGCCCGGAAACGGGGCGTTGCGAGGCTCGGGGGGCGTGTGACTATGGCGCGGCCGCAACGGTGGAGCATGCGCTGCCGGAAAACTGGAGGCGGGGGAACGGAATTGAACCGTCTTATACGGCTTTGCAAGCCGCAGCATTGACCACTCTGCCACCCCGCCGGGGGAGGCAGCTTGCGATGCGCCGTGTGACGCATCGCAAGCCGGGGCGGATTCTAGCGCAGGATCAGACTTCCAGCAGATCGACCTCAAAAAGCAACGTTGCGTTCGGGGGGATCACGCCGCCCGCGCCGCGTGCGCCGTAGCCCAGGGCCGCCGGGATGATCAGCTTGCGCGTGCCGCCGACCTTCATGCCTTGCACGCCTTCGTCCCAGCCCTTGATGACCATGCCGCCGCCCAGGTGGAAGGCGAAGGGGTCGTTACGGTCCTTGCTGGAATCGAACTTCTTGCCGGCCTGGCCGTTTTCGTAGAGCCAGCCGGTGTAGTGCACGGTGACGTATTTGCCGGCCGTGGCTTCAGCGCCGTCGCCGACGACGACATCCTCGTATTGCAGGCCGCTTGCGGTGGTTTCGATGGTCATGATGAGCCTCGTGGAGTGGCGTGGGTGATGAGGGGAAAGGGCTCAGGCGGCGTCCGCGGCCTTGAGCGTTTCAAGCTGGACGTGGACGTTGTCCGCGTCGTTGGCGATCCAGATATCGCCGTCCTGGATGGTGACCTGCAGACGCATGGTGCGTTCCACCATGGCGGCCAGCGCAGCCACGGTGTCCGCTGCAACTTCGTACACCGAGACGTTGGCAAAGCGCGTGATCTTGGTCTCGATTTGTTGCCACCACACGCGGCTCGCGTTGCCGCTATATGTATAGACGGCGACTTGCTCGGCGCGGTTGCTGGCTTTGCGGATGCGGGTGTCGTCGGGGTTGCCGAGGTCGATCCACAGTTCGATGGCGTCGGTCAGGTCACGCTGCCAGAGCTCGGGTTCGTCAGGCTCGGACAGTCCACGCGTGAAGGCAAGTGTTTCGCTGGCGTGGCGGGCGAAGGCGAGCACGCGCACCATCATGCGTTCGTCGTTCTCGCTCGGGTGGCGGGCAACGGTCAACGCGTGGTTGGCGTAGTAGTGGCGATCCATGTCGGCGATCTGCAGATCGACCTTGTAGATCGTGGATTTCAGGGCCATGCGGGTGGTCGGTGGATGGGCCGTCTTTGGCAAAGCGCGCATTGTCGCACGGGCCGATGAACCTGACGGCATTGGCGGGCCGCATTCCCAACGGCGGCTGTTTGCGGTATACGAGCGGTGCGTGCGCTAGTCGGCGCACGTTTTTCCTATCCAAACCAGGACAATCAGAACGATGCGTTGGATATTCGGAATCGTGGGTCTGTTGCTCGGAGGCCTGTCGGGGGGCGTCGTCGGGGCGTTCTTTGGAGCGTTGATCGGTCTGGGACTGGCATCGCTGATTTTGTACATGGACAAGCGGGCCAGCGCGCAGTGGGCAAATCCGCCCGACGCGCCGGGTGCAACCAGCGCTGCGCAGGGCCATGCGCCCGCGCAGGCTGCCTTGTCGCCACAGCCTGCCACGCTGCAGGAGCGTGTGGCACAGCTTGAGCATGAGGTAACGCTGCTGCGCCGGCAAATGGCTGAAATCAAAGGTGGAACGTTTGCAGTGCCTACCGCGGCTGAGCCTCCTGCCGTTGTGCTGCCGCCGACCGTGGCCGAGGCGTTGCCGCCTGTGGAGGCACCTGCCGCGCCTATGCCGACGCCGCAGGTGGCGGTTCCACAGCCAATCCCTCAGCCTGTTCCCCAGGCCGTGCCGGTTCAGGCGCCGCACGAGCCCGATTGGGTGGAGCGCGCCGTCGGCGCTGCCCGCGACTGGCTGCTGGGCGGCAACAGCGTGGTGCGGGTCGGCATCCTGATCCTGTTCTTCGGGGTGGCATTCCTGCTCAAGTACGCAGCGGACAACAGCCTGCTGCCGGTTGAGTTCCGGCTGGCGGGTGTGGCGGTCGGGGCGATTGTGCTGCTGGGCATCGGCTGGCGCCTGCGCGAGAAGCGTCCGGGCTATGCGCTGGTGCTTCAGGGCGGCGGGGTCGGGGTGCTGTACCTCACGGTCTTTGCCGCGACGCGTGTGGTGCCGCTGCTCAGCCCGGGGATGGCGTTTCCGCTGCTGGTGCTGATCTGCGCGTTGGCCGCCGGACTGGCCGTCAAGCAGAACGCGCCGGCGCTGGCCTTTACAGGCAGCGCAGGCGGCTTCCTGGCGCCGATTCTGATCTCGACGGGCCAAGGCAGCCACGTGGCGCTGTTCAGCTATTACGCGCTGCTCAATGCGGGCATCTTCGCCATTGCGTGGTTCCGGGCGTGGCGGGCGCTGAATCTGCTGGGCTTCGTCTTTACGTTCGGGATTGCCACGGCGTGGGGCGTGTTGCGTTACCAACCGTCGTTGCTGGCGAGCACCGAGCCGTTCCTGATCCTCTTCTTCCTGATGTATGTGGGCATTGCGCTGCTGACCGCGCTGCGTCGCCATATCAGCCTCACCAACTACGTTGATGGCACGCTGGTGTTCGGCACCCCGCTGGTGGCGATGGGTTTGCAGGCGGGGCTGGTTCACCACATTCCGTTTGCGATGGCGTGGAGCGCCACCGCGCTGGCCGCGTTCTATCTGGCGATTGCGGGCTGGCTGGCGCCCCGGCGTGCCAGCCTTGGTCTGCTGTACGAGGCGATGTTCGCGCTGGGCGTGATCTTCATCACGCTGGCGATTCCGCTTGCGTTCGATGGGCGCACCACCAGTGCGGTGTGGGCACTGGAAGGCGCCGCCGTGGTGTGGCTGGGCGTGCGCCAGCAGCGTCGGTTGGCGCTGGCGGCCGGCTTGCTCCTGCAGTTGGCAGCGGGCGCGGCATTCGCCGTGGATGCTGTGTTCGATTGGGCGCCGCAGTACGGCTGGGCCGTGCTCAATAGCCGCTGTATCGGCGGCGTATTGATTGCGCTGGCGGGCGTGTTCAGCGGCTGGCGCCTGCATGGCAAGGCGGAGGCGCGGTCGTGGCTGACGGCAGCGCCGGTGCTCGGCATTGTTGCGTCGGTGTGGGGCTTGCTGTGGTGGCTTGGCAGCGGCAGCAACGAGATCGACCGCTGGGCCTGGCGCATCGCCAGCAAGACCGTCGGCCGCCCGGATATTCCGCTGTACGCCGCCTTCGCCCTGCTGACGGCGTGGGCTGCGCACGGCCTGCGCCGCAAGCTCGATTGGGCACTGGCCGAATGGCCTGCGCTGGCGTTGTCGCCGGTGCTTGCGTTGACTTCTCTGGCTGCGATCGAGCACTGGGCACCGTCACCGCTGGCCGGCTGGGGCGGGCTGGTGTGGATTGCGGCCGTGGTGCTGGCCTTCGTGCTGCTGCGCCGCCAGGAACGCGACGTGAAGGACACCATCCTCGCGCCGCTGCATACCGTGCTGTTCTGGATGATCTGCGGCGTACTGGCGACGGAAGGCTACTGGCGCCTGGATGCCTACGTGCCCGAGGGCACCTGGAGCTTCGCAGCATGGGCCTATGCCTACGGCGCGCTGCTTGCCCTGCTGGCTGGCGCAGGCTGGCGCATCCGCTGGCCCGTCGCCCGCTTTGAGCGCGCCTATCTGCTGTGGGGCGCTGCACCGCTGGCTGCCCTGCTGTGGTTGTGGAGCCTGGCGAGCGCCGCCAGCGACGGCAATGCCGCGCCGCTGTTCTACCTGCCGATTCTCAATCCGCTGGACGTGGCGCAACTGCTGGTATTCCTCGCTATCGCGCTGTGGATGCGCCGTGTGGCGCTGCAGAAGCTGGTGCCCGAGCCGATGGTGATCGGCTACGCCATCGGTGCGACGCTGTTCATCTGGGCCAACGCGGTGCTGCTGCGCACGCTGCATCATTGGGCCGATGTGCCGTACACGCTGGACGATCTGGGTGACTCGATGCTGGTGCAGGCGTCGCTGTCGATGTTCTGGACGGTGCTGGCGTTGGCGGTGATGGTGTTTGCCACGCGGCGCGCCAGCCGCGCGCTGTGGTTCACCGGCGGGGCGCTGCTCGGCGTGACGGTGGTCAAGCTGTTCCTGTTCGACCTGTCACGTGTCACGGGTGTGGAGCGCATCGTGTCATTCATCGGTATTGGCGTGCTGCTGTTGCTGATCGGCTATTGGTCACCGTTGCCGCCGAAGCCCAAAACCAGTGCCGATGCTGAAACCGGGGAGGTTCTGTGAAGAAGGTTGTTCTTGCGATGGCTGCGGCATCGCTGTTGTCTGCGCCGGCGTGGGCCGAACGCTTTGCGCTGACCGGCACGCCCGGCGCGCCTTACTACGCCGTCACGCTCACCGAAGACGTCTACGCCCATGCGCACGAGGCCAGCCTGGCCGATCTGCGCATCCTCAATGGCGACGGCGAGCCCGTGCCGTTCACCATCGACATCCCGCGCGATCCGCCGCCGCAGGCACGCACGCTGCACGACGTGCACTGGTTCGCCACGCCCATCGACGATGCGCAGAAGCCGGGCGCCGCGGGTGTCGTGCTCGGTACCGATGGCGTGCTGCGTGCAACGGGCGTGCAGCTATCGCAGGCGTCTGTCCGCGCGTGGGTGGTCGACCTCAGCCAGCTTCGTGACACGGTGACGGCGCTGATCGTTGCGCTACCGGCCGCCGAATTCCAGAGCGGTGTGAGCGTGCAGGCAAGCGATGACTTGCAGCATTGGAGCCCAGTCGCCCAGGCCACGCTGTTCCGCCTGTCCAACCAGGGCAGCACGCTGGTGCAGGATCGCATCGAGTTCACGGGGTTGCGGGCGAAATACTTGCGCCTGACGTGGCAGGGCAAACCGCCTGTGCCGGATGCCGTGCGTGCAGAGTTGGCCGCCGGGGCTCCGGTTGCGCTTGCGGATAACGCCACCCAGTGGCGCTCGGGTCTGGCGCCGGTGCAAACGCCCGCCGCCGGCGATTACTACTTCGATACCGGCGGCGTGTTCCCGGTCGAACGCGTGAAGATTCATCTGCCGCAGGCCAACACCGTCGCGCAGGCGACGCTGTATGCGCGTGCCGACGCCCAGGCGCCGTGGCGACCGGTGACGTCCGCGCGCCTGTTCCGGCTGGCTGGGGCTGAGGGGAAAGGCGAGCAGGAAAACGCGGCCATCACCGTGCCCGCCACGGGCGAGCGCTACTGGCGTCTGCAGGTCGACACGCGCAGCGGTGGCCTGGGTGCCGGCGCGCCGCAGTTGGCGATCGGCTGGCGTCCGGCCACGGTCACGTATGCGGCGCGCGGCAATGTGCCGTTCATGCTTGCGGTGGCGGAAGTGGCGCGCGGCAATCCGGTCGCACGCGCGGATTTGCTCGCGGGTGCATCGCCCGCCATTGCGCAGGCACAACTTGGCGCGATGAGCGATTCGCCTGCCGATGCGCTCACAGCAGAGCCGCCCGGCGGCCGCAAGCGCCAGTGGATCCTGTGGGGCGCGCTGTTGGCAGCGGTGGCCGTGCTGGGCGGCATGGCCTGGCGGTTGTTCCGCGCGCCGTCCGTGCCGCCGGATGCATCGACGTAATCCGCATTGCCCAACAAAAACGGCGCCACCTGGGCGCCGTTTTTCGTTGAGCAATGCGGATGGTCAGTGCGCGAAGGCCGGTTGGACGAACAGCGCAACGCACAGGGCAAAGCCTGCAAACCACGTCAGCGAACGCAGCGGTGCCCAGTCGGCGAGATAACACACCGTGTACAGCACGCGCGCCACGATGAATGCGATGGCCAGCAGGTTGATGCGGTCGATCACGCCGCCGCCCAGGATGGCCACCAGCACAGCCACCGCAAAGAACGGAAACGCTTCAAAGTGATTCTGCTGTGCGGCTGCGGCACGGGCCGCTACGCCGGTCTGCTGTGCGAGCCACCCGCGTGGGTTGCGGTTGTCGTACCGCGGGCCTTTGGCCTTGGCGATGCCGACAGACACGATCGGCAGCACCGCTGCCACCAGAACGCACCAGAGGGCGATCGGCATGGTCAGTCTCCTGGATGTGGATGGGTGTGAAGGTGACGCACCCTAGCACAAGGTGCGTTTTCAAACACCTGAGGCGCTAGTCGACACCCTGCACGGCAATGCGCACATCCCCGAGCATGACCACCTGGCCTGCGCGAATCTTGGCAGTCTTGCGCAGTTCCGGCTGGCCGTCGACCGTGACCGCTCCGTCGGCGACAACCGCCTTGCCGGCACCGCCGCTGTCCACCACGCCAGTCAGTTTGAGCAGCTTGTGCAGCTCGATGTATTCGGTGGTCAGGGCGAAATCGATATTGGGCATGAATGGATTACAGCGGCTGTTGCGAGGTTTATTGAGGCGTGGCTTCCACGCTGATGTCGAGGTCCACGCGGTCACCGACATCGGGCAGGAAACGTGTCATGCCGAACGCGCTGCGGGTGATGGCAAGATGGAAATCGCCGCCGCAAACGTGGCGCGTGCTGCCGGGCATCTTCTCGTCGCCACAACTGAAGCGGCGCACTTCCAGCCTCACAGGCTGCGTCACGCCGTGCAGTGTCAGCTTGGCCTCGATGGCGACCAGTTTGCCGCCTTCCACGACAAAGCGGTCGCTGCGCAGGCGGATGATCGGAAATTGCGCAGCGTCGAGAAACTGCTCCGATTTCAGCACACCGTCCAGCACCCGCAGGCGCGTGTTGACGGATGCAGCGTCGACGGTGAAATCGAAGCCGCCCTGGTTGGTGGCTTCATCGAAATTGATGGCGCCGTCGATCTTGTCGAAGCGGCCGCGCATCGTGCTCCGATCAAAATGCGATGCGCCGAAGTAGACCGATGTGTGCGCCAGATCCGGCGCAAATGATGTGGCAAAGGCGGGAGTGGTGAACAACCCCGCCAGCAATAGAATCCATGCACGCATGATGCCTCCAATATCAGAGGCCCATGGCGCGCATGGGCCTGTGCTTACTTGCCCCAGCTGTCTTTCAGGCCGACCACGCGGTTGAACACGGGCTTGCCCGGTTGCGAATCGACGCGGTCTGCCACGAAGTAGCCGTGGCGCTCGAACTGGAAGCGGTCTTCCGCCTTGGCCGTTGCCAGCGTGGGCTCCAGATAGGCCGTGACAGTCTTCTTGGAGTCCGGGTTGAGCGCATCCAGGAAGTTCTTGTCGCCCGAATCCGGCTGCGGGTCGCTGAACAGGCGGTCGTACAGGCGCACTTCAGCTTCCAGCGCATGTGCGGCGCTCACCCAGTGGATGTTGCCCTTCACCTTGACGCTGTCAGCACCCGGCGTGCCACTCTTCGTATCCGGAATGATGTTGGCGTGCACGGCGGTGATGTTGCCGTCGGCATCCTTGTCGCAGCCGGTGCATTCGATCACATAGCCGTAGCGCAGGCGCACCTTGTTGCCCGGGAACAGGCGGAAGTAGCCCTTGGGCGGCGTCTCGGTAAAGTCCTCACGCTCGATCCACAGTTCACGTGTGAGGGGAAATTCGCGGCGGCCGAGTTCAGGCTGCTTGGGGTGCACGGGTGCGGAGCACGGCTCGTTGAAATCGGCCGGCACGTTGTCGAGCACCAGCTTGACCGGGTCCAGCACGGCCACCGAGCGCGGCGCACGCGCATCGAGGTCGTCGCGCACGGCGCCTTCCAGGATGCTCATGTCGATCCAGCTATCGGCTTTCGACACGCCCACGCGTTCGCAGAAGAGCTGGATCGATTCGGGCGTATAGCCGCGGCGGCGGATGCCAACGAGCGTCGGCATGCGCGGATCGTCCCAGCCATCGACGCGCTTTTCCGTCACCAGTTGCAGCAGCTTGCGCTTGCTGGTGATGGCGTACGTCAGGTGCAGTCGCGCGAATTCGTATTGATGCGGCAACGGTGCGGGCAGCACGCCGGCGTCGCGCAGGTGGTCGAGCACCCAGTCGTACAGCGGGCGGTTGTTTTCGAATTCCAGCGTGCAGAGCGAATGGGTGATGTTCTCCAGCGCATCGGAAATGCAATGCGTGAAGTCGTACATCGGGTAGATGCACCATGCGTCGCCGGTGCGATGGTGATGCGCATGGCGGATGCGGTACAGCACCGGGTCGCGCATCACGATGTTCGGCGCGGCCATGTCGATCTTGGCGCGCAGCACCAGTTCGCCGTCCTTGTACTTGCCGGCGCGCATGTCGCGGAACAGCGCCAGGTTTTCCTCCACCGAGCGGTCACGAAACGGCGACGGCGTGCCCGGCTTGGTGAAATCGCCCCGGTTGGCGGCAATCTGCTCGGCGCTTTGGCTGTCGACGTAGGCTGCGCCGCGCTGGATCAGCACTTCAGCAAAACCGTAAAGCTGCTCGAAGTAGTCGCTGGCGTAGTAGAGGTGCTCGCCGCCGGCGTCGTTCCACGAATAGCCGAGCCAGTGCACGGCGTCGATGATGGAATCGACGTATTCGGTGTCTTCCTTGACGGGGTTGGTGTCGTCAAAACGCAGGTGGCAGCGGCCGTTGTAATCGCGGGCCATGCCGAAGTTCACCCAGATGCTCTTGGCGTGACCAATGTGCAGGTAGCCATTGGGCTCCGGCGGGAAGCGGGTGACCACCGGCGGGATCGGCTGGCCGGTGGCGTCCTTGCGATCGGCATAGGTGCCTTGCGCGAGATCGCCATCAATGATCTGGCGCAGGAAATTGGACGTGGGGGCGGCGGCAGTCGACCCGTTGGCGTTGGCGTTGTCTTGGCTCATGGGAGTGCGTGATTCGGCAATCCCGCGATTTTACAGTGCCGGGCGGTTTACGCCCCCGGACGCTATTTGCGCTGGGCCAGACCGTCGAGGGCCTGTGCGCGCAACAGCTCATTCGAGGCGGTGAAGGTCTGCTGCCGGAGTAGCGCGATTTGCGCTGCGCGGTCGGCTTCCGACAGGCCGGTAAAGGCGTTGATGCGGTCGCGTTCGCGGGCGTAGGCGTCGTAGCGGCTGCGCCAGTCGGCTTCTTGCCGGTTGCCCTGGATCAGGCGGTCGGCCACGAGGCTGTCCACGCCGCGGGCTGACAGGCGCTGGCGCATCTCGGCTTCGCTCATGCCCTGCTTTGTCCATGTTTCCATGTCGCTGGCCAGCTTGAGCGGGGCGGAGGCGTCCCGCCGCGCCTGCTGTACCGATGGCGGGAGATTGGCATCGATGGCGGCGATCCTGGCAGCGCGCTGCTCCGGCGTGAGCGACGGGTCGGCCATCACGGCGAGGCGGTCGAGCGCGGCGGTGTCCATCGCGTCGTCATCGCCGTACCACGCCTGCGCGACGTCCGCGCCCAGGTATTGGCGGCGCAGCGCGGTGCGCTCGCTCAACTGCTGGCGGAGTGTGGCGATCAACTCCGGGCGTTGCTGCACTTGTTCGAGGCTCGGCTTGTTGCGGCTGGCTGTTCCGTTTGCGGCTGCTGCCTTGCGATAGGCCAGGTAGTGCTGCAGCAGCGATTGCGCTTCCGCCAGTGCCGGCGTGATCAGCTTGGCGCGCAGATGCGCCTCGGCCATCGACACACGCCGCGCTTCGGGCAGCGAGGCGGGCACGTCGAAGAAGTAGTCAAAAACCGCGCGGTTGGCGGCTTCGACGATGAGGTGGCCGCGCGTATCCACACGCAGGCCGTCCGGCGCCTGCGTATCGGCCAACTCGGGCGCGGGCGCAACGGTTGTCGACGGTTCGGCGCTGACACTGCCGATGAATGCGCCCTTGGCCGCCTGCGGCTGCGATGCCGCAGGCGTTTCCGGTGCGTCCGACGTGTGCCACCAGTAGACCCCGCCCGCAACCGACACCGCCACCAGCACGGCCACAACAAACGTCATGGGTTGTATCGATGGCGATTGGGGTTTCATCGTGGCGTTCAGCGATTGGAGGGTTAGAGACCGGCCGTCTTCAGTCGATTGGCTTGCGTGCGGATCACTGCAACCGGGTCGGCCGCGCCCCAGCCGATCAGGCCGAGCAGCTGGTTGACCTCATCCAGGTGGTTCCAGGCGTAATCCGTCGACAAGACCTGCCCGAACTTCGCGCTGCACACGGAGACGAGCCCATCGTTGGTTCCCGACCCCCGTGCCTGCATGACGCCGCCGCTGAACACCAGCACCGGATCAAACAGGTCGAGGAGGTTGGTGGCGGTGGAGCGGCCCGTCCACGAATACAGCTTCTGCACGTTGCCGTTGCGCACGTCGGTGGCGCTGCCGGTGTTGCATCCGCTCGCCAGCCCGGCGCTGGGGAACGCCTTGTTGAAATCAGCCGCGCCCGACGTCGACAGAATGTGCAGCGCCGCAAATCCATTCTGCGGATTGCTGTTGCCGTTGAACCAGCCGAGCACCGAGCCGAATACATCGGCGCCGAGGTTCACGAGCGCCTGGAACGGGGCCGGTGTCGACTCCACGAAGTCCGCAAACTCCGATCCCTTGTGGGGCGTGCCGATGGTGGTGACGGAGGCCACGAGGTCCGGTACGACGGCCGCCGCATAGCGCGAGGTCAGCCCGCCCTGGCTGTGTCCAATGAGGTTGACCTTGGCCGCGCCCGTGGTGGCGAGCACGCTGCGGATCTGGCTGACAAGCTGTTCGCCGCGCACGGTTTCATCGTTGAAGGCGGATACGTCAGCCACGTAGACATTGGCGCCATTGGCGCGCAGGTCTTCAGGGATCTGGTACCAGTAGTCGACCACGCCGAGGAACTTGCTGGTGCCCGACAGGCCATGCACCAGCACGATCGGGTACTTGGTTGCGGCATAGGTGCTGGCGGCCTGGGCCGGCACAGCGGCACCCAGGGTGAGGGCGGATGTGGCCAAGACGGCGGCTGCAGCGTGCGTGCGCAGGAAGCTGCGCGCTGATCCATACAGAGCATGGAGCAGGGAAGTCTGTGACATTCGGTTGTCTCCTGGACATTGGATAGGTGGTCGACCTCTATGGGCCGATCGCCCTCCGTTATCCGAAGCGCCGTGTCCGACGTCAACTGAAGTGGAGGTTTGGCTCTAATGCTGCGCTGCCGCGTGCGCAAACAAAAACCGGAGGGCGAGCCTCCGGTTTGGTAGGGTGCGATGCAACAACATCGCTGGGCTTATTCCTCTTGAAACGCTTCCTCGCGTTTTCTGTTGATGGCCGGCAGCGCCACCAGCAAGACCAGGATGCCCGCCGCAATCAGCAGCCCAAGCGACAGCGGCCGCGTGACGAACGTGGAGAAATCCCCACGCGAGAGCAGCAGCGCGCGGCGGAAGTTTTCTTCCATCATCGGCCCCAGCACAAAACCGAGCAGCATGGGTGCCGGTTCACAGCGCAGCTTGACGAACATGTAGCCGATCAAGCCGAAGAGCGCCGTCTGGAAGATATCGAATGTCGTGTTCGACACCGAATACACGCCGATGCAGCAGAACACCAGAATGGCCGGATACAGGAAGCGATACGGCACCTTCAACAGGCGCACCCACACGCCGATCATCGGCAGGTTCAGCACGATCAGCATCAGGTTGCCGATCCACATCGAGGCGATCAGGCCCCAGAACAGCGCGGGGTTGCTGGTCATCACCTGCGGGCCGGGCTGGATGTTGTGGATGGTCATCGCGCCCACCATCAGTGCCATCACCGCATTGGGCGGAATGCCCAGCGTGAGCAGCGGGATGAACGATGTCTGCGCGGCCGCGTTGTTGGCCGATTCCGGGCCGGCCACGCCCTCGATGGCGCCCTTGCCGAACTCGTGTGAATACTTCGACGTCTTCTTTTCCAGCGAATACGATGCGAACGAGGCCAGCGTCGCGCCGCCGCCGGGCAGGATGCCCAGCACCGACCCGAGCGCCGTGCCGCGCAGCACGGCCGGGATCATGCGCTTGAAGTCTTCGCGGCTGGGCCAGAGGTTGCGCACGTGCTCGACAAAGGTTTCGCGGTGCTCCTTCTGTTCGAGGTTGGCGATGATCTCGGCAAAGCCAAACACGCCCATCGCCACCGACACGAAGTTCAGACCGTCGGCCAGCTCCGGCACGTCGAACGAATACCGCGCGGTGCCCGAGTTCACATCGGTGCCGACCAGGCCGAGCAGCAAGCCCAACACGATCATCGCTATTGCCTTGACGAGCGAGCCGGAAGCCAGCACCACCGCGCCGATCAGGCCCAGCACCATCAGCGCGAAATACTCGGCCGGACCGAAGTTGAACGCGAATTCGGACAGCGGCGTGGCAAACGCCGCCAGCACCAGCGTGGCCACGCAGCCAGCGAAGAACGAGCCGAGGCCGGCGGTTGCCAGCGCCACGCCGGCCCGCCCGCGCCGGGCCATCTGATAGCCGTCAATGGTTGTGACGACAGACGAGGATTCGCCCGGCAGATTGACGAGGATGGCCGTGGTGGAGCCGCCGTACTGCGCGCCGTAGTAAATGCCGGCCAACATGATCAGCGCGGCCACGGGCGGCAGTGCGTATGTGGCGGGCAGCAGCATCGCAATCGTGGCGATGGGGCCAAGGCCCGGCAACACGCCGATCAGCGTACCGAGCACGCAGCCGATGAACGCGTAGATCAGGTTCTGTATGGAGAGCGCGGTGGAGAAACCGAGCGCGAGATTGGCAAAGAGATCCATGGTGTTGTCCGCGTCCCCCTCAATTGCCGATGAAGGCAGGCCACACCGGAAACTGCAGCTTGAGCCCGTAGACGAAGGCCCCGAGGCTCATCACCACCATCACGATGGCCGTACCGGCGGCGCCCTTGAGCGTGAACTCGTGGCTCGCCATGCTGGAGACCAGCACGAGCACCACAATGGATAGGACCAGCCCAAGCGGTTGCAGCAACAGCCCGAACAGCACCACGGAGCCGAGCACCCACAGCAGCGTCTTGACGTCCCAGCGCGGAATGCGATCGGCCACACCCTTGCGCGACAACGATTGCACGACCACGACCACGCCCAGCAGCACGAGCACCACGCCCAGCCAGAACGGGAAGTAGCCCGGGCCCATGCTGCCTGCCGTACCCATGCGGTAGCTGCGCGCCAGAATGGCAAACGCCGCACCAGCGACGATGAACATGATGCCGGATGCAAAGTCCTGGTGACTGCGGATCACCGGACCACCTCGTCGATCGTTCTGCAAGTCGGGTCTCCTCGGAGTAGCGTGCTGCGCCGGGTGTGGCTGGCCGCCTTGTACCTTGTAAGGCGGCCAAGTTTGCACGCTAAGCAGACCGGCTTTCAAGCACCTTGCGGAGGGGAAGGCGGGCCTTCTCATGGCCCGGCGCGGCGCCTGGGCAAACGATTCAGGGTTTGTCCCTAGCGTTGCCTTGGGGAAACTTGGGGCCGCACAACGCGGTTGCGCGGCCCTGAGCGTTTACATGCCGATGCCGCGTGCCATCAACACAGCCGCCAGCGGAATGAAGATGATCAGGTGCGACTCGATCATGACCCAACGCCGCGTCTTGGCAATTTCCGCGGGCGTGGGTACGAAGTTGGGCAGCGTCTTGCCCTGCTTCTTCCATCGCAGGATCGTGACAGTCGGAATGATCGACATCAGCCCGATCAGGATGAACAGGCCAACCTTGACGTGGAATACCGGGTTGTGGACGTAGAACGCGTAGCCTTTGGCGCCGTAGAACACGCGCAGCAACCCCGTGATCAACACCGCGAGGGCGGCAAAGCCGAACACGGCGTCATAGCGCGCCAGGCGCTTGCACGTCTCGGGCGTCATGTCCGGGCGCAGCACCACGGCCTCGGCGGTGAGAAAGACGATCAGCGTGAAGATCGATATGTAATGCAGGTAGGCCAGCAACGCATCAAGCCACATGAGGACCTCGTCTTGGGTGGAAGAAGTTGCGATTAGATGACGCCTTGCACGCGCAGGGCTTCGATCTGCTCGGGCGAGAAGTCGAGCACGTCGCGCAGCACGGCGTCGGTGTGCTCGCCCAGCAGCGGCGGGTGGCTCGCGGCCTTGGGCGGCGTCGCGCTCATCTTGACCGGGCTGCCGACCAGCTTGACCTTACCGGCGCTCGGGTGAGGCAGGTCGACGCGCAGGCCGCGCGCCTGTACCTGCTCGTTGTCGAACACCTCGTCGAGCGAGTTGATCGGGCCGCACGGCACGCCGGCGGCTTCGAGCTTGTCGATCCATTCGCCTTTGCTGAAGCGCTTGACCATCTCGGCCAGGATCGGCACCAGCACGTCGCGGTTGGCCACGCGCTGCGGGTTGGTGGCAAAGCGCGGGTCGTCAGCCAGCTCGGGCATGCCGCCGGCATCCACAAAGCGGCGGAACTGCCCGTCATTGCCGACCGCCACGATGATCCAGCCATTGGACGCCTGGAACGTCTGATACGGCACGATGTTCGGGTGCGCGTTGCCCCAGCGCTTGGGCGCCTGACCGCTGGCGAGGTAGTTGGTGTTCATGTTGGCCAGCATGGCGACCTGCACGTCGAGCAACGCCATGTCGATGTACTGGCCCTCGCCGGTGCGGTCCCGATGGGCAAGAGCGGCCAGCACGGCCACGGTGGCGTACATGCCGGTCATCAAATCCGAAATGGCCACGCCGGCCTTCTGCGGGCCGCCTCCGGGCAGGTCGTCGCGCTCGCCGGTCAGGCTCATGAAGCCGCCCATGCCTTGCACGATGAAGTCGTAGCCGGCGCGCGCGGCGTAGGGGCCGGTCTGGCCGAAGCCCGTGATGGAGCAGTAGATGAGGTCCGGTTTCACCGCCTTGAGCGATGCGTAGTCGAGCCCGTATTTCTTGAGCTGGCCGACCTTGTAGTTCTCGAGCACCACATCCGCATGCGCGGCGAGTTGGCGCACGATGTCCTGGCCCTCGGGCGTGCTGATGTCGACGGTGATCGAGCGCTTGTTGCGGTTGGCGGCCAGGTAATAGGCGGCTTCGGCGGTGTTGTTGCCCGACTCGTCCTGGAGCCACGGCGGCCCCCATGTGCGCGTGTCGTCGCCGGCGCCGGGGCGTTCTACCTTGATGACGTCGGCGCCGAAATCGGCAAGATTCTGCGCGCACCAGGGGCCGGCAAGCACGCGGGTCAGGTCGAGAACACGAAGATGGCTCAGAGCGCCCATGGATTGACGAATCGACACAATTGGAACGGGTGCACTCTACACCACGCCCCGGAAGGGGCGCAGCCCCATGCGACCAACCGGGGAAAATGCGGTGCAGAATGGACGCGACCCGGGCGCGAACCCCGTATAATCAACGGTTTGCACTAATCCAAGGCGCTCAGGAGCGGGATGCTCCGAGGCGCAATGCTGACTCCGGCACCCCGCGACATGAAAGCCTCCGATATCCGCCAAAAATTCCTGACCTTCTTTGAGGGCAAGGGCCACACCGTGGTGCGCTCCTCGCCGCTGGTGCCGGGCAACGACCCGACGCTGCTGTTCACCAACTCCGGCATGGTGCAGTTCAAGGATGTCTTCCTTGGTACCGACAAGCGCCCGTACGTGCGTGCGGCTTCCGTGCAGCGCTGCCTGCGCGCCGGCGGCAAGCACAACGACCTGGAAAACGTCGGCTACACCGCGCGCCACCACACGTTCTTCGAAATGCTCGGCAACTGGTCGTTCGGCGACTACTTCAAGCGCGACGCACTCGTGTGGGCGTGGGAGCTGCTGACGCAGGAATACAAGCTGCCGGCCGACAAGCTGTGGGCCACCGTCTACCAGACCGACGATGAGGCCTACGACATCTGGACCAAGGTCATCGGCCTGCCGCCCGAGCGCGTCGTGCGCATCGGCGACAACAAGGGCGCGCCGTACGCCTCCGACAACTTCTGGCAGATGGCCGAAACCGGCCCGTGCGGCCCGTGCTCGGAAATCTTCTACGACCACGGCCCGGACGTATGGGGCGGCCCCCCGGGAAGCCCGGAAGCCGACGGCGACCGCTACATCGAAATCTGGAACAACGTGTTCATGCAGTTCGATCGCCAGCTCGATCCGGCGACCGGCGAATACACGCTGACCCCGTTGCCCGCGCCGTGCGTCGACACCGGTATGGGCATGGAGCGTCTGGCTGCGATCCTGCAGCACGTGCACAGCAACTACGAGATCGACCTGTTCCAGGCGCTCATCGCCGCCGCCGCGCGCGAGACCCACACCAAGGATCTGGCCAACAACTCGCTGCGCGTGATTGCCGACCACATCCGCGCGTGCTCGTTCCTGATTGTCGACGGCGTGATTCCGGGCAATGAAGGCCGCGGGTATGTGCTGCGCCGGATCATCCGCCGCGCCATCCGCCACGGTTACAAGCTCGGCTGCCGCGCAGCGTTCTTCCACAAGCTCGTGGACGACCTCGTCGCGCAGATGGGCGAAGCCTATCCGGAATTGCGCGAGGCACGCGACCGCGTGGTCGAGGTGCTGCGCACCGAAGAGGCCCGCTTCTTCGAGACCATCGAGCACGGCATGTCGATCCTCGACGGCGCGCTGGGCGAGCTCAAGGCGAACGGCGGCAAGATGCTCGACGGCGAACTCGCCTTCAAGCTGCACGACACCTTCGGTTTCCCGCTGGACCTGACGCAAGACGTCTGCCGCGAGAACGACGTGATCGTCGACGAAGCCGCCTTTGACGCCGCCATGAACCGCCAGCGCGAGCAGGCACGCGCGGCAGGCAAGTTCAAGATGGCTGCCGGCACGCTCGACTACACCGGCGACAAGACCACCTTCCACGGCTACGACCAACTCGTGCGCGAAACCGCGCGTGTGACGGCGCTGTTTGTGGATGGCGCATCAGTGCAGGAAATGCACCCGGGCCAGACCGGCGTCGTGGTGCTGGACCACACCCCGTTCTATGCGGAATCGGGCGGCCAGGTTGGCGACCAGGGCACGCTCAAGGCCGCGACCGTCTGGTTTGACGTGGCCGACACGCTCAAGGTGCAGCCGGAAGTGTTCGGCCATCACGGCGAGCTGCGCACCGGCGTGCTCAAGGTTGGCGACGCCGTGGCGGCGGAAGTGGACGCGGTGCGCCGCGCGCGCACCATGCGCAACCACTCGGCGACGCACCTGATGCACAAGGCGCTGCGTGAAGTGCTGGGCAGCCACGTGCAGCAGAAGGGCTCGCTGGTCGATGCGGAAAAGACGCGCTTCGACTTCTCGCACAACGCGCCGATGACGCCGCTGCAGATTCGCGAAGTGGAAGCGCGCGTCAACGCAGAAATTTTTGCCAACGCGGCCACGAGCGCCCAGCTCATGGGCTTTGACGACGCGGTCAAGAACGGCGCGATGGCGCTCTTTGGCGAGAAGTACGGCGACGAAGTGCGCGTGCTGTCGATCGGTTCGTCGAAGGAGCTGTGTGGCGGCACGCACGTGGCGCGCACGGGCGACATCGGCCTGTTCAAGATCGTGAGCGAGTCGGGCGTGGCAGCGGGCATCCGCCGTGTGGAAGCGATTACCGGCGACAACGTGCTGCACTACCTGCAGACGCTCGATACGCGCATCAACGAAGCGGCCGCCGCACTGCGCGCGCAGCCGTCGGAATTGACGCAGCGCATCGTGCAGGTGCAGGACCAGGTCAAGACGCTCGAGAAGGAACTGGAGCGCCTGAAGTCGAAGCTGGCCGCCAGCCAGGGCGACGAGCTCGTGAGCCAGGCCGTGGACGTTGCGGGCATCAAGGTGCTGGCTGCCAAGCTGGACGGCGCCGATGCCAAGACGCTGCGCGAAACCATGGACAAGCTCAAGGACAAGCTGCAGACCGCGGCCATCGTGCTGGGCAGCGTGACCGACGGCAAGGTGGCGCTCATTGCCGGCGTGACGGCTGACGCCACGGCCAAGGTCAAGGCCGGCGAGCTGGTCAACTTTGTCGCCCAGCAGGTCGGCGGCAAGGGCGGCGGCCGCCCGGACATGGCGCAGGCCGGCGGTACGGAGCCGGATAACCTTCCGCAGGCGCTGGCTGGTGTGGCAGCGTGGGTGCAGCAGAAGGTGTGATGTAACCCCTTCGTATCGGATGCGCTGAACGGCGCGCGTTCCCGGCAACGGGGCGCGCGCCGTTCGTTTTTTGGGCCCCATTCCGTGCGCCGCGCACGCTTCGCAGACTTGTATAGGCCTGTTTGACAAGTCGGCTGGCAAACGCCTGCCGCTGGAGACAGGCCCCGCCATGGCCTATACCGGGAAAACGTTGCCGATTGTGTAGGGATTGTGTGCCGCTTGGCAGGCAACTTGCATCGGTTGCGCGCGCTGTTCCCCACAGCGTGGGTTGATCCCATTCCTATCCCCAAATCCGAGGAGAACCATGAGCGTCCTATCTGACAAGGTCGACGCCCCGCCACCGCAGCCGCCGCATCGGCTGCTCGGGCGCAAAGGCAAACGATTGGCGCGTGCCGTCGCGGTTGGCGCCTTGCTGGCGGCCGGCGTCGGTGCATCGACACAACCGGTTGCGCAACTTGCGCCCGAGTCGCACGCGCGCAAGGTCAAGGTGCTGATCATCAGCATGTTCGCGCCCGAGGCGCAGCCGTGGATCGACAAGCTGGGCCTGACGCAAGACGTGCCGGTGCCGGGCCTCTCCATCGATTATCCGAACGTGCATTGCAACGCCAGCGACGTCTGCCAGCTCACCACCGGCATGGGCAAGGCGAATGCTGCGTCGTCGGTGTCGGCGCTGATCTACAGCGGCAAGTTCGATCTGCAGCGCACGTATTTCCTGGTGGCGGGCATTGCGGGGATCGACCCGTCGCAGGGCACGCTCGGCAGCGCCGCGTGGGCGCGCTTCCTGGTCGACAGCGACATCGCGTGGGAGATCGATGCGCGCGAGGTGCCCGCCAGTTGGCCCAACGGCTTCATCGGCATCAATACGCAGGGCCCGGGGCAGAAACCGCCGCTGGATTACAAGACCGAAGTGTTTCGCGTGAACGAGGCGCTGCTGCAGAAGGCGCTGGCGCTTTCCAAGGGCGCGGTGCTGGACGACAACGCCACCGCGCGGGCCTACCGCGCCAACTACCCGAGCGCACCGGCCAACCAGCCGCCCTCCGTCGTGCAATGCGACACCGCTGCCGGCAACACGTACTGGCACGGCGCCAAGCTGGGCGAGCGTGAAGCCGCGTGGGTCAAGCTGCTGACGGACGGGCAGGGCACCTACTGCACCACGCAGCAGGAAGACAACGCCACCTTCGAGGCGCTCACGCGCGGTGCGAAGGCGGGCATGCTCGATCTGCAACGCGTGGCCGTGCTGCGTACCGCGTCCAACTTCGATCGGCCGTATCCGGGGCAGACGCCGTATGACTCGCTGGTCAACAGCAACTCGGGCGGGTTCGTGCCGTCGCTCAACAACCTGTATCTGGCGGGCGGTCCGCTGGTCAACGAGATCGTCACGCGCTGGAGCGTGTGGAAACACGGAGTGCCCTCGCCATGATCGATTCCCGACTCAAGACACCCATGCGATCCGTCGCCAAGCTGTGCGCCGTGGGCTTGGCAGCGTTGACCTTGAACAGTTGCGCGTATGACGGGGTGAAAGTCATCGTCATCAACATGTTCCAGGGCGAGGCCCAACCCTTTATCGACCGCTACGACCTGAAGGAGAAGGTCTACATCTCCGGCCTGTCGCCCGACGCGCCGAATATGCTGTGCAACTACGACGGCATCTGCCAGGTCACCACGGGCATGGGCTATGCGAATGCCGCATCGACGATTTCCGCGCTGCTCTATCGCAGCAAGCTGGACCTTTCGCACACCTACTTTGTGATTGCCGGCATTGCGGGCATCGACCCGGGGCAGGGGACGGTGGGCTCGGCGGCGTGGGCGCGGTATGCGGTCGATTACGGCCTCTCGCACGAGATCGATGCGCGCGAGATGCCGGCTGGCTGGCCGTACGGCTACTTCGGCATCGGCACCAAGGGCCCCGGCGAGAAGCCGCCGATGGACTACCGCACCGAGGTGTTCCAGCTCAACGAGACGCTGCTGCAGAAGGCGTACACGTTGTCGAAATCGGCGACGCTGGAAGACGGCCCCGAGGCCATCGCCTTCCGCAAAAACTACGCGTATGCACCGGCCAACCAGCCGCCCGCCGTCATCCAGTGCGACGTGGCTTCCGCCGACACATGGTGGGCCGGCCGCAACCTGGGCCAGCGGGCGCGTGACTGGGTGAAGACGATGACCGACGACAAGGGCACCTACTGCACGACAGCGCAGGAAGACAACGCCACGCTGGAAGTGCTGACGCGCGGCGCCCGTGCCGGCAAGGTCGACTTCAGCCGCGTGGCATTGCTGCGCGCCGGGTCCGACTTCGACCGTCCGTACGACGGCCAAAGCGCCTCCGATGGGCTCATCAACTATGCGCAGCAGGGCGGCTTCGTGCCGGCCACGCACAATCTCGTCAACGCGGCCAAGCCGTTGCTGGACGAGATCGTGCAGCACTGGCCCCAGTGGAAACAGGGGGTGCCGGCGAATTAACAGTTGCTGACATCACATTTCAATCTATATAATGCGAATCATTCTCATTTGATGGGTGGCGAAGGGCAACTTGCCTGACCGCTGGCCATCGCTTCTGCCGGGCGAGCCAGCGGGTTTCCACCTGCCAGCCAACGGATCGACGCGCCGCGTGAAGTTTTGCGGCGCGTTTTTTCATCCCCAACGCATGACTGCGTTGTCGCGCGTCTGGTTTTGCCACTTCTGATCGTCCCTTTGTCTGCGATGAACCGTCTTCTCGCGGCCCGCGCATTCTCCTGCGCGCTCGCCGCCATTCCTCTTGCCGTTTCCACGTTGGCCCATGCCGAAGAAAGCCAGCCCCGCGCAGATGCCGCCACGGTCGATTTGAATGAGACCACCGTCACGGCAGGCAGCCAGCGGGGTTTTGCAGCCAGCACGGCGGAGGTCGGAGCATTCCGCGGCATGGCGTTGCGCGATATTCCCGCGACCGTGAACGTGGTCACGCGCGAGGCGCTGGACGCGCAGCAAGACACGTCGCTGTACGACGCGCTGCGCAATACAGCCGGCGTGACGCGCCAGCAGCTCTCAGGCGAAACGTTCGACAACCTTGCCATCCGCGGCGTGACGCTGGAGAACCGCACCAATTTCCGCTTCAACGGCTCGATGCCGATTCCCGCGCTCACGGCAATGCCGCTTGAAGATAAGGAGCGCGTGGAGGTGCTCAAGGGCGTGTCGGCGCTGTATTACGGCTACACGACGCCAGGCGGCGTGGTGAACCTTGTTACGAAGCGCGCGGGCAACACGCCCGTCACCACGCTGGGCATGCAGTTCGACAGCAACGGCACCGCCGTCGGCACGCTCGACGTCGGGCGCCGCTTTGGTGAAGACAATCAATATGGCCTGCGCATCAACGCGGCGGGCGGCGCGCTGCAGTCGCCGACAAGCGGCATTGACGGTACGCGCCAGCTTGCCGCCGTGGCCTTCGACTGGAAGGTCAACAGCCGGCTGAGCTTGAAAGCCGACGTGGAATATTCGCGCAAGGTCATCACCGAACAGTCGGTGGTGACGCTGCCCGCTGCCAAAAACGGCGTCATCACGTTGCCTGCCATGCCCGTCCCGAGCAAACGCATTGCGCCGGGCTGGGCCGACTTTGATGGCAACAACACCAACGCGCTGCTGCGTGCCGATTACGCGCTCGCCGATGCGTGGCTGCTGACGGTGGAAGGCGGCTTGTCGGAGACGGCGCGCACGCGGGCGTTCTCGGAATTCAAGCTGACCAATGCGCTGACGGGTGCTGGCACGCTGTCCGGCCAGCGACAGAGCGGCCGCTGGAATACGAGCCACGTGCGGGCCGACGTTTCCGGCACCGAGAAGACGGGTTGGATCACGCACGACCTGACCTTCGGTGTTGCGCGTTCCGACATGCGCCAGACGGCCGTGTACTCCGACCGTTTTTCCGGCGCGCAGAATCTGTACAACCCCGTCGACCTCGGCTGGCTGCCGGCCACCGGCACCGGTTTTACGGCCGAGCAGCGCGCGGTGGATACGGGCGTCTACGCGCTGGATCGCATGACGCTGTCGCAGCACTGGCAGGTGATCGCCGGCCTGCGCTACACGCGCTACACCAGCGAGCAGGCGCCCAACCGCTACGAGGCCAGCAAGACCACGCCGCTGGGGGCCGTCATCTACAAGTTCACGCCGGCGCTCTCGGCGTATGCGTCGTACGCGCAAGGGCTGGAAGCCGGCGCGCGGGCACCGAACACGGCCGCCAACGCCAATGTGGCCATGCCGCCGGCGCTGTCCGAACAGAAGGAAGTGGGCGTGCGCTACGAAACGCCGGCCGGCACACAGCTTGCCGCTGCCGCGTACGACATCGACCGCGCAGCGAGCTACACCAACGACGCAAACGTCTTCGTGCAAGATGGCCGCGAGCGGATTCGGGGTGTCGAGCTGACCGCGCAGGGCCGGGTCACCAAGGACCTGTCGCTGTTGGCTTCCGCCGGCTGGACGGACGCGAAGTTCCGTGGTGTCGGTAACGGCCTCGACGGAAAAACCCCGGAGAACACGCCGCGCAGCACCGCCAGCCTCTTTGCCGAATACACGTTGCCGATGCTGCGTTCTGTCTCATTCAACGCGGGCGCGTACTACCTCGGCCCGCGCCCGGTGAACGATGCCAATCAAGCTGAACTGGGTGGCACCACGCTCTTCAGTGCAGGCGTGCGCTATGTGACACGCATCTCGGGCAAACGGGCAACGCTGCAATTCAATGTCGACAACCTGACCGACAAGCGCTACTGGGCGGGCGCCGGCAACAACCGGCTGTCGATGGGCGCACCGCGCCTCTTCAAGCTCGGCATGAAGATTGATCTGTAATGCGTGTCAGCCGCCCGCCGCTTTCTTCGCTGCGCCCAGCACTTCCATCGGCAGCGGAAAGACAATCGTCGAGCTTTTGTCGCCGGCGATCTGCGTGAGCGTCTGCAGGTAGCGCAACTGGATTGCCTCGGGCTGCTGGGCCAGCATCCGTGCGGCTTCGAGCAGCTTTTCCGATGCCTGCAACTCGCCTTCCGCGTGGATGACCTTGGCGCGGCGTTCGCGTTCGGCCTCGGCCTGGCGGGCGATGGCGCGGATCATCGATTCGTTCAGGTCGACGTGCTTGATCTCCACGTTCGCGATCTTGATGCCCCACGGGTCGGTCTGGATGTCGAGGACCTTCTGGATATCGAGATTGAGCTTTTCGCGCTCGGCCAGCATCTCGTCCAGCTCGTGCTTGCCCAGGATGGCGCGCAGTGTCGTCTGCGCGAGCTGGCTTGTCGCTTCCAGATAGTTGGCCACCTGGATGATGGCGCGCTCGGGGTCGACCACACGGAAATACACCACCGCGTTGACCTTGACCGACACGTTGTCGTGCGAGATCACATCTTGCGGCGGCACGTCCATCACCACCGTGCGCAAGTCCACGCGCACCATCTGCTGGATGGCCGGCACGATGAGCACCAGCCCCGGCCCCTTCACGCGCCAGAAGCGGCCGAGCAGGAACACCACGCCGCGCTCGTATTCGCGCAGCACCCGGAACGACGAGATGACCAGCAGCACGGCCAGGAAGATCAGGCCGCCCGCGCTGAAGAAGCCATAAAGCATTTTTCTTCTCCTTATGAAGACGCGGCGACGGGGGCGACGGGTTCGACCATCAGTGTCAGCCCATGCCGGGCGATTACACGCACCTGATCGCCACGCGCGATGCCGCCGTCACAGCGCACGCGCCAGCGCTCGCCATGGATGCGCGCCCAGCCATCGCCGTCGGCATCGGCGTCCGGTGTATCGACGTCCACCACTTCGCCTGTCATGCCGATGAGCGTATCGCCGCCCGTCACGATCGGCCGCCGTCGCGCACGCACCGCCAGGTTGGAGAGCGCTAGAACTACAGTCAGGCTCACGAAGGCCAGTCCGATGATGAGCGGAAGCGGCACGCCAAAGCCAGGCGTTTGCGTATCGATCAGCATCACCGCGCCCAGCACGAACGCAACGATGCCGCCCACGCCGAGCGCGCCGAACGTCGGCAGGAATGCTTCAGCCACCATACAACCCAGGCCAAGTGCGATGAGGGCAAGCCCCGCGTAGTTGATCGGCAGCATCTGCAGCCCGTAAAGCGCCACCACGATGCACACCGCGCCGAGGATGCCTGGCACGACCATGCCCGGCGTCGAGAACTCGAAGATCAGTGCATACACGCCCACCGTCAGCAGCAACAGCGCCAGGCTTGGGTCGGTAATGACGCCGAGGAAGTGGTTGCGCCAGTCGGGCTCCAGCGTGACGGTCGTGGCCTCGGCTGTACGCAGCGTGACCACGCCGGCGGACGTGCGCACCGCACGGCCGTCGACTTGCTTGAGCAGATCAGGCAGGCTTGCCGCAACAAGGTCAATCACGTGCTGGCTGGCGGCCTCGGGTGCGTCGAGGCTGACCGCTTCGCGAACGGCGCGCTCGGCCCACTCAGCATTGCGACCGCGCAGCTGGGCCAGGCCGCGAATGTACGCCGCGGCGTCGTGCATCTGCTTGCGGGCCAGGGTGTCTTCATTGCTGGACGTGGCGGCTGGCGCGCTGGCCGGCTTGGCGCCTTCGCCGGGGCTGGGGGCGTGGCCGCCCATGCCGATCGCCACGGGAGAAGCTGCACCCAGATTCGTGGCCGGCGCCATCGCGGCAACGTGGCAGGCGTAGAGGATGTAGGTGCCCGCGCTCGCTGCCCGCGCGCCGCCGGGGGCCACGTAGCCTGCAACCGGCACGGGCGACGCAAGGATGGCTTGAATGATCTGGCGCATCGACGCATCGAGGCCGCCGGGCGTATCCATTTGCAGCACAACGAGCTGCGCTCCTTGATCGCGCGCCCGCTGCAGGCCGCGGATCACGTAGGCTGCGCTGGCCGGCCCGATGGCGCCCGTGACCGGCAACACCACGACTGGCGCGGCTGCCGCGGCAAGGCTGGTCCACACCGCGGCGATGACCGCCGGCAACCATACCATCCAATGCCGCATCCGCAACGACGGTCGCATCTGCGCCTCCGTCCGTGATTGCTGCGCTCTGCCCGATCAGGCCGGCGGCGCAATCCCGATATCCGCTTTCAGTTTAGGCGGCAATGGCTTCGCGTGCGGTTGCACTTGCCGTTGGTTGCGGCTCGCTCAGCACCTGCAAGAGCGCCTGCAGGGCGGGGCCAGCCATGTCGCGATGCCAGGCTAGCAGTGTGTCGACACGGCCTGGCTTGTCCAGCGTGTGGATGCTGATTTCCGGCGCATTCGTGTACAGCTCGAGCACCGAGCGCGGCACCAGCGCCACGCCAATCCCGGCCGCCGCGCACGCGATGATGGCGTGGTACGAGCCAAGCTCCAGTACCCGCGACGGCACTACGCCATCTGCTGCAAACCAGTCTTCGATCAATTGCCGATAGGCGCAGCCGGGTTCGAACGCGAGCATGCCGGTGGTCTGCACGTCGGCGGCGCGGCGGATTGGCGGATGGGCGCGGTGAGCAATCAGCACCAGCTCTTCCGCAAACGCCGGCAGCGTGGTCATGGCGGCACGCGTGTTGTTCAGGCATGCCGTTTCGGCAACGAACGCGCAGTCGACTTCAAAGTTCGACAGCGCCTGGAGGGACTGGCGCGTGGTCATTGTCACGAGTTCAAGCTGCACGCGCGGCCAGCGTTGATGCAGCGTTGCCAGCAGGGCAGGAAGGCGGCTGGCCGCCGTGCTTTCCATGGACGCGATGCGCAGGCGCCCGTGCGGCTCCCGCGGCTGCACGGCCTGGCGCGCTTCGGCGGCCAGGCGGAGGATGTCGTCGGCGTAGGTCAGCAGGGTCTGCCCGGCGGGCGTCAGCACCATGCGCTTGCTTTCGCGCACAAATAGCTGCACGCCGAGCGAAGCCTCCAGCTGGCGGATGCGTGTCGTCACATTCGACTGCACGCGATTGAGCTGCTGGGCCGCTCGGGTGACACCACCTTCCCGCACCACCGTCCGGAAAATCTCGAGCGAGGATAGATCCATGATGTATCTCAAATGCTAATGGGTTTGTTCAATATAATTCATTTTTCAGGATGAACGGCCTTGCGTACGATGAAGTGCCGATTTCCTCATCCAGGCCTTCTCATGGAGCACATCCTGTCGTCTCCCTCAGCCTTGTCCGCCGCGCGTTCCCAGCGGGCCACCGCATGGCGCGTGGCGATTGCGGGCATGGTGGCGCTGTCCGTGGCGATGGGCATCGGCCGCTTCGCCTTCACGCCGATCCTGCCGATGATGCTTCACGACGGCAGCCTGACGCTGGCGCAGGGCAGCTGGCTGGCAACCGGCAACTACCTGGGCTATTTCGTTGGCGCGCTGGCCTGCATGGCCGTGCGCGGCGACGCGGCGCGGCTCATCCGCACCGGTCTGGTTGCGACGGTGCTGCTGACCGCCGGAATGGGCGTCCTGCAAGGGCAGCCTGCGTGGCTTCTGCTGCGCTTTGCGGCCGGCATGGCCAGCGCGCTGGTGTTTGTCTTTACGGCGGGCTGGTGCCTCCATCGACTGACCGAGCTGGGCCATGCGGCGCTCGGCGGCATCATTTTCTGCGGGCCGGGACTTGGCATCGCCATTCCGGGCTTGGCGGCCAGCGGCATGGTGGCGCTCGGCTGGCACGCAACGTCGGCATGGATTGCTTTTGGCGTGCTGTCGGCGCTGCTTTCGGCGGCGGTGTGGTCGACCATCCGGCCCGAAGCGCATGCGCATGCCGCTCCGGCGCGGGCTGCATCCGGCACGGCACCCGGGCTGGATGCGCCCACCAGCGCGCTGACGCTTGCCTATGGCTTGGCTGGCTTCGGTTACATCATCACCGCCACCTTCCTGCCGGTGATCGCGCGGAAAGTGCTGCCTGCGGGTTCGGTCTGGCCCGATCTGTTCTGGCCGATGTTCGGTGCGGGGGTGGCGCTCGGGGCGTTTCTTTCCACCCGGATCAGCCTGGCGCGCGATAACCGGTCGCTGCTGGCCACGGCCTACGCCATGCAGGCGGTTGCCGTGACCATCAGCATTGTGTGGCCCACGGTGGCGGGGCTGGCGCTTTCCAGCACGCTGCTCGGCCTGCCATTCACGGCGATCACGCTGTTTGCCATGCGCGAGGCGCGCCGGCTCTGGCCGCATGCCGTGCCGCGTCTGATGGGTCTGATGACTGCCGCGTACGGCATCGGCCAGATTGCGGGGCCGCCGCTGGCGAACCGGCTGTTTGCAGCCACGGGCGGCTTCAATGCATCGCTGGCGGTGGCAGCGGTGTCGCTGGTGGCGGGTGTGGCGACCTTTCTTGCGGTCAAGCGGGCGGCCCCGGCGCGTGCGTGATGCGCGGCATGTGAAGGCGCGTACAACGCGGTCCGCGCGCCCGTTCTAGAATGCCTCCTCCATTGGAGGAGCCCCATGTCTTTTGCCTTGCGCCCCGATGCCGTTGTGCCCGGCGGCGAGATCAGCCAGGCCGAGCGGGCGGTGCGCGTCGATCTTGCCGCCGCGTATCGTCTGGCCGCGCTCAACGGTTGGGACGACCTCGTCTACACCCATTTGTCGGCCACCGTGCCGGGCGAGCCGGATCACTTCCTGATCAACGCGTTCGGCCTGGCGTTCGACGAGATCACCGCATCCAACCTCGTCAAGATCAATGGCCGCGGCCAGCTTGTCGGCGATTGGCCCGATGCAGCGACGCGTCCGTCCGTCAACGTAACGGGTTTTGCACTGCACGCCGCCGTGCATGCCGCGCGGCCCGACGCGCACTGCGTGATCCATCTGCACAATACGGCGGGCATTGCGGTGTCGGCGCAGAAGCACGGGCTGCTGCCGCTGTCTCAGCATGCGCTGCGGTTTCACCGGCGCATCGCGTATCACGATTACGAAGGCCTTGCGTTCACGCCGGAAGAGGGCGCGCGCCTGACCGCATCGCTGGGCAACCATTTCGCCATGCTGCTGCGCAACCACGGCACGCTGACCATCGGCCGGACCGTGGCCGAGGCGCACGTGCTGATGGCCACGCTCATCAAGGCATGCGAGATCCAGATCCAGGCGCTTGCCGGCGGCGAGGTCGTCTCGCCCACGCCGGAAGTGGCAGAGCGTGCGGCAGAGCAGCTCGAAGATGGCGGCGCCATCGAAGGCGTGATCGAGTGGCCGGCGCTGTTGCGCAAACTGGATAAAATCGACGCTTCATATCGTGACTGACGCGACTGTCAACGCGACTCACTAAACCGGAGACACCATGCCGACTTTCCATATCGAGATGTTTGAGGGCCGCAGCGTTGAGCAGAAGAGGAAGCTCGTCGAAGAAGTGACGCGTGTCACGTGCGAATCGCTGGGCTGCGCGCCGGGCGCCGTCGACATCATCATCACCGACATCAAGCGCGAAAACTGGGCCACCGGCGGCGTGCTGTGGTCCGAACAGAAGTAACTTTATTCCACTTCCATTTGCCGGCCCGCCATGCAGCCCAAGCAGCATTTCGCCTCAGACAACTACGCGGGCTTCTGCCCGGAGTCTCTGAAGTATTTTCTGGAGGCCAACGGCAGCGGCCACGAGCCGGCCTATGGCGATGATTCGTGGACGCAGCGCGTGTGCGATCGCATCCGCGATCTGTTCGAGACCGATTGCGAAGTCTTCTTCGTCTTCAACGGCACGGCCGCCAATTCGCTGGCGCTGTCGTCGCTGTGCCAGTCGTATCACTCGGTGATCTGCCACGAGCTGGCACACATCGAGACGGATGAATGCGGCGGTCCGGAGTTCTTCTCCAACGGCTCCAAGCTGCTGACCGCCAAGGGCGAGAACGGCAAGCTCACGCCGGACGCGGTCGAGGCGCTCGTCACGCGGCGCTCCGATATTCACTATCCAAAGCCGAAGGTCGTTTCGCTGACGCAGTCGACGGAAGTCGGCACCGTCTACACCGTGGACGAGGTGCGCGCCATTGCCGCGATTGCCAAGCGTCGCCAATTGCGCGTGCACATGGACGGCGCGCGTTTTGCGAATGCGGTGGCGTCGCTCGGCGTGCATCCGTCCGAGATCACGTGGCGCGCCGGCGTGGATGTGCTCTGCTTTGGCGGCACGAAGAACGGTCTGCCGGTCGGCGAGGCGGTTGTCTTCTTCGATCGCCGCCTGGCAGAAGACTTCGCCTATCGCGTCAAGCAGGCGGGGCAGCTGGCGTCGAAGATGCGCTTCATCTCGGCGCCGTGGCTGGGTCTGCTTGAAAACGATGTCTGGCTGCGCAACGCGCGTCACGGCAATGCGATGGCGCAGCTTCTGCATGCGCGCATTGCCGATGTGCCGGGCGTGCGCATCATGTTCCCGACCGAATCGAACGCGGTGTTTGCCGAGTTGCCGGTGCCTGCCATCGAGGCGCTGCGCGCACGCGGCTGGCGCTTCTATACGTTCATTGGCGCCGGCGGCTGCCGCCTGATGTGCTCGTGGGATGTGCAACCCGAGACGGTGGAAGCCTTCGCCGCCGATATTCGCGCAGCCTGCGCGCAGGCCACTTAATCGATCTGACTGCCATGAGCTTCGACTACCGCTTTTGTCCGCAATGCGCCACGCCGCTTGTCGAGCAGCACAATGCCGGCCGCCTGCGCATTGCGTGCCCAGCGCAGGACTGCGGCTTCGTGCACTGGAACAATCCGCTGCCTGTCTTGGCGGCGGTTGTCGAATATCGCGGGCAGATGTTCCTGGCGCGCAACGCGTTGTGGCCGGAAGGCATGTTCGCGCTCGTGACTGGCTTTCTCGAACGCGACGAGACGCCGGAAGAGGGCATTGCCCGCGAGCTGAAGGAAGAGACGAACCTCAATGCACAATCGATCTCGCTGATCGGCGTGTATGAGTTCATCCGCAAGAACGAACTGATCATCGCGTACCACGTGGTGGCCGATGGTGAGATCGCGTTGTCGGAAGAGTTGGTCGAGTACCGCTTGAAGCCGTTTGAGAAAGTCCGCCCTTGGACGGCCGGCACCGGCTATGCCGTCGCGGATTTCCTGATGGCACGCGGCCTGCCTGTCAGCTATATCGACATCCGAACCGGCGAGCCCGCCGAGCCGCCGCCGCGCCAGTGGCAGCCGACGCGGCTCGTTACAATCACGGAATAACTGATGCGAGCGGCACCGCGCCGCTTGCCCGTACCACTGAGGAAGACATGGAGTTTCAGAAGGAAATCGACGCGCGCGGCCTGAATTGCCCGCTGCCCATCCTGCGCACGAAGAAGGCGCTTGCCGACATGCAAAGCGGCGATGTGCTCAAGATTCTTGCTACCGACCCCGGCGCCACGCGGGACTTCCAGGCATTCGCCAAGCAGACCGGCAACGAGCTGCTGGAGCACAGCGAGCAGGACAAGGTGTTCACGTTCTACATGCGCCGCCGCTGATCTGGCAGCGCGTTCAATGACAACGGGGCGATCCGGTTTGGCCGGATCGCCCCGTTGTCATTTGGCGGCGAATCGCTTCGCGAATTCGTGTGGCTTACTTGCGTGCTTCCATCGCCATGCGCAGCGCCAGGCTGGTCAGCACGGTACCCATCAGGTAGCGCTGCACTGACAACCAGCTCGGCTTGCGCGAGAGGAACGCTGCGATGCTGCCCGCTGTGGCGGCGATCATCGAATTGACGGTCACGCTCACGCAGATTTGCGTGACCCCCAGGCAGACCGACTGCACCAGCACGCTGCCGTGCGCCGGCTCGATGAACTGCGGCAGCAATGACAGATACAGCACTGTCACCTTCGGATTGAGCAGGCTGGTCAGCAAGCCCATCGTGTAGAGCTTGCGCGGGCTGTCCACCGGCAGTTCGCGCACCTGGAAGGGCGCACGGCCGCCCGGTCGCACCGCCTGCCAGGCGAGATACAGCAGATAGATCGCTCCACCAAAGCGCAGTGCATCGTAGGCAAACGGCACGGCCATCAGCAACGCTGTGATGCCGAATGCCGCACACAGCATGTAGAAGACGAAGCCCGTGGCGATACCCGCCAGCGACACGAGCCCCGCGTTGCGCCCTTGGCAGATCGAGCGCGAGATCAGGTAGATCATGTTCGGGCCCGGCGTCAGCACCATGCCGAGCGCAACCAGGGCAAAGGTGAGCAGGTTGGTGAGGGTAGGCATGGCGGGCTCGATGTCAGCGGCAAGGATGAAGAGCTTGCAGGCTAGCACCCGTCGTCAATCGCCCGACAGGTACAGAAAAACACAATTTTCGGCAATTCTGTATCGGTCCCGGGTTGTAACGCACAGATGACGGCGACGCGTGTTTCATTTTTTGATGAGGGCAGCCGAGAGGGCAGGGACGGCTTAGAGAATGCTGAACGATCGGTGGCCACATGCCATGCGTGCGTCATCGGCGTTGTTGAAGGTATGCCGCCCCCCATTTTTTTTGATCCCTCCATCCCCGTCCCCATGCATCTGCATTCCATCCTTTCCGCCATGTTTTTCATGGCGTTGCCGGCCCATGCCGAGTTGCTCATCAGCGAGTACGTCGAAGGCAGCTCGAACAACAAGGCCATCGAAATCTACAACCCGGACGGCGCGGAGGCTGATCTGTCGGTCTACAAGATCGAGCAGTACAACAATGGCGGCAATACGCCCACCGCATCGTTTGCGCTCTCCGGCAAGCTGGCGCCGGGCGCCGTGCATGTGATGGCGCACAGCACGCTCGCCAGCGTGCTCGGCTCCCGCGTCAACCAGACGGCAGCGTTCTCCTTCAACGGCGACGACGCGCTGACGCTGACGCGTTCCGGTGTCGTTGTGGACCGCATCGGCCAGGTCGGCTATCAGCCGTCGTCAGGCTTCTGGGGTACGGCCAGCGCCGGCACGAAGGACCACACGCTGCGCCGCAAAGGCGCGGTAAAGCAGGGTGATACGGCAGCGACGGCTGCTTTCGATCCGTCCGCGCAATGGGATGCGTTCAACGTCGACGACTTCTCCGACCTTGGTCTGTACAACGGGCAGGGCGCTGTCACGCTACCGCCTGCCGTTGCAATGTGCGGCGCACCGGTAACGCACCTTGCGGATGTGCAGGGCGCCGGGGCCACTTCGCCGCTGGCCGGCGGGACCGTCGAGATCGAAGCCGTCGTGACCGCCGACTACAGTGGCGCCGCAGGCTTTAACGGCTTCTTCGTGCAGCAACCCGATGCACAGCGCCGCAGACTGCCGGGCGTGTCGGAAGGGTTGTTTGTCTACGCGCCGGGCGTCACCGCCCGCGCCGGTGATCTCGTGCATCTCGTCGGCAAGGTCGAGGAAAAGTACGGCCAGACGCAGTTGACGCTGGCCACCAACGGCATCGCCAGTTGTGCCAGCGGCAACAGCGTGACGCCAGCCGACGTGACACTGCCCGTGGGTGATGCCAGAGCGCTCTCGGCATATGAAGGGATGCTCGTGCGCCTGCCGCAGACGCTGACAGTGAGCGAAACCTACGAACTCGGACGCTACGGCAGTCTGCTGCTCAGCAACGGACGCCTACCGTTGCCTACCAACGTGGCTCGACCCGGAAACGCCGCCGCGGCGCAGGCTGCAAGCAACGCGCTGAACCGCATCGTGCTTGACGATGGTTCCAACCAGCAGAATCCCGCCAACGTGCGCTACCCGGCGCCGGACCTGTCTGCGGCGAACCCCGTGCGCGCCGGCTATACGGTGAGCGGTGTGCAGGGCGTGCTGGAAATGCGCTACAAAGCCTGGCGCCTGCAGCCCGTGCCGGGTGCGGTTGCACCGGCTTTCAACGCGGCCACGAACCCGCGCGCCGGTGCACCTGCACGCCACGCGCAGGCGGATGTGCGCGTGGCTTCGTTCAACGTACTGAACTACTTCAACGGTAACGGCAAAGGCGCTGGTTTTGATGATCCAACCAACCGCGGCGCCGAGACACAGGCCGAGTTCGAGCGCCAGGAAGCCAAGATCGTCGCCGCCATCCGCGCCATCAATGCCGATGTGGTCGGCCTGATGGAAATCGAGAACGACGGCTACGGTGACCTCAGCGCCATCCGCCGCTTGACTACCCAGCTGGGCGCCGACTGGCGCTACGTCGATCCGGGCGTGCCGAAGCTCGGCAGTGATGCAATCACGGTGGCCATCCTTTACAACAGCCGCACCGTGGAGCCTGTGGGGGTGCCGGCCACGCTGGCCATCGACAACAAGAACCGCCAGCCGCTGGCGCGCAGCTTCCGACGCATCGGCGGCGCGCAGAACTTCACCGTGGTCGTCAATCACCTGAAGTCGAAGAGCTGCTCCGGCGCAACTGGTAAGGACGCCGACCAGGGCGATGGTCAGAGTTGCTGGAACCCCACCCGCGTGCGCGCTGCCGGCCTGATCGCCGACTGGCTGACGACCTCGCCGACCGGCGTGGCCGATGTCGGCAAGCTCCTCATCGGTGACCTCAACAGCTATGCCAAGGAAGATCCCGTTGCGCTACTTGCGGACAAGGGCTATGCCGACATGGTGGCCAAGTTCATCGGCAAGGACGCTTACAGCTATTTGTATGGCGGCGAAGCCGGGTACATCGACCATGCGCTGGCCACGGCGGGCCTGGCCGAGCGTGTGCGCGCCGTGCACGAATGGCACATCAACGCCGATGAGCCGATTGCGCTGGAATATGCGTTCGGCTACAAGAGCGTCGAGCAGCAACTGACGCTCTACGCGCCGGATGCGTACCGGTCTTCCGACCATGACCCGGTGCTGGTCGACTTCGCGCTGGATACACAAACCACAGGTGGCGGTACAAGTCCGGAAGGCGATGCGGCGGCGGGTGGGGCCACGGGCAGTCCAGGGGTGGGGGGTGCCGGTGCGGTGGATCCCATCCTTGGGCTCGTACTGGCGGCCGCTGCCGTAGCCCTGGCGCGGCGCCGCCCGTGTCTGGCTTGAGCGCCCGCGTTCTTCCTCGGGCGACGTGCTGCAGCTCCATCACCATTCGAATCGCATCCGTGTGTTTGCTGACCGTTCGACACGGCCTTAAGGCAGTTTCCGACCATCCGGTTCGGGACTGAATTAAGCTTGTGGACTGGCAGGTCGGCAATATCACGAACGCGACGTGCCGATGCAATCGATTCCGATATGGCGACTGGGGATGCTGTGAAGAATGTAGCGGCGATAGTGCGCACGCTGATCCTGGGTGCATGGCTGGCGCTGATGTCCGGGGGCGCCCACGCGGCCGCAACGTCGCTGTTCACGCCGGAAGAGCATGCCTGGATCGCCGAGCATCCGGTGGTGCGTACCTGCGTCAATGCGCAATGGCGTCCGTTCGAATTTGTCGAAGGTGGCAAGGTGGTCGGCATCGTTCCGTCGTTCCTCGATGCGGTTTCGGAGCTGAGCGGGCTGCGCTTTGAATATGTCGATGGAGCGTGCTGGAAAGGCTCCATCGCAGCGTTGAAGTCCGGCAGCATCGACATGTTGCCCGACTGGAGCAAGAACTATGACACCGTGCCATACCGAGATGGCTTCATTGCGAGTACGCCGTACTACGTCGGCACAATCACAATCGTCACGGCCGAGCGTGAAAACCTGTTTGCCGGCTTCCCGCAGTTGGCCGGCAAGCGCATCGCAATCAAAGGCGGCGGCGGGCTCGAACTTGCAATTCGCCACAGCGATGTACCCGTAACGTTGCTGACGTTTCAGGACGAGTCCGATGCGCTGGACGCCGTCGCGAATGACGAGGCGGACGCCGCCCTCGGGACTGACGCGTCAATCCTTCCGCAGTTGAATCGCCAGTTCAAGGGCCGACTGTTTCTCTCGGGCAGCATCTGGGACCGTCCATATGCGCTGACGATGGTCACGCGCGAAAACAACGCCGTGCTGGCGTCGATTCTCGATAAGTCGCTGACCGCGATTCCGGCATCCGATGCCGATGCCATCCGGCACCGCTGGCAAGAAACAACGGATTACGGCGCGCCGTCGCTTGCATCGATCCTGCATTACCGCTGGCGGCAGGTCGCCCTTGTCGGCGGTGTTCTGCTGGCGTTCGCGGTGCTGGCGTACGTGCTGTGGCGCGCGCGCGTCGCCGCCGTGCGCAGTGAGCGCGACAAGGCCATGTTCCTCGCGTTCATCAGCCACGAAATCCGCACACCCATGCACACCATTCTTGCGTCGCTGGAGTTGTTGCAGCGATCACGGCTGACTGGCGAGCAGGCAAACCGTGCGAATGCAGCGGTCTCGGCATCGGAAACCCTCCTGGCGCTGCTCGACGATGTTCTCGAATACTCGCGCCTCGAATCGCGCAGTGTGACACTCGCGCCTCGGTCAACCGAGATCGGGCCGTGGGCCGAGCAGACGCTCGACATGGTGCGTTGGCGTTCGGAAGAGAAAAAACTGGCGTTGTCCCTCGATCTTGCATGCGCCCGCGATTTCAGCGTAGAGATCGACCCCATGCGCGTGCGGCAGATCGTCCTGAACCTGTTGGTAAATGCGATCAAGTTCACCGCGGCCGGCAAGGTGGTTCTGCGCGTCGATTACCTGCCGCGCAAGCGTCGTGCCAATGGCACGCTCGTACTCGAGGTCAGAGATACGGGCATGGGCATTCCCGCGGAGCGCCAGCGGAACATCTTCGAGCCTTACGCACGTGTGGAAAGCCCGGGTAATCGCGGCGCGAGCGGCAGTGGGCTCGGCTTGTCGATCTGCCGCGAACTGGTCGACCTGATGAGCGGCGTGATCACCGTCAGCAGCAGCCCCGAGGTCGGCACGGTATTCACCGTCATGTTGCCGGTGCGCGAATCGCACCCGGAGTCCGCATCGCAGGGTGCACCGGGAGACTCGTCGGCCGGCGCGCAAGCGACATCTTTGCGTCGGCCACACAAGCCGTTGATGCCGGAATCGAAGGATGGGCCGCTAGTCCTGGTCGTCGACGATCACGAGGCGGTGCAGCACGCGATCCAGCATCAGCTTGATGCGCTGGCTTGTCGCTCGGCCATTGCCGGCACCGGAGAGGCGGCGCTCGAACAGTTTGTGTCGACAGCGTTTGACATGGTGCTGCTCGACTGCAATCTGCCCGGCATCGACGGCTATACCGTTGCGCAGCGCATGCGCGAGATCGAACACCAGCGCGGCGCCGAGCGGACCCCAATCGTGGCCATTTCTGCCGCAACTGACGATGCGCATCGCATGCGCTGTTTCGACAGCGGCATGGACGGTGTGCTCGGCAAGCCGCTGCGTCTGGCCGCATTGCGTGAGCTGATCGAACTTTGGTGTGGCCATGGCGATTCCGCTTCCCACACGGTGCCGGCGGAGCACGACGTGGCGCCGACGGCGGACGTACTGGCAATCTATCGACAGACCATGAAAACCGACCTTGAGATGCTTGCCCAAGGCGTCGCACTTCGGAAGATCGACCAGGCACGTCGAGCGGCGCATCGCATTTCCGGCGCCGCCGCCGTTGTGGACGACCTGCAAACGCGTCAGGCGGCAAGCGAGTTGGAGCGGCATCTGTCACAGGCGTCCAGTGACATCACCGCAGACGCGCAGGCGCTTCTGGCGCAGCTTCAATCGCTCCACCCGACGGACGGCGCCGACATCTGAGCCTGCACCCCAGAGCGAACCTCGCTCCGATCCTACATCCCCAAAAATGCGTTGTACGCCTCGCCTGAGGCGACACGGAGCCTCGTGCTGCTCCGACTTCTTGGTTCTACAGCGCACCTAGCGAGCCGCCGCGTTCGCAGCGAGAAAGCCTTCGCGCCCGATTGGCGTAAGGCGACGTGCCCGCAACAGCACGAATCCCGACCGCTTTTTCAGAACAGTCTGATATGGCGCAGCCGCCACGCTTGGAATACTTGCGCCTGCCTTCTTCGATAGGCATTTGTTCTCGACCAAATCCAGCACGTTCGTGCCGCGGATTCAATCTAAGGGTAAGTCAATGAAAGCAAAACTGTTCCTGGCTGGCGTCGCCATGTCTACGCTGTCGGCCGCCGCAATGGCCCAAACGACGCCTACGTCGGTGGATGGCGTCATCAATTTCCAAGGCACGATCCTGAGCGACACCTGCAAGGTGTCCTCGCTCGCCGGCGATGCAGGCACCATCAACGTCGACATGGGCACCATTGCTGCCGATGACATCGGTACGCTGACCGCACCGAAGAACCTCGCCAACGGCGCTGGCTCGGCCAACATTGACGTGGTCTGCAAGACCGGCGCCAAGGTCAGCATGAAGTTCGCCGGCAAGACGGCTGAGCTGAGCGCAGACAAGAAGACGCTGCGCGTGAACAACGGCAACACCGCCGCAGGCTTCGCACAAGGCGTGAGCATTGCCGTGTACGAAGGTACGGGCGCCGGCGCAAACGCATTCGACCTGAGCAATGGCGATCTGCTGGCGCAGACCACGGTGCCGTCGACCGGTGGCGCAGTCAACGTGCGCTTCGCCGCAGCCTATGTGGCTGCAGACCCGACGAAGATCAAGCCGGGTGTTGCAAACGCCAGCCTGCCGTTCACGCTGACCTACGAGTAAGCATAAGACAAGCGCCAGCCAACACGGCTGGCTTCAATCGGCAGCGGTCATTACGCCGCTGCCGTCTATTTCACAGGCTATTCCGGATATGAAAGCAAAACGATGCGCCGTTGGCGCGGCGTTGGCGTGCGCGTTGGCTGCGTCCGCGAGTCACGCCAGCATTTCCCTCAGCACCACGCGGCTGATCTTTGACGGCAAGAACAAGGAAACCTCCGTGGTCGTCAACAACGACGGTGGCGATGCATTGATCCAGGCGTGGCTTGATCCGCTTGATGAAGGCGCACACGGTCAACTGCCGTTTGCCATTACCCCGCCGCTGGCCAAGTTGGCTGCAAAGCAGCAGCAAATGCTGCGGGTGCTGTACGAAGGGGTGGGTATGCCGGCAGATCGTGAGTCGGCCTTCTGGTTGAATGTACAAGAGGTTCCGCAGACAGCCCACAACGACAACGTATTGCAACTGGCTGTCCGCCAGCGCATCAAGGTGTTCTATCGGCCGGCTGGTTTGAACGCGGACCCCCAGAAGGCTCCGGCCAGCCTGCAATGGCAGCTCAATCAGGATGGCAGCAAGGCGATGCTGCGTTTGAGCAACCCGAGTCTCTACAACGTGACCGTGGTGGATGCAAAGGTGCACAGCGGCAGCGCAGAAGAACCCGTCATCGACGCGAAGATGGTTGCCCCCGGCGCCACGGTGGCGTTGCCCGTGAAGTTGCCGGCCAGTACCGCCGTGCCGGAGCTGCGCTACGACGTCATCAATGACTACGGCGGCCGCCAAAGCTACCGCGTCACCTTGCACGGCAGTCAGCCGAGCACGCCGGTTTCCACCGGCAACTGATCGAGCCGGCTGCCAGCCGGTTCGATTGCGCCAGCCCGCCCGGGCTGGATAAGCCCGCGCCAACCGTAGCGGAGCTTGCCTATGTGACAGCCCCCCGATTCACCAAGCCAGAAGCGAGCATTGCGATGTCTACCCGCCAGACGACCAAAGCGGTCTCCAGAAGGACCAATGGAAAAGCGGCTGCTGCACGCCCGAGCGCAACGCCGCTCTACCTGGCCGTGTGTCTTGCGATGATGAACAGCGCGCGGGCCGCCGAAGGGGAGGCGCTCGTTGCGCAGGCAGATCCAATGCTGCTCGCGTACAACACGAGCTTTTTGCACGGCCAAGGGCGCCCGGCGGACCTGAGCGCCGTGCTCAGTTCCGGCAGCAGCGTGCCGCCTGGCACCTATCGGGTCGAGGTTGAAGTCAACGGCAATCTGGTGGGCCGCCGTGATATCGACTTTTATCAGGACAGTGAAAAAACGCAGCTCCGCCCATGCCTGACAGCCAAGATGCTGCACGACTTCGGCGTCAATCTGAGCAGCGTTACCCCGCCGCTGGACATCAATAGCCAGGCGTGCCTTGATCTGCCACACGTGATGGATCAGGCCTCAGTCGATTTCGACGCCGGCCGACTGCAGCTGAATCTGAGCATTCCGCAGGCATTTCTCTCGCGTGCAGCACGTGGCTACGTGGACCCTGCTCTGTGGGACGAAGGCGTAACAGCTGGCTACGTCAATTACCAGTTCAGCGGCAACTACGGCCACACTCGAATTGGTCGCGACAGCAGCAGCTATTTCATTGGCCTGCAGAACGGCGTGAACATTGGCCGTTGGCGACTGAGAAACGAGTCCACGGTCAGTGGAAGCAACAGCGGCCAGACCCGCTTCAAGAGCAACCGCACGCTGGTGCAGCGCGACGTCGATGCCATTAAGGGCCAATTGAGTCTCGGCGAGCAGTACTCCGATTCAACGTTGTTCGACAGCGTGCGGTTTCGCGGCGTCCAAGTCGGCTCCGACGACGCCATGCTGCCCGACAGCGAGCGTGGTTACGCGCCGGTGGTGCGCGGACAAGCCGCTACCAATGCGGTGGTCGAGGTACGTCAGAGTGGCTATGTCCTCTATCGGGCCAATGTCCCGCCTGGCCCATTCCAACTCACCGATATTTTCCCGTCCGGCTCCAACGGCGATCTTGAGATCACCGTGATCGAAGCCGACGGCAGCAGGCGCGTCACGCACCAGGCGTTTTCAAGCCTGCCGTTGATGCTGCGCAAAGGGCGGCTCAAGTACAGCTTTGCCGCCGGTAAATACGATGGCGAGCAGGGCCCGTCGCCCAATCTTGTCAGCGGTTCGCTCGTCTATGGACTGACTGATAACAGTACGGTAGCTGGGGGCTTGCAGGTATCAAAGGACTTCCAGGCAGTGAACGTGGGCGTCGGCACCAACACACCCATTGGCGCGCTTTCCGTCGATGTGACCCAATCCACCAGCCGGGTGCGCGGTAAGCGGGACACCGGGCAGAGTGTGCGGGTTCTGTACGCCAAGACATTCACCAGCACTAACACTAACTTCACGCTTGCTGCCTATCGATATTCGACGTCCGGTTACCGCACCTTCAGCGATCACGTCAACGATCTCAGTAGCACCGCAAGCAATGGTTGGGTCAACGGCCTCGGCTTTCAGTCCGGGCGCAGTCGCTCACGTATTGACCTGACGACCAGCCAAGACCTGGGTGGCGTGGACCGCCGATACGGCAGCGTTTACTTGAACGTTAGCCAGCAGACCTACTGGAACCAGCCCGGGTCGAGCCGCAGTCTTAGTGTGGGTTATGGCAACAACTGGAAACAGTTGAGCTACAACCTCAGCCTGAGCCAGACGAAGGACACCCGGTTTAGCGGAAACGGCAACAGCACGCAAATCATGCTGACGATGTCGATTCCGCTGGGTGGCAAGCTGCGTTCGGGCCGTGCGTATACCAATATCAGTAACAGTAACAACGGCGGCACCAACGTCCAGAGCGGTCTGAGCGGCTTTGTCAACGAGAAAACCTCGTATGCCATGCAGGCCGGTTACACCGGCAGTGGACGCGGCGCCACCGGCGGGGCAAGCATCACCCGTGACACCGACATGGGGCAGCTCAACGCCAACGTGAACGTTGCACGCGACTACCAATCGACTAGCGTTGGCGCCACGGGCTCTGTTGTGGTCCATCGCGGCGGCGTCAACTTGAGCCGCACCGTGGGAGATACCTTCGCGCTGATGAAGGTGGAAGGGCTCAAGGGCGTGGACGTGAAGACCGATGCTGGCACCTCGGTCGGCCGCAACGGGTACGCAGTGATCACCTATGCGCAGCCGTATCGCCTGAATGCGCTGAGCCCCGAGACGCATAACCTGGGTGCGGATGTGGAACTGGAGGACACCGTCAAGCAGGTGGTGCCGCGCCGCGGCGCGATCGTGCAGGCGACCTTCAAGGGTTACAGCGGCCAGCGCGCCCAGTTCGCACTCCAGCAGGCGAATGGGACGCCGGTGCCTTTTGGCGCGAGCGTGGAAGACGCACAAACCGGCAGGCACCTCGGCATCGCAGATCCGAACGGGAATGCATTTGTGCTGCTCAATCAGGAACAGGGCACCTTGTCGGTGAAGTGGAAGGACAACCAGTGTCAGGCCCCCTTTGCCTTGCGCCCCGCCGAAGCCGGGCGGAACTATCAGAGACAGACGCTGCGCTGCCGATGAGGCGCCGGCAGGCCCAGCATCCGCATCGTCAAAGCTTCTTTCAACCGCCGCCTGCCTGGGCTAGCCGGGAAGCGTAACGCTAGAAAGCGTTGCGCCTTTGATAAGCCAGCTCGTGATAAACGATGAGAAATTAAGCCAGGCTGGCTTGAAATATAAGGATCATTATTATTGAATTTTGAGAAATGGATGGTTTGAAAAGAATAGGCGATTTTAAAAATGGGTTGTTTTTCAAAAAATAAAATCCAGAAACTGTGGTTGGCGTCTGTGCTAGTGGGTTTCGCCTCGCCCGCGCTCGCTGTTAGCTGCGAGTTTATGCCATCGAACAATACGCAAACGGTCACATATACGATCCCCTCTAACCTCAGCGTGCCGCGCGATGCGCCAGTCGGTTATGCCGTGTGGACGTCAGATGCACAAACCATTGGCGGGCAGCATAGCTGGATATGCACCGGAAATTTCAAACATGGACTAGTGAATGAAGTCGGAGGGGCCGCCAGTGCAGACACGCCAACATACCTTCCTATTGGTGAGACTGGGCTCGCGTGGTGGTGGGATGCCGGCTATTTTGACTATGGAAATACCTGGAGTGGTGGAGTTGCTCAGAGTTTCGGCACGCTTGTAAAGCGCCTAAAGATCATCAAGATCGGTCCTGTCGTGGCAGGTGCAAGCGTGCCGGCGGGAACTCTTGGTCATATCAGCGCGAATAAAGATATTAATATTTTCACCATCAAGACCAGCAACAAATCCTCGGTCGCCGCGCTTTCCTGCAAAACGCCTGATATCACGGTAAAGATGGGCGACCAAAACTATGTCGGGCGCTTCAAGGGAGTCGGCACGTCGCTTGCGCCGGTCAAATTTTCGATTGCGTTGAAGGAATGCCCCGAGGGCATCAAAAAGGTGTCGTACCAGCTGAACCCAAACACGGCGGTAGTGGATGCCACGCGTTCGGTCATTGCACTTGATGCCAACTCGACTGCAAAGGGTGTGGGCTTGCAGTTGCTTGATAGCGCGGGCAACCCTGTGGCGCTCAAGACAAAGCTTCAATACAGCGACTACGACAAGCTGGGCGGCAACTTCAACATTCCCCTGAAGGCGGCGTATCAACAGACCGCTGCTACCTTGGTGCCGGGCACGGCGAATACCTCGGTGACCTTTGTGATGACCTATGACTGACGCACCCCGCACCGAATCATCGGGGACGCTTTTTGCGGTGAGCCGTTGCGTCTGCGTTGGCTTTTGAGTGCAACTGTCGCGCGTGGAAGCCGGCAAGAAAAAACCCCAACCGAGAACGGTTGGGGTTTTGCATTTGGTGGAGCCGGCGGGAATCGAACCCGCGTCCGCAAGCCCTCCACAGAGAGTTCTACATACTTAGTTCTGTCATTTGATTTAACCGCCGCATCGCGGACGAACACGCTCTACGACGGCGATTCACTAAGTTTTCGTCTCTAGGCCCGTGACTCACCTAGAGCTTATCTGACGTAAATGACCTCGCTAGTCTTTCGACCCTAGCCCGTCAGCGAGCCAGTGCGAGGACGGCGGCCCTTAGGCTGCCAGTGCGTAACGTTCGTCGTTAGCAGTTATTGCATTCCCATTGATTAACGAGGTGACGGGTCCTCGGTATGCCCTCACTGCTTCGCAACCCACGTCGAAACCAGGTCGGCCCCAGAGAAGAAAAGAATTATCCCACAGATGGGTTACTTCAGCGCGAAATCAACCCGTGTCGTCTTACCTTTGTCCTTGATGCCATCGGCACTGAGCTTGGGCGCTACCACGAAGAGACGTCCAGGCTCCACACGTTCTGCCAGCGCCACATGGACGGCGTTGGCACGGCGCTGGGCGAGTTCCCGCAGGTCAGCATCCGTCACTTGCACGTTGGTTTCCATCAGCTTGCGCATCTCGTCGGGCGGCAACGATTTCGCAAGCCCGATCACGTTGCGCGGTTTGGGGAACTTGGCGGCCTTGTAGGCGCGTTCAAGATACTTGTTTTCCTCTTCCGGCTTGACCGTTGTGTCTGCCTCAGCAGCGTCGCCGGCGTCCTTGAGCTTCTGCTCGCGAATCTGGCGATTTACCGCCTCCCGACGCAGGCCGTCGCGGTCGAACTCCGGATCGACGCGGCCGATGATGTCGACCTTCAGTGCCGGGCGGTCCTTCAGCGCAGTGGCGAGCTTGTCGAGCTTGGCCGCCGATGCCTGGCTGATGTCCGACGTGCCCGGATCGAATTCGATGTAGCCGAGTTCTTCGCCGCCGCTGCCGCCGAACGCACTCGCCAGCAACGAGAACGGCGCCGTCACGGCACGTGCGATGAGGTTCACGAACGCGCGCAGGATGACGCCGCCGATGCTGAACTGCGGATCATCGAGCGAGCCTGACACCGGCACGCGCACGTCGATCTCGCCGCGCGAATTCTTCAACAGGGCCACCGCCAGTCGCACGGGCAAATTGGTGGCGTCCTTGCTTTCTACACGGTCGCCGAAGGTCAACTGGTCGATGAAGATATGGTTGTCGGCGGTCAGCTTGCCCTGGTCGAGCAAGTAGTGCAGATCCATCGTCAGCTTGCCCTTGGTGATCGGGTAGCCGGCGTATTTGGCGGAGTAGGGCGTGAGGTTGGTCAGCTCCACGCCGTCGGCCTTGGCTGTGAGATCCACAAAGGCCGTGGGGGCGAGCGGGTTGACCTTGCCGTGGATATCTACCGGTGCCGTGCCGTCGACACTGCCGCGCAGCGTCACTTCCGCGGGTGTCTGGTTGGCGGCGGTGCTGATCGTGCCAATGGAGCCGCCGATGGCCGTAAGGTTGGCGGTGTAGTTCGGTTTGACGAAGTTGTCAGTGAAGCGGATGTTCCCGTCCTGCAGCGTGATGGCGTCAACGCGCAGGTCTGCGCCGCCGGCCTTGGGTGCGGGCGCGGTGGCTATTACGGTGACAGCCGATGCAGGCGCCGAAGCCACCACGGGTGCGGCTGCCGGGGCGGAAGCTGCAGCGCCCGATGCCGATGCAGGTTCGCTCTGGGTCAGCGAGCGTCGCTCCTCGGTCGGCTGCACGCGGATGTCCTGCAGGTTCAGGCGCCCATTCGGGTTGATGATGATCCGCGCGTAAAACGTCGATAGTGCCACCGCGCCCACACGCACATGCGGCGTGGCGCCGTCATAGTTGGCCTGGATGCGGTTGAGCGCGAGCGAGCGCCAGCGCAGGAAGTCGTCGGAACTCACGCGATCTTGCAGGCGCACGTTGCCCAGCGTCGCGTTGCCCTGGTAGTTCACGGTCAACGCCTTGCCCTGGTTGAGGACGAGGCGCCCGTCCATCGATAGCAACGCGCTGGTAATCGCCGCGTTCAACGACTTGTCCAGATACGGGTCGAAACCTGCGAGCGACAGGTTCTGCGAGCTCACGCGCAGGTCGGCCTTCAGCGGCTGCGGTACCACCTCGCCGCGTACATCGAGCTTGCCCTTGGTACCCAGCCCCGCACCGATCTGCACGTTGACGGGTTTGCCCAGGTCGGAGGAGGCGTTCTGCACGACCACGTTCAGCGGCTCGATACGTACCTTGACCGGCCGCGAATTGGATTGGTCTTCAAAGCCGACGGCACTGTTGTCCAGCTTCAGCGTTTGCACCGTCACAGCCCAGGGTTTTTCGGCCGGGGCGTTCGATTTTGCGCTGGACTTGACCGGCGGCGCCGATTTGCCCGCTGCCGGTCGAGGACCGTCGAGCAGCGTCAACGTGGTCGTACCGTCCTTCTTGCGCAGTGCGTCGATCTGCAGCCCGTCGGCGCGCACTTCGTTCAGTGCGATGGTGCGGGCGCTCAGGTCAAAGCTCTTTACATCCGCGCGCAGCAGCTTGGCGCGCAGCGCAGTGTCTTTGCCCGTGGATGGCGCCAGCGACAGATCGGCCAGGCTGGCGGTCAGCGGTTCCGCACGCACGTTGAATTTGTCCGGCCCAAAGTCGAGCGCCACCTTGCCGTCGGCCGACAGCGCGCCGCTCTGCAATTGCGGTGCACCCGCCTGGCGCAGATACGGGCCGAATCCGGCCAGCTTCACGCCATCCAGTTTCAGCTCCAGCTCGCTGGTGCTTTTCTCCAGCAATATGCTGCCCTTAACATTGAGCGCGCCGCCTTGCGCCAGCTTGGCGCCCACATCAAGCGTGGTCGGGCCGCCCAACGTGCGCACGCCAAAGTCACCGTGGAGGTCTTCCAGTGTCAGGTCGGCAGCCGGCTGCGTGGTCGAATCTCGCCAATGGACCGTGCTGTTCGCCAGTTGCAGCTTGCTGACCACCACATCCAAGGGCTTCGGCTTGGCGGCCGGCGCAGGCTCTGCCTTGGCAGCATTCGCTTCGGCAGGTACGGGTTTGCCGCCGAGTTGCGCGAAATTGATCGCGCCATCTGTACCACGCGTGGCATCGACGTGTACGCCATCCAGCGTCAGCGTATCGAGGTGGAATACGTTGTCGAGCGGGCGCACGTCGGCAAGTGTTGCGCGCACCTGTTTGGCAGCCACCAGTGGCGCTTTCTTGGCATCCACCACTTCCAGGTTGTCGAGGCCGGCTGTGCCGTGCACGCGCAGTACCGGAGCACCGGCCTTCGGCTTCTGGAACTCGATCGTCAGATCGGTCGTCAGCTTGCCTTGCGGCACCGCCACCGGCAGTGGGCCGGGCACGTAGCCAAGGTAGCGGGGCAGATCGAGGCCATCGATCTTGACGTTGAGGTTGGATTCGAGCGAATCGGCAAATGGCTTTGTCTTGCCCGCAAAATGCAGCGGTGCGCCATCGATGCGCGCTGCCAGCAGCGGTTGCACGAAGATGTCTACATCGGCTGGCAGGCTCGCCAGAAAAGGCACACCGATTTGCAGGCCATCTACCTTGTGCTCCGTACCGAGCGGCTGGTCGACAAAATCGATCGCGCCGTTGGCCAACTGCAAATTGGCGAAGACGAAACGCGCCGGCTCGTTCGACTTGGGCTTGGGTGGGTTCTCCGGCTGGCTTAGCCTGTCGACGATGTCGGAGAAGTTGAAGCGCTGTTCGGCGGTGCGCACGATATGCACCTGCGGCGCCTCGATGCTGAGCTCTTCAATGACGGGCGCGCGGCGGAAGATCGAACTCCACGACGCGTTCACATGCAGATGGCCGACGTCGACGAACGGCGTCTTGCCGTCGCGCTCGGCAATGTGGAGCTGGTCAACATCAAGCCGCAGCGTGTATGGGTTGATGCTGATCTTGCCGACCGAAACCGGCCGTTCCAGCAGCGTACTGAGTTGCGTTTGCGCCAGGTGTCGCAGCAGCGGCGGGCCACCGAATGCGCCCAGCAGCCCGAATGCCACCAAGAAGATCAGCACGCCGATCGCGGTGCGCTTGGTGCGTCGCGATGTACCAACCTGAGCCGCGCGTTGCCAGCCTGCCGTACCGCGCACGCGATCAAGCCGCGCGCGCCAGCCATTGGTATTCGATTGCAGATCAGGGCGCGAATCGGGGGAGGTGCTCATGCTGGTGTCGGTCCGGCCATGGCGTGGCCTACTTCGTCAGTCGGTCGACCGCCACGTCCCCGATGGGAGGCGGCGGTCCTGAAAGGTGCGACGCCCAGGCATTCACCTGGGCATCGTGGTCAAGCGCGTTGCGATTCGAGCAACAGCGGAATCAGCTCGGCCGCGCTGGCAATCAGCGCATCGGCGCGCCATTCCACGGGCGATGGTCCATTACCACAATAGCCGTAACTGGCCGCAATGGTAGGCATGCCGGCAGCACGGCCGGCTTCGATATCGCGAAGGTCATCGCCCACGTAGACGATCTGCCGTGCATCGACGCCGATGGATTCGGCTGCATGCAGCAGCGGGGCGGGGTGGGGCTTGGCATGCGGCGTGGTGTCGCCCGCGACGACACAGGCCGGTGGCACCGGCAACGGCAACTGCGCAACCAGCGGAACCGTCAGGCGCCCCGACTTGTTGGTGACGATGCCCCAGGGAATGCCTGCGCGGCCCAGTTCCAGCAGCACGTCGGCCATGCCTGGAAACAACTGCGTACGCACGCAGATCTCCGCCTCGTAGTTGGCGAGAAACGCCAGCCGTAAGGATTCGAATTCCGCATCCCCAGGCCCAACGCCGAACGCCACGCCAATCAGCCCGCGGGCGCCATGCGAGGCAACCGGGCGGAGCGCTTCGTAGTCCACCGGTTCGAGGCCGCGGTCGGTGCGCACCTTGTTGGCCGCCGCGGCCAGATCAGGGGCCGTGTCAGCAAGCGTGCCGTCCAGGTCGAACAGCACCGCGCCCAGCGGATCGGGGAACTGGCGCACCGTCATGCCTCGGCCGGACGGCGCGTCGCCATCAGGTAGTTGACGCTGGTGTCCTGCGTAAGGGCGTAGCGGCCGGTGAGCGGGTTGTATTCCAGCCCGCGCATCTCTTGAGCCTGCAGGCCGGCCCCGCGTACGAACGCGCTCAGCTCTGAGGGGCGAATGAACTTGGCGTAATCATGCGTGCCGCGCGGCAGCATGTTGAGGACATACTCCGCGCCAATGACCGCCAGCAGATACGCCTTGGCGTTCCGGTGGATGGTCGAAAAAAATACGTAACCGCCTGGCTTCACCAATGTCGCGCACGCGCGAACAACGGATGCCGGATCCGGCACATGTTCGAGCATCTCCATGCAAGTAACGACATCGAAGCTACCCGGCTCGCGTGCGGCCAGCGCTTCCGCGGCGATCTCCTCGTAATCGACGGTAACGCCCGCCTCGAGGCTGTGCAGGTCTGCAACACGCAATGCTTTGCGGGACAGATCGATGCCTTTGACGTTAGCGCCGGCACGCGCCATGCTCTCTGAGAGGATGCCGCCGCCGCAACCGACGTCTACGACGCGCTTGCCAACCAGCGGCGCAATCGACTGAATCCAGTCAAGGCGCAGCGGATTGATTTCGTGGAGGGGTTTGAACTCGCTGTTCGGATCCCACCAGCGGTGGGCGAGTTCGCTGAATTTTTCGAGTTCGCCGGGATCGGCGTTCGCGTGAGTGGTCGTCATGTTGCGCTGCGCCAGGGCATATCGGCTAGGTGAGGAAATGTACCAAAAAGCGTCGCCCCGACCAAATCATGGGGTTCGCAAAAAGGTTTCACATTGAAACAGAGGTGAACAAATGCGCATGCACTTCCTCCAACTGTCACCTTCGCTCAAGGAGAGATCAATGAAATCCAAACATGTTCTGATGGGACTGGGTGTTGCGGGCCTGACAATGCTGGCGGGCTGCGCCGCGCCCGGTTACGGCGGTGGCTATAACGGTGGGTATGCTCAGCAGCCCGCCTATGGCCAACAACCGGCTTATAGCGGGCAACCGCAGCAAACGGGCGCCCTTTACGGCCGGGTCGAATCGATCCAGCCGATGCAGGCCCCGGCAAATAGCCCGGGCATTTTGGGCACGATCATCGGCGGCGTGGCCGGCGGCATTCTGGGTCATCAGGTTGGCGGCGGTACGGGCAACACAGTCGCGACTATTGGTGGCGCAGCACTCGGTGCCTATGCAGGCAACCAGGTCGAACAGCGCGCCGGAGCGGGTGGCCAAACGGTGTACCGCATCACCGTGCGCCTGGACGATGGTCGCGTCGCCACCGTCACCCAGCGAAACCCGAACAATCTGCGCGTTGGCGATCGCGCCATGGTTGCTAACGACCAGGCGACACCTTCCTATCAATAAGAAGGGCGGTCATGAGAAGAGGGGCATCGGGTGCCCCAAAACAAAAAAGCGATGGCGCATCTGGCGTCATCGCTTTTTTAGTGCCCCTTTCCGCAGCAGCCCAGAGGAGGGGGTTTGCCGGTGTACAGGCGAAAAAAAGCCCAGCTTTCGCTGGGCTTTTTCCCGGTGTGAACCGAATTACTGAGCCTTGCGGGTGCCGACCACTTCGACGTCCACGCGGCGGTTCGGTTGCTGGCAGGCGATTTGTGCCTTGCGCGAACCCTTGCACGACTTCGGATCAACCTTCAGCTGGCGCTTGCCCTTGCCTTCCGTGTAGACACGGTTGGCTTCGATGCCCTTGCTGACCAGGTAGCCCTTGACGGCTTCAGCACGACGGACCGACAGGCGGTCGTTGTACTTGTCCGAGCCGAACGAGTCGGTGTGGCCAACGGCGATCACGACTTCCAGGTTGATGCCCTTCAGCTTCGAGACCAGGTCGTCCAGCTTGGCCTTGCCTTCCGGCTTCAGCACAGCCTTGTCGAAATCGAACAGGGTGTCAGCAGCGAACGTAACCTTTTCGCTCGACACAACCGGGGCAGCCGGAGCAGCCGGAGCAGCCGTCGGAGCAGCAGCCGGAGCCAGAGCGCCGTCGCACTGAGCGTTGGCGGTTGCCGGCGTCCAGAAGCCATTGCGCCAGCACAGTTCGTTCGTGCCGTTCTTCCAGACCCACTCGCTCGTGCCGTTACCCCAGTTGTCGTTGACGGCCTTCTTTTCGTAGGGCACCGACTGAGCGTAAGCGGACGCAGCCATGGCTACCGCAGCTGCAGCGAACGCGAGCTTGGCAAATTTTTTCATATTTCTCCTCTCAGGATGAGATCACCGCAGAAGACTGCGAGCAGATGGGACGAAAACAAGTCATACATTCTTCGGAGTATAACATTCTCGGTGTGGTGAAGGCTCCACTTCGAACAATGTCTGCCTCTTCGCTGGGGGATTGTGCCACAAGCACGCACTCCTAAAAAGCAAATATAAGCGATTCGAACGGGGCACCACGGCCTTGTGGTGTGTACGCAACAAGGCAGGAAATGGCTCGCAAACCCTTATGGGGACTGGCTCGCCGGTTTTGTCCTCGTTCGCAGGGAACGTGCCTGGGGTTGACGATGCGTCGCTCGCGCGTATGAGGGGAGGGGGCTTGCGGCATGGTAAAATGTTCTGTTATTCGCGCAACCGCAGCGTCCCGCTGTGGGCACCACTGTGCTCACTAGGGGACCTCCCACCGTTCGCCCAATGGATCAATTCGCCAAAGAGACACTCCCGGTATCGCTCGAAGAAGAAATGCGCAGCTCGTACCTCGCTTACGCCATGAGCGTGATCGTAGGTCGCGCCCTTCCAGATGTGCGGGATGGTCTCAAGCCGGTGCATCGTCGTGCGTTGTACTCGATGCACGAGCTGAACAACGACTGGAATCGCCCCTATAAGAAGTCCGCCCGTATCGTCGGGGATGTGATTGGTAAGTATCACCCCCACGGCGACACTGCTGTATACGACACCATCGTGCGGATGGCGCAGAACTTCTCTCTGCGCTACATGCTAGTCGACGGCCAAGGCAACTTCGGCTCGGTCGACGGCGACAACGCCGCGGCGATGCGTTACACCGAAATCCGCCTGTCGAAGATCGCCCACGAACTGCTGGCCGACCTCGACAAGGAAACGGTCAATTTCGAGCCGAACTACGACGGCTCCGAAACTGAACCATCGGTTCTGCCGGCTCGCATTCCCAACCTGCTGATCAACGGGTCGTCCGGGATCGCAGTGGGTATGGCGACGAACATTCCGCCGCACAATCTGAATGAAGTCGTCGATGGTTGCCTGCACTTGTTGCGCAACCCGGAAGCGACCGTCGACGAGCTGATCGAGCTGATTCCGGCGCCGGATTTCCCGACGGCGGGCATCATCTACGGCATTTCGGGCGTCCGTGAGGGCTATCGCACCGGCCGCGGCCGCGTGGTGATGCGCGCCAAGACGCACTTCGAGGATATCGATCGCGGCCAGCGCCAAGCGATCATCGTCGACGAGCTGCCGTATCAAGTTAACAAGCGCACGCTGCTCGAGCGTATTGCCGAGCTAGTCACCGAAAAGCGCATCGAAGGCATTTCCGACATTCGCGACGAGTCTGACAAGTCCGGCATGCGCGTGGTGATCGAACTCAAGCGCGGCGAAGTGCCGGAGGTTGTGCTCAACAACCTCTATAAGAATACGCAGCTGCAGGATACGTTCGGCATGAACATGGTGGCGCTGGTCGACGGCCAGCCGCGTCTGCTGAACCTGCGTCAGATGCTGGAGTGCTTCCTGCTGCACCGCCGCGAGGTGGTGACGCGCCGCACCGTATTTGATCTGCGCAAGGCGCGCGAGCGTGGTCACATCCTGGAAGGTCTGGCGGTTGCGCTGGCCAACATCGATGAGTTCATCGCAATCATCAAGGCTGCCCCGACCCCGCCGGTCGCCAAGGCTGAGTTGATGAACCGTAGCTGGGATTCGGGTCTTGTGCGCGACATGCTCGTTCGCGCGGAGAGCGAAACCTCCGGCGGCGGTGCTGCGTATCGCCCGGAAGGACTGTTGCCCGTCTTTGGTATGCAGGCCGATGGTCTGTACAAGCTGTCGGACACGCAAGCGCAGGAAATCCTGCAGATGCGCCTGCAACGCCTCACCGGGCTTGAACAGGACAAGATCGTCCAGGAATACCGCGAAGTGATGGCACAGATCGCCGATCTGCTGGACATCTTGGCGCGGCCAGAGCGCATTACCGCCATCATCGTCGAGGAACTCACCGCGATCCGCGCCGAGTTTGGTGATGAGCGTCGCTCGCAGATCGAGCACAATGCGACCGAGTTGGACACAGAAGACCTCATTACGCCGCAAGATCTCGTGGTGACGTTGTCACACAGCGGCTATATGAAGAGCCAGCCGATTTCCGAATACCGTGCGCAGAAGCGTGGCGGTCGTGGCAAGCAAGCTGCCGCGACGAAGGAAGACGACTGGATCGACACGCTATTTGTCGCCAACACGCACGACTACATCCTTTGCTTCTCGAATCGCGGCCGTCTGTATTGGCTCAAGGTCTGGGAGGTGCCGCAAGGCAGCCGTAACTCGCGCGGTCGTCCGATCGTCAATATGTTCCCGCTGTCGCCGGGCGAGAAGATCAACGTGATCCTTCCGGTGAAGCAGTTCGATGAGCAGCATTTCGTGTTCATGGCGACTTCCAAGGGGACAGTCAAGAAGACGGCGCTGACGGATTTCTCGAACCCGCGCAAGGCCGGCATCATCGCAGTGGATCTTGACGAGGGCGATTTCCTGATCGGCGCGGACATTACCGATGGTCAGCACGACGTGATGCTGTTCTCAGACGCCGGCAAGGCGGTGCGCTTCGATGAAAACGATGTGCGCCCGATGGGTCGCCAAGCGCGCGGCGTTCGCGGTATGAACCTGGAAGAGGGCCAGCAGGTGATTGCTATGCTGGTCGCGCCGGCAGAAACCGAGGGCGAAGGTGCCCAGTCGGTGGTCGGCAGTGTGCTGACCGCCACCGAAAACGGCTACGGCAAGCGCACGCCGATCTCCGAATACACCCGACATGGTCGCGGTACGAAAGGCATGATTGCCATCCAGACCTCGGAGCGTAACGGCAAGGTGGTGGCCGCCGCGCTGGTGGCGCCGGAAGACGAGATCATGCTGATCACGACGGGCGGTGTGCTGATTCGCACGCGCGTGGACGAGATCCGGGAAATGGGTCGCGCCACGCAGGGCGTCACGCTCATCTCAGTGGGTGAGGGCAACAAGCTGTCCGGGCTGCAACGTGTGATGGAGTCCGATGCTGAAGGCGCAGATGGTGTCGAAGGCGCCGATGCGGCGGATGCCGCTCCCGGTGCCGATGCACAGGCGGATGACAGCAGCGAGACATAATTAGAAACATCTTTTGCTTGCCGTTAGGCGCAGTTCTGTCATGATGCCGGACCTGTGCGCGGCAAGGGCTTGGAACTTTTGCGTCACACGCCCGGCCTAAACGCAACGCTTATCTCAAGGGAGCAACAATGCACAAGAGTCTCAAACTCAAACATCTGATCGTGGTGGCCGGTTTCGCTCCGCTGTTTGCGTTCGCGCAGGCAGGCGACGCGGACAAGACGGCTGCCATCAAAGAGCTGCTGACGACGATGAACGTCGATGCGGCCATCAAGGGTCAGGGTGAAGTGTTGGCTAACGGCGCTAAGCAGGAAGCCCCGCTGGTGCTGGAGCAGGCACTGGTCGAGAACAAGACTCTGAACGACAAGCAGAAGCAAGCCGCTGTCGACAAGCTGAAGAAGAACGGCGCCGTGCAGCGCATGACGGACGGTGCTGGCAAGGACTTCGACACGGAAGCCTTCCGCAAGGATGCTCTGCAAGCTCACTATGATTCGCTGGGCAAGTACTACTCGACCCAGGAAATCAAGGACTTGACCACGTTCCTGAAGACGCCGAGCGGCCAGAAGTTCATGGCCAACCAGGGCAAGGCCATGCAGGAAGTGTGGGGCAACGTGATGCAGAAGTACGGTCCGCAAGTCGGCAAGAAGATGCGCGACATGGCTGACAAGGAAGTTGCCGCTGCTGCGAAGTAATTGCGCCGCATAGACGGACGATGGGGGCGCAATCCCCCTCGGGCTGTCAGTTGGTAGATAATGGCTGTTTGGGTTTGCGCCCAGACAGCCATTTTTCTTTTGCCCTTCGCCCTATGAACCAAGCGGATCGAGCCCTTCAAGCCAGCCAGGCGCGTGTGTACAACTTTTCGGCAGGCCCGGCGGTGTTGCCGCTCGAGGTGCTGGAACAGGCGAAAGAGGAGATGGTCTCCTGGCACGGCAGCGGCATGAGCGTGATGGAAATGAGCCATCGCGGCCGCGAATTCGAAAGCATCCTGGCAGCGGCGTTCGGCGATTTGCGGCAGTTGCTGGCGGTGCCCGACAACTACGAAATCCTCTTCCTGCAAGGGGGCGCCATCGCCGAGAACGCCATTGTGCCGCTGAACCTGATGCGTCGGCTGTCGGCGGATGCACCGAAGGCTGACTACGTCGTCACCGGCACGTGGTCGGTCAAGTCGCAGCAGGAAGCGCGCAAGTACGGCGAGGTGAACATCGCTGCAACCAGCGAGGCTGAGCGCTTCCACAAGATCCCGGACGTATCGAGCTGGAAGCTGTCGTCAGACGCGGCCTACGTGCACCTGTGCACGAACGAAACCATTGTTGGTGTCGAGTATCAGGAGACGCCGGACGTCGGCCAAGCGCACGGGCGTGTGGTGGTGTCTGACGTGTCGAGCCACATCCTCTCGCGGCCGATCGACTGGAACGGCTATCAGGTCCTGTACGGTGGCGCGCAGAAAAACATCGGCCCCGCTGGCTTGACGATTGCCATCGTGCGCAAAGACCTTCTCGGACACGCGCACCCGCTGTGCCCGTCGGCATTCAACTGGCGTCTCGTGGCCGAGAACGGCTCGATGTACAACACGCCGCCCACCTACGCCATCTACATCGCGGGGCTCGTGTTTCAGTGGATCAAGCGCCAGGGCGGGGTCGAGGCGCTGGAGACGCGCAACATCATCAAGTCGAAGATGCTGTACGACTTTATCGACGCCAGCAGCTTCTACCGCAACGAGATCCATCCGACGTGCCGGTCGCGCATGAACGTGCCGTTCTTCCTTAACGACGAATCCCGCAACGAGGCCTTCCTCACGCAGGCGCGCGAGCGCGGGTTGGTGCAGCTCAAGGGTCACAAGTCCGTGGGCGGCATGCGGGCGAGCATCTACAACGCGATGCCGCTGGAAGGTGTAGAGGCGCTGGTCGACTTCATGCGTGAGTTTGAGAGAGTGTCCGCGTAAGGCTCACCGTCAATCACGGCAGAACATTGCGCGAAGCGCCCGCTTCGCGCGGCAATTTGCAATCCGTTGCCGAACCCGATTCCTACAATGACCAGTCAGTCAGACGATACGAAGCAAAACAAGGACGCCGCATTGGCGGCGGAGCTTGCGCCGTTGCGCACGCAGATCGACGCCATCGACAATCAGTTGCTTACGCTGCTCTCGGACCGCGCCAGGGTGGCGCAGGAAGTGGGCGAGGTGAAGAAGCGCTATTCGTCGCCGGCGTTCCGGCCGGACCGCGAATTGCAGGTCATCCGCAAGATGCAGTCGGGCAATCAAGGGCCTCTGCACGACGAGAGCATCGCTGCCATCTGGCGCGAGGTGATGTCCGCTTGCCGTGGTCTGGAACAGGCCCTGCGCATCGGCTACCTCGGCCCGGCGGGCACGTTCTCGGAGCAGGCGGTAATCGCGCATTTCGGCCACGAGATCCAGCCGATGCCGTGCCCGAGCATCGACGAAGTGTTTCGTGCGGCAGAGTCCGGCACGGTCGATTGCGGTGTGGTGCCGGTCGAAAATTCGACGGAAGGCGTGGTGTCGCGCACGCTCGATCTGTTCTTGCAGACGTCGTTGAAGATCAGCGGCGAGATTGCGCTGCGAGTGCACCATAACTTGTTGCACAAGACGGGCGACATGTCGCAGGTGAAGGTGGTGCGCGCGCACGCGCAGGCGCTGGCGCAGTGCCAACGGTGGTTGAACACCAACTATCCGAATCTGCCGCGTGAGGCCGTGTCGAGCAACGCCGAGGCAGCGCGCATGGCGGGGGAGGACGAAACCGTCGCCGCGCTGGCAAGCGTGCAGGCGGCAAACCGCTACGGCCTGCACGTGGTGCGTGCCAATGTGGAAGACGATCCGCATAACCGCACGCGCTTTGTCGTGATCGGCAACTACGAGACGGAGCCGAGTGGACGCGATCAGACATCGTTGATCCTGTCAGTGCCGAACGAGGCCGGCGCTGTCTACAAGCTGCTGGCGCCGTTGGCGGAGAACGGCGTGTCGATGTGTCGCTTCGAGTCGCGCCCGGCGCGCAGTGGCGCGTGGGAGTACTACTTCTACGTCGATGTGGAAGGCCATCAGCGTGACCCGCAGGTAGCGCGCGCGCTGGAAAAGCTGCGTCACGACGCGGCGTACTTCAAAGTGTTGGGGTCCTATCCCTCGGCACATTGAGGGATTCAAGACGCTCTGCACGGGCAGGGCGTCGATAACAGAGGAGCACCCCATGTCTTTGCAGTTCGGCCCCGAGTATGTCCGTGCCATCGCCCCTTATGTGGCAGGCAAGCCGATTTCGGAAGTGGCACGCGAGTTCGGCCTCGATGCGGCGCGCATCGTCAAGCTGGCGTCCAACGAAAACCCGCTGGGCATGCCGCAGTCGGCCAAGAACGCGATGGCCTCGGCCATTGAGGAACTGGCACGCTATCCGGACGCCAACGGCTTCAGCCTGAAGGCGGCGCTGCATGCCAAGTTTGGCGTGCCGGAAGCATGGATCACGCTCGGCAACGGCAGCAATGACATCCTCGAGCTGGCAGCTCGCGCGCTGGTATCGCCGGGGCAGGCTGTGATGTATGCGCAGCACTCTTTTGCCGTGTATGCGCTTGCGGCGCAGGAGGTCGGCGCGCGCGCCATCGAGGTGCCGGCCCGCGATTACGGCCACGATCTCGAGGCGATGGCCGCTGCAATCACGCCGGACACGCGCCTGATCTACATCGCCAACCCGAACAACCCGACTGGCACGTTCCTCTCGGCCGATGACATTGCGGCGTTCCTCGCCAAGGTGCCGCCGACGGTCGTTGTCGTGCTGGACGAGGCGTACAACGAGTTCCTCAAACCGGAGCAGCAGTACGACTCCACTGCATGGGTGCGCCAGTATCCGAACCTGCTCGTGTCGCGGACGTTCTCCAAGGCTTACGGACTGGCAGGCTTGCGTGTCGGCTATGGCATTGCGCAGCCGCAGTTGACTGATCTGCTCAACCGCATCCGCCAGCCGTTCAACGTCAACAGCCTGGCGCAGGCCGCAGCTGTGGCGGCGCTCAATGACGCGCAATTCCTGCAGCAATCGGCTGAACTGAACGCCGCCGGCTACGTGCAGTTGACAGACGCATTCGATCGGTTGGGTCTTCAGTACGTGCCGTCCTCGGGCAATTTTGTGCTGGTGCGCGTGGGCGATGACACGGGCGCCGGTGCGCGCGTGAACGTTGCGTTGCTCAAGCAGGGCGTGATCGTGCGTCCGGTCGGCAACTACGGCTTGCCGCAGTGGCTGCGCATCAGCATCGGCTTGCCGGAAGAGAACGCCACATTCATCGACGCACTGGAGACGGTGCTGGCGCAGGAAAAAGCTGCCGCGTAACTTCCGTAGCAACCGCCGTAGCGCCCTGTTTCCGGCATCGGGCCCTGCGCACATCGGGCTACAATGCCGCTTTGCTTTTTTCTGGCAGGGCGGTGTTGTGGCCTCTTCTTTTTCCAGTTCCCGGTTGGTGATTGTCGGCGTCGGCCTGATTGGCGGTTCGCTGGCGCTGGGGTTGCGTCGTGCGGGTGTGGTTGGGCATGTCGTCGGCGTCGGGCGATCGGCCGCGTCGCTTGAGACGGCGGTCCGCCTGGGCGTGATCGACGAAGCCCTGCCGATGGAAGAGGCCGTGCGCGGTGCCGACATGGTCGTGCTGTGTGCACCGGTCGCGCAGACGCTGCCGTTGCTGCTCGCCATGCAACCGCACCTGGGCCCCGACACCATCGTCACGGATGCCGGTAGCACCAAGTCCGACGTCATCATGGCCGCCAAGACTGCGCTGGGCGACCAGGTCAGCCAGTTCGTGCCGGCCCATCCGATTGCCGGCCGTGAACTGAACGGCGTGGAGGCCGCGTTGGCCGATCTCTATGTCGGCAAAAAGACCGTGCTGTGCCCCCTGCAGGAAAACCGCCGCAGCGATGTTGCCCGTGTGCAGGCGATGTGGGAAGCCGCGGGCGCGCATTGCCACATCATGTCGGCCGTGCAGCACGATGCCGTGTTCGCCGCCGTTAGCCACCTGCCGCACGTGCTGTCGTACGCACTGGTCGCGCAGATCATCAATGCCGAAGACGGTGCACTCAAACTCGATTTTGCCGGCGGTGGTTTCCGCGACTTCACGCGCATCGCTGCATCGTCACCCGAAATGTGGCGTGACATCTGCCTGTCGAATCGCGAAGCGCTGTTGCGTGAACTCACCACCTACGAGGCGGTGATCGGCCGCATGAAAGCAATGATTGCAGAGCGCGACGGCGCAGCGCTTGAGCGCGTGTTCCGCCGGGCCAGCGAAGCGCGCCTCGCGTGGCCGCAACGGGTCGCACCCGGCAATGCTGCGGATGCGCAATCCGAATAACGTTTTGTTTTGAACTGAGTGGATTCATGGAACATCTCGACGTCGGCCCCCTGAAGACGGCGCGCGGCACCATCAAGCTGCCGGGCTCGAAGAGCATCTCCAACCGTGTGCTGCTGCTGGCCGCTCTCGCGCAGGGCGAGACGGTGGTGCGCGACCTGCTCGACTCCGACGACACGCGCGTCATGCTTGATGCGCTTGGCAAGCTGGGCGTCTCAGTCGAAGGCCTGGGTGACAACGCGTATCGTGTCACCGGCACCGGCGGTCGCTTTCCGAACAAGTCGGCCGATCTGTTTATGGGCAATGCCGGCACCGCTATCCGCCCGCTGACGGCCGCGCTGGCACTGCAAGGCGGCGAGTACACGCTGCACGGCGTGCCGCGCATGCACGAGCGGCCGATCGGGGACTTGGTCGACGGCCTGCGCCAAGTGGGCGCACGCATCGACTACACGGGCAATGAGGGCTATCCGCCGCTGGCGATCCACGCAGCGCAGGTCAAGATCGATGCACCGATTCGCGTGCGGGGCGATGTATCGAGTCAGTTCCTGACGGCATTGCTGATGGCGCTGCCGCTGGTCGAGTCTGTCGGCAATGTCGCCATCGAAGTGGTTGGCGAGCTGATTTCCAAGCCTTACATCGAGATCACGTTGAACCTGATGGCGCGCTTCGGCGTGCAGGTCGCGCGCGATGGCTGGGCGTCGTTCACCGTGCCGACCGGCGTGGCCTACAAGGCGCCGGGCGAGATGTTTGTGGAAGGCGATGCTTCGTCTGCGTCGTACTTCCTGGCCGCGGGCGCGCTTGGCGGCGGGCCGGTGCGTGTGGAAGGTGTCGGCATGTCCAGCATCCAGGGCGACGTCCGCTTTGCCGAGGCACTGAACCGCATGGGCGCCAACGTCATGGCCGGTGGCAACTGGATCGAAGTGCGCGGCGTCGAGCGCGACGACGGCAAGCTGCACGCCGTCGAGTTGGATTGCAATCACATTCCCGATGCGGCAATGACGCTGGCGGTGGCGGCGCTGTTTGCCGACGGCACAACCACGCTGACCAACATTGCGAGCTGGCGCGTCAAGGAGACCGACCGGCTGAGCGCCATGGCCACCGAACTGCGCAAGCTGGGTGCCGAGGTAGAAGAGGGGGCAGACTACATTCGTGTGACGCCCCCGTCGCAATGGACTCTGCCCGCCGGCGGCATCGACACCTACGATGACCATCGCATGGCGATGGCTTTCTCGCTGGCCGCGTTTGGCCCGGTGCCGGTGCGCATCAACGACCCCCGCTGCGTCGCCAAGACGTTCCCGGAATATTTCACAGCGTTCAGCGGCATTACCGCTTGAACCGCAATTAACTGCCAGTCATCATCATGTCCGACACCGCTGCTTCCACGCCGTACCCGGTCATCACCATCGACGGTCCGACCGCATCCGGCAAGGGCACGGTCGCTCACCAGGTCGCGGATCTGCTCGGCTTTCATCTGCTGGATAGCGGGTCGCTGTACCGGTTGGTGGCGCTTGCCAGCATGCGCGAGAACATCGACGACCATGACGTCGAGAGCCTCGTACGTATCGCCCGCGAACTCGATGTGCGCTTCAAGGCAGATCACATTTGGCTCAACGGTGAGGATGTGAGCTTGGCGCTGCGCCATGAATCCGTTGGCAACCAGGCTTCGGCCATCGCCGTGCATGGCGCGGTGCGAGAGGCGTTGCATGCACGTCAGCGTGCGTTCCTGGAAGCGCCCGGCCTCGTGGCCGATGGCCGCGATATGGGCACAGTGGTTTTCCCCGAAGCGGTGCTCAAGGTGTTCCTGACGGCAAGCGTGCAGGCACGCGCCGAGCGGCGCTATAAACAATTGATTGCAAAGGGTTTTTCTGCTACAGTGGAAAGTCTTTCGCAGGACTTGGAGGCGCGTGATTTGCGGGATCGCACCCGCAGTGTCGCGCCGCTGCGTCCGGCGCAAGATGCGCGGCAACTGGATTCGTCCGACATGACGGTCGATGAAGTGGTTGCGCAGGTACTGGACTGGTACCGCCAGGTGCAGGGCGCCAACAAGGCGAACTGACTCGGCTGAACTGGTTCGATCGGTGCCGGTGGCATGTCGCTGCCGGCGGTTGTTCAACTTATAACCCCGCATGCGTGTCTTCGCCATTCCGTGCGAAAGCAATGCGAGGCATGTTCTGCGGATGTCTATTTTTTATGTCCCAAACTAACGAATCTTTTGCCGCCCTGTTCGAAGAGTCGATCGCCAAGTCCAATATGAAGGCTGGCGAAGTGATCTCTGCGGAAGTTGTGCGTATCGACCACAATTTCGTCGTTGTGAACGCGGGCCTGAAGTCTGAAGCTTTTGTTCCGGTCGAAGAATTCCTGAACGATCAGGGCGAACTGGAAGTGCAAGTCGGCGACTACGTTTCGGTCGCAATCGACGCGCTGGAAAACGGCTATGGCGACACCATCCTGTCGCGCGACAAGGCCAAGCGTCTGGCTTCGTGGCTGAACCTCGAAAAGGCACTGGAATCCGGCGAGATCATCTCCGGTACCGTGACTGGCAAGGTCAAGGGCGGCCTGACCGTCATGGTCAACGGTATTCGTGCATTCCTGCCGGGTTCGCTCGTCGACGTGCGTCCGATCAAGGACACCACGCCGTACGAAGGCAAGACCCTCGAATTCAAGGTCATCAAGCTGGACCGCAAGCGCAACAACGTTGTGCTGTCGCGCCGTGCCGTGGTTGAAGCCACGCTGGGCGAAGAGCGTCAGAAGCTGATGGAAACGCTCAAGGAAGGCGCGATCGTCAACGGTATCGTCAAGAACATCACCGACTACGGCGCGTTCGTGGATCTGGGTGGCATCGACGGTCTGCTGCACATCACCGACCTGGCATGGCGTCGTGTGCGTCACCCGAGCGAAGTGCTGTCGGTTGGCCAAGAAATCACCGCCAAGATCCTCAAGTTCGACCAAGAGAAGAATCGCGTTTCGCTGGGCGTCAAGCAACTGGGTGAAGATCCGTGGGTCGGCATCTCGCGCCGCTACCCGCAAGGCACCCGTCTGTTCGGCAAGGTGACCAACCTGACCGATTACGGCGCGTTCGTCGAGATCGAAGCCGGTATTGAAGGCCTGGTCCACGTGTCGGAAATGGACTGGACCAACAAGAACGTGGCCCCGTCGAAGGTTGTCCAGCTGGGCGACGAAGTGGAAGTCATGGTTCTGGATATCGACGAAGACAAGCGTCGTATCAGCCTGGGCATGAAGCAGTGCAAGGCCAACCCGTGGGACGATTTCGCGCGTAACCAGAAGAAGGGCGACAAGCTGGCTGGCCAGATCAAGTCGATCACCGACTTTGGCGTGTTCATCGGTCTGCCGGGCGGCATCGACGGCCTGGTGCACCTGTCGGATCTGTCGTGGCAAGAGACGGGCGAAGAAGCTGTTCGCAAGTACAAGAAGGGCGACGAAGTGGAAGCCGTTGTGCTGGCCATCGACGTCGACAAGGAACGCATCTCGCTGGGTATCAAGCAACTGTCGGGCGACCCGTTCAACAACTTCATTTCGACCAACGACAAGGGTTCGATCGTGCAGGTCACGATCAAGGCCGTTGATCCGAAGGGTGCCGTGGTGCAGCTGGCTGACGACGTGGAAGGCTACCTGCGTGCCTCGGAAATCTCGAGCGACCGCGTGGAAGATGCCCGCAACGTGCTGAAGGAAGGCGAAACGATGACCGCGATGATCGTCAACATCGATCGCAAGTCGCGCAACATCAACGTCTCCATCAAGGCGAAGGACAGCGCCGACCAACAGGAAGCGATGCAGAAGTTCTCGGCGGATACCGGCGCAGCTGGTACCACGAACCTCGGCGCGCTGCTGAAGGCCAAGCTGAACGAAACCAATCAGTAAGCATCAACCGGGTCGACCCTAAAGAACGACGAGGACGCGCGCAAGATGCCCATGACCAAGTCCGAACTCGTGGAAAAGCTGGCCGCTCGCTTTCCGCAGCTGCTGCTGCGGGATGCCGATATCGCGGTCAAGACGATCCTGGATGCGATGTCCGACGCCCTGGCGGACGGCCACCGCATCGAGATCCGCGGATTCGGAAGCTTCGGTCTGAATCGTCGTCCGCCGCGTGTCGGTCGCAATCCCAAGTCTGGCGAGAAGGTGCTGGTGCCCGAAAAGCGGGTGCCTCACTTCAAGGCGGGCAAGGAGTTGCGCGAACGGGTTGACCGCAGCCTGGAGCGGCAAGGCGAGCCTTCTTTGGAGGGCGAGCCTGCCGTGTCGCTCGCGACTGTAAAGGCTTCGAGACAGGCTGACAGCACCCGCCAGGCTGCCGGTTTTCCGGTAGACACGGCGGTGCCGCTGGCAATGTCGCGCTAAGCCTAGGTAGCACTTGGTAGCTTCAGGAACGCCCCGCTTGCCGGGGCGTTTTTTATTCCGGCGATGCTTGTCTGCCGCCAAGCCTGGCGTGGCTGGCCGCCATATGAATCCGCTACAATGCGGCACAACCCGGCAATCGCGCCGTTTCCGGCTGTTGCACCGCCGCCCGTTTCCGAATCCGCATGAAATTTCTCGTCTGGGTCATCCGCATTCTGTTGTTCGTGCTGCTCTTCGTGCTGGCACTGCACAACACGGCGGAAGTCTCGCTCGTGCTGCCGTTTGGCGTGGTCTGGCATGCACCGCTGATCCTGATCGCCTTGGCGTTCTTTGTCGCCGGCATCTTGTTGGCCATGCTGGCCATGGCTCCGCGTGTGATGCGACATCGCTTTACGGCAAGCCGCTTGCGCCGCCAGATCGGTCGCATGAAGAAGGCGGATGAGGTGACCGAGGTGCCCACGCCCGTTGTCGCCGATTCTCCGTATCACGTTCCCGGCCCCAAGGTCTGACGCATGGATTTTGATCTCTGGTGGCTGTTGGCCATCCCCCTGGTGTTTGGCTTGGGCTGGGTGGCTGCGCGGCTCGATGCCCGCCAGTTGCGCACCGAACAATCGTCGCTGCCGCGCTCGTACTTCAAGGGGCTCAATTTCCTGCTCAACGAGCAGCCGGACAAGGCTATCGACGCTTTCATTGAAGTTGCGCGTCTGGACCCGGAGACCACGGAGCTGCACTTTGCGCTCGGTAGCCTGTTCCGCCGCCGCGGTGAAACCGAGCGCGCCATCCGCGTTCACCAAAATCTCGTCAATCGCCCGGATCTTCCCCCCAATGAGCGCGATCACGCGCTGTTTGAACTGGGACAGGATTTCCTGCGCGCCGGCCTGCTGGATCGCGCAGAGGAATCCCTGCGCATGCTGATGGAGGGCACATTCGCTGAGCCAGCCAAGCGCGTGCTGCTCGAGTTGTACGAGGTCGAAAAGGAGTGGCGCAAGGCGATTGAAGCTGCGCGTGAATTGCAGAAGCTGCAAGGCAAGGATTACGCCGTGCAGATCGCGCAGTTCTGCTGCGAAGTCGCCCAGGAAGCGCTGCAGCGCAAGGACGTACCGACCGCCGTCGAGTGGCTGGAGCGTGCGCTGCAGGAGAATCCGAAGAACGTGCGCGCCACCATTCAGTTGGGCGACGTGGCGCAAGGGCAGGGCGATGTTGAAGGCGCCATCAAGCGTTGGCGCAGCATCGAACAGCAAAACACGGCCTTCTTGCCGTTGGTGGCTGAACGCCTGATGAAGGCGTACACGCAGCTTGGCCGCGCGGCCGAGGGACTCGCATGGCTGCGTTCCAAGATGGACGCGCGCCTGGGCCCCGAACTGCTCGATACGGTCTACAAGTACGAATTGGATGTGCACGGTATTGACGATGCCGTGGCGCTGATGCGCGATCAGATCCGTCGTCAGCCGTCGTTGATGGCGTTGACGCGGCTCGTGGAAGCCGAAGCAACCCGCGCGTCCGAGGCGGTTGGCAGTGAAGCACCCGCGGCGGCCGACGCCGCCGAAAGTGCGCTGGCAGACCCCGTTGAAGCGGGCAGCAATGCCGATATCCAGCGCGCGCAGGATCTCGGCGCCATTCGCGATTTGCTGCAAAGCCGTACGCGCAATCTGGCGCGCTATACCTGCCAGGAGTGCGGTTTCCGCGCGCGTCTATTCTATTGGCAGTGCCCCGGCTGCAACCGTTGGGAAACGTATGCACCGCGCCGTACCGAGACGCTCGGCGGCAGCGGCGGTGCCAGCATGTAATTCAGTCCGGCGCGGCCTGCTTGTAGCGGCCGCGCTGGCGCTTTTTTAATCTTCAAGTGTTCGTATGAAAATCACCATCATCGGTAGCGGTTATGTCGGTCTGGTCACCGGCGCATGTTTGGCGGAGCTGGGCAACGATGTGTTCTGCCTCGACGTCGACCAGAAGAAGATCGACCTGCTCAACGCCGGCGGCGTGCCCATCTACGAACCGGGCCTGAAGGAACTCATCGAGCGTAACCGCGCGGCCGGCCGCATCCAGTTTTCGACCGATGTCGCTGCCAGCGTGGCGCACGGCGATGTGCAATTCATCGCCGTGGGTACGCCGCCCGATGAAGACGGCTCCGCCGACCTGAAGTACGTGCTGGCGGCCGCGCGCAACATCGCCCAGCACATGGCGGGCTTCAAGGTGATCGTCGACAAATCGACGGTGCCGGTGGGAACGGGCGACAAGGTGCGCGCCGCGGTTGGCGAAGTGCTGGCAACGCGCGGCAAGTCGGACATCGGCTTCTCGGTCGTGTCGAATCCGGAATTCCTGAAAGAAGGCGCCGCGGTGGACGACTTCATGCGCCCAGACCGCATCGTGCTCGGCACGTATGGCGATAACGATGGCCTGCGCGCAAAGGCCATCATGCGCACGTTGTACGCGCCGTTCAACCGCAACCATGAGCGCACGTTCTACATGGACGTGCGCTCCGCCGAGTTCACCAAGTACGCCGCCAATTCGATGCTCGCCACGCGCATCTCGTTCATGAACGAGATGGCCAATCTGGCTGACAAAGTGGGGGCGGATATCGAACTCGTTCGCCTGGGCATCGGCTCCGACCCGCGTATCGGCTACAGCTTCCTCTACGCTGGCACCGGCTACGGCGGTTCATGCTTCCCCAAGGATGTGCAGGCGCTGGTGCGCACGGCACAGGAGTACGGTCAGACGCTGCACGTACTAGAGGCAGTTGAGGCCGTCAATGACAAGCAGAAGGAAGTGCTGGTCGGCAAGATCGAAGACCGCATGGGCGCCGACCTGACCGGCCGCACGTTCGCCATCTGGGGCCTGGCTTTCAAGCCGAATACTGACGATATGCGCGAAGCACCGAGCCGCATCCTGATTGGCGCGCTGCTGGCGCGCGGTGCGCGCGTGCAAGTGTATGACCCGGTTGCGATGGAAGAAGCCCGCCATGCGCTGGCGCTCGATCTTTCTGCCGAGCAACTGGAACGCGTGACGTTCTGCGCCGGTCAGATGGACGCGCTCAAGAATGCCGATGCGCTGGTCATCGTGACCGAGTGGAAGGCATTCCGCAGCCCGGATTTCAACGCCGTAAAGGCCCTGTTGAAGACGCCGATGGTGTTCGACGGCCGCAACCTGTTCGAGCCGCAAGCCATGCGCGATGCGGGCTTCGAATACCAGGCCATCGGGCGCTCCACCCAATCGTAATCACCGAGACCCACCGGCCACTGCCGACGCCCAGACCCATGACCACGCTCGCTTCCGAACAGATCCACGCCGCCCGCATTCTCGTGGTCGGCGACATGATGCTCGACCGCTACTGGTTTGGGGATGTCGATCGGATTTCGCCGGAAGCACCGGTACCGGTCGTTCAGATCAAGCGCCAGGAAGAACGCCTTGGTGGTGCCGCCAACGTGGCGCGCAACGTGGCGGCACTGGGCGCACAGGCCACCATGCTCGGGGTGATTGGCGACGACGAACCGGGCCGCACCATCGAAACGCTGCTTGGCGAGAGCCACGTTACGGGTCACCTGCATCGCGATCCGGCGGTCAACACGACGATCAAGCTGCGCGTGCTGGCACGTCAGCAACAATTGATACGCGTTGACTTTGAAAATGCGCCCACGCACGAAGTGCTGATATCGGTGCTCGATCGTTTCGCCATGCTGGTGCCGCAGCACGACGTGGTGGTGCTGTCGGACTACGGTAAGGGCGGTCTCACGCACGTCGGCAAGATGATCGAGATGTCGCGCCACGCCGGCCGCCGCGTGCTGGTCGACCCGAAGGGCGACGATTATTCGCGCTACAAGGGCGCAACCATGATTACGCCCAACCGCGCTGAAATGCGCCAGGTGGTGGGCTCGTGGAAATCCGAGCAGGACCTCACCATCCGTGCACAAAACCTGCGCCGCGAACTGCAGCTAGAGGCACTGCTGCTTACACGCTCGGAAGAAGGCATGACGCTTTATACCGAGCACGAGGTGTTGCACGTGTCAGCGCAGGCACGGGAAGTATTCGACGTCTCGGGCGCAGGCGATACCGTGATCGCCACGCTGGCCGCGTTGCTTGGCGCGGGCGCCAACATCAAGGAAGCCGTGCAGTATGCGAATCGCGCAGGCGGCATCGTCGTCGGCAAGCTGGGCACTGCTGTCGTCACGCACGCAGAACTCTTTAACTGATCATCCGATCAACAGATCATGACCATCATCGTCACTGGCGCGGCCGGCTTTATCGGCGCCAACATCGTTAAAGGCCTGAACGAGCGCGGCGAGACCGACATCATCGCCGTCGACAACCTCACGCGGGCCGACAAGTTCAAGAACATCGTCGACTGCCAGATCAGCGACTACCTGGACAAGACCGATTTTGTCGAACGCTTTGCGCGCGGCGAGTTCGGCAAAGTCCGCGCGATCTTCCATGAGGGCGCCTGCTCCGACACCATGGAGACCGATGGCCGCTACATGATGGACAACAATTACCGCTACTCGCTGGCAGTGATGCGCGCGTGCTTGGACCAAGGCGTGCAGTTTCTCTATGCCTCGTCGGCTGCCACGTACGGCGCGTCGGAAACGTTCCGCGAAGAGCCCGAGTTCGAGCGGCCGCTCAACGTGTATGGGTATTCCAAGCTGCTGTTCGACCAGATCGTGCGCCGTGTCATGCCGACGGCGCTGTCGCAGATCGCGGGCTTCCGCTACTTCAACGTCTACGGCCCGCGCGAGCAGCACAAGGGTCGCATGGCGTCGGTGGCATTCCACAACTTCAACCAGTTCCGCGCAGAAGGGACTGTCAAGCTGTTCGGCGAGTACAACGGCTATCCGCAGGGCGGTCAGATGCGCGATTTCGTGTCGGTGGAAGATGTGGTGAAGGTCAACCTGTTCTTCTTCGACAATCCGGACAAATCGGGCATCTTCAATCTCGGCACGGGCCGTGCGCAGCCGTTCAACGACATCGCCACGACGGTCGTGAACACATTGCGCGCAGCGGAAGGCAAGCCTGCGCTTTCCACCGAAGAGCTGGCACAGGAAGGCCTGATCGAATACGTAAAATTTCCCGATGCGTTGCGTGGCAAGTACCAGTGCTTCACGCAGGCTGACCAGTCGCGCCTGCGCGCGGCAGGTTACACGGCACCGTTCCTGACGGTCCAGGAAGGCGTGGAGCGTTACTGCCAGTGGCTGTTGAAGCAGCCGGCCTGACCGCTCAGTCGTTTCAAGAATCAGACAGCGTGTGACTTTTTGTCCGCGCGCAGCGGCATCGCCAGGATGCTCTTTAAGATGTGCCGAAACCGCCGCTCACGTGGCGGTTTTTTATTCCCTATACCAAGGAGAAGCACATGTTGAAGAAGCTGTTGGCCACCGCCTTGATGTCGCTGTCGATGCTGTCCGCCTCGTGGGCTGCGGTAGACGTGAATACCGCAGATCACGCTGCGCTGGAAACGTTGTCCGGCATCGGCCCCAAGCGTTCCAAATCGATCATTGAAGAGCGCACCAAGAACGGCCCGTACAAAGACGCCACCGACTTCAAGGCTCGCGTGGCCGGCATTGGCGACAAGACGCTCGCCAAGCTGGAAAACGAAGGGCTGACTTTCGGTGCACCGGCACCGGCACCGGTACCGACCGCCGTCAAGAAGGACGGTAAGGACGCGAAGAAGAAGTAAGCGGGGCAGCCATCCTGCCGACAACGCCCCACCCCGAGCGGGGCGTTTTGCCATGTGCGGGGCAGGGATTTTGGCTGCATTACAATGGCTGGATTCCCGTCCCCCACGCATCATGGCCTATCTCACCATCGAAGACACCATCGGCAACACGCCGCTGGTTCAGCTCCAACGCATTCCCGGCGAAGGCAACGCGCGCCGCGGCAATGTCATCCTCGGCAAACTCGAAGGCAATAACCCGGCCGGCTCGGTCAAGGATCGCCCCGCGCTGTCCATGATCAAGCACGCCGAAGCGCGTGGCCGCATCAAGCCGGGTGACACGCTGATCGAGTCCACGTCCGGCAACACGGGCATTGCCCTGGCCATGGCCGCCGCCGTGCGTGGTTACAAGATGGTGCTGATCATGCCGGAAGATCTGTCGGTGGAACGCCGCCAGAGCATGGCTGCTTACGGCGCGGAGATCATTCTCACCCCCGTCAAGGGCGGCATGGAATACGCACGCGACCTGGCCGACGCGATGGAAAAGGAAGGCAAGGGCGTCATCCTCGATCAGTTTGCCAACCCGGACAACCCGCTTGCGCATTACGAGACCACCGGGCCCGAACTGTGGCGCGACACCGAAGGCCGCATCACGCATTTCGTCTCGGCGATGGGGACGACGGGCACGATTACTGGTGTCTCGCGCTTCCTGAAAGAAAAGAACGCCGACATCCAGATCGTGGGCGCACAGCCGGAAGAAGGTTCGCGCATTCCGGGCATCCGCAAGTGGCCCGAGGCGTACATGCCGAAGATCTACGATCCGAAGTACATCGATCGTACCGAGCCGGTGAGTCAGTCCGACGCCGAGCACATGGCGCGTCGCATGGCTCGCGAAGAAGGTATCTTCTGCGGGATATCTGCGGCGGGTGCGTTGTGCGTGGCACTGCGTGTGGCCGAGGAAGTCGAAAACGCGACGATCGTGTTCGTGGTGTGCGATCGAGGCGACCGTTACTTGTCGACGGGCGTTTTCCCCGCCTGACGGCACGCCGCATCGCCAAGAAAAAAGCGCAGCCGAAGCTGCGCTTTTTGTTTGCGTGGACGATGGATCAACCCTGCATCGCCTGCCGCACGGCTTGGCCCAACTCGTACACCGCAGCTGCGTAGAAGAAGCTGCGGTTGTAGCGCGTGAGCACGTAGAAGTTGCGCAGGCCGACGCGGTACTCGGTCGGCTGACCTGGCGTGGGCAGGTCGATCATCAGCACTTCGGTTTCCTTCTCGCGTGCGGCATCGACGCCCGGAGCCAGCGCCAGACCAGCGCGTGTGAGCTTGGACAACGTCATGCCGGGATACGGCTGGCCGTCTGCGGCTGCTGCTGCTATGCCCTGGCTGTCCGCATCGCCGGCAATGTTCCACATCACAGGGCGGTTCGGTTCCCAGCCGTGCATCTGCAGGAAGCGTGCGACGCTGCCGATGGCATCCACCGCGCTGTTGCGCAGGTCGATATGACCATCGCGGTCGTAATCGATGGCGTATTCGCGGATGCTGGTTGGCATGAATTGCGGAATGCCGACTGCGCCCGCATACGAGCCGAGGACCGAGAAGGAGTCCGTGCCCGTGTCGCGGCACCAGAGCAGGAAGTCCTTGAGCTGGTTACGGAACATCGTGCTGCGGTCTTCGCGGTTGGGCGTGTCGGGGTAGTCGAAGGCCAGCGTGGACAGCGCGTCCATCACGCGGAAGTTGCCCATGTCTCGGCCGTAGATGGTCTCGACGCCCAGGATGCCCACGATCACGTCGGCCGGCACGCCGAATTCGTTCTCGGCACGGCGCAGTGTGTCGCCGTATTGCTGCCAGAAGCGTACGCCAGCGCCAATGCGGATCGGCTCGATGAAGCGGCCGCGATAGGCCGTCCAGCTGCGACGCGCGGGCGTGGCCGGAGGCAGGATCAGGCGCGCCACCGTAGCGGAATAGGCCGTTCCGGCAAACAGCGTATCGAGCGATGTCCGGTCAAAGTTGTACTGCGCGACCAGCATGCCGATGAAGGCCTGCGTTTGCGGATTGTTGCGATAACGATCGGGGTCGATCTCTTCTTCATGCACCGCAACGCGGCGCTTGGGCGACTTGGCAGCTTTCTTGGCAGCCAGCGAGAGCGCCGGGAAAGAGAGCGCGGAGAGCGCTGCGCCGGCCACCAGGGCGCGCAATACGGGACGACGGGAAGAAGGCGATTGGCTCATGGGCAGGCTTCATACAGGATCGGGGCATTGTAGCGGATGCGTCTGTTGGATCGCCCGGGGCGCGCGGCGTTGTGGCACAGCCGTGCTAACGTATCGGCTGGAGACACTGAAGCACACCGGATCACAACAACATGGCGACCGGCCTCTACACGCATCCTGAATTCCTCCGGCACGAGATGGGACCGCACCATCCCGAATGCCCGGACCGCCTGCGCGCGATCGAAGACCAGCTCATCGCCAGCCGCATCGACGACCTGCTCGTTCCCTGCGAGGCGCCGCCCGCCACCGAGGCGCAGCTATGTCGCGTCCATCGCGCTGAATACGTGCGCGAGCTGGTGGCCAGCGTGCCGATTGCCGGTTATATGCCGATCGATCCCGACACCTCGATGAACCCGCACACCTACATGGCCGCGGTGTTGGCCGCGGGGGCTGCGGTGGACGCCACCGACAAGGTCATCGCCGGCGAGCTGGAAAACGCCTTCTGCAGCGTGCGCCCACCCGGCCACCATGCCGAGCCGGGGCGCGCAATGGGCTTCTGCTTCTTCAACAATGTGGCGGTCGCCGCGCGTCATGCGCTGGACCATCACGGCTTGCAGCGCGTGGCGATCGTCGACTTTGACGTGCACCACGGCAACGGCACCGAAGCGGCGTTCATCGATGAGCCGCGCGTGCTGATGTGCAGCATCTTCCAGCACCCGTTCTATCCGTATTCCGGCTCAGAGACGGTGGCGGCCAATATGGTGAACATCCCGCTGCCGGCATACACCAATGGCCTGACCGTGCGTGAGGTGGTGGAAACGATCTGGTTGCCGCGTCTGGAGGTGTTCCAGCCGGAGATGCTGTTCATTTCCGCTGGCTTCGATGCGCACCGCGAAGATGATCTGGGCCAGATGGGCCTGGTCGAGGCGGACTACGCGTGGATTACGAAGCAACTCATGCAAGTGGCGCGCACGCACGCCAAGGGCCGCATCGTCAGTTGCCTGGAGGGTGGCTACAACCTCAGTGCGCTGGGCCGCAGCGTGGTGGCGCACATCAAGGCGCTGGCGGAGCTTTAAGCCAGCGACGATGACGAATCGTTGATGACATTCGAAAAAGTAATAAAGACATCGTTAAAGAATCGTTCCTCGCATGTAGGGTCTGCCTTACACTAGCGCCTCATTCAAACAAAAAAGAGACGGCAACGGCCTAGGCACAGGGCGGTTGCCGTTTTTGTCTGTACGCATGATCGAACTCAAGGGGATATCGCAGCACTTTCGGGGAGCGGGCGGCCATGACGTCCAAGCGCTGCGCGACGTCGACCTGACCATCAATCGGGGCGAGATTTTCGGCATCATCGGCCGCAGCGGCGCGGGTAAAAGCACGCTGGTTCGCGTCATCAACCTGCTGAACCGGCCGACCTCCGGCACCGTCACCGTGGCGGGGCAGGAGCTCACCGCACTCAATGCCGACGGCCTGCGCCAGGCGCGCCGCAAGATCGGCATGATCTTCCAGCACTTCAATTTGCTGTCGTCGCGCACCGTGTACGACAACGTGGCGTTGCCGCTGGAGTTGGCCGGCACATCGCGCGAACGCATCCGCGAGATCGTCTTGCCACTGCTGGAACTGGTGGGCCTGTCCGCGCATAAGGACCGCTACCCCGCGCAGATTTCCGGTGGTCAGAAGCAGCGCGTTGGCATCGCACGCGCGCTGGCGAGCCAGCCGGATGTGCTGCTCTCCGACGAGGCGACCTCCGCGCTGGACCCGGAGACGACGCGCTCGATTCTTGACCTGCTGCGCAAGATCAACCGCGAATTGGGGTTGACCATCGTGCTGATCACGCACCAGATGGAAGTCATCAAGCAGGTGTGCGACCGCGTGGCGGTACTCGACGCCGGCCGGGTAGTGGAACTGGGCCGCGTGATCGACGTGTTCCTGAAGCCTGAGCATGACGTGACGCGCGCGCTCATCGGCGAGGTGATCTCGCAAGAGTTGCCGCCCTCCGTTCTGGCGCGCGTAGAAAGCCGCCTCACAGCACGCGAGCGAGGTGGCCGTGATCATCTGTTCCGTCTCGCCTTTACGGGCGCAGGCGTAGACCAGCCGGTGCTGGCGCAGGCGATCCGCAACTACGGGCTCGACTTCAACATCCTGCACGGCCATATCGACGAGATCCAGGGCCAGGCCTTCGGCTCGCTGGCGATCCTGGCATCGGGCGAAACCGCTGACATCAACAACGCAATGAGTTTCCTGCGCGAGCAAGGCGTGGTGGTCGAGGAGATCAATCATGTGGTCTGACCTGACCGACCTGTTTCTGCCGGCCTTCTGGGAAACGCTCGCCATGGTCGGCGTGTCCGGTGGCATTGGTGCGCTGTTTGGCGTGCCGCTGGGCGTACTGCTGTATCTGACGACTTCGGGCGGCGTGCTGTCGGCGCCGGTGTTCAACCGCGTGGCAGGCCTCGTCGTCAATGCCGTGCGCTCGGTGCCGTTCATCATCCTGCTGGTCGCGGTGATTCCGTTCACCCGCTTGCTGGCGGGCTCGTCCATCGGCACCGCTGCGGCCATCGTGCCGCTCACGATTGCTGCGATTCCGTTTGTTGCGCGCCTGGTCGAGACTGCGCTGCGCGAAGTGGACCGTGGCCTGATCGAAGCCGCGCAGTCGATGGGCGCGACGACCGGCCAGCTCGTCTACAAGGTGTTGTTGCCCGAGGCGATGCCGGGCATCCTCGCCGGCCTGACGATCACCTTCGTCAGCCTTGTCGGCTACTCGGCCATGGCTGGCACCATCGGCGGCGGCGGCCTCGGGGATCTGGGCATCCGCTACGGTTATCAGCGCTATGAATCGGACATCATGCTGGCGGTGGTCGTCATCCTGATCGTCTTTGTGCAGGCGGTGCAATCGACGGGCGATTGGCTCGTGCGCCGCCTGAGCCACCGTTAATCACCCAATCGACAGACACAACGAGGAAACGCAATGAATCGCCGTCAACTGCTGCAATGGTCCGCGAGCCTGGGCGCCGCATTGGCACTGGTCGCAGGTAGCGCCCTGGCGCAGGGCAAGCCGATCAAGATCGGCGTGACCGCCGGCCCGCACGCCGAGATCATGGAAGAAGTGAAGAAGGTCGCCGAGAAAGACGGCCTGAAGCTCCAGATCGTCGAGTTCAACGATTACATCCAACCGAACGCCGCCTTGGCAGCCGGCGATCTGGACGCCAACAGCTATCAGCACCAGCCGTATCTGGACGACCAGATCGCGACGCGCGGCTATAAGTTCGTGAGTGTCGGTCAGACCATCACGTTCCCGATGGGGATCTACTCGAAGAAGATCAAGTCGCTGAAGGAACTGAAGGACGGTGCGCGCTTCGGCCTGCCGAACGACCCCACCAACGGCGGCCGCGCGCTGCTGCTGCTGCAATCGCAGGGCGTGATCAAGCTCAAGCCGAACGCGGGTTTCAAGGCCTCGCCGCGCGATGTGGCCGAGAACCCGAAGAAGCTGAAGTTTGTCGAGTTGGATGCGGCGCAACTGCCGCGCTCGCTGGATGATCTGGATGCCGCCGCCGTCAACGGTAACTACGCCGAGAAAGCCAACCTGGACCCGACTAAGGATGGCATCGCCATCGAAAGCCCCAAGGGCCCGTACGCCAACGTGATTGCCGTGCGTGCCGCTGACAAGGATCAGCCGTGGGTCGCCAAGCTGGTCAAGGCCTACCACTCGGATGCGGTGAAGGCGTTTGTGAAAGCCAAGTACAAAGACGCCGTGATCGTGGCTTGGTAAGCACTTTTACACACGGTTAGAGGGTTTCCCCCAACTCGTTGCCGGACGTTTGACTGGCGTCCGGCAAATTTTCGCGGTTAAAATAGCACGACCGTTCGGAAAAATTACGCGAGCGACCGGCCCCCCTTATAATGGCCGGCGTTTTGCAAAATCGTCTTATCAATTAGTGGAGTGAGCGCATGAAAGTCCTGGTCGCAGTCAAGCGCGTGATCGATTACAACGTGAAGGTTCGCGTGAAGACGGACGGCAGCGGTGTCGATCTTGCCAACGTCAAGATGAGCATGAACCCGTTCGACGAGATCGCCGTGGAAGAGGCGGTTCGTCTGAAGGAAGCGGGCATCGCTACCGAAGTGATCGCCGTGTCGTGCGGCGTGACGCAGTGCCAGGAAACGCTGCGCACCGCCATGGCCATCGGCGCCGATCGCGGCATTTTGGTCGAAACCGCTGAAGAACTGCAGCCGCTGGCTGTGGCCAAGCTGCTCAAGGCGCTGGTCGACAAAGAGCAGCCGCAGTTGATCATTCTCGGCAAGCAGGCGATTGACGATGACGCCAACCAGACCGGCCAGATGCTGGCTGCGCTGGCCGGCCTGCCGCAAGCTACGTTTGCCTCGAAGGTGCAGATTGCCGACGGCAAGGCTTCGGTCACGCGTGAAGTGGACGGTGGCCTGGAAACCCTGTCGGTCAAGCTGCCGGCCGTGGTCACCACCGACCTGCGCCTGAACGAGCCGCGCTATGTGACGCTGCCGAACATCATGAAGGCGAAGAAAAAGCCGCTCGACACGGTCAAGCCCGAAGACCTGGGCGTGGACGTTGCCCCGCGCCTGAAGACGCTGAAGGTGGTTGAGCCCGCCAAGCGCAGCGCCGGCGTGATGGTGCCCGATGTGGCCACGCTGGTGTCCAAGCTCAAGACGGAAGCCAAGGTGCTGTAAGCGGTCACGCTACTTGCACGCAACTTCAAGCACACCGAATAGGCAGATCAAGATGACCGCACTCGTTATTGCTGAACACGACAATCAATCCATCAAGGCCGCCACGCTGAACACCGTGGCTGCAGCCGTCCAATGCGGCGGCGACGTCCACGTGCTGGTGGCCGGCGCTGGCTGCGGGGCCGCTGCACAGGCCGCCGCGCAGATCGCTGGCGTGACCAAGGTGCTGGTGGCCGACGCTCCCCAGTTTGCCGATGGCCTGGCCGAGAACGTCGCCGAGCAGGCCTTGGCCATCGCCGGCAACTACAGCCACATCCTGGCGCCCGCCACCGCCTACGGCAAAAACATCCTGCCGCGCGTGGCCGCCAAGCTGGACGTGGCCCAACTGTCCGACATCACCAAGGTCGACGGTCCGGATACCTTCGAGCGCCCGATCTACGCCGGTAACGCGATTGCCACCGTGCAATCGGCCGACAAGGTGAAGGTGATCACCGTGCGTGGCACGGCCTTCGACCCGGCTGCCGCAACCGGTGGCTCCGCTGCAACCGAAAGCCTGACCGCCGTGGCAGACGCCGGCATCTCGCAATTCGTCTCGCGTGAAGTGACGAAGAGCGATCGCCCGGAACTGACCGCCGCGAAGATCATCGTGTCGGGCGGCCGCGGCGTGGGCTCGGGCGAGAACTACACCAAGGTGCTGACGCCGCTGGCCGACAAGCTGGGCGCAGCGTTGGGCGCCTCGCGTGCCGCAGTGGACGCCGGCTTCGTGCCGAACGACTACCAGGTCGGCCAAACCGGCAAGATCGTCGCGCCGCAGCTGTACATCGCCGTCGGTATCTCGGGCGCGATCCAACACCTGGCCGGCATGAAGGATTCCAAGGTGATCGTGGCGATCAACAAGGATCCGGAAGCGCCGATCTTCCAGGTGGCTGACTACGGCCTCGTGGGCGATCTGAACGCTGTCGTGCCGGAGCTGGTGACCGCACTGGGCTGATTGCACTGCGCAGCGCGCTTCACTTGATGCGCGCTGCAACGCCCGACGCAAAGCCGTTTCCGACCTGTTTGGAAACGGCTTTTTTATGCGTGAGCGCCATCAGGAGAGTGCGTCACGCACTCGATGAGGCACTGTCCTGATCGCGCTTAACAAGAGTTGGAGAGAGACATGACCTATCAAGCCCCAGTCAAGGACATGCTGTTCGTGATGAACGAGTTGGCCGGCCTGGACAACGTCGCCAAGCTGCCCGGCTTTGAAGACGCTACCGCCGATACGGCGCAGGCCGTGCTGGAAGAAAGCGCGCGCTTTACCGGTGAAGTGGTTGCGCCGCTGAATGTGGATGGCGACCGTAACCCGAGCAGCTGGAAGGACGGCGTCGTCACGGCCACGGCGGGCTTCAAGGAAGCGTTCGCCCAGTTCGGCCAGGGCGGCTGGCAGGGCGTGCAGCATCCGCTGGAATACGGCGGCCAGGGCCTGCCGAAGCTGATCGCCACGGCGTGTATCGAAATGCTGAACGCGGCCAACCTGTCGTTCGCACTGTGCCCGTTGTTGACGGATGGCGCCATTGAGGCGTTGCTGACGGCTGGCACCGAAGAGCAGAAACAGCTTTTTGTTCCCAAGCTCATTTCGGGCGAATGGACGGGCACGATGAACCTGACCGAGCCCCAGGCCGGCTCCGACCTGGCACTCGTGCGCACGCGCGCCGAGCCCGTGGGCGACGGCACCTTCAAGATCTTCGGCACGAAGATCTTCATCACCTGGGGCGAGCACGACATGGCCGAGAACATCGTCCACCTTGTGCTGGCGCGCACGCCGGGCGCACCGGAGGGCGTGAAGGGCATCTCGCTGTTCGTGGTGCCGAAGTTCATGGTCAATGAAGACGGCTCGCTGGGTGCGCGCAACGATGCCCACTGCGTGTCGATCGAACACAAGCTCGGCATCAAGGCGAGCCCGACGGCCGTGCTGCAATTTGGCGACAACGGCGGCGCGATCGGTACGCTGGTCGGCGAAGAAAATCGCGGCCTGGAATACATGTTCATCATGATGAACGCGGCGCGTTATGCGGTGGGCATGCAGGGCATTGGCGTGTCGGAGCGCGCGTATCAGAAGGCCGTCGCCTATGCGCGCGAGCGCGTGCAGAGTCGCCCGGTGGATGGCTCTGTTGCCAAGGCCGTGCCCATCATTCACCACCCGGACGTCAAGCGCATGCTGCTGACGATGCGCGCCATGACCGAAGGCGCACGTGCGCTGGCCTATGTGGCCGCCGCAGCGTGCGATGCCGGCCATCACGCTGCCGACGAAGCTGCACGCAAGCAGAACGCAGCGCTGTACGAATTCCTGGTGCCGATCGTGAAGGGCTGGAGCACGGAGATGTCGATTGACGTCACCAGCATGGGCGTGCAGGTGCACGGCGGCATGGGCTTTATCGAAGAGACGGGCGCCGCGCAGTTCTATCGTGATGCGCGCATCCTGCCGATCTACGAAGGCACCACGGCCATCCAGGCCAACGACCTGATCGGCCGCAAGACCGTGCGTGACGGCGGTGCGGTGGCGCTGGGCATTTGCGCGGAAATCGCTAAGTTGGAGGCGGCGCTGGCGGCAAAGGGCGGTGCGCATTGCGACGCGATGCGGGCGCGTCTGGCAGCAGGTCGCGAGGCACTGGAATCGGTGGTGCGCTTTGTGGTCGCGCAGACCAAGGCGCAGCCGAACGCCGTGTTCGCGGGCAGCGTGCCGTATCTGCGCCTGTGCGGCATCGTGCTGTCGGGTTGGCAGATGGCGCGTGCGCTGCTGGTGGCCATCGACCGCGAGAGCGAAGACCCGAACTTCTACGGCGCGAAGATCGCCACGGCGCGCGTGTTCGCTGACGTGTTGCTCACGCAGGCGCCGGGTATTGCGCAGAGCGTGCTGACGGGCGGCGAGACGATCGGTGCGGTGCCGGAAGTGCAGTTCTAAGCGGCGTCAGCGGCACAAATAAAAGGGAGGCTTCGGCCTCCCTTTTTGATTGTCTGCAGCGTAGGCGATCAGGCCAGCGCGGGCTTGGTTGCTGGCATCGGCGTGCCGCCCAGGTAGCGATACACCGACAGGTCATCCGAGCGGATGGCAGGCGAGCGGCCGGACACCAGATCCGACAGCAGCTTGCCCGAGCCGCATGCCATGGTCCAACCCAGCGTGCCGTGGCCCGTGTTGAGCCACAGGCCGCGCACGGGCGTCTGACCGACGATGGGCGTGCCGTCCGGCGTCATCGGGCGCAGGCCGGTCCAGAACGACGCGCGCGACACATCACCTGCACCCGGGAACAGATCGTTGACCACGAACTCCAGCGTCTTGCGCTTGCCCGGGTCGAGGCGCTTGTCGTAGCCGACGATCTGCGCCATGCCGCCCACGCGGATGCGGTCGTCAAAGCGCGTCACGGCCACTTTGTAGGTCTCGTCCAGGATGGTGGACACGGGGCTCTTCTCCGCATCCGTCATCGGTACGGTGATCGAGAAACCCTTGAGCGGGTAGACCGGCACGTTCACTAGGTTCTTCAGGAACGGCGTGCTGTAGCTGCCCAGCGCCACGACGACCAGGTCGGCGTCGATCGGCTGGCCGTCGACCAGCGCGCCACGCACGGCGTCGTTCTTGAAGATGAGGCTGTTGATCGTGCTGTTGAAACGGAAGCGCACGCCGAGCTTTTCCGCCATCGCTGCCAGGCGCGTGGTGAAGAGCTGGCAATCGCCCGTTTCGTCATTGGGTAGGCGCAAGCCACCGGCCAGCTTGTGGCGGGTCGAGGCCAGGCCTGGTTCACTGCGCACGAGGTCGTCGCGCGAAAGCAGTTCGTAGGGCACACCAGCACGCTCGAGCACGGCGATGTCATTCGCGGCGCCGTCGAGCTGTTGCTGGGTGCGGAAGATTTGCAGCGTGCCTTGCTGGCGGCCTTCGTAGGCGATGCCGGTGTCGGCGCGCAGGTCGCGGATGCAGTCGCGGCTGTACTCGGCCAGGCGGACCATGCGCTCTTTATTTTGCGCATAGCTGGCAGCGTCGCAGTTTCGCAGCATCTGCCACATCCACTTGAGCTGGAAGAGGGTGCCGTCGGGGCGGATGGAGAGCGGCGCGTGCTGCTGAAACATCCACTTGATGGCCTTGAGCGGTACGCCCGGGGCCGCCCACGGCGACGCGTAGCCCGGCGAGATCTGGCCAGCATTGGCGAAGCTCGTCTCCAGCGCCGGACCGGCTTCGCGGTCGACGACGGTGACTTCATGGCCCGCGCGGGCCAGGTAATAGGCGCTGCTGACGCCAATCACGCCGCTGCCAAGAACGAGCACGCGCATGGTGATACTCCCCGGAGATGCATTTGCGATAGATGTCGCTATCGTATTCGCACAACACTAGTAATTGTTTCTGTATATTTCAGGGAAACAGAAACAACTTCGATTTTGAGGCGTTTTCAACCATGCGAACCCAGCGCAAGCCTGTCCGGGCCCTCGATAAGCTCGATCGGCGCATCCTCGATCTGCTGCAAAAAGACGGAAGGCTGTCGATGAAGGAGCTGTCCGAGGCGGTCGGCCTGACCATCACGCCGTGCATCGAGCGCGTCAAACGGCTGGAGCGCGAGCATTTCATCCTGGGTTACTACGCGCGGCTCAATCCAGCCATGCTGGGTGCATCGCTGCTGGTGTTTGTGGAGATCAGCCTGGGCAGCAAATCCGGCAATATGTTCGAGCAGTTCCGGCGCGAGGTGCTGCGCATTCCCGAAGTGCTGGAGTGCCACCTCGTCTCCGGCGATTTCGACTACCTCATCAAGGCGCGCATTCGCGAGATGAGCGAATACCGCCGCTTGCTGGGCGACATCCTGCTGCAGTTGCCGGGCGCCGTGCAGTCCAAGAGTTACATCGTGATGGAGGAGATCAAGGAGACGCTCGCCATCGATGTGACAGAAGCGAGCGGGTGACGTAGCGTTGTCACGCAAACGCCTTAGGCTGGCCGGTATCTCATTAAAGACACCGGAGCCCGAATGTCCCACCAGCCGATCGTCAAGCCGACCCGCCGCACGCTGATCAAGGGTCTCGTTTCCGCCAGCGGTACCGCGTTGCTGGGCTCGCGTATTAGCGATGTGCTGGCGCAGGGCGTCGCGCCAGCTGCAGTGACGTCCGAGCGCCTGCGCCCCCAACTGCCTGGCGGTGTGATGAGCGGCGATATCACGGCTGACAGCGCCATCGTCTGGAGCCGCACCGACCGCCCTGCGCGCATGATCGTCGAATATTCGACAGACGCCGCCTTCAAGAATCTCGCGCGCCGCGTTGGCCCAGTAGCGCTCGAAAGCGGCGGCCTCACAGCCCGCGTTGACCTGACGGGCCTGCCTGCCGGCGCTGACCTGTTCTACCGCGTCCGCTTCCAGGATCTCGTGCACGACAAGGCGTTTAGCGAGCCAGTCACCGGCCGTTTTCGCACGGCGCCCGTGTCGGCCAATCTCCCGGTCTGCTTTGTCTTCTCTGGCGACGAGGCCGGCCAGGGCTGGGGCATCAACGAGCGTTTCGGCGGCTATCGTCTGTACGAAGCGATGCGTCGCGAATCGCCCGACTTCTTCATCCACTCCGGCGACCAGATCTACGCCGACGGCCCGATCCAGGCCGAGGTGAAACTGCCCGACGGCTCGCTGTGGACGAACCTCGTCACCGAGGCGAAGTCGCACGTTGCACAGACGCTCGACGACTACCGCGGCGCCTTCGCCTACAACCAACTGGACAAGAACAAGCGCGCGTTTTCCGCCGAGGTGCCGTTCCTCGTGCAGTGGGACGACCACGAGGTGCGCAACAACTGGTACCCCGGCCAGCAGATCGGCCCGGAAGAGAAGCGCTACCAGGAGAGCAGTGCGTCGCTATTGGCCGCGCGTGCGAAGCAGGCGATGTTCGAGTACAACCCGTTCCGCTTCAACCCGATCGACCCCGAGCAAATCTATCGCGCGTTCCAATACGGCCCGCTGCTCGACGTGTTCATGCTGGATGAGCGCAGCTATCGCGGGCGCAATTCGCCGAACCGCCAGACCCGGCTGGATGCCGATTCGGCCTTCCTCGGTCCGGCACAGGCGGCGTGGCTCAAGCAATCGCTCAAGCATTCGAAGGCGACATGGAAGGTGATTGCCAGCGACATGCCGATCTCGCTGGTGGTGCCCGATCTGAACCCCGATGTGCCCAAAGGCACCTACGAAGCGTGGGCGAATGCGGATGACGGTGCGCCGTCGGGCCGCGAACTTGAGTTAGCCGAGATCCTGCGCTTCATCAAGGAGGAGAACATCCAGAACGTGGTGTGGGTAACGGCTGACGTGCACTACGCACAGGCCACGTACTACCACCCGTCGCGCGCAAAGTTCACGGAGTTCAAACCGTTCTGGGAATTCGTCGGCGGGCCGATCAATGCAGGCACGTTTGGGCCGAACGAAGTGGACCCAACCTTTGGGCCGGACCTGCGTTACATCAGCATTCCCAAGGGCAATCCGCAGAACCAGTCGCCTGCAGCCCTGCAGCAGTATTACGGCCGCGCCAAGATCGACCCGGCCACGCGCACGATGCACGTGTCGCTCCACGATCTCGACGGCAAATCGCTCTGGGAAGTGAAGCTCGATCCCGAGGCGTAGCCACCGTCACCCGCAGCGCAGCGCAGCGGGAGCGGATGCGATACGATCAGCAAGCCCCCGCATCCAATCTGTTTCCGCTGTGTCCGATATGTCCGATCGCCACGTCCCCCGCAAGGGACGCGGCGCCACTTCCAATCTGCAAGGCCGCTTCGAACGCGACGAACGCACGCGCGTCGACGATGGCTGGCAACCGCTCGTCGGGCATCTCGATCCGGACGACGCGCCGGCGCGCATCCAGACCTCCGTCTCCATCGAACGCGCCCGCTCGATCCTGAGCCATAACCAGTCGCCGGATATTCCGTTTGGGGTGTCGCTCAATCCGTATCGCGGCTGCGAGCACGGTTGCGTGTATTGCTTTGCGCGACCCACGCATGCGTACCTGGAACTGTCGCCGGGGCTGGATTTCGAGACCAAGCTGTTCGCCAAGACCAATGCCGCCGAGGTGCTGCGCGAAACGCTGGCCAAGCCCAGCTACCGCTGCGAGGCAATTGCCCTGGGCGTGAACACCGATGCGTATCAGCCCATCGAGCGCGAGCTGCGCATCACGCGCGACGTGCTGCAGGTGCTGCACGATTGTGATCACCCGGTCGGGCTCATCACCAAGTCGACATTGATTGAGCGTGACATCGATCTGCTCGCCCCGATGGCCGCAAAGAACCTCGTCGTAGCCGCCGTGACCATCACCACGCTCGACGCCGATCTGGCGCGCAAGCTGGAGCCTCGCGCCGCCACGCCATCGCGCCGCCTGCGCACCATTCGCACGCTGGCCGAGGCGGGTATTCCGGTGGGTGTCAGCGTCGCGCCGATGATCCCCTTCATCACCGACGATCACATGGAGCAGATTCTGGAAGCCGCGCGCGAAGCGGGCGCCTCATACGCGAGCTACATCGTGTTGCGCTTGCCGAACGAGCTGAACGCGGTATTTCAGGATTGGCTGATGGCGCATTTTCCCGACCGGGCGCAACGCGTGATGAACCGTATCCGCGACCTGCACGGCGGGCACGATTACAAGGCGGATTTCGCCACGCGCATGCGCGGCACCGGCATCTGGGCGGACTTATTGCGGCAGCGTTTCTACAAGACCGCCGACAGGCTCGGCTTCAGTTACCACCGGTACAACGAACTGGTGCTCGACACGTCGCAGTTCAAACCGCCCGCGCGCACCGTCAAGTCAAGCAAGCCCGTTGACGAACGCCAAGGCAGTCTGTTTTGACTACTGCGACAGCTCTTTCGCCGCCTGCACCTGCGTTTCGAAATACGTCTGGAAGGTGATGGCGAGGCCGGCCATCAGCAGGCCCGTGCCGATCATCAGCGTGAAGATGCTGAGCAGCACGACAGGCCAGCCCGAATGTGTGGGCGCGCCGTCGGCATTGAATTGCGCATCCCATTTTTCGTCGGGGCGCAGGCCGTAGACCAGCGCAGACAGATAGCCCGCGAGCACTGAAGATCCACCGATTATTGCGCAGACCCAACCCGGGACGCTCGCACGCTGTGTCGACCACAGCAGCGCCACGCCAATCGTACCGAGCACCATGGCAAGCACTTGCGACCAAGCCCAGAAATCGCGTTTGCCCTTGAGATAGAAGCGGTGCGCGCCCACGCTTCCGAACAGGAAGGCGAGCAGTACGGTCAGCAGCTTGGATTTTTTCTGAAGAGCGGTCGTAGGCATATCGGGCGGTGAACACACGGCAAGAGCTGCGCCGCGCATTCTACGCCCAACATCAGCCGCGGCGCAGCCAAAATGGCGGCGTCGGGAGCGCGTCCTAAAGACGTATCAGCAACTGGAAGAAGAGGCCGTCAGTTCGGCCGGACGCGCGCAGCGCTGCGGGGCGCTTGCGGCAGGAAGGGCAGAGTCACTAAATCGGAACCGGACGCAGCGACGGCACGCTCATCGACACCGTCGAGTCCTGCTGTAGCTGAGGTGTCTGATGGCGCGAGCCGACTTCACCGTAGAGCAGGTGGGCGAGCATCAGCATAAAGGCCGTGGTCCAGACCAGAGCGAGGATAAGCCGCACATGGCGGTGGAGAGGAAATGACATTGGAGCACCTGTTGTCGTTGTGATTGGTGTGATGTCACGGGCACGCCAAACGTGTGCACGTGGCCTCCAATCCGACTCAGGTGCTCCCGCCAAGTTCCGGGATGCGAAAGGCGGCGGTGTGTGTCAGCCCCGGCGCGAGCCGCGCCAGTTACCTTGGTCGCCGTTGCCGCGTTCCTGGCGCATGCGTTCTTGCTGTTGCTGCCAGTCGCCGCGGCCGCCGCCGTCCCGAGGTTGAACCCGACCATTGAGGCGATCATCGGCGCGGGCGCGTGCTTCCATGCGCTCCATTTGCGCGCGGATGCGGGCGGCCTGCTCGCTACGCGTGTCGGCAAAGAATTGCGCCACCAACGGACGTTCCTGCGGCATCGTCTGTGCCGTTTGCGTCCAGACGGGCATGGCGGATTCTGCAAAGGCGACGGCGGCTTGACGCGCCGATGCGTTGGCAGCCACAGCGCCCGCAGAGGCGACGATCAGAACGCCTGCCGCCAAGGGGCGAAGCAATGCGCGAATCGGCATGGCTATCTCCTGTCGGGCAAGGATTCGAGAGGGCCACGCGCCGCGTGTTTCTGGTGTGGGCAACAGAGATCGACAGCGCGTGTTCATGCTTGTCAATGTAAGGCTTCACTCAGCAGGCATCCACTGTCCGAACGTTACCCGTGTAACGAGATGTTTCGTGCACGCTTTGCCATGGCGAGGGGCGGCGCCTAGGTCATTTCCCGGTGTAGCGGATGCGATACACAGCGCCGGCTAGGTCGTCCGACACGAGCAAGCTGCCGTCAGGTGCCACCAGCACATCGGCTGGACGTCCCCATGCCTGATCACCCTGCAGCCAACCGTGAGCGAACGGTTCCTGCTTCGTCACATTGCCGGCAACGTCCAACGCGATGCGCATGACGCGGTAGCCCACCTTTGACGATCGGTTCCACGAGCCGTGCTCGGCAATGAAGATATTGTTTCGGTACTCCGCCGGAAAGCTGCCCCCTGCATAGAACCGCATGCCCAACGCCGCCACGTGCGCCCCAAGCTTGGCGACAGGCGGGACGTAGTTGCTGCACGGGTGCCTAGCGCCGAATTCCGGGTCCGGAATGTTGCCCGCGTGGCAGAACGGGTAGCCGAAGTGCGGATTGGGTTGAGTGACGCGGTTCAGCTCGTCGTCGGGCACGTCGTCACCCATCAGATCACGGCCGTTGTCGGTGAACCACAATTCGTGCGTAGTCGGGTGCCAGTCGAAGCCGACCGTGTTGCGAATGCCGCGCGCCACCAGTTCCAGTCCGCTGCCGTCGGCGTTCATGCGCATGATGTTGGCGTACCGGTTTTCATCGGGGCGGCAGATATTGCAGGGTGCGCCAACAGGCACATACAGTTTTCCGTCCGGCCCAAATGCGATGAATTTCCAACCGTGATGCGTTTCCGTGGGCAACTTGTCGTTGATGGCCATCGGCTCGGGTGGATTGCTGAGTCGCTTGTCGATGCCATCGAGCCGCAACACACGCGAAACCGCAGAAACATAAAGGTTGCCGTCACGCCATGCCACGCCAACAGGGAGTTGCAGCCCTGACGCCACCACATGGATGGGCGCATTCGGCGTCTGCAACGACATCGCATAGACTTTGCCGGCGCGGCTCCCGACATAGAGAATGCCGGCTGGAGAAAGCGCCATTTCACGTGCGGCCGGCATCGCGTCCGTCAGCACCTCGACACGGAAGCCGGCTGGTACGTGGAGTGTCTCGATGGGGAGCTTGGCGAGCGCCGCAGTCACTGCACCAAGCCAAGCTGCGACCACAATGGCGGGCTTTACGTACCGTCCTTGCCGCGCGTGCCGCCCGGCATCTTTATTCGCTACGCCTAAGTGTTTGTTTGGTCGGAGAAATTGCGCTATACTTGCGCGTTTCTCTGTACGCATACCCAGTTTTTCAAGGAATAGATCCATGGTCGTGATCCGTCTGGCCCGCGGTGGCTCCAAGAAGCGCCCGTTCTTCAATATCGTTGCGACCGACTCGCGTAACCGCCGTGATGGCCGTTTCATCGAGCGCGTCGGTTTCTACAACCCGCTCGCCGGTGAAGGCGAAGAAGGTCTGCGCATCGTGCAAGACCGCCTGACCTACTGGGAAGGCGTGGGCGCACAACTGTCGCCGACGGTTGCCCGTCTGGTGAAGCAAAACGGCAAGAAAGCTGCTGCCTAAGTTTTAGCATGCGTCGATCGACGGTGCCGTCCGAGCACTTCCTGCTGTGACGCGCGCCGCATCGACACGGCCGGGTCCTGTGGCTGCTGCAACGCAGGCAACCTCGCAAAAGGTTGCTGAACGGCTGCAAGCCATGCGCCCGGGCGCGGGCACCAACCCGACGCTCCCCGACGATCTAGTCGAGGTGGGTTATGTCGGTGGGGCCTACGGTATTCGCGGTTGGATCAAGGTCCAGTTGCACGGCGATGCTGACGCGTTGCTGAATGCGCGCACCTGGTGGCTCAAGCCGGCTGCTGGCGCACTGGCAACGTCGGCAGACTGGCGGGTGTTTCCCGTCGGTACGTCGCGTGAGCATAGCGGCACGGTGGTGGCGGGTTCGCCTGCCGCGCCCGACCGAAACGTCGCCGAGGCACTGCGCGGCTATGCCGTGTGGGTCAGCCGGGCCGATTTTCCCGAGCCGGACGATGACGAGTTCTACTGGGTCGATTTGATCGGCGCGACGGTCGTCAACGAGCAACAAGAAACGCTTGGCACGGTGGGCGGCCTGATCGACAACGGTGCGCATCAAATCCTGCGTATCGTCGGTGAAGGCGGCGTCGAGCGGCTCGTGCCATTTGTCGAGGTTTACGTGAAGTCGGTGGATGTCGCAGGCAAGCGCATCGTCGTCGACTGGGGTCTGGATTACTGAACATGCGGCCGGAGAATTCGGCGATGCAGTTCGACGTCGTCTCGCTGTTTCCGGACATGTTCCGGGCGCTGACGGACTGGGGGATCACCAGCCGTGCAGCCAAGCAGCAGGTGTACACGTTGCGCACCTGGAACCCGCGCGATTTCACGACGGACAACTACCGCACCGTGGACGATCGCCCTTACGGCGGTGGTCCAGGCATGGTGATGTTGGCCAAACCGCTGGAAGCCGCGCTGGATGCGATTCATGAGGCGCAAGCGCCTTCGCCTTCGCATGTGGTGTTGCTGTCGCCGCAAGGCAAGCCGCTTACACACAAGCGGGTGATGGAGCTGGCGCAACTGCCGGCCCTCACGTTGCTGTGTGGCCGTTACGAAGCGATCGATCAACGTCTGGTCGACCGTCGCGTAGATGAAGAAATCAGCCTTGGCGATTTCGTCCTCTCGGGCGGAGAGCTTGCAGCGATGGCGATCATCGACGCCGTGGTCCGGCAGTTGCCCGGCGTGCTGGGCGATGCGCAGTCGGCGGTGCAAGACAGTTTCGTCAACGGTTTGCTGGATTGCCCGCACTACACGCGGCCGGAAGAGTACGAAGGTGTGCGTGTGCCCGATGTGCTGCTGGGTGGCCACCATGCCGAGATTGAGAAGTGGCGCCGCCAGCAGGCGCTGTTGAATACGATGCGCAAGCGGCCCGATCTGATCGAGGCGGCGCGCAAGCAGGGTTTGTTGTCCCGCAGCGATGAGGTTTTCCTCGCTGCCGCGGCGATAACGGCAAAGGGGTCAGAGGCTTCCATACCGGAAGGCTCGGCCAAGTGAAGTTCCCATCCTCTACCGGGGCCGCGGTCTACCGACTGGGCAAAACGCCGGCACGATGGTCAAGGAGAAAAAGATGAATCTCATCGAGCAAATCGAGCAGGAAGAAATCAAGCGCCTGACGGCCAACAAGACGATCCCCCCGTTCGCCCCTGGCGACACCGTGATCGTCAACGTGAACGTCGTTGAAGGCACCCGCAAGCGTGTGCAAGCGTATGAAGGCGTGGTGATTGCAAAGCGCAATCGTGGCCTGAATTCGTCGTTCATCGTTCGCAAGATCTCTTCTGGCGAAGGTGTGGAGCGTACGTTCCAGCTGTACTCGCCGCTGCTTGCCAGCATCGAAGTGAAGCGTCGCGGTGATGTGCGCCGTGCGAAGCTGTACTACCTGCGCCAACGCTCGGGCAAGTCGGCACGCATCAAGGAGAAGCTGACCTTCAAGCGCAAGGAAGCCGCAGCGGAGTAATCTGCACGCGTTGCGAAAAGGCACCTTCGGGTGCCTTTTTTCTCTTTTGCGGCGGAAGATTGACCGCATATATGTCGTCAGCCCATCACCATTCAGTCCCATTCGATGCGCCGTCCCGTGTTCGATCCTGAGCAGTTGCCGGTGGTGCCGACCGCGGCATCGTTGCCGGCGCTCGGGGTCGCGCGATTGACCGCCGAGTTCGTACGCGCGCGGCTGCAGATGCCGCCCGACTGGCAACCGGAGCAGACGGATGAATCCCGTTTGATCGATGCTTCGCTCAAATTGCGCGAGGCGGCGGTGTTGGTGCCGCTGGTGCAGCGCGAGGCAGGTCTGACGGTGCTCCTGACGCAACGCAATGCGTCGCTGAGCCAACATGCCGGCCAGGTCAGCTTTCCGGGCGGCGGGCGGGAAGACTTTGACCTCGACATGGTCGACACGGCGCTGCGCGAGACGATGGAAGAGGTCGGCATCAGTGCAAATTACATTGAGGTGATCGGTCGCCTGCCTGACTACATCACCGGGACGGGTTTCCACGTGAGCCCGATTGTCGGATTGCTGGCGCCCGATTTCACCCTCCAACCCGACCCCAGCGAAGTGGCCGAGGTGTTTGAGGTGCCGCTGGCCTTCTTGATGGACCCGGCCAACCACGAAGTGCGCGAACTGCGGTGGGAAGACCGCGTGCGTCGTTTCTATGCGATGCCTTATCAACGATCCGGGCGATCTGACCAAGTGCCTGATGCTGGTTATCACTTCATCTGGGGTGCGACGGCCGGCATGCTGCGCAACCTCTATCACCTGCTGGCAGCGTAGCGTTAGCGCGAATATGGGCCCCGAGGTGCGCTGTTGCGCGCACGCTGTGTGCTATCGTCTTGCACATCGCATTCACGGCGTGATCCACGCCCTCGCAACGCCCTTCCAATGACTTTTTTCTCCGTACTCTGCGCGCTGATTCTTGAACAGTTCCGTGCGCTCAGCCGGGACAACCCGATCTACGACGTCGTGCGCGCACTGGCCGCGCGGGCAGAAGAATGGTTCGACACGGGCCATCGTCGCGATGCCGTGCTCGCCTGGTGCGTGGTTACGCTGCCGGCCGTGGTGGTCGTGGCGCTGGTGCACTACCTCCTGTCGTCGATCAGCCTTGGGCTGGCGTTCCTGTGGAATGTCCTGATGGTGTACCTGACGCTTGGCTTCCGCCAGTTCAGCCACTACTTCACCGATATCCACGAGGCGCTGCGCAGCGATGACGTTGTCACTGCGCGCCTGCTGCTCAACGAATGGTCGGGGCAGGACACGACCGACATGCCGGTCAACGAGATCGTCCGCCATACGCTCGAATGCGCGATCGTGGCAGCGCATCGCCACGTGTTTGGCGTGTTCTTCTGGTTCCTGGTGCCGATCGGTCCCGCCGGCGTAGTGTTGTACCGCGGCGCTGAATACCTCGCTCGCCACTGGAGCGATACGTCGATGGAGCGTAGCCCAGCGCTCGGTCTCTTTGCCCGTCAGGCATTCTTTGTCATCGATTACATCCCTGCGCGCCTGACTGCGATTGGCTTCTCCATCGTCGGCAACTTTGAAGATGCCGTGTACGCATGGCGCAACCGCGCTGCCAAGTGGAACGACGAAGTGAATGGCATCCTGCTGGCGGCCGGGGGCGGCGCACTCGGCGTGCGTCTTGGCACGCCCATTGCGCAACGTGATTCGGTCGACAGCATTGCCGACGAAGACGGCGCCTATCCGATGGAAGTGGGGCAGGAGCCGAATGTCCGCACGCTGCAATCAGCTGTGGGACTGGTGTGGCGCGCGGTGGTGCTGTGGATGCTGCTGCTGGCGATGCTGTCGATTGCCGTCTGGCTGGGCTGATGCGGCACCACGATGCCTAGCCGCTGAACGATCAATCAGGCCGCATCCTCGCGGTCTTTGCCGCAGCGCCAGCACTGGGCGAACTGCGGCTCGTGACTTTCTGCGCAATGCGCGCAGCGCCAGGCAGGGCCAGTGGGCGGATGCCGTGCCTGATCGAGCAGCGCTTGCGCCTGCGCTTCCTGCGCCGGGTCCACCAGCCAGACTTGCGCCGCGCAATCCTGCGGCGGAATATCACCCGCCACGCTGCTCAGGTAGATGTTGCGCAGCTCGGTGCGGATGCCGGCGGCAGACAGCACGTTCTGCCAGTGCGCCGCCATGCCGAGCGATGAACTGCTGATCAGCAACTTCATCTCAGCCTCCCCGAACGTGTTACGAAGCCGTTACCAAGGCTTCTGTTGCTCCGATTCGTGCAACAGTTGCGCGTAAAGCTGGTGCCGCCGTGGATCGATCTTGCCTTCGGCCATCGCACCCAGAATGCCACAGCCAGGTTCCTGCAGGTGCCGGCAGTTATAAAAGCGGCACTCCGTCAGGCGCGGGCGGAATTCAGGGAAGGCGCGTTCCAGCATGCCCTCGCTCAGGTGATGCAGGCCGAATTCCTGGAAGCCCGGCGAGTCAATCAGCACGCCGCCCTTGCCCCATTCCGCGGGTAAGTGATAGAGCCGTGTGAACGTGGTTGTGTGCTTGCCGGAATCGAGCTTTTCGGAGATCTCGCGCGTTTGCGCATCCACGCCCGGAATCAGCAGATTCAGCAGTGACGACTTGCCCATGCCCGACTGCCCGATCAGGATCGAGGCGCGCCCAGCCACGTGAGGTTCAAGCGCTGCGTGCGCGGCGTCCGGTGCACCATGTACGGTCAGTTCGACGATGGCGTAACCCAGCTCCCGGTAGAGCGCCAGGCGTGAGCGAGCCGTCTCCAACCGGGCGGTCAAGTCGATCTTGTTGAGCAGGATCAGCGGGGTGATGCCGAGGGACTCTGCCGCGACAAGCGCGCGGCCAAGCAGGTCTTCCGAAAAGCTCGGCTCGGTGCCGAGCATGATGATGACCTGATCCAGGTTCGCGGCCAGCACCTTCGATTTGAACTGATCGGAGCGGTGGAGCAGGTTGCGGCGCTCGTCAACGCGTACGACGACGCCTTGGTCGACGGCAGTGGCTTCATAGACCACGCGATCGCCGACAGCGCATTCGCTGCGCTTGCCGCGCGGGAAACATTGCAGGAAGCCGCCGCCCTCGCGTTCTACCAGGTAATGTCGCCCGTGCGCGGCGATGACAAGCCCGTGTTCGCCGGTGGCTGCCTGCTTATGGGCGCGGCTCGGTTTGCCGCGCGTCATGCCGTGCGAGCCTGCACAAGGCGCTCCACGCGCTGCGATGCAGTCGGGTGCGAATAATAGAACGTTGAGTAGACCGGGTCCGGGGTGAGTGTCGATGCGTTGTCCTGGAACAGCTTGACCAGCGCCGAGACGAGTTGATTTGCGTCGGCGTGCTCGGCGGCAAAAGCATCCGCTTCGTACTCGTCCTTGCGCGACGACAGACTTGCCAGCGGCGAGACGAAGAACGTGAACACCGGCAACACCAGGAAAAACAGCATCAGCGCCAGCGCATGGTTGTCGGAGAACAGGTTGGGCGCGACGCCAAGGCCCAGGTAGAACCATGTGCGCGTCATAAGCCAGCCAAGGAGCGCCAGCGCACCCAGGCTCAGCACGAACGTCACGGCAATGCGCTTGGTGATGTGATGGCGCTTGAAATGCCCAAGTTCATGGGCGAGCACGGCTTCCATCTCGGACGGATTAAGCCGGGCGAGCAGCGTGTCGAAGAAGACGATGCGCTTGGTTGCGCCAAAGCCGCTGAAGTAGGCGTTGCCGTGGGCGCTGCGTCGGCTGCCGTCCATCACGAACAGGCCCTTGCTGGCAAAGCCGCAGCGCTTGAGCAAGCTTTCGATGCGCGAGCGCATTTCCTCGTCCTGCAGCGGGGTGAACTTGTTGTAGAGCGGTGCGATGACGTTCGGGTAGATCGCCTGAACAAACAGCATGAACGCCATCCAGACGATCCAGGTGTAGAGCCACCAGTACGTGCCCATCTTGTCCATCAGCCAAAGCACCGCCAGCAGCAGCGGCAGACCCAGCACGGTGCCGATGGCCAAGCCCTTGAGGTTGTCGGCCAACCATAGCTTGAACGTCATGCGGTTGAAGCCGAATCGCTCTTCCACGACAAACTGCCCATACAGCGAAAACGGCAACTCGATCACGCTGCTGATCGCGATGACCGACGCGATCAGCGCCACGCCATACGCATAACCGGGGCCGAACACGCCCAGCCATGCCTGGTTGATCCAGTTCAGTCCACCCAGCAGCGTCAACGCAATCAGCAGGGCGGCCTGAACCGGCACTTCCAGCATCGCCAGTCGCGTGCGGGCGATGGTGTAGTCGGCGGCTTTGCGGTGCATGTCCAGCGTGATGGACTCGGCAAACTGCGCCGGCACGGCATCGCGGTGACGCGCCACGTGACGGACTTGCCGCGCGGCCAGCCACAGGCGCGTGGCGGACATCAATGCAAGGGCGACCAGGAAGACAGCAGTAAAGGCGGGCATGTGGGGAAACACCTATCAGATATGCGAAAATTATAGCCTTCAGTCATTTTCTCAAGGCCCTTGAGTGAGCACCCCAGTGAGTCCCCCCGTTTCCCCGTCCGCCACATCCACCTCGACCTCCAACCGCGTTGCCGCTAAAAGCGATAACAACCTCGTTTGGCTGGACATGGAGATGACCGGCCTGAGCCCCGAAAACGACCGCATCATCGAAGTGGCCGTGGTGGTGACGGATTCGGAGTTGAACATCCTCGCTGAAGGCCCTGTGCTGGTGATTCATCAGTCCGACGAGCTGCTCGACGGCATGGACGCCTGGAACAAGGGCACGCACGGCCGGTCGGGCCTGATCGACAAGGTCAAGGCGTCGACCACGACCGAAGCGGAAGCGGAAGCTGAACTGCTGGCCTTCCTCAAGAAGTGGGTGCCGAAGAGCAAGTCGCCGATGTGCGGCAACTCCATCTGCCAGGACCGCCGTTTCATGGCGCGCTACATGCCCAAGCTCGAGGAGTACTTCCATTACCGCAACCTGGACGTCTCGACGCTCAAGGAGCTTTGCAAGCGCTGGCAGCCGGCCATTGCCAAGGGCTTTACGAAGCACCAGCGGCACACGGCATTCGCAGACATCATCGAGTCGATCGAAGAGCTGCGCTATTACCGCGAGCACTTCATCCGCGATGTACCGCAAACGCCGGATGCTGAAGCGCTGGCGTCTTCGGTCGCCCCGTAAGCGTTAAGCCTGCAGCGGTTTTGCGCGCACAGCGTGCTTGGGTCGCCAGGCCTTGACCACGCTGTCGTGCGTCTCGATATACGGGCCGCCGATCAAATCGATGCAGTAGGGCACGGCCGCAAAGATGCCCGGGACCGTGGCGCGGCCCTCCACATCCTTCAAGCCCTCCAGCGTTTCCCTGATGGCACGCGGTTGACCGGGCAGGTTGATGATCAGCGTCGCGCGCGACGGCGTCTCGCGGATTACCGCCACCTGACGCGACAGAATGGCCGTCGGCACGAAATGCAGGCTGATCTGGCGCATCTGCTCGCCGAAACCTGGCATTTCCTTGGTGGCGACGGCCAGCGTGGCCTCGGGCGTTACATCGCGGCGCGTGGGGCCGGTGCCGCCCGTGGTGAGCACCAAATCGCACCCGGCATGGTCGACGAGGTCGATCAGCGTTTCGGCAATCGTCGCTTGATCGTCCGGAATCAGCCGCTCCACCCCTTGCCACGGCGATGAGAGCGCGGTGCCAAACCAGTCCCGCAGCGCGGGAATCCCTTCATCCTGATACGTGCCGGCCGATGCGCGATCCGAAATCGACACAAAACCGACGACCAGTTCGTCGGCGTGGCGACGGGTGATCGGCGCGGAGGGGGTAGGGGCTGTCATGCTTCGTCGTCTTCAGCTTCGGGTAGATCGGCGTCGTCTTCATCGCGGTCGTTGCCCGACAGGGCCTGCTTGACCATCTGGAACAGTTCGCGCGACGACTTGGGCGGCTTGGCCAACTGCGCCTCCTTGCGTGCATTGCGTACCAGCGTACGCAGCGCCTGCACGTCGGAATCCGGGTGCGCTGCAATGAACTCGGTGATGGCGTCGTCGCTGGCGATCAGGCGGTCGCGCCAACGCTCGATGGCATGTAGGCGCGCAGTTTCTGCCTTGGAGGCGCCTACGAAGGTGGCCAGGACGCGGCGGATGGCCTCCACTTCCTCGTCGGTCAGGGCGCGCATCAGCTTGCCGATGTACTGCATCTGGCGGCGCTTGCCTTCGTGGGCGGTGGTGCGTTTGGCCTCGCGCAGGGCGTCGACCAGCTTTTCGGGCAGTGGCACCTTGGCGAGTTTGTCCTTTGGCAATGCTTCCAGGGCGGTGCCCAGATCTTGCAAGGCGTTCACCTCGCGCTTGCGCTGCGATTTGCTCTTGGGCGTATCCGGATCGTCCTCGTCACCGATGTCGGTGCGCACGACGGGTTGGAGATACGTGGGGTTGTGTCGGGATGCTCGGCTCATGGCGCGCATTGTATCTTGCTATGATGGGCACTTTCGCCAGTTCTTGCCCGCTTTTGGCAAAATCGCGGCACCCGTTTCTCCCCTCCATTGCCTATGTCTCAAACGCTCGATTCCAAGACTGCCCCTGTGTTTGCCTACCGCCGCGAACAGCTCGAGGAGATGGCCACCGATGTGCTGCGCATTGCACGCGAACTCGGTGCTTCCGATGCCGCAACGGAAATCTCCGAAGGCCAGGGCCTGTCGGTCACGGTGCGCAAGGGCGAGATCGAGACCATCGAGCAGAACCGCGACAAGATTGTTGGCGTGACAGTTATGCTCGGCAAGAAGCGCGGCAACGCCAGCACGTCGGACTTTTCGCCGGCGGCACTGCGGTCCACCGTCGAGGCCGCCTACAACATTGCGCGCTTCACGGCCGACGATGATTGCGCCGGCTTGGCAGAAGAAGAACTGCTGGAAAAGCACCCGCAAGACCTGCAGCTCTATCACCCGTGGATGATCGACGCCGAAGAGGCCGTGGAGATCGCACGCGCCGCGGAAGCCGCTGCCTTTGCCGTGAGCCCGAAAATCCGCAACAGCGATGGCTCCAGCATCTCGGCACAGCATTCGCACTTCGTACTGGCCACGTCGCGCGGTTTCATGGGCGGCTACCCATATTCGCGTCACTTCATTTCGGCCGCGCCGATCGCCGGTTCGGGCGCGCATATGCAGCGCGACGATTGGTACTCGTCGAAGCGCTCGCCGGACGATCTGGCTGCGCCCGAAGCGATCGGCAAGTACGCGGCGGAACGTGCGTTGGCGCGTTTGTCCGCGCGCCGGCTGACGACGCGCAAGTGCCCCGTGTTGTTCGAGGCGCCGCTCGCCGCGGGTTTGCTGGGTGCGTTCGTGCAGGCGGTATCGGGCGGCGCGTTGTATCGCAAGTCGACGTTCCTGCTCGATACGCTGGGCAAGGAAGTTTTCGCGCCGCACGTGCAGATCACGGAAGACCCGCACGTCCTCAACGGCATGGGCAGCGCGCCGTTCGACGAGGAAGGCGTGCGCACGCAGCGCCGCGATGTCGTAAAGAACGGCGTGGTGGAGGGCTACTTCCTGTCGACGTATTCCGCGCGCAAGCTCGGCATGCAAACCACAGGCAATGCCGGCGGCTCGCACAACCTGACGCTGTTCTCAGACAAGACCACGCCAGAAGACGACTTTGCCGGCATGCTGCGCCGCATGGGTACGGGCCTGCTGGTGACCGAACTGATGGGCCAGGGCGTGAACTACGTAACCGGGGACTACTCGCGCGGCGCATCGGGCTACTGGGTCGAGAACGGCGTGATCCAGTATCCGGTGGAAGAGATCACGATCGCCGGTAATCTGGGCGAGATGTTCCGCCAGATCGTCGCCATCGGTGCCGACGCGCTGGTGCGCGGTACGAAGGAAACCGGCTCCATTCTGATCGAACAGATGACGATTGCCGGGGAATAAATTGCCGTAGCCAAAATGAAAAACGCGCTCGAAACTGAGCGCGTTTTTTTTGCCTGCTGTGGTTACTGCTCGTTCGATGGCTGACGTTCGTATGTAACGAACGCGTAGTCGAAATCGTTGGGCGCGGCCGCGTGGTGCGTCTCGCGAGCAACCTCGTGCCAGAGCTTTGGGTCCGGCGCGGGAAAGTGTGCATCGCCTTCGAAATCGGCGTCGATCTCCGTGACGATCAAGCGGTCTGCGCTCGGGAGGGCATCCGCATACAGTTGCGCGCCACCGATCAGGAAGATCTGCTCGGCGCCCACGCACAAGCGCTGGGCGTCTTCCATCGAATAGGCGATCTCACAGCCCGGCAGCTCAAGCTTGGCATTGCGCGTGACGACAATGTTGCGCCGGCCCGGCAGCGGACGGCCGATCGAATCGTACGTCTTGCGGCCCATCACGATGGGCGCACCCATGGTCGTGCGCTTGAAGTGCGCGAGATCTTCCGGCAGGCGCCAGGGCAGGGTGTTGTTGCGTCCAATCACGCCATTGCGGGCGCGGGCGACGATGAGCGTCAGGATGGTCATACGGTTACACGGCCACCGGTGCTTTGATCGCAGGGTGGCTCTGGTACCCGACAATCTCAAAGTCTTCGTACTGATAATCGAAGATGCTGTCGGGCTTGCGCTTGATGACCAGTTTCGGCAACGGCAGCGGTTCGCGTGCGAGTTGCGTCTCCACCTGTTCAAAGTGGTTGTTGTAGAGGTGGCAGTCGCCGCCGGTCCAGACGAAATCGCCCACATCGAGGCCGGTCTGTTGCGCAACCATGTGCACGAGCAGCGCGTAGCTCGCAATGTTGAACGGCACGCCGAGGAAGATGTCGGCGCTGCGCTGGTAGAGCTGGCATGACAGCTTGCCGTCGGCCACATAGAACTGGAAGAACGCGTGGCAGGGGGGCAGCTTCATGCGCGGGATGTCCGCCACGTTCCAGGCCGAGACGATCAGCCGGCGCGAATCGGGGTTGCGCTTGATCTGTGCGATCAGCTCGGCGATCTGGTCAATGTGTTCGCCGTTAGGCGTCGGCCACGAACGCCATTGGGAGCCGTAGACGGGGCCCAGTTCGCCGTCGGCGTCGGCCCATTCGTCCCAGATCGTCACGCCGTTGTCTTGCAGCCACCGCACGTTAGTCGAGCCTTGGAGGAACCACAGCAGCTCATAGACGATGGATTTGATGTGGACCTTCTTGGTGGTCACCAGCGGAAAGCCGTCCTGCAGGTTGAAGCGCATCTGGTGGCCGAACACCGAGCGCGTGCCGGTGCCGGTGCGATCGGCTTTGTCGGTGCCATGTTCGTAGACATGGCGCATCAGGTCGAGATAAGGCTTCATGCGAGCGCGGGCGAAGAGGCGGGGCGTCGGGAAATCGAGTGAGCCGCATTGTAACGTGAGCGGCCCGGCGTCGACTGTACCGGCAGTGTCCGGAAACTGGCCCGTTCAGATGACCAGAACGGCTGGACCGGCAAAACGCAGGATTGTCGATGTTGTAAGGGGCGGCGGGGCTGGCAGGATGGCGCTATCGTTTCAACTGTCTGACGGAGAAAGATCATGTCGACCATTGTTACCTCCGCATCGCTGGACCGTGCCAATGAACTGCGCCATCTGCGCGCAGCGGCCAGCGTCGTCCATGCGGCGATTGCGCCGACCCCGCAATACTGCTGGCCGTTGCTCTCGCAAGCCATGGGTACCGAGGTGTGGGTGAAGCATGAGAACCACACCGAAGTGGGCGCGTTCAAGCTTCGGGGCGGACTGACTTACCTGCATGCCTTGCGCCAGCGCGAGCCCCAGGTGCGCGGTGTGATCGCCGCCACGCGTGGCAATCATGGCCAGTCGATTGCATTGGCAGCGCGCCGCAACGGTATCGCCGTCACCATCGTCGTGCCACATGGCAATAGCGTGGAGAAAAATGCCGCCATGCGTGCACTTGGCGCAGAGCTTATTGAAGCGGGCGATGACTTCCAGGCAAGCCGCGAGTTCGCCGATCAACTGGCCGGTGAACGTAGCTTGCACTTTGTGCCCTCGTATCACGACGATCTGGTCGTCGGGGTGGCGAGCTACTGGCTGGAGTTTCTGGAGGCCACGCCTTTGGATGTGGTCTATGTGCCCATCGGCATGGGTTCCGGGATTTGCGCGGCGGTGCGGGCGCGCGATGCGTTGGGACTGTCGACACGCATTGTCGGCGTGGTGTCGGCCCATGCCCGATGCTACGAGCAGTCGTTCGCAAGCGGTGCCGTGGTGTCGGCGCCGGTGTCGACGCTGCTGGCCGACGGGCTTGCGTGTCGCACGCCGGATGCCAAGGCACTTGAGGTGATCCGCGCCGGCGTCGACGAGATCATTGCGGTGACGGATGACGAGGTGGCGGAGGCCATTCGTCTGTATTTCTCCACGACGCACAACGTGGCCGAGGGCGCTGCCGCTGCGGCCCTGGCGGGGGCGTGGCAGCAGCGCGAGCAGATTTCCGGCCAGCGCGTCGGCCTGCCGCTGACCGGCGGCAACATCGATCGCGCCAAGCTGGCGCGCGTGCTCGCCGGCGAGCCGATCCTGGCTTAGGCGGGTTGCTGGCGGCGACGTTGCACCAGCCAACCGCCGCCCAGCACGACCACGAACACCACCACATACACTGCCCACTTGAGCGGCGGCTGTGCGGCAAAGAACGCCTTGAGAACCGGTTCGGCCACGATCATGTGGGCGGCCGTATAAGCCAGCACCGCGGCGCCGCCGTAGATGATGATCGGGAAGCGTTCGATCAGGCGCAGTACCACGCCGCTGCCCCACACGACGACCGGCACGCTGATCAGCAGGCCCAGCACCACCAGAAGGAAGCTGCCGTGCGATGCGCCGGCAATGGCGAGAACGTTGTCGATGCCCATCACCGCATCGGCGATGATGATGGTTTTCATGGCGCCCATCAGCGTGGTGCTGCCCGCGCCGTGTTCATCGCCGCCCTGGCCGTCGTCAGCCAGAAGCTTCCATGCGATCCACACCAGCGCCAGGCCGCCCACCAGCATCAGGCCCGGAATCTTCAGCAGCCACACCACCGCCAGCGTCATTAGCGCACGTACGACGATGGCGCCCGCGGCGCCCCACATGATCGCTTTCTTCTGTAGCTCGGGCGGCAGGTTGCGCGCAGCCAGCGCGATGAGGATGGCGTTATCGCCCGCAAGCACGAGGTCGATCACGATGATCGACGCCAGCGCGGCAGCAAACTGCATGGTGAAAATGTCAGACAACCATTCCATGGTGGCTCCAAGTCAAACAACAATAAAAATCGGTTGACCGGACTGCATGGAGTGCAGGGGCGAGACGCTTTGCAGACCATGAAATCCGGTTGCAAAGGTCTTGCTCGACACGAACAGGTTGGGAACCTGCTGGTGCCGGCACGACCGGAAGCGTGGGCTTCGTCATGACGATCGTGCCTGGGGCTGAAGAACCCCCGAGCTACTCCCCTTTGAGGAAGTCCGCATTATATCGCAGCAGGCCGATTGTGCGCTGCAAAAACGCAACATTGGCCTTGCAGCAAGGTGTGCGTGATTTTTTCAGCGGTGCAGGTGATTTTTACGATTGGCGCGATGCCTTGTTGTGACGGCCTCCGGCGAAAGAACGGTGGCGCTGTCACAAAGCGGCGTCTACGCTGCAATTTCATCCGCGTGCCACGGGCCTGCGGTGATGGCATGGGCGCGATGGCACATTTCTCGCTGTCGACAGCCCTCATGACCATGCAGCACCGTGCCGTTCCACCCACAACGGGAGACACCATGCAGGCCACCAAGCCGTCCGCCGATGCCTATGCCCGCCGCGCGCTGGCTCGACTGATCCAGCCCCAGCCCACGGTCGACGCCGTTGGCGCAGGCCTGACTTTCTACCAGCTCTTTACGGAAGACGACGCTGCGCTGCGTGCCGAGGCCGAAGCCGGCCTACTCGCACCCGCAGCCAGCATCAGCCCGAAGTTCTTCTACGACGCCCTTGGTTCGCGCCTGTTCGAAGCGATTACCGATCTGCCCGAGTACTACCCGACGCGCACCGAAGCCGCCATCTTCAGCCTGCACGCGGCCGAGATCGCGATGCGCGTGGGGCGCGGCGCCACGTTGATCGACTTGGGGGCCGGCAACTGCGAAAAAGCCGCACGGCTGTTCCGCACGCTCGCGCCGTCGCGTTATGTGGCGATCGATATCTCGGCGGATTTTCTACGCGATACGCTCCGTGGGCTTGCGCGTCAGCATCCCCAATTGCCGATGGTCGGCATCGGCGCCGATCTATGTGCGCCGCTGGTGTTGCCTGATGCCGCGGGCGATGGGCGCCGCGTGTGGTTCTATCCCGGTTCGAGCCTGGGCAACTTCACACCGGAAGAGGCGGGCGCATTTCTCTCGCGCCTGCGCGAAGCTTCCGCCCCCGGCGACAGCGTGCTGATCGGCATCGACCTCATCAAAGAGGCCGAACGCCTCGAGGCCGCTTACGACGATCCGCTCGGCGTGACGGCAGCGTTCAACCTGAACGTGCTGCGCAACCTGAATCGCCTCCTGGGCGCAAATTTCGACGTGCGGGACTGGCGCCATGTCGCGCTGTACCGCTCAGAAGCCCATCGCGTTGAGATGCACCTAGAAGCTCGTCGCGACGTGACAGTGCGATGGGGCAAGCACGACCGCGCCTTTGCTGCCGGCGAACGCATGCACACCGAGAACTCCGTCAAATATGACCTGCCGAGCCTGCAAGCGATGTTTGCCGATGTCGGCTTCGAAGACCTGCATGCCTGGACCGACGCCAGCAGCGACTTTGCCGTCTGCCACGCGAGCGTAGGCCGTTAGGACGGGCGGCAGAACACCCGGCAGGCCGGTGCGATAATGGATCGATTCCCGCCCGAGGTGTGCCGCGATGGCTGAATTCTTCATGCTCCCCGATCCGACCTTCATCGGATCGCTTCCCGACTGGACCGACGGCCGTCGCCTGCCGCGCCAGGGCATCGCGCACAGCCTCGTTGACGCACGCAATCGCACGCTCGCGTTGTTGTCGGCGTTTGGCGATACGCAGCGCGGCTGGCAAATTGAACGCGTGGAGCATCACGCGCCGCCCCTCTGGACGCTGGGCCAGTTGGCCTGGTTTGCCGAGTTCTGGTGCCTGCGCGAGCCGCGTCGCAACGGCAGCGACACCATCGAAGACGGCGCCGGCACGGAGTGGGATCTGGCGCACTGGCAAGCCACGCTGCCCGCCGCGCTTGACGGTGCCGACTCGTTCTTCGACATGGACCGCATGCCGCCAGAGGCATGCTGGGACCTGACGCTGCCCGGCATTGCCGCGATCAAGCACTACGCGCATGGCGTGCTCGACCGCGTGCTCCGTAAGCTCGCCACGCTTGGCACCGACGACGATGCGGCGCTGGAGCCGTTTCGCTGGGCGGTATTCCACGAAGATCTGCGCGCCGAACATCTGCACGGCCTGCTGCAGGTACTGGGCCTGCAACCCGCTGGACAGCCTCCGCTGGCCGCCGTGGCCGTGCCGGCTGCCCAGACATTGGCGTTGTCCGGCGGCCGCTTCCAGATGGGCTGGCCGGACGCCGATGGCTTCTTCTTTGACAACGAGTGTCCGCCGTACCGCACCTATGTGCCCGCGTTTGAGATCGATGCGCAGCCGGTCACGAATGGCCAATACCTGGAGTTCATCGAAGACCGCGGCTACGACCATCCGCAGTGGTGGTCGCCGGCCGGCATGGAGTGGCTGATGATGCAGGAGCGTTCGGCGCCGCTGGGTTGGCAGCGCGATCCCGCCACGCGCACCTGGCAGGCACTGCGCTACGGCCAGGCGCGTACGATCAACCGGGATGAAGCCGTGCGTCATGTGAGCCTGTACGAAGCCCAGGCTTGGTGCCGCTGGGCCGGCCGTCGCCTACCGACCGAAGACGAATGGGAGATGGCCGCAGTGCAGGGCCGGGCCGGCTTTCATTGGGGGCAGGTGTGGGAGTGGACGTCGTCGCCGTTCGAGCCGTATCCGGATTTTGTGCCGGGCATGCCGCGAGGCCGTGTGGCGAGCCTCTCGGCGCCGCACTTCGTGACGATGCAGGCGGTGAGGGGCGCCGCTGCACATACGCCGCAACGCACCCGTCACCCGCGTTTCCGGGGCTTCCTGCTGCCGGAGCGCGACGACATCTTTGTCGGCTTCCGAACCTGTGCGCTTTGACGGAAGCCGGTCGGGACAGGACCGGCAAGTCGAGCCGCGATTGACCGGCGTTGCCCAAGAAGCAAAAAACCCCACGCTGTTAGACGTGGGGTTTTTTGTTGGCTGTCTGCTAAGGCCATCCGGAAAAGATGGCCCCTCATCGGTCAACGATCGAAGTCGCGCGAACGGCCCTTGCTGCCGTAGCTGTCGCGGTTGCCGTCGCGATTACCATAGCTGCGACGCTGCGCGCCGTTGCCACCGTCGCCAAAGCGGCTACCGCCGTTGTTGTCGCCAAAGCGACGCGGGGCGCTCTCACGGTTGCCATAGCTCTCGCGATTGCCGTCACGATTGCCATAACCGCCACCGTTGCTGTTGCCGGCGCTGTTGCCATAGCCACGGTTGCTGTCTTGCGTGCCTTGCGTACGTGCCGGGCGTTGTTGCCAGTCGCCACGGTTTTGCTGGCCTTGGCCATACGACTGACGCGGGGCGCGGTCGTCGCGGTTCCATTCGCGTTGGGCGCCTTGGTAGCCGCCGCCGTTGCTGTTGCTGTTGCTGTTGCCGTTGCGATCGTCGCGGCGCGGAGCAAAGCCGTCGCGGTCGCCGCCAAAGCTGCGTTGGAAGCGGCCTTCGCTGTTACCGCCATTGCCACCGTTGCTGCCTTGGCGTGCGCCGTAGCCTTCACGCTGGCCGCGATAACCGCCGCCATTGCCACCGTTTCCGCGGTAGCCGCCCCGGTCGCCGCCGGCACGCGGGCCACCAGTGCGGGGCTTGGCCGAGCGCTTCGGCTCAAGGCCCTCGACAACCGATGCGTCGATGCGGCGATCAACGAAGCGCTCGATACGGCGCCATTGGAACGTGTCGTTGTGGTTCACCAGGTTGATGGCGATCCCGCTGCGGCCGGCACGGCCCGTACGGCCGATGCGGTGCACGTAGTCTTCGGCCTGCTTGGGCAGGTCGAAGTTGACCACGTGCGTGATGTCCGGCACGTCAATGCCGCGGGCGGCCACGTCGGTGGCCACCAGCACGCGCAACTGACCGCGGCGCAGTGCCGTCAGCGTACGGTTACGGGCGCCCTGGTGCATGTCGCCATGCAAGGCGCCGGCGGAGAAACCGTGCTCGGTCAGGCGCTCGGCCAGCGAGTCGGCATCACGCTTGGTCGCCGTGAAGACGATGGCTTGCTTGAGCGACGCGTCGCGCAGCAGGTGATCCAGCAGCTGCTGCTTGTGCGACATGTCGTCGGTGAAGTGCAGGCGCTCTTCGATGTTGCTTTGGTCGATCTTCGCGGCGGCGATTTCGATACGCTGCGGCTCGCGCATCATGCGCTCGGCCAGTTGCTCGATGCGGCGGTCCATGGTAGCCGAGAACATCAGCATCTGGCGCGTCGCCGGCGTGGCACCGACGATGGCTTCGATGTCATCCGAGAAGCCCATATCCAGCATGCGGTCTGCTTCGTCAAAGACGAGCATGTCGAGTGCCGACAGGTCGATGCGGCCCGAATCGATGTGGTCGAGCAGGCGGCCCGGCGTGGCGATGATGATGTCCGGCATGCGTGCCAGCATGTCGAGCTGCTTCGGGTAGGGCATGCCGCCCAGGATGCTCGCGCAGACGATGCGGCGCAGATGGCGGCCGTACTGTGCGGTAGCGGTGGTCACTTGCAGGGCCAGTTCACGCGTGGGCGTGAGCACCAGCAGCGACGGCTTGGCCGGTGCCGGGCGGGGCCGGCGCCCCTTCATGCGTTGCGGCGGGCCGTCCATGCGCGGGCGCTGCGGCTCGGGTTGCTCGCTGATGCGCTGGATGGCCGGCAGGATGAACGCGGCGGTCTTGCCCGAACCGGTCTGGCTCGTGACCAGCAGGTCGCGGCCCGACAGGCAAGCCGGAATGGCTTGCGCTTGAACCGGCGTCGGGGTGATGTAGTTCACTTCGCCCAGCGCACGGACGATGCGGTCGTCCAGGCCCAGTGCAGCAAAGGCGCTGGCACGGGTCGCGGCTTCGGCGATCAGGTTTTCGGTATTGGTGTTGCTGGCTTCAGCGTGCGCAATAGCGCCGCTGCCGTCTTGAGGCTGCGTCATGTCGAATAGGTAGTAAGGCTGCCGCGCCGCCGCATCAACGGATGCAGACGACGGAAATGGGATACGGCGACCGGTTAATCACGGGCGTCGGCGCCAATCGGATAAGGCCGGTTCGACAGACGGGCTGCAGAACGGACAGGCGGGGGAGTGGGCCGGCCTCAAGCTGAACAGGTCAGCGAGGTGGGGCGGCGGTCCCTTCGGCGTGATGCGGAATCCACGCGGGAGATCGGAGACGATGCCAAGCACAATGGCAATCGGCTGCGCATGCATGCAACGGGCGGGGATTTAGGCGATGCGCGCCGGTTTGAACCGGCACATCGGCCAACCGCGGACCGAAAAATACGGCAGTAAGCAGCCAAGCCACGGACTATAGCATGAATTTTTGCACTGCGCAAAAATGCCAACGGTGCGGAGCAGATGCCCGTGTCACCGCTTGCTGGATCGAACCTGCGGCCTATACTGAAAAAGGCCGGCTACGCTCACAGCCGGAAAGGGGCGGATGATGGAATTCCCGATGGCCTTCTCCAACCTGTATCTGTTGCTCGCCGTCTGTGTTGCGGGCGTGATCGGACTGGCCTCTGCGCCACTGGTGATCCGAGGTGCGCGAGTAGGGATCCGCGTGCTGCTGACGATTATCGGGGTGCTGATCGGGCTGCTCGTGCTCGAAGCGCTGCCGGTGCTGACCTAGATGGCCCGGGGCCATCCGCAGCCATAGGCCCGCCCACGTGTGGCGGGCCTCGTTGTTTTGTGCGGGCAAGAAAACAAAAGCCAGGCGTGTTGCCTGGCTTTGTTTATCTGCTGGTCCCGCCGACAGGAATCGAACCTGTATCTCACGCTTAGGAGGCGCGTGCACTATCCATTGTGCTACGGCGAGTGACCGACCCCCGGGTGACGCCAACGGCCGCCCGAGCGAGCCGCGATTCTACGCAATTTGCAGAGCCAAGACCAGTCAACCTCGGGGTCGCAGGGCGGCGTCGACAGCGGCTACTGATGTCATATGAAACGATGATGACGCCACGGGTTTTGTAGGTTGCGGCCCACAGTCCAAGCGCACTTGTGATGAAGCAAACGCTAAAGCGAACGAACGATCGGTCAAAGAATCAGATTTAAGTATTACGAACTTTGCACGATTGTTCACGGAAGTTATGCTTCATCACCCCTTTCAGAAACTCCTAGGCGACCAACATGCTGGCATCCGAAGAACGGGACGATCCGTGGACGGTGGAGCCGTCGCTGGAAAGTCTGCTTCCCAAGCATCGGCCCGGGACGATTGATCGACCGATCTATTTCCGTCACACCGATACCCCCGACGGCCACGTCATCAAGCAATTTCCTGACGGCTCACGCCAACTGGTGCGCTTCGTCGGCTTGGAAGAGCAGGTCGTCAAACACTTCCTCTAAATTCCGCCTCCCCCATCGGCGAACACCTCGGCACATGTCGTAAGACATGATGCGTTGTGCTTCCTGACGATGCACTGAGTTGGTAAGCGCTCTATCATTCGCAAATATTTACGTAAGCGATTGATAAGTTCATGGGAAGTATGCAAGGGTTTGTGCCCGCCACACCGCCGGCGCGCAACCATCATTCCGGACAGCGAGCCATCGCTGCGCCGCCCGCCATCGACATGGTCGTGCCGTGGCCGGTGCGCGAATGGGCACCCGCCGTGACGTCTGATGAGGCGGCTGCCATGCGGTCTGCGCTGGAGCGCGGCAATGTGCTGCACTTCCCGGCGCTCGACTTCCCACTGGATGCCCGGGAGCAGCGCTTTCTCGATGCACGCTGGTCGGACGGCAAGACGAAGAACATCAACCTGCGCGCGAACGAATCCCGCGTGCGCGGTGCCGTCGGGCACCCTGCCGACCTGCGCGATCTCGCTACCCTGATCCGGCGTTACGCCGATGCTGCCGAATGCCTCGTGCTGACGCTGTTTCCCGACTACGCCCCGTACTTGAGGCGGGCCGGCACGTCGTTGCGGCCGGCCGAGATTGCCGGGCGGCCGGTCAGTTGGCGCAAGGACGACACGCGCCTGCATGTCGACGCATTTCCGTCGAACCCGCTGCACGGCCAGCGCCTCTTGCGGGTGTTCCACAATGTCGATCCGGATGCCTCGCGCGTCTGGCGCATCGGCGAACCCTTTGCCGATTTCGCGCAGCGGTTTGTACCGAAAACGCGTGGGATGCTCCCAGGACAATCGTGGTTGATGCACAAGCTGCACGTCACCAAACGCCCACGCTCTGAATACGACCACCGCATGCTGCAGCTGCACGACCTTGCGAAAGCGGATCTGGCCTATCAGCGTGAGGCACCGCAACAGACGTTCGAATTCGCTCCGGGTTCGACGTGGGTGGTCTTCAGCGATCAGGCATTGCATGCCGCAATGCGTGGCCGCGCGATGATGGAGCAGACTTTTTATCTTGACCCGGCGGCCATTGCCGACCGCACCCATTCGCCCGAAGCTGTCCTGTCGCGCCTGCTCAACAAGCCGATGCTGCCGGCCCAGCGCTGATTGCGCAACGCAAAACGCCGCCTGACTGGGCGGCGTTGCGCGATTACCCCGTTGCGTTCAATCTGCGACCTTGTCGCTCGGGTACTTGAACGAGTCGCGCAGCAGGAAGCTCATCGGGATATCCAGCTTTGCGCTGTGCGGCGGAATCGGTTGCTGGAACCACTTTTTGTAGAGCTTGTCGGCGTCGTAGTCGAGGATGATGTTGGTCATCGCGCGATCAACAAGGTGTTTGAACTCGGCGTCGTCCTTGCTGAGCATGATCGCGTAGGGCTCGACCGTCAGCATGTCGCCGACGACCGCGTAGTCGCTTGGCGTCTTGGTGTTGGCACGGAAGCCGTAGAGCAGCACGTCGTCCATCGCAAAGGCGTCAGCCTTGCCGGCTTCGACCATCGCAAACGATTCAGCGTGGTCCTTGGCTTCGAGAAACTTCATGTTCAGCACGCGCACGTCGTTCATCTTGCGCAATTCCGCGACGCTGGTGGTGCCCTTGGTGGTGACTACGGTCTTGCCGCGCAGGTCATCCCACCTGCGGATGCCCGACGACGTTTTGACAATCATGCGGATGCCCGCGATGTAATGCGGGATCGTGAATGCCACCTTCTCGCGGCGCTCGCGATTGTTGGTGGTCGAGCCGCATTCGAGGTCGGCTTTGCCTTCGATGATGGCCGGCATCCGTGTCGAAGGCGTGACCATCACGTATTGCACTTTCAGGTCAGGCCGCTTCAGGTCCGTGCGCAGCTTGTCGACCACGCGCAGGCACAGGTCGACGGCATAGCCGACGGGCTTTTTATCGGCGTCGTAGAACGAGAAGGGCACGGAGCTTTCGCGATAGGCGACACGGACGGTACCCGTATCACGGATGCGGTCGAGCACCGGTGTGGAAGAGGCCAGGGCAGTGCCCGGTACAAAACTGGAAAGCGAAGCGAAGAGCAGCGCTGCAGCCGGCAGCGCGCGCGAGAAGAACGGCATGGTTGTATCCCCCGGAAAGAATCGGCGGCCCACGTTATCGTTATGCCCGGCTCGTGACCGGAGGGCCTGCCGCATGATACGGCGCGGCGATGCAACCTGCAGGCCTGTGCAATTGGGTGTTGTAAGCAGGCCGCACGACTGGATTCCGGCTTCTAAAAGTCGATGTATGGCGAGTGCCTTGCAGTGGTGCGTCGCGCACATGAGGCGTGCGTAATGCACCGTGCAGAGGGTTTGGCCGGCGCAATAGACTTGCTCCGGGTGCATGCTTGGCGCAGCGTGCGTTGCGGCAGTGCGAAGCCGCACCGGGCCTAGCGTTAGGCGTTTTTCCCTACCGGGTTTGTCCCGACTGCCCGAGACGGACCAGGGGCGCTATGCTCCGGCCATGTCTTGTTCGCAAGGCATCGAGGAGAGACTCTTCCGGCCCGCCGAAAGCGGGCCGTTTTCTTTGGCGCTTGCGCGTTCGAGCTCGCTTAGTTTTGATTCGGCAGCACGTTTCCCGGCTGGGACGACTGCCGCGGCCAGTTCGAGAACGCGAAAACCCACAGCGCCACCAGGTTCACCAGCGGCACCAGCACAAGCAGCGTCCACCACGGTGAAAAGCCAGTCCGCAGCAAAATCTGCCGCACCGGAATGCCTGCCACGATCAAGATGATCAACAGCCCGAAGAGTCCGCGCATCGTCATTTCCCCTTTGTAACGGTATGGATGGCGCGGCCGGAAAAAGCGAGTCCGGCGGCACAAGCGTTATAGCACCGGCATCTGCAAGCGCAATGCCGCCGATGGATGACGCGCGGGGCGACTACAATACGCGCCTTCCGGCCGCACGCGGCCTGCATCCTTTTCACTCCAGCATGGCCCTGTTTTCCATTACCGATGCGCAACTGGCGTTCGGCCACGTGGCGCTGCTCGACCACACCGATTTCTCGCTGGAGGCCGGCGAGCGCGTTGGCCTGATCGGCCGCAATGGCACCGGCAAGTCGTCGCTGCTCAAGATCGTGGCGGGTACGACTTCGCCGGATGACGGCCTGATCGCGCGCCAGAGCGGCGTGACGTCGGCGTATGTGCCGCAAGAGCCCGAATTCGATCCGGAACAGACCGTGGCCGAAGCCGTGGCGATGGGGGTGCCGCAGGCCGCCGGCCTGCTTGCCGAATACGAAGCGCTGATCACGTCGATGGGGGATTCCCACGATGAAGACGCGCTGCACAAGCTGCAGGCGTTGCAATCCCAACTGGAAGCGGCCGATGCGTGGCAACTGCGTACGCGCGTGGAGACGACGATCGCCCAGCTGGGCCTGCAGCCCGGCGCGCGCATCGGTTCGTTGTCGGGCGGCCTGACCAAGCGTGTGGCGCTTGCGCAGGCGCTGGTGGGCGCGCCCGACATCCTGCTGCTGGACGAGCCGACCAACCACCTCGACTACGACTCCATCCGCTGGCTCGAAGACTTGCTGTTGGCGTTCCGCGGCAGCGTGTTGTTCATCACGCACGATCGCGCGTTTCTTGACCGCGTGGCCACGCGCATCATCGAACTCGATCGCGGCAAGCTGCGCTCGTACCCCGGCAATTTCACGGCGTATCAGACGCGCAAGGTGCAGGAGCTGGAAGCTGAAGCGCTGGAAAATGCACGCTTCGACAAGCTGCTCGCGCAGGAAGAGGTGTGGATCCGCAAGGGCGTGGAAGCGCGCCGCACCCGCAGCGTGGGCCGAGTTGCGCGGCTGGAACAAATGCGTGTGGAGCGCCAGGCGCGCCGCGAGGTGCAAGGCAACGTGAAGCTCGAAGTCTCGCAGGGCGACCGCTCCGGCAAGATCGTCGCCGAGCTGATCGACGTGACCAAGCGCTACGGCGACAAAACCGTCGTCGACAATTTCACCGCCACCATCATGCGCGGCGACAAGGTCGGGATTCTCGGCGCCAACGGCGTCGGCAAGACCACGCTGCTGAAGTTGATTCTCGGCGAATTAGCGCCCGATTCGGGCACGGTGCGCAACGGCACCAACTTGCAGGTGGCGTATTTCGATCAGATGCGCGCGCAGTTGGACCTGAACCGGTCGCTCGCCGACACCATCAGCCCGGGCAGCGACTGGATCGAAGTGAACGGCCAGCGCAAGCACGTGATGAGCTACCTGGGCGATTTCCTCTTCCCGCCCGAGCGTGCGCGCTCGCCGGTGGCTTCGCTGTCGGGCGGCGAGCGCAACCGCTTGCTGCTGGCTCGCCTGTTTGCCCGTCCGGCCAACGTGCTGGTGCTCGACGAGCCGACCAACGACCTGGACATCGACACGCTTGAACTGCTGGAAGAACTGCTGCAGGAATACAGCGGTACCGTTTTCCTCGTTTCACACGATCGCGCGTTCGTCGACAACGTCGTCACCTCGGTGATTGCGGCAGAGGGCGAGGGCCGTTGGCGCGAATACGTGGGCGGCTTCTCGGACTGGCAGACGCAATCGGCGCGCTCGGCGCAAATGTCGCAAGCCGCCAAGCCCGTCGCCGAAGAGAAGAAACCCGAAGCCGCCAAGCCGCGCGAGCGCGCCACGGTCAAGCTCAGCTACAAGGAGCAGCGCGAACTGGACGCGCTGCCCGCCACCATCGAAGCGCTGGAGGCGGAGCAGAAGCAGGTCGGCGGCGAACTGGAAGACGGCACGATCTACGGCCGCGACCCGGAGCGCGCGCAAAAGCTGGCCGAGCGCCACGAAGCCATCGAACTGGAGCTGCTGGAGGCGCTGGAGCGCTGGGAAGCCCTGGAGGCAAAGCGCGCCGGCACGGTGTGACGCCGCAGTAACCACGCAATATGTCAGCGGGCTGTCGGGCGAATGTGAGTTCCGGCTCGCGTCCCGACGCTGACGATCCCTCCGCATTGTTGAGGACAGCTTCCTTTACAATGCGCGCTGCATTCCCGGTGCTTGGGGACAGACCCAGGCCTGGTCAGTTTTTCCGCCTTCCATGAGCAAAACCTCCCAATACAGCGAATCGTCGATCAAGGTCCTCAAGGGCCTGGAACCGGTCAAGCAACGGCCGGGCATGTACACGCGCACCGACAATCCCCTGCACATCGTGCAGGAAGTCATCGACAACTCCGCTGACGAGGCGTTGGGCGGTTACGGCAAGCTGATTGCCGTGACGCTGCACAAGGACGGCAGCGTGAGCGTGGAAGACGATGCGCGCGGCATCCCCGTCGGCATCCACCCCGAAGAGGGCGTGCCGGTGGTCGAGATCGTCTACACGCGCCTGCATGCCGGTGGCAAGTTCGACAAGGGCCGCGGTGGCGCATATGCGTTCTCCGGCGGGCTGCACGGCGTGGGCGTGTCGGTCACGAACGCGCTGTCGACGCGGCTGGAAGTGACGGTCTGGCGTGACGGCAATGTGTCGACGCTTGCGTTCTCCGGCGGCGACGTGATCGAGCCGCTCGCCACCCGCAAGGCCGAGCGCGGCGAGAAAAAGAGCGGCACACGCGTGCGCGCGTGGCCGGACGCCAAGTATTTCGACTCCGAGAACATCCCCCAGGCCGAGCTGCAGCGCTTGCTGCGCAGCAAGGCCGTGCTGCTGCCGGGCGTGAAGGTCACGCTCACGCTGGAAAAAACCGGCGAGACGCTCGAATGGCAATACGACCAGGGCCTGCGCGGCTATCTGGTCGAATCGCTTGCGCAAGGCAGCGGCGCCGAGCCGGTGATTCCCTTGTTTGAAGGCGAACACTTTGCCGACCCCGACAAGCTCGGCGAAGAGGGTTTTGCATTCGGCGAGGGCGCTTCGTGGGTGGTGGCCTGGACGGAAGAGGGCTCGCCAGTGCGCGAGTCGTACGTCAACCTGATCCCGACACCCGCGGGCGGCACGCACGAATCCGGTTTGCGCGAAGGCCTGTTCCAGGCCGTGAAGAGCTTTGTCGAGATGCATGCGTTGCTGCCCAAGGGCGTCAAGCTGATGTCCGAAGACGTGTTTGCGCGCGCTTCGTTCGTGCTGTCGGCCAAGGTGCTCGACCCGCAGTTCCAGGGGCAGATCAAGGAGCGCCTGAACAGCCGCGATGCGGTGCGGCTGGTGTCGACCTTCAGCCGCCCGGCGTTGGAACTGTGGCTGAACCAGCACGTCGAGCACGGCAAGAAGCTCGCCGAACTCGTCATCAAGCAGGCGCAGGCGCGCACACGCGCCGCGCAGAAGGTCGAGAAGAAGAAGGGCTCCGGCGTGGCCGTGCTGCCCGGCAAGCTGACCGACTGCGAATCCGACGACGTCACCCGCAACGAACTCTTCCTGGTGGAAGGCGACTCCGCTGGTGGCTCGGCCAAGATGGGCCGCGACAAGGAATTCCAGGCCATCCTGCCGTTGCGCGGCAAGGTGCTGAACACCTGGGAGACCGAGCGCGACCGCCTGTTCGCCAACAACGAAGTGCACGACATTGCGGTCGCCATCGGCGTCGACCCGCACGGTCCGAACGATGCGGTCGACCTGTCGGGCCTGCGCTACGGCAAGATCTGCATCCTGTCCGATGCTGACGTGGACGGCGCGCACATCCAGGTGCTGCTGCTCACGTTGTTCTTCAAGCACTTCCCGCAACTGATCGATCGCGGGAACGTATGCGTGGCCCGGCCGCCGCTGTATCGTGTCGATGCCCCCGCGCGCGGCAAGAAGCCCGCGCAAAAGCTCTACGCGCTGGACGACGGCGAGCTGGAAGCCATTGAAGACAAGCTGCGCAAGGACGGCGTGAAGGAAGGTGCCTGGCAGATTTCCCGCTTCAAGGGCCTGGGCGAAATGAGCGCCGAGCAGCTCTGGGAAACCACCATGAACCCCGACACGCGCCGCCTGCTGCCTGTGGCGCTGGGCGAGTTGGGCCAAGACCAGACCATCAACATGATGAACATGCTGATGGGCAAGGGCGAAGCCGGCGCGCGCCGCACATGGCTGGAAGCGCGCGGCAACGAAGTCGAAGCCGATATTTGATCGCTGACCGACAACGATGAAGCTGTTTGCACGTTTCGCACTCGCATTGACGGCGCTGGCCCTGGTGGCCAGCCAGCCGGCGCGCGCGGACGTCTACGGCTACATCGACGAAAACGGTCTCGCGCACTTTGCGGCGGAACGCCTGGACGATCGCTACGTGCTGTTCATGAAGGGTGCGGCGGTGGCGAGCAAGGGCGACGACAAGGCGAAGGACGACAGCGCCATCGCCCTGCCGGCCACTGAGCTGCCCGACGCCGATGCCTATCTCAATGCCAGCAAGCGCGATGCACTCGACAACGCCGCTGGCATGCGCCAGCGCCTGGTGCGCGCAGTGCTGCAGCATCCGAACGTACCGACGGTGGAACCGCTGATCCGCCAGGCCGCCAGTAAGCACGGTATCGACCCCGCGCTGGTGAAGGCCGTGATTGCCGCCGAATCCGGTTTCAACCCGCAGGCCGTGTCGCCCAAGGGCGCAATCGGGCTGATGCAGGTGATTCCGGACACCGGCGCGCGCTACGGGGTGACGGGCGACGCCCGCCGCACGGCCGCACAGAAGCTGGCCGACCCGAAGACCAACATCACCACCGGCGTGCGTTACCTGAGCGATCTGCTGCGCATGTTCTCGGGCAACCTTGAACTCGTATTGGCCGCCTACAACGCGGGCGAGGGCGCGGTGCAGAAGCACGGCAACGACATTCCGCCCTACACCGAGACACAGAACTACGTGAAGACGGTGCTGCAGTTCTATCGCTACTACAACCCGGTCGCCGCCGTGCCTGGGCTGATGAACGTGAGTGCCAACGGCGTCATCGCCACGCGCAAGCCAGGCCGTACGGGACGGCCTGCACGCATCGAACTCGTCTTGGACCCGGCCACCGGCGTGGCCACGAACCTACCCCAACATTGATCCTGGCGGCGCCGCAACGTTGAAGCGCGCCGCTTTCGCTTGAGCCTCCATGGAACAACAAGACATCCTCTTCGACCCCAGCGAGCCGGCCGAAGCGCTCACGCTTGGCGCCTATGCCGAGCGCGCTTACCTCGACTACGCCATCAGCGTGGTCAAGGGCCGCGCGCTGCCCGAGGTGGCCGATGGCCAGAAGCCGGTGCAGCGCCGCATCCTGTTTGCGATGCACGAGATGGGCCTGCGCTCCGATGCCAAGCCGGTCAAATCGGCGCGCGTGGTGGGCGACGTGCTGGGTAAATACCACCCGCACGGCGATCAATCCGCCTACGACGCGCTGGTGCGCCTGGCGCAGGATTTCTCGCTGCGCTACCCGCTGATCGACGGTCAGGGCAACTTCGGCTCGCGCGACGGCGACGGCGCGGCGGCGATGCGCTACACCGAAGCGCGCCTCACGCCCATCTCGCGTCTGCTGCTCGAAGAGCTGGATCAGGGCACGGTCGATTTCATCCCGAACTACGACGGTTCGATGGAAGAGCCGAAGCTGCTGCCTGCGCGCCTGCCGTTCGTGCTGCTCAACGGCGCATCGGGCATTGCGGTGGGGATGGCCACGGAGATCCCGTCGCACAACCTGCGCGAAGTGGCGAGCGCCACCGTGGCGCTCATCCGCGACGACAAGCTCACCAGCACCGACCTGATGCAGTACATGCCGGGTCCGGATTTCCCGGGCGGCGGCCAGATCATCTCGTCTGCAGCCGACATTGCGCAGGTATATGAGAGCGGTCGCGGCAGCCTGAAGGTGCGTGCGCGCTGGAAGATCGAAGAACTCGCGCGCGGCCAGTGGCAGCTCGTGGTGAACGAACTGCCGCCCAACACCTCGTCGCAAAAGGTGCTGGAAGAGATTGAAGAGCTGACGAACCCGAAGGTGCGCACGGGCAAGAAGTCGTTGTCGCCGGATCAGCTCACCATGAAGCAGACCATGCTGGGTCTGCTCGATGCCGTGCGCGATGAATCCGGCAAGGACGCGCCGGTGCGTCTCGTGTTCGAGCCCAAGAGCAAGAACATCGACCAGCAGGAATTTGCCAACGCGCTGCTGGCGCATACGTCGCTGGAATCGGGCGCGGCCATCAACCTGGTGATGATCGGTACGGATGGCCGTCCGCGCCAGAAGGGGCTGGCCGAGATCCTGCGCGAATGGATCGCCTACCGCTTTGCCACGGTCACGCGCCGCACGCGCCATCGTCTGGGCAAGGTGGAAGACCGCATCCACATCCTCGAAGGCCGGCAACTGGTGCTGCTGCGCATTGAGGACGTGATCCGCATCATCCGCGAGAGCGAGGAGCCCAAGGCCGCGCTGATCCAGGTCTTCAACCTGAGCGACCGCCAGGCCGAAGACATCCTGGAAATCCGCCTGCGCCAGCTCGCACGCCTGGAGGCCATCAAGATCGAGCAGGAGCTGAAGAACCTGCGCGAAGAGCAGGGCGAGCTGGACGTGCTGCTGAAGTCCGAGACCATGATGCGCCGTCGCATCATCAAGGAGATCGAGACCGACGCGAAGCAATACGGCGACGACCGCCGCACCTTCATCCAGGAAGAGCGCCGCGCCGCTGCCGAAGTGAAGGTCGTCGATGAACCCGTCACGGTGATCGTCTCGCAGAAGGGCTGGGTACGCACGCGCCAGGGCCATGGCCACGACGCCACGCAATTCGGCTTCAAGGCAGGCGACACGCTGTACGACACGTTTGAATGCCGCACCACTGATGCGCTGCTGATCTTCGGCACGCGCGACGACAAGGGCACGGGCCGCGTCTATTCCGTGGCCGTGGCCAACCTGCCGGGCGGCCGTGGCGATGGTGTGCCGCTGACGACGCTGATCGAACTCGCGCCGGGCACGCATATCGCTCACACGTTCGCGGGCCACGCCGAACAGAATCTGGTGATCTCCACGCGCGGCGGCAACGGCTTCCTGGCCAAGGTGGGGGACATGGTCGGTCGCCAGAAGGCCGGCAAGGCGTTCCTGACGCTGGACGAAGGCGATCAACCGAACAAACCGGCGCCGGTGCCGGCTGACGCTTATGGCGTGGCGTGCCTGTCCGAAGGCGGCCGCATGCTGCTGTTCCAGATCAGCGAGTTGAAGACGCTCGCCAGCGGTGGCCGCGGCGTGATCCTGATGGAGCTGGAGAAGAACGAAACGCTGCTCCAGGCGCTGGCCTTCGGTGCAGCAGGCTTCGTGCTCTCGGGCAACGGCCCGCGCGGCGGCAAGGCGGTCGAACAGACCCTGACGACCCGCGCGCAAGAGCCGTATGCAGGCAAGCGCGCACGCAAGGGCAAGACGCTGGAGCCCAAGCTGCGCGATCCGAAGCTCTCCCTGCCGAAACCGGCACCGGCAGCCGCCTGATCCGATGAGCGATCCGCACGCCCCGCCTGACGCGGTTTCGGCGACAGACGCAAACGTTCCCTCGTGCCGCACGCTCTTTACCGAGTTTGCGCGGATGGGGCTGTCGGGCTTTGGCGGCGTGCTGCCCTTTGCGCGCGCCGGCATTGTGGATCGCAACCGCTGGCTATCCAACACCGAGTTCGCCGAGCTGCTGAGTCTCGGGCAGGTGTTGCCCGGTCCGAATGTGGTCAACCTGTCGGTGATGCTCGGCTATCGGTATCACGGCGTACGTGGCGCCGCGGCAGCAATGGGCGGCCTTGTGCTCACGCCTGCCGTGCTGCTGCTGTTGATCGTCATGCTGTACGACCAATTCAGCGCGCTGCCTTTGGTGCAGAACCTGCTTAAGGGCATGGCAGCGGTGGCGGCGGGGCTGGTGCTCTCAACGGCGGTCAAGCTGGCGCAAGGCCAGTCGCGCACCTGGCGTGCCGTCGGCATCGGTCTGGCGGTCGTCCTCACCATCGGCGTGCTGCAGTGGCCGCTGCTTCCCGTGATGCTGGTGCTGATACCGCTTGCCCTCCTGCTCGAATGGAGGGCGATGCGATGACCTACCTCACCACCGTCTTCGACCTGTTCTGGCACTTTCTCGTGCTGTCGTTTCTCTCCATTGGCGGGGCCAGCTCGACGCTGCCCGACATGCACCGTTTCCTGGTCGACACGCGGCACTACATGACGAGTGAGCAGTTGAGCGCCATGTATGCCATTTCCCAGGCGGCACCCGGGCCCAACGTGTTGTTTGTGGAATTGTTCGGCTGGCAGGCGGCGGGTCTGGGCGGTGCAATTGCCTCGATGGTTGGCATCTGCGGGCCGTCGTGCGTGATCGCCGCCGTCATCGCGCGCGTCATGGACCGCAAGCCCGACGCGCGCTGGATTGCGCTGGTCCGCCGTGGCCTTGCACCACTGACGATCGGCCTGCTGTTCTCCACCGGCTGGGTGCTCGCGCGCGGCGCAGACAGCAGCTTCAGCACCGTCGCGCTGACTGTGGCGACGGTCATGGTGTGTTCCTTCACCCGCGTCCACCCGCTGGTGCTGGTGGGGCTGGGGGCATTGGTCGGCGGTATGGGCTGGGTATAGCGCTCGTACCGCACGGCCTGCGAAATCCAAGGCGGACACATGTCCGCCTTTTTCTTTGGGCGCTTGGAGACATGTCCGGAGCGCTACCCCTCGGGAATACCCCAATGCCATCGATAATGTATATACAACAACATATATGGATACGTGATGTTGTCTGTATATGGCTTCGCATCCCACCGAGCCATGCGTCGAGCCGGGACCGGCCTCGCAGGCAACCTCGCCGACATAAAGAGGAGACAGTTTGGAACACCTTCAACGCAACCTGCGCGCGCGGCATATCCGCTTTCTCGCGCTCGGTTCGGCCATCGGCACGGGCCTTTTCTATGGCTCCGCTTCGGCCATCCAGCTGGCCGGACCGGCCGTGATCCTCGCGTACATCATCGGTGGCGCGGCCGTCTACATGGTCATGCGCGCGCTCGGCGAGATGGCGGTGCGCCAGCCGGTTTCCGGCTCGTTCGGGCGCTATGCGCGCGACAACCTCGGCCCGCTCGCCGGCTTTCTCACCGGCTGGACGTACATCCTCGAGATGGTGATCGTCTGCCTGGCCGACGTAACCGCCTTCGGCATCTACATGGGCTTCTGGTTTCCGGAGGTGCCGCAATGGATCTGGGTGCTCGGCATCGTCATGCTCATCTGCGGCCTGAACCTCTGCAACGTCAAGGTGTTCGGCGAGATGGAATTCTGGCTCGCGCTCGTCAAGATCGTGGCGATCGGCGCCATGATCGTCGGCGGCACCGTCATCCTGTTCCTTGGTGTGAAGATGAACGGCGAGCACGCGTCAGGCCTGAGCAATCTCTGGTCGCACGGCGGTTTCCTGCCGCACGGCGTGGGCGGCCTCGTGGCGTCGTTTGCCGTGGTGATGTTCGCGTATGGCGGCGTCGAGATCATCGGCATCACCGGCGGCGAGGCGCAGAACCCCGACAAGGTCATCCCCAAGGCCATCAACGCCGTGCCGGCGCGCATCCTGTTGTTCTACGTGCTGACCATGTGCGTGCTGATGGCGATCTTCCCGTGGACGGGCATCGACGGCCAGGGCAGCCCGTTTGTGCAGATCTTCTCCGGACTGGGCATCCGGTCTGCGGCGGCCATCCTCAACCTCATCGTCATCTCGGCAGCCATCTCGGCCATCAACAGCAACATCTTCGGCGCGGGCCGGATGATGTACGGCATGGCGGAGCAGGGCCAGGCGCCGCGCATCTTTGCGGCCACGTCGCGTCACGGTGTGCCCTGGGTGACGGTGCTGTTCATGGCCGGCGCGTTGCTGAGCGGCGTGGTGCTGAACTACCTCATCCCGGAGAACGTCTTCGTGATCATCGCGTCGATCGCCACGTTCGCCACCGTGTGGGTCTGGCTCATGATCCTGCTGTCTCAGGTGGCGATGCGCCGTCGCCTGTCGGCCGAAGAAGTGCGTGCGCTCAAGTTCAAGGTGCCGCTGTGGCCAGTCGGGCCGGCACTCGCCATCGCGTTCATGCTGTTCGTGATCGGTGTGCTGGGCACCATGGAAGACACGCGCGTGGCGCTGTACGTGGGCGCTGGCTGGGTGTTGCTCATGTCGGCAGCGTGGTATCTGTGCGTAAAACCCAACGCCACAGCCGTTCTGGCGGAAGAGGCCAGCGGGGCGTGAGCCCGGCCCGCCCCCGCAAATAAAAAGACGAGTTTCGGAGACAACCCATGTCGAACCATACCTCTGCGCCGTCGTACGCCGGCCGTGCCGGCGCGCAGGCGACCGTCCACGCGCAACCGCTGTCACGTACGCGCGCCATTGCCGCCATCACCATCGGCAACGGCCTGGAGTTCTATGACTTCGTGGTCTACAGCTTCTTCGCCACGCTGATCGGCCGGCTGTACTTTCCCGTCGGCAATGCGATCGGCCAGTTGCTGATGTCGTTCGCCACGTTTGGCGTCGGTTTCCTGATGCGTCCGCTCGGCGGTCTGCTGATCGGCATGTACGCCGACCGCGCGGGCCGCAAGCCGGCGGTGGCGCTCACGTTGTGGCTGATGGGTTTGTCGTCGCTCGTCTTCGTCGTCACGCCCACCTACGCCCAGATCGGCATCCTCGCGCCCATGCTCGTCGTGCTGGCGCGGCTTGTGCAGGGCTTTGCCATCGGCGGCGAAATGGGCGCTTCGACTGCGCTGCTGCTCGAATACGCCGATGACCGCTCGCGGGGCTTCTATACGAGCTGGCAACCGTTCAGCCAGGGGCTGGCCGCGCTGTTCGGTGCGCTGGTCGGCCTGCTGCTGAGCAACGTGCTGGCGCCTGCGGCGCTGGAGTCGTGGGGCTGGCGCCTGGCGTTCGTGATCGGCATTCTCGTCATCCCGGTCGGCCTGATCATCCGCCGCCGTCTGGAGGAAACCGCCGCACCGCCCAGCACGCGCGAGGCCGACGCCACGCTGCCGTTGCTGCGCGAACACCGTCGTGCGCTGGTCGCCAGCATCCTGCTGATGATCGGCGTGGCGTCGTCCACGTACATCATCGTCTACTACCTCAGCAACTATGCCGTGAGCATGCTGCACATGCCGCTGTCGCTGGGCATCTGGGCGGCGTGCATTGCCGCGCTGGTGCAGGTGGTTCTGTCGCCGTTTGCAGGGCGGCTGGCCGACCGCGTCGGGCGCCGCAAGGTCGTGCTGTGGTCGCGTGTTGCGCTGCTGGCGATGATCTATCCGGCCTTCGCGCTCATCAACGCAGACCCCTCGCTCGCCCGGTTGCTGATCGTGGTCGGCTGCTTGTCGGTGCCGATGTCGATGACCTCGCCGGCCTCGATGGTGCTGGTGAGCGAGGTGTTGCCGCAGCGGCTGCGCGCGACGGGGCTGTCGATTGCCTACTGCGTGGCCATTGCCATCTTCGGCGGCTTTGCGCAGTTCTTCTCGACCGAACTGATTCACCTCACGGGCAACGCCAACGCGCCGGCGTTCTACGTGATCGGCTGCGGCCTCGTCTCGCTGATCGGGCTGGCGATGGTGCCCGAGACGCTCGGCCGCCGCCTGTCGTAACGCTCAGTCCACTCCCACGAAACCGCCGGTCTGATGCGCCCACAGCCGCGCATACAGGCCGCCGTGTTCCAGCAGCTCTGCGTGCGTGCCGCTCTCGACAATGCGGCCGCCGTCGAGCACCACCAGCCGGTCCATGCGTGCGATGGTCGAAAGCCGGTGCGCAATGGCAATCACGGTCTTGCCCTGCATCAGCGTTTCCAGACTCTCCTGGATGGCCGCTTCCACTTCCGAATCCAGCGCGGACGTGGCTTCGTCCAGGATCAGGATCGGCGCGTCCTTGAGCAGCACGCGCGCAATCGCGATGCGCTGCCGCTGACCGCCCGACAGCTTCACCCCGCGCTCACCCACCAGCGCGTCAAAGCCGCGTCGCCCCTGCACATCGGATAGCTGCGGGATGAACTCGTCGGCGCGCGCACGATGCACGGCCTGCATCAGCTCCGCCTCGGTACTGTCGGGTTTGCCGTAGCGCAGGTTGTCGCGAATGGAGCGGTGCAGCAGCGATGTGTCCTGCGTGACCATGCCGATCTGCTCGCGCAGGCTCTCTTGTGTCACGGCCGCAATGTCCTGACCGTCGACCAGAATCCGGCCGCGCTCCACGTCGTAGAGGCGCAGCAGCAGGTTGACCAACGTCGATTTGCCCGCGCCCGACGGGCCGACCAGGCCGATCCGCTCACCGGGGCGCACCACCAAGTCCAGCCCTTCGATCACGCCGCTGCCCTTGCCGTAGTGAAAGCCGACGTGCTCGAAGCGCACTTCGCCCCGGGTTACGTGCAGCGGCTTGGCGTCGGGCTGGTCGATCACGGCGCGCGGCAGCGCGATGGTCTGCATGCCGTCCTGCACCTGCCCGACGTTTTCAAAGATGCCGTTGACCACCCACATGATCCAGCCCGACATGTTGTTGATGCGGATCACCAGCCCCGTGGTCAGCGCGATGGTGCCGGCGCTCACCCGGCCCTCGCTCCACAGCCACAGCGCGAGCGCCGACGTGCCAACGATCAGCAGGCCGTTCATGGCCGTGATGGTGAAATCCATGCCGCTGATCATGCGGCCGGACAGGCGCGTTTTGTCCGTCTGCTCGGCCATGGCGTCGCGCGCATAGCTTTCTTCATGTTGCGTATGCGCGAACAGCTTGAGCGTGGTGATGTTGGTGTAGCCGTCAACGATGCGGCCCATCAGCTTGGAGCGCGACTCCGTGGCGATGACCGATCGCGCCTTCACGCGCGGCACGAAGTAGCTCAGGGCCGCGATGTAGCAGCCAATCCACACCAGCAGCGGCACCACGAGCCACCAGTCGGCCCTGGCGAACAGCACCATCGCGCTGATCGCGTAGATCACGACATGCCAGAGCGCATCCACGGACTGCACCGCGGAATCGCGCAGTGAGAAACCGGTCTGCATGATGCGCTGGGCAATGCGGCCCGCAAAGTCGTTCTGGAAGAACGTCAGGCTCTGCTTGAGCACGTAGCGGTGGTTCTGCCAGCGGATCAGGTTCGACAGGTTCGGGTTGATGACCTGATGCACGAGCACGTCGTGCAGCCCGAAGATGACCGGCCGCGCGATCAGGGCCACAAACGCCATCCACAGCAATTCGTTGCGGTGGCGGCCGAAGAACGCCGGGCCGGGTGTCGCCTGGATCATGTCGACGATGCGGCCCAGGAAGTCGAACAGCGCGACTTCAATCAGCGCACCCAGCAACCCGACGACGAGCAGGAACGCGAAGACGCCGCGCACTTCGCGCAGGAAGTAGGCGTAGAAGCGCCAGACATTGGCCGGAGGCTGCGTGTCGGGCAGCGGGCGGAACGGATCGATGAGCTTTTCCAGGCGGCGCAGCAGCATGTCGGGTCGGGGGGGAAGAGGAGACCGACGCCCCAGGGCGGGACGTGCGCGGAAGAGCCGCCCATGATACGCGCGTGAAAGTGCCCTTGCTGGCGACCTGGCTTACGGAGTCCAGGGCTCGGCGAGTGGAGCTTTTTGCTCGACAGGTCGAGCTCAGAGCTCGGCGCGTGAGGCTTTTTGCTCGCCGGGTGGAGCTCAGAGCTCGACGCGCGAGGCTTTTTGCTCGGCGGTTGGAGTTCAGAGCTCGACGCGCGAGGCTTTTTGCTCGGCGATTGGAGCTCAGAGCTCGGCGCGCGAGGCTTTTTGCTCGGCGATTGGAGGTCAGAGCTCGGCGCGCGAGGCATTTTGCTCGGCGGGTGGAGTTCAGAACTCGGCGCGCGAGGCTTTTTGCTCGACAGGTGGAGTTCAGAGCTCGGCGTGAGAGGCTATTTGCTCGCCGATTGGGGTTCAGAGCCTCAACCGTCATCGGTGGGAGGCGCCAAGCGCCCCGTGAGACGCATCGCGCCATGAAAAAAGCCGCTCGGTTGAGCGGCTTTCTTGTTTATCCGGGAGAGGGCGCTCAGTGCACCACAATCCGCGTGAACGGCTCCACGTAAGCCTGCAGGGTGATCATCAGGCCCACCAGGAAGGCCAGCGCCAGCGAGTGGAAGAACACGTAGCGCAGGATGTCGCCCTCGTGGCCGTACCACTTGGTGGCGGTGGAGGCCACGACGATGGACTGCGCATCGATCATCTTGCCCATCACGCCGCCCGAGCTGTTGGCTGCCGCCATGAGGATTGGCGACAAGCCGAGTTGCGTGGCCGTGGTCTTCTGCAGGCCGCCGAACAGCACGTTCGAGGCCGTGTCCGACCCCGTGAGCGCCACGCCCAGCCAGCCCAGCATCGTGCCGAACAGCGGGTACAGCACGCCGGTGTGGGCGAAGGCCAGGCCCAGCGTTGCGTCCAGACCCGAATAGCGGGTGAGATAGCCGATGCCGAACATCGCGCAGATGGTCAGCAGCGAATAGCGCGTGAGCTTGATGGTGTTCCAGTATTCCTTGACCATGCGCGGCACCGAGTAGCCCATCAGCAGGCCGCCCACGATGGCCGAGACCAGGATGCCCGTGCCCGCCATCGACAGCACATTGAAGAGGAACACTGCGCCTTCGGCGGTCTCCTTCGCGACCACCGGCGGGCCCTTGAGCACCATCTTGTCCAGACCGGGGATCGGGAACTTGAACTGCCACAGACCGTCGGCGAACGCCTTGAACTGCGGAATGCCCCAGATGAACACAAACACGGTCAGGATCACCCACGGCAGCCAGGCCTGCACGCGCGTGATCTTGGTATTGGCCTCAGCGCTGGTAGCGGCACGCGCCTCGGCGGCCGCTTCGGGATCGACGCTGGAGTTGTCCTCGCGGTTGCGCAGGGCGGTCGAGGTCCAGATCGTCTTGGGCTTCCACACCTTCAGGAACAGCGTGAGCGTGCCCATCGACACCAGCGCCGCAATCACGTCCACCAGCCACGGGCCGTGGAAGTTCGATACCAGGAACTGCGGAATGGCAAACGACACGCCCGCCACCAGGATCGCCGGCCAGATTTGCAGCATGCCGCGGAAGCCCGCGAACGCCCAGATCAGCCAGAACGGCACCAGCACCGAGAAGAACGGCAACTGGCGGCCAACCATGGCCGACAGCTTCAGCAAGTCCAGCCCCGTGACCGAGGCCAGCCCGATGAGCGGCGCGCCCAGTGCACCGTAGGCCACCGGGGCGGTGTTGGCGATCAGGGCCAGGCCAGAGGCGGCCAGCGGCGAGAAGCCCAGGCCGATCAGGATGGCACCCGTGACAGCCACCGGCGTGCCGAAGCCCGCTGCGCCCTCAAAGAAGGCACCAAAGCTGAACGCCACCAGCAGCAGTTGCAGGCGGCGGTCTTCGGTAATGCCGGAAATCGAGCTCTGTAAGACCTTGAACGACCCGTTCAAGGTGGTGAGCCGGTGCAGGAAGATGATGTTCAGGACGATCCAGCCAATCGGGAACAGGCCTGAAATGATGCCCAGGCCTGCTGCCTTGCCGGCCATTGCGGTCGGCATGCCGAACACGAACGAGGCGATCCCCACCCCGACAATCAGCGCCAACCCGGCCGCCAGATGGGCCTGCATGTGGAAGAACGCCAGCGAGCACAGCAGCACGGCAACCGGTATCCCGGCCGCTAAGGTTGACCACACGGCGCTGCCGAGCGGGTCATAGACTTGATTCCACATCTTGATCTCCTCCTGTTTGGGCGTTTCGGTTCTTCTCGATACCGAACGTCTTCTGCTGCCCCTTTTTCGCAGGGGCGAACGCGGATTGTAGGAACAAGCGTGTCCGGGCCACCGCAATATTCTGTCACTTTCGCCCTGAAAAGTATTCATCGGCTGCGGGGCGAGGGTTGACGCGGCGCACGCAATCGCACCGGGTAAATCCGGGTTGTGGAATCATTGCGCCTGCAACGCAGACCACCACCCCATTTCGCCCCCTATCCATGGCTTTTCTGACGGCCTTTCCGATTCGCCGACGCGGCTCCCGATGGGCTGCCGCCGTGCTCGCTGCAGGTGTGGCACTGGCGACGCTGTCGCCCGCCGTGCATGGCCAGACCGCGGCAGCGCCCGCGCAGGCGAACACCGAATCGACGCGGCCGCGTATCGGCCTGGTGCTCTCGGGCGGCGGGGCGCGCGGCTATGCGCATATTGGCGTGCTCAAGATGCTGGAGCGCATGCGCATTCCCGTGGATGTGATTGCCGCGACGAGCATGGGCGCCGTGGTGGGCGGGCTGTACGCCAGCGGCATGCGTGCGGATGCGCTGGAGCAGAAGCTCTCGCAGGTCGACCTGAGCGACATCGCCTTCGACCGCAACGATCGCGCCAAGCTGCCGCAATCGCTGCGCGAGGATGATTTCCAGTATCCGATCGGCTTGTCCGCGGGCTATGGCGACGGCAAGCTCAAGCTGCCCGCCGGGCTGGTGCAGGGCAACCGCCTGCTCGCGCTGCTCAAGAACTGGACAGCGGAGTGGCCAGACAACATCGCGTTCTCGCGCCTGCCGATTCCGTTCAAGGCCATGGCGACGGATCTGGCCACGGGCGACGGGGTGATTCTTGACCACGGCTCGCTGCCGCTGGCCATGCGGGCCAGCATGGCGGTGCCGGGTCTGTTCGCACCCATCGAAGTGGGCGGCCGCACGCTGGTGGATGGCGGCCTGGTGAGCAACCTGCCCGTGCAGCTCGCGCGCGACATGGGCGCTGACATCATCATCGCCGTCAACATCGGGTCGGACTTGCAGCGGCCGGAAGACCTCGCCTCGCCAGCGGCGGTGACGCAGCAGATGATCACCATCCTCGTCGGCCAGAACGTGCGGGCGCAAAAGGCGCTGCTGCGCGGCAAGGATGTGTTGATCGAGCCGCAGCTCTCGGAGCTTTCGTTTACTGATTTCGCCAAGGGCCCGCAGGGCGTGCGGCAGGGCGAGCGCGCGGCGCAGGGCGTTGAGACCAAGCTCGCGGCGTTGTCGCTGTCGCCGCAGGCGTATGCCGCGTACCGCGCTGCCCATGAGCCGCAAGGCACGCTGGTGGCAGGCGCACGCATCGACGCTATTGATGTGACCACCAGCGGCCGGGTGCCGCCGGCACGTGTGCGCCAGTTGATCAAGGTGCGCGAAGGCGATGCGTACGACGCCGAGGCGCTCAACCGCGAGCTGTCAGCGCTGGCCACCACGGGCGACTTCGAAACCGTCACGCAGCAGTTGGTGGAGGAGAACGGCGTGCATACGCTGAAAATCGACGCGCATGAAAAGTCGTGGGGCAACCAGTTCTTCCTGTTCGGGCTGGGCATGTCGACCAACTTCGACGGGCGTGGCGCGTTCAACGTCAACCTCGGCCATCGGTATCCGTGGCTCACGCAGAGCGGGCTGGAGTGGCGCAATGACATCGTGCTCGGCAGCAACCGGGCGAGCATCCATACCGAGTTGCGACAGCCGCTGTGGCAGGCGCGCGGGTTCTACGTGGCGCCGTATGCCGAGTACTCGCGCCGCAGATCGGATCTCTACTTTGACGATCAGCCGCCTACCCGGGACGCCAAGCCGTTCAACAACCTGACCATCGAGACGGCGCGCGCCGGCGTTGACCTGGGCATCCCGTTGGGCCGCAAGGGTGAACTGCGACTGGGCGTGAACTACGTCAGGAAGGCAGCGACGTTCAATTACCTGGAGCTGATCGCGGACGAGTCCGGGAATATCGTGGATGCGACGGCCTTAGACACCTTGCGCGCCCAGCAGCCGGCCTTTCGCGCCCAGCTCACGCTGGACCAGCTCGACGATCCGCTGTTTCCGCGCAGCGGCTATTACTTTTACAGCAGCGTGGAGGCGGGCTTCGGTTCGCTCGACAAGAAGTTCAACACCGCCCAGGCCAAGAGCCTATGGGCGACGAGCCACGGCCGCCACACGTTCAATGTAGCGTTGGAAGGGGCGGGCCTGTTCGGCGTCAACAGCCCGACGCGCGAGAACGGCGGCAACACGGGCAACGGCGCCAACGAGGGCTTCTTCCTGGGTGGCTTCCAGCATCTCTCGGCCTATGCGCAGGATCAGTTCAACGGCCAGTACATGCTGTACGGGCGCCTGACCTATCTGTACGACCTTCGTATCGACGATCTGCTCGGCCTGCGCGCGCCGGTGTTCGGCGCCAGCGCGGAAGCCGGCAACGTCTGGCAGTTGCGCAACAACTTCGGGCGGGGTCCTTACCTGAAGAGCGGCAGCGTATTCGTCGGCGGCAACAGCCCGATCGGGCCGCTGTATTTCGGTTTTGCGGTGGCGCCGCAGGGCGTGTGGAACGTGTACCTGCAGCTCGGCCGCGTCTTCTGAATCAGCATCAAGCGGGAGGGCACCTGCCTGCACGCGCGGGCAGTGCCTGCTTCGTAAGGTCTTGATCAGATTGAAAAATCAATCGATCAGCTTGCGGCGGATGTGCGTGCTAGCCTTCCGCTTCGCTTTTTCAAGACCTCGGGCGCGGTCGCGCCCAGCCCCCTTTCTCATGATGTTCTGCGTGTTGTTCCGTCGTTTCCGTTCGTCCCGGTGGTTGCTGTGCGCGTGCGCGTTGGCTGTGTTGCAGGCGTGCGGCAAGCATGCTGATGAAGCAGCCAGGCCCGCTGGTCCGCCGGAGGTCGAGTTTGCCGTTGCACAACGCTCCGATGCGCCGCTGGTGACCGAACTGCCCGGCCGCCTGGAGCCGTATCGCACGGCGCAAGTGCGTGCGCGCGTCGACGGCATCGTCCTCAAGCGCGCCTACGAAGAAGGGCAGGTGGTCAAGGCCGGACAGGTGCTGTTCCGCATCGACCCGGCACCGCTCAAGGCGCAGGTGGACGCCGCACAAGGTGCGCTCGCCCGCGCGCAGGCGCAACTCGCCATCGCCCGCGACAAGGCTGCGCGCTACAAGGGCCTGGCCGCCACGCGCGCCGTGAGCGAGCTGGAATACGCTGAAGCGCAAGCCGCCGAACGTCAGGCCGCAGCGGACGTGGTGTCCGGCCGCGCTGCGCTGGAAACCGCGCAACTGCGCCTGGGCTATGCCACCGTTACCGCCCCGATTGGTGGCCGCTCGCGCCGCGCACAGGTGACCGAAGGCGCGCTGGTCAAGGAAGACGCTGCCACGCCGCTCACCACGGTCGAGCAGATCGACCCGATCTATGTCGACTTTGCGCAGCCCGCTGCCGAGGTCCTGGCCTTGCAGCGCGCGCTGAAGAAGGGCCAAGCCGCTGCATTGAGCGGTCAGGATATCGGCGTTCAAGTCATCCTGAGCGATGGCGTGGCGTACGAGCGCCCGGGCAAGCTGCTGTTCTCGGATCTGGCGGTGGATCGTGCGACAGATAACGTCTCAATGCGCGCCGTGCTGCCCAACCCCGAAGGCTTGCTGCTGCCCGGCATGTACGTGCGCGTGAAGCTCTCGCACGCCGTGCAGCAAGGTGCAGTGACGATTCCGAAGGGTGCGTTGCAGCGCGACCGCCATGGAGCGACGGTGTTTGTGGTACAGGCAGACAACACGCTGGCAGCTCAATCCGTGTCTGCGCAAACGTTGGCTGGCGATCAATGGCTGGTGACGAGCGGCCTGTCCGGTGGAGAGCGCCTCGCCATTCCAGGCATGCAGACGTTGGAAGCCGGCATGGCGGTCAAGCCTGTGCCTGCTGCACCGCCCGCCGACACGAAGCTGAAGAAGGGCTGACCATGGCGCGCTTCTTTATCGACCGCCCGGTCTTTGCCTGGGTGATTGCGCTGGCCATCATCCTGGCCGGCGTGCTCGCGTTGCCCAAGCTGCCGGTGGCGCAGTATCCGAACATCGCGCCGCCCAACGTGAGCATCTCTGCCACCTACCCGGGCGCGTCCGCGCGCACGGTGGAGAGCGCCGTCACCGCGATCATCGAGCGCGAGATGAACGGTGCGCCGGGGCTGCTGTACATGTCGTCGTCGTCCGATGCGGCGGGCAATGTGTCGATCAATCTGTCGTTCACGCAGGGCACGAGTCCCGATCTTGCGGCGGTGGAGGTGCAGAACCGGCTGAAGATCGTCGAAGAACGCCTGCCCGAGGTCGTGCGCCGCAACGGCATCCGCATCGAGAAGGCGGCCGAGAACTACATGATGTATCTGTCGCTGACGGCTGAGCGCGGGCGCTTCGACGGCATCGACCTGGGCGACCTCGCGTCGTCTGATCTGATTCCGCAGTTGCGCCGTGTGCCGGGCGTGGGCACCGCGCAGTTGTTCGATGCGGAATACGCCATGCGCATCTGGCCCGATGCCGACAAGCTGACCGCATTGGGCCTGACCGCCGGCGACCTGAGCGACGCCGTGCGCCGCTACAACGCGCGCATCACCGTGGGTGAGATCGGCAGCGGAGCGGTGCCGGGCAGCGCGCCCATCAACGCGAGCGTGACCGGCGACGATGGGCTGACCACGCCGGACGCATTCGGCCAGATCCCGCTGCGTGCGGATGCGCAGGGCCGCATGGTGCTGCTGCGCGATGTGGCGCGCGTGGAGCTGGGCGGCAGCGATTACCTGTACCTCTCGCGCATGAACGGCAAGCCCGCCACGACCATCGGCATCAAGCTCGCCCCCGGCGCCAATGCCGTGGGTGTGGCCAAGCGCGTGCGTGCGGTGCTGGACGAAGCGCAGGCGCATTTCCCGCCCGGCGTGCGCTACGAGGTGGCGTACGACAGCTCGCGCTTTGTCGGCATCGCCATCGAGCAGGTGGTCAAGACGCTGCTCGAAGCCGTGGTGCTCGTGTTCCTGGTGATGATGCTGTTCATGCAGAACCTGCGCGCGACGCTCATCCCGACGCTGGTCGTACCGATCGCGTTGCTGGGCACGTTTGCGGTGATGCTGCCGATGGGTTTTTCCATCAACGTGCTGACGCTGTTCGGCCTGGTGCTTGCCATCGGCATCCTGGTCGACGATGCCATCGTGGTGGTGGAAAACGTCGAACGCGTGATGCATGAAGACGGGCTCTCGCCGCGCGAGGCGACGGCCAAGGCGATGCGCCAGATCAGCGGGGCCATCGTCGGCATCTCGCTGGTGCTGACGGCGGTGTTCGTGCCGATGGCGTTCTTTGGCGGCGCGGTGGGCAATATCTACCGGCAGTTTTCGCTGTCGCTGGCGGTGTCGATGGTGTTCTCGGCATTCCTGGCATTGACGCTCACGCCCGCGCTTTGCGCAACGCTGCTCAAGCCGGTGCAGGCCGGCCATGGTGCCGAGCGCAAGGGCTTCTTCGGCGCATTCAACCGGGGTTTTGCGCGGTTGACGGCGCGCTACCAAGGCGGCGTTGCGAAGCTGCTGAACCGCACTGGCCGCGCGCTGATTGCCTACGGTGCCGTGATCGGCGTGGTGGTGTTGCTGTTCACGCAACTGCCGACCGCCTTCCTGCCCGAAGAAGACACCGGCGAGTTCATGACCGTCGTCATGCTGCCGACCGGCGCCACACAGGCGCAGACGCTCGACGTCGTGCGGCAAGCCGAGCAGCACTTCATGACGCAGGAGCCGGCGGTGGCGTCCACGCTGGCCATCACGGGCTTCAGCCTATACGGCAACGGCCAGAACGCGGCCATGCTGTTCCTGACGCTCAAGGACTGGAAGCAACGCAAGGGCGCTGACCAGCACGTCGATGCCGTGGTCGGGCGAGCCAATGCGGCGTTCGGCAAGATCAAGGGCGCGATGGTCATGGCGATGAACTCGCCCGCGCTGCCGGAGCTGGGCAGCAAGCCCGGCTTCGACCTGCGTCTGCAAGACCGCGGCGGTGCTGGTTACGAACGCCTGGCGCAAGCGCGCGACCACATGCTGGCCGAAGCCGCGAAGCATCCGGCGCTGTCGGAAGTCACGTTTGCGGGCCAGGGCGATGCGCCGCAGGTGCTGATCGATGTGGACCGCAAGAAGGCGCTGTCGATGGGCGTGTCGATTGAGGACATCAACCGCACGCTGGCCGTGATGTTCGGCTCCGACTACGCGGGTGATTTCGTCTACCGCAACCAGGTGCGTCGTGTGATCGTGCAGGCCGACGGCAAGCAGCGTGTCTCGGTCGAGCAGCTCGGCCGGATGCATGTGCGCAATGCGGCGGGGGCGATGGTGCCGCTCTCCGCGTTCACCACGACAAAGTGGATCGTCGGGCCGCTCAAGCTCGACCGCTACAACGGCTTTCCGGCCATGACGATCACCGGCTCGCCCGCGCCGGGTCATAGCTCCGGCGAGGCGATGGCGGCGATGGAGTCGATTGCGCGCGGCCTGCCCGAAGGCTTCGGCTACGAGTGGACAGGGCAGTCGTTCGAGGAGCGCCTGTCGGGCGCGCAGGCGCCGGCGCTGTTTGCGTTGTCGATCCTCGTCGTGTTCCTGTGCCTCGCGGCGTTGTACGAAAGCTGGTCGATTCCGCTGGCGGTCATGCTGGTGGTGCCGCTGGGGGTGGTGGGCGCGCTGCTGGGTGCCACGCTGCGTTTCCTGCCCAACGACATCTATTTCAAGGTCGGGCTCATTGCCACCATCGGCCTGTCGGCCAAGAACGCGATCCTGATCATCGAAGTGGCAAAGGATCTGTTGGCGCAAGGCATGGGGCTGATAGAAGCCACGCTGGAGGCCGCGCGTCTGCGCTTCCGGCCGATCGTGATGACGTCGCTGGCGTTTGCGTTTGGCGTCGTGCCGCTGGCAATTGCGACCGGCGCGGCATCGGCCAGCCAGCGTGCCATCGGCACGGGCGTGCTGGGTGGGATCATCACGGCGACGGTGCTGGCGGTGTTCCTGGTGCCGGTGTTCTTTGTGGTGGTGCGGGGCGTGTTCAAGGGCAGCGAGCGGCAGCGCCGGCTGGACGCGGCGCACGAGCACGAGACTGCTGGGCCGGCCGCCTGATCGGCGGCATCGTCAATCTGCGGCGGCTGGGCTCTTGCGCCTGGCCGCTGTCGGGTCAAAACCGAAGAAGCCGAGGACCTCTGCGGCGACCTGATCGCGGTCGTTGTCTACGCAGATCATGTGGTAGCTGTTCTCCAGCACCACGCTGCGCGCATGGGGCAGGGTGGCCTGCAGCGTTTCGGCGGAGCGCAGGCTGGTGAGCTCGTCTTCGCGCGAATGGATCACCAGCGTCTGGCATAGCGTGTCGGGCGCCCCCGCCACTGCCCAGCGTCGCAGCCGGTCCACCTGCCGAATGCATGCCAGCGGCACCCACGGGTAGTGGAAGCTGTCGCCGCGTGCGAGCTTGGCTTTAATGATCCGCCGCAATAGCGGATTCTTGATGCCGAACGGCTCGTCCTCTTCCACGCGCATGCGTGCGGCCATGCCCGGGATGCGATAGACCACGTAGCGCAGATCGCGATACCACGGCGTCGACCAGCCATCGATATGGATCGGCGTGGCGAGCAGCGCCAGCCTGTCCTGCGGGCGCGCAATGCCATGCCGAACCCGGTGCGCCAGCACCAGCGCCAACAGCGCACCCATGCACATTCCGGCGATATGCACGGTGTCATGCTCGGCGGCGAGCTGCTCATAGGTTTGCTTGAGCGCTTCAAGCCAGGCCTCGGCGGGCATGTGGATCAGGTCTTCGGGGCGGGTACCGTGGCCTGGCAAGGTCGGCACGTGCGTGACGGCGCCGGCGCTGCGCAGCGCTTTCTGTAGCACGCCCACGTCGTAGGCCGTACCGCCCAGACCATGGATCAGCAGCACGGCCGTGCTGCCGGACGCCGATGTCGTCACAGTGCGGTCTCGACCGACCAGGTACCGGTGACGAGCGCCATGTTGCCGACGGCGTCCATCAGCGGGCCACCGGTATCCACCACGGTGTGCAGCGTGCCGTCGCGTGCTGTGATGCGCAGCGTCTGGCGGCGCGCGGGCATGGCGGCCCCGTCGTCCAGCGAGGTCTCCCCGAGCCAGCGCGCACGCAGCGCGTCGCGGTCATCCGGGTGCACCAGTTGCAGTACGGTGGAGATCGACGCCATGCTTGCGGGTTCGTGTCCGAACACGAGCACAATGTCGCCGCCCCAGTCGATGCGGCCGCTCGCCGGGTCGATGGTGTAGACGAGCTGGCCCGACGTCGCCAACGCCAGCTCCACGCGGTTCTGCCACTGCGCGCTTTGCTCGTGCAGTTGTTCGCGCGTGGTTTTGAGCGCGCTCACCAGCAGCACGAGCAGCGCGGCAATGCCCAAGTACAGCTGCGCTTCCAGGAGCGACTGTCCATAGTGGTGGTCGAGCACGGCGAACGGGCCGTCGCCCTCGGCGGTTTGCGTGAGCGCCACCAGCGTGAGCAGCAGCACGGCCATCGAGCCGCCGCGGCCGCCCCACAGCAGGGCCACCACCACGGCAAAGAACAGCGGGACGTACGTCAGTGCAAAGCCGATGCCGTCACCAAACTTGGCATCGCTGTTGCCGTCGAAGATGACGTACGCCGACAGCGCGAGCGCAATCGCGGCCGCCAGACCGAGCAGGAAATCCGTGCGGTCCGTGCCACCCGAGCGGAACGCGCGAAAGCGGGACCATGCCGCGAGCACCGGCGTGACGATCAGCACGCCCAGGAAATCCGATGCCGCCCAGATGCGCAGGACGTGCCCGAATGAGCCGCCTTGCGACCACGCAAACCATGCCGCCCCGAACAGCGCCCCGAGCAGTGCACTGACCGCGCCGGCCACCAGCATCGCGCGCACGAAATAGAGCCCCTCAAGCGGCACGCGCGCCAGCCGCACCAGCGCCACGGCCAGCGCTGCGCTGCCCGCCTCGTCGAGCACGAAGAGCATCGCGTGGGCCGGGTTGGTGTGTTCAATGGCGGCCAGCGCCAGTTGCGCCACGGCAAACGCTGCCCCCAGCCCCGGCCACTCGCGATAAGGCCGCAGCATGAATGCAGCCATGGTTACGCCTGCCGGCAGCCAGATGTAGCCCGTCATGTCGACCGGCCCATTCAGCCGGTGCGACACGATGGCGGCAACCAGGTAAAGCGCGCCCCAGAGGATCGTGGCGACGGTGGTGGAAGGTCGGTTCAATGGCATCCGGGTTTCCCTCGGTGAAAACAAAAAACCGCGCCGGCTTGGGTGCCGTGCGCGGTTGGTGATGCTACCGCAATCGGTTTCGGGCGGGCTTAGACCACGGGCAGCGCCAGGACTTCGCGCGCGGCGCGCCGGTCGCGCAGTTCGGCCATCCAGCGCTCGAGGTTCGGTCGCGCGGGGCGGTCCATCGGCAAGCCGAGCCAGCGGTGCGTGGCGCAGCCGCAGACGATGTCTGCCATGGTGAAGCGGCGGCCGGCCACGTAGGGCTGCTTGGCCAGCACGGCTTCAAGAATGGCGGTACTGCGCTCGGCTGCCTGGCGCGAGCGTTCAATGCGTGCGGCGTCGCGCTGGTCTTCTGGCGTGCGCACGAGCTGCAGGAACGCATCCACCATCGACGGGCTGTATGACGTGGTCTGCCAATCCATCCAGCGGTCGGCATCGGCGCGCTCGTGGAGTTCGAGCGGGTAGAGATTGCCCGGGCCGTAGCGCGCCGAAAGATAGCGCACGATGGCGTTGGATTCCCACAGCACGAAGCGCGTATCGCCGGAATCGTTCAGGCCGTCTTCGATGACGGGGATCATGCCGTTCGGGTTCATCGCCTTGAATTCCGGCGTGTCGACGCCGCCGAAGGCGCCACCGACGTCGATGCGCTCATGGTCGAGCGACAGCTCATGCGCGCACCAGACGACCTTCTGAACGTTGACCGAAGAGAGTCTTCCCCAGATCCGCAGCATCGACGACGGCTCCTTTCTTGAATGAATGAATGAATGGAATGGATCGTTAGGTAATTTAGGCGGCCTTGGGCGTGAGCGCAGCGATTTCTGCGCGGATCAACTCGCCCAGCACGGCGATGCCTTGCTCGATGCGCTCCGGCGCCACCGTCACGAACGCCAGCCGCAAGGTATTGCGACGCGGCGCATTGGCATAGAACGGCGCGCCCGGCACGAAGGCCACATTGCGCGCGACGGCCTTTTCCAGCAGCGCCATCGTGTCGATGCCTTCCGGCACTTCCACCCAGATGAACATGCCGCCTTCCGGTCGATTCCAGTGCACGCCGGCCGGCATATGGCGCGTGAGCGAGTCGAGCATCGCTTCGCATTGCTTGCCGTAGAGGGTTCGGATGCTCGGGATGTGCGTGTCGAGCAGCCCGGTCTTCAGCACCTCGTACGCCACGCGCTGCGTGAAGCTCGGCGTGTGCAGATCCGATGCCTGCTTGGCCTGCACGAGTTTGAAGTGGATGTGTTCGGGCGCGATGATGTAGCCCAGGCGCATGCCCGGTGCCAGGATCTTCGAGAACGAGCCCATGTAGATCACGCCGTCCGGATTGAGCGAGCGCAGCGAGGGCAAGGCGTCGCCGGTGTAGCTGAGTTCGCCGTACGGGTCGTCTTCGACGAGCAGCACGCCGAGTTCCTTCGCGCGGGCCACCAGGGCCTGGCGGCGGTCCAGCGGCAGGCGGCGGCCGGTCGGGTTCTGGAAGTTCGGGATCGTGTAGAAGAAGCGCGCGCCGGCTGCCAGTTCCGGCGTCAACGCGTCGGGCAGCAGGCCCTTGTCGTCGGTGGCGATGGACGTATAGGTCGGCTCGAACAGCGAGAACGCTTGCAGCGCGCCGAGGTACGTCGGCGTTTCGACCAGCACCTTGCTTTGCGGGTCGATGAAGATCTTGCCGAGCAGGTCCAGCCCCTGCTGCGAGCCCGTGGTGATCAGCACGCGCGAGGCGGTGGTGCCATGACGCTGGGCAATCCATTCGCGCAGCACCGACAGGCCTTCGGTGGGCGTGTACTGCAGCGAGGCCTGCGGGTTGTCGGCAAACATGCGGGCGCACGCCGCCTGAATCGCTTCGACCGGGAAGGTGACCGGGGCGGGCAGGCCGCCGGCGAATGAAATGACCTCAGGACGTTCGGTGATCTTGAGGATTTCCCGGATCGCCGAGCTGGTCAGTTTCTGAGCGCGGCTGGAGAAGGTGCAGGCGGTGTGGTCCATGGTGTGGTCCTAGTGTTGCGGCGCCCACCTCGTGAGCGGGCGCCGTGGGTGGGCAAAGCGAAAAGAATAGCAGGCAACCAGCCCATCCAACATTGGGCCGTCACCTTAGAGACTGCGGGAAAAAGCGCCGCTCAGATCGCTCAGGCGACTTCGGCAATCAGCTCGATCTCGACGCATGCGCCGAACGGAATCTGCGCGACACCGAAGGCGCTGCGGGCGTGCTTGCCGGCGTCGCCAAACACGTCGGCGAACAGTTCCGATGCACCGTTGGTGACCAGGTGCTGCTCGGTGAACTCCTGCGTGGAGTTGACCAGGCTCATGACCTTGACGATGCGCTTGACGCGGCTGAGGTCACCGCCCAGGTGCGTGTTGAGCGTGGCGATCAGGTCGATGGCGATGGCGCGTGCGGCGGCCTTGCCTTGCTCGGTGGTCATGTCGGCGCCCAGCTTGCCCACCCAGGGCTTGCCGTCTTTCTTGGCGATGTGGCCGGACAGGAAAACCTGGTTGCCGGTTTGCGCGGCCATGACGTAGGCGGCAGCCGGGGCGCCGGCGGCGGGCAGTTCGATGCCGAGTTGCTTGAGCTTGGCCTGAGCGTCGTGCGAGGCGGTCATGAAGACTCCTTGGTAAGTGCGGTCAACAAAAGAGGGAAGACGTTGCTATCGGCGTACCGACGTGCGCCGGCCGATGCCGACCACGGCAATCACCGCCAGCGCAAACAGCACGGTGGGCGTGTCGAGCGATTCGCCCAGCAGCAGCCAGCCGCCAATCAACGTCATGAAAGGTTGCAGCAATTGTATCTGGCCGACCCGCGCAACACCGCCCGCTGCCAGGCCGGAATACCAGAACAGGAAGCCGATGAACATGGAAAAGGCCGATACATAAGCCAGCCCCATCCAGGCCCGGGACGACGCATGCGCCAGCGCCTCGGCCTGATGTGTGGACGGCAGCCATGCCAGCGCGCCTACGAGCGGCAGCAGTACGGGCAGGGAGACGACCAGCGCCCAGGCAATCGTCTGCGTGCCGCCCAGATCGCGTGCGAGCCTGCCGCCGGTCGCATAGCCGAGGGCGCCCGTCACCATGGCGGCGAAGAGGAGCCAATCGGCGCGGTGCAGGGCGCCCGCACCTTGCAGCAGCGCAAATGAAACAACGAGCACGCTACCAATGACCGCGCACAGCCAGAACCCACTGGATGGCCGCTCGCGCCCGAACCACGCGGCAAAGATGGCTGTCGCAAGCGGCAGCAGGCCGGTGATGATGGCGCCATGGGCGGCCGGCACATCGCGCATCGCCAGCGACGAGAACAGCGGAAAGCCCACCACTACACCCATCGCCGTCACTGCCAGTTGCCACCATTGATTGCCGCGCGGGCGCTTGCCGGCCGAGAATGCGCCCGTGGCGGCGAGGAGCACCAACGCCAGCACGCTCGCCAGCACCGCCCGCGCCAGCGCCACGAAGGTGGCATCCAGCTCGGCGACTGCCATGCGCGTGAACGGCAGCGTCTGGCTGAAGATGGCCACGCCGATGAAGCCGAGCAGCAGGCCGCGGCGTTCGGCGTGGTCAAGGGGTGCCACGGGCAGGGCGACGGACTTGTTCATGGGGGGCTCAATCTGCGAACGCCACGGCGACGCGTCGGTTCTGGCGGCTTTTCTTTTCGATCTTGGTGACGACCACGCGGCCGATTTCTCCGGTGGCGCGCACATGGGTGCCGCCGCACGGTTGGCGGTCGATGCCGTCAATGTGGATGATGCGGATGGCCGAGGCGCCTGCCGGTGGCGCCGCGCCGATGGTGCGCACGAGTTCGGGCTGGGCGGCCAGTTCCTCCGGCGTGATCAGGTCGATGCGCACCGGCGTGTTGCGGCCGATGAGTTCATTCAGCTGCGTGGTGAGCGTGTCGCGGTCGAGCGTCGATTCCGGCAGGTCGAAATCGATGCGGCCGGCGTCTGGCGAGATGCCGCAGCCCGTGACGGGCACGGGAATCAGCGAACCCAGCAGGTGCAGGCACGTATGCAGCCGCATCAGCCGGTGGCGGCGGTCCCAGTCGATGGTGGCCGTGACCGGCGTGCCGGGTGCGAGCAAGGTGAGGTCCGCGCTATTGGCCGGCACATGGAGAACGGTTTGGCGATCGGCGCTGTAAACCGTGTCGGCAATCGCAATGGTTTGCCCATCTGCCCCGACCAGCGTGCCGGTGTCGCCGGCCTGGCCGCCGCTGCGGGCATAAAACACCGTGGCGTCCAGTTCAATCCCTTCCGGATGCACGGCGACGACGGTGGCGTCGCAAGCAGTGCGGTAGGCGTCTTCGTCAAAGCGTTTCAACGTTGGCATGGCGGCAGTCTCCGATTCGCTGGGGGCGGAATTCTGACCTTGATCCTACCGAACTGCCTCTGTACAGTACCTGTACACTTTGTCGTGGCGCTTTCTGTACAGTTTTCGGCGCGCTTGAGCCTACCCCGTCATGAATCCCACCTCCCACATCATCAGCCTGGATGCCCGCCGCGCGGCCGCCCGCCCAGCGGCGGAGCAATTGCCCGACCCGATTCCTTCGGCGCAGATGACGCTGGTGGATCAGCTCACCGAATGGGCGCGGATGCGCATTGATGAGCGCGTGTTTCGGGCGGGCATGCGCATGCCGTCGATCCGGCAGCTGGCCCAGGAGAAGAGCATTTCGCGGTTCACCGTGGTGGAGGCGTACGAGCGGCTGGTGGCGCAGGGGTATCTGGAGTCGCGCCGCGGTTCGGGCTTCTACGTGAAGGAGCGTCAAGCGCTGCTGCCCGAGGAGCCGGTCGCGCCGCCGCCGACCGCCGCACGCAAGATCGACGTGACCTGGCTGCTGCGGAACATGTTCCATTCGGCCGAGCCACGCAAGGCGCCGGGTGTGGGCTTCTTGCCCAACGGGTGGCTGGACGGCGAGCTGATCGCCAACGCGCTGCGCTCGCTGGGGCGACTGAACGGCAACCAATTTCTGTCGCTGGGCACGCCACAGGGCTTCTTGCCGCTGCGCCAGCAATTGCAAACACGGCTGGCCGAGCTGGAAATCGGTGCGCGACCCGAACAGATCGTGGTGACCTCCGGGATCACCGCTTCACTCGACCTGATTGCGCGTCAGTATGTGCAGCCGGGCGACACGGTCCTCGTGGGCGATCCGGCGTGGTTCCTGATGTTCGGCCGTTTTGCCGCGCAGGGTGCGCAGGTGATTGGTGTGCCCTATACCACCGAGGGGCCGGACTTGGTCGCGCTGGAAGGGTTGGTCCAGGCGCGTCGCCCCAAGCTGCTGGTCATCAACTCGATCCTGCACAACCCGACCGGTACGTCGCTCTCGGCTGCCAAGGCATTCCAGCTGTTGCGGTTGGCTGAGCAGTACGGTTTTCTGATCGTTGAAGATGACATTTATGGCGATCTTGCGCCGCCCGGCTATCAGGCGACGCGGCTGGCAAGCCTGGATCAGTTGCGCCGGGTGATTTACCTGAACAGCTTTTCCAAAACGCTGGCGGTGAACCTGCGCGTGGGTTTCATTGCCTGCCATCCGGAACTGGCCAAGAACCTGACCGATGCCAAGCTGCTGACGGGGTTTGCTACGCCCGAGATCAACGAACGCGTGCTCTACAAGATCCTCACCGAAGGCCAATATCGCAAGCACGTTGAACGCGTGCGCGGCCGCCTGGACCGTGCGCGCGATGCCGTGCAGCGGAACCTCGAGCGCATGGGCCTGAAGTTGTTTGCGCAGCAGGGCGCGGGCATGTTCCTCTGGGCCGATACCGGGCAGGACACCAACGCCATTGCCCGCGCCGGGCACGAGCAGGGCTATGTGTTTGCGCCGGGGAGCTTGTTCTCGCCGTCGCAGATGCCGTCGACGTGGATGCGCTTCAATATCGCGACCAGCGCGGATCCGGACATGCTGCGGTTCCTGGCGGAGCAGCTCGATCGCGGGTCTTGAAAACTACGCGCCACGCCCTATCTAGCCTCACAAATTCATGCGGGCGCACGCGCTAGGTGTAGCCCGCTTCTCTTTCCACTTTCCAGACTTTTTATGCACACCATGAGCGCACCGCACGAGAAGATGGCTTTCCAGGCAGAAGTGAAGCAGCTTCTGCATCTGATGATCCACTCGCTGTACAGCAACAAGGAAATCTTCCTGCGGGAGCTGGTTTCCAATGCGTCGGATGCGGTGGACAAGCTGCGCTTTGAGGGCATCGCCAATCCGTCGCTGCTGGAGGGCGGCGGCGAGCTTGGCATCCGCATCGGCTTCGATGCCGCCGCGCGCACCATCACCATTGCCGACAACGGTATCGGCATGAGCCGCGATGAAGCCATCCGCAACCTCGGCACCATCGCCCGCTCGGGCACGCGCGAGTTCTTCAGCCAACTGTCAGGCGACCAGCAGAAGGATGCCGCGCTGATCGGCCAGTTTGGCGTGGGCTTCTACTCGGCGTTTATCGTGGCCGACCGCGTGACGGTGGAATCGCGCCGCGCCGGCGTGGGCGCCGATGAAGGCGTGCGCTGGGAAAGCACGGGCGACGGCGAATTCACGGTCGACACCATCGCACGCGCCGACCGCGGCACCACCATCACGCTGCACCTGCGTGAGGGTGAGGACGATTTCCTCTCCGCCTGGCGCATCAAGTCGGTCGTGCAGAAGTACTCGGACCATATCTCCCTGCCGATCCAGATGCGCAAGGAAGCGTGGGACGAAGAGAAGAAAGCGATGGTCGCCCAGGACGAGTGGGAAACCATCAATCAGGGCAGCGCGCTGTGGGCCCGCCCGCGCGCAGACGTGACGGACGATCAGTACATCGCGTTCTACCAGCACATCGCCCACGAAAATGGCAAGCCGCTCGCCTGGACGCACAACCGCGTGGAGGGCCGCAGCGAATACACGCAGCTGCTGTACATTCCGACCAACGCGCCGTTCGACCTGTGGGACCGCGAGCGCCGCAGCGGCCTGAAGCTTTACGTCAAGCGCGTCTTCATCATGGACGACGCCGAGCAACTGCTGCCCGGCTACCAGCGCTTCGTGAAGGGCGTGATCGATTCGGCTGACTTGCCGCTGAATGTCTCGCGCGAAATCCTGCAGGAAAGCCGCGACGTGAAGGCCATCCGCGAGGGCTCGACCAAGCGCGTGCTGGGCATGCTCGAATCGATGGCCGAGTCGGATGATGCGGCCGAGAAGGAAAAGTACGCCACGTTCTGGCAGAACTTCGGCCAGGTGCTCAAGGAAGGCATCGGCGAAGACCACGCCAACAAGGATCGCATTGCCAAGCTCCTGCGCTTTGCTTCCACACACAACGAAGACAGCGCCCAGACCGTCTCGCTGGCGGATTACATCGGCCGCATGAAGGAAGGCCAGGACAAGATCTACTACGTGACCGCGGAAAACTGGACGGCCGCCAAGTCGAGCCCGCATCTGGAAATCTTCCGCAAGAAGGGCGTGGAAGTGCTGCTGCTGACCGACCGCGTGGACGAGTGGATGCTGTCGTTCCTGCACGAGTTCGAAGAGAAGGAACTGGTGTCGGTGGCGCGCGGCGATCTCGACCTGGGCGCCTTGGAAGACGAGGCCGAGAAGGCCGAGCACGCCAAGGTGGAAGGCGAATTCAAGCCGCTGGTCGAGCGCGCCAAGGCGGTGCTGGGCGACAAGGCCAAGGACGTGCGGATCACGCATCGCCTGACCGATTCTCCGTCGTGCCTGGTAGCCGATGAAGGCGACATCAGCGGTACGCTGGCGCGTCTGCTCAAGCAGGCCGGCCAACAAGCGCCCGACAGCAAGCCCGTGCTGGAGCTGAACCCGACGCACCCGCTCGTGCGCAAGCTCGCGCTGCTGGAAACCGTGACCGGCAACGAAGCCGACCGCGCGGCGTTCGAGGATCGCATTCACGTGTTGTTCGATCAGGCACTGCTGGCTGAAGGTGGCGCGCTGACCGACCCGGCGGCTTACGTGCAACGCGTGAACCGTCTGCTGGCCTGACGACGAGCGTGACGCTCAAGCGGTGCTTTCCGCCTGTGGTCGACGCGCACACGCGCGTGCTGATCCTCGGCAGCCTCCCCGGCGAAGCATCGCTTGCGCAATCACAGTACTACGCTTACAAGCACAACCAGTTCTGGCGCCTCGCCGGTGAGGTGATCGGCGAGGACTTGCCAGGCATGGAATACACCGCGCGCCTGCAAGCGCTGCTCGCGCATCGCATCGGCCTCTGGGATGTGGTGGCCGAAGCCAAGCGCGAGGGCAGCCTCGACAGCAAGATCCGCGACCATGCCGGCAACGACCTTGCCGGTCTGATTGCTTCATTACCCGAGCTGAAAGTGATCGCCTTCAACGGCGGTACCGCCGCGCGCATCGGCATGAAGGCGTTGGGCGAGATCGGCGACCGGCACACCATCCTCAAGCTCCCTTCCAGCAGCCCGGCTTATGCGGCTGTGCCGTACGCCCAAAAGTTGTCCGCGTGGCGTGCGTTGCGTGAGTGGCTGTCGTAGCGCTCTGCTATCTGGGCAGCCGCTCGTACAGGCCCGTTACGTCATCCATCACCTCAAGAATGCGCTCGCTGGTTGTCGCAACGTTGCGCAACTGTTCTGCGCGCGTGCCTTCTGTCTGCTTGAGCGCTTCAGCAAAGAACAGCCATTGCGTGCTGGCCAGCTGCAACTCACTGCTGATCGCTGCGGAGTTCTGCGGCGCAGACGTCAGGAATGCTTGAGCCGCCGTAAATTCCTTCATTGCTGAATCGAGATCCTGTGTCATCTGCGCAGAGGTAATGTCCCACGCGCGGAACATGCTCAGCTTGGCAATGCGCTGCGAGAGCATCCGCTGACGGCCGGCTACGTTGATCAGCTTGCCCGTTGGCGTGCCCGATTGTTTCTCCAGCAGCGCTGTGCCCTGTTGCGCGAGCTTCAGCACGTCGTCGCTGGCTTGGGCGATCTTCTTCGCGTTATTGATGTTGGGCTCGCTGCCTGTCAGCAACTGCCTGTAGACGAGCCACGTCTGTTCAAGTTTGGCGTAGGTGTCCTTGATCTCGGGCGTGGGTGCGAATGCCTTCAATTCCGTGAGTTGCCGATCGAAGAGCGCGACGGACTGCTCGAGAATTTTCTTCGATCGTTCGACCTCCACGCCCAGGCCGATCTGGCAATACGCCTTGGCCATGCGCTGCGACAGCATGCGCTGGCGGCCCGCCTTGTTGATGGCTGCGTTGATCGTCAGCGGTTGCGCGCACGCGTTCCCGACCAGGCCTGACAGCAGGGCGGAGCACACAAGCAAGCGGATGAATTGCAGGTAGGGTTTCAAGCGGTTCTCCGTCTCATGATCAACGCAGCGACATGTGCCCGAACGTGCGCGATGCCGGGGTCGATGGCCGGCGTGCGCCGGCACCGGGCTGCGAGGCATCGTCGGTTCCGACGACATTGCGGATCAACTGGTCCATCTCCTGGATGATGTCTGCGAGCACCGTCGTAATGACGGAGAATTCACGCCCGTACGGCCCCGCACGCGCCGCCGAGACGCGCGCGTTCATGGCGACGATGTTGGCCTGCATCGAGATGCGTCCGAGGTGCGCGGCGATTTCTGCCTGGCGTTTGCGCAGTGCGACTTCGCACAGGTGCATCTCTTCTTGATAGGCCTGCGTGATGGTCTGCAGCAGTTCCAGCATGGGCGTGGCTTGCGCCACGAGCGCATCAAGAGACGGGTTGCGTTGGGCCGTGCTGGTCGACAAGGTGTCGATAGCGCTTTTGACCAGAACGATGAACTCGCGGACGCGCGCGTCACCACGCAGCTTGCCGAAGTACAGCTGACGCAGCGCTTCCGAGAATGCCCCGGGCAGGCGCGCATTGCCCTCGACAAGATCGGTGTGTGCCGACGCGAATGTCGCCAGGCATGACCGCGCGATGTCGAGCGCAGCGGCGTGGCCCTGCGCGGCCAACACCATTTGCAGCACGATCCGCTGCGACAGCATGCGTTGCCGTCCGGACAGGTTGATCAGCTCGCCAATGGTCTCGACGGACACATCGGCCGCGGGGGCCGGGGTGGTGGAAGCGTTCATGTCGTGCCTTGCTCGTGGTGTTGAGGTTGACCCAGCCGCGAAGGCAAAAAAAAGCGCTCCGAAGCGAGCTGGCGACGCACCGGTTGCCCGGGTCGTGCCGTGTCGCCTCGGAGCGCCGTTGCCCCGAACGCTCCCTGCGGAGCGTGCCATCGCGATGTGCCAAGTTGGTTCGAGGCCGCCGTTGGCCCTGTCCTTGCCAATGCAATAGCCATGCCACGCGAGAGACGCAGGCGGCACCGTCGATCAGCACACGTCAGGAAGATCCGCCGCACTAATCTCGTGCCAAATGCCTCATGACGAAGCGTGCGGGTGCGTTATGCAGCGGCCGAATCGCTGGCCTACACTGTGCCCTGCGCAAGAAAGCGCGGCGCCGACGGATCGTGCAAGAGATCGTCGGGGGGCACAACGATGGATACCGAGGAAATCACTTCCATGACCACACCTTCGATGTACGAGTTTCTGGTCCCGACCGTGAACCGCATGCTGGGTAACCTGTCGGCCCTGCTCGACAAGGCGGCTGCGTACGCAGAAGCGAAGAAGTTCGACCCAGCCAACCTGATGAGCGCGCGTCTGGCGCCGGACATGCATCCGTTCACGCGGCAGGTGCAGATTGCCTGTGACCAGGCCAAGGGCGGTGCGGCCCGACTGTCGGGCAATGAGGTGCCGTCGTACCCGGATGTGGAGACGACCATTCCAGAGCTGAAGGCGCGCATTGCCAAGACCCTGGAGTTCGTCAACAGCATCGACCCTGCGGCATTTGCCGGCAGCGAAGATCGCCAGATCACGCTCAAGAGCCCGACGCGCGAGCTGCAGTTCACGGGCATCGATTACCTGCGCGGCTTCGTGCTGCCGAACCTGTATTTCCACATCACCACCGCTTATGCGCTGCTACGCCATAACGGCGTGGAGATCGGCAAGCTGGATTTCCTCGGTCGCCCCTAAGAGGCGCCTTGTTTCAAAGACAACGCCGGCTGCCTGACGACAGGCGCCGGCGTTTGTTGATGGGTCGGCTCCATGCGCGTTCGGGGGGGGGGCAATGCGCAAACGTTAAGGGTGCGTCACACCGGTGCCGCAGCGCATCTGTCACAATCGCGCCCGTGGCCGACGCGGGGGGTGTCGGTGCATTTCACTATCGGGCCTTCACATGCCGTTTCTCGGAATCGGGTTTCACGTCATCGTTGCGCTGTTTTTTGCGGTGCACGTGGTGCGCAACAACCAGAACATGTACTGGTTGTTCATCCTCTTTGCGTTTCCATTGCTGGGCAGCGTGGTGTACTTCTTCGCCATCTATCTGCCCGAGATGCGCCACTCACGCGGTGCGCGCGTCGCCGGCCGCGCGGTGACGCAACTGATCGATCCGAACCGCGCCGTGCGCGAGGCGCGCAATGATTTCGATCGCGCCCCGACCGTGCAACACCGCCTGCGCTTGGGCGAAGCCCTGCTGGAGGCCGGCAATGCCAAAGAGGCGCGCGAGCATTTCGAGCAGGCGGCTAAGGGGCCGTTTGCCGGCGACCCGGCCGTGCTGCTGGGCTTGGCCCGTGCGCAGTTCGCCACGGGCGATGCGGCACTTGCCAAGGGCACGCTCGACACACTGTTCGAAGCGCATCGGGTGACGCGCCAGCAGCCTGATCCGACATTGCTGTACGCACGCGCATTGGCCGCGACGAACGCACCGAGCACGCGGCAGGCATTCGAGCAAGCCCTGACCTGCGCGAACGACGCAGCTGCCCGTTGCCTCTTCGGCGAATGGCTGCTCGCGCAGAACAACGATGCCGACAAGCAGCGCGCCCAGGCCTTGTTTGAAGAGATCCTGCGCGACGCCAAGCATTGGACGCGCTATGCCAAAGACCACAATCGCGAGTGGCTGCAGCGCGCAGCTGCCGCTCAGTCTTCTTCCCGTTGATCCGCTTTATGACGCTGTTGAAACGTAAATCCATCGAGGCCGTCGCCTCGCGCCGCCCGGCCCGCGCCAAGCGCGAAGACCACCTGGACCACGATGACGAACCGAAGCGCATGGCCCCGCGCTTTGCGCCCGTCACGTTCTCTGAGCTGGCCGGCGTGCGCTATCTGCACTTTGGTACCGAATGGGTGCAGGGCGCCATGCGCTTGTCCAAGCCCGATGCCATCGAACTGGAATACGCGCAGCAGATGATGGCGTGGCTGCTGTTTCTCGATCCGGCCGCGCGGCCGGATTTCCACGTCGTGCAACTCGGTCTCGGTGCTGCTGCGCTGACCAAGTTCTGCCACCGCCAACTTGCGCCCGCGCAGGTCACGGCGGTGGAGTTGAACCCGTCCGTGATCGTCGCCGCGCGCAGCATGTTCGGCATGCCGTTTGACGACGCGCGCCTGAGCGTGCTCGAGCAGGATGCCTACGACTGGGTGATGGACGCCAGCCACCACGGCGCCGTCGATGCACTGCAGATCGACCTGTATGACGCCACCGCGCGCGGCCCCGTGCTCGATACGCCGGCCTTCTACAAGGCTTGCCGCCAGGTGCTGCGCTCGCCGGGCGTGATGACGATCAATCTGTTTGGCGACCACACGAGCTTCCCGCGCAATATCGAGCGCATTTGCGACGCGTTCGACAACCGCGTGCTGGTCTTCCCGGAAGTGCACGACGGCAACGTGATTGCGCTGGCGTTCAATGGCCCGCCGCTGCACGTGAGTTGGGAAGCCGTGCAGGCGCGTGCCGCCGCGCTGCAGGCCTCGCTCAAGCTGCCAACCAAAGGCTGGGCAGAAGGACTGCGCAGTGCCAATGCCGGCCAGGAAGACGCGCTGTCCATCTGAACTTTGCATGCCTCAATGCAAAACGCCCCGGCATTTCGGGGCGTTTGCTTTTTGTGCAGTGGCGCGCTCAGGCGGCGTCGCCCATGCCGGGCATCTGGTCGATGAAGCCGATCACCGCGTGCATGCGGGCATCTTCAATGCGCACAAAGTCGGTGCCCTTGACCAGCGCCTGGCCCTCGGGGCCGAGCGTCCAGCGGAAGCGGATCGTGTCCTGCACAACATCCACGCCGCCGTCGCGCGCAAAGCGGAAACCGGGGAACTTGGCCTGCACGCCGGCAATGAGGGCATCGATGCCATCATGTCCGGTGCCTTGCATGAGCGGATCGACATACGTGGCGCCTTCTGTCCAGGTCTGCGCGACGAGCGCGCGGCGTTGAGCAGCTTCCGTCGCGTTCCACGCGGCAATATAACGGTCGACCAGCGTATCGGCGAGCGTGTCGTTGGCGGCGAGTTGGGTGGCAGTCATGGCGTTTCTCCGTTCGAAGAGGGGTGGCGAAATCGGGAAGCTCTGCGGCACGGTGATGCGCTTCCGTGCTGCATGGCTTCATCTTCGATGTCGGCGTGGATGGTGTCGATTACGCGGCAGGTAATCACCACATCCATGCCCGGAGAAACGCTACGCGGGATCGTTATTTGGACAACAACCGCATCGCCGATTCCAACCCGGCAATCGTCACCGGATACATCCGCGTCTTCACGATCTGATTGATGACTGAGATGGACTGCCGGTACTCCCACAGGCCCTCCGGCTCGGGGTTCAGCCAGACGAACTTTGGAAACTGGTCGATCAGCCGCTTGAGCCACGTGGCGCCGGCTTCGGCGTTGTTGTATTCGACCGAGCCGCCTGCCTGCAGGATTTCGTACGGGCTCATGGTCGCATCGCCCACGAAGATCAGCTTGTAGTCGGGCGGGTATTTGCGGATGACATCCCAGGTGGAGAAGCGCTCCGCATGGCGGCGCCGGTTGTTCTTCCACAGCCATTCGTACACGCAGTTGTGGAAGTAGTAATACTCGAGGTGCTTGAACTCGGTCTTGGCGGCGGAGAAGAGTTCTTCCACGCGTTTGATGTGGTCGTCCATCGAGCCGCCCACGTCCATCAGCATCAGCACCTTGACGTTGTTGTGCCGCTCGGGGCGCATCTTGATGTCGAGCAGTCCGGCGTTGGCGGCGGTGGAGTGGATCGTGTCGTCCAGGTCCAGCTCGATATCGGCCCCGTCACGCGCGAACTTGCGCAGGCGGCGCAGCGCCACCTTGATGTTGCGCGTGCCGAGTTCGACGGTGTCGTCGTAATCCTTGTACGCGCGTGCTTCCCACACCTTGACCGCGGTGCGGTTGCCCTTCGATGGCCCGCCGATGCGAATGCCCTCCGGGTTGTAGCCGCCGTGCCCGAACGGCGATGTACCGCCTGTGCCGATCCACTTGCTGCCACCCTCATGCCGCTCGTGCTGCTCGTTCAGCAGTTCCTTCAGGCGCTCCATGAGCTTGTCGAGACCGCCCATGGCTTCGATCTTGGCCTTTTCCTCGGGCGACAGCTCGCGCTCCAGCTTCTTGGTGAGCCAATCCAGCGGAATGTCCGCGCGCCAATCCACCGCGCCTTCCACGCCCTTGAAGTAGGCGCCGAACGCCTGGTCAAACTTGTCGAAGTGTTTCTCGTCCTTCACCAGCGTCATGCGCGCCAGGAAGTAGAACTCGTCGAGCGACGGCGCGATGACCTGCTGCTTGAGCCCTTCGAGCAGCGTCAGGTATTCCTTGACCGAGACCGGCAGCTTGGCGTGCCGCAGCGTAAAGAAGAAATCGATGAGCATGGTGGTCCTCCGGCGCTCAGGCGCGCGGTTGCTCGAGCTTGTATTGCAGATGGCGTTTCACGGTCAGCCATTCCGATTCGATAATTGAGAACACGACCGTGTCGCGGAAGCTGCCATCCGGCATGCGTTGGTGATTGCGCAACACGCCGTCCTGCTTGGCGCCGAGCCGAGCGATGGCCGCGCGGCTCTGATGGTTCATCCAGTGCGTGCGGAATTCGACCGCAATGCAGCGCAGTGTTTCGAACGCGTGCGTGAGCAGCAACAGCTTGCTTTCCGTGTTGACGGCCGTGCGCTGGACGGATTTTGCGTACCACGTATGGCCAATTTCCAGCCGGCGGTTGGCCTCGTCCACGTTGAAAAAGCGCGTTGCTCCAACCACATTGCCGGGCTGCCCATCGTGCATCTCGCGAACGACGAAGGGCATGGCGCCCAGCCGCTCCCGCATGTCCAGTGCGACGGCCAACCAGTCACCAGTCTTGTCGGGCGAGGGCACGGACGTGTACCAGAGCTTCCACAGCTCGCCATCGGCGGCCGCGGCGCGCACGTCATCTACATGTTCTGGCCCGAGCGGTTCCAGCCAGGCGTGCTGGCCGGACAGCGTGACGGGCTCGATCAGGCGCGGCATGGTCGGATTCGCTCAGCGGTTGGCGCGGTTCATGAACACCAGGCGCTCGAACAGGTGCACGTCCTGTTCGTTCTTGAGCAACGCGCCGTGCAGCGGCGGAATCGCGGCGTTCTTGTCCTGACTGCGCAGCGATTCCGGCGGAATGTCTTCGGCCAGCAGCAGCTTGAGCCAGTCGATCAGCTCAGATGTCGACGGCTTTTTTTTCAGCCCCGGCAGGTTGCGCATCTCGTAGAACGCATCCAGTGCGGCCTTCACGAGCGCTGGCTTGATGCCCGGGTAGTGCACGTCGACGATGGCCTGCATCGTCTCCGCATCCGGAAACTTGATGTAGTGAAAGAAGCAGCGGCGCAGAAAGGCGTCGGGCAATTCCTTCTCGTTGTTCGAGGTGATGATCACCAGCGGGCGGTGCTTGGCGCGGATGGTTTCGCGCGTTTCGTACACGTAGAACTCCATGCGATCCAGCTCGCGCAGCAGGTCGTTCGGGAATTCGATGTCGGCCTTGTCGATCTCGTCGATCAGCAGCACGACAGGCTTATCCGCCTCGAAGGCCTGCCACAGCACGCCCTTGACGATGTAGTTGCGGATGTCGTGGACCCGGTTGCTACTTTCCTTGTCGCCCAGTTGCGAGTCGCGCAGGCGGGAGACGGCGTCGTATTCGTACAGGCCCTGCTGCGCCTTGGTGGTCGATTTCACGTGCCACTGCAGCAGCGGCATGCCTAGTGCGGCGGCCACTTCCTCGGCCAGCATGGTCTTGCCGGTGCCCGGCTCGCCCTTGATGAGCAGCGGGCGCTGGAGCGTCATGGACGCATTGACGGCGAGCTTGAGATCGTCGGTGGCGACGTACTGGTCGGAACCTTCGAAGCGCGAGCGCTGGTCGGATGGGGCAGGCGAAGTGGTGGTGTTCATCGTGCAAGCCTACTGAGCGGTAAAAGATTTGGAAACGGCCAGTATAAGAGCATTTGCGTGTTTGACGCCGGGCGGCGGCAGGGCGGGCGCGCTGTGCCATTCCTTGCTGTCAAGTCACGGGAGCCCTAACTGGACTGGCAAAAAAGCGGTGCGGTACAATGCGCCGGTTTGACGCACCTCAAATGACCGTCTTCTGGCTTGTTGCCAACGGCGGGTGAATGCGCCCAGCGAGACAGCCGGCTGAGACGAGCCAAGCCGGCAGGGCGAGCAGGATTCTGAAACTCCACGCTTAAGAACGAGATGAAAAAGATCCTCACCATGGTGGCCGCCTTGGGCACATTAGGCGCACTGTCCGCCGCAGCCAACAGCGCTGCCGCAGCCGAAGTTCAGGGCAACGCTGCCGCCGCCGAAAACAAGGTCGCCATGTGTATCGGCTGCCATGCCATCCCCGACTACAAGACGTCGTTCCCCGAGGTGTATCGCGTGCCCTATCTTGGCGGCCAGAACGCCAAGTACATCGAAAGCGCGCTGCATGCGTACCAGAAGGGTGACCGCAAGCACCCGACCATGCGCGCCATCGCCGGCTCCCTGACCGACCAGGACATCGCCAACCTCGCCGCGTATTACTCGCAGCAGACGGCCGCTACCCAGAACAACCCCCAGAAGTGACGAGGAAGAACATGAAGAAGATCTCGCTCGCAATCTCGTTCAATCTGGGCGCGCTGATGCTGGCTGCGGCCGTGTCGGCACAGGCTGCCGATATTGAAAAGGGCAAGCAGCTGGTCGAGAAGGGCGCCTGCGTGGCTTGCCATGGTGCCGGCCTGAACGCGCCGATCTCACCGGACTATCCGAAGCTTGCCGGCCAGCACGGCGATTACATTTATCACGCGCTGCTGGCCTATCAGACCAGCAACAACCCGCTGGTGGGCCGCAGCAACGCCATCATGGCGGGCCAGGTCAACAGCAACCCTGCCACGATCGGTGCCGACGGCAAGCCGCGTCCGTTCACGCAGGCGGAGCTGAAGGATATTGCCGCGTACATCGAATCGCTGCCGGGCTCGCTGGTACTCAAGAAGTAATGCGGCGTCACCGGTCAAGAAAAACCGCTCTTCGGAGCGGTTTTTTGTTGGCGTCAGGGCGTCAGATTCAGCGGGCGGTGGCGCGCTTGCGCACGCATTCGATGTAGGCATCGCCGTCGGGCGGCAAGCCGGTGCGCTGCGCCGTCCACAGCATCTGGCCCAGGCATTCCATCACCTGATGCTGCGCCTCGTGCGGCGAGTCGAGCCGCTGGGCAAGAGCTTCATACGCAGCCCGAATGCCGCGCGGCTGGTCCACTGACACCTGCTCGCTGATCGACAGGTGCATCGACAGGTGGAGGAACGGGTTGCTCTGGCCGCTTTCAGGCGTGTAGTCGCGGGCGAGGGCTTCTTCGCCGGCTTCCAGGGTGTCCTGGTATTCGGGATGCTGCAGCATCCAGTCGAGCGCCATGGCTTCGAGCGGCGTGAGGATTTCTGCCTGGCGGTGCTTGCGCCACGCGCCGCAGAAGAATTGACGGACTTCGTCGCGGGAGGGATTGAACATGATCCCGGCATTGTACCGGCGCGCCTCGATACCTGCCGGCAGCTTCGCGAGACCGCAACGCTACAATGGCGCCCCGCACCTGCAGACGGCGAACCCAAACAAAAACGCCGCACTTCATGAGACAAGCCACCGATTCCTCCCTCGCAGCACGCGCCGCCGACAAGCTCCTCGGCGTGATGCTGATCGCCGTGTCCGCCGCTTCATTCGGCGCGATGGCCATCTTCACGCACTACGCCTATGCGAGCGGCGCCAATGTGGTCGGGCTGCTGATCGTGCGCTTCGTAATCGCAGCTGCGGCGCTGATGGTGGTGATGCGTGTTCGCCGCATCGGCATACCGCCGTGGTCGCGCGTGGCGGGGCTGGCGGCCATGGGCGGCATCGGTTACGCGGGGCAGTCGTTCGCGTTTTTCACGGCGTTGAACTATGCGCCGGCCAGCCTGGTGGCTTTGCTGCTGTATCTGTATCCCATGTTCGTGACGGTGCTGGCGGCGATTTTCCTGCGCGAGCAGTTGACCACCACGGCGATCATCGCGCTGGTGCTGTGCTCGGTCGGGGCGGGGCTGACGGTGGGTGGTGCAGGCCTGTCGGGCGGCAGCCTCCTCGGCATTGGGTTGGGTGTGGCCTCCGCGGTCATTTACTCGATCTACATCACGGTCGGTGCACGGGTCACGCGCGGGTTGGATCCACTGGCGTGTACGACCGTCATCTGTACTGCCGCGGCCGTTGTGTATACGGGGATGGCGTTGCTCGGCGCGCCGGCGCATCTGCCCGGCACGTTTGGTGGCTGGGTAGCGGCACTGGCCATCGCTGGCTTGTCGACGGTGGTGGCAATCCTGACGTTCTTCGCCGGCTTGCAGAAGTTGGGGGCCGCGCAGGCGTCGATGCTGTCGACGCTGGAGCCGGTGGTGACGGTGCTCCTGGCGGCATTGCTGCTCGGCGAGTCGATCGCGCCCATGCAGATGACCGGCGGCGCGCTGATCCTGGCGGGCGTGCTGTGGCTTACGCGTGCAGATGCGAAGCCTGCCGGTCACGGCGTGGATGACATGGCCTGAAGCCGAATCCTCGCTCCAACAAAAAACCGCCCAGCGTGAACTGGGCGGTTTTGCTTTCTGCCTCGAGGCGATTACTTCTTCTGCCCCGCCGGCAGGCGTTGCAGGCTCTGCACCCGCATCAGGGCCGGACGGTCAGCCATCACGCCATCGTAGAACGAAGCCAGGTCACTCTTGAGCGCGGTGCGCGACGCATCGTTCAGATAGATCATGTGGCCCGACGGGTAATTCTTGATCGTCAGGTTCTTCGCCTTGATCGTCGGGTCGAGCGGCATTTGCGCCAGCGTCAGCTCGGTCTGGTGGAACGGCGTGACCGCGTCGAAGTAACCGCTGGCCTGCAGCACTTTCAGGTCGGGGTTCAGGCTCATCGTCGAGGCGAGGTCGCCGGCGGTGTACAGCGTGTTGCCGCCGCCCTTGTTGGCGCCCGTCGGGTCGATGTGGCTGAAGTCCCAGTTGTTGAACACGGCGTCGTTCAGGTCCACGAACGACGAGGTCGACGTGTACTTGAGCTGGGTGTTCAGGTAGCTGTTCCACAGCACCGTGTACGCGCCGCCGATGTTCGAGATCGACGGATCGTTGCTGCCCGAATTCGGCAGGATGAACGGCGCGATGCCCTGGCCCGTGTAGTTGGCGCGGCCGTCATACTGGCCGATCTGGATGCCCGGGTTGAGCGTCAGGAAGAACGTGTACGGCGGGTTGTTGTTCTGCGACGGCACGTTCCCCAGCGCTGCCGGATTGCCGAACGTCTGGATCAGCGAGACCGGGTCGGTGCCGATGTACGAGCCCATCGTCTGTGCCGTCGCCAGGTTCAGGTTCAGGCGCACGTTGACGAAGCCGCCGTCTGCGGCGCTCGGGGCTTGCGCCAGCGGTGCGAGCGTGTTGTCGGCGTAGTTGCGGGCCTGGACCATGTAGCTGTCGAGGTCGGTCGGTGTTGGATTGAGCGTCGTCTTCTTCCAGTAGAAGGCATCTGCGGCCAGCGTCGGGAAGGTGCCGACGGCCGACAGCGCATTCGCATAGTCGAGGATCGACGATTGCAGCGTGATCCCGTTCAGCTCGATGCCATCCTCATGCAGCACCCACGACAGCACCGCACTGCGTGCCGTACCGTACGACTCGCCATACAGGAACTTGGGCGAGTTCCAACGCGAGTTCTTGGTCAGATAACGCTGAATGAAACGATCGATGGAGTGCGCGTCCTGGTCGGTGCCCCAGAAGTCCTTGTTCTTGGCCGGTGCAATGGCGGCAGAGTATCCGGTGCCCACGGGGTTGATGAACACGAGATCGGACCGGTCGAGCAGGCTGTCCGGGTTATCGGGCAGCTTGTACGGCGCCGGCGGCGTGAAGTTCGGGAACGATGACTGAAGCCGCTTCGGCCCGAACGAGCCCAGCAGCAGGAACACCGACGACGAGCCCGGCCCGCCGTTATAGAAGAACGTCACCGGACGCGGCTTCGATGGATCGGGATTGTCCTGCGTGTACGCCACGTAGAACATCGTCGCGTTGGATTGTGACGTGACCGGGTCGATGGTCGTCAGGTGCCCGGCAGTGGCCGTGTAAGCAATGCTCTTGCCGCCGATCGTCACTGTGTGGTGCGTGATGGCCGCGCTTTCGCCTGGATCGGCGGCAAGCGCGTCGTTGGGCCCGGTGCCGTAGACATTCGGATCGACGTAAGGCTGGTCGGGCGGCACTGCGGCGGTCACCGGTTGCGTGGTTGCGTTGCCGGCATTGGTGGCAACGCCGCTGGGGTTTGCCGCGGCGGACGAGTCGCCACCGCCGCAACCTGCCAGCAGCGCGGCTGACAGCGCTGCGGCCGCAAACGATACACCAAGGGTCCGGGACAATCCTGCAAAATCACTGGTCGATAACCTGGATTTTTTCATGGTGATAATGGCCTTCTTCAGGGTGATGAACGCCATCACTTAAAACGAATGGTTTTAAGTGGGCTCCATATTCGATTTGCGTTTTGTAATTTCGGTGCGACGCGAACCAAATATTATGATTTCCCGCCTTGTCAGCGGAAGCTAATTCAACTGGTTTTTATTTGGTAAAGGAAGCCCCTGAAATCCGATTGGATTTCAAAAAGAAACGACGTTGGGTTCAGGCCCGTAGGGTGTTTGCGCAAAGTCTGGCAAGGGCTGTGCGAAAACGTGGGGATGATTGCAGTCGCGCGCCTGGTTTAAAACAAGGCGCGAATCCGATACGTCCAACCCTGCGGGTAATACAATGACGAACAAAAAAGTAGTTCGTAAGCAAACCGTTGTAAAGGGCTCTTTTTCATTGCGCGCGATGCGGTGTAAAAATGACCATGCCAATACCATGGCGCATCGCAATAGGTGCGATTAAATACAAACAAGGCATGCCGATTTTTATAAAGTCTGTGTGCGGCTGACGGGTGCCGGATGTCCATTCGGTGTGTGCAGGTGTCCCGCGCGCGCGGAACCGGCGCATTACAATGCGCTCCTCAACTCTTTCCGGAGCACCCCGCAATGCCGATGCTTGAACCGTCCGCGCTGGACCAACTGTTCCACGCAGCCCGTACCCACAACGTGTGGCTGGACAAGCCGGTCGACGACGAACTGCTGCACACGCTGTACGACACCGTGAAGTACGGCCCGACCGCCGCGAACAGCACGCCGGCCCGCTTCGTGTTCGTCAAGAGCGCGGCCGCCAAGGAGCGCCTGATTCCGTGCATGTCGCCGGGCAATCAGGAAAAGACCCGCCAGGCGCCCGTGGCCGTGATCGTCGCGTACGACACGCAATTCCATGAACAACTGCCCAAGCTGTTCCCGCACACCGATGCGCGTTCGTGGTACGCGGGTGACCAGGCGAAGATCAACGCAGCCGCGCTCATGAACGGCTCGCTGCAGGGCGGCTACCTGGTGCTCGCCGCGCGTGCCCTGGGCCTGGACTGTGGCCCGATGGCCGGCTTCGATGCCGACAAGGTGAATGAGACGTTCTTCCCCGACGGCCAGTGGAAGGTCAACTTCATCATGAACATCGGCTACGGCGACGCGGAAAAGCTGCATCCGCGCAACCCGCGCCTGTCGTTCGAAGAGGCGTGCAAGATCGTTTGATCGACAACTGGTCGCGCAAAGAAAACGGGGACTCGCATCAGAAGCTGCGGTCCCCGTTTTTTATTCCTTCGGTGCCGGTGTCTTCGGCCTGAATTCGCACAGTGGCTCGATGGCGCATTGCCAGCACTCGGGCTTGCGAGCCTTGCACACGTAGCGCCCATGCAGGATCAGCCAGTGGTGCGCATCCTGCCGAAACTCTTCCGGCACCACCTTCAGCAGCTTCAACTCGACTTCCAGCACGTTCTTACCCGGTGCCAGCCCAGTCCGATTGGCCACGCGAAAGATGTGCGTGTCGACCGCAATCGTCGGCTCACCAAAAGCCGTGTTCATCACCACGTTGGCCGTCTTGCGGCCCACCCCTGGTAGTGCTTCCAGCGCAGCGCGGTCACGAGGCACTTCTCCGCCGTACTGGTCGAGCAGGATGCGACACGTCTGCAGAATGTGCTTGCACTTGGTGCGATACAGCCCGATGGTCTTGATGTATTCCGTGATGCCTTCTTCGCCCAGCGCCAGCAGCTTGGCGGGCGTATTGGCCACTGGAAACAGCTTGCGCGTCGCCTTGTTCACGCCCACGTCGGTCGCCTGCGCCGAGAGCAGCACCGCAATCAGCAACTCGAACGGTGTGGTGTATTCCAGTTCGGTGGTGGGCGTTGGGTTGTTCTCGCGCAGGGTCTCGAAGATGGCGTGGCGCTTGGCGGAATTCATCGTCGGGGCAGGATTCAGTGGGTGTCTGCGTCGGGTTTGGTGCTGTGTTCGATCTGGCTGGCGATGCGCTTGCGGCGGGCTTCGGCTTCGTCAATCTGGGCTTGCACATCCGCCGACACGTTGGTCACATTGCGCGGACCTTGCCCTCGCGCGGCCATCTCGGCCTGCTTCTGACGCGCCCGTTCAATCGCAGCCTGGATGATCGCCTTCTTGCGCGCCTGCGCGGCGAGTTCGGCATCGTCGGCTGGTTGTTCGGCGCTGACTGCAGCGAGCTTGGCCGCGGCCTTGGCGGCGAGCCGCGCCTCGTTCTCGGCTTGTTCACGCTTGAGGCGTGCGTTGCGGAAGACGTAGCGGTCCCGCGCGACATCGGCTTGCTGCTGGCTCCAGGCATCCCAGCCCGTGCGTTCGCCGGTGATGGGGACCATGTCGATGCAATCGACGGGGCAGGGCGGCACGCAGAGGTCGCAACCGGTGCACCAGTCTTCAAGCACCGTGTGCATCGCCTTGGGTGCACCGACGATGGCATCGACGGGGCACGCCTGAATGCACAGCGTGCAGCCGATGCAGCGTTCGGGGTCGATGACGGCGATGGCGCGAGGCTGTTCGATGCCGTTGGACGGCTCAAGCGGCAGCAGCGCACCCGTGCGGCCGAGTGCGTCGGACAGCCGGCGAATGCCTTCCGCGCCGCCGGGCGGGCAGCGATTGGGCAGGGCCTCGCCGTTGGCCATGGCTTCAGCGTAAGGGCGGCAGCCGTTGTAGCCGCACTTGGTGCATTGCGTTTGCGGCAGGAGGTTTTCGAGCCGGTCGGCCAAGGATGCGGCCACTGCGGAGACCAAGGAAACCACGATGGGACTTGTTGTTTGAATAGCTTGCCATTATCGCCGATTTGGCCCCCGCGCAAGGCGTGCATGCCCTGACGTGGCATACGGCGGGCATGTATCAACCCTATGACATAATTCCTGCGTTCTAAACGGACCGAGGTGCCATGCCGTCTCACCAAGCCGCACCAATCGCCGACATCGAAGCTGATGCTCATGGCGAATCCGCCGCACCCCGCACGCGTCGCGACCCCGCCGGCACGCGCCGACGCATCCTTGCTGCTGCCATCGAGGAGTTCTCGCGGGGCGGTTTTGCCGGTGCCCGCGTCGACGCCATTGCCCGCCGTGCCGAGACCAACGAGCGCATGCTGTATTACTACTACGGCAGCAAGGAAAAGCTCTTCCTGACCGTGCTTGAGCATATGTATTTCCGCTTCAAGGAGGCGGAAGAGCAAGTGCAGATCGAGTCGTCGGACCCGCGCGAGGCGGTCGTCCAGCTTGCCCGTTTCGTCTGGGACTTCTATTACGAGAACCCCGAGTTCATCCGTCTGCTCAATAGCGAAAACCTGCACGAAGCGCGGCATCTGAAGACGTCGCCGCATCTGGTTGAGCTGGTCAATCCGGTCATCGAGGTGCTGCGCGGCGTGGTGGAGCGGGGCCAGCGCAGCGGCATCTTTCGTGACGACGTTGATGTCTCGCGCCTGTATCTGACGATCTCGGCGCTGGGTTATTACGTCCTGTCCAATCGCTACACGATCAGCGCGGTGGTGGGCCGCGACATTGCCTCGGCTGATGAACATGAGGCGTTCGCACAACTGCATATCAAGATGCTGCTGGCGTATCTGGACCGGCCCAAGGACTGATCGGCTGAAACGTCGCCGCGCAACAAAAAAGCCTCGCGGTTGCGAGGCATTTTTTTTTCTTGGTGCGTCGGGCTTAGGCGACAGCCTTGATGCGCGGAGTGTTCTCGTCGTAGCGGCGAATGAAATCACGCAACTGCGGATACACCTGCTCGCGCCAGCGGCGGCCCGAGAAGATGCCGTAGTGGCCGCATTTGGGCGCCGTCAGGTGCTGCCTGCGCGCGTTCGGGATGCCGGTGCACAGGCCATGCGCGGCTTCGGTCTGACCGCTGCCTGAGATATCGTCCAGTTCGCCTTCGATGGTGAAAAGCGCGGTGCTCTTGATGTCCTGCGGACGCACCGGCTTGCCTTCCACCACCCACGTGCCGTTGGCCAGATGGAATTCCTGGAACACGTCGCGGATGGTTTCCAGGTAATACTCGGCGGCCATATCGAGCACGGCGTTGTACTCGTCGTAGAAGCGCACGTGGGCTTCAGCGTCTTCCGTGTCGCCCTCGATCAGGTTCAGGTAGTAGTCGTAGTGGGATGACAGGTGACGGTCCGGGTTCATCGCCACGAAGCCGGCGTGCTGCAGGAAGCCTGGATACACTCTGCGACCGTGGCCCGGATAGTTGGCAGGCACCGTGTAGATCACGTTGTTCTCGAACCAACTGTGCGACTTGTTGGTGGCCAGCGAATTGACGGCGGTCGGGCTCTTACGGGCGTCGATCGGGCCGCCCATCATGGTCATGGTGCGCGGTGTCTTCTCGCCGTCCGAAGCCATCAGCGAGATGGCGGCCAGCACGGGCACGGTCGGCTGACACACTGAGATCACGTGCAGCTTGTCGGCACCGATGTGATTGATGAACTCGCGGATGTAGTTGATGTAGTCCGACAGGTGGAAGGCACCTTCTTCGGTCGGCACCATGCGGGCGTCGATCCAGTCGGTCACATACACCTTGTGGTCCTGCAGCAGCGTGCGCACGGTGTCACGCAGCAGCGTGGAGTGGTGGCCCGACAGCGGCGCACACACCAGCACGATCGGCTCATCCTTGAGCAGCTTGATGGTCTCGGCGTCGTCGGCGTAGCGCTTGAAGCGGATCAGACGGCAGAACGGCTTCTCGATGATCGTCTGTTCGACGATGGGAATGTCGCGGCCGTTGGACTTGACGGAGCGGATGCCGAATTCCGGCTTCTCATACTCCTTGCCCAGGCGGTACAGCAGCTCGTAGCCTGCAGCGTAGCGTTGCGCGCCGGGCATCAGGGAGAGCGGACTCAGTGGGTTGGTGAAGGTCTTGGCGGTCGCTTGGGCCCAAGCCGTCATGGGGCTGAGCAGGGCGCGCTGGAATTCGTGAAGCTGGTAAAGCATGGCTGGACCGGTCCGTGGTGGCGAGGGCGACGCAAATGATTATGCACCTAGGTGCAGATTACTGCGATGCAGCATAAACCCTGATAACAGAGTGTTGCACGGCTTCTATGATGCGCCCGTGTCAGTCTAGCCCCATGCAGCAAAAAAGCGGCCGAAGCCGCTTTTCTTTTTGCAATTGCACCTAAGGCGTGACGCCTACGGCACCTTACAGAACGTCGGCGATGGCATTCACCACGGCGTCGATGTTGTGCGTGTTCAGCGCGGCCACGCAGATGCGGCCGGTCGACACGGCGTAGATGCCGTGCTCGTTGCGCAGGCGATCCACTTGCGCGGAGGTCAGACCCGAATACGAGAACATGCCGCGCTGGGCCTTCACGAACGAGAAGTCGGTCTTCACGCCCTTGGCGGCCAGCTTGTCGACGAGTGCGTTGCGCATCGATTTGATGCGGTCGCGCATTTCGCCCAGCTCCTGCTCCCACATCGCGCGCAACTCGGGGCTCGTCAGCACGCTGGCGACGATCGTGCCGCCGTGCGTCGGCGGGTTCGAGTAGTTCGTGCGGATCACGCGCTTGACTTGCGACAGCACGCGGGTGGCTTCGTCCTTGCTGGTCGTCACGATCGACAGCGCCCCGACGCGCTCGCCGTACAGCGAGAACGACTTCGAGAACGAGCTGGAGACGAAGAACGGCAGGCCGGATTCGGCAAACAGGCGCACGGCCAGGCCATCTTGCTGGATGCCGTCGGCAAAGCCTTGATAGGCCATGTCCAGGAACGGAATCAGGTTCTTGGCCTTGATGACTTCCACCACCTGCTTCCACTGCTCGGTGGTCATGTCCACGCCGGTCGGGTTGTGGCAGCAGGCGTGCAGCACGACGATCGTGTTCGGCGCGTAGCTGTTGAGCGAATCCATCATGCCGGCGAAGTTCAGGCCGTGCGACGGGGCATCGTAGTACGCGTAGTTGACGACTTCGAAGCCGGCCGACTCGAACAGGGCGCGGTGATTTTCCCAGCTCGGGTCGGAAATGGCGACCTTGGCGTCCGGGTACAGGCGCTTGAGGAAGTCGGCACCGATCTTCAGTGCGCCGGTGCCGCCCAGGGCTTGTGCGGTGACCACGCGGCCTTCAGCGATCAGGGGCGATTCAGCGCCAAACAGCAGCTTCTGCACGGCCTGGTCGTAGGCAGCGATGCCTTCGATCGGCAGGTAGCCACGCGGGGCAGCGGCGGCCAGGCGGGCCTTCTCGGCTTCCTGCACGGCGCGCAGCACCGGAATTTTCCCTTCGTCGGTGAAGTACACGCCCACGCCCAGATTCACTTTGGTGCTGCGGGTATCGGCGTTGAAAGCTTCATTCAGGCCCAGGATGGGATCGCGCGGAGCCAGTTCGACGGCAGAGAAAAGCGACATGAGATGTCTCGATCGGTTGGTTCGGAATTCGGTGGGATCTTGCAGGCGGTGCGGCGCGGACTCCGGGGCGGGTCGCCCGGCGCCAGATGTACAACGAGGCGCGCACGAGGATGGATTGTACCGAATACAGGCTCTAATCGCCTGAAAAATCCTTGCAGAACAGGCGCCTAAAGCGTTTGAACGGCCAGTACAGATGTGCGGGCCCCGCCGTCCAAACGATTGCTCGGGCTGCACGCTACACTAGACGATTGGTTGCAATTGCCGCTGCCGCCCTCATTTTCCGAGGGCGTGCGAGTCACTTTGTCGACTTCCCGCGCTGCCATCCTACCCGCCGCCATGACCGATCTGAGCCAAGTCCCCAGCCCGCACGATGAGTCGAAGTTCGTGACTTTCGAGGGCTCGCCATTCCAGTTGTACCAGCCGTATCCGCCGGCCGGCGACCAGCCGGAGGCGATTCGCCAGCTCGTGGAGAACATTGGCGACGGCCTGTCGTACCAGACGCTGCTGGGTGTTACGGGCTCGGGCAAGACGTTCACCATGGCCAATGTGATCGCGCAGGTGGGGCGGCCGGCCATTGTGTTTGCGCCGAACAAGACGCTTGCAGCGCAGCTGTATTCGGAGTTCCGCGAGTTCTTCCCGCGCAATGCGGTCGAATACTTCGTCTCGTACTACGACTATTACCAGCCTGAGGCCTATGTGCCGCAGCGCGACCTGTTCATCGAGAAGGATTCGTCGATCAACGAGCACATCGAGCAGATGCGGCTGTCGGCCACCAAGAGCCTGCTGGAGCGCCGTGATGTGGTGATCGTGGCCACCGTTTCGGCCATCTACGGTATCGGCAACCCGAGCGAATATCACCAGATGATCCTGACGCTGCGCGCGGGCGACAAGGTCAGCCAGCGTGACGTGATCGCGCGCCTGATCGCCATGCAGTACACGCGCAACGAGACCGATTTCCAGCGGGGCACGTTCCGTGTGCGCGGCGACACGGTCGACATTTTTCCGGCTGAGCACGCAGAGATGGCAGTGCGCCTGGAGCTGTTCGACGACGAGGTCGAATCGCTGCAGTTGTTCGATCCGCTGACCGGCCGCGTGCGGCAGAAGATCCCGCGCTTCACCGTCTACCCGTCGAGCCACTATGTAACGCCGCGCGAGACCGTGTTGAAGGCCATCGAGACCATCAAGGTGGAACTGCGTGAGCGGCTCGATTTCTTCTACAAGGAAAACAAGCTGGTGGAAGCGCAGCGGCTGGAACAGCGCACGCGCTTTGATCTGGAGATGTTGCAGGAGCTCGGCTTCTGCAAGGGCATCGAGAACTACTCGCGGCATCTGTCGGGGGCGGCACCGGGCGAGGCGCCGCCGACGTTGGTCGACTACCTGCCGCCCGATGCGCTGATGTTCCTCGATGAATCGCATGTGCTGATCGGTCAGCTCAACGGCATGTACAACGGCGACCGCGCGCGCAAGGAAACGTTGGCCGAATACGGCTTCCGGCTGCCTTCCGCGCTCGACAACCGGCCGCTCAAATTTGCTGAGTTCGAGACCAAGATGCGGCAGGTGACGTTCGTGTCCGCCACGCCGGGGGATTACGAAAAGAAGACGGCGGGCACGGAAGTCGTCGAGCAGGTTGTGCGCCCGACCGGCCTCGTCGACCCGATCATCGAGGTGCGGCCGGCCACGACGCAGGTCGACGATCTGCTGTCTGAAATCCATGTGCGCGTCGAGGCTGGCGAGCGCGTGCTGGTGACGACGCTTACCAAGCGCATGGCCGAGCAGTTAACTGAGTTCCTGTCGGAGAACGGCATCAAGGTCCGCTACCTGCATTCGGACATCGATACCGTCGAACGCGTGGAAATCATCCGCGACCTGCGCCTGGGCACGTTCGACGTGCTGGTCGGTATCAACCTGCTGCGTGAGGGTTTGGATATTCCCGAAGTGTCGCTCGTGGCGATCCTGGATGCGGACAAGGAAGGCTTCCTCCGTGCCGAGCGCTCGCTCATCCAGACCATCGGCCGCGCCGCGCGGAACGTGAACGGTACCGCCATCCTGTATGCGGATCGCATGACCGATTCGATGAAGAAGGCGATTGGCGAGACCGAACGCCGCCGCGCAAAGCAGATTGCCCACAACGAGGCGCATGGCATTACGCCGCGCGGCGTCGTCAAGCGTATCAAGGACATCATCGACGGCGTGTACAACGTCGACGACGCGCGCGCGGAACTGAAGGCCGCGCAAGAGGCTGCCAAGTACGAGGACATGAGCGAGAAGCAGGCGTCCAAGGAAATCAAGCGCCTGGAAAAACAGATGCTCGACCACGCCAAGAATCTCGAATTCGAAAAGGCGGCGGCGGTGCGCGATCAGCTTGCCAAGCTCAAGTCGCAGCTCTTTGGCGCGAGCGGCGAAGACCATATCGTTCCGGCCGCCTGAACTGCGCGGCCACGTGCATTGTCAGAGTCCCGCTGTCTTGCGCAAGGCAGGCGGCGGGTGACTGTCGACAGCATTTCAAATCAAGCTCAGGCGCTGCGCGTCGCCTGACTGGGGAACCGGCACGTGCTGCAGCGTTCGATTGCACGCGTTCGCCATCAAGGGAGTTCGATGTTCGATTTTTTGCTCAACCCGTGGCGCAAGTGGCGCGCTTCGCGGCACGCCAGCCATCAGCTCGATGCCATCCTCGCCCAGTTCGAGCCGACGCGCAGCCTGGCCGAACGCAATGAATGGCTGATCGAGCTGGGCTACTGGCTGCGCCGCGCGGATCGGCCTGCGGGTGCGGCGTCTGAGTCCTGGCGTTATGCCCGCCTGCGTTATCTGCTGCAGGTGCTGGAGAACAATCCGGCCCTGGCCGAACGCGTCGGGCAGACATTGCGCAGCATCGTGCAGGACAACGATCCCGTATCGCTGCTGTGCGATACGGGGTTGTCTTCACGCTCGGGTTTCTGGAGCGAGTTGATCGACCGCTGGCAGGCGCGCTGGCTACCGCCCGCACCGAATCAGGCGCAACTGGCAACATTGTTTGCACTGCTGTTTGTGGGGCCGACCGATGCACAGTGGGTCGATGGCCTGGACGACGAACTGGTCACGCGCCTTTACGCGCTGTTCCGCGCGGGGATGACGGATGCCGATCACGCAGCCGGCCAGACAAGACTTGAGCGCAGCCTTGGCATCGGCATCCAGATCCTGATCAGCCAAGTCCGTGCGGCGGGTTTGTCGCGCGGTATCCGCAGCCGCATGGACCACGCGGAACTCACCGATTCTCCGTTCTATCTGCTGGCCGACGCTGCCAACGCGATCTTCCTGGAACGCCCCAATACGGAGCTGGCGAGCCCCGAGCGGTTCCTGCAGGAGCTGAACTATTTCCGCGCCGTGCTTGACCGCTGCCGAACGGCGACGGCTAGCGTGTATCAGCATCTGGATGAGAACGGTGTCTCGGTGGAGGTCGTCTTCCAGGTCGAGCGCATGAAGGCGTGGCTGGGCCGCATCGATTTGCTGCTGACGGCGTGGGCGGACACGCAGGGCTCGCGTCGCTTCGTGCATATGACGGCCGAGCTGGTATCGGCCAGTCAGCATCGCCGCAGCGTGGGGTATCTCGTCCGTTCCACGTTTGCCGATCTGGCGCGCAAGGTGGTCGAGCGCTCCGCGGAAAGCGGCGAGCACTACATCACCCGCGACGGCAAGGAATACGGGGCGATGGTCAAGGCCGCAGCCGGCGGCGGCGTCATTACGGCGGCCACGGTGTACATCAAGTTCTTCATCACCGGGGCGCATTTGTCGCGCTTTACCGAAGGGTTGTTCGCGTCGATCAACTATGCGGTCAGCTTTCTCGGCATCCATTTCGCACATTTCACGCTGGCCACCAAGCAACCCGCCATGACGGCGCCCGCACTGGCGCACCGGCTCGATCAGGTGGGTCGCCAGGAAGGGCTGGACCGCTTTGTCGACGACACAGTTGCCATGATCCGCTCCAACGCGGCGGCGATCGCCGGCAACCTGGTGGCCGTGGCGCCGGTGGCTTTCCTCGTGCAATGGCTGGCCGGGCGGTTCTTCCATGCGGATCTGATTTCGGCCGCGAAGGCGATGGCGACCATCGATTCGTTTTCGATTCTCGGGCCGACGCCGCTGTACGCGATCTTCACGGGTGTGCTGCTGTGGGCCTCAAGCCTGGCGGCGGGGTGGGCCGACAACTGGTTTGCGCTGCACCGAGTGCATGACGTGATTGCCTACCACCGGCGCCTGCGGTTCATGGTGGGCACGCAGGGGGCGCAGCGCATTGCCAGCTTCTGGAAACGCAATCTTTCGGGCATTGTCGCCAACGTATCGCTGGGCTTCATGCTCGGGCTGGGGCCCGAGATCCTGTCGTTTTTCGGCCCGCATATGGAAGTGCGCCACGTCACGCTGTCGACCGGTGCGGTGGCAACTGCCGTGGGCGTGCTTGGCCCCGACGTGATGCATACGGCGCCGTTCTGGCTGGCGGTGGCGGGCATTGCGCTGATGGGGGTGCTGAACGTGCTGGTGTCGTTCGCACTGGCCTTCAATATGGCGATGCGCTCGCGCAACCTGCGCGGGGTCGATCGCAAACGCGTGACGGGTGCCGTGTGGCGGCGCATCTTACGGGACCCGCTGTGCCTGCTGGTGCCGCGCGCCCCGACTGCGAGCACGCCGCCCAGCACCAGCACGCCGGCCTAGGTCTAGTGGTCTAGTGGGTTGCGGGCGCGGCAGGCGCGCCCAACTCGCTGCGGAACGGGATGGACGGCTGCGCGCCGAGCCGCGTGACTGACACTGCCGCAGCGGCCTGCCCAAATTCGATGGCTGCATCGTGCATCGCACCCTCTGCCAGCGCCGCGGCCAGCGCGCCGACAAACGTATCGCCGGCAGCGGTGGTGTCGATGGCGTGCGCGGTGGGGGCCGCCATCAGCACGCGCGAATGGGCATCCACGTAGGCAACGCCGCGCGCACCCAGCGTGACAATCACGTGCCGCGCACCTTGCGCATGGAGATCAGCAGCCGCATCCAGCGCAGCTTCGGGCGAATCGACAGTCCGCGCTGTCAGCAGCGCGGCTTCGGTCTCGTTCGGGATCAGGTAATCGCACGCGGCGATCCATGGCGTGGGCAGTGGGCCGAGGGCGGGTGCCGGGTTCAGGATGACCGTCTTGCCAAGCCGCTGGCCCAGTTTGAGCGCGCATTCCACCGCATCGGGCGGAGATTCCAACTGACAGACGATCACGCGCGCGCGTTCGAACGCGGCACGCTGCGCTTCGATCATCGTTGGCGTCAGCAATTCGTTGGCGCCGGCCACGATGACGATGGTGTTCTGGCCGCTGTTGGCCACGGTCACGCAGGCGATGCCGGTGGCCGCCCCGGCGTGCACCGACACCATCGACGTGTCCACGCCTTCGCGGCGCAGGCCGTCGCGTAACGCCGTCCCGTAAGCGTCGTCGCCCACGCAGCCGAGCATGGCGACACGGGCGCCCAGACGCGCGGCTGCTACGGCCTGGTTGGCGCCCTTGCCGCCCGGGATGGTTTCCAGCGCAGGGGCAGCAACCGTTTGCCCGGGCCGCGGCAAGCGTGGCGTGCGGATCACGAGATCCATATTCAAGCTGCCGACGATCAATACGTCGGCAGCGGGGTGCGCAGAAGAGGCGGAAGGGCGCTTGGCCACCATGGCGGGACGACGTTGAAAGCGTGAAAGGAATGCGGGCTCAGGCGGCGCGGGCCGGGCGCTCGGGTTCGGCGGTCGATTCGCGCAAAGACAGGCGCGGCGGCAGCACGATGCGGCGCGCACGGGGCTCTTCCACGGGGTGGCGCAAGGCGTTGTCGCCGAGGTGTTCAAGCAGCGTCTGCGCGGTGGTCTCGCCCAACTGGCGGATCGATTGGCCAACGGTGGACAGGGCCGGATAGACGTAGCGGCTCAGTTCGATGTCGTCAAAGCCCATCACGGACAGCGCCTTCGGCACGGGAATGCCCAGCTCAGCCGCAGCGCGCAGCGCGCCGATGCCCATCAGGTCATTGCCGGCAAAGATGGCCGTGGGCATCTCTCCTTCGGTCAGCAACTGGCGCGCGGCGCGATAGCCGCCGGGGCTGGTGAAATCGCCTTCGGCAATGCGTGCGGACGCTTCCGGCACGCCGGCTTCGCGCAGAGCGCGGTGGAAACCGGCCAGGCGCTCTGCCGTCACGCTCAGTGACGACGGCCCACTGATGCAGGCGATGCGGCGGTGGCCGAGGTCCAGCAGATGCTTGGTCGCCATGTACGCGCCTTCTTCGTGATCGACCTGCACCTGATCGGCCTGGATGCCTTCGGTCGGGCGGTCGACCATCACGATGGGCAGGGCGGATTCACCAAGCGCTTCCACCAATGCCGTGTCCGGCCCGGCGCTGCTGACGATGATGCCGTCGACGCGTTTTTCCATCAGCACGCGCAGGTAGTCGCGCTGCTTGCGGGGGTCGTCGTCGGAGTTGCAGAGGATGACGCTGTAGCCGGCGGCAGCGCACACGTCTTCAATGCCGCGTGCCAACTCCGCAAAGTACGGGTTGGTGGCGGTGGGTACGAGCACACCGATGGTGCGTGTAGTGCGATGTTTGAGCGAGCGCGCCACGGCGCTGGGCACATAGCGCGTGGCGCGAATGGCTTCTTCCACGCGCTTGCGTGTCTCGGCGTTGACCGGTCTTGTGTTGTTGATGACGTGCGAGACGGTGGTGAACGAAACTCCGGCCAGTGCGGCCACGTCCTTGATGGTTGCCATGACGATCTCCTCTGTCTCTTAATGTTGCTTGCTGCGGTTGCGCTTGCTGCGATAGGTATCCATGACCACGGCCGCGACGATGACCGCGCCCGTGATGATTCGTTTGGTGGGCTCCGATGCGCCGATCTGCGCAAGGCCCGATTCGAGCACCGAGATGATCAGCACGCCAAACAGCGTGCGCACGACCGAACCGCGCCCGCCCATCAGGCTCGTGCCGCCGATCACCACGGCCGCGATCACTTGCAGTTCCATGCCCACCCCGGCGTTCGGATCAGCCGCTTCCAGGCGCGACACCTGGAACAGCGCGGCCAGGCCCGAGAGCAGCCCCATCAACGCGAACACCGCAATCTTGTAGGGGCGCGGATTCACGCCCGCCAGCCGTACGGCTTCTTCATTCGTGCCGATAGCCACCAGGTAGCGGCCGAACACCGTGCGCACCAGCACGATCTGGCCAACGATCGTGATGACAATCGCAATCAGGAAAGATGGCGCAATGCCCAGTGCGATGGGATTGGCCAGCCAGTCGACCGCGCTGCCGATGTACACCGTGCGCGAATCTGTGAGGCTGTAGGCGAGGCCGCGCGCCATCTCCAACACGCCCAGTGACACGATGAACGACGGGATACCCCAATGCACGGTGACCGCCCCGGTCAACATGCCGGCCGCCGTGGCCAGCACTACGCCCGCCAACGCGGCCGGCAACAAGCCCCAGCCGAACTGGGTCATGGCAACAGACAGTACCGAAGCCGCCAGCGCCAGCACCGAGCCCACCGACAGATCGATCCCTCCGATCATCAGGATGAACGTCATGCCCACCGCCATCACCAGCAGGTCGGGGATCTCGTTGGCAATGGTTGTGAACGTGGGCAGCGAGAAGAACGTCGGTGACAGCGTGCCGAACAACACCAGCATGGCGATCAGCGCAGCGAGCAACCCGCCGATGGTCCCAAGCGACATGCCCAGCGCTGCGCGCGTGCCGGCAGCCGCTGCGGGCGGCGTGGGGGGCAGGGTGGAATCAGAGCGCATCTGCGGTCTCCGAGGGCGATTGAGGTGCACGTGAGTCGGAGTCTCCCGATTCACCGAAAGCGGCGGCGAGCAGGGCATCCTGGCTCCAGCCGTCGCGTTGGAAGATGTGTGTCAGCCGCCCGGCGCGCATGACGCCAATGCGGTCGCACAGTTGCATGAGTTCGCGCAGATCGCTCGACACCACGACGAGCGCCTTGCCTCGCGCGGCCAGCGCGTCGAGCAGCGTATAGATGTCGAACTTGGCGCCGACATCCACGCCTCGCGTGGGCTCATCGAATAGCAGCACGGGGGTGTCGCGCTCCAGCCAGCGCGCAATCGCCACCTTCTGCTGATTGCCGCCCGAAAGTTCACCCACCGGTTGCTCAGGCCCAGCGCAACGGACGCGCAATGCGCCGATGTGCCGCTGCGCCAGCGCACGCTCGCGCGCCGGTTGCAGCCAGCCGCGGCTCGTGACGCTTGGCATGTTGCCCAGCGCGATGTTGGTCGCGATGGGCAGGCTCAGCATCAGGCCTTCGTCCTTGCGGTCTTCAGTGAGCAGGCTGATGCCGTGACGCACCGCGTCGCCAGGCGAGCGGATGCGCGCAGGCGCCAGCGGCGAGCCGACTTCGACGGTGCCCGCATCCGCGCGGTCCGCCCCGAAGATCAGCCGCAGCAATTCCGTGCGGCCCGCACCGACCAGACCGGCGATGCCGAAGATCTCACCTGGCGCCACGTCGAAGCTCACATCGCGCACGGCCGGCGCACGCGTCAGGCCGGTCACCCGCAGCGCAGGTGAGCCGTCGCCGACCCACGGCTCGCGGGCGGCCCGTTGCGATTCGGATGAGGCGGCCACGTCGCGGCCGACCATCGCCTGGATCAGCGCATCCTGCGTGACCGTGGCCGCCGGTGCGTCGGTGACCAGCTTGCCGTCACGCAGCACGACGATGCGATCGGCAATGCGCGCCAGTTCGTCCAGGCGGTGGGAGATATAGACGATCGCCACGCCTTCGCGGCGCAGCGCGTCGATGCGCTCGAACAGCGTGGCGCTCTCGTGCGCGCTCAGCATTGCCGTCGGCTCGTCGAGGATCAGCACCCGGCATGCGCTGGCCAGCGCGCGGGCAATTTCGATCATCTGCCGGTGGCCGATGCCGAGCGTGTGTACGGGCGTCCAGGGATCGAGGTCCAGCCCCACGCGTGCAAGCGCCTGTTCGGCCCGATGATGCAGGGCAGAACGATCCACAAAACCCAGCCGCCGGGGCAGTTCGCCGAGGAACAGGTTCTCGGCCACCGTCAGCGTCGGCACCATGCTCAACTCCTGCAGCACCATGCGCACGCCCAGCGCTTCGGCAGCGCTGCGTGAATCGGGTGCGTACAGTGTGCCGCCCAGCGTCATCGAACCCGAGGTCGCCGTCTCCAGCCCGCAGAGGATCTTGGAGAGCGTGCTCTTGCCGGCGCCGTTCTCCCCCGTGAGTGCAAGCACCTCGCCCGCGTGCACGTCGAGATCGATATCTCGTAGCACGGGTGCGGCGTAGTGCTTGCTGACGGCGGAGACGCGCAGCAGCGGCGGGCGCGGTTCGTAAGCGGCAGACATGGCTGGCGGCGGCTTGCCGGTCTGTGGCGTTACGTGCGCGTGACGAGGTTGACTGGTGTCTCGACGACACCCGACAGCTTCGCCTGCGGCGTCTTGGCGGCCAGCGCCTTCAGGGCCGTCTCGATGCCGTAGACGGCTTGCTGATCGGCGTGCTGATCCGCAGTGGCAGCGACGCGTCCGTCAGCCAGCATGGCCTTGATGGCTTCGATGTTGTCATAGCCGCCAATCATCACCTTGCCCAGCTTGCCCGCTGCGCGCACCGCCGATACGGCGCCGATGGCCATGTTGTCGTTGCCGCACAGCAGCGCCTTCAGGTCAGGCTCGGAGCGCAGCATGGCGGCCGCCACCTTGTTGCCCTTGTCGATTTCCCATTCGCCCGATTGCACGCCTGCGATCTTCAGCTTGGCGGCTTCGGCCGCGTCCTTGAAGCCGGCGGTGCGCTGCTGCGCGTTCGTGGTGGTCGGAATGCCTTCGATGATGCCCACGGCATCGCCGGGCTTGAGCGACTTGGCAACGAAGTCGCCCACGAGTCGCGCACCTTTGCGGTTGTCCGGCCCCACGAAAGGCACGTTCAGCCCTTTCTCCTTGAGCGCCGCCGGGTCCAGCCGGTTGTCGATGTTGATGACGAGAATGCCCGCGTCCACGGCCTTCTTGACCACCGGCACCAATGCCTTGGAGTCGGCCGGCGCCAGCACCAGCGCATCCACACGCGCGACGATCATCTGCTCGACCAGGCGGATCTGCCCGGCCGTGTCGGTTTCGTCGCGAATGCCGTTGGTCAGCAGCGAGTACTCCGACGCATGGTCCTTCTGATGCTTACGGGCGCCGTTCTCCATGGTCAGGAAGAACTCATTGGCGAGCGACTTCATCACCAGCGCCACTTTGGGCGGCTGGTTGGCGGCGTACGCCAGCGAAAACGGGAACGGCAGAGCAGCAGCTACGGCAGAGCCCACGCCAATTTTCAGGGCGCGGCGACGGCGGATATCCATGGTGTCTCCTCCAGGAAGAGGCCTGTCTGGGGCGGGTGGATGCGGGCGTCGTTGCCGCTTCATGCCGTAACGCATTCCTAAGGGCAATCGCGCCTCGCTCTTCGCAAACGTTTGCGTATCTGACAGTCTCGGCTACCGCGTAACAGAAGTCAACAGAATTGCGCTTTACACCGCATAAGGAAAAACCCGTAGTGACGCCGCCTGCGCGCTCTGCGCGCCAGTTGCGTTGCGGGAGTGGCGTGATAGCCCTATCGAACGTGGTTGATTGTTTTAGTCCACAATACGGCCTGCCGCGTGGTCACCCCGTTTTTTGGGCGCCGCAAATCCCCTTGCTGCGACGCGGAATCCCCCGACGCCTTAGTTGACCGATTTTGTCGGGTTCCTTTATACTTGAGCAAAACGATCAGGTATTTCCCCGACGCCATGAGATTGACCACCAAAGGCCGCTTCGCGGTCACCGCCATGATTGACTTGGCGCTGCGCCAAGAGCAGGGTCCGGTCACGCTGGCTGGCATCAGCCAGCGTCAGAAGATTTCGCTGTCGTATCTGGAGCAGTTGTTCGGCAAACTGCGCCGCCACGAAATCGTGGAAAGTGTGCGCGGGCCGGGCGGCGGCTACAGCCTCGCGCGCCGTGCCGGCGACGTGACCGTTGCCGACATCATCATCGCCGTGGACGAGCCGCTGGACGCCACCCAGTGTGGCGGAAAGGGCAACTGCGGCGGCGAAGAGCATGTCGGCGGTCACACGGGCCGCTGCATGACACACGACCTGTGGGCCACGCTCAATCAGAAGATGGTCGAGTATCTCGATTCGGTGTCGCTGCAGAACTTGGTCGATCAGCAACGCGAACGTCAGCCGGAAGTGATTCAGGATATGCGCGAAGCACGTCCGGCGCGCCGCGAACGTGCGCCGACACGCGCACGCGCGGTCGATACGCCCGCCGCCACGTCGGTGGCCGCAGAGCCGGTCAAGCGAGCGCCGCTGGTCAACTCCGTTTTCAGCCTGGCGCAGTCGTGATTGCGTCGGCGTGAGGCTGGCCACGACGCCAGCCCACACAGGAACATCGCCCCCCACACAAGGCAGACAAGATATGAGCACCCCGCAACTTCCCATCTACATGGACTATTCCGCGACGACGCCGGTGGATCCGCGCGTGGTCGACAAGATGATCCCGTACCTGCGTGAGAGCTTCGGCAACCCTGCTTCGCGCAGCCACCCGTTTGGGTGGGAAGCAGAGAAGGCCGTCGAGACCGCGCGCGAGCAGGTTGCAGCGCTGGTGAACGCCGACCCGCGCGAAATCGTCTGGACGTCCGGTGCTACCGAGTCCGACAACCTCGCCATCAAGGGCGCTGCCAACTTCTACAGCAGCAAGGGCAAGCACATCATCACCGTGAAGACCGAGCACAAGGCTGTGCTGGACACGACGCGTGAGCTGGAGCGCCAGGGTTTCGAAGTGACGTATCTGGACGTGAAGGACAACGGCCTGATCGATATCGAAGTCTTCAAGCAAGCCATTCGTCCCGACACCATTCTTGCGTCGGTGATGATGGTGAACAACGAAATCGGCGTCATTCAGGACATCGAGCAGCTTGGCGAGATCTGCCGCGAGAAAGGCGTGATCTTCCACGTCGATGCCGCGCAGGCGACGGGCAAGGTGGGCATCGACCTGCAGAAACTGAAGGTCGACCTGATGTCGTTCTCGGCGCATAAGACGTATGGGCCGAAGGGCATCGGTGCCCTGTACGTGCGCCGCAAGCCGCGTATCCGCATCGAAGCGCAGATGCACGGTGGTGGCCACGAGCGCGGCATGCGTTCGGGCACGCTGGCCACGCACCAGATCGTCGGCATGGGCGAGGCCTTCCGCATCGCCAAGGAAGAAATGGCGACCGAGAACGAGCGCATCCGCATGCTGCGTGATCGCCTGTATCGCGGCCTGAACACGATGGAAGAGGTGTACGTGAACGGCGACATGGAAGCCCGTGTACCGCACAACCTCAACATCAGCTTCAACTTTGTCGAAGGCGAGTCGCTGATCATGGCGATCAAGGATGTCGCCGTGTCGTCGGGCTCGGCCTGTACGTCGGCATCGCTGGAGCCGTCGTATGTGCTGCGCGCCCTGGGCCGCAACGACGAACTGGCGCACAGTTCGATCCGTTTCACGGTTGGCCGCTTCACCACGGAAGAAGAAGTGGACTACGTGGTCGAACTGCTCAAGAACAAGATCGGCAAGCTGCGCGACCTGTCTCCGCTGTGGGAGATGTACAAGGACGGCGTGGATCTGAACAGCATTCAATGGGCGGCGCACTGAGCGCGGCGTTTGACGAAAAATGGGCGCCCCCGCGCCAGCCAACGATTGAAAGAGGTGTGAAATGTCTTACAGCAACCAAGTTCTGGACCATTACGAAAACCCCCGCAACGTCGGTTCGTTCGAGAAGGGCGACGACACGGTCGGCACCGGCATGGTGGGCGCGCCGGCTTGCGGCGACGTGATGAAGCTGCAGATCAAGGTCAACGAGCAGGGCGTGATTGAAGACGCAAAGTTCAAGACCTATGGCTGCGGTTCGGCCATCGCTTCGTCGTCGCTGGTGACGGAGTGGGTGAAGGGCAAGACGCTGGACCAAGCGCTGGAGATCCGCAACACGGCCATCGCTGAAGAGCTGGCCCTGCCGCCCGTGAAGATCCACTGCTCGATCCTGGCCGAAGACGCCATCAAGGCGGCTGTGGCCGACTACAAGGAAAAGCACGGTTCGGCCGAGCAGAAGGCTGCTTGAGCCCGTTTGGATAGAAAGGACGCAGCATGATCACCCTGACCGACAAGGCCGCGCAGCACGTTTCCCGCTACCTTACCCGCCGCGGCAAGGGCGTGGGCCTGCGCGTGGGCGTGAAGACCACGGGCTGTTCGGGCCTGGCATACAAGCTCGAATATGCGGATGACATCGCCGCCGAAGACCAGGTCTTCGAATCCAACGGCGTCAAGGTGATCGTCGATCCGAAGAGCCTTCCGTACATCGACGGCACCGAGCTGGACTATGCACGCGAGGGCCTGAACGAAGGGTTCCGCTTCAACAACCCGAACGTGAAGGACGAGTGCGGCTGCGGCGAGTCGTTCCGCGTTTGAGCGGGGCACATTGAAGCAGGCGATTGTCGGTTTCGAGCGGGACGAGGAGGGCCACTGGGTCGCCCGTCTCGCTTGCGGACACGGGCAGCACATGCGCCACGATCCGCCTTGGCAATTGCGGCTCTGGACAGAAAACGAAGCCGGGCGCGCCAGCAAGATCGGCGTGGTTGTGGAGTGCCTGAAGTGCGATCGGGGTGAACCGGTCGAATAAGGAACCCGAAGGAACACGAGGCGGCGCGGCCGCTTTTTTTATTCATGAATTCCGGTTTGTCCGTACACACGACGCATTTTTCCCTCTTCGGTCTGCCCGAGCACTTCGAGGTCGACGACGACGCTCTGAACGCTGCCTATCGCACCGTGCAGTCGCAGGCGCATCCCGATCGTTATGCCCACGCGGGCGATGCCGAACGCCGCGTCGCCATGCAATGGGCCACGCGCGCCAATGAGGCCTACCAGACGCTGCGTGATCCGCTCAAACGGGCGACGTATCTATTGCACCTGCGTGGTATTGACGTGCAGGCGGAGAACAACACGGCTATGGCGCCCGCGTTCCTGATGCAGCAAATGGAGTGGCGCGAAACGCTTGGCGACGCCAAGGCCGAGCGCGATGTGGATGCGCTGGACGATTTGCTGACCATGCTGCGCAAGGAAAAACGTGCGCGTTATCAGGCACTGTCCGGCCTGCTCGGCGGCGATGGCAACACCGCGGCGGCGGCCGATGCCGTGCGCCAATTGATGTTCATCGAAAAGATCGAACGCGACACCGCCGAGGCCATCGACCGGCTGGACGACTAGAACCCAGAATTTGCGACAATGTTGGGTTTGCCCCGGCAGGCAGCCCATCCGCGCAATCGAGACATCCCCATGGCTTTACTGCAGATTTCCGAACCTGGCGAATCGCCCGCACCGCACCAGCGCCGTCTGGCGGTCGGCATCGACCTGGGCACGACCAACTCGCTGGTGGCCTCCGTGCGCAGCAGCGTGCCGGAAGTGCTGCCTGATGATCAGGGCCGCCCGCTGCTGCCCTCCGTGGTGCGCTATCTGGCGACGGGCGGCGCGCATATTGGCTATAAGGCTCAGGCCGAAGCCGTGCGTGACCCGAAGAACACCATCATCTCGGTCAAGCGTTTCATGGGGCGCGGCCTGAAGGACGTCGCTCACATTGAGAACACGCCGTACGACTTTGTTGACGCGCCCGGCATGGTCCAACTGAAGACCGTAGCCGGCGTGAAGAGCCCGGTGGAAGTGTCGGCGGAGATTCTCGCCACGCTGCGCCAACGTGCCGAAGATACGCTCGGCGACGAACTTGTTGGTGCCGTTATTACCGTCCCGGCGTACTTTGACGACGCACAGCGCCAAGCCACCAAGGACGCCGCCAAGCTGGCCGGTCTGAACGTGCTGCGCCTGCTGAACGAGCCGACCGCCGCCGCCATCGCCTACGGCCTGGACAACGCCGCCGAAGGCATTTACGCCGTCTATGACCTGGGCGGCGGTACGTTCGACATCTCGGTGCTCAAGCTCACCAAGGGCGTGTTCGAGGTGATGTCGACGGGCGGTGACTCCGCGCTCGGCGGTGACGATTTCGACCAGCGCGTCGTGTGCTGGATCGTCGAGCAAGCCGGCCTGCAACCGCTCTCGGCCGAAGACACACGCCTGCTGCTGAACAAGGCACGCGCCGCCAAGGAATGGCTCTCGACCGCCGACAGCACCGAGATTGACGCGATGCTCTCCACCGGCGAGACGGTGCATCTCGTGTTGACCGCCGAAACCTTTGCCGAACTGACCGCCAATCTCGTGCAGAAGACGCTGTCGCCGGTGCGCCGGGCGTTGCGCGATGCGGGCGTGACGGTCGAAGAGGTCAAGGGCGTGGTGCTGGTCGGGGGTGCGACACGCATGCCGATCATCCGCCGTGCCGTCGGCCAATTGTTTGGCCAGACGCCGCTCACGAACCTCGATCCCGACCAGGTGGTCGCCATTGGTGCGGCCATGCAGGCCAACCTGCTGGCCGGTAACCGTGCGCCGGGCGAAGACTGGCTGCTGCTCGACGTGATTCCGCTGTCTCTGGGCGTTGAGACGATGGGCGGCCTTGTCGAGAAGATCATCCCGCGCAACAGCACGATTCCCGTCGCGCGCGCACAGGAATTCACCACGTTCAAGGACGGTCAGACGGCCATGGCGATCCACGTGCTGCAAGGCGAGCGCGAACTGGCGAGCGATTGCCGTTCGCTGGCGCGTTTCGAGTTGCGCGGCATCCCTGCAATGGTGGCCGGTGCCGCGCGTATTCGCGTGACGTATCAGGTGGATGCTGACGGTTTGCTGTCGGTGTCGGCACGCGAGACGGTGTCGGGCGTGGAAGCGTCGATAGCGGTGAAGCCGTCGTACGGTCTGGCCGATGACGACGTCGCCCGCATGCTGCAGGAAGGTTTCCAATCTGCCGAAGACGACATGCGCCGTCGTGCGCTGGCGGAAGAGCGCGTTGAGGGCGAGCGCTTGCTCGAGGCGCTGTCGCAGGCGCTGGCGGCCGATGGCGATCTGCTGTCGCCCGACGAGCGCGCCGCCATCGACGCCGAAATCGCCGCGCTGCGCACCACCATGCAGGGCGAAGACCACCGCGCCATCAAGGACGCAGTGGATGCCCTGTCGCACGGCACCGACGAATTCGCCGCGCGCCGCATGGACCGCGGTATTCGCAAGGCGCTCGCCGGCAAACGTATCGAGGAGCTCGGCTGATCGCCGATCGCATCCCCTAAAACACCCTTATCGATCGAGTTTTTTCATGCCACACATCGTCGTTCTTCCTCACGTCGAATACTGCCCGGAAGGGGCCGTGATCGAAGCCAAGCCCGGCACGACCATCTGCGACGCGCTGTTGGGCGCCGACATCGAGATCGAGCACGCATGCGAGAAGTCGTGCGCCTGCACGACCTGTCACGTGATCGTGCGCGAGGGTTTCAATTCGCTGGAAGAGGCGACCGAGAAGGAAGAGGATCTGCTAGACAAGGCCTGGGGCCTGGAGCCGAACTCGCGCCTGTCCTGCCAAGCCAAGGTGGCGGATACGGACCTGACCGTCGAGATCCCGAAGTACACGATCAACCACGCCAAGGAAAACCACTGAGCCAAGCGGCCAGCGGAGGAGGGAGCCCATCATGAAATGGAACGACATCCAGCAGATCGCGGAAGCGCTGTACGACAAGTACCCCGACGTCGATCCGACGCGGCTGAACTTTGTTGACCTGCATAACAAGGTTGTCACGCTGGAAGGCTTTGACGACGACCACAAGCGTGGCGGCGAGAAATTTCTCGAAGCCATCCAGCAAGCCTGGATCGACGAAGCGGAATAAACGCGTAGCCTCCAACGCGTACGCATGAAAAAACCGGCCCGAGGGCCGGTTATTCTTTTGGGTCGAAGGCGACGGCGGATTAGCCAGCCACCAGCGTACCGTTCTCGATATGGACGCGTTCGCCTGCCTGGAAGCCCGGTGCAGCCTTGTACGTGAAGCTGCGGTTCGTACCGTTGTCCATGCGCACGTTCACACGGTATTGGGTGTCGCGGCTGTAGTAGTTCTCCGCCACATGGCCACCGTAACCGCCTGCCACCGCGCCGCCGACCGTCGCAAGCGTACGGCCATTGCCGCGGCCAATCTGGTTACCCAGCAGCCCGCCCACCACCGCGCCACCGATCATGCCGAGGCCTGTTTCCTTGCCTTGCGTTGTGATCGGCGTGACCGACGTCACATGGCCGGCATAGGGGCTGGCCGACTGGCGCGGCTGTGTTTGCGCGTAGCTGGGGCTGGTGGACGGCGCGCGTTCAGCGTACGACGGTTCACGGGCTCGCGCCGGAGCAGGCGCAACGTTCTGTGCCGGATACGGAGCGGCCTGATTCGGCTGCGTCGTCTGGCCCGGTGCGGCCAACGCCATCGGGGCCGAAGCGCCCGGCATGGCGGCTGCAGATTGCGCAGCCACATTCGGGTCGGTGCTGCCCTGCGTAGCCTTCGATGTCGGCAGCACGCCGGTGATGGCGGCCACAGCGGTCAGGCTTGCGATGATCACGGCCACGGCCGCCGTGGTCATCAGCGGATGCATGCGTCGTGACGACGACGGCACCTGACCCGGCGAGGTGCCACCGTATTGTTGACCTTGGTTCGGTTGGATGTTGTTCGTCATCTTCGTTCTCCTGCGGCCCGTGATTGGTTCGTTGTTCGGCCCTTCGATGATCACAGTGTGGTCCATCGCCCAAACGGATGCCGTTTTAATTTGTAAGCATCTGTACTCAGACTTTTCCCTTAAAAATCAGGCGCTTGGCGGACTTTGATACACAGTGTGGAAGCGCAACGATGTTACAAATAGCGGGGTGGGCGCGCGTTTTGCGCCGGCGCGGGCAATAAAAAAACGCCCTGAAAGGGCGTTTTTCCAAGGCGATCGTCCGAGCCGATCAGTCTTCGCGGCGCAGGTGCGGGAAAAGGATCACGTCGCGGATGTTCGGGCTGTCGGTGAGCAGCATCACCAGGCGGTCGATGCCGATGCCGCAGCCGCCGGTCGGAGGCATGCCGTATTCCAATGCGCGGATGTAGTCGGCGTCATAGAACATGGCTTCTTCGTCGCCGGCGTCCTTCTGTTCGACCTGCTTGCGGAAGCGCTCGGCCTGGTCTTCCGGGTCATTCAGTTCGGAGAAGCCGTTGGCGATTTCGCGGCCGGTGATGAACAGCTCGAAGCGCTCGGTGATGCCGGGCAGCGTGTCGGAGCCCCGTGCCAGCGGCGACACTTCGACCGGGTAGTCGATGATGAACGTCGGCTCCCACAGTTGCGATTCGGCGGTTTCTTCAAACAGCACGAGCTGCAGCGTGCCAACGCCGGCGTTCAGGAATTGCGGCGCGTTCGTGTCGATCTTGAACTTCTTCAGCTCGGCGCGCAGGAAGTCGACATCGGCAAGTTGCGCGTCGGTGTATTGCGGCGCGTACTTCTGGATCGCCTGGCAGATGGTCAGGCGATGGAACGGCTTGGCCAGATCCAGCTCGCGGCCCTGGTAGGTGAGCGTGGCGGTGCCCGAGGCGTCGATGGCGGCCTGGCGGATCAGTTGCTCGGTAAAGTTCATCAGCCAGCGGTAGTCCGTGTAGGCCGCGTAGAACTCCATCATCGTGAACTCGGGGTTGTGTCGTGGAGACACGCCCTCGTTACGGAAGTTGCGGTTGATTTCGTACACACGCTCGAAACCGCCCACGATCAGGCGCTTGAGGTACAGCTCAGGCGCGATGCGCAGGAACATCTGCATGTCCAGCGCATTGTGGTGCGTGATGAACGGCTTGGCTGCCGCGCCGCCCGGGATCGGATGCAGCATTGGCGTCTCGACTTCCATGAAACCGTTGCCGGCCATGAAGTTGCGCAGCGAGGCCATGGCCTTGGTGCGGGCGCGGAACGTGTCGCGCGTTTCCTTCGAGACGATGAGATCGACGTAGCGCTGGCGATACTTCTGTTCCTGATCGGCCAGGCCGTAGTAGTCGCCCGGCAGCGGACGCAGGCTCTTCGAGAGCAGGCGCAGCTCCGTCACGGCTACCGACAGTTCGCCGGTTTTCGTCTTCATCAGCGTGCCGCGCGCAGCCACGATGTCGCCCAGGTCCCACTTCTTGAAGCTGGCGTAGACGTCTTCACCCACGGCGTCGCGGCTGATGTAGAACTGGATGCGGTCGGTGGCGTCCTGCACAGTGGCAAAGCTGGCCTTGCCCATCACGCGCTTGAGCATCATGCGGCCGGCGATGGCCACCTGCACCGGTTCGGCTTCGAACGCAGCCTGTTCCAACTCGCGGTATTTCGCTTGCAGATCACCGGCATGCTGCGTCGGGCGGAAATCATTGGGAAACGCGACGCCTTGCTGGCGGATCTCGGCAAGCTTCTCGCGGCGCTCGGCGATGATCTTGTTGTCGTCCTGCGCCGGCATGGCGGCCGCGGTGTTCGATTCGGCCGGGTTGTTCTGTTCGGTCATGATGGTGATGAGAGGAATGTCGGTTCAGGCGATGTTGCGCAGGTCGTCCAGCTCGGTCGCGCCAAAGTCGGGGCGGACGAGGTAGGCGGCGATGCGCGCAGCGGCGTCTTGCGGCGAGACCAGCTCGCCATGCGCGTGCAGATCGCGGAAGCGCTGCACGCCGGCAAAGTCGGCGCCCCGGATGGTGCGTTGCATGTCGGTGTCGATCACGCCCGGGGCAAGCGCCACGGCGCGCACGCTGGCGTCGCCATCGGCGTTGATGGCGCGCACAAACATGTCGAGCCCCGCCTTACCCGTGCAATACGCTGCCCAACCAGCGATCGGCCGGCGTGCTGCGCCCGACGAGACCGCCAGCACGCGGCGCTGCGCGTTCCAGTCGGCGGTGCCTCGCAGCAGGGCAGCAGTCAGCGCCATCGGGCCGGCCAGGTTCAGCTGCAGGTGCGGCAGCAGCGTATCGGCACGCAGCGTGTCGATGGTGCCGATCGGCTCGACCGCGCCGGCGTTGAGCACCAGCGTCACGTTGGCAAAGGCGGGCAGGGCGGCAAGCGTCTTGGTCATCCAGGCCTCGGCGGCATGCGCGTCGGACAGGTCGACCTGGTGCCAGTCGAGCGTCACGCCGGCAGCTGCCGCCTGCGCGCGCAATTCGGCGTTATCGCCGCGTGCCACGCAGATCAGGCGGCGACCGGGTTGCATCAGCGCCTGGGCCAGCGCGGCGCCCAAGCCGCGCGAGGCACCGGTCAGGATGAACAGGGACGTGTCAGACATGGCAGTCGCTCTGGTTTGGCTCGCGGATCAGACGCCTTGCTTCAGGCTGGCTTGAATAAACGGGTCGAGGTCGCCGTCCAGCACCTTCTGCGTGTTGGAGATTTCCACGTTCGTGCGCAGATCCTTGATGCGGCTTTGGTCCAGCACGTAAGAGCGGATTTGATGGCCCCAGCCCACGTCCGTCTTGGCGGCTTCCTGTGCGTCGGCAGCGGCCTGACGCTTGCGCAGTTCGTGCTCGTACAGGCGCGACTTCAGCATCGTCATCGCTTCGGCACGGTTGCGGTGCTGCGAGCGGTCGTTCTGGCACTGCACGACGATGCCGGTCGGGATGTGCGTAATCCGCACGGCCGAGTCGGTCTTGTTGATGTGCTGACCGCCCGCGCCCGAGGCGCGATACGTGTCGACACGCAGATCGGCCGGGTTGACCTCGATCTCGATCGAATCATCGACTTCCGGATAGACGAAGATCGACGAGAACGACGTGTGGCGCCCGCCAGCCGAGTCGAACGGCGACTTGCGCACCAGGCGGTGCACGCCGGTTTCGGTGCGCAGGAAGCCAAACGCGTATTCGCCCTCGACCTTGATCGATGCGCTCTTGATGCCGGCCACGTCGCCTTCGGACTCTTCCAGCACTTCGGTCTTGAAGCCCTTGCGCTCGCAATACTTCAGGTACTGGCGCAGCAGCATCGACGCCCAGTCGCACGCTTCGGTGCCGCCGGCGCCGGCCTGGATGTCGATGAAGCAGTTGGCAGCGTCCATCGGGCCGGAGAACATGCGGCGGAATTCCATGTCTTCGACAATGGCGCGCATGCCCGCGGTGTCAGCCTCGATGGCTTCGATGGTGTCGTCGTCACCCTCCTCGCGGGCCAGCTCGAACAGCTCGGCGCCGCCGGTGAGGTCTTCGTCGAGCTTGGTCAGGGCCAGTACGACGGTTTCAAGCGACTTCTTTTCGCGACCCAGCTCCTGGGCGCGTTTGGGATCGTTCCAGACCTCGGGGTTCTCGAGTTCCTTGTCGACTTCAACTAGACGTTCGGATTTGACGTCGTAGTCAAAGATACCTCCGAAGGTCGTCGGCGCGCGACTTCAGGTCGGCCAACGTGTTCTGGACGGCATTGAGGCGTTCTGCTTCCATGGTGCAAAAATCCGGTCGGAAACCGGAAATTATAGCGGAATCAAGGGGTTTCCCGTCCGGTTGGGACCCAAAAACGGCCATTTTCCGGGCCGTGGACCGGGATTTGTGTCAGTGCCGCAGGCGTACCGCGTGGCTTCGGTTAGCATGACGGCCAGTTCATATGGCTTTTGGCGCCGTCCGATGATCATCCGCTCGCTGCTCGATACCGACCTGTACAAATTCACGATGATGCAGGTGGTGCTGCATCACTTTCCTGGCGCGCACGTCGAATATCGCTTCAAGTGCCGTAACGCGGGCGTCGATCTGGTGCCGTTCATTGACGAGATTCGCGCGGAAATCCGCCACCTGTGCACCCTGCGCTTTACCGATGCCGAGCTCGATTACCTGCGCGGCATGCGCTTCATCAAGAGCGATTTCGTCGATTTTCTCGGCCTGTTCCATCTCAACGAGAAGTACATCGACGTGCGCCCGGCTGCCAGCAACGACGGGCAGATCGAGATCGTCATCGCGGGGCCCTGGCTGCACACGATCATGTTTGAAGTGCCGGTCCTGGCCATCGTCAACGAGGTGTTCTTCAGCCGCACGCAGACGCACCCGCAATGGGAGGAGGGCAAGCGGCGCCTGACCGACAAGCTGGCGTCGCTCAAGCGCCCCGGCCTGGAAGAATGCCGCATTGCCGACTACGGCACCCGCCGCCGCTTCTCACACACCTGGCACGAGCATGTGCTGCTGGAGACGCGTGCGCAGTTGGGTGCCCAGTACGCGGGCACCAGCAATGTCTACTTCGCCATGAAGCACGGCATGACGCCGCTTGGCACCATGGCGCATGAGTATCTGCAGGCCTGTCAGGCACTCGGCCCGCGCCTGCGCGATTCCCAGACCTTTGCGCTGGAAACCTGGGCCAAGGAATATCGCGGCGACCTCGGTATCGCGCTGTCGGATACCTACGGCTTTGACGCCTTTCTGCGCGATTTCGACATGTTCTTCTGCAAGCTCTTCGACGGCGTTCGGCACGATTCCGGCGATCCGTTCGAGTGGGGCGAGCGCATGCTCAATCATTACGAGGACATGCGCGCCGAGCCGAAGTCCAAGGCGCTGATCTTCTCCGACAGTCTCGACATGCCCAAGGTCATCGGCCTGTATGAGCGCTTCCACGGCCGATGCAAGCTGGCGTTTGGCGTGGGGACCAATCTGACAAACGACCTGGGCTACACGCCGCTGCAGATCGTCATCAAGATGGTCCGCTGCAACGGCCAGCCGGTGGCCAAACTGTCGGATGCGCCTGAGAAGACCATGTGCGACGATCCGGCCTACCTCACGTATCTGAAGCAAGTGTTTGGTGTGCAATAAGGCTCACGCCCGCGCCGAATAAGTTTCAACGGCGTAGGCGGATCGTGCTGAAAGCGGCTCGTATAATCGACCGATCTTTCGGAGCCGCCATGGAATCACAACCGGACACCCCCGTCGATCCGCTCGACACCAGCCGCGCACGCGATGCCATCTTTGCGCGCATCCGCAACGCGCAGCATCGTCCCGCGAAACCGACGCAGGGTGAGCGCGACGCCGTGGCGGACTACCTCGCGCGCCATCCTGCCGGCCCGCGCCCGCCAATGCCTGAGGATCTCGCCGCGCATTTCGCTGAGCAGGCACTGAAGATGGCCTCCACGCTGGATACGGTGGACGCGCTATCCGACGTGCCGGGCGCCGTGGCTCGCTATCTGGCCGGCCTTAGCCTCAAGCCTCAGGCGGTGGCCTGGACCACCTTGCAATCGCTGGACTGGGCGGCCGCGGGCATCGACATCGAATTCCGTCCGCCCGTGCGTGAGGCGCAAGCCGATCTGGAACACGGCGATCTCGTTGGCATTACGGGTTGCTTCTGCGCGATTGCCGAGACGGGCTCGCTGATGCTGCTGTCGGGGCCGGAGAACGTCGCCTCCACGGCGCTGCTGCCCGAGACGCATATCGCCGTGGTGCCGCAGTCGCGCATCGTCGCCAATCTGGAAGACGCCTATGCGCTGATGCGTGCGGAGCGGGGCGAGCTGCCGCGCGCCACCAACGTCATCAGCGGCCCATCGCGCACGGGCGATATTGAGCAGACCATCGTGCTCGGCGCACACGGCCCGTATCGCGTGCACGTGATCGTGGTGACGGCTGCCTGAGACAGCGTTCGGGGCTCCTTGCTGCATCAAACCTCTGTGGATGTTTGGGGGCCGACAGACCTCTGGCGTTTACACTGGCGTCTTTGTTTGTGTGGCGCGGCCGCATTTGCGGTGTGCGCCCGCGATTAGGAGAACGCCTACGTGAAACGCCTCTGGCCCCTTGTCTTCCTGTTTGTCTGTGGCCTGGCGCGCGCCGCTGATGTGAGCGGTGCTGAGTTGCATCTGTTATGGGGTGTGCCGTTTGCGGGCATCCTGCTCTCGATTGCCATTGCACCGCTCGTCGTGCCCAAGCTATGGCACGACCATTACGGCAAGATCGCGGCGGCGTGGGCCTTGGCGCTTCTGGTGCCGTTCGGGATCGTGTTCGGCTCTGACGCGGCCATCGCTTCCGTCAATCATGCCGCCCTGGCTGAATACATTCCCTTCATCGCGCTGATCGCCGCTTTGTACGTTGTTGCAGGCGGTATCTGCATTCGCGGCAACCTGCACGCTACGCCAAAGCTCAATACGGGCTTGATCGCGCTTGGCACGGCCCTGGCCAGCATCATGGGGACCACCGGTGCAGCCATGCTTTTGATCCGGCCTTTGCTGCGCGCCAACGAGGCACGCCGGCATCGCGCACACGTCGTCGTGTTCTTCATCTTTCTGGTGGCCAATGCCGGTGGGGCGCTTACGCCGCTGGGCGATCCGCCTCTGTTCCTGGGCTTCTTGCAGGGCGTCGAGTTTTTCTGGACCGCGCAACATCTGTGGCGCCAGACGTTGACGATGTGGGTGCTGCTGCTGGCGATCTTCTTCGTCATCGACAGCTACTTCTATCACACGGGCAAGGAAGAACTGCCCAACATCACTGATGCCACGCCGGATGATGCGGGCCCGTTGCGCTTCGAGGGCAACGTCAACTTTGTGCTGCTGGCGGGCATTCTTGGACTCGTGCTGATGAGCGGGCTGTGGAAGCCCGGCATCGTCTTCTACGTGATGGGCACCGAGGTGCTGTTGCAGAACGTGGTGCGTGACATCGGGTTGGTGGCCATCGCGCTGCTTTCGTTGTGGCTAACCCCGACAAGCGCACGCGCCGGCAATGAGTTCAACTGGGAGCCCATCTTGGAAGTCGCCAAGCTGTTCGCCGGCATCTTCATCACGATCGGGCCGGTGATCGCCATGCTCAAAGCCGGCGTGGACGGCCCGTTCGCGGGCATCGTCCATCTCGTCAACGACAGCGCGGGCCAGCCGAACAACGCGATGTATTTCTGGGCCACGGGGTTGCTGTCTTCGTTCCTCGACAATGCGCCGACGTATCTTGTGTTCTTCAATACCGCCGGCGGCGACGCGCGCATGCTGATGAGCGAGGGCGCCTCCACGCTGGCCGCCATTTCCGCCGCGGCCGTGTTCATGGGCGCCAACACTTACATCGGCAACGCGCCCAACCTGATGGTCAAGGCCATCGCCGAAAGTCGCGGCCTGCGGATGCCGAGTTTCTTTGGGTACATGCTGTGGTCCATTTGCATTCTCGTGCCGATTTTCGTTCTGATGACCTTCGTCTTCTTCCGCTAACCGAACGTGTGTTGAACGTATGAAACCCGGAATCCTTGTCACCCGCGCGATGTTTCCCGAAGTGCTTGAGCGCTTGCGCGAGACCTTCGACGTGATCGACAACCAGGCGGACGTCGCGTATCCGCCCGAAGCGCTGGCCGAGCGTCTGCAAGGCCGCGTTGGCCTGCTGTCCAATGCCGCCGACACGATCAACGCTGATCTGATCAGCCGCGTGCCGACACTGCGTGCGGTGTGCAACATGGCCGTCGGCTACAACAACTTTGACCTCGCGGCGATGACGCGTGCAGGCATCCTGGCGACCAACACGCCGGACATCCTGACCGAGACCACCGCCGATTTCGGCTGGGCCTTGCTGATGGCCGCCGCACGCCGCGTGTCCGAATCCGAACGCTGGCTACGTGAGGGGCATTGGAAGCGCTGGACTTACGATGCCTTCCTCGGGGCCGAGGTGTATGGCAGCACGCTGGGCATTCTTGGCATGGGCCGCATTGGCCAGGCGCTGGCGCGGCGTGCAAGCGGCTTCTCGATGCGCGTGATCTATCACAACCGCAGCCGCCTTTCGCCCGAAGTCGAACAGGAGACGCGCGCCACGTACGTCAGCAAGGACGCGCTGCTGAAACAGGCGGATCACCTCGTGCTGGTGCTGCCGTATTCCAAGGAAAGCCACCATGCTATCGGCGCCGCTGAGCTGGCACAGATGAAGCCGACCGCTACGCTGGTCAACCTCGCGCGCGGCGGCATCGTGGATGACGCAGCATTGGCGCAGGCGCTGGCGGACAAGCGCATCTTTGCGGCCGGCCTGGATGTGTACGAGGGCGAGCCGAAGGTGCATCCGGCGTTGCTGGACGCCGAGCACGTCGCGCTCACGCCGCACATTGCCAGTGCCACCTTGGGCACGCGCCTGGGCATGGCCAATCTGGCGGCCGACAACCTGATCGCTGCGCTCGGCTTCGGCCCGCACGCAGGGCAACCGCCCAACTTGTTGAACCCGGATGCGCTCACGCAGCGCGCGTCCTCCTGACCGAACGCAGATATGGACTGGCTGGCTTTACTGACGTTGCTGGGCGTGGCCGTGGTGGCTGTGCTGTGTGTGTTGATCTGGCGCGGCATGTCTCGCCCGGCGGAAAACGATATGTCGCCGATGCTCGCGGCACTGCAAGATGGGCTCATGCGGGAACTCACGCGCGGTAATGAACGCATCGAGCGAGAACTGCGCGGCGAAATCGCCGAGACGGCCCGCATCGGCCGCAGCGACGTCACCCAACAACTGGGGCAATTCCAGCAGGTGCTGGCCACGCAGCTCACCAGTGTCGCCACGCTGCAGAACAACCAGATCGACACGTTCGCGCAGCAGCTCACCAAGCTGACCGAGACGAACACGCAGCAACTGGAGGCCGTGCGCCAGAACCTGCAGCAGCAAGCCCAGCAGGCACGCGACGAGCAGGGCAACGCGCTGCGCCGCTTTGGCGAGACGATGCAGCAGCAGCTCGCACAATTGGGTGAGGGCAACGAGCGCCGTCTGGCCGAGGTGCGCGCCACGCTGGAACAGAAGCTCAAGGACATCGAGGCGAACAACGCGACCAAGCTCGACGAGATGCGCCGCACGGTCGACGAAAAGCTGCACGCCACGCTGGAGCAGCGGCTGGGCGAATCGTTCAAGCTGGTGTCGGATCGGCTGGAACAGGTGCATCGCGGTCTGGGCGAAATGCAGGCGCTGGCCCAGGGCGTGGGCGACCTGAAGAAGGTGCTGACCAATGTGAAGACGCGCGGCACCTGGGGCGAAGTTCAGCTTGAGATGCTGCTGGAGCAGATGCTCACGCCCGAGCAGTACGACAAGAACGTCGAAACCGTGCACGGCACCGGCGCGCGCGTTGAATTTGCCATACGCCTGCCCGGCAAAACAGATGCCGATCACGATGCAACGGTCTGGCTGCCGATCGATGCCAAGTTCCCGAAGGAGCAGTACGAACGCCTGCTCGACGCACAGGAACGCGCCGATGCCGAAGCTGCTGCCAGCGCCAGCCGCGAACTGGAGGTGGCAGTGCGCAAAGAAGCGCAGACCATCCACGAGAAGTACATCGCGCCGCCGGCCACGACCGACTTCGCCATCCTTTTCCTGCCGACCGAGGGCCTCTACGCTGAAGTGCTGCGCCGACCGGGCCTGACGGACGAATTGCAGCGCAAGTTCCGCGTAACGGTGGCGGGTCCGACCACGCTTACGGCCATCCTCAACAGTCTGCAGATGGGCTTCCGAACGCTGGCGCTGGAAAAGCGCTCCAGCGAAGTCTGGCAAGTGCTCGGTGCAGTGAAGAGCGAGTTCGGAAAATTTGGCGACGTGCTGGCCGCGACGAAGAAAACGCTGGAGCGGGCCGTCAGCAACATCGAGCAGGCCGAGGTGCGGACGCGCCAGATGAACCGCAAGCTCAAGGCGGTGGAGGCGCTGCCGAGCGATTCCGCGCAGAGCGTGCTGGGGTTGGAAACCACCGTGCCCCAGGACGACGAAACCGAGGCCGAATAAGGCAGCGCCCGGCAGAACGTTGGCATCAGCAAAAGAAAAGGGGCGGATATTTCCGCCCCTTCTTCTTGAACCGCGCAGAAGCGATCAGGCTTCTTCCGGCACGTCGCGCAATAGGATCTCGATACCGCCAAAGCGCTCGGCGACCCAGTTGTAGGCGTGGCAGGCCAGCCACAGCGCACCAAAACCAACCAAGGCATTGAGGATCAGGCCGCTGAGCACAACAATCGTCGGCAGTTCACCGTAGCGGACGAAGCCGACGAAGAAGAACAGCCCTACGACCGGCAGCGAGAAACAGAGATACACCAGCACCAGCGCGCGTGCGGTGTGGGCCGGGTGAAGATACGCAATCTCCTTGGTCATCATGGCAGTGCTCAAGCTCAAATCCGAAACAATCAAACTGGCGCAGAGTGTAGCGAATCGACCGATGCGCCGATACCCGCAGCCCGCAGGTGACGCAAAAAACCGACAGCATGGCGTGTTGCAGCCAGCGCAAGAGCCGCTGCCGCCACGCCGCTCAGACGAGGCCGTCGAACAGCAGGACCTGCACGGCGTCGCCGGCGTTGACCTGGCCTTGTTCGTGGGCGAGCACGACGAAGCAGTTTGCTTCGCTCATGGAACGCAGCACGCCCGAGCCTTGCTGGCCGGTGAGGCGGACTTCGAGCTGGCCCCTGTCATTCAGGGCGGCGATCGCGCGCTGATATTCCGTGCGGCCCGGGCGCTTGCGGATCGGGGCGGCGCTCACGGCCGGCACCAACGGCGCGCCCGCGTCGGTGGCGCCCATCATGCGCAGCAGCGCGCCGCGCACGAAGTGATAGAACGTCACCATCACTGCCACCGGGTTTCCGGGTAATCCAAAGAGGAACGCGCTGCGGCCATTTGACGCGATGCGCCCGAACGCCATCGGCCGGCCCGGGCGCATGGCGATCTTCCAGAACGTCACGTCACCGAGCTTGGCCATCATCTGTTTGGTGAAGTCTGCTTCGCCGACGGAGACGCCGCCCGACGTGATGATCGCATCGGCATTTTCGGCGGCGGTGCGGAAGGCGGCTTCGAGCGCCGCCGGGTCATCGCGCACGACGCCCATGTCGAGCAGTTCCACCCCCAGGCGCGAGAGCATGCCGTGCAGCGTGTAGCGGTTGGAGTCGTACACGCAGCCGGCGTCGAGCGGTTCACCAATGGAGCGCAGCTCGTCGCCGGTGGAGAAGAACGCCACGCGCAGCTTGCGGCGCACCGACACTTCGGCGATGCCGAGCGAGGCGAGCAGGCCGATATCGGCAGGGCGCAGCGTACGGCCGGCGGACAGCGCGGCGCTGCCACGCGCGAGATCTTCACCACGCAGACGACGGTTGTCGCCGGCGCGCACGGCATCGCGGGCAAAGCGGACGGTATTGGCATTGCCTTGCGTGAATTCCTGCGGGATGACCGTATCGCAGCCCGCCGGCATGACGGCGCCCGTCATCACGCGCACGGCGTCGCCTGCGCTGGGCACGCCGTCAAAGGCGACGCCCGCGTACGCCGTGCCGATCACGCGCAATGAGACTTCGCCTGCGTCGCCGGCCAGTTCCGCGCTGGCAAAGGCGAAACCGTCCATCGCCGAGTTGTCGTGCGCCGGCACGTCGATGGACGACAGCACGTCTTCGGCCAGCACGCGATCCAGCGCGCTGCGAATGGGCACGCGGGCAACGCCCGTCACCGGCTGGACGAAGTCGCGCATGATGGCTTGCGCTTGCGCGACGGGCAGGGCGTTCGGATCGTAATCGGACAGGCACGAAACGACAGAGGCAAGGGTGGTCATGACGTCGATGAGGGATCGGATGGCGTTGGCGCTCTAGCGGCGCTCGGCCAAATGGTGCAGCTCTTCCAGCGTGTTGATGTTGGCGAAGGCGGTGCTGTCGTCAAACAACACGTCCACCGTCGCGTGGCGCGCGGTCCAGGTTTCGATCTTGCGGCCGCCGCCTTGGAGATAGGCGATCAGGTCGTCGGCCAGCAACGTATCGATCAGACAGAATACCGGCTGCACTTGCCGGCGCGGTTGACCTTGCGCATCCGGCTCCATCGTCACCGGCATGGCGATGCGCGCGTTGGCCTCGTCCATTGCCTGCGAGAGCTTGGCGGCGAGGTCGGTCGGCACGAACGGCGAATCGCAAGGGGCGGTCAGCAGGTAGCGCGTCTGGCATTGTTCCAGCCCGGCCAGGATGCCTGCCAAGGGGCCGGCAAAGTCGGGCACCGAATCCGCCACCACCGGCACGCCAAACGATTCGTACGCGGCGAGGTTGCGATTGGCGTTGACCAGCATGTGGCCTACCTGCGGCGACAGGCGCATCAACGTGTGCATCGCCATTGGCGCGCCGCGAAACGTCTGCAGGCCTTTGTCGACGCCGCCCATGCGGCTGCCCCGGCCGCCGGCCAGGATCAGGCCGGTGATGTCGGATGTTGGAATCATGTCGTTGAACGTTGGCGGATTCAGCCGCCGATGTAGGACATTTCGATGCGCCGGCCGACCGGCTGGGCCTTGCCGCTGGCACGCAGTTCGGAGTAGCGGTCGGTGCGGCCCTGCCAGACCGTGCGGATCGCATTGGAAAGTTCAAGATCGGTCGCGCCGCCGCGCAATAGCGCGCGCAGGTCGAAGCCTTCTGTGGCGAACAGGCACAGATACAGCTTGCCTTCGGTCGATAGCCGGGCGCGCGTGCAATCGTGGCAGAACGCCTGTGTCACGCTGGAAATCACGCCGATCTCGCCTGTGCCATCAACGTAGCGCCAGCGCTCGGCCGTCTCGCCGCTGTAGTTGGCCGACACGGGCTCAATCGCAAACTCGGCAGACAGACGCTCGATGACCTCCGCCGACGGCACGACAGAACGCATTTCCCAGTGGTTGGTCGTGCCAACGTCCATGTATTCGATAAAGCGGACGATGATCCCGCTGCCACGGAAGTGGCGCGCCATCGGCACGATCTGGTCATCGTTGTCGCCTTTCTTGACGACCATGTTGACCTTGATCGGTGCCAGGCCGACCTTGTGCGCTACTTCAATGCCATGCAGCACCTCGCCCACCGCAAAATCGACGTCGTTCATGCGGCGGAAAGTCGCATCGTCGATGCCGTCAAGGCTGACCGTCACGCGGCTGAGACCAGCATCCTTGAGCGACTGCGCCTTGCGTGCGAGCAGGGCGCCATTGGTCGTGAGCGTCAGGTCCAGCGGCTTGCCTTCGGCTGTGGTCAGGCGCGCGAGCATTTCGACCAGGCGTTCGATGTCCTTGCGCAGCAGGGGCTCGCCGCCGGTTAGCCGGATCTTCTCCACGCCGTGCTCGATGAACAGCCGCGCCATGCGTTCGATCTCCTCGAACGAGAGCAGCTCGGAATGCCTCAGGAAGCGGTAGTCCTTGTCGAACACGTCTTTCGGCATGCAATAGACGCAGCGGAAGTTGCAGCGGTCCGTCACCGAGATGCGCAGATCGTGCAGCCGGCGGCCGCGCGTGTCCGTCAGCCTGCCCTCTGCCGGGATGAGCACATTGGGCACGCTGGGTACCGTGGCGCGATGGTGCTGACCATCACGCAGATCGTAGAGGGGGATGACGGTTTCGGTCATGGCGTGGTGCGGTGCGTCAATCCACGAAGCGGGGACGGTTGCATCCGATACAGCTTCGAGTGTAGCGCAGCCCCTGTTCCGCGCGGGCGGTGGGGTTTCATACTCGACATAACGCGCACAGGAAAAAGGGCGGCCGAAGCCGCCCTCAAGTATTTGCCCCGGCGGTTACCCGCCGGTGTGCTGCTTACTGCTGGTCTGCACCACCCGCCGGGCGATTGGTCTCGACCAGCACCATCGGGCCGTGCTGAACTGGCGGCAGCGGTTTGCGCTCGCGCGGCACACGCGGTGCCGTAACGGTGCGCGCAGCTTCTTCCTGCGAAGCACGCAGCTTCTGACCGTCAGTGTGGACCCATGTCATGCCGGCGTTGTCCAGCACGCTCTGCAGGGTCTCGATCGGCAACGGCGAAGCCTGGGCAATCGTGCTGACCGGAGCCGGCACTTCGGCAAACGCCGTCACGATGGCTTCTTGAGGTGCTGCCACCGTGGCTTCCGGGGCGGGTGCTGCGGTAGCCGTTGCCAGCGCGGGCTCCGTCGGCTGCACTTGCGGCAGGGCCGACACAGGCGCCACGGCTTCCGCAGCATGCACCGGCTCTTGCACCACCGGAGCCGGGTTCTCAACCGGAGCGAACGACGTCGTCTGCACCGGTTCCGTCACGGTCGCGGGCAGTACCGGCTCGGCATGCATTTCGGCGACGGCTTCGTCTGCGCTTTCAGCGCCTTCGTTTTCGCCTTCACCTTCCGCACGGACGCCTTCCGCGCCCTCGCGGTCGCGGCGATAGCGGTTGCGGCCACGGCGGCCACGGCGGCGGCGCTCTTCACCTTCACCGTTGCCTTCCACGCCCGGAGTCACGCCTTCGCCCACGAAGCCTTCTGCCGGAGCCGCGGTGTCCAGCAGCGGTTGCGGCACTTGCGATGCGGAAGTCTGGTCGACCAGAGCTTCGGTGGCCACGGCTGCGGCTTCCTTGGCTTGTTGGTCGCGCTCGCCACGGCTTTCGCGCGGCTCGCGGTTTTCACGTGCCTCGCGCGGTTCACGACCTTCGCGGGCTTCCCGGCCCTCACGCGGCTGGCGCTCGCGACGTTCCTGATTGCGTTCGCGGCGGCCTTGGCCCTGATTCTGGCCCTCGCCACGCACTTCCTGGCCTTGCTGCGGCTGACGGGCTTCTGCCGTCTCGCGAACACCGCCCTCGACCTGGGCCGGTTGACGGTTGCGATCGCGGTTGCCGCGCTGACCGTCACGTTGGCCTTCGCGCTGGACTTGTTGCTGACCTTCGCGAGCTTCGTTGCGCTCACGGCCCTGGCGGTTGCCATCACGGCCGTTCTGGCCCTGACCTTGGCGCTCACCACGTTCGCCGCGCTGGCCACGGCCGCCGCGGTCCTGACGATTGCCACGGCCTTGGCGGTTGCCTTCTTCCGCACGTTGCTTCGGCGTTTCGACGGGCGCGGCCACCACCGGCTCGGCCGGTTTGGCGCCAAACAGCGATTTCAGCCACGAAACAAAACCACCCTGGGCAGGTACCGGAGCCGGAGCCTGCGGTGCCGGAGCAGCTTCAGTACGAGCCGGACGCTCAGCACGCGGCACCGACACCGGCGCTGGTTGGTCCGGCGTGATGCCCTTGACGGCGGCTTCCTGGCGCGGCTTGGCAGCTTCCTTGCGGGTGCTGTACGCGGTGTCGGCTTCCAGTTCCTTGGCGGCCTCTTCGGCCATCTTGTAGCTGGCCTTGTCGTCGTCCAGGCGCGGATCGTCGTGGCGCAGGCGCTCCAGCTTGTAGTGCGGCGTCTCCAGATGCTTGTTCGGGATCAGCAGCACGTTGACTTTGAAGCGCGTCTCGATCAGGTTGATGTCCGGGCGCTTCTCGTTGAGCAGGAACGCAGCCACTTCCACCGGCACTTGGCAGTGGATCGCGGCGGTGTTTTCCTTCATCGCCTCTTCCTGGATGATGCGCAGCACCTGCAGGGCAGACGATTCGGTATCGCGAATGTGGCCCGTGCCGTTACAGCGCGGGCAAGTGACGTGCGAGCCTTCCGACAGCGACGGACGCAGGCGCTGGCGCGACAGCTCCATCAGGCCGAATCGGCTGATCTTGCCCATCTGCACGCGGGCTCGGTCGTGGCGCAGCGCGTCTTTCAGGCGCGTTTCGACGTCCTTCTGGGCCTTGCTCGACTCCATGTCGATGAAGTCGATCACGATCAGGCCGCCCAAGTCACGCAGGCGGAGCTGGCGAGCGATTTCGTCGGCGGCCTCAAGGTTGGTGCGCGCGGCGGTTTCCTCGATATCGGCGCCCTTGGTGGCGCGCGCCGAGTTCACATCAATGGCGACCAGCGCCTCGGTGTGGTCGATCACGATGGCGCCACCCGAGGGCAGCATGACCATGCGCGAGTACGCCGATTCAATCTGGTGTTCGATCTGGAAGCGCGAGAACAGGGGAACGTCGTCGCGGTACTTCTTCACCCGATTCATGTTGTCGGGCATCACCACGCTCATGAAAGCGCGGGCCTGATCGTAGATATCGTCCGTATCGATCAGGATTTCACCGATATCCGGCTGGAAGTAATCGCGAATCGCGCGGATCACCAGGCTGGATTCGAGATAGATCAGCAGCGGGGCCTTGTTGTCGACGGCGGCGCCATCAACGGCCTTCCACAGCTGCATCAGGTAGTTCAAGTCCCACTGCAGCTCTTCAGCCGAGCGACCGATACCGGCGGTGCGGGCGATGATGCTCATGCCGTCCGGCACTTCCAGTTGCGCCATCGTCTCGCGCAGTTCCTGGCGGTCTTCGCCCTCGATGCGGCGCGACACGCCACCGCCTCGCGGGTTGTTCGGCATCAGCACCAGATAGCGGCCGGCCAGCGAGATGAACGTGGTCAGGGCCGCGCCCTTGTTGCCGCGCTCTTCCTTTTCAACCTGGACGATCAGTTCCTGGCCTTCAGACAGGGCGTCCTGGATGCGCGCGCCGCGCACGTCCACCCCGTCCTTGAAATAGGCGCGGGCGACTTCCTTGAAGGGGAGAAAACCGTGCCGCTCTTCGCCGTAGTTGACGAAGCACGCTTCCAGCGACGGCTCGATGCGGGTGATGACACCCTTGTAGATATTGCCCTTGCGCTGCTCGCGGCCGGCGGTTTCGATGTCGATGTCGATCAGTTTCTGACCATCGACAATGGCGACGCGCAGTTCTTCTTGCTGCGTCGCATTGAACAACATGCGTTTCATTGCAACCTCACTCCAATGCCGTGCAAGCACGGCGCTTCATGGAGCACGCAAAGGCGGAGCGGGTGGTCAACGAATTGCCGAGGTGTCGGCCAACAAAAAAGGCGCGACGGGGCACGGGCGAAAGAAATGAGGGCATTCCACGCGTCATCATGGATGGCAGGGCGGAGTCCGCGGACGCGGTTGGCGTCCAGTTGCGCGTCCTGTCACTCGTGCCACGGGCCCGATGCATGTGCAGGCGGGCCGGCGGCGGCGAGTCGCGTGAAGCGACCACAAAGAGCGAATTGACGGACGGCTTGTCCGGACGAAACCCGCGGCGGGGCAAATCGGGCGGCGTGCTGCTTTTTGGAGTTTTGCCGCCGGACCGCCATGGCAACGCGGTAACCGGATGTTCAGCCGGCCGGCACCAATCTGGTGCGGCAAGGGCTTCTTTCACCAAGCGGGCGCCGTATGGATGACCATGTGGCGCCCGCCTTTGAATTCTGTTCTACCAGCTGCTCGTTCTACGCTGGCCGACGTTGCCGACGTGATCTTTGGTTCACGTCCTGCGCGGTGGGACAGCGGTGCGTGCTGCTTTCGTGCCGATTAGTCGGCCACGTGATTAGCTTTGTAACACAAGTGGGCGAGAGATCGGCGCGTTCCGGATCGAAACGGTGGCTGTGTACAATACCTGTTGTTTCGTTCCGACCGGCTGTTGCTGGCGCCTTAACGACTGTCCAGCGAGAAAATTATATTGAAAATGAATGAGTTACGCCATCCATTTGATGGCCGCATTCAACAGGCCGGACGTGGCACACTCGGCGATGCACTCGACGGCAAGTCGGTCGCCTATGTTGAAATCGGCGAGGACGCAGAAGGGCAGCGCATCGATAATTTCTTGATGCGCGTGGCCAAGGGCGTGCCCAAAAGCCATATTTACCGCATCTTGCGTTCCGGCGAGGTGCGCGTTAACAAAGGCCGTATTGACGCGGAATACCGCCTGAAGCTCGGTGATCTGGTCCGCATTCCGCCACTTCGGATCGCCCAGCAGGCCGAAGCCCCGCGCGCAGTTCCTGCGGCAGAATTCACGATTCTTCACGAAGATACGCACTTGTTGGTGATCGATAAGCCCGCCGGGGTGGCCGTTCACGGCGGATCCGGGGTGGCGTTTGGGGTGATCGAGCAATTGCGCCAATCGCGCCCGGAGGCGAAGTTTCTGGAGTTGGTGCACCGCCTCGACCGCGAAACATCGGGGGTTTTGCTGCTCGCCAAAAAGCGCTCTGCGCTGGTGGCGCTGCATGAGCAGATCCGTGAAGGTCAGTTGGATAAACGGTACTTTGCGGCTGTGAAGGGCGTCTGGCCGCACAAGCGTCAACACATCAAGTCGCCGCTGCACAAATACACCACGCCGGAAGGCGAGCGCCGCGTGCGCGTGCAAGCCGATGGGCAGGCGTCGCACACGATCTTCAACAAGGTGGGGGTGTTTGGCCCCTACACGTTGCTGGAGGCCGAGCTGAAGACCGGGCGTACGCACCAGATTCGTGTGCATCTTGCGCACGCCGGTTTTCCGATTTTAGGCGACGACAAGTATGGCGATTTCGCCCTGAACAAGGCGCTGTCACGTGCGAATGCTTCGCCGCGACTGGCGCGGATGTTCTTGCATGCGCATCGCCTGCAGCTGACGCATCCGCAAAGCGGTGAAACCGTCACGTTCAATGCGCCGTTGCCCCCCGAGTGCGCCGATTTCCTCAACGCTTTCCAGAGCCCCGATTCCGATGCCGCAGCAGCGCTTTGATCTGATCGTGTTCGATTGGGATGGCACGTTGATGGACTCGACATCGGCCATCACCCGATCGATCCAGCTTGCATGCCGGGATCTTGATCTGCCGGTGCCCGACGATACACGGGCGAGCCACGTGATTGGCCTGGGCCTGCGGGATGCCCTCGAATATGCCGTCCCGACGCTCGATCCTGCCGATTACGGCAAGCTGGCGGACCGGTATCGCTTCCATTACCTCAGCCGCGACGCCCACCTTGTGCTGTTTCCCGGCGTGCGTGAAATGCTGGAGGGACTGCGCAGCCAGAACTATCTGCTGGCTGTGGCGACGGGCAAATCCCGGGTTGGCCTGCAACGTGCGATGGAAGCGACGAATCTGACGGGCGTGTTCGACAACACGCGGTGCGCCGATGAGACGTTCTCCAAGCCGCACCCCGCGATGCTGCTCGAACTAACGCGCGATCTCGGCATGGAAGTCGAGCGCACCGTGATGATTGGCGACACGACGCACGACCTGCAGATGGCCGCCAATGCAGGCGCGGCTGGCGTAGCCGTCACATACGGCGCGCATCCTGCTGATGTGCTGGATTCGCTTACACCGCTGTATAGCGCCAAGTCGGTCCCCGATTTACACAACTGGCTGACGCAACATGCCTGAGATGGCTGAACAGATTCGCGTGTGCGAAAGCGCTGCGCTGGAAGATGGCGGCCTGGGTGTCAGATTTCAGGTGGAGGTGCGCGGACGGCTTGTCAGCGCGTTTGTTGTCCGTTACGCGGGCGGCGTTCACGGTTATCTGAACCAATGCGCGCACGTGCCGATGGAAATGGACTGGCAGGAAGGCCAGTTTTTTGAAAGCTCGGGCCTGTATCTAATGTGCGCGACGCATGGCGCCATTTACGAGCCAGATACTGGCCGGTGCGTCGGCGGACCTTGCCGGGGCTCGCATTTGTCCAAGCTTGAGGTGGCTGAGCGCGACGGCGCAGTCTGGTGGCAGCCAGATGCGCTATTCCGCGCGCCCGTGTCCGCGCCGGAACCAACACCTTCTGCCTAGTAGCGCAGTTCTCCTTCTCGACCGTTTTTCTCCTTGTCTATGACCGACTCGATTCCGCCGAAAGGGCCCGACGACGCCCCCAACGAGGGTGCAGGCAAACCAGAAGCGCTGGAAGTCACGCAGCACGCTGATCATCCGCTCGAAGCCGAATTGCGCAACTCGCCTGCAGGCAAGTCCGCATCGGCATCTGGGCCAGCTGCATCTGCACAGGCCGGTGGCTGGGAGCGCGAGGTGCTCGAAAAGGTATTGATGGCAACTGTCCGTGAGCAGCGCGCCGCGCGCCGCTGGCGCATCTTTTTCCGCTTCGTGACGCTGGGTCTGATCGGGGTGCTTATTTACGCATTCGCCAGTCTCGAAGGCGAAACCGTCAGCACGGGCCGCCACACGGCGGTTGTCACGCTCGACGGCGAAATTGCAGCCAACACAAACGCCAGCGCTGAAAACATCAATGCGTCGTTGCAGGCTGCGTTTGCAGACGACAACACCGTCGGTGTGATCCTGAAGATCAATTCGCCGGGCGGCTCGCCAGTGCAGGCGGGCATGATCAACGATGAAATTCGCCGTCTTCGCGCCAAGTACAAGAAGATTCCGCTATACGTCGTGGTCGAAGAGATGTGCGCGTCAGGAGGTTATTACGTGGCCGCCGCTGCTGACAGAATCTATGTCGATAAGGCCAGCATTGTCGGCTCGATCGGTGTGCTGATGGACGGCTTCGGCTTTACCGGTCTGATGGACAAGGTGGGCGTGGAGCGTCGCTTGCTCACGGCCGGTTCGAACAAGGGCATGCTTGATCCGTTCTCGCCCGTGTCGCCCCAGCAGAAACAGTATGCGCAGGAGATGCTGGACCAGGTGCACCAGCAGTTCATCGATGTGGTGAAGCAGGGGCGTGGCAACCGTTTGAAGGACGATCCGACGTTGTTCACCGGCCTGTTCTGGACGGGCGCCAAGGCTGTGGATCTCGGCCTGGCTGATGCGATCGGCAGCTCGGATTTCGTTGCTCGCAACGTCATCAAAGCGCCGGACGTGGTCGACTACACCGTCAAGGAAAACTTCGCCTCGCGCGTGGCGCGCAAGCTTGGCACAGCGATGGGCGCGGGCGCTGTGAAGGCGCTGGCCGCTACGGGCCAGCTCAAGCTCTTGATGAAGGAATAAGCGCGCTATCGCGCGAGCAGCGAGAAGATTGCCGGCCGCTTGTGCAGGTTCATGCGGTCGGCGCGCCAGTCGCTCACCGGCAGTGTGACGACTTGCTCCTCGGGCAGCGTCAGGTCCACCGCAATCGAGAGCAGCGTGCTTGGCGCGCAGCCGGCCTGAATGGCCTCGAGCAACGCGCCATTCCGGTAAGGCGTTTCGATAAACACCTGTGTTTGGCCTGCGGAGCGTGAAAGCTGCTCCAGCGCGCGCAGCCTGGTCTTTCGCTCCGCGGCATCGACGGGCAAATAGCCGTTGAACGCAAAGCTCTGGCCGTTCAAGCCGGACGCCATCACCGCCAGCAGAATCGAACTCGGCCCCACCAGCGGCTTTACGCGCACGCCGCGTCGGTGCGCAAGTCGCACAAGATTCGCGCCGGGATCGGCCACCGCCGGCACACCGGCCTCCGACATCAGCCCCGCGTCCTGGCCGGCAACCACCGGCGCCAGCAGTGCTTCCAGTTCCGACTCGGGCGTTTTGACGTTCAGTTCGCGGATTGTGATTTCCTGCAGTGGGCGCGCCAGCGGCGTGGTCTCGGCCAGCTTCTTCAGCAGCGCGCGTGCGGTCTTGGCATGCTCGGCGACGAAATAATCGAGTCGCGCGGTAATTTGCTGAACGCCGGCCGGAATCACGTCAGGCAGCGGGTCAGTTGCATCGCGCGAGCCCAGCGTATTTGGAATGAGGTAAAGCGTACCGGCCATGGTTCAGGCGAAGAGCGGGTAGTGAAGGTTGCGCAGCATGCCGGTCAGGGCGATCAGCGGCAGACCAACCAGCGCGGTCGGGTCCGACGACTCTACGCGTTCGAGCAGGGCGATGCCCAAGCCCTCTGATTTGGCGCTTCCCGCAACGTCGTATGGGTGTTCCAGATGCAAGTAGGCGTCCAATTCCTCATCGGAAAGATCGCGGAAGGTCGCCAGCGTGCGGATGTCCTCGCTCTGGTGTTGCCCGGTTCGCCCGTCGTACAGGCACAACGCTGAATGAAATGTGACGGTGCGTCCACGCATCCAGTGCAATTGCGCCAGTGCGCGGGCGTGATCACCGGGTTTGCCGACTTGCTTGCCGTCCAGCGTGGCGACCTGATCGGAGCCAATGACCAGCGCACCGGGATGGTCTGCTGCGACCTTCTCCGCCTTTTGCCGAGCCAGGCGCAGGGCGGTCTGATCGGGCGATTCGTCCGGGGCGGGGGTCTCGTCAATGTTCGGCACCACAATCTCAAACGGCAGTCGCAAGCGTTCAAGCAATTCCCGCCGATATGGCGAGCTGGAGGCGAGAATCAGCGGCGGACGCGATGCAGAAGTCATAAGTGCTTGAAGATGCAGTGGATTTTGAGCAAAACCTTTTGACGTCAGAGGTTTCTGCCCGCTATAATCCCGCGTTTCGCGGTTTGGCCGCGCAGTGTCGCAAACCGGGCGCCCAGGCGCAAGGTGTCGGGCGGCTGCAGGGCGGTCAATCCGGTTCGCGCACCAACAGCAACGCGTATAGCAGGTTCGATTCGTGGATTTTCGTGCATTCGATCTTTTCGCGTTCATTCGCGCGGGTGAGTCAGCAAGCGGCACGGTCCATCTGACCGATATGCCCCGCCTGCTGGCCGAGCAAGCCGCCGATGCCCCGGTTGACGCCAACACGCGGTTCCGTTGGCACCTGCAGGGTCTGGTGCGCGAGGAGGCTACCGCCGGCCAGTTGCCCCGCCAGCGTCTCTTCGTGGATCTGGAAGTGGATGGAGTGGTCTGGCTGCAATGCCAGCGCTGCCTCAAAGCGTACGAGCAACCTCTGCCGGTGCGCACGCGCCTTGAGGTCATGCGCTCGGAAGCCGAGGCCGACGCTGCTCCGCTGGATGACGATGAGGCCGATGTCATCGTCGGCTCGCGCAGCTTTGATCTGATCACGCAGATCGAAGATGAGTTGTTGCTGACCTTGCCGGTGTCGCCGCGTCATACAGTCTGCCCGGATGAGGTGCTGCCGGAAGAGGCTGAAGCTGAAAAGAAGCCATCGCCGTTCGCGGTGCTGGCCAACCTGAAGACCAAACATTAGGCGTGCGCGAACATTCGCGCGCGCTGATGGCAGTACGTTTCACACGCCTACCGGAATGGCTACGCTCCGGCTCCGTGTGATGTGATAAAATTGATCAAATTGCTTAGGAGTCAGTCATGGCTGTTCAACAAAACAAGAAGTCGCCGTCCAAGCGCGGCATGCATCGTTCGCACGATTTCCTGACGACGGCCCCGATCGCTGTCGAGCCGACCACCGGCGAAGTGCACCTGCGTCACCACGTGAGCCCGAACGGCTACTATCGCGGCCGCAAGGTTGTGAAGACCAAGAACGACTGATGCGATTTGCCAGTTTTCTGGCAAGCGTGTTGGGCTGGTCTGAACGCACAGGTTCATGATGCAAGCGAAAAAGCGGCAAGCCAATTTGCCGCTTTTTTGTTGAGCGAAATTCGGCAATGCGTGTACGGGTTTGTGTACCATACGCGCGCCAACGGCCGGAGCCGCACGTGAAACCGCAACTCAGACTCGCATGACCATCAAGCTTGCCATCGACTGCATGGGTGGTGATCACGGCGTTGGCGTGACAATCCCTGCAGCGATCCATTTTCTCGCTGCGCACGAAGACGTCGAAATGCTGCTCGTCGGGCAGTCCGATGCCATCGCGGCGCAGCTCAAGCGACTCCACGCTACCGCGAACCCGCGCGTTCACATCGTTCCCGCCTCCGAGGTGGTGTCGATGGACGATCCGGTCGAGGTGGCGCTGCGCAAGAAGAAAGATTCTTCAATGCGCGTGGCCATCAATCAACTCAAGGAAGGCGCAGCTCAGGCGTGCGTTTCCGCTGGTAATACCGGCGCATTGATGGCGGTGTCGCGTTACGTTCTCAAGACGCTGGACGGCATTGACCGCCCGGCCATCGCTACCGCCATCCCGAACGAGAAAGGTGCCGGCACCACCGTGCTGGACCTTGGCGCCAACGCCGACTGCGAGCCCGAGCACCTGCTGCAGTTCGCGCAGATGGCCTCGGCGATGGTGTCGGTGGTTGAGCAGAAGCCTCGCCCGACGGTCGGGCTGTTGAACATCGGCGAAGAAGTCATCAAGGGCAACGAGGTCGTGAAGCAGGCAGGCGAGCTACTGCGTGCTTCCGACCTGAACTTCTTCGGCAACGTTGAAGGCAACGACATCTTCAAGGGCACGACCGACATTGTCGTGTGCGATGGCTTTGTCGGAAACGTGGCGCTCAAGAGCACCGAAGGCCTGGCCAAAATGATCGGTGAGATGCTGCGCCAGGAGTTCAGCCGCTCGTGGTTCACCAAGCTGCTCGCCGTCGTGGCGCTGCCGGTATTGACGCGTTTCAAACGACGCGTGGACCATCGGCGCTACAATGGCGCCGCGCTGCTCGGCCTGCGTGGTTTGGTCATCAAGAGCCACGGCTCGGCCGATGCCTACGCGTTCGAGTGGGCCATCAAGCGTGCCTACGACGCTGCGGCTAACGGCGTGATCGCCCGCATTGCGCAGGCGTTCGAATCGCACCATGACGCAGCGGGCGCTGCGCCGGTCTCCACTTCCACTCCGGCTGCTGACGCTGCTTGAACGCGTCGCTCCCGAGAGAGATTTACCCCACCGCACATGACACGTTTCGCAAGGATCATCGGTACGGGCAGCTACCTGCCGCCCAAGCGGGTCACCAATGACGAACTGGCTGCCCAATTGGCCGAGAAGGGTATTGAGACGAGCGACGAATGGATCGTCTCGCGCAGCGGCATCAGGGCGCGTCATTTCGCCGAACCTGATGTTACGTGCAGTGACCTCGCAGTAAAGGCAGCTGAGCGTGCGATCGAAGCCGCCGGTATCGATCGTTCCGAGCTCGACTTGATCCTGGTGGCGACATCCACACCGGATTTCGTGTTCCCGAGCACAGCTTGCCTGGTGCAGCAAAAGCTCGGCATCACCAACGGCTGCCCTGCGTTCGACGTGCAGGCCGTGTGTTCCGGCTTCGTTTACGCGCTGGCGATCGCCGACAAATTTATCCGCTCGGGTGCGTACCGCAACGTCCTCGTGATTGGCTCGGAAGTCTTCTCGCGCATCATCGACTTCAGCGACCGCACCACTTGCGTGCTATTTGGCGATGGCGCTGGCGCCGTGGTGCTGCAAGCTTCTGAGGAGCCGGGCATCCTGTCGACTGCGCTGCATGCTGACGGTAGCCACGCCAACATCCTGTGCGTGCCGGGCAACGTTGCGGCAGGTGCAATTCAAGGCAGCGCCTTCCTGTACATGGATGGTCAAGCTGTCTTCAAGCTGGCCGTCACGGTGCTCGACAAGGTTGCCCGTGAAGCACTGGCGGCAGCGGAGCTCGATGCCTCGCAAGTCGATTGGTTGATCCCGCACCAGGCGAACATCCGCATCATGCAGGGCACGACCAAGAAGCTGGGCCTCTCGAACGAGCGCCTGATCGTGACCGTCGACGAGCACGGCAACACATCGGCTGCCTCGATTCCCCTGGCGCTCGACGTTGCTGTGCGCGACGGCCGTATCCAGCGCGGTCAGCACGTGATGCTCGAAGGCGTGGGCGGCGGCTTTACCTGGGGCGCCGCGCTGCTGCGCTTCTGATCGACGAATTTCCAGAACGAACAATACGAGCCATGACATTCGCTTTCGTCTTCCCCGGCCAGGGTTCGCAATCGGTCGGCATGCTCAATGCGTTTGCCGATCATCCGGCCGTAGCGGCCACGCTGGCCGAGGCGTCCGACGCGCTGGGCCAGGACATCGGCAAACTGATCGCCGAAGGACCGGCAGAAGAACTCAACCTGACGACCAACACGCAACCCGTCATGCTGACGGCAGCGGTTGCCGTCTATCGTGCATGGCAGGCTGCCGGCGGCCCAACGCCGACCGTCGTGGCCGGCCATAGCCTTGGCGAGTATTCGGCGCTGGTCGCCGCTGGCGCCATCGCCTTTAAAGACGCTGTGCCGCTGGTGCGTTTTCGCGCCAAGGCGATGCAGGAAGCCGTGCCAGTGGGCGAGGGCGGCATGGCTGCGATTCTCGGTCTGTCGGACGATGACGTGCGCGCAGCATGCGCCGAAGCTTCCGTCGCGGGTGTGGTCGAAGCCGTGAACTTCAACGCGCCTGCCCAGGTGGTGATCGCCGGTGCCAAGGCGGCCGTCGAGAAGGCTTGTGAAATCGCCAAGGCCAAGGGCGCCAAGCGGGCGCTGCCGCTGCCGGTGTCGGCGCCGTTCCACTCTTCGCTGCTCAAGCCGGCGTCGGATCGTTTGCGCGAGTATCTCGCCAGCGTGACGGTCAGTGCCCCGGTGATCCCCGTCATCAATAACGTGGATGTGGCTGTGGTGAGCGACCCGGCCGCCATCAAAGATGCGCTGGTGCGCCAGGCAGCATCGCCGGTACGCTGGGTTGAGACGGTCCAGAAGATGAAGGCCGACGGCATTTCCCGCGTGGTCGAGTGCGGGCCTGGCAAAGTGCTGGCCGGTCTGGTCAAACGTATCGATGGCGAGATTGTCGGCGACGCAATCTTCGATCAGGCGTCGCTGGAAGCCGTGCTGGGCCAACTCAAATAATCAACGGGATTCGTATGACCCAAGCATTGAACAATCAGGTTGCTCTCGTCACCGGTGCTTCGCGCGGCATCGGCCGCGCCATTGCGCTGGAACTGGCGCGCCAAGGTGCGACGGTGGTCGGTACGGCCACGTCGGAAGCCGGCGCGCAAGCCATCACCGCGTACTTTGCCGAAGCTGGAGTGAAGGGTTCGGGTGTGGTGCTCAACGTGAATGATGCGGCGCGCTGCGAGGCGGTCATCGACGAAACCATCAAAACGCATGGTGGCCTGAACATCCTCGTCAACAATGCCGGCATCACGCAGGACAACCTTGCGATGCGTATGAAGGACGAAGAGTGGGTGTCGGTCATCGACACGAACCTCTCGGCTGTGTTCCGACTGTCGCGCGCCGTGTTGCGCCCGATGATGAAGGCGCGCGGTGGCCGCATCATCAACATCACTTCGGTCGTCGGCTCCGCCGGCAACCCGGGGCAGGCGAACTACGCAGCGGCCAAGGCTGGCGTGGAAGGTATGGCTCGAGCGCTGGCGCGTGAGATCGGTAGCCGGAACATCACGGTCAACTGCATCGCTCCGGGCTTTATCGATACCGACATGACGAAGGTCCTGTCGGAAGAGCAACATACCGCGCTGAAGGCGCAGATTCCGCTGGGCCGCCTCGGCGCGCCCGAGGACATCGCCAGCGCGGTTGCCTTCCTGGCGTCACCGGCGGCGGGCTACATTACGGGCTCGACGCTGCACGTCAATGGCGGCATGTACATGGGATAAGGAAGCCGTCCCGGCGGCGGGTGTGCGGGCTTTGCGTATGTACAAAATCCCGCGCGATCGCTGATTTAACTGGCTTTTAGCATCATGTTGGGCGCATTTTTTGCATGGATTCCGGCGCGGTTTTTCGCCGCGCAAACCTGCTAGAATGCGCGCACTTTTTGTCGAATACTTCCCTGGAGGGTTAAATGGACAACATCGACGCACGCGTTAAGAAGATCGTTGCAGAGCAACTCGGCGTGGCCGAAGCAGACATCAAGAACGAATCGTCGTTCGTGAACGATCTGGGCGCGGATTCGCTCGATACGGTTGAGCTGGTGATGGCTCTGGAAGACGAGTTCGGTATGGAAATCCCGGACGAAGAAGCCGAGAAGATCACCACGGTGCAGCAAGCCATCGATTACGCGACCGCCCACGTCAAGGCGTAAGCGTCAATCGATCTCTTGACATCGCGGGCCACAGAAAGGGCGGTTGTCCGGTTTGACCGGGTGGCGCGTTTTCTGTGGCCTTTGTCGCTGATACAGAGTTGCAGGAAAGCATAGTGAGCCGTCGTCGCGTAGTGGTAACCGGCCTGGGGCTGGTCTCTCCGGTAGGGAACTCGGTCGCCGAGGGGTGGGCCAATCTGGTCGCCGGCAAGTCCGGGATCGCCACCGTCACCAAATTCGATCCGTCGAACCTGGCCGTGCATTTCGCGGGTGAGGTGAAGGGCTTCAACGCTGAGGATTACATCCCGGCCAAGGAAGCCCGCAACATGGATACCTTCATCCATTACGGCATCGCTGCCGGCGTGCAAGCGCTGAAGGACAGCGGGCTGGAAGTGACTGAAGCCAATGCGGAGCGCATCGGTGTGCTGGTGGGTTCGGGTATCGGCGGTTTGCCGATGATCGAAGAAACGCACCAGACCTACGTTGATCGTGGCCCGCGCCGGATTTCGCCGTTCTTTGTGCCGGGTTCGATCATCAACATGATCTCTGGCCATCTGAGCATCATGTTCGGCTTGAAGGGCCCGAACCTGGCAGCCGTCACCGCTTGCACGACGGGTCTGCACAGCATTGGCCTGGCCGCGCGCCTGATCCAGGCCGGCGATGCTGACGCGATGGTCGCCGGCGGTGCCGAATCGACCGTGTCGCCGCTCGGCATCGGCGGCTTTGCCGCAGCCCGTGCGCTGTCCACGCGCAATGAGGATCCGGCTACTGCGTCGCGCCCCTGGGACAAGGACCGTGATGGCTTCGTCCTGGGCGAGGGTGCGGGTGTGATGGTGCTGGAGGAGTACGAATCGGCCAAGGCACGCGGCGCCACGATCTACGCGGAAGTCGCAGGCTTCGGCATGAGCGGGGACGCGTTCCACATGACGGCGCCGAACATGGACGGCCCACGTCGTTGCATGCTTAATGCACTGCGTGATGCAGGCATGAACGCGGATCAGGTCCATTATCTGAATGCGCACGGCACGTCCACGCCACTGGGCGATAAGAACGAGTCCGAAGCAATCAAGGCGGCATTCGGTGATCATGCAAGCAAGGTTGTCGTGAATTCCACCAAATCCATGACCGGCCACTTGCTGGGTGGGGCGGGCGGTCTGGAGTCGGTGTTCACGGTTCTGGCGCTGCACAATCAGGTGTCGCCGCCGACCATCAACATCTTCAACCAGGATCCCGAGTGCGATCTCGATTACTGCGCCAACACCGCGCGTGACATGAAGATCGACGTGGCCGTGAAGAACAACTTCGGCTTCGGCGGGACGAACGGTACGCTGGTGTTCAAGCGCCCATAAGGCAGAGCGGCACGTAGCCTTACGGCGCGTGCCGCTTCGTTTTTGCCTTGGTTGTCCAGCACATTGTCTTTCCAGCGTCGTATCGGCGATTGTGCGCGATCACTCGATTTGGCATGGCAGCCGTTGTCTGCTCGGTTGTTTGCTGGGCGATCAAAACGTGGGGCGCGGCATTGCCTTGGATTACATGGGGCGTCATCAGCGGGTTGGCGATGGCAGCTTGCCTTCCTTTGATGGTGAACCGTTCGCCGCTTGCGATGGAACTGATGTGGCGCGCTCGTCTCAAACAAGACGGAGAGCCCGGCCAAGCTGTATGGCAAGTCCGATTGAAAGCGGCAGAAGCGATCCAAAATGCGCCTCTGTTATGGTCGTGGCCCCTCGGAGAGCGCATCTTGGTCCTTGGTGTCGCGCGTCGGGGGTGGTGTCCGCAGATTTTTGTGCTGATGCCGCCGTGGTTTTCCGCCAGGACGCTACGTCGTATGCGAAGTCTGTTGCGCCTGGGGCCTCCGCGGGTGGCCTCCCAGGTGTCCGGTGTGTCGTAGGTAAAATACAACGTTTCCAAGTCACAAAAACTCAAGGCGATACACTGCAGGTGAAGAATCCGTGAGCGAACGCGAAGCCGACCAGATCCTCGTCGAGCGCGTCCAGCAAGGCGACAAGCGAGCGTTTGAGCTGCTGGTGGTCAAGTACCACCGGAAGATCATTCGGCTCGTCTCTCGCCTGATCCGTGACCCGGCCGAAGTCGAGGATGTGGCACAGGATGCCTTTATCAAGGCATACCGTGCGTTGCCCCAATTTCGGGGGGAATCCGCGTTTTATACGTGGCTGTATCGCATCGCCGTCAATACGGCCAAGAACTACCTGGCGACTCAGGGACGGCGCCCGGAATCGTCCAGCGACATCGACACCGAAGAGGCTGAAACTTTTGCCGACGGTGAGCTACTAAGGGATATCAATACGCCGGACTCCATGCTGCACACCAAGCAGGTGGCCGAAACGGTCAACCGTGCAATGGAAGCGCTGCCCGAGGAATTGCGGACCGCAATAACACTCCGGGAGATCGAGGGTCTGAGCTATGAGGAAATCGCTGAAGCGATGGAGTGCCCGATCGGCACGGTCCGGTCCCGCATCTTCCGGGCGCGCGAGGCGATTGCCGAGAAATTGCGCCCCCTGCTGGGAACAGTGGAGGGCAAACGGTGGTAGCCAGCCGATATGACAAGCCGGCGGCCGCATGCGGCTGCGAACGGTGAAACCTCGGGAAGTCTTCTCTCGGATCGTTGATTGGACGTTGGAGTTTTTGGGGTCGGGAAATGGGTCAGGCTCAATTGCAAACGGCAGAAGCGGAGTTCGCACAACGCATCTCTGCCTTGATGGACGGTGAAGTCGCTGCGCACGAGGCGTCGGCTGCCGTGGAACTTGCCAAGGATGGCGAGGGCGCGGGGCATTGGCGCGAATATCAACTGATCGGCGATGTGCTCCGGTCGGAAGATCTGCTGAACACGCGTTCCTCTGAAGATTTCCTCAGCCGGTTCTCTGCCAAGCTCGACGCCGAACCGCATCTGCTGGTGCCGGCGGTGGCGCAGCGCGCCAAAACTCAAGAGAGGCACCGCTTCCTGGTCAGCCCTGCTTGGGTCCGCCGGATCATGCCTACGACCGCCGTGGCAGCGGCGGTGGCGGCCGTTAGCTGGGTCGTCGTGCCGCAATTGCGCGGTCCTGCTGATGGCGCAGACGGCTCTCCCGCTTTGGTCGCCAAAGCGACGCAAGCTGCTGGTGCACAGGCACTGACCGTTGCGGCAACTGACAATACGCCGATGATTCGCGACGCCCGTCTGGATGAGTACCTGAGCGCCCACCGGCAATCAGCGACCAACGGTATGGTGGTTCCGTATCTGCGTGCAGTGGCCAATGGGGTGGCGAACACCCAGGACTCCAATCAGGAATAATGCGGGCATCCATGTCGAAGGTGTGGCACCCCGTTGCCGGGGCAGGCGCCCGCAAGCTTCAGGCCGTTCGTCGGTCGATTTTTCTTCTTCTGTGTGTTTCGGCGCTGGCGACAGCTGGGCAGCCGCAGCCCGATCCCATGCCGCGCAAGGAGGCCGCCTCCTGGCTAGCAAAAATCCATCGCGCAGCGCTCAAGCAGAACTATGTCGGCACGCTGACGTATCAGCGCGGCAACGGCATGCATTCCACCCGCATCCAGCATTACGCTGATCTTTTCAACAACGAGTACGAGCGCGTCGAAGCGCTGGACGGCAAGCAGCGAGAAATGCTGCGCCACAATGACGTCGTCCGGAATCTGATTTACGACGTCAAACTCGTTGTGACCGAGAAGCAGGAGCACAAGGACAGCTTCCCCGCGCTGCTCGCCACCACCAATGGCGATGTGCTTGATCAATACGACATGCGCCACCTGCAGGCCGAGCGTGTCGCAGGCATGGATTGCGAAGTCTTCCAGCTCGATCCGAAGGACGGCTATCGTTATGCCTACCGAATCTGGGCGGAGCGCAACAGTGGTTTATTGATGCGCGCTCAGACCATTGGTGAAGACGGCAAGGTGCTTGAACAGGTTGCCTTCTCGCAAGTTGAGTTGGGTGTGCCGTCGGAAAAGCAGAAGATCGTCAATGCGCTCAAGAATCTGAGCGGCTGGAATCAATATGAGATCGTGACCCAGCCGACCAACCTGGCCGAGCAAGGTTGGACGATCGGCAACCCCGTCAAGGGTTTTCAGAAGATCCGTGAGGTGCGTCGTCCGCTGGGCGATATTGCGCCGGCTGGCAAGCACGGCTCCGGTTTCGAAGTCCAGCAGGTCGTGTTTAGTGACGGGTTGGCAGGCCTGTCGCTCTTTATCGAGCCGGTCTCTGAAAAGCGTACGCGTCGCGAAGGCTTTATCTCGCAGGGCGCCACCCATGTGATGGTGCGACGTGTTGCCGATTTCTGGCTGACGGTCGTGGGCGAAGTCCCATTTGCTACCATCAAGCAGTTTGGCGCAGCAGTCGACTACAAGCCGGTGTCTGCCAACGCGACCAACAAGCCGGCAAGCTCGCCGCAGTAGCCACAGAGCCGGCGTCTGTCTTGGATGCGCGACGTGATCGCGCAATGCCATTTCTCTATCTGTTCTTGTTCCGGGGAGCTTTCATGCGTACCGCTCGATCCGTTCACGCCTTGCGTCTTTTGTGCGTTGCCGCTGCTGTGGCGGTTGGGAGCGCACTGGCGCCGGCCCACGCACAGAACGCCACGGGTAGCGTGGCTACGGGCACGTATGGCCTACCCGATTTTGCCGATCTGGTCGAGAAGGTGAGCCCCGCTGTCGTCAACATTCGGACAACCGAGAAGGTCCGTATGCAGCAGGGTGGTCCGAACGATGACGACATGGCCGAATTTTTCCGCCGCTTCTTTGGTGTACCGATGCCCGGCATGCCCGGGCAGGGCCAGAAGCGCCGCAACGCGCCGCCGCAACAGGAAGAAGAGCAAAGCCGTGGTGTTGGGTCTGGCTTCATCATCTCGGGCGATGGCTACATCCTGACCAACGCGCATGTAGTGGAAGGTGCCGAAACCATCTATGTCACGCTGATCGACAAGCGCGAATACAAGGCCAGGCTGATCGGCCTGGACAAGCGTACCGACGTGGCGCTCGTCAAGGTTGAAGCGGGCGGTCTGCCGAGCCTGAAGCTCGGTGATTCCGACAAGGTTCGCGTGGGCGAGTGGGTGCTCGCGATCGGTTCGCCGTTCGGTCTGGACAATACGGTGACAGCTGGCATTGTGTCCGCCAAGGGGCGCGATACGGGCGATTACCTGCCGTTCATCCAATCTGACGTAGCCGTCAACCCAGGTAATTCGGGCGGCCCGCTGATCAACCTGCGAGGCGAGGTGATCGGCATCAACAACCAGATTTATAGCCAAAGCGGCGGCTACATGGGCATCTCGTTCTCGATTCCGATCGACGAGGCGATGCGTGTGGCTGAGCAGTTGAAGGCGACAGGGCGCGTGACACGTGGCCGCATCGGTGTGGCAATCGACAACGTGCCGAAGGACGCAGCGGAGTCGCTCGGTCTGGGCCGTGCGCGCGGCGCCTATGTCGGCAATGTCGAATCGGGCGGTCCGGCGGACAAGGCCGGTATCGAGGCCGGTGACATCGTCTTGAAGTACAACGGCCGCGATGTCGAGAAGGCCGGAGACTTGCAGCGCCAAGTCGGCGAGACCAAGCCGGGCACGCGCGCTACGGTGCAGGTCTGGCGCAAGGGCGCGACGCGTGATCTGACTGTGACGGTCGCCGAGTTGCAGGCCGATACCAAGGTGGCGCAGCGCACCAAGGGCGCGCAGCCTGATAACAGCCGGCAGGGCCCGGGGAAGCCGAATGCGCTGGGACTGGTGGTGGCCGACTTGTCTGACGGCGCGCGTCGCGAGTTCAAGACGAAGAGCGGCGTTGAAGTGCAGGTCTCTGAAGGGCCGGCGGCGCGTGTCGGCATTCGACCGGGTGACCTGATTCTGCGCGTCGGTGATACCGATGTGTCTAGCGCCAAGCAGTTCAACGAGGTGGTCGCCAAGCTCGACAAAAACCGCATGATTGCGGTGTTTGTACGCCGTGGCGATGCGACCCAGGTGGTGACGCTGCGCCCGAGTGCGGCCCGTTCAGGTAGCGGCCAGTGATTGAGTTGACGCTCTACGGGCGCACGTATTGCCATTTGTGCGACGACATGAAGAACGCGCTGGAACTGCTCCGGCGCGGTTTTTCTTTTGTGCTGCACGAGGTGGACGTCGACAGCGATCCAGTGCTGGAAGCGCGGTTTGACGAGCTGGTCCCCGTGCTGATGACGGGTGCCCCAGAGGCACCGCCCGAAGACGCGCGTGAGCTGTGTCACTACTTTCTCGATGTGCCTGCAGTGCAGGCGTGGCTTGCAGCACAGACGGCGCCGAACTGACGCAACGCCGCTGCCGCAAAAAGAGGCGCGGGAAGCCCTCTGAAATCCGGTAAAATCGCCTGTTAGCGCCGATTTTTGCATTGCACGATTTTTGTGCCGCAGCCTCGGCTTGGAACCCCAATACCTCCCGCCGGCGCAGCCAACGCGCGTCGGCCATGCCGGAACCGCTCGCGCTCCCGGCAGACGCGCCCGGGACGGGCGCTTTTCGACGCATTCGATGGACAATATCCGCAATTTCTCGATCATCGCCCACATCGACCACGGCAAATCGACGCTGGCCGATCGCATCATCCAGTTGTGTGGCGGGCTCTCCGACCGCGAGATGGAAGCCCAGGTGCTGGACTCGATGGACATCGAGAAGGAGCGCGGCATCACCATCAAGGCCCAGACCGCAGCGCTGTCCTACAAGGCACGCGACGGCAAGGTCTATAACCTCAACCTGATCGACACCCCGGGGCATGTTGACTTCAGCTACGAAGTCAGCCGCTCGCTGTCCGCATGCGAAGGTGCTTTGCTGGTGGTCGATGCTTCCCAAGGTGTGGAAGCGCAAACCGTCGCCAACTGTTACACCGCCATCGAGCTGGGCGTGGAAGTTGTGCCAGTGCTCAACAAAATCGACCTGCCTGCGGCCGATCCGGACAACGCGATCCAGGAAATTGAAGACGTCATCGGCATCGACGCGACCGACGCGACGCGCTGCTCCGCCAAGACCGGCGTAGGCGTGGCCGACGTGCTGGAAGCGCTGATCGCCAAGGTGCCGGCGCCCAAGGGTGACCCGGCTGCGCCGCTGCAAGCGCTGATCATCGACTCGTGGTTCGACAACTATGTCGGCGTGGTGATGCTGGTGCGCGTGGTGAATGGCACGCTGCGCGCCAAAGACAAAGTCCTGCTGATGGCAACCGGTGCGCAGCACTTGGTGGAGCAGGTGGGCGTGTTCTCGCCGAAGTCGGTGCCGCGCGAATCCTTGTCTGCCGGGCAGGTAGGCTTTGTCATCGCGGGCATCAAGGAACTGAAGGCTGCCAAGGTGGGTGACACCATTACCCACGTTGCACCGCGCAAGGCCGAGGCGCCGCTGCCGGGCTTCAAGGAAGTCAAGCCGCAGGTGTTTGCCGGCCTGTATCCAGTGGAAGCCAACCAGTACGAAGCGCTGCGCGAATCGCTGGAAAAGCTCAAGCTCAACGACGCGTCGCTGCAGTACGAGCCGGAAGTGTCGCAGGCGCTGGGTTTCGGCTTCCGCTGCGGCTTCCTTGGCCTGTTGCACATGGAGATCGTGCAGGAGCGTCTGGAGCGCGAGTTCGACATGGATCTGATCACCACCGCGCCCACGGTGGTCTATCAGGTGCAACTGCGCGACGGCACGATGGTGCAGGTGGAAAACCCCGCCAAGATGCCCGCGGACCCGAGCAAGATCGAGGCGATTCTCGAGCCGATCGTCACGGTCAATCTGTACATGCCGCAGGATTACGTGGGTGCCGTGATTACGCTGTGCGAGCAGAAGCGCGGCTCGCAGATCAACATGAGCTACCACGGTCGCCAAGTCCAGCTCACGTATGAGATCCCGATGGGCGAGATCGTGCTGGACTTCTTCGATCGGCTGAAATCCGTTTCGCGCGGTTATGCGTCGATGGATTACGAGTTCAAGGAATACCGCGTGTCGGACGTGGTCAAGGTCGACATCCTGATCAACGGCGACAAGGTCGATGCGCTGTCCATCATCGTCCACCGTTCGAACGCCACATATCGTGGCCGTGAAGTGGCCGCCAAGATGCGCGAGATCATTCCGCGCCAGATGTACGACGTGGCCATCCAGGCAGCCATTGGCGCCAACGTGATCGCCCGCGAAAACGTCAAGGCACTGCGCAAGAATGTGCTGGCCAAGTGCTACGGCGGTGATATCTCGCGCAAGAAGAAGCTCCTCGAAAAGCAGAAAGAGGGCAAGAAGCGCATGAAGCAGGTTGGTACCGTTGAAATTCCGCAAGAGGCCTTCCTGGCCATCCTGCGCGTCGAAGAAAAATAATCCAGACATCGCTCGGACGATCTCTCATCCATGAACTTCGCCCTGATTCTGTTTGTTCTCGTCGTCCTCACCGGTATTGCGTGGGTGGCTGACAAGCTTGTGTTTCAGCGCCAGCGTCAGGCGGCTGCGGCCGCGGCACTGGCTGAATTTGATGCGCGTGCGCAGGTGCAAGCGCAGTACGGCGGCGGTGGCGACATCGGTGCCGCGCGTTTGCAACTGGCTGAAGACAAGCTGCGCCAGCCCTGGTGGCTGGAGTACACCGCCAGTTTCTTCCCGGTGATTGCCGCAGTGTTCCTGCTGCGCTCGTTTGTGATCGAGCCATTCAAGATTCCGTCGGGTTCGATGATTCCCACGCTGCAGATCGGTGATTTCATCCTCGTCAACAAGTACACGTATGGCATTCGTTTGCCCATCGTGAACAAGAAGATCGTCGAGTTGAATCAACCGCAACGCGGCGACGTGATGGTCTTTCGTTATCCGAAAGACGAGTCGATGGACTACATCAAGCGCGTGATCGGCGTGCCCGGCGACGTGGTCAAGTACGACAACAAGCGCCTGACCGTGAACGGCCAGCCGGCCACCTACGCACCGCAATCCGATTACCTCGATGGCGAGCGCTTGACGTACTCGAAGCAGTATCAGGAGACGCTGGGCAACGTGACCCACAACATCCTGAATGACGCCGACCGCCCAGCTTATGTCTCCGGGCCGGACGATTTTCCCTTCCGCGAAAACTGCACTTACAATCAGACCGGTTTCACCTGCAAGGTACCTGCAGGTCACTATTTCATGATGGGCGATAATCGCGACAACAGCGCGGACTCCCGCTATTGGGGTTTCGTGCCGGACAAGAACATCGTCGGGAAAGCGTTCTTCATCTGGATGAACCTGGGTGACCTGAAGCGGATCGGTGCTTTTCATTGATCCCATAAGTGACGCAAAAAGCTCTTATGAAAACTCGGCGATTGCAAAACGGGGGAAATGCAATGCGAATTCGTCAGGCCGGTCTGAAACGCCCGTCGCGCGGGATTACGATGTTCGGCATCCTGATCGGCATCATTGTGCTGATCACGTTTGTGTTGCCGGCCATTCGATCCGTCCCAAGCCTGATGGAATACCAGGCCATCACGCGCGCTGTGAAGCAGGCGCGTGAGCGTGCAAGCACGCGCGAGGAAGTGACCAATGCCTTTGACAAGCAAGCCGCGATTGACGACATCACGTCGATCAAGGGTGAAGATCTGGAAGTGCTGGACGGGGGCGGCTCCATCCAGGCGGTGCGTTTCTCGTACAAGCGCGAGATCCCGTTATATGGCCCCATCGGTCTGGTGATCACCTATTCGGGGACCCAGCGTTGACATGAGTCTGGATGCACTACAGCAACGTCTTGGCTACCGCTTCAGCAAACCAGAGTTGCTGCAGCAGGCGCTCACCCATCGCAGCCACAGTGCGATGCATAACGAGCGCCTGGAATTTCTTGGCGATTCAATCCTGAATTGCGCCGTCGCCGACATGCTCTACGGCATGTTCGGCAAGCTGGACGAGGGCGATCTCTCGCGCGTGCGGGCCAATCTGGTCAAGCAACAGGCGCTGTATGAGATTGCACAGATGTTGCAGTTGCCCGATGCCCTGCGTTTGGGCGAAGGTGAATTGAAAAGCGGTGGTTTCCGCCGGCCTTCCATCCTGGCTGATGCGCTCGAAGCGATTTTCGGGGCGGTGTTCCTCGACGGCGGCTTCGATGCTGCCCGCACGCTGATCCGCAAGCTCTACATCCCGATCCTTGAACAAGTTGACCCGCGCACGCTGGGCAAGGATGCCAAGACGCTGCTGCAGGAGTACCTCCAAGGTCACAAGATTGCGTTGCCCTTGTACACGGTGGTTGCCACCCACGGCGCGGCGCATAATCAGCAATTCGAGGTCGAGTGCTCGATCCCGAAGCTGGAGATTCGCGTCTCCGGCAGCGGGGCATCGCGGCGCGCGGCCGAACAATCGGCGGCCAAGCTGGCCCTGGATGAAGCGCATCGCCTGGTGCCGCAGCTCGTCAAGCGCAGTCGCGCCGAGCGCACCGGCAAGACGCGCAAGCAGGCTACGCCGCCCGATCCGCAGTTGTCTCTCAGGTTGAAGGAATAATCAGGTAAATGAGCGACACCCCCTTGCAGCCTCCGCAGCCAGAATCTGGTGTGCCGGAGGGGTTCCGCTGCGGCATGGTCGCCATTGTTGGGCGGCCGAACGTCGGCAAATCCACGCTGATGAACGCCCTTGTGGGCCAGAAAGTCAGCATCACATCGCGCAAGGCGCAGACGACGCGCCACCGCATCACCGGCATTCAGACGACGGATGACGCGCAGTTCGTCTTCGTCGATACGCCGGGCTTCCAGACGCGTCACGCCACGGCGCTGAATCGCTCGCTGAACCGCGCGGTCACCTCCACGCTCACGTCAGTGGATGCCGTGTTGTTCGTGGTTGAAGCGGGCCGCTATGGCCCGGACGACGAGAAGGTGCTCTCGCTGCTGCCGCGCGAGACGCCCGTGATCCTGATCGTCAACAAGGTCGACCGGCTCGACGCTTACACGCGCGCCGAGATGGTCGCCGTGTTCCTGCAGGACATGGCACAGGTGTTTCCGTTTGCCGAAATCGTACCGATGTCGGCCAAGAACCGTGACGATATCGACCGCTTGCTCGGCATCGTGCGCCCGTACCTGCCGGAAGGTGAACCCATGTACGACCCGGAGGCGCTAACCGATCGGAGCGAGCGCTTCCTGGCCGCAGAAATTGTTCGCGAGAAGGTGTTCCGCTGGACTGGCGACGAGCTGCCGTATTCCAGCACGGTTATCGTCGACAAATTCGAGACCGAAGGCCGCCTGCGCCGCGTATTCGTGACCATCCTCGTCGATCGCGACGCGCACAAGGCGATGATCATTGGCGCGAAGGGCGCCAAGCTCAAGCAGATCTCCACCGAAGCCCGCATGGACATGGAAAAACTGTTCGACGGCAAGGTGTATCTCGAGGTCTGGATCAAGGTCAAGAGCGGTTGGGCCGACAACGAAGCCGGCCTGCGCGCCTACGGCTACGAGTAACCGCCTAACCGGGCCACTCTACACACGCTCGATGGCGGGACGATCCGATCCGATTCCGGACGAAGCCGCGGAATGGCTCGCCGAGGAAAGCGTAGCCGGCGCCGCGCCGCGCAAAAGCTTTCCTGCCGGGCGTTCCGAAACACGCGTTGCTGCGCAGCCGGCCTTCGTGCTGCACAGTTACCCGTATCGGGAAACCAGCCTCATCATCGATGTCTTCACGCCGGACTATGGGCGCATGGCCCTGGTCGCCAAGGGCGCCAAGCGACCGCATTCGGCCCTGCGTGCGGTGTTGCAGACGTTCCAGCCGCTGTCGCTTTCTTGGAGCGGGCGCGGTGATGTGCGCACGCTGACCCGTGCCGAGTGGGTGGGCGGCATGCTGCCGCTGGGCGGGGAGGGGCTGCTATCCGGTTTCTATCTGAACGAACTGCTCGTCAAGTTCGTCGCCCGCGAAGACGGGCACCCGGTACTGTTCGCACATTACGTCGAAACGCTCAATAAGCTGGCCCATGGTGAACCTGCTGCCTTCACGCTGCGCGCGTTCGAACGTGTGCTATTGAGGGAGACCGGCTTTGCCGCGCAGCTCGACCGCTGCATCGACGGTGAGCCCGTGCAGGCAGACGCCGAATATGTCTATCACCCGGAGCGCGGCATTCGGCGGACACTGCCGAGCGATCCATCGTCCTGGCCTGTTTTGCGGGGCCAGACGCTGATCGACATGGAGCGCGACGATTACGCCTCACGTCCAACGACCGCGCAGCAAAGCCGCAGCCTGATGCGTTTCCTGCTGCATTATCATTTGCATGGCACGCCGCTTTCGACGCGCCAGATCCTGATCGACTTGCAGAAACTATGATCTTTCATGCCTCGCCGGGAATCATCGACCTGGGCATCAACATCGACCACGTCGCCACGCTGCGCAACGCGCGCGGCACCACTTACCCGGACCCGATCGCCGCGGCGCTGCTGGCTGAAGAAGCCGGCGCTGATCTCATCACGCTGCACCTGCGCGAAGATCGCCGCCACATCAAGGATGCCGATGTGCGCGCGCTGCGGCCGCAGCTGCGCACGCGCATGAACCTGGAGTGCGCCGTCACGCAGGAGATGCTCGACATCGCGTGCGACATCGGCCCACAGGATGTCTGCCTCGTGCCCGAGCGCCGTCAGGAAGTCACCACCGAGGGCGGTCTGGATGTGGTGGGCGGTTTTGCCAAGGTGCAGGCTGCCTGCAAGCAACTGGCCGATGCAGGCATCCGCGTGTCGCTGTTCATCGATCCGGATGCCGCACAGATCGAGGCTGCAGCTGCTGCCGGTGCGCCCGTCATCGAACTGCACACGGGCCGCTATGCCGAAGCGACGGACGATGCCGAGTTGCGGGCGGAACTCGTCCGCATCGAAACGGCGGTGGAAGAGGGCATCCGCTGGGGCGTGCGAGTGAACGCCGGCCACGGCCTCCACTACACGAACGTGCAGCCGATTGCGGCCCTTGCTGGCATTCACGAACTCAACATCGGCCACGCCGTCGTTGCGCATGCGGTGTTTGCCGGCTGGCAGAACGCAGTGCGTGAGATGAAGGCGATCATGGTTGCGGCCCGGCTGTCGTCCACGACGCCGGCGGCCGCTCACCCCGGCGTGCCCGTATGAACGAACGCGCCGCCGCCGCGGCGTCCGGTGCGATTTACGGCATCGGCACCGACATCATCCAGATCGAGCGCGTCGACGGCGTGATGCAGCGGACCCACGGCCGCTTCGCCGAAAAGGTGCTGGGCCCCGATGAGCTGCGTGTCTACCACGCCCGCAAGGCGCGCTCTGAGCGGCGCGGCCTTGCCTTTCTCGCCACGCGCTTTGCCGCCAAAGAGGCCGTGTCCAAGGCCATCGGCCTCGGCATGCGCTGGCCGATGACGTGGCGGGCGGTACAGACGCTCAACTTGCCATCCGGCCAGCCGGTCGTGCGCTATAGCGGCGAACTGGCCGACTGGATTGCGCAGCACGGCCTTCATATCCAGATCAGTGTGACGGACGAACGCGACTACGCGGTCGCCTTCGCCGTCGCCGAGTTGCAAACCAAATCCTCCGCATGACTCAAACCAAGAAGCAGAAGCACCCCGGCCCAATCGTTCTGGATGTTGCCGGCCTTGAACTTGGCCCCGACGACGTTCGCCGCATTGCCCATCCGTTGACGGGTGGCGTGATCCTGTTCGCGCGCAACTTCGAATCGCGCGCGCAATTGACCGCGCTGACGCAGGCCATTCGCGCGATTCGGAGCGACGTGCTCATTTGCATCGACCACGAAGGCGGACGCGTGCAGCGCGCCAAGACCGACGGCTTTACGCACCTGCCCGCCATGGGCGCGCTGGGCAAGCTCTGGGACACGGACGTGCTGGCCGCCACGCGCGCTGCCACGGCTTGCGGCTACGTGCTGGCCGCCGAACTGCGCGCGTGCGATATCGACCTGAGCTTCACGCCCGTGCTCGATCTCGACTATGGCAGCAGCAGTGTGATCGGCGATCGCGCGTTCCATCGCGACCCGCGCGTGGTAACCATGCTGGCCAACCACTTGACGCTGGGCCTGCGCTTGGCCGGCATGTCGAACTGCGGCAAGCATTTCCCCGGCCACGGCTACGTCCAGGCGGATTCGCACATCGCTGTACCGGTGGACGAGCGTCCGCTGGAGGCCATCCTCGCTGACGACGCGCAGCCGTACGGGTGGATGGGAATCGGTCTGCAGTCGGTGATGCCGGCGCACGTGATTTACTCGGCCGTCGATCCGAATCCAGCGGGCTTCTCTCGCTTTTGGCTGCAGGACATGCTGCGCGCGCATTTCAACTTCGACGGCGTGATCTTCAGCGATGACCTGAGCATGGAAGGCGCGAGCGTAGCCGGCACGGTCGTCGACGGCGCGCGAGCGGCGCTCACGGCCGGCTGCGACATGGTGCTGATCTGCAATGCGCCGGAAAAGGCCGATCAACTGCTCGGCGAGTTGGATGTGCCGATGGGCAAGGCGTCGCAGCGGCGCGTGCGTCGGCTGTTTGGCGGTCGTGCCGTGAAGGACTGGTCGAAGCTACAACAGCAATCGGCTTACAGGCAGGCGCTGCGTACGTTGCGCGAGGCGAAACTCATCAAGTAGCGTCGAAACGCCAAGAAGATTGATCGCAAAAGAAAAGGCTCCCGAGGGAGCCTTTCTTCTTGCTGCGACGCCAGCTTACTTGGCGCGGCTACGGTACTCGTCGGTACGCGTGTCGATTTCGATCTTCTCGCCGATGTTGCAGAACAGCGGGACCATGATCGTGAATTCTTCGTTGTCGTTGATGCGAGCCGCCTTCAGAACCTTGCCCGACGACGTGTCGCCCTTGACGGCGGGTTCGGTGTAGACGATTTCGCGGACAACCGTGGTCGGCAGTTCCACCGAGATGGCGTTCTCGTTGTAGAACGTCACTTCGACCTTCATGCCGTCTTGCAGGTAGTTCAGTGCGCTGCCCATGGCGGCGGGCTCAACGTTGTACTGTTCGTACGTGACCGGGTCCATGAACACGTACATCGTGCCGTCGAAGTAGGAGTACTCGGCTTCCTTCTTCTCCAGGATGACTTGGTCCATCTTGTCGTCGGCGTTGAACACCGACTCGCCGCCTGCGCCCGTCAGCAGGTTCTTGTACTTCATCTTGACGACGGCGCCCGAACGGCCCGAACGGCTGTACTCGGTCTTGAGCACGACCATCGCGTCGTTGCCGATCATGAACACGTTGCCAGCGCGGAGTTCTTGCGCGATTTTCAAAGCCATTTCAAATTTCCTGAGAGTAAGAGGGTTCGATGCGCGCCAAGCAACGAAGCACCGCGCGATACCCTCCGGGCCGCGCGAACCAGGTCAGAGCCGGGGGTCGCATACAGATCAGCCCGCTATTTTACCTGTTTTTCGCAAAATGCCACCAAATTCGCGGCGAGATCGCCTAGTTGCATCAAGCTTTGCTCCCACGTGACGGCTCGTGCGCGCAGGTGCTCTGCGGTGGCAGCAAAGTCCGCCCAGTTGAGTGACGCCGGCGCACCATTCCAGGCGTGCCAGAAGGCGATCAGCGCTTTGGCATCGGCCTCTGTCAGGGCGGGGGTATAGCGGGCCAGAAATGCGTCCAGCTTCGTGAGGTGCACGTCGTCGCTTTGCGGGTAGATGTGCCAGACAAAGGGCTTCAGCGCCCATTGAGCCCGTACGAACGAGTCTTCCCCGCGCACGAAGTTGATGTCGCAAGCCCAGAGCAGCGGGTCGTAATGCTCCTGCGGCACGAATGGCACGACGGCTACGCTCAGGTTGCCGCGCGTCCAGCGAGCACCTGTCTTGGCGCCACCGGCGTCACCCAGTAGCTCGGCGATCTGCTGGGCGGCCAAGCCCTCCGGGACCAAGCAGATCACCGGTTGGGGCGATGCTTCCCATTGAGCGACCAGCGTTGGCAGCGCCGGGTTGGCATAGGCGAACAGGCTCACTCGCAGGGCGTCAGGGTTGTCGCGCATCACGTCGTCGACGCCGAGGCGGTGCCACAGGGCCTGGTGGGCGGCGGGGCTTGCCTCGAACGTCTTGCGTTGGGCGCCAAGATGCGATTCTCGCAGTACGCCGCCGGTGTTGCGCGCAAAACCGGGGAAGAAGAAGTGTTTGACGAGCGGCAGTCGCAGATGTGGCGACTGCATCGCGTGATGCTCGGCCACCCAGTTTTCGGCGCTCAGGTATTCCAGGTTGATCCAAACCGGTGCCATGCCTTGGGATGCCCGCTCGGCCATGAACGTCAGCACTGGCTCCGGGACAGCGCATGCGAACGCGCCAATCACCACGTCGTGCAACGCGGGGTGCGCATCGGCGGCGAGGAGATGGGCGACCTGCGCATCGTCCATCCATTGGCGAATATCCACGCCTGAAACGCGCTGTGCCTCGGTTTTTGCGTCGACAGCAGGGCAGAGCTTTTCGAACGAACGGAGATCGTCCACCCACAGGCGGACCGTATGGCCGTGCTCCTGTACAAGCTGGCGGGCCAGGCGCCAGCAGACGCCAATGTCGCCGTAGTTGTCGACGACGCGGCAGAAGAGATCCCAGGATGTGATGGTGCGCATGCAGGAAGGCCAGCCGGGCAACGAAGAAGATGGGCCGACATTGTAGTCGGCGGCTTGTTCTACACTGACGGCCTCTGATCCCGCGAACGCCATGTCGTCCGACCCCACGCAACCCCAGCCCCCTGAGACGCCCGAGAGCGTTGAGCCCAGCGCGCCCGCAACTGCGCCCGAATTCGACGCGAAAGCGCACATCGCGCGCCTGCCGAACCTGCCGGGCGTGTATCGCTACTTTGATGCGCAGGGCAACGTGCTCTATGTGGGCAAGGCACGCGACCTCAAGAAGCGCGTGTCGAGCTACTTCAACAAAACGCTGCTTTCGCCGCGCATCGCGATGATGGTGGCGAAGATCGCGCGCATCGACACCACCGTGGTGCGCAGCGAGGCTGAAGCGCTGCTGCTCGAGAACAACCTCATCAAGGCGCTGGCGCCGCGCTACAACATCCTGTTTCGCGACGACAAGTCGTATCCGTATCTGAAGCTCACGCATCACGCATATCCGCGCATGGCGTATTACCGCGGCGCGACCGATCGCAGGCACCAGTACTTCGGGCCATTCCCGAGTGCGCATGCCGTGCGCGAGAGCATGCAGATCCTGCAGAAGGTGTTCCAGCTCCGCACGTGCGAAGACACGGTCTTCAACAACCGCACGCGGCCGTGCCTGCTGCATCAGATCCATCGCTGCAGCGGCCCGTGCGTGCAAGCGATCAGCGCAGAGGATTACGCGCGTGACGTCGCCAATGCGGCCGGCTTCCTGCAAGGCCGTCAGGACGAGGTCATGCAGACGCTGCAGGACAAGATGCAGCGCTACGCCGAGTCGCTGGCGTTCGAGCAGGCCGCCATCGTGCGCGACCAGATCGGCGCGTTGTCGACGGTGCTCAAGCAGCAGTCTGTGGAAGAAGTCGGCCACGCCAGCGACATCGACATCCTGGCCGTTGCCATCAAGGGCGGCCACGCCTGCGTGAACCTCGCGATGGTGCGCGGCGGGCGCCACCTCGGTGACAAGGCTTACTTTCCAACGCACGTGGAAGAGGGTGCCGCGATTGTCGGCGTGGATGTGGAAGCCGACGGCGAGCCGGCGGCAGAAGCGCCGCGCGATGCCGAACGCATGGCCAGCGACATCCTCGAAGCCTTCGTTGCGCAGCACTATCTCGATCAGTTTGTGCCGCCGGTGCTGGTGGTCAGTCATCAGATTCACGCAACCGAGCTGATCGACGCGTTGGCCGAGCAGGCCGGGCGCCGCGTTTCGGTTGTGCGCCAGCCGCAGGGCGGGCGCCGCGCATGGCTCGAGATGGCGGAGAAGGGCGCTGAGCTGTCGCTGATGCGCCGGCTTTCCGAACAAGGCAGCCAGCAGGCCCGCACGCTCGCGCTGGCCGAGACCATCGGCATCGATCTGGAGGACCTTGCTGCGCTGCGGGTCGAGTGCTTCGACATCAGCCACACCGCTGGCGAAGCCACGCAGGCCTCGTGCGTGGTCTTTCACAGCCACGCCATGCAAAACAGCGAATACCGCCGCTACAACATCCAGGACATCACCCCCGGTGACGACTACGCGGCCATGCGGCAAGTTCTCACGCGCCGCTACCAGAAGATCGTCGAGCAAGCTGGCGAGGACGCCCCCAACATGCCGAGCATCGTGCTGATCGACGGCGGCAAGGGGCAGGTGGAAGTCGCGCGACAGGTCTTTGAAGAGCTGGGGCTGGATATTGGATTGCTCGTCGGCGTGGCCAAGGGCGAGGGACGCAAGGTCGGCCTGGAAACGCTCATCTTTGCCGATGGCCGTCCGTCACTGGAACTGGGGCAGGGCAGTGCCGCGCTGATGCTCGTCGCGCAGATTCGCGATGAAGCGCACCGCTTTGCCATCACCGGCATGCGCGCCAAGCGAGCCAAGGCGCGCAACACGTCGCGGCTGGAAGAGATTGAAGGCATTGGCGCAAAGCGTCGGCAGCGTTTGCTGGCGCGCTTTGGCGGCCTGCGTGGCGTGATGGCGGCGAGCGTCGATGAACTTGCCACGGTGGAAGGCATCTCGCAGACCCTGGCCGAAGAAATCTACCGTCAGCTGCATTGATCGGCGACAATGCCCCATCTTGTCGCGTGGGTCCGAGCTTGCGCGGCGGTTGTCCTCTCGATTTGCCATGCCTTTCAACTTCCCGATCCTCCTGACCTGGTTGCGTGTGGCCATGATCCCGCTGGTGGTGGGCGTGTTCTACGTGCCGGACACCTGGATGGCACTGCCTGCCAAGAACCTGACGGCTGCGGTGTTTTTCATCGTCGCAAGCCTCACCGATTGGTTCGACGGCTTTCTTGCTCGCCGCTGGAACCAGACCTCCGCCTTCGGGGCCTTCCTCGATCCCGTGGCCGACAAGCTGATGGTGGCCGCGGCGCTGCTGGTGCTGCTGTCATTGGGCCGCGTGTCAGACGTCATCGCGCTCGTCATCATCGGCCGCGAGATCACCATCTCCGCCCTGCGTGAGTGGATGGCCCAAATTGGCGCGTCGAAGAGCGTGGCCGTGAACTTCCTCGGCAAGCTGAAGACGACCTTCCAGATGATTGCGATTCCGTTGCTGCTGTTCGAGGGCCGCCTGTTCGACATGATCGACGCGCAGGTGTGGGGCACGTGGCTGATTTACGTGGCGGCGGTGCTTACGCTGTGGTCGATGGCGTACTACATGAAGCTCGCCTGGCCGCAGATTCGCGAGCGCGCAAAATGAGGCTGTAAAAACTCTTGCGCAAAACTGTTGACGAGGATGATTCTTCTTTGCCATAATCTCGTTCTCGCGTTGCAGTGATGTGACGCAAACGGTCTGGCAGCACAAAGGTTGTACGGCAGTGCTGGTAGCCAAAATGCGGGAATAGCTCAGTTGGTAGAGCGCAACCTTGCCAAGGTTGAGGTCGCGAGTTCGAGCCTCGTTTCCCGCTCCAGTTTGAAATATGTGGCCGTGTTGATGTGATGGCGCGGCGGCATAACCGGTTACGCGGGAATAGCTCAGTTGGTAGAGCGCAACCTTGCCAAGGTTGAGGTCGCGAGTTCGAGCCTCGTTTCCCGCTCCAATCCCGAAGGGAAGCCTTGCTTCCCTTTTTCTTTATCGGCACGGCAAGCACGCGGTTCTCCACGAATTGCTACAATGCGGTGCTGAGCCCCTGGCGGGGTAGCAAAGTGGTTATGCAGCGGCCTGCAAAGCCGTGTACGCCGGTTCGATTCCGGCCTCCGCCTCCAGAACGCAAAAGAAAAGCCCCGACTGGTTCGGGGCTTTTTGTTTTTGCATCGTGCGCGATGCGCGTGCTTCGGGCTGAGCGTTCCTCGCCGTGCATTCTTCTGTTTGGACAGCGCACACCTCAGCGTTGATGCAGCCGCCATCGGCGTCGCCAGCCAATCCCTTCAGCCAAGTGGTTGCATAAGAAAACCAGGTTGCCTAGACTCAAGTGGTTTTAAATTAAAACCAAATGAGGTAGCAGATGCCCCCTGATTGTGTTGCCGAGCATTCGTCTACCGGGCGTGCCAGTCCCTCCCGGGTGTTGCCGCACGCGTGGGTTGCCATGCTGGCGCTTTGCGCAGCGGCTAGCGTATCGAACGTCTACTTTGCCCAGCCGCTGCTCGAACCGCTGGCCCGTGACTTTGCGCTCAGCGATGCCTGGGCCGGCGGCATCATCGGTGCAACGCAGGCTGGCTGCGCACTTGCCCTGGCGCTAGTCGTGCCGTTAGGGGATCGCTGGCCGCGCAAGCCGCTGCTTCTGGTGCAGCTCGTCTTGCTCACACTGGCGTTGCTCGCGGTAGCACTTGCACCGGTGCGCTGGTGGTTGCTGCTTGGCATGTTTTCCGTTGGTTTGCTGGGCACAGCGATGACGCAAGGACTGATCGCCTGCGCCGCCGCGTTGGCGCAATCGGCGGAGCGCGGGCGTATGGTAGGTGCGGTGCAGGGTGGGGTCGTGATCGGTCTCTTGCTGGCGCGCGCCGTGGCGGGCTTGATTGCGGATGCCGCAGGCTGGCGTGCCGTCTATATCGTGTCAGCCGGTCTTTCGGCAGCGATGCTGTTTATGCTCTGGCGCTCACTACCGGCACCGCCGACTGCGCTTTCGTCAATGAGATATACGGCGCTCCTGCGCTCGATGTGGCAACTTCTGATGACCGAACGTGTGTTGCAGGCGCGCGGCCTGATCGGTTTGTTGATGTTCGCGGCGTTCAATGTCTTCTGGAGCGCGATGGCGCTGGCTCTGAGTGCGCCGCCCTATGCGTTCTCGCCGGCAGGCATTGGAGCATTCGGTTTGGTCGGTGCGATTGGTGCGGTGGCTGCCGCGCGAGCCGGGCATCTGGCGGACCGTGGTTGGGCGCAGATGGCGACGGGCGTCGCCTTTGGTTTGTTGCTGCTCGCGTGGTGGCCGCTCGGTCTCGGATTGCAGCATCTGGCGTGGTTGATCGCCGGCGTGATTCTGTTGGACCTGGGTGGGCAAGCGGTGCACGTGCTCAACCAGAGTCTGATTTTTCGCTTGCAGCCAGAGGCGCACAGCCGGCTGGTGGGCGCCTACATGCTGTTCTATGCGGCGGGCAGTGGGTTCGGAGCGGTGACTTCGACGCTGGTGTATGCGTCGGCCGGCTGGTCAGGGGTGTGTGTTCTGGGGGGCGCTCTCAGCTTGGCGGCGCTGGTGTTCTGGGCGGCGACCGCGGCTTGGACGCGCAAGCGAAACAGCTAGCGGCAGGTTCTGCAACGAGGACCAGGAGGCAGCGTATACCCGGTAGGGCCTCCAGCCCGTTGGTCGGCTCCTATACTTCCTGAGACCTCGCACCTTGTAATGGCGCGATAAAAAATGATAGAACGCCAAGGAAACCCGGCTCTGCGCTTAGCTTTTCACAATTGTTTGCAATATGACAAAGGCGGCCTTTTAGCATGAGCTGGGCTCAAGCCGGCGTGCCACACATGCTGGCGGGGCGTGGGTAAGGTCTTGCGCGGCGGACACGTGCCGCGCCAATGGTGGCTGGTGGATCGAACAACGATGCGCCGGTCCGGGACCCCGATCACAACGACGAACGGAGTGAGCCGGCATTTCGCATAGCGATGCCGGACCCGAAACGGGGAAAGGCAATCCAGATGACGATACGAATTGCCTCGGTAGAAGACAACCAGGCGCAGTCCGATTTGATCCGAGAGATCCTGGTTTCGTCCGGATACGAATGCGAGTGTTTCAGTAACGGCGATGCCTTCGTCAAGGCGCTGCGGGATCGGACCTTCGACCTGCTGCTGCTCGACTGGCAGTTGCCCGATATCAGCGGCATCCAGCTTGTGAGCTGGGTGCGGCAGACGGTCGGCCCAGCCCTGCCGGTGCTGTTTCTGACCAACCGATCGCTCGAAGACGACGTGGTACGCGGGCTGGCCGCCGGCGCCGATGATTACGTCGTCAAGCCGGTGCGCCGCGCCGAGCTGGTAGCGCGCGTCGGTGCGCTGCTGCGTCGCGCCGCGCCGCGCACGAGCGAATCGCTCGAACGCATTCGCGTCGGCCCGTACGCGGTGGACCCGGTCGGGCGCGTGCTGACTTTGAATGGCTCGCAGGTTGAGCTGTCGCCGCGCGAGTTTGATCTTGGGCTGTACCTGTTCCGCAATGTCGGCAAGCTGGTGCCGCGAGAACTGATTGAGCAGGCAGTCTGGGGTCGCAGCATTGGCCCGGATTCGCGCACGCTCGCCACGCATATTTCAAAGCTTCGGCTCAAACTCGATCTCAATCAGAAGAATGGCGTGCGACTGGTCTCGGTGTACTCGCATGGCTATCGGCTCGAAACCACGCAGGAAGATGGTGAAGCAAGCTGACGCAATTTGGAGTGGTTTGATTGGGCGCGCCGCGTTTGTCGGCGCGCTCGTTCTTTTTGGCGGCGTGTGGCAGGCGGCCATGGCCCAGCCTTCCGGCGCCGACGGCAGCGATTTCCTCTATCGCGTGCGGCAAGGCGATACGTTGATCAACCTCGCGGAACGTTACATGGACAGCGTCGATGGCTGGCGCCTGCTGCAGCAGCGCAACCATGTCGCCGATCCGTATCGGCTGAAACCCGGCTCGCTGCTGCGCATTCCGTTCGATCGCATTCCGGTGGTGCCCGCCACGGCGCAGGTCGTGTTTGCGCGCGATGCAACGACCGGCAGCAAGCCGCTGCAAACGGGCATGAGGCTCGCAGAAGCGTCGCAGATTGATACCGGCGACAAGGGCGCCGTGACGCTGGCATTTGATGACGGCACGCGCGTGACGGTCCCGCCGGGCAGCCACGTGGCGCTGTCGCGTGTGCGCGCGTTTGCGCGTGCCGGGCTGATCGATGTGCGTGTGCACGTGAAGCAGGGCGAGGCCGAATCCAACGTCTCGCCCAGAAGAACCGGCGTGGGCCGGTACGAGATTTCCACGCCGGCGCTGGTGACAGGTGTGCGCGGTACGCGTTTCCGCGTGCAGGCAAGCGACGCCGTGTCGACGAGTTCCGTGCTCGAAGGTGAGGTGGCCACGCGCGCCGGTCGTCAGAAGCAGGCGGTCAAGGCCGGCTTTGGCGTGCAGGCATCGGATGGACACCTCAAGCGCGCAGCGCTGCCTGCTGCGCCAATTCTCGACGCCATTCCCCAGCTTGTGCAGACGCCGTGCCTGCGCGCGACGTGGCAGCCGGTCAAGGGCGCGGTCGGCTATCGCGCTGCCGTGGCACGCGATGCCGCGCTGACCGAACTCAGCGCCTACCAATCGAGCAAGACGCCCGCAGTAACGCTCTGCGGCGATGAGGACGGCGACTACACGCTCGTCGTGCAAAGCATCGATGCGCTCGGGCTGACAAGCGAGTCGGCCACGCGGCCGTTCACCGTGCGCCTGCACCCCGAAGCGCCCTATACGATCCAGCCCGCCAGCGGCCGGACCTACCGCAGCGGCGACGTGGCATTCGCATGGGCTGCCGTGTCCGATGCCGGCAGCTACGACATGGAAGTCGCCGGCACCGAAACCTTCACCTCGCCTGCCGTCCAGCAACATGGCAAAGATGTGCGTCTGACCAAGCCACTGACGGCCGGCACATGGTGGTGGCGTGTGCGCTCTGTGGCCGCAGACGGTAAAACTGGCCCGTGGAGCGATGCGCTGCGTTTTCGCGTGCTCGACATTCCGCCAGATGCCGTGCCGACAGCCGCAGTGGAAGCCGGCAATGATGGCAAGCTGCATGCCCACTGGTCTGCGCTGTCGCCCGAGCTGGCCGCATCTGGTGCGCGCACGCGTGTGCAACTGGCGGGTGACACAAGCTTCGCCAAGCCCATCGCCGACATCGTGAGCGAAGGCAACGAGGCCATCATTCCGCAGCCGCCGTCGGGCGTGTATTACATCCGCACTGGCGTAGATCTCGGCGATGCGGCATCGGTGGTCTACGCCAAGCCGCAGCGCATTGACGTCGGCACGTTTGTCGGTGATTCCGCTCGCAGCCCGGTGCAGAGCGGCGGCGGCAATCTGCTTCTCAATGACTGAACCCGTGCCCGCCAAATCGGACGTGCGCAGCCTTGGGCGGCGCGCGCTGGTGGAGTGGGTCGTGCTGGTGGCGCTGGCTGCGCTGCTGACGTTGGGTGCGGTGCGCTGGAGCGTGGTCGGGCGGCTCGATGCGGCGCTGTACGACACCGCCGTCACGCTGCACGGGCATGCGCCGCGCGACGATATCGCCATCGTTGCCATTGATGACCAAAGTCTTGATGCAGTGGGGCGCTGGCCCTGGCCGCGCGCCCGGCTGGCCGATCTGATTGCGCGCGTGGGGCAGGCGCAGCCACGTGCCATCGGTGTCGATATTCTGCTGATCGAACCCGATCTTGTGCAGCCCGAAGGCGATCGGGCATTGACCGCCGCCATCGAGCAGGCCGGACACGTCATCCTGCCGGCGCTACCCGAGCGCACGGAGCACGGGCGCGTATATCACTATCCGTTCCTTGGTATCAACGCGTCTGTCGCGCATATCAATGCCGCCCCCGATGCGGATAGCGTCGTGCGTGGCATGTATCTGGCCGAGGGTCCGCGTGCGCATGTGCTGGACCATCTTGCCGTGCAGCTCGCGCGACAGGCGCTCCAACCGCCGCCCTCCATACCGGCGCTGCCTGATGTAGAGACCGACGCCAGCGGCTGGACGCGCCGTGCGCATATCCGCCTGAATTTTGCGGGGCCGGCCGGTACATACCGGCATGTGCCGGCTGTGGACGTGCTTAACGGCCACGTGCCGCCCGAGGCGCTTGCCGGCAAGCTGGTGCTGATCGGGGCAACGGCATCCGGCGTATCCGATATTTTTGCGACGCCCCCGTCGCGCACGATGAGCGGTGTGGAGGTGCTGGCCAATGCCACGCAGACCGTACTCGACGGCAGTGCCATCCTGCCGGCGCCACCCGGAGTGTTCTGGGCGATGACGCTGCTTCCCTTGCTGATGACCGCGTTTGCGGTGCGTTGGCTCACGCCGAGGATGGCGCTTGCCGTGGCGGTGGCGGGTGCCGCCGTGTTGTTGTTGAGCGCGATCGGCGCGCTGGTGTTCGGCAATCGCTGGCTGCCGCCGTTTGCTGCGTTGGTCGGCCCGCTGGTGTTGTATCCGCTGTGGAGCTGGCGCCAGCAGGAAGCCGCGTTGCGCTTTCTGCGTGACGAGATGCAGCGTCTGGCGCGCGAGCCCGGCCTGCTGGCCGATGCCGCGCCGCTCGCCCGCACAGGCCCCACCCTCGGTGCGCACATGGATGCCGTCGCCTCGCTCACCGATAAGCTGCGCGGGCTGCGCCGCTTCCTGGCCGATGCGCTCGAGAGCCTGCCCGATGCCACCGTCGTTTGCACGCGCGATGGCACGATCCGCCTGGCGAATGGCCGCAGTGCAGATCTGGCCGGCCAGTTGCAGACGCCCGGTCAGAATCGCGCGGCTGCGCTGCGTGACCTGCCGACGCTGTTGGCGCGTGCGTTTCCTGATCCCGCCGCCGGTGAGCACTACTGGGCACGCTGGCTGGCCAATCCCGCCGGGCTCGAACCTGTCGAGCTGCAAACGCACGACGGCCGCTCGATGTTGATGCACGCCGCCGCGTTGCGGGACGAAGCGGGCCGCCCCGTCGACATCATCGTCAGTTTTGCCGACATCACCCCCGTGCGTCAGGCCGAGCGTCATCGCGAAGAAGCGCTGCGGTTCATCTCGCACGACATGCGTTCGCCGCAGAGCGCCATCCTCGCGCTGATCGAACTGCAGCGCGACGCGTCGCGCGCGTTGGATCGCGAAGCGCTGCTCGCGCGCATCGGGCAGTTGTCGTCGCGCACGCTGGAACTGGCCGATGCCTTTATCGATCTCGCACGCGCCGAATCGCAAACACTCAAGCTGGTGGACGTGGATCTGATCGGCCTCGTGCTCGATGCCGCCGACGAGGTCTGGCCGCTCGCGAATCGTCACGAGGTGGAAGTGCGCGTGGTGGCCGACATCGAGGCGGCCGTGCGCGGCGAGCCACGCTTGCTGGTGCGCGCGCTGGTGAATCTGCTAAACAACGCCATCAAGTTCAGCGCGGCGGGTTCAGTCGTCACCGTGTCGGTCAAACAGGACGAGGCGATGTTCTCGGTGGCCGTGGCCGACCAGGGCGCGGGCATTGCCCTGGACGATCAGCCGCGGTTGTTCCAGCCGTTCCACCGCTTGCATGAGGGCGCGGCCAATGCGCCGTCCGGCAGTGGACTGGGTCTTGTATTCGTGAAGACAGTGGTCGACCGCCACGGCGGCCGGATTGCCGTGCAGAGCGCGCCGGGGCTCGGTTCCACCTTCACGCTGTGGCTGCCGCGCGCGGCGCATCGCCACGACGCCTGAGGCCATCGCGGTCTCGTGTGGCCTTTGCCACATTTCCTTTTCAATCATTTGCATTTCTGCACTGCGGCGGCCCTACAGTTCATTGGCCGACCCGCACAGCATGCGCCGGTGACACACCGGTCGAGAGACGACGGTACCTTGGAAAACCGAGCACAGACACGCCCGAGGCGCCACGAATGTTGAGCCAGACTGCAACCGATGTTTTGAGCGAATGCGATTACGAACGCGTTCGCGCCCAACTGCATCAAGCCCTGCGCGGCGACGGGAACCCGCCGCAGATCGAACGCTTCTGGCTGGCTGGTCGGCATGTATCCATGTGGCGCGGCGGCGGTCGCGACGGCAGCAATGCACAAGACCATCGCCGCACCGCCGCCTGACCGCGCCGCACGCAGTCAACCTCGAAACCGAGCCATGAAAATCGGTCTGATCGACACGCACCTCGCCCGCCAGCAGGCGATCCACTCCGCGCTGCAGCCCACCCGCTTCGAATGTGTGCCGCTGTTTCTCTCCCGCCAAGTTTTTGAAGCCATTGATGTGCACGGCATCAACCTGTTGATGGTCGGCGCGCATGCGCACGACATGCCGGGCCTCTCGCTGGTGCGCACCGTGCGCGAGCGCGTGGGCCCCGGCATGGCAATCGTCTACCTTGCCGACGGCCAGGCCGATACCGAAACCGCAGACGCGCTCAATCACGGCGCAGACCTGTGCTTCCAAGGTGATATCCGTCCGCCTGAGTTGCTCGCGCGGCTTGATGCCTTGATCCGCCGCTTTGCCGTAAGCCGGGCGGTGAGAGCGTCGGAGATTCAGTTGGGCCCGTACACGCTGGACCGGCAAAATCGTTCCATCCGGTTGCGCGATGTTTCGGTGTCGGTGCATGCGCGTGAATTTGAGCTGGCGTTGCTGTTGTTCGCGAATGCGGGGCGCGTTCTCTCGCGCGCCGACATCGAACTGGCGCTCTGGGGCCGTGAGCTGAGCCCGTATTCACGCACGCTCGATACGCATGTCTCGCGCTTGCGCAAGAAGTTGCTGCTCGGCACGGAGAATGGCTTGCGCCTGCGCGCAATCTACGGGCAGGGCTTCTGCCTGGAGCGCGTGATGGATGCGGCGGCAACGCACTGACAGGCGCAACCCACGGAGCCACTGCCATGCAACTGCTCTGTCTCACCATCCTCATCGGCTTTCTGGCCGGTCTTGTGTCCAGGTGGATCACGCCAGGACGAGGCGTCAGCGGTTTCCTGCTCACGATCATGGTCGGCATTGCCGGTGCGCTGGCAGCCGCCTTTCTCGGCCAGTTGATGCGCTGGTATGAGCCGGGCCAATTGGCGGGATTTGTCGGTTCGGTGGCCGGCGCCGTCATCCTGCTCGCCGGCTATCACCTGATGGCGCGCGATCGCTGAGTGCGGCGCTTGAAAACAAAAATGCCCCGCGAGTCGGGGCTTTTTTATTGGGCCGGGGGAAGGGCGGATTGAGTGGCGGGCCCAAAAAGAAACGCCCTGACACTCGGGACAGCAGCATCAGGGCCAAGAAGGCCGCGGCTCTCTCTTCCGCGACCGGAGCGCACCCACGAGGGGTCGGTGCAAGCTCAGGTTACGTGGCGGAGAGCGAGGGAATGCAAATCTTTATCAACAGCGCCAACGCCATGGGGGCGCGATGATAGCCGGCGTCGAGTAATAGGACGTCGTACAACTTGACGGCCCTGGTGTCAACTCAGCCTGCCGTTGCCGCTGTTTGCGCGCCGGCCGCTTCATGTGCGCGGCGCAGGCGTTCCCGGCTGTTTGAGAGGTGCATGCGCATGGCAGCGCGCGCGGCTTCGGGGTCTTTGCGGGCGATGGCCTCGAAGACGCTGTGGTGCTCGCGGTTGACCGTGGCACGCAGTTCCGGCGCATTCAGATAACCCACTTGGGCCAGCCCCATCCGCGTGCGAGGGATGAGTGTTTTGCCGAGCTGGGCGAGGGCGCCAACAAAGTGTTCATTGCCCGTGGCGCGCGCGATGCTCAGGTGAAATTGCAGGTCGGAGGTGGCGCTGTCGTTGCCGTCCGCCTGGTCCTGCTCGATGGCTTCGAGCGCCAGGCGCAGGGTGTCGATTTCGGCAGGAGAGATGCGCTGCGCGGCCAAGCCTGCGCACTCCGTTTCAATGGCCACGCGCAGCTCCAGCATGCTCAAGATGTCGTGCAGTGTGGACGCATCGCCCAGCGGGATGCTGTTATCTGCGCGCGGCGGCAGGACAAAACTGCCGATGCCGTGACGCGTTTCGATCAGCCCTTTGGCCTGCAGGCGCGAAATGGCTTCGCGTATTACCGTGCGGCTCACGCCGAGCGCTTCCATCAACGCGGATTCTGTCGGCAGCTTGTCGCCAACGCGCAGGGATTCATTGGCGATGCGCCCCTTGATATGGTCCACCACCACGTCCGCCAGGCTTTGGGTGCGGCGCACAAGCGTTGCGGGCGGGTGGGTGGTGGGCATGCAATCTCCGGAGGGGCGGGTTTACCAGGGGTGGTTCAGCAGGAATGTGTCAATTATAGTTCCGTTCCATGTTGTACGACGACTGATGACATACGTGATGACCATGAATCACCAAGCTTCCGAAACCCCACTGCACACGCCGCGCGTCACGCGCCTCCAGGTCATTCCCGTGGCCGGCCGAGACAGCATGTTGCTGAATCTGAGCGGCGCCCACGGCCCGTTCTTCACCCGCAACATCGTCATTCTGGAAGACTCCGAGGGGCATACCGGCGTGGGCGAGGTGCCGGGCGGCGAGTCCATCCGCAAGACCATCGAGGACGCGACGCCGCTGGTTGTCGGACAACCCATCGGTGCGTACAACAACGTGCTCAACAGCGTGCGCCGCCAATTTGCCGATCGCGACGCCGGCGGCCGCGGGTTGCAGACCTTTGACTTGCGCACCACCGTGCATGCGGTGACGGCGCTGGAAAGCGCGCTGCTCGACTTGCTCGGCCAGCATCTCGGCGTGCCCGTGGCGGCGCTGTTGGGGCAGGGGCAACAGCGCGCCAAGGTGCCGGTGCTCGGCTACCTGTTCTTTGTGGGCGACCGAAAGCGCACCGACCTGGACTACGCCGACGGCAGCGACGCCACTGACGACTGGACCCGCGTGCGCCACGAAGAAGCGCTCACGCCGGAAGCGGTGGTGCGCCTGGCCAAGGCGGCCCACGCGCGCTACGGCTTCAAGGATTTCAAGCTCAAGGGTGGCGTGCTGAGCGGCGATGACGAAATGGTCGTCACGACCGCGCTGGCTGAAGCCTTTCCGGAAGCGCGCGTCACGCTGGACCCGAACGGCGCGTGGTCGCTGGCGGAGGCCATTCGCCTGTGCCGCGACAAGCACGACGTGCTGGCCTACGCCGAAGACCCGTGCGGTGCAGAAGGCGGTTACTCCGGCCGCGAGGTGATGGCCGAATTCCGCCGCGCCACGGGTCTGCCGACGGCCACCAACATGATCGCCACCGACTGGCGCCAGATGGGGCACGCCATTCAGCTGCACTCGGTCGACATTCCGCTGGCCGATCCGCATTTCTGGACCATGCAGGGCTCGGTGCGGGTGGCGCAGATGTGCGACGACTGGGGCCTGACGTGGGGCTCGCACTCCAACAACCACTTCGACATTTCGCTGGCGATGTTTACGCATGTTGCTGCTGCCGCGCCGGGCAACATCACCGCCATCGATACGCACTGGATCTGGCAAGACGGCCAGCGGCTGACGCGCGAACCGTTCCAGATCGTCGGCGGCGAGATTGATGTGCCGGCCGCACCGGGCCTGGGCGTCACGATCGACATGGAACAACTGGAAAAGGCCCACGCGCTGTACAAGCAGCACGGCCTGGGCGCACGCGACGACGCAATCGCCATGCGCCAACTGATTCCCAACTGGCAGTTCGATAACAAGCGCCCCTGTATGGTGCGCTGACCGCTACGGCGGCACCCCGGGACGGCGCCAGTCGTATCGCGCCGTCCCGTAAGTCAATCACGAATAAGAAGACATCGGAGACAACACCGTGAAGACCATCAAGGGCTTGCGCTGGTGGATCATCGTGCTGGTGTGCCTGGGCACGATCGTCAACTATCTGGCGCGCAACTCGCTGGGCGTGCTGGCGCCCACGCTCAAGGATGAGCTGGGGATGAGCACCCAGCAGTATTCCTACGTGGTGGCTGCGTTCCAGGTCGGCTACACGGTCATGCAGCCCGTCTGCGGCTTTATCGTCGACCTTGTCGGCTTGCGTATCGGCTTTGCGTTGTTTGGTGTGTTGTGGTCGTTTGCTGGCGTGCTGCATGCGGGCGCAAGTGGTTGGCTGTCGTTGGCGGGCTTTCGTGCCCTGATGGGGCTGACCGAAGCCGCTGCCATTCCGTCGGGCATGAAGGCGGTGGCGGAATGGTTTCCGGACAAGGAAAAATCCGTTGCCGTCGGCTGGTTCAACTCGGGTACGTCGCTCGGCGCGATGTTGGCGCCGCCGCTGGTGGTCTTCCTGCACCTGCGTTACGGCTGGCAATCGGCGTTTGTCGTGACTGGCGCCCTCGGTTTCTTGTGGGCCGCGTTGTGGTTCGCGTTCTATCGTTCGCCGAAAGACCATGCCGCGTTGTCCGATGCCGAGCGCGAAAAGATCATCGGGGGGCAGCTTCGCCCTGTGAGCGCCGAGCGCGGCAAGCGCCCGGTCAAGGATGTTGTGACGTCGCGCCGCTTCTGGGCGATTGCGCTGGCGCGCTTCTTTGCCGAGCCGGCCTGGCAAACGTTCAGCTTCTGGATTCCGCTTTATTTCGTCAACGAGCGCCACCTCGATCTGAAGGAGATCGCCATGTTCGCGTGGCTGCCGTTCCTGGCAGCGGACCTGGGCGGGCTGGCGGGCGGCTACCTGTCGCCGTTCCTGATCAAGCGTTTCCGCATTCCGCTGGTGTGGTCGCGTGTGTGCGGTGTTGTGCTGGGTGCATTCATGATGATTGGTCCGGCGTGCGTCGGGCTCGTGGCGTCTCCCTATACGGCCATTGCGTTGTTCTGCGTGGGCGGCTTTGCGCACCAGATGATTTCTGGCCTGGTCAACACGCTGTCTGCGGACGTGTTCGACCCGGAAGAAGTGGGTACCGCCAGCGGCTTTGCCGGCATGGCTGCGTGGATCGGCGGCCTGGGCTTCTCGCTGCTGGTGGGGGCGCTAGCCGACAAGGTTGGCTATGGCCCGCTGTTCGGCATGCTGGGCGCGTTCGATCTGATCGGCGCGGTGCTGCTGATCGTGTTGATTCGCGGGCAATCGCAGGAAGAGCGCGCCGCGCGTCAGATGAGTCTCTCTGCTTCACACTGAGTTGAAAACGATGTCCATGTTGCATCCCCCCCGCTTCGAACTGCAGGCGCACGAAGGCAACCGGCTGCGCCTGGCCAGCAATGCCGGCTCTGCGATTGAACTCTTCGTGCTGGAAGAAGACATCATTCGCGTGCTTGTGCTGCCGCAGGGCGACCTGCGCGGCCCCGCCACGTGGTCGATTGCACCGGGCGGTGACGACACGCCGCTCGAAGGGCGCGACCGCCGCGACCTGAGCGGCTTCTCGCTGCCCGCTTTTGCGCTGCACACCGATGCCGACACGCTGCGCGTGGAAACCAGCAAGATCCGCCTGAGCGTCGCCCTGGCCGGCGGCTTCTGCACATGGCAGATTCGCGGCGCCGGCGAATGGCAGACCGTACTGAACGATCGCCCCACGCAGGCCTACAACTTCGGCTACTGGGACGAGCAGGTCTACCACTACGTGCGCCGCGAACCCGGCGAGATGTACTTCGGCCTTGGCGAGCGCGCTGGCGACATGAACCGTGCGCACCAGCGTTATGAGATGCGCAACATCGACGCGATGGGCTACAGCGCGCGCACGACTGATCCGCTGTACAAGCACATCCCGTTCTACGTGACGTGGCAACCGGAAAATCGCACCGGCTTCGGCCTGTTCTACGACACGCTGTCCGATTGCAGCTTCGACATGGGTCGCGAGCTGGACAACTATCACGGGCACTATCGTTACTTTGTGGCGCCGCACGGCGATCTCGATTACTACTTCATCGCCTCGCCGGACACGCCGCTCGACGCCACGCGCCGCTTTACGTGGATGACCGGCCGCCCCGCGTGGATGCCGAAGTGGGGCCTTGGTTATTCCGGCTCGACCATGACGTACACCGACGCGCCCAACGCGCAAGAGCAGATGGCCGAGTTCATCAAGGGATGCCGTGAGCACGACATCCTGTGCGATTCGTTCCATCTGTCGTCGGGCTATACGTCGATCGGACCGAAGCGCTACGTCTTCAACTGGAACACCGACAAGTTTCCGGATGCGCGCGGCTTCGTCCAAAGCTACTTGGATGCGGGTATTCGCCTGTGCCCGAACATCAAGCCGTGCCTGCTGCGCGATCACCCGAAGTTTGAAGAAGCAAGAGAAGCCGGCCTGCTGATTTGCGATGCAAAGGGCGAGCCGGCCTGGGTGCAATTCTGGGACGAGGTCGGCGCGTATCTCGACTTCACCAACCCGGAAACGCTCGACTGGTGGAAGGCCAACGTCAAGAGCGCGCTGCTCGAATACGGCATGGCGTCCACCTGGAACGACAACAACGAATTCGAAGTCTGGACGCCCGATGCTTTCGCCCACGGGTTCGGCAAGAAGGCGCCCATCCGCGAAGCCAAGGTGCTGCACACGATGCTGATGATGCGCGCCTCGCGCGAAGCACAGCTTGAGTTCGCGCCGCAGCGTCGGCCCTTCCTGGTGTCGCGCTCGGGCGGTGTCGGCATGCAGCGCTATGTGCAGACGTGGTCCGGCGACAACTACACGTCGTGGGAAACACTGCGCTACAACCTGAAGATGGGTTTGGGGCTGGCGCTGTCGGGCGTCTCGAACATCGGCCACGACATCGGCGGGTTTGCGGGCCCGGCGCCGTCTCCTGAACTGCTGGTGCGCTGGGTGGCGTTTGGCGTGTTCATGCCGCGCTTCTCCATCCACTCGTGGAACGACGACAAGACCGTCAACGAGCCGTGGATGTATCCGCAGGTCACCGCGCAAATCGCCTCGCTGATCAAGCTGCGCTATCGGCTGATTCCGTATCTGTACGAACTGCTGTGGCAATCCACGCAGGCCTACGAGCCGGTGCTGCGCCCCACGTTTGCCGAATTCCCTAACGACCGCCGCTGCTACGCCGAGTGCGATGACATGATGCTCGGCACTTCGCTGCTGGTGGCGCCGACGGTGGACGAGGGGCAGACCGAGCGCACCGTCTATCTACCGGTAGGCGCACGCTGGGTTTCGTACTGGAGTGGCGAGGCCTTCGACGGCGGACAGACCATCACGCTGCCTTCGCCGTGGGACCAGCCGGTCATGCTGATTCGCGAAGGCGGCGTGATCGCGTTGAACGTGGCGGAACAGCATTTCGACCAGCGCGCCGACCAACGCGGCTTCGTTGTTGTACCGATGCACGGCATTGGCGAGGCGATTGGCGGCTGCATTGAAGACGACGGCGAAACCGAAGCGTGGCGCAACGGCGAGCAGGGGCGTTGGAGCGTGCGAGCGGTGTCGGATGCGCAGGCCATCACGCTGCACGTATCGCGCGAAGGCAAGATGCCGACACACGCCGACACGCTCGAGATTTACCTGCCCGCGGGTGATGGACGGCAAGTGCAGACGCCGCATGCCCGCGTGCTGGATGCCGATGTTGCGGGTGGCTGGCGCCGCTTGAGGTTGCAATTGCTGGCCTAGTGCCGCATCCTCGCTGCGCACAAATTCGAGGTCCGGAGAGGCCCGGCGGTGCGCGGTGTTCCCTTGGTGCAGGAGATTTCCGAGATAACAACGATGAAGACGACACGAGCCAAACGTTCCTTTTCGATCCGCCCGGTCTACGCATCGGTTGCGCTGCTTTGTGCGGGCGCTTCGATGCACGCCGCAGCGCAAACGTCGGTCACGCTGTACGGCGTGGTCGACAATGCCTTTGCTTATTCGAGCAACCAGGGCGGCCACTCCAATGCCTACATCAACTCGGGCGCCTTGCTGGCCAGCAAGTTCGGCCTGTATGGCACGGAAGACCTGGGCGGCGGCAACACTGCGCTGTTCCGGCTGGAGAGCGGCTTCAATGCCGACACAGGGCAGCAAGCCCAGGCTGGCTATATCTTCAACCGCCAGGCCTACGTCGGCCTGAGCAACACGAACTACGGCCAGGTCACGCTCGGTCGTGCGTACACGCCGTACTTCCAGTACGTCGCATCGCTGGGCCCGACCAACGTGCTGACGGGTGCCACCGGCGCGCACCCCGGCGACGTCGATGCGTTGGATACCACGCTGCGCTTCAACAACTCCATCACCTACACCACGCCGGTGTGGGGTGGTCTGCAAGCGGGCGTGCAATACGGCTTTGGTGAGCAGGCGGGCAGCGTTTCCAACGGCAGCAGCGTGAGCACCGCGTTGCGCTATGACTATCAGGCTTTCTCGTGGGGCGTTGGCTATACGCGGCTGAAGAACGTGTCGAGCGGCACGACGGCCGGCAACTTCAGCAACGTCGGGACGTTCGCCAACAACTCGCCCGTCAACTCCGGCTATGCCACGGCCGACTCCGCGCAGCTCATCGCCACGGCCGCGCGCTATACGTTCGGCAAGCTGATGGTGGGTCTGAACTACTCGAACGTTCAGTACAAGCCGGGCGCACTGTCGCTGTTCACGCAGTCGGCCACGTTCAATACGGTGGGCGCGATTGCCACTTACGATCTGACGCCGGCATTGCGGCTCGCCTTCGGCTATAGCTACACGGCTGAGAAGGCGCGCAACGGCATCAGCTCGCCCGCCAAGTACAACCAGTTCTCGATGGAGCAGTTGTATTCGCTGTCCAAGCGCACCGCGTTCTATGCGATCCAGGCGTACCAGCGCGCCAACGGCCAGACGCTGCGCGCTTCGGGGACGAGCACGTCCATCGTGGATGCGGTGGCGTCGGTAGGCGATTCGCAGAACGGCACGCCGTCGAACGGGCGCAGCCAGTTTGTCGGCATGGTTGGCATTCGGCATTCGTTCTGATGGATAGCAAGACCAAGACTTGGCTTGCGCCGGGGCCAATACATACGCTGCAGGCCGGTGCGCTGACGATGGATGTCGCGCCGGCGGCAGGTGGCCGCATTGCCTCGCTGGCTTCGACCAGCGAGGGCGGCCGGCGGGTCGACTGGTTGGCGCCGATGTCGCCCGATTGCCTGCGCGGCGGTTTCGACGGGCTGGCGTGGCCCAAAGCCGGGTGCTATCCGCTGCTGCCGTTCTCCAACCGCATCCGCGATGGGCGCTTTGAATGGGGTGGCCGCGAGATCCGTCTTGCACCGCATCCGGGCCAGGCGCATGCCATGCACGGATTGGCGCATGCACGGGCGTGGACGGTGGAGAAGCTCACAGCGTCGTCGATCGACCTCAGCTTGCGCTACGTGCCCGAGGCAGACAACTGGCCCTGGCCGTTCACCGCCACACAAGCGCTGGTGCTGAACGAATCCGGCCTGGATGCCGTCATGACCCTGCGCAATGACGGCGACAGCAGCATGCCGGCCGGTGGCGGCTTTCATCCGTACTTTGCGCGCACGCCCGATACGCGCGTGCAGTTCGATGCTGCGACGATGTGGCCAACGGATGCCGGTGAAGTTGCCGTCCGCCGCGAGCCGATCACGCCTCAGGAAGATTTCCGCCACGCCCGCGCATTGCCGGACGCAGCGCTCAGTGTCTATTACAGCGAATGGCGGCAGCGTGCCGTGGTGTCGTGCGCGGGTGGGGTGCTTACGCTCAGCGCCGATGACCCGCTCGACCACTTCATCCTGCACGCGCCGCACGCGCAGCCATATTTCTGCCTGGAGCCTATTTCGCACGTGGCTGACGCGATCAACCTGGCGGCCCAAGGATGGGAAGGCACGGGCCTGCGTGCTTTGGCGCCCGGAGAGACGCTGCAGATGCGCATGCAATTGCGCATCGAATCCACGGCCTGAAATGCGTCGCCGCGCTAGCGGCGCTCGCTGGCCCACGGCGCCTCTTTGTCGAACCGCGCCGTCAGGAAGCCGGTGAATGCGCTCACCTTGGCAGGCAGGTGGGCGCGTTGCGGTTACACCGCGAAGATGTCCGCCGCGGGCAGCGGCGGGGGAGAGGACTCTGCGGATCGATCGGCCGGCGCCACAAGCGTCGGCCGCTTTGTTTTCTGCGCACTGAAGCAAAAGCGCATCGCAAATTGCGCAAATGAAAAAGGCCCGACAGTTGCCTGTCGGGCCTTTCATATTCTGGTGGGGCGTGAGTGACTCGAACACTCGACCTACGGATTAAGAGTCCGCTGCTCTACCAACTGAGCTAACGCCCCGCGAAGAAATGAGACTATATCAACCTTTTTCGGATCGCGCTAGTCCTCTGCGCGAATTTTTTTTCGAATCGGTTGTGTGACCGCGCAGCACGTCGATGAATTGGGTGAGCCCGTGTGTCGGATGCTTGTCGCGATGCCGCACGATCAGCAGCGGCCGGGCGATACGCGGCAGGCCGCTGTCGACCACGACCAGCCGGCCGTCGCGCAAGGCGTCGGCCACCACGTGGCGCGACAGGCAACTGATGCCGTAGCCTGCCGCCACCGTGCGCTGAATGGCCTCGGAGTGGCCGAGTTCAAGCGCCACATGCAGCGGCCCGACCACCGAAGCGATGCGGCTGTCGATCAGTTCGCGCGTGCCGGAGCCGGGTTCGCGCATCAGCCAGCCCGCTTCGCGCAGCGCCGCGTGTGAGACGGGCCCGGTTCCTCGCGTGAGTGGATGCCCCGGCGCGGCCACGATCACCATCTCATCGTCGATCCACGTTTCGATTTCCAGCGCTTCGCCGCGGCAGGTGCCCTCAATCAGGCCGATGTCGACCTCGAAACGCTGCACGGCATCGACCACGTCCTGCGTATTGCCGATCAGCACATCGAGCTGGCTGTCGGGTGCGATCTCGTGCCGGAAGCCCGCGAGCAGGGCGGGCAGCACGTAGTTGCCGATCGTGCTGCTGGCCGCGAGCTTCAGGCGCACGTTCGGCTGGGCGGTCGCGTGTTCCAGCGCATCGGCGTGATCGAGCAGCGCCTGTGCCTGGGGCAAAAGCTGTCGGCCCAGCGCATTCAGATGCAGACGGCGCGCATGCCGGTCAAACAGCGGATGTCCGAGGGTGGATTCCAGTTCCGCCAGCGCCGCGCTGACGGCCGATTGCGACAGGCCAAGAGCTTCACCGGCCGCAGTGGTCGTTTCACTGCGTGCGATGGCGGCGAAGACAGCCCATTGCCGCAACGTGACGCGAGGCGCCTTATTATCCATAAAAGTGGTTGGAATTACGAAAATTACCTGTTTTACATGTTATCACGATACGCATATCGTTATGCGTATAGCGAATAAGCAAGGCGAATGTGATGACGATTGCACAGAAGCAGTTGGCGCCCCAGGGCGTGGCAGCAGGATTCGACGGCCGGACGCTCGTCAGTGTGGGGGTGTTGTTCGGGTGTGCGGGGATTGCGGTGGCGCTCGGTGCCATGCCGTGGGCAGGGCATCTGGGCTTGAGCGCACTGACGCTTGCCATCCTGCTCGGCATGGCCGTCGGTCATGTGCCGGGGCATCAGCGTTGGCTGACCCCAGGGGCAATCCAGTTTGCCCGCCATACACTGCTACGGGCGGGCGTGATTCTCTACGGCGCCCGGCTGACGCTGGCGCAGATCCACGATCTGGGGACTTCGGGCGTGGTGATTCCTCTGCTGGTCTTGGCCGCGACGATGCTGGCCGGTACGTGGATCGGCACGCGTTGGTTTAGCCTCACGCGCTCACAAGCTGTGTTGGTGGCAGCTGGCAGTGCGGTGTGTGGGGCGGCGGCCGTGCTGGCCGTTGCGCCAGCGGTGAAGGCCTCACCACGCGAAACGGCCGTGGCGATCGCCAGCGTGGTGCTGTTCGGCACGATCGGCATCTTTCTGTATCCGTGGCTGTACGCGCTTGTTACGCATGCCGGTGTGGCCATCACGCCAGAGCACTTTGGTGTCTACATCGGTTCGACGATGCACGAGGTTGCGCAGGTGATTGCCGCCGCGCGTCCGTTGGGCGACGACGCCACCAACGCGGCGGTCGTCAGCAAGATGGTGCGTGTGCTGGCGCTGGCTCCGTTGCTCGTGGTGCTGGCATGCACAACGCCCACTGAAGGTCACACGTCCGCCTCGGCGTCTGCCGAAAATGCGCTTCGCAAAGCTGCCGGTCACGCCTGGAAAGCGATGCCCTGGTTTGCGGTGGGGTTGCTCGTCATGACGCTGCTGAATTCCGCTGGTGCGATCCCCGCTGCGTGGCACGCCCCGATCGATGCCATCGACACCGTCATGCTGGCCTGCGCGATGTTTGCCATCGGCACGCAAACGCATGTGCCGATGCTGCTGAAGTCCGGTGTGCGTCCGCTGCTGTGCGCCGCCGTTCTGTGGGTGGGGCTGGTGGGTGGCGGTGCGCTCCTCAACGTGGGCGTGCGCTGGCTGGTGGGCTGATCCGGCACCTGAAGTTGCATGTGCAGAGGCGGTTGATTCTCTTCGATGGCGCGCAAGTCGCATCCGGTTGGCGACTTGCGCGCCGCGGCTTTTCATTCGAACGCAGCCGCCTAGTATGAAGTCCTGAGTCTTAGGACAGAGGGGCAATCATGCAAACGCATCCCGTAGTTTCAAGAGACGAATGGTTCATCAAACGCCGAGCGTTGCTGGCGCGCGAGAAAGAGGCCATCCACCTGCGCGACGCTGTCAACGCCGAGCGCCAAGCGCTGCCGTGGGTCAAGGTCGATACGGAATACGTATTTGAATCATCGGAAGGCAAGAAGACGCTGGCCGAGCTGTTCGACGGTCGCAGCCAGTTGGTGGTCTACCACTTCATGTTCGGGCCCGACTGGGATGCGGGCTGCCCAGGGTGCTCCTTCTTCGCCGATCATGTTGGCGGCATGCTCACGCATCTGAACCACCATGACGTGACGTTCGTCGCCGTGTCTCGCGCGCCGATGGACAAAATCGCCGCCTACAAGAAGCGCATGGGCTGGCAATTCCCGTGGGTCTCGTCGTTCGGCACAACGTTCAACCACGACTATCGCGTGAGCTTCTCGCAAGACGAACTCGCCAGCGGCTCGGTCGACTACAACTACACGGCCACGCCCCGTGAGCAAGCCCACGACGAACTGCCCGGCATGAGCGCGTTTTACAAGGACGAGGCGGGCGATGTCTTCCACACGTACTCGACGTATGCACGCGGCTTGGAAGACATGGTGGGGACACTGCTGCTGCTCGACCGCGCGCCACTGGGTCGCAACGAGACCGGCCCGCTGTCATGGGTGCGCCGTCACGACGAATATGAAGATGCACCGAAGGTGCGCGGCTGCTGCGCGACGTAAGGGACTGAAGCGCAACGGAGGCAGAAGCGAAGAGGGGATTGGTGCCCGGAGCCGGGATCGAACCGGCACGCGCCGATTAGGGCGCAGCGGATTTTAAGTCCGCGGTGTCTACCAATTTCACCATCCGGGCATGACGATCGATGCAGACAATACACGCACCAATGCCACAAATGAAAACGCCCCGCACGAAGCGAGGCGTTTTGTTATTTTGGCTCCCCGACCTGGGCTCGAACCAGGGACCTACGGATTAACAGTCCGGCGCTCTACCGACTGAGCTATCGGGGAATCGCTGCAACAGCGAAGAAATGAATTCTAGCTAGTTTCTGATCTGCCCGTCAACACCTTTTTTGCGATGCACTACAAAAAATGTGCCGGGCAAGTTCGCTCAATCGCGCTCAGCCGCGGTCGAGGTACTGCTCCTTGTCCTTCACGTCCTTCCAGTCGTCGGCGTCGGGCAGGGGTTGCTTGGTCTTGGTGATGGAAGGCCAGCCGGCTTGAGCCAGCTCGACATTGATGGCGATCCACTTCTGCTGATCAGCGGGCACGTCTTCTTCCGCATAGATGGCGTTGACCGGGCATTCGGCCACGCAGACGGCGCAGTCGATGCACTCGTCCGGATCAATCGTCAGGAAGTTCGGGCCTTCACGGAAGCAGTCGACGGGGCAGACGTCCACGCAGTCGGTGTACTTGCAGCGGACACAGCTTTCGGTAACGACGTGAGTCATTTCGCTTGGAAGTTGAAGCTAGGAATTCGTGGGGCGCGCGACCATGGACGCTTACGCGCCTCCATGCCGGCAATCCCGCATTGTAACGCACCGACCGTGCCCGACTGCTGCGTCATTGGTGCGCCGTCAGACAGTTTTCGCATGTGTTTATGCGTTGGCGCAAGGTTTGACCCATCCGCTATTGCGCATGCTCGATCACCATCTGAACGCGCGTGATGCCGTTGAAGGTGTTGTTGTCGAGCCGGTAGGCCACATACGCCGAGGCGCCAAGCGGCTCGGCGTGGTTGAACCAGATCGCGTCGAAATGCTGCTTGCCGCGGCCGAGCTTGAGCTTCAGGTGCTTGTCTTTCAGTACGGCCTGCGACAGCACATCGAACTCGCCGCAGAAGCTTGGTGCCGGAAAGCCCTGACCCCAGACCTGGGTTTCGAGCAGCTCGACGAACTGCGGTGTGAAGCATTCGGGGTCCGCCTCGCCATCGGTTTCGAGCACGCGTGAGAGCAGCGCCTCGGTCAGCCACTCGCGGCCGACGGCCTCGAACGTGGTGACGAATGCATCGAAACCGTCTTCGCGCAGCGTGAGTCCAGCCGCCATGGCATGGCCGCCGAACTTCACGATCAGTCCCGGGCTGCGCTTGTGGACGGCGTCCAGCGCATCGCGCAGGTGGAAGCCGGGAATCGAGCGGCCCGAGCCCTTGATGACGCCGTCGTCGCCGGGTGCGAAGGTGAAGACCGGGCGGTGGAATTTGTCCTTGATACGCGAGGCGACGATGCCGATCACGCCCTGGTGCCACGTTTCGTTGTAGACCGCGATGGTGTGCCGGCCGGCGCCATCGAGGGCGTTCATGCTGTCGAGGATGGCGAGGGCTTCCTGCTGCATGCCGGCTTCGATCTCGCGGCGCTCGCGGTTCATGCCGTCAAGTTCGGCGGCGATGGCCATGGCGCGGTCGTAGTCGTCGGTGAGCAGGCATTCGATGCCGAGCGCCATGTCGGCCAGCCGCCCGGCGGCGTTCAGGCGCGGGCCAAGGCCGAAGCCGAGATCGAACGTCGACGCGCGGCGCGCCTCGCGGCCGGCCACGCGGAACAGCGCGGCGATGCCCGGGCACATCCGCCCCGCACGCATGCGCTTGAGACCCTGCGCGACCAGCAGACGATTGTTGGCGTCGAGTTTGACCACGTCGGCCACGGTGCCGAGTGCCACCAGATCGAGCAGCGTGTCAAGGCGCGGCTGATCTTGCGGCGTGAACACGCCGCGCTTGCGCAGCTCCGCCCGCAGCGCCAGCAGCACGTAGAACATCACGCCCACGCCGGCCAGATTCTTGCTCGGGAAGCCGCAGCCCGGCTGGTTCGGGTTGACGATCACGCGCGCCTCGGGCAACTGCGCCCCGGGCATGTGATGGTCCGTCACGACAACGTCGATGCCCAGCGCGTTGGCGGCCGCCACGCCCGCCACGTCGGCGATGCCGTTGTCGACGGTGACCAGCACGTCGGGCTTCTCGCGCGCAGCGAGCGCCACGATTTCGGGCGACAGGCCGTAGCCATACTCGAAGCGGTTTGGGACGATATAGCTGGCCTGCGCGCCCAGCATGCGCAAGCCACGCACGCCCACGGCGCAGGCGGTGGCACCGTCGCAGTCGTAGTCGGCAATGATCAGCAGGCGCTTGTTGGCGGCGATGGCGTCGGCCAGGTAGTGGGCTGCGTCGTCAATGCCCTTGAGTTGCGCGGGGGGCAGGAGGTCGGTCAGCTCGGTCGATAGTTCGTCGGGCCGGGCGACGCCCCGGGCGGCCAGGATGCGTGCGAGGACGGGATGGATGCCGTGGCCGGCCAGCGTGGTGGCGGCGTCTGCGGAATGCGAACGGACAGCGATGCGGGTCATGCAGGATCAGGCTCAAGCGGCCATGGAAAGCGGGGAGAGCGCATCACGCAAGGTGCGTGGACGACTGAAGCGGCGCAGCCAGCCGAACGGGCCGTTGGCGAGTTCGCGGCGCGTGACGCGGTAGTGGGCGTAGTGCGAGTCGCCGGTCAGCACGAGCGAGACGGCGTCGATGCGGCCGTCCGCCAGCGCATCGGCGGCGGGGGTAAACCAGTCGCGGTCGTAAGCGCGGAGGGTTTCGATCCAGTCGTACCAGTCGGCGGAAAGATATGGCTTGCCGGCGTCGCCCAGCAGCACGGCGGCGCTTGTGTCGTCGAACGGCACAGCAGCCAGCGTTTCCGCGCAGAGTTCGGTGGCGTTGCCGGCGTGACATAGTCCGGCGAAGAATGGATCAGCGCCGATCATGCGCTCCGCAATGGGGCGGGCATCGACCAGTGCGCCCTGGCCGAACAGCCAGACCGAATTGACCGGCAGCAGGCCACGCGCCTCGCGCGCTTGGTTGACGGGGTGGTCGTACCACGTCATCTGGATCTCGTTCTGGAATTTGCGCCAGGCGCGCTCCTGCTCGCCCCTGTGCATCCAGATGTCGATGTTGTGGCCGGTGGCGCGCTGCGGCGCGGCGGCAATCAGGTCGCCAAAGGGCGAATCGGCGACGTACCAGCGCGCGGCGTGCGTGGCATCGAGCGTGATGCCCATTTCGGCAACCAGCGGGGCGATGGCGGCGCGCAGGGCGTCGGCGTCGGCGGCTTCCAGGCGGAGCTGGGCCGGGTCGAGCATCACCAGATGGTCGCGGGCGGCGTGGATGTGGACCGGCTGCAGGCAGGCCCAGGTGCGCGTGTCGGCGGTGCCGCCATCCGCCAGGCGCATGTACGGCGCCGACGGCAGCGGAGAAATGGGCAGCCCGGCGTGCTTGGCCAGCCAGCGCTCGTGCGGCAGCGTGGGCAGGTAGGCGTCGTCGTGGCGCTCGCGTTCTGCTTCGCGCGCACGAGCAAGCAACCTTTCCAGGCCCGGCAAGGTCAATTGACGATAAGCGTCGTCCGCCACCTCGGCAGCGGGCGCGCAAAACGGGACAATCAGGGTGAGTTCAGGAATCATGGCTCCGAGATTGTAAACTTCCGGCTCGTCGGCCAGTGAGCCGGACAAATCACACCCACGGGGAATCCCCTTTGAAACTTCCATACGAATGGCAGATCGGCTGGCGGTATACACGCGCAAGCAAGCGCGCCAGCCGCAACAGCTTCATCTCTTTCATTTCGCTCATCTCCATGCTCGGCATTGCGCTCGGGGTGGCGGCGCTGATCATCGTGCTCTCGGTCATGAACGGCTTCCAGAAGGAGGTGCGGGACCGCATGCTGTCGGTGCTGGCGCATATCGAAGTGATGGCGCCGAACAGTCTGCCGGACTGGCAGCGTACCGCCAATGAGGCGATGCAGAACAAGGAAGTCATCGGCGCGGCGCCGTACGTGGGCGCGCAGGCCATGATCACGCGTGACGAGGCGGTGCGCGGTGTGCTCTTGCGCGGCGTGTCGCCCGCCGACGAGCCGAAGGTGTCGGACATCTCCAAGGACTTCAAATCGGGCACGATCGACGACCTGAAACCGGGCGAATTCGGCATCGCCCTGGGCAGCCAACTCGCCAACGGCCTGGGCGTGCACCAGGGGGACAAGGTCACGCTGGTGGCGCCGCAGGGCACCATCACCCCGGCGGGCGTGTTGCCGCGCCTGAAGCAGTTCACCGTGACGGGGATCTTCGAATCGGGCCACTACGAGTTCGACAGCTCGCTGGCGCTGATCAACATGGAAGACGCCGAGCGCCTGTTCCGCCTGGACGGCCCGACCGGCGTGCGCTTGAAGCTGGTGGACATGGACCGCGCCCCGCAGGTGGCCGAAGCCCTGTCGCGCACGCTGACCGGCGAGCTGTACATCCGCGACTGGTCGCGCCAGAACCGCAACTGGTTTGCCGCCGTGAAGACCGAGAAGAAGATGATGTTCATCATCCTCACGCTGATCATCGCCGTGGCGGCGTTCAACCTGGTTTCCACGCTGGTGATGACGGTGACCGACAAGCAGGCTGACATTGCGATCCTGCGCACCATGGGCGCACAACCGGCGTCGATCATGAAGATCTTCATCGTGCAGGGCGTGGCGATCGGGTTTATCGGCACATTGCTGGGGGTGGGCTTCGGCACGCTCATCGCGTACAACATCGACGTGATCGTGCCGTTCATCGAGCGTCTCTTCCACGTGCAATTCCTGCCGCGTGACATCTATTTCATTAGCGAACTGCCCTCGGACCCCCGCGTGAACGACATTGCGACCATTGGCATCATTTCCTTCATCCTCGCCTCGGTGGCGACGCTGTATCCGAGCTGGCACGCCTCGCGCGTGAATCCGGCGGAGGCACTGCGCTATGAGTGAGGCCGTCATGACTTCCATGGAAGCGCCGGCCGCGGCGCCGCAGGGCGTGGTGGTGCAGGCCGAAGGGCTGTCCAAGTCGTTCCGCCAGGGCGGCCTGAACGTCGACGTGCTCAAGGGCGTGGACATCCGCATCGGCGTGGGTGAGAAGGTCGCCATCGTCGGCGCCTCGGGCTCGGGCAAGAGCACGTTGCTGCATGTGCTGGGCGGGCTGGATGAGCCGACGTCGGGCCGCGTCTCGCTGCTCGGCAAGCCTTTCACCGCAATGAAAGAGCGCGAACGCAATACGCTGCGCAACCGGGCGCTGGGCTTCGTCTATCAGTTCCACCATCTGCTGCCGGAATTCACGGCGCTGGATAACGTCGCGATGCCGCTGCGCATTCGCGGCGTGGAAGAGGCGCAAGCGCGCCACACCGCACAGGCGATGCTCGAACGCGTGGGTCTGGGCCCGCGCACGGCACACCGTCCGGGCGAGCTGTCCGGCGGCGAACGCCAACGGGTGGCGATTGCGCGTGCGCTGGTCGGGTCCCCGGCTTGCGTGCTGGCTGACGAGCCCACCGGCAACCTGGACGACCACACGGCCGGTGAAGTGTTCGACCTGATGCTGGAACTCACGCGCACGCTTGGCACCAGCTTTGTCATCGTCACGCACGATATCGAGTTGGCAGGCCGTTGCGATCGCATTTTCCGTCTGCGAGAGGGCCATCTGCACCAGGAGCGCTGAGTCGGGTGGCACGATCGGAAAAGGCGGATTCCAGAACACCGCGCTTTCCGGTACGTTGCCGCCTTTTCCAACGCAGAACGGACTATGTGGATCGACACCCATTGCCACCTCGACGCCAGCGACTTCGATACCGACCGTGATGCGATCGTTGCGCAGGCGCGTGCGGCGGGCGTCAACCACATCGTCGTGCCGGCGGTGGCACGCTGGAATTTCGACACGGTGCGGGCGCTGGCCCATCAGCATGCCGGGTGCAGTTATGCGCTGGGCATCCATCCAATCTACGCCGCGCAGGCCAGCGACGACGATCTGCTCGAGCTGCGCCGCCAGATCGCCGCGTCAATGGACGACCCGCGTTTCGTGGCCGTCGGCGAGATCGGCCTCGATTTCTTCATTCCCGACCACGACGTCGAACGGCAGACCGCCGTGTTCCGCGCGCAACTGCGCATCGCACGCGAATTCGATCTGCCTGTGCTGATGCACGTGCGCAAGTCGCAGGATCAGGTGTGCAGCGCCGCCGCCAAGGCGGGCGTGCGTGGTATTGCGCATGCGTTCAACGGCAGCCCGGAACAGGCGCGTCGCTTTGTCGATTCGGGCTTCAAGCTCGGGTTTGGCGGCGTCTTTACCTTCTCGCGTGCCAACCGGGTGCGTCGGCTGGCGCAGGACATGCCGATCGAGTCGATCGTGCTGGAAACCGACGCGCCCGACTTGGCCCCCGCCTGGCTTGCCGACGACCAGTTCGGCGAGCAGGGCGCTGCGCGCAATGCACCCGCCGAAGTCGCTCGTATCGCCGAGGCGATGGCGCAACTGCGCGGCATCTCTATCGACGCGCTGGCCGCCCAGGCACGCCGCAACAGTATCGAAGCCATTCCTCGCTTGGCTGCGCTCCTGCACGCTTGACGCTCGCACATGCGTCTTGGGTTGATCGGCTTCGTTGCCGGCTGCGTGGCATTGCAGATGCAGGCGGCGCCGCCGCCGGTTTGGCAGCCGCTTTGCGTGCTCGTGCTCTGTCTGTCGCTGGCGGCCGTCATGCGGCGTCGACCAGCGCTGTTTCCCGTGTTGCTCGTCGCCAGCACCGTTGCGGCTGGTTTCGGCTGGAGCGACTGGCGCGCGCAGCAGCGCATGGCCGTGGCGCTCAGTCCTGCGTGGGAAGGCAAGGACATCATCGCGACCGGCGTGGTGGCCGAGCTGCCGCAGACGGGCGATGAGGCCACGCGTTTTCTCTTCCACATCGAATCCAGCAATGCGGGTGATGCCGTGCCGCCACGCGTGCGCCTGTCCTGGTATGGCACGCAGAACTGGGGCAACGTGGGCGAAGAGGGCGCAAAGCCCGATCGACGTGCCGGCATCCCCGATCTGCAACCCGGCCAGCGCTGGCAACTGACGCTGCGCGTCAAGCGCCCGCACAGCCTGACCAACCCCGGCGGCTTCGATGGCGAATACGCGATGCTGGCCGACAATATCCGGGCCGTCGGCTATGTGCGTACAGGCAAACGCGCGCAGAACATCGCACTGGATGAAACAGGCACCGGCTTCGGAATTGGCGTGGAGCGCTGGCGTGCCAGCGTGCGGCGCCACATCTTGGCCGCGTTGCCCGATGCACGCTACGCGGCTGTCATGGTGGCGCTCGTGGTGGGCGACCAAAGCGGCATCGCCCGCGATGACTGGGGCCTGTTCCGCCGCACAGGCATCAGCCACCTTGTCAGCATTTCAGGGTTGCACATCACGATGATCGCCGGGCTGTTTGCCGCGTTGTGGATGGCGTTGTGGCGCCGGTCGTTCGGGTTGGCGCGCTGGCTGCGCACGCCGTTGCCGCTGCGTATGCCTACCCCGCGCGCAGGTGCCGTCGCGGCCATGTTGGGGGCGTTCGGCTACTGCTTGCTTGCCGGCATGGGCGTGCCAGCGCAGCGCACGCTGCTGATGCTGTCCACCGTAGCCATCGCCCGGCTGACCGATCGCAATGTGCCGGCCAGCCTGTCGCTGTGCTGGGCGGCGGCCGTAGTGGCGATGGTGGACCCGTGGGCAGTCATGTCGGCGGGGTTCTGGTTGTCGTTCGGCGCGGTGGCGATCATCTTCTTCGCCGCGCAGATGGCGCTCGATGCCCGTCGGAACGGCAAAACAGACGGTTGGATTGAACGCACCCAGCGTGCATTGGCGGGCGGTACGCGGATTCAGCTGGCAGTCACGTTCGGTTTATTGCCGTTGACCTTGCTGTTGTTCCAGCAGACGTCCGTTGTGTCAGCGGTGGCCAATGGGCTGGCGATTCCTGCGGTGAGTTTCGTGACGACACCGCTGGCGCTGATCGGCGCGGCGCTCCCTGATCCGCTGGCGCAGCCCGTGCTGATGTTGGCCGAGGCGAGCTTCCGCTGGCTGGCGGTTTGGCTTGAGTGGCTGGCGCAGCCGCGCTGGGCGGTGTGGGTTGCGCCGGCCGCGCCCAAGTGGGCGTTGCTGCTGTCGTTGCTTGGTGTGGCGCTATTGCTGGTGCCCGGTGGCGTGCGTGCATGGGCGTGGCGCGCTCAGGGCGCCTTGCTCCTCTTGCCGCTGGTGCTGGCGCGCGTGCCAATGCCATTACCCGGCGAATTCCGGCTTGTCGCGTTTGACATCGGGCAAGGTGCCGCAGCATTGGTCGAAACCGCCAACCATCGTCTGCTGTTCGACACCGGCCCGCGCTACGGCGATCACGCGGATGCTGCCGCCCGCGTCATCGCTCCTTACCTGCGCAGCCACGGCGTGGAATCGCTCGACACGCTTGTCGTCAGCCACGAAGACAGCGACCACGCCGGTGGCACCGAAACGGTGATCGGTGCGGTGCCGGTGCGCACCATGTTGGCGTCTTTGCCTCCGGGACACGCCTTGCGCGGCGTGGCCGATGAAAGCGGCGTCCGCTTTGCCGATTGTTTGGCTGGGCAAACATGGACGTGGGACGGCGTTGTCTTTGAGGTGCTGCACCCCCTGCGCCTGCCCGCTGAAAGCGAGCGCGTGTCCAGCAATGCTCGCAGTTGTGTGCTGCGTATCGCCAATGGCCGCCATGCTGCGCTGCTGACGGGCGATATCGAAGCCGCCCAGGAAAGCGCCCTGATCGCCGCTGAAACGCCTGAGCGACTGATGGCAGACATCTTGCTTGTGCCGCATCACGGCAGCAAGACAAGCTCCAGCGGCGCGTTCTTGGACGCGGTTTCTCCGCAGGTGGCGGTTTTCCAGGTCGGCTACCGCAATCGGTACGGACATCCGCATCAGCAGGTCTGGCGCCGCTATGTGGCGCGCGACATCGACAGTTTGCGCACGGACAAGACCGGTGCCGTCGTCATCGAGACCGGCGGCGATGTGCTGAACGTCCAGACCGCGCGCACCATGCGGCCGCGGTACTGGTCTTCCGCGCAGGAAGTCGAACCCCTGGCAACGGCCGCCGGCGCCGTCGACGCCCAGCCGTGAAACTTGGTGGCATAACGGGTTGGCCCCATTGTGGGGGTCAAAACCGCTGTGCTATAAAAACCACGTGCCGCGTACATCGCGCGGCGCCGTCAGGGGAGAAAAGCATGGCAGTCCGGTTCTACGATGAAATGCTCAACTGGCATGACGGGGGCCGCAACCCCCATGCCGCCGAACCGGCCCCGGCAGCACTCGTCCAGCAGGGCGAGGTACGCGGCCACTACGGACGTTTCGCCGAATGGCTGGGCGCGCAATCGGCCACGACGCTGCAGAACAAGCGCGCCGAGGCAGACCTGATCTTCCGCCGCGTCGGTATCACCTTTGCCGTGTACGGCGACAAGGACGAATCGAACAGCGGCACCGAGCGCACGATTCCGTTCGACATCATTCCGCGCATCTTCCCGGCCAGCGAGTGGGCCACGCTCGAGCGCGGCCTTCGGCAACGCGTCGATGCGCTCAACCGCTTCCTGCACGACATCTATCACGAGCAGAACATCCTGCGCGCCGGTGTCATTCCGCCCGATCAGATCTACAACAACGCCCAATACCGCCCCGACATGCTCGGCGTGGACGTGCCGCGCGACATCTACGCGCACGTGGCCGGCATCGACATCGTGCGTGCCGGCGAGGGCGAGTTCTACGTGCTGGAAGACAACCTGCGCGTGCCATCGGGTGTGTCGTACATGCTGGAAAACCGCAAGATGATGATGCGGCTGTTTCCGGAGTTGTTCGCGCGCAATCGTGTGGCGCCCGTCGCGCATTACCCCGACATGCTGCTCGACATGCTGCGCAGCGTGTCGCCGCAGAACATCGCCGACCCGACGGTAGTGGTGCTTACGCCCGGCATGTACAACTCGGCGTATTTCGAGCATGCGTTCCTTGCGCAGCAGATGGGCGTGGAGCTGGTGGAGGGGCACGATCTTTTCGTGCAGGACGATCACCTTTATATGCGCACGACGCAGGGCCCGCAGCGCATCGACGTCATCTACCGCCGGGTGGACGACGACTTCCTCGATCCGCTGGTGTTCCGCCAGGATTCTTCGCTGGGCGCGGCTGGGCTGCTGTCGGTCTATCGCGCGGGCAACGTCACCATCTGCAATGCCATCGGCACCGGTGTGGCAGACGACAAGTCGATCTATCCGTACGTGCCGGACATGATCCGCTTCTACCTCGGCGAGGAGCCGATCCTCAATAACGTTCCGACGTACATGTGCCGTCGCCCCGACGACCTGCAATACGTGCTCGACCACATGGGCGAACTGGTGGTCAAGGAAACGCACGGTGCAGGCGGCTACGGCATGCTCGTCGGTCCGGCGGCCACGCAGGAAGAGATTGCCGCTTTCCGTGAGGTGGTGAAGGCTCGCCCCGATCAGTACATCGCCCAGCCAACCCTGGCACTGTCGACTTGCCCGACGTATGTGGAAGCCGGTATCGCGCCGCGCCACATCGACCTGCGGCCGTTCGTGCTATCCGGCAAGGATGTGCGCATGGTGCCCGGTGGCCTGACGCGTGTGGCGTTGCGCGCCGGCTCGCTGGTGGTCAACTCGTCGCAGGGCGGCGGGACGAAGGATACGTGGGTGCTGGAGCGCTGAACGCTCGCGCAGTGTCGCAACAGGCAATCGATCAATCGCCTATCGAATACGTAGAAGGGAACGCCATGCTTAGCCGCACCGCAGACCACCTTTTCTGGATGGCGCGCTACACCGAACGCGCCGAGAACACCGCCCGCATGCTCGACGTGAACTACCAGACCTCGCTGCTGCCGCAATCCGCGGAAGTGGCCGAGCAGGGCTGGTGGGCAATGCTCGACATCTCCGAACTGACGCAGGTCTTTGACGAGCGCTATGGCCTGCTCTCGCGCGACGATGTGATCGATTTCATGGTGCGCGACATGACCAACCCGTCGTCGATCATGAGCTGCCTGCGCGGCGCGCGCGAGAACGCCCGGGCAGTTCGCGGCTCCATCACGACCGAGGTTTGGGAGACCATCAACACCACGTGGCTGGATGTGCAGCGCCTGATTGCCGAAGGCATGCTGCGCGATGATCCGTCTCAGTTCTTTGAGTGGGTGAAGTTCCGCTCGCATCTGTCGCGCGGCGTGCAGGTCGGCACCATGCTGACGGACGACGCGTTCCATTTCATGCGCCTGGGCACGTTTCTGGAGCGCGCCGACAACACTGCGCGGCTGCTGGACGTGAAATTCCAATCAACGCCTACGCGCGATGAAACGGCGGCGGAGCAGGGCGACTTCTACCATTGGGCTGCCACGCTGCGCTCGGTGTCGGGCTTCGAGGTCTACCGCAAGATCTATCGCAACGTCATCACGCCGACGCGCGTGGCGGAGCTGCTGATTTTGCGCAGCGACATGCCGCGGTCGCTGCTGGCCAGCATGGACGAGGTGGTCGAGATTCTTTCGACAGTGCGCAACAGTCAATCGGCAGAGACTGAACGTCGCGCTGGTAAACTGCACGCCGACCTGCGGTACGCCCGCATCGAAGATATTTTTGCTGTTGGCCTGCATGCCTGGCTGACCAACTTCCTGGAGCGGATCGGCGACCTAGGCAACGGCATCAGCCAGGATTTCCTGGTGCCGCTCGAGGTGGCGTGACGTGCAGGACAACGTGCATACATCGGGGCGCCGCTTTCGGGTGGCGCCCGTGTCATCGTGAAATACCAAATTCGACATACGACGGTCTACCGTTATGCCGAGCCGCTGCGCCACAGCGTGCACGAGCTGCGGCTGACGCCTCGCAGCGGCGAGCTGCAGCAGGTGGACACCTGGCAGATCCATGCGCCCGGTAACCTCACGCGCGCCACCGACGGTTTCGGCAACGTCGTTCATCACTTCACCCTCGGCAACCGTACGGAAGACGTCATCATCGACGCGCGCGGCGTTGTCGAGGCGTTTCCTGCGGGCTCGCCGGGCAGTCAACGGTTTGTCGATGCGCCTGGGCAAGGGCGCTATCGCGTATCGCCGCTGTACTTTTTGAGTGCCACGCCGCTGACTTCCGCGCCGCCCGAGATGATCAACTTCGCGCGCGAGCACGCGCTGGTGCTCGGAGACGCGGAATCTGCCGTGCGGCTTGCGCAAGCTATCGCCAAGCGCGTGAGCTATAAGCCGAATACCACTCACGTCGGCACTACCGCAGCGGAGGCGTTTGGCCTGGGCACGGGCGTATGCCAGGACCAGGCGCAGGTGATGGTCGCGTGCTGCCGGGCGTTGGGCGTACCGGCGCGCTATGTCAGCGGCTATTTCCACGCCGTGGGCGAAGAAGACCTCGCCAGCCACGCGTGGGCCGACGTCTGCCTCGATGCCGAATCGCACACCTGGTGCAGCATCGACGTCACCCACCAGTGCTTTACCGATGCCCGCCACATCCGGTTGGCGGTCGGGCGCGATTACCAGTCGGCAGCACCGGTACGCGGCGTGCGGCAGGGCGGGGGTGCCGAGACGCTGGATGTCAGCATTTCCATTGAGCCGTTGCCCGTTGAGGCGGCTCGAGTGAATTGAGCACCTCTTCCAAGCGCGCGGATGGGTTCCGATCGGCGCGCTAGAATGCCTTCAACCTACCGATTCCGTTTGTTGCTTCGCCCATGACTTATTGCGTCGCCATGCGCCTGGACGCAGGCCTTGTGTTCCTGTCCGATTCCCGCACGAATGCGGGCGTGGACGCCATTTCCACGTTTCGCAAGATGACCGTCTTCGAGCGCGAAGGCGATCGCGTCATGGTGCTGCTGACGGCCGGTAATCTCGCCATCAGCCAGGCGGTGCGTCAGGTGCTGACCGAAGCGCGCGGCAAGCCTCGCTCGCTGTGGACGGCACGGGACATGTTCGAGGCAGCCACAATCGTTGGCGAGGCCGTGCGCGATGTCTACGACCGCGATGCCGCGGCGCTGGCCAAGGCCAAGATCGACTTCAACGTCAGCATCATCTTTGGCGGGCAGATTGGCGCAGAGCGCCCGCGCCTGTTCAACGTCTACGCAGCAGGCAACTTCATTGAAGCCACGCCCGAGAACTGCTACTTCCAGATCGGCGAGGCCAAGTACGGCAAGCCGATCATCGATCGCGTGGTCAGCCCGGGGCTGCCGCTGGACGAAGCCGCAAAGTGCGCGCTGATCTCGATGGATTCGACGCTGAAGTCGAATATTTCCGTGGGTTTGCCGCTGGATTTGCTGGTCTATGAGGCCGACTCCCTGCGTGTGACGCGCTTTGTCGCCATCGACGAAGAGAACCCATATTTCACGATGATTCGCGGCACGTGGGGCAAGCGCCTGCGCCAGGTGTTTGCCGAGATCGACGACCCGGACTGGGAAACCGGCACTTCGCCTTCGCACCCGTTGCGCCGCGAGGGCCATTCTTCCGCAGAGGTCGAGCCCGTGCGCGTTGCACCGCCCGCCGCCGACGTTCCAGCCACGCCGGATCGTGCGCCCGGCCCAGCGTTGGAGCAGGTGTCCACGATCCAGCGTGTGGCTGGCGGATCGCAAAAGTCGCACTGAACGGCACAGGATCTGCGATGCGCGATGTGATGCTTTTTTCGCATGCCAACGGCTTTCCCGTGGGGACGTATCGCAAGATGCTGGGCGTGCTGGGTGACGAATTCGACATCCGCGCCGTGGAGCGTTTTGGGCACGACCCGCGTTTTCCAGTGACCCGTTCCTGGCCTGGTCTGGTGAGGGAGCTGCTCGCCGAAATCGACGCGCAGGCGGAGCCGGTCTGGCTGGTGGGCCACTCGCTGGGCGGCTTCTTGAGCTTGATGGCGGCGCTGCGCCGGCCCGAGCGCGTGCGCGGCGTCGTGATGCTCGATTCGCCGATCATTGCCGGGTGGCGCGCCAAGCTGCTGCGCGTGGCGCAATGGCTGGACATCGACGAGAGCCAATCGCCTGCTGCAGCGACGAAGAACCGGCGCCATCTGTGGCCCGATCTCGACGCCGTCTGGAGCCACTTCAAGGCCAAGCGCAAGTTCGATCGTTGGGACGAAGACGTGCTGCGCGATTATGTCGAACATGGCACCGAGCCCACGGGCCGTGACCATGAGCGCACACTGCGTTTCTCACGCGAAATCGAATACCAGATCTACCGGACGTTGCCGACCAACATGGGGCGCAAAGTCGCGGGCGGCACGGCGTTCCCCGTCAGCTTTGTGGCGGGCACCCGTTCGCGCGAGATTCGCCAGGTCGGGCTGGGTGCAACCCGGCGCATCGTCGGCGGCAGGCTGCGCTGGATCGAAGGTAGCCATCTTTATCCAATGGAAAAGCCGCTCGAAACGGCTGAGTTGATCCGCGAGTTGATCAACGAAATGCGCGCCAACACAGGCGCCATGCGGCACGCCGCATAGGCGAGGCTGCTCGGGGGCAAATTCCACCGTTCTGTCACGGATCGGTGAGGGGACCTTTGCTATAATCCGGCTTTCCCCGGCAAGCTAGGTCATGACCAAGTTCGTATTCGTTACCGGTGGCGTAGTGTCCTCACTCGGCAAGGGCATCGCCGCCGCCTCGCTCGCGGCCATTCTTGAGTCGCGCGGCCTCAAAGTCACCCTCCTCAAACTCGATCCTTACATCAACGTCGACCCGGGCACGATGAGCCCGTTCCAGCACGGCGAAGTGTTTGTGACCGAGGACGGCGCAGAAACCGACCTCGATCTTGGCCATTACGAGCGTTTTGTCTCGGCCAAGATGCGCAAGGCGAACAACTTCACCACCGGCCAGATTTACGAATCCGTGATCCGCAAGGAGCGTCGCGGCGAGTATCTCGGCAAGACGGTGCAGGTCATTCCGCATATCACCAACGAAATCCAGGCGTTCATCGAGCGCGGTGCAGCGGCTTCGCACGACGGCAAGGCCGATGTGGCGATCGTGGAAATCGGCGGTACGGTGGGCGATATCGAATCGCTGCCATTCCTGGAAGCCGCACGCCAAATGAGCCTGCGCCTGGGTCGCAACCAGGTGGCGTTCGCGCACCTGACGCTGGTGCCGTTCATTGCCAGCGCCGGCGAGCTGAAGACCAAGCCGACCCAGCACTCGGTGCAGAAGCTGCGCGAAATCGGCGTGCAGCCGACCGCGCTGCTGTGCCGCGCCGACCGCCCGATCCCTGACGATGAACGCGCGAAGATTTCCCTCTTCGCCAACATGCCGCAGGACGCCGTGATCTCGGTGTGGGACGTCGACACCATCTACAAGATCCCGCAGATGCTCAACGAGCAGGGGCTGGATCGCATCATCTGCGAAGAGCTGCGCATCGAAGCGCCGCCGGCGGACCTGTCGGTGTGGGCGCATATGGTGCACACGCTGGAAAATCCGCAGCACGAGATCACCATCGGCATGGTCGGCAAGTACGTTGACCTGACGGAGTCGTACAAGTCGCTGATCGAGGCGCTGCGCCACGCCGGCCTGCATACCTCGACGCGCGTCAATATCGAGTACATCGATTCCGAGGAGTTGGAATCGGGCCATACCCAGGTGCTGGACACACTGGATGCCATTCTGGTGCCGGGCGGCTTCGGCAAGCGCGGTACGGAGGGCAAGATCCGCGCAATTCAGTACGCCCGCGAAAAGGGTGTGCCGTACCTGGGCATCTGCCTGGGGATGCAGTTGGCCGTGATCGAATTCGCTCGCCATCTGGCCGGCATGAAGGACGCCAACAGCACGGAGTTCAACGACGAGACCGAACATCCGGTGGTCGCGCTCATCACCGAATGGCTGGACCGCGATGGCCGCGTCGAAAAACGCTCGGCCGACTCCGACCTTGGCGGCACCATGCGCCTGGGCTCGCAGCGCGTGCCGGTGCAATCCGGCACCAAGGCAGCGGCAATCTACGGCGCGGAGGTCAACGAGCGCCATCGTCACCGCTACGAGGTGAACAACCACTACGTGCCGCAGCTGGAAAAGGCCGGGATGATCATCTCGGCGCGCACGCCGTCGGAAAACCTGCCGGAAATGATGGAACTGCCGGCGTCGATGCACCCGTGGTTCGTCGGCGTGCAGTTCCACCCGGAATTCACCTCGACGCCGCGTGACGGCCACCCGCTGTTCAAAGCCTACGTTGAAGCCGCGCTGGCGCATCACCAGCAGAACACGCAACGCGCTGTCGCCTGAGCGCTGGCACACGGGAACATCATGAAACTCTGCGATTTCGAAGTCGGCCTCGACAAACCGTTCTTCCTGATTGCCGGCACCTGCGTGATCGAATCGGAGCAGATGGCGATCGACACCGCCGGCACGCTCAAGGAAATCACGGGCGCACTGGGCATTCCGTTCATTTACAAGTCGTCGTTTGACAAGGCGAATCGGTCGTCGGACGCGTCGTTCCGCGGTCTGGGCATGGACGAGGGGCTGCGCATTCTGGCGGAAGTGCGTCGTCAGGTGGGCGTGCCGGTGCTGACCGACATCCACGACATCGACGAGATCAAGCCGGTGGCCGAAGTCGTGGACGTGCTCCAGACGCCGGCGTTCCTGTGTCGTCAGACCGATTTCATCCGTGCGTGTGCGCAGAGCGGCAAGCCCGTCAACATCAAGAAGGGTCAGTTCCTCGCGCCGCACGACATGAAGAACGTCATCGACAAGGCGCGTCACGCCGCCCGCGATGCCGGCCTGCCGGAAGACAACTTCATGGCCTGCGAGCGCGGCGCCTCGTTCGGGTACAACAACCTCGTGTCGGACATGCGCTCGCTGGCGATCATGCGCGAGACGGGGGCGCCGGTGGTGTTCGACGCCACGCATTCGGTGCAGTTGCCGGGCGGCCAGGGCACTAGTTCGGGCGGCCAGCGTGAGTTCGTGCCGGTGCTGGCTCGTGCTGCCATCGCCGTAGGGGTTGCGGGTGTCTTCATGGAAACGCACCCGGATCCCGCATGCGCAAAATCAGATGGCCCGAATGCCGTGCCGCTGCGCCGCATGAAAGACTTGCTGTCAGTACTGAAAGAACTGGATGCGCTCACCAAGCGCAGCGGTTTCCTGGAAAATCAGTTCGACTGATTCTTCCCGATGACCGGCGGCTCCACTAGCCGCCGCAGTCGTTTTCGGTTCAGCCCAGTTCAGTTTTGGTTTCGGCATCCGGAGAGAGACACATGGCCGCTGGCTACATCCTCGCGTACGTGGACGTGACAGACCCCGTGCAGTACGAGCAATACAAGACGCTGTCGACCAAAGCCATGCAAACGCATGGCGCCGAGCCGCTGGTGCGCGGCGGCAAGACGGAGCAGTTGGAAGGCGAGTGGAACCCTACCCGCATCGTTGTGCTCAAGTTTCCGAGCTACGACGCTGCCAAGTCGTTCTACGACAGCGAGGAGTATCTCGCTGCGCGCAGCGCGCGCGCCAAGGCTGCCAACATGAACATGATCGTGGTCGAAGGCGTTTGAGCTGCCTGTCGACCTCGTAGCGTTACCTGCTTTAAGACACCAAGAGGGATTTTCATGAGTGCCATCGTAGATATCATCGGTCGCGAAGTGCTGGACTCGCGCGGCAACCCCACCGTCGAATGCGACGTGCTGCTGGAATCGGGCGTGATGGGCCGTGCAGCGGTGCCGTCGGGCGCATCCACCGGCTCGCGTGAAGCCATCGAACTGCGTGACGGCGACAAGTCGCGCTACCTGGGCAAGGGCGTGCTCAAGGCCGTCGAGCACATCAACACCGAAATCTCCGAGGCCATCATGGGCCTGGACGCGTCGGAACAGGCGTTCCTGGACCGCACCCTGATCGATCTGGACGGTACCGAGAACAAGAGCCGCCTGGGCGCCAACGCCATGCTGGCCGTGTCGATGGCGGTGGCCAAGGCCGCTGCCGAAGAAGCCGGCCTGCCGCTGTATCGCTATTTCGGCGGTTCAGGCGCGATGCAGATGCCGGTGCCGATGATGAATATCGTCAACGGCGGCGCACACGCCAACAACAGCCTGGATATCCAGGAATTCATGGTGATGCCGGTCGGCCAGTCGAGCTTCCGTGAAGCCTTGCGCTGCGGCGCGGAGATCTTCCACGCGCTGAAGAAGATCCTGGCTGACAAGGGCATGAGCACGGCCGTGGGCGACGAAGGCGGCTTCGCACCGAACTTCGCCAGCAACGAAGAGTGCCTGAACACGATCCTGTCGGCCATCGAGCAGGCTGGCTACAAGGCAGGTGAAGACGTGCTGCTGGCGCTCGATTGCGCCGCGTCCGAGTTCTACAAGGACGGCAAGTACCACCTCGAAGGCGAAGGCCTCCAGCTGTCGTCGGAAGATTTCGCCAACTACCTGGCAAATCTGGCTGACAAGTTCCCCATCGTGTCGATCGAAGACGGCATGCACGAGAGCGACTGGGCCGGTTGGAAGACGCTGACCGAGAAGCTCGGCAAGAAAGTCCAACTGGTGGGCGACGACCTGTTCGTCACCAACACCAAGATCCTGAAGGAAGGCATCGAGAAGGGCATCGCCAATTCGATCCTCATCAAGATCAACCAGATCGGCACGCTGACCGAGACGTTTGCCGCCATCGAGATGGCCAAGCGCGCCGGATACACCGCTGTGATTTCGCACCGCTCGGGCGAAACCGAAGACAGCACGATCGCCGACATCGCCGTTGGCACGAACGCTGGCCAGATCAAGACCGGCTCGCTGTCGCGCTCGGACCGCATGGCCAAGTACAACCAGCTGCTGCGTATCGAAGAAGACCTCGGTGATATCGCCAGCTACCCGGGCAAGTCGGCGTTCTATAACCTGCGATAATCCGTCGCAGTTTCGCTCCGCATGACTGTGCGACCGCCGCTCTGGCGGTCGCATGGTATTTGGAGCCCGAGTACCGCCAACGCTTGTCTCTATGCGCCTGATTACGCTGTTCCTGCTGTTGTTGCTGCTTGCTATCCAGTACCCGCTTTGGCTGGGCAAGGGCGGCTGGCTGCGCGTGTGGGATATGCAGAAGCAGGTGACGGCGCAGAATCAGCGCAACGCTGAACTGAAGCAGCGCAACACCAAGCTTGAAGGCGAGGTGAAGGATTTGAAGGAAGGCACGGGCGCCATTGAAGAGCGCGCGCGCTATGAACTGGGGATGGTGAAAGACGACGAAGGCTTCGTGCAGTTCGTCGCGCCGGCCCCGAAAACCAGCGAAACTCCGCTACCTCCGCCCCCTCCGGCGGGCCAGCAGGCGCATCACTGAGTCTGCTATGCGACGCGTCCTGCAGACGCGATCGCCTTCAGGGCAACTTCCGGGACTTACCAGTAGTACGGATAGCCCCACACGGGCGCCCCGTAGCTGACGCCCCAGCCGCCACGGTGGCGCCATCCGCTGCCGTAATACACCGAATACCCCCCGTAGTACGGATACGGCGCGTAGTACGGCGTGGCTGCATAGGCGCGCGCTTCTGCGTCGCGTCGGATGGCCTGATCCGATTCGCGCAGCGCCTTGGCGTTCAGCGCATCCAGCTTCTTGCGGTCTTCAGCCGACAGCGGCGCCGGTGCCGTGGCCTGCGTATCGTCCGACAGCCGGGCGGTGTAGGGCATGCCGCCCGGGCCACGCGGCACGGCAACGCAGGCCGACGCCAGCAGCGCCGCCGCAATCGGCAACGCCAGCGCGCCAGCGCGAGAAAAATTCAACGTTCGCAAGGGCGAGGAAATGAGCTTGAACATGGTGCGCTCCGCAGCAAGCGGCAGATGAAGAATCTGGCGATTTAGAGCGTGGCCGGCACCGATAAGTGCCGCGCGCCACGCGCACTTCATACTATGTCGCTTGTATTCAGTGACGCTGCTCGGACGCGCTCTGGATGCCTTGCGCGACGGTCTCTTGTGCGAAGAGTTGCGCACAATCCACAGCGTCGAAGCTGTAATGCTGGCCGCAGAATTCACAGTCGATTTCTACCTTGCCGCGCTCTTCCAGAATGCTGTCGACCTCGGGTTGACCCAGCGTGCGCAGCATGGAGCCCACGCGCAGTCGAGAGCACGAGCACCGGAAACGCGGGCTCTGCGGCTCGAACATGCGGATGCCGGCGGCTTCCATTTCTTCCCAGTACAGGCGCTTGATGAGCGTGTCGATCGGCTGCTCGAGCAGTTCGTCGCGGCGCAGCGTCTTGCCCAACTGGCAAACGCGTTCCCACGTGTCGAGGTCTTGCTCCTGCACGTCCTGGTGCAGCGGCTGGCCCGTCTCACCAACCTGCGCGGGTACATGGCCCGTGCGGCCTTCCATGGCTCCCCCATATGAAGGCAAGCGTTGCAGCAACATGCCCGACGCGACCTTGTTGTCAGCCGCCAGCCACAGGCGCGTGTCGAGCTGCTCGGAGCTTTGCATGTAGTGCTCAAGCACTTCGGTGATGGTGGCGAGCGGCCCGTTCTCGTCCGACAGCGGCACGATGCCCTGATACGGCTGCTGGCCGGGCAGCTTGTCCTGCGGATCGAGCGTGATGGCGAAGCGTCCGTTGCCGTGCACGTTGACCATGGCGGCCAGCGTGGCGTCGTCGGCAATCTCTGCGCCTTCGGCAATCTTGGCGGTGGCGCGCATCGACAGGTCGGAGTTGCACTCGACGACCAGCATGTGTACCGGGCCGTCGCCGTGCAGTTGCATGACGAGCGCGCCGTTGAACTTCAGATTGGCAGACAGCAGTGCGGCCGCGGCCATCATCTCGCCCAGCTGCGTGCTGACCGGGGCGGGGTAGCGGCGGCGGCTCAGCACCTCTTGCCACGTTCCTTCCAGGCGCACCAGTTCACCGCGCACAGGCGCGGCGTCGAATACAAATTTCTTCAGCTCGTCAGTCATCCATCGATCCGTTTCAGTTGCTGCTTGTACATCGCCTGTCGCACCGCATACGTTTCGGTGTTCAGGTGCATCTTGGCGATGTCGTCTTCCGTCAGTTTGCGTACGGCCTTCGCAGGCGCGCCCAGAATGAGTGTGCCGTCTTCGAAGACCTTGCCTTCGGTGACGATCGCACCCGCGCCCACCAGGCAGTTCTTGCCGATCACCGCGCGATTGAGTACCACCGCCTGGATGCCGATCAGCGAGCCTTCGCCGATCGTGCAGCCATGCAGCATGGCTTGGTGGCCGATCGTTACGCGGTCGCCGATGTTCAGCGGGCAGCCCGGGTCGGTGTGCAGCACCGAGCCCTCCTGCACGTTGCTGGCCTCGCCCACGGTAATCGGCTCGTTGTCGCCGCGGATGACGGCACCGGGCCACACGCTTGCGCGTGCTTTCAGCTCCACGCGGCCGATGACGGTCGCTTCGGGGGCCACATAGGCATTGGCGTCAATGGTCGGTGCAACATCGCCGAGTTGGTAGAGGGCCATGCGATCGGTCTCCAGAATCTGCGTAAATGGGGGAAAAGGGCGCGTCTTCAAGCTTGCCGGGCAAGGCAAGCCGACGCGTCGAATTAAAATGGCGGAAAGTCCAAATTGTACGCTGATGACCGCTCCGCAGCCTTGCCCCAAAACGCCTTCCGACACGCTGCGCCATGCTGCCTTGGCGGCCCTGTGTCTCACAGATCCAGCCAGCAAGGTGGACGCCACGCTGCATCTGGGCGAGCGCGCCAAGTGCGCCGACGACGCGAGCTGGGGTATTGACGAAGCCATTGCAGCACCCGAAAGCGGAGTCCCGGGCCGCCCAGACGCGCCGGTGCTCGTGCCGCCTTCCGAGGTTCCGCGCCGTCGTGCGATCGATACGCCACGGGGCCGGGGCGCGTTACTGCACGCGCTCGCGCACATCGAATTCAACGCCATCAACCTTGCGCTCGATGCTGTATGGCGTTTTGCGGCGATGCCCGTGGCGTTCTACCAGGACTGGGCGCGCGTGGCGGCGGAAGAGGCGACGCACTTTTCGTTGCTTGCCGCCCATCTGGCAACGCTCGATTGCCGCTACGGCGATCACCCCGCCCACGACGGCTTGTGGCAGATGACGGAGAAAACCGCCGCCGATCCGCTCGCGCGCATGGCGCTGGTGCCGCGCACGCTGGAGGCGCGCGGGCTCGACGCCTCGCCGCCGATCCGCGCCAAGCTCGCCCAGGCGGGCGATATGGCCGCTGCGGGCATCCTCGACATCATCCTGCGGGACGAGATTGGCCACGTGGCGGTCGGCAACCGCTGGTACCGCTGGCTCTGCGCGCGCGCGGGGCTGGACCCCGTGCCGACGTATCGCAAGCTGGCCGCGCAATACGGTGCGCCGCGTTTGCGCGGGCCATTCAACCTGGAGGCGCGCCGCCAGGCCGGTTTCGACGACGACGAAATTGCCGCGCTGGAAGCCACGTTCTAAGCGCCACGGCCTTGCCCATCCGCCGCTATAATCCCCAGAAAAAGAACGATCGTTCGATTTCTATTCGGTGACGGAAACCATGGACTCCACCACGCAGCCTGCCGCACGTCAGGCCTCAAGTTCGACATATTTGCCCGTGCGCGGTCTGCGCTACCACATCCGCGAATGGGGTGAGCCGGGGGCGCCCATCCTCTTCCTGTTTCATGGGTGGATGGATGTGTCGGCATCGTTCCAGTTTCTGGTCGATGCGCTGCGCGAGCGCTGGCATATCGTGGCACCGGATTGGCGCGGCTACGGCCATTCTGCCCGGCCCACCGACGCCCCGGGTGTAGAGAGCTACTGGTTTGCCGATTACGTGGCGGACCTCGAAGCCATCATTGATCACTATCAGCCGGAGGGGCAGGTGACACTGGTCGGGCACAGCCTGGGCGCCAACGTGGTTTGCCTGTACGCAGGTATCCGGCCCGAGCGCGTGCGGCGCGTGGTGGATCTGGAGGGCTTCGGCATGTCGGCGTCGAAGGCATCGCAGGCGCCGCGCCGTTATGCGCGTTGGCTCGACGAGCTGAAGGACAAGCCGCGCCTGAACACCTACGCTACCGTTGAAGACGTCGCCGCGCGCTTGCAGAAGACCAACCCGCGCCTGCCGGCCGACAAGGCGGCATTTCTGGCGCAGCACTGGTCGAGCCAAAACGCCGAAGGGCGCTGGGAGATCCTTGGTGACCCTGCGCACAAGATCATCAATCCGCAGCTTTATCGGCTGGATGAGGTGATGGAAATCTGGCGCCGTGTTGCCGCGCCCGTGCTGCACGTCGAGGCCGTCGATTCGCCCACGCTGAAGGCGATCGCGGGCGACGTGCCGCTGGCCGAGTTCAAGACGCGCTTTGCGGCGTTTCCTGATTTCCGTGAGGTGCTGATTGCAGACGCGGGGCACATGCTCCATCACGATCAGCCGGAGCAGGTGGCCGCGCTGATTGAAGCGTTCTGCTTGCAGCGCTGAGCGGCAGGCTCAATGAAGAAACCGCTGTGCTGCGCCGGGCGTCGGCAGCATGCGCGGGTTGCGCGGCGCCTTCATGCCACGCACGGCCGCCTCGCGCGAAGAGCACGGTAGATGGCACGGTAGACAACGATCATTCGTGCTCCAACGTCGCCAGGTCGAGATAGCCTCGATACGCCGCGACCACGCCCAGTAACGGCACGCTGGCGCGTATGTTGAAGTGGAAGCGGTCACCGTCGCCGGATTCCTCGGCCAATACGGCCGGCCGCAGCCATGCTGGGCAGGGGATACCGAGGAAGCGCAAGCCTTGCAGGCGCATTTGCAACACACCGTGCTCTGCTTCGAGCGCAAAGAACAGACGCACCGCGCCGAGCCGCTCCGTGAGGCGCCCCTGCCGCAGCGACAAGGTTGAGCGCATCGTGTGTCGGGGAAAATCGCGCGTCCAGGTTTCTTCCATGGCGGCTGTTTGGAGCGTGACCCGGATCGGGCCACGCGTCGGTGTCCGTGGCGTGCGAATGCACCATGCAAGCACCCGTGCGAGGCGCGAGGCGGGCGGTTCTGTTTCGACTTCGCCGTGCAGGGTCACCACGCCGGTCATTCGGTGGAATGTCTGCACGGCCGGCGCTAGTTCCGCATATCGCGCGCCAAGCACAGTTTCGTAGAGCGACGGCGCGCGCATGCGAGACCTTATTCCGCCGTTACATGCAGCTTCGTCTGCAGCCCCGCATCGTTGCTCGAATGCGTATGCACGAGCGTCTTATCCGGATTCGCGTAGCGGTATGCCCGGCGCAGCGCCATCGCCACCTCATGGAAGCCCGACAGAATCAGCTTCTGCTTGTTCGGATACAGCGCGATATCGCCTGCGGCGAACACCCCGGGGCGCGACGTCTCATACGCCGTCGTTTCGACCGTGATGCGGCCCGCGCGCATCTCAACGCCCCAGTTGGCAATGGGCCCAGGCTCGGAAACCAGCCCATACAGCGCGATCAGTTCGTCGCAGGGCAGTACGGTTTCGCCGTCGCGCCCGCGGATGGCCGCGCCGGTGAGCGTGCCGTCGGGCGTGCTGTCCAGGCGCGAAATCATGCCGAGCACAAAATCCATTTCGCCGGCGGCGACGGCGGCGCGCATTTCAGCGACGCTCGCATCGGCGGCGCGAAAGCCCTCTCGCCGATGGACCAGCGTCACGCGTGCGGCCACCTTACGCAACGCGAGCGCCCAGTCGAGTGCGGAATCGCCGCCGCCTGCGATCACCACGCGCTTGCCCGCAAAGCGCGCGGTGTCGCGCACGGCATAGTGCAGATGGCGACCTTCCAGCGCGGCCGCTTCAGGCAAGGCCACGCGTTGTGGGGTGAACGCGCCGTTGCCCGCCGTGATGAGTACGGCGGCGCAGTCGAACACGTCGCCGGCGCTGGTGGTGACGCGAAAGCGCTGGCCGTGCCCGCTTTCCAGCGTTTCGACGGTTTCGGCGCGGCGTCCGCAGAGGATGGGGTAGTTGAACGGCGCGCACTGGGCCATCAGCCGGTCGACGAGTTCCTGAGCTGTGCACGAGACCAGCGCCGGGATGTCGTAGATCGGTTTTTCCGGGTACAGCTCCGTGCATTGGCCGCCCGGGCGGTCCAATGCGTCCACCAGCACACACGACATGCCCAGCACGCCGGCCTGGAAGGCTGCAAATAGGCCCACCGGCCCAGCGCCCACGACGAGCACGTCGATGCGTTGCTCCAAGGGCTGAGGGAGATAGGCGGGGGCTGTGGCGGCGGAAGTCATGGCAAAGCGTCGAGGACGAAACAATGCGACCACTATAGCCCGCAGCAAGCGCGTCGCCGTGAACACCGCCACGGGCAGTCGGGTCTTCCGAATGCCGATCTTTAGTTGGGGTGAGGCTCCCCGGTTGCGCGACGCAGCAGTAAAATGGCGGAATGCCAAACCTCTCCGCCGCCTCCGCCCGAAATGCCGATCTGCACTGCCATTCCACGGTATCGGACGGCATGCTTGCTCCGCACGAAGTGGCCGCCCGTGCTGCTGCGCACGGTGTGACGCTCTGGGCATTGACCGACCACGACGAAGTGGGCGGGCAGGCCGCCGCGCGCGAGGCCGCAGCGGCGCTGGGCATGGACTACCTGCCGGGCGTAGAGATTTCCGTGACCTGGGCGGGGCGCACGCTGCACATCGTCGGCCTGGGTATCGACCCGGATAACGCCGATCTGGTGCAGGGGCTGGAGCGAACACGCTCCGGTCGCTGCGCGCGTGCTGAAGACATCAGCGCCGCGCTGGCCAAGCTCGGCATCGAAGGCGCCTACGAAGGTGCATTGCGCTACGCCGGCAATCCCGACATGGTCTCGCGCACCCATTTCGCCCGCTTCCTGGTCGAGCATGGACACTGCCGCGACATCCACGAAGTGTTTGACCGCTACCTGGGCGACGGCAAGCCGGGCTACGTGCCGCATCGCTGGGCGCGTCTGGCCGATGCGATCAACTGGATCAAGGGCGCGGGTGGGGTCGCGGTGATGGCGCATCCAGGACGCTACACGCTGTCGCTGGTCGAGCACGGCGCGCTGTTTGATGAATTCAAGGCGCTGGGCGGGGAGGGCGTCGAAGTCATCACCGGCAGCCATACGCCCGACCAATACGCGCTGTACGCCGACGTGGCCCGCCGTTACGGCCTGATGGCGTCGCGTGGTTCAGACTTCCATGGCCCGGGCGAGGGCCGTGTCGAACTCGGCACGCTGCCGCCGCTGCCTGACAACCTGACGCCGGTGTGGAACCGGTGGATGTCCTGAGCGCGCGGCTGCCATGTCCCAGTTCTTCCAGATTCATCCGACTACGCCGCAAGGGCGCTTGGTTCGCCAGGCCGTGGAGATTATCCGTGCCGGTGGCCTTGTCGCGCTGCCCACAGATTCCTGCTACGCACTCGCCTGCCATCTTGACGACAAATCGGCCGTCGAGCGCCTGCGCCGCGTTCGTGGCATCGACGAAAAGCATCACCTCACGCTGATGTGCCGTGACCTTTCCGAGCTGGCCACGTTTGCGCGCGTCGACAACAAGCAGTACCGCGTGCTGAAGGCGGCCACGCCGGGGCCGTTCGTCTTCTTGCTGGAGGCGACCAAGGAGGTGCCGCGCCGGCTTTCGCATCCGTCGCGCAAGACCATCGGCCTGCGCGTACCGGAACACGCGATCCCGCTGGCGCTGATGGCAGAACTGGGTGAGCCGTTGCTCTCCGCCACGCTGCAACTGCCCGGCGATGACGAGCCGCTCAATGAGGCCGAGACCATTCGGGATCGGCTTGAAAAGCAGCTTGAACTCGTCATCGACGGCGGCCCGGCCCCGGCCGAACCCACCACCGTCATCGACCTGACGAGCGGCGAGCCCGAACTCGTAAGGCGCGGCCGAGGCGATCCGGCCCGCGTGGGCTTGTAGGCGAGCGTTTGGTGCGCGCTTCGGTGGCGTCGTGCCGAGGCGCGCGCTTGCTACAATAGCTCGTCTATGGACCCCACACTGATCCAAAACATCGCGGTTTACGCGATTCCCGTCCTGTTTGCCATCACGCTGCATGAGGCGGCGCATGGCTATGTCGCCAAGCATTTCGGCGACGATACGGCCTATGTCATGGGCCGCATCAGCATCAATCCGCTGCGGCACATCGATCCGATCGGCACGATTGCGATGCCGCTGCTGCTGTATTTCGCCACCAAGGGCGCGTTTGTGTTCGGCTATGCCAAGCCGGTGCCCGTGCGCTTCGGCCGTTTGCGTGATCCGCGCTGGCATGGCATGTGGGTGGCGCTGGCCGGGCCCGCTACCAACTTTGTCCAGGCGATCTTCTGGGGTGTGCTGGCGGTTGTGTTCGCGGTAGGCGGCGTGAACGACCCGTTCCTGATCGGCATGGCGCGCGCTGGCATTCTGGTCAATATGGTGATGGCGGCGTTCAACATGTTTCCGCTGCCGCCGCTTGATGGCGGGCGCGTGCTGGCGGCACTCCTGCCGCCTCGGCTGGCGCTTGGCCTCTCGCGCATCGAACCGTTCGGTTTCTTCATCGTGATGGCACTGATCATTTCCAACGTCATCACCAATGTCTGGATGCGCCCGATCATGGCGCTGCTGTTTCAACTGCTGCAGTGGATCCTGAGTCCGCTGCAAATGCTGTTTTCCTGAGTCTTCAACTCCATTTCCCACATGTTTCCTGACCGCGTTCTCTCCGGCATGCGTCCGACCGGTGCTCTGCACCTGGGGCATTACCACGGCGTCCTGAAAAACTGGGTTCGGCTGCAAGCCGAGTACCCATGCTTCTTCTTCGTCGCCGACTGGCATGCGCTGACCACGCATTACGAGTCGCCCGAGGTGATCGCGGAATCGGTGTGGGAAATGTTGATTGACTGGCTCGCCGCCGGCGTCGATCCGACCCAGGCCACGCTGTTCATCCAGAGCCGTGTGCCCGAGCACGCAGAGCTGTTCCTGCTGCTCTCGATGGGCACACCGCTGGGCTGGCTGGAACGCGTGCCGACGTACAAGGACCAGATCGAGAAGCTCAAGGAAAAAGACCTCTCCACCTATGGCTTCCTCGGCTACCCTTTGCTGCAGGCCGCGGACATCCTGATTTACCGCGCCGGCTTCGTCCCCGTGGGTGAAGACCAGGTGCCGCACGTCGAGATGACGCGCGAAGTCGCCCGCCGCTTCAACTACCTCTACGGTCGTGAACCGGGCTTCGAAGAGAAGGCGCTGGAAGCGGCCAAGAAGCTCGGCGGCAAGCGCGCCAAGCTGTATCTGGAACTGCGCACGGCCTACCAGGAGCGCGGCGAAGACGAAGCCCTGGAGCAGGCCCGCGCGCTGCTGGCCGAGTCGCAGAGCCTCTCGATGGGCGACCGCGAACGCCTGTTTGGTTACCTGGAAGGCGCCCGCAAGATCATCCTGCCCGAGCCGCAGGTGCTGCTGACCGAGGCGTCGCGCATGCCGGGTCTTGATGGCCAGAAGATGTCCAAGTCTTACGGCAACACGATCCGCATGCGCGAGGACAAGGAAACTGTCGAGAAAAAGGTTCGTACCATGCCGACCGACCCCGCCCGCGTGCGCCGCACCGATCCGGGCGACCCGGACAAGTGCCCGGTCTGGCAACTGCACCAGGTCTACTCCGACGCCGACACGAAAGAGTGGGTGCAGAAGGGCTGCCGCAGCGCCGGCATCGGCTGCCTGGAGTGCAAGCAGCCTGTGATCGAGGGCATTCTGCGCGAACAACAGCCGATGCTCGAACGCGCCCAGAAATACATGGACGATCCGTCGCTGCTGCGCGCCATCATCGCCGATGGCTGTGATAACGCGCGCAAGGTCACGCAAGAGACCATGCGCGAGGTGCGCGAGGCGATGGGTCTGACGTATAGCTGATGGGCCGTTGATGTCTGCTGTCGCATTGGATCCGCACACGCTTGCTGCGCCGTCACCGTGGGTGGTACGGTGGGCGGCTGAACTACCGGCCGGCGCCTCCGTGCTGGATGTGGCTTGCGGCAGCGGCCGCCACGCACGTTGGCTTGCTGCACGCGGCCTGCAAGTGACGGGCATCGATCGTGACGCGGCAGCGCTTTCGGGCCTCGCGGGCATCGCCCAAACCATCGTCGCCGACATCGAAGGAAACCCGTGGCCGTTGCCCGCTGGGGCCACTTTCGATGCCGTTGTGGTCACGAATTACTTGCATCGACCGCTCTGGCCGCGCTTGCTTGCGTCCGTCGCGCCGGGCGGCCGCCTGATCTACGAAACCTTCGCCATCGGAAACGAAACCGTCGGGAAGCCGTCCAATCCGGCATTCCTGCTGGCGCCGGGCGAATTGCTCGATGCCGTGCGCGGCCAACTGCGGGTGATCGGCTATGAGGACGGCTTCCTCGTAGCGCCCCGAGAAGCTTACGTGCAGCGGGTTTGCGCGGTTCGCGAGCCGGCCGGGTCGGTTGCGCCGCGCTACGCACTTTGAAGTTGCTGAGGACGGCGGCTTACCCGTCTCTTGGCGGGTCCCAGATGTGGCGAATCCGTTCTGACGATCCGGTACAATCCGACTGTTTACGTTCACGTTTTTGTCTGCTTTCGAAACCATGATCCAGATTTCCGGCAGTCTCGTCGCCATCGTCACGCCCATGCACGAGGACGGCAGCCTTGATTTTCCGTCCCTGCGCAAGCTCATCGACTGGCACATCGCCGAAGGCACCGACGGCATCGTGATCGTCGGCACCAGCGGCGAATCGCCGACCGTGTCGGTGGAAGAGCACCGTGAGCTGATCCGCGTGGCGGTCGAGCAGGCCAACAAGCGCATCCCCATCATTGCGGGTACCGGCGGCAACTCCACGACCGAGGCCGTCGAGCTGACGGCCTATGCCAAGCAAGTGGGCGCCGATGCCTCCCTCCAGGTCGTGCCGTACTACAACAAGCCGACGCAGGAAGGGATGTACCTGCACTTCCGCAAGGTGGCCGAGTCGGTGGATCTGCCGGTCATTCTGTACAACGTGCCGGGTCGCACGGTGGCCGATATGACGGTCGAAACCATGCTGCGTCTGGCCGAAGTGCCGGGCGTCATCGGCGTGAAGGAAGCCACCGGCAACATCGACCGCGCGGCGCACCTCATCAAAGGCGCGCCGGCCTCGTTCAAGATTTATAGCGGGGATGACCCGACGGCCATCGCGCTGATGCTGCTGGGCGGCCACGGCAACATTTCCGTGACAGCCAACGTGGCGCCGCGTGCCATGCACGAACTGTGCGCGGCTGCCATGCGTGGTGACGTGGAAACGGCTCGCCGCATTCACATGCAATTGCTGTCGGTGCACAAGAACCTGTTCGTCGAGTCGAATCCGATTCCCGTCAAGTGGGCTCTCCAGGCCATGGGCAAGATGGAAGGTGGCATCCGCCTGCCGTTGACGCCGCTGGCACCCCAGTATCACGAGGTTGTGCGCGCATCCCTGAAGGATGCCGGGCTGCTCTCCTGATTGTTTCAAGGCCCCTTCCAGACGCTTCTGGGCCCTTAAGCCATCGTTCTCATCTGAAGGATCGCAAGTCAATGAAACTGCACCAAACCCGTCGCGGGGCTGTGGCGACGTCCGCTCAACTGTTGCTGGCCGCGCTGTCGGTTGCCCTGATTTCCGGTTGCGATACCGTCAATGAGGCGATGCAGCCGGACCGCATCGATTACAAATCGCAGGCCAAGAAGGGCCCGACGCTTGAAATCCCGCCCGACCTGACCGGCATCCAGGCTGATCGCCGCTATGCCGCGCCGGACACGGGCACGACCACGCTGTCGGCCTACACGTCGACGGCGCCCAAGGTAACGACGCCTGGCTCGGGCACCGACAACGTGCTGCCGGCCGTGTCCGATATGCGCATCGAGCGCGATGGCAATCAGCGCTGGCTGGTCGTGAAGACCACGCCGGATGCTCTGTGGCCGCAATTGCGCACCTTCTGGCAAGAGCTGGGTTTCCTGCTGGTGATCGATTCGCCCGAGACCGGCATCATGGAAACCGACTGGGCCGAGAACCGCGCGAAGATTCCGCAGGACATCATCCGCCGCACTGTCGGCAAGGTGTTCGATGGTCTGTACTCGACGTCGGAACGCGACAAGTTCCGCACTCGCATCGAGAAGGGCCCGAATGGCACGGTCGAGGTCTACATCTCGCACCGCGGTGCGCAGGAACAACTGGTCGGTTCGTCCAAGGACCAGACTGTGTGGACACCGCGTCCGGCCGATCCCGAACTCGAAGCCGAATTCCTCTCGCGCCTGATGCAGCGTCTGGGTGCCAGCAAGGAAGCCGCACAGCAGAAGCTTGCACAAACGCAGGCTGCGCATCCGGTGCAAGACGGCACGAAGGCTGAACCGGCCCCGCGTACCGGCCCGTCGCTGCTGACGCAATCGAATGGCCAGCCGGTTCTCCAGGTGCCGGAGCCTTTTGATCGCGCCTGGCGTACCGTGGGTCTGGCGCTGGACCGCGTGAACTTCACCGTGGATGATCGCGACCGCTCGCAAGGCGTGTACTTCGTCCGCTACGCCGATACGCGCGCCGAAGCCAACGCACCTGGCTTCTTCTCGCGCCTGTTCTCGGGCACGAAGATCGAAGACCTCAAGCGCGCCAAGCGTTACCGTGTGGTGGTGAAGGACGCAGGCACGTCGTCGACGGTGCTGGTGCAGAACGACGATGGCTCCGCGCAGACCGGCGACATCGGCAAGCGCATCCTGTCGCTGCTCGACGAGCAACTGCGGTAATCGGCATCATGCAGTACGGCTGCCTGGGTGGGCGATGACACTGAGATTCGCCAGCCTTGGCAGCGGCAGTGAAGGGAATGCGCTGCTCGTCGAATCCGCGAGCGGTGCGACGTGCACGCGCATTCTGCTGGATTGCGGATTCGGTATCCGCGAGACTGTGAGGCGGCTCGAACGCCTGGGCTGTACGCCCGAATCCCTCAACGCCATCCTCGTCACGCACGAGCATAGCGATCACGTTGGCAGCGCCTATGCGTTTGCCGCCAAATTCAATATTCCCGTCTGGACCAGCCACGGCACGTATCGCGCCACGGAAAACCTGCGCGGCGCTGACCGTGCGGCCGTGCGTTTCTGCCGCGCCGACGATATGTTCTGTGTTGGCGATCTGCAAATCTTGCCGTACACCGTGCCGCACGACGCGCGTGAACCACTGCAGTTTGTTTTCGATGACGGTGCGCGGCGCCTGGGGGTGCTTACCGATGCCGGCATGTTGACGGAATACCTCTGCACCCACCTGACGGGCATGCACGCCCTCGTGCTCGAATGCAATCACGACCGGGAGATGCTGGCCAATTCAGCCTATCCCTGGTCATTGAAGCGTCGTATCGGTGGGGATTTTGGCCACCTGGCCAATGACATTGCCGCCGCGATCCTCACTCGCGTGCGCCATGACGCCTTGCATACTGTCGTGGCCGCGCATCTGTCCAAGCAGAACAACACACCGCTATTGGCAGCTGAGGCGATCGCAGTGCCGCTGGGTGCCAGCGTTGGAGACGTGCCGATCGCGGATCAGGAAGAAGGGTTGCCCTGGCGCACCGTTTGAGTGCGGCAGGACCGATCGGAGCGCTTTGTAAGATTCAGAAACAACTTTGAATAACAGAGGGCCAGCGCGACTGCTGCCCGGATGCTCGAGCGCCAGTTTGCGCCCATAAAAAAAAGCCGACCCGAAGGTCGGCTTTTTTTGTCTCGCGAGAAACGCGATTATTGCTTGGCAGCCGGAGCCGAAGCAGCAGCGTCCGAAGCAGCCGGAGCAGCAGCGGCGTCCGAAGCGGCCGGGGCAGCCGGAGCCGATGCAGCGGCGTCCGAAGCAGCAGGAGCAGCCGGAGCAGCAGCCGGAGCCGAAGCTTCCGGAGCAGCTGCCGGAGCAGCAGCTTCTTCCTTCTTACCGCAAGCAGCCAGAGCCACAGCAGCCATCAGCGAGGCGATCAGGAGAGACTTTTTCATTTTTTCGATCCTTAAACTGAATATGGAAAGCGGACAACAAAAAGGGCGATGAATAATTACCGGTAATTATCGCTCAGGTACTACACCTTCTTCTCTGCTGGCAGCCAAGCCGCACGAGGGCTGCTCGGCCTGCAAGCTAGCGTCGGATTATAGCGACCTTTACCTACCCTGTGTAGCCGAGTCGGGGCTGACGCACGTGCGATTCAGACGCTTTTGTAACGATCTGTTTCAATGGGGAATCATCGCTGTGCGGGGCCACCCAGCCTCAGCCAGCCTTCTTCGTACCATGCATGCAGCGTATCCATCAGATCCGGCAAACCGGCCGCCGCATCGACGGACGCCGCGCTCGCACGACGGGCGTCCGCCAACGCGGAAAGCCACGCAAGCAACGTTCCCGAAGGCTCGAACGTATCGCCGTTGATCCAGAATCGGTGCGCGTCATACAGCGCCTGTGTGCGCGCGTCGAGCGCGATGCCTTCCTTGCGTGCCCGGGCTGTGAAACGGGCGAGCGGCAAACGGGGCTGCGTGACGAAGTCGACGTGATCCTTGGGCTCGGAAAGGTACGCGCCTAGGAACTCGCCGACGAGTTCAGGCGTCCAGCGCAACGCATTGAGTTTCTGGGCGAGGGCCTTGACCATGGCAGCCGGCAGTTCGCCGGGGTGCGCGGTGGGTTTTTGCTCGGGATCGGCGTACCGGCCTTCGAAGTTGGGATCGTCTTCCAGCGTTTGCGACAGGAAGCCCAGGAAGTGGCCGGCCAGTTCACGGTACGAAGGCGAGCGGAATCCGATGGAGTACGTCATGCAGTCTCCCTCTGCCACGCCATCGTGTGCGTAGTGCGGGGGCAGATACAGCATGTCGCCTGGCTCGAGCACAAATTCCTCTTCAGGTTGGAAGTTGGCCAGGATTTTGAGCGGCAGATCGGGCACGAGCGTGAGATCGTCCTGGGCGGAAATGCGCCAGCGGCGTTTGCCGTGGGCCTGCAACAGGAACACATCGTACGAATCGAAGTGCGGGCCGACTCCGCCGCCGTCGGTGGCGAAGCTGATCATCACGTCATCGAGCCGCGCGTCGGGAATGAACCTGAAGCGCTGCATGAGCGCTTCAACCGCCGGCTCGACGAGGTTTGCGCCTTGCACAAGCACCGACCAGTTGCGCGTCTTGCGTGAAGGCAGCGGGCGTTCGTCGAAGGGGCCGTGGTTGAACGACCAGCGCCCGCGCGATTGCGCGATCAGGCGGGACTCGACGTCAGGGCGCTCCGCCAGGGCAAGGACACGTTCGGGAGATAGCGGAAAGTGCAGTGCACGCATCTCTTCCGGGGAAAGTGCCTGCCGGATCAGCAGAGGCTTTTTCTGCCAGTGCGTGCGCATGAAATCGCGCGGCGACAGCCCGCCGAGGAGTTGCGCCGGCCGCTCGAGCGGAAGAGCGGGTTGGACGCCGCCATCGGCAGCGTATAATGGGACTTCGTTCATGGAGTGCGCAATTGAAAATCGCGAAGAATACGGTGGTGTCGGTGGCTTACAAACTGTCCGACGCGCAGGGCAACGTCATCGAGGAATCCGATGAGCCGATGGTGTATTTGCACGGCGGCTATGATGGCACGTTCCCCAAAATCGAGGAAGCGCTGGACGGCCAGGAGCAAGGCTTTGAGACCAAACTGCAGCTCGAGCCGGACGACGCCTTCGGTGACTACGATCAAGAGCTGATCAAGATCGAGCCGCGTGATCGCTTTCCGGAACCGCTTGAAGTCGGCATGCAGTTCGAGGGCGTGCCCGAAGATGGCGACGAGGAAGACGCCATCGTCTACACCGTCACCGACGTGGCGGAAGACAAGGTTGTTCTGGACGGCAATCACCCGCTGGCCGGCATGGCGCTGCGCTTCGAACTGAAGGTCACGGAAGTTCGTGAAGCCACGGCTGAAGAAATCGAGCACGGCCATGTGCACGGTGAAAACGGCCTTGAAGTGGTGGACGAGGACGAAGACGACGACAAGCCGCACACGCTGCACTGATCGGCAAGTCCATCGAGATGCAAGAACGGGAGCTTCGGCTCCCGTTTTTTATTGCACCGGCGCTGGCGTGATTTCCGGCGCCGGGGCAGGGGTGTTGTCTAGGCGACGGCTGCGGAGATGAAACAGCGGCGAGTGGCCTGGTGTGACGGACACTTCCAGCCAGCGATCCAGCACTGGCGAACCATAGGTCCGGGCGCGCATCACGTGCGAGTCCGGGCGGCCGTTTTCGTCCTTGAGCGGACGGTCGAGCATGAAAGTCTGGCTGGCGCCGTGGATCAGGAGGACGGCGCCGTCGTAATCGCGCGTGAGCGTTCGCAACTGGCGCTTCAGTGCGAGGTAGCCGTCATGCGAGCGCCGCCGCAGCAAGCCGTCGAACAGGTTAGGCGCACGACGCCGTTCCCATCCGTCTTCAAAGAGCGGGTCGGCCTGCATCATGATCACCACGCCGGCCATCTTGCGTTGGCGCGCGACGGCAAAGGCGCGTGCTAACCATTGGCGATTGGCTTCGAGGCGATCTTCGTATTCGCCGTTGCGTCCGCCTGCGATCTTGTAGTTGTTGTTGTCGCCGGGCACGTTGAGGGTGACGAAGAGCACGTCGTTCATCGTCCAGCGTGTGTTTTCGCGGTAGCTGCGGAACTTGGCCTGATCGGACTGGCGCATGACGGTCATGGCGCGCTGGCCGAGCGTGTTGTCGTCCGGGTAGAACAGCTCGCGCAGGCGCAACAGGCGCTCCACCGGGTCGAAGCCGCCGGCGGCGGGGTGTTGGCAGTCGCTCCAGTCGTGGTCGCCCGGGATGTAGATGACCGGGGTGATCAGGCTGTCGAGCAGGTCATGACGTGCTTCGAGCAGCGTGTCGGAGCACGATTCATCCCGGCCCTTGAGGTTGCCCAGATGGACGACAAAGGCCGGATGTTCGGCGTCGATGGCGTCCAGTAATGCATGCGCAGGGGCGACATCTTCAGCGCGCTCGGGCACATTGCCGATCACCGTGAAGGTGAAGGCGGCCGGCGCGTCAGTTGCAGGCTTCGTGCTCTTTGACGCGGCGGGCGCAGCCATCGGCAGCAGCATCGCCAACGTTATGGCGATGCATTGGAGCGTGCGGAAAGCTGCGCCGGGCCGGGTCATCGGAATCAGGCGGATGGGCTTGCCAGCGCCTTGAGGCGGTACAACGCGTCGAGCGCCTCGCGCGGCGTCATGTCGTCAGGGTTGATTCCGGCGAGCGCATCCGTCAGCGCGCTGTCGGGGGCTTCATCGCTGGCATCGTCTTCGTCGTCGATGGGCGTTTCGGCGGCGAGTGCGAACAGGTCGAGCTGGGGTGTGGCGCCGGTGTCGGCGGAATGCTGCTCCAGCCAGGCGAGCCGTTTGCGCGCGGCACGAATGACCGGCTGCGGCACCCCGGCCAACTGCGCGACCTGCAACCCGTAGCTTTGGCTGGCCGGACCTTCCTGCACGGCATGCAGAAAAACGATGCCGTCACCGTGTTCGACGGCGGAGAGGTGCACGTTGGCGGCCTGTGCAAACTCCTGCGGCAGTTGCGTCAGCTCGAAATAGTGCGTGGCGAATAGCGTGTGGCTGCGGTTGTGCGACAGCAGGTGGCGCGCAATTGCCCAGGCGAGCGCCAGACCATCAAACGTGCTCGTGCCGCGGCCGATTTCGTCCATCAGCACCAGGCTGTTGGGCGTGGCGCGGTGCAGGATGGCAGCGGCTTCGGTCATCTCAACCATGAAGGTGGAGCGCCCGCCCGCCAGATCGTCGGCCGCGCCGATGCGCGTGAAGATGCGGTCGATCGGTCCGATGACGGCTGCTTCCGCCGGCACAAACGCGCCCACGTAGGCGAGCAGCACGACCAGCGCGGTTTGCCGCATGAAGGTCGATTTACCACCCATGTTGGGGCCCGTGATCAGCAGCAGCTTGCGCGCCTCCTGCAGCACGCAGTCGTTGGCGACGAACTGTTCGACTTGTTGTTCGACCACCGGATGGCGTGCGCGGGTCAGTTCAATGCCGGGTGCATCCGTCAGCATGGGACGCGACCACGACAGCGCATGCGCACGCTCGGCCAGCGTCGCGAGCACATCGGCCTGGGCCAGCGCGGCGGCAATGCGCTTGAACTCGGCCAGATGCGGCAGCAGCTTCTGCAGCAGTTCCTCATAGAGCAGCTTTTCGCGCGACAGCGCGCGGTCTTGCGCCGACAAGGCCTTGTCTTCAAACGCCTTCAACTCGGGCGTGATGTAGCGCTCGGCGTTCTTCAGCGTCTGGCGACGCCGGTAATCGTCGGGCACCTTGGCGGCCTGGCCATTGGTGACTTCGATGTAGAAGCCGTGCACGCGGTTGTACTCGACCCGCAGATTGGCGATGCCGGTGCGCTCGCGCTCGCGGGCTTCCAGATCGACGAGGAACTGGCCACAGTTTTCAGAGATATCGCGCAGCTCATCAAGGTCTGCGTCGTAGCCTCGGGCGATGACGCCGCCGTCACGCACCATGGCTGCGGGCTCAGCCATCACGGCGCTCTGGAGCAGGGCGTGGGCGTCTTCGGGCAGGGTGAGCGCGGCGTACAGCTCGGCGAGCAGCGGCGCGGCATCGCTTTGAGGCAGCTCTTCGCGAATCTCAGGCAGGCGCGCGAGCGTGTCACGCAACGATGACAGGTCGCGCGGGCGCGCCGACAGCAGCGCCAGTCGCCCGGTAATGCGCTCCACATCCGAGAGCGTGCGCAGCGTCGCACGCAACGTTTGCCAATCGCTGCCGAGCAGCACTTCGATCGCCTGCTGCCGTGCTTGCGGCACTGCGCGATTCCGCAGCGGATGATGCAGCCAGTGGCGCAGCAGACGGCTGCCCATGCTGGTCGCGCAGGTGTCCAGCAGCGAGAACAGCGTCGGCGATTCCTGCCCACGCAGCGTCTCGGTCAACTCCAGGTTGCGGCGCGTGGCGGTGTCCAGGCCGATGAATTCGCTCTCATGCTCGACGGTCAAGCCGATCACGTGGCGCAGCGATTGGCCTTGCGTGGCCGCCGCGTAATTGAGCAGCGCGCCGGCAGCCGCCAGTGCGGCCGTCAACGTTTCCGCACCGAAAGCAACGAGGCTTGCCACACCCAGTTGTTCGCGCAGGCGGCGGGTGCCGGCTTCCACGTCGAAATGCCAATCGGGCAGGCGCGTGCGGGCAACATCCACCTGGATGGTGTTCAGCGTTGCATCGTCGGCCAGCACTTCAGCAGGGCGGATGCGCTCGAGTTCGCGGTCGAGCTGGTCGGGGCTGCACTCCATCACGCGCAGTTCGCCGCCGACCAGGTTGAGCCACGCCAGACCGATCAGCGGTGCGACGCCACGCTTGCCCGGCAGGTGCGCGATGGCCAGCAGATGGTTGTTCACCTTGTCGGAGAGTAGCGCGGCGTCCGTCAAGGTGCCCGGCGTGACAACGCGCACGACCTTGCGTTCGACCGGTCCTTTGGTCGTCGCAGGGTCCCCAATCTGCTCGCAGATCGCAACGGATTCGCCCAGCTTGACGAGCTTGGCGAGGTATTGCTCCGCAGCGTGGAACGGGATGCCCGCCATGCGGATCGGATGCCCGTTGGAGCTGCCGCGTGCGGTGAGCGTGATATCGAGCAGGCGCGAGGCTTTTTCGGCGTCTTCAAAGAAGAGCTCGTAGAAGTCGCCCATGCGATAGAAGACAAGCGTGTTTGGATGCCCAGCCTTCAAGCGAAGGTACTGTTGCATCATTGGAGTGTGCTTGTCGAAGGGGCCGTATTTCGGGTCGATCTCCAGAACCGGAGCGGAGTGTTCAGCCATGAGTACCAATGCGCAGCGCGCGGCCCGATGTCATGCGATTAGGCCGCGCGCGGAAGGTGTTGAATCGTGCAATTGTTGCACACCCGCGAGGCCGCATCACCGCACATCGTCGGTGAGCCTGGCTTCCAAAAAGTCGAGAAAGCACGCAATCCGCGAAGCCAGCTGCGTGTTGCGGTAGTACACCGCGTGAATCGGCTGCAGCACCTCGACCGTGGCATCCGGCAGCACCTGCACAAGATCGCCGGCGCGGCGGTCTTCAGCGGTCATGAAGTCGGCCAGACAGACGATGCCCGCGCCTTGCAGGGCGAGCTGGCGCAGGGTTTCACCGCTTGATGCTTTGAGCGTGGGTTCGATGCGCAGGCGGTCGCCGTGCAGGCCGCGCAGGGGCCAGAGATTGAGCGATTCCGGCTGCGCGAAGCCGAGCAGGGCGTGCTTCTGCAGGTCTTCCACGCTGCGTGGCCGGCCGTGCGCTTTCAGATAGGCGGGGCTTGCCAGCACACGCAGCCGCCGCGTGCCGAGCAGACGCGCACGCAGGGTGGAATCGCGCAGCGTGCCGATGCGGATCGCCACGTCGGTGTCTTCCTCCAGCAGGTCGATGATCAGGTCGTTGGTGTTCAGTTCCAGCTCGATCTGCGGATACTGTGCGCGGAAGTCCGGCACCAGCGGCGCCACCACATGCAGCATGAAAGGCATGGCAGCGTTGACGCGCAGGCGGCCGGCTGGCTGCTGGCGGCGCAGGGCGATCTGCTCCTCGGCCTCGTCGACGGCGGCGAGGATCCTGCGCGCCTGCGCCAGAAATGTCGCGCCCTCGTCAGTAAGTGACAGCCGCCGCGTTGTGCGCGAGAGCAGGGTGGTGTCCAGCTTCTCTTCCAGGCGGCGCAGCGCCCGGCTCACACCCGACACAGTCTGGCCGAGCTGCTCCGCAGCGGCCGTGACGGAGCCCGTATCGACCACCGTGCGGAAGGCGAGCAGTTCTTCGAGCGTAGTTTTCATCGTCGATTGTCAATTCAAAATCAAAAGAATTCTGAACAATATAGCGTGATTTGCAAAGATCAATCGCCGCCCCCGTCGTCGCGGGAAGGCCGAAATGCCGCGCAGCCGCTCGGCGCGCGGGTACGCGCCCTCAAGATTGGGGCCCTGCCTGCCGATAGACCATCCGGACCCCTAAAACCATAGTGGAATCGCTTTTGCGCAAACGGCGCGTCGCGGTTCCGCATCCGGAGACTCTGGAATGAGCAAGCTCAGCTTTCGCCAAAAGCTTTGGCTGCCGTTGGTCATCAGCCTTGTCGCGCTGACCTTGATCTCGGTATTCAACGCGTATCAGGCGCGCGAGATCCGCGTGGAGGAGCGCAAGAACAACCTCGTCAGCGTGACGACCATGGCCATGAACCTGGTCAAGCAGTACGACGACCTGACGAAGAACGGTACGTTGACCAAAGACGCCGCGCAGAAGGAGGCGATCGACCGCTTCAAGGCGCTGCGCTACGACAAGGACGGCTACTTCACCATCACCAGTTCCAACAATGTGGTGGTGATGCACCCGATCAAGCCGGAGTTCGTCGGCAAGGACCAATCCGGCTTCAAGGATGCGCAGGGCAATGCGGTCTACATGGGCCTGACCAATGCGGCCAAAGATCCCAAGGGCGGATTCACGAGCTATGTCTGGCCGAAGGTCGGCGGCACGGAGCCGGTGCCCAAGACGGCGTTTGCGATGCGCTATGAGCCGTGGGACTGGGTCTTCTCGACCGGCGTCTACATGGACGACATCAATGCCGCGTTCATGACTTCGCTGTACCAGACGGGCGGCCTGCTGGTGCTGGTGGCCGGTTTGCTGGTATTGCTGGGCGGTATCGCGAACCGCGGGCTGCAGCGCACGCTCGGCGGGGACCCTGCCTACGCGGCGGATGTGGCCAATCGCATCGCCGGCGGTGACCTGACGGTCGAAATTGCCACCCGTGCCGATGACAATCACAGCCTGCTCTACGCCATGAGCCGCATGCGCGGCGCGCTGGTGCAGACCATCGGCCGCATCAAGGGCGCCTCGGAAACCATTGGCACCGCCACGCGCGAGATCGCCAGCGGCAACCTCGATCTGTCGTCGCGCACCGAACAGCAGGCCAGCTCGCTCGAAGAAACGGCTTCTGCCATGGAACAGCTGATGTCGACGGTGCAGCAGAACGCCGACAACGCCCAGCAGGCCAACCAACTGGCGGCGTCCGCCTCGGATGTGGCCGTGCGCGGCGGCGATGTGGTGACGCGCGTGGTGGAGACGATGGGCTCGATCAACGCGTCGTCGCGCAAGATCGTCGACATCATCGGCGTGATTGATGGCATTGCCTTCCAAACCAACATCCTCGCGCTCAATGCTGCTGTGGAAGCGGCCCGTGCCGGTGAGCAGGGCCGTGGCTTTGCGGTGGTGGCCGGTGAAGTGCGCAGCCTCGCGCAGCGCAGCGCCGCTGCCGCCAAGGAGATCAAGGCGCTCATCGACGATTCCGTTGTCAACGTGGATGCAGGTAGCGCGCTGGTGGAAGAGGCCGGCACGACGATGCGCGAAATCGTTGCGAGCGTGAAGCGCGTGACCGACATCGTTGGCGAGATTTCGTCGGCCAGCCAGGAACAGCGCTCGGGGATCGAAGAAGTGAGCCACGCCGTTACGCAGCTTGACGACGCCACGCAGCAGAACGCCGCGTTGGTGGAACAAGCCGCCGCAGCCGCGCAATCGCTCGAAGAGCAGGCGGTGAGTCTGACGCAGGTGGTGGCGCAATTCCGCCTCGACGCGCATGCGCTGCGTGCTCCCGCCATGGTGGCCAAGGTTGAGCCAGTTGTTGCGCCGGTCAAATCAATCGCAGTTGCAGCGCCGGGAGCGCCCAAGGATGAAGCGCCGCGCCGCGGGGCCGCCAAACCGAGCACCGATGCGGCCAAGCCCAGGCTGACGTCGCGCAAGCCGCCTGTGCTGCGCAAGGCGGCGGCCAAGCCGGTCGACCGAGCCGAGACGAGTGCGCCCGCACCGGCGGTGATACCGGCAAGCCTGACCAAAGCGAAGCCGCTGGTGGCCGCAGGAGACGATTCGGACTGGGAAACGTTCTGACCTCCGACCGACTTTCACCTCGTTGACTTCACGCACGCAATCGCGTGCTTGCCTGCCCGGATTCCGGAGACAAGATGGACCGCATTTTGAAGAACACCAGCGTGCGCGCTGGCCTGCTGGCGATTCTGATCACGTTTGCACTGATGATCGTGGTCGGGGCGGCGGTGGGTGTGCTGGCTCTGCGCACCACCAACACTGCCACTGAACGCGTGCATGAGATTTCCGACCGCAGCATGCTGTTGAACGACGCGTACAAGGACATGCAACGTGCCCGCACCGGCATGTCGCGCCTGTATAGCGTCCTGCGCGAGAACATGGATGACGCCGCCAAGGCAGCAGCGCTTGCCAGTTCGGAGAAAGGGCTGAAGAAATCCATCGCGCAGGTGGAGGCATTCAAGAATGCGCCGCCCATCGAAGGTGTCGACGAATCGCAGCACCAGGCGATCGTCCAGGCCGCACAGACGCACATCGAAGCCGTGCAGCGCGCCCTCGCCGCCTTGCGTGCCGGTGATGCCGCAGCCTATGCCCCGATCAACTACAAGGACGTGACCGATACCGGTGCGGCGTGGTCTGTGCAGATCGAGAATTTCCAGCAACTCGTCAAGAAGCTGGCCAAGGACGAGGCTGACAATGGCCGCGCGCGTTATGAAACGATTCTGAAGTTCGTGGCACTCGGCATTGCGATGGCACTGGCGTTGATCGTGGCGGTGTTCTACGGGCTCAGGGCCTTTGTGATCACGCCGCTCAACGAAGCCGTGACCGTGCTGAGCCGCGTGGCTGAAGGCGATCTGGCCGTTCACGTCAAAACGGGTGGCCGCAATGAACTCGGCCGTCTGCTGGCCGCTGTGGGCCGCATGCGCGAAAGCCTGGTGAACACCGTACGCCAGGTGCGCAACAGCTCGGATTCGGTCAACACCGGCGCGCACGAAATCGCCAGCGGGAACCTCGATCTGTCCACGCGCACCGAGCAGCAGTCGGCCTCGCTGGAGAAGACCGCCGCGAGCATGGAGCAGATGACCTCCACCGTGACCAACAATTCCGAGAATGCCCGCCAGGCCAGCGCACTGGCGTCGAATGCGGCAGACCTGGCTTCGCGCGGCGGCGACGTGGTGCGCGGCGTGGTGGCCACCATGGATGACATCAGCGCGGGCTCGCGCAAGATGGCCGACATCATCGGCGTGATTGACGGCATTGCGTTCCAGACCAACATCCTGGCGCTCAACGCTGCCGTGGAAGCCGCTCGCGCTGGCGAGCAAGGCCGCGGCTTTGCCGTGGTGGCTGGCGAAGTGCGCGCGCTGGCTCAGCGCAGTGCGGCCGCTGCCAAGGAGATCAAGACGCTGATCGACGATTCAGTGTCGCGCGTGCAAGCGGGCCACACGCAGGTCGCGCAGGCCGGCGAGACCATCACCGAAACGGTGGAGGCCGTACGCCGCGTCGCCAATATTGTTGAAGACATTGCTTCCGCATCGGCCGAGCAGACGCAGGGCATCCTGCAGATCGGCCAGGCCGTGACGGAAATGGAGCAGGTGACGCAGCAGAATGCCGCGCTGGTCGAGCAGGCCGCTGCCGCGGCACAGTCGCTTGAAGAACAGGCGCAGAACCTCACGCAGGTGGTGTCGCAGTTCCGGTTGGACGGGGCAGAGACCGCCGCGATGGCTGTGGCGAAACCTGACAAGACTATCAAGCCTGCGGCCAAGGCCGCAGCAAAGCCGGTCAGCGCGGCCAAGCCCGCGCGCGCGGCTCTGCGCAAGCGTGAACCGAAGATCGCTGCTCAGCCGGCGGCGTCTGCGCCGGTCGCACCTGCCGCAGCTGCTCCCGCCCGCAAGCAACCTCTGGCCGTGGCCGGTGGCGGTTCCGACGCCGATTGGGAAACGTTCTGATCGGTTGAGAACTCAGGCATCGAGCGCTGGGCCATCAATGCGTTTGGCCCAGCTTTCCACCTCGCCGCGTGCGAGGCGGCCCTCCACCAGCTTGCGCCATGACGGCGTAAGCGGCAGCGTCAGCATCTCGGCCAGCGCCGCACGATCGAGCATGTTGCGGTAAAGCACGTCGAGCACACGCGCCAGCGGCCATTGCGGCCATGGGCGCTCAAGCCATTCGAGCGCATCACCGGCGCGCAGTGTGCCGCCTTCCAACACCCGGTAGTACCAACCGGTGCGCCCTGTGTTCTGCACGCGGCGCGCCATGTCACGCGCGTTGAAGCGGTCGTTGAGCTTCCAGCATGGCTGACGCAGTTGCGACACCTCCAGCACCACGCTGCCCGCACGCAGGCGGTCACCCACGCAGATGTCGGCTTCGGTGATGCCCGTCGTGCTCAGGTTTTCGCCGAAAGCGCCGGGCTGTGCGAGCAGGGGCTGCGCGCCGATGTCCGTTTGCCAAGCCGCGTAGTGGTCGAACGGGTAGTGGTGGATCGCCTTGTCGGGGCCGCCGTGCACCCGCAAATCGCCTTGCTCATCACCGACGATGCCGTTGATGTCTACCTTCACCGCGTCGCTCACGGTGCGCTTATCGATGGCGCTGCGTGAGCCCGGACGCGTGTAATCGACAGCACGGCCGGTGAGCACGGTGTCGATGCGGATGGGGCCGGGCAGCGTCATGCGGCCTCCGCGCGATCCAGCCAAGCGGTAAAGACCTCGCGCGCGCATTGCGACAGGCGTTCCGCGACGGCCGGTACCTGCGCCCGCAACGCACGTGGGTCGATGCCCGCCGCACCGAGCTCCGCCGCATGCCCGATCAACCAGGCTTCCAGCTCCTTCAGATTTGCCTCCAGATGGAATTGCAGCCCCAATGCGTGGTTGCCAATGGCGAAGGCCTGCTCTGCGCAGACTGCCGTGAATGCCAGCCGTCGCGCGCCCGGCGGCAAGTCGTATCGATCGCCATGCCAGTGCAGCACCGGCGTGCCGTCGGCCAGCGGCGCGAGCGGCGAATCTGCGCCTTCGGCCGTGAGCGTGATGGGCGCAAAGCCGATCTCCTTCGCGCCCATCGGCTTGACCGCCGCACCCAGCGCCCGTGCCATCAACTGCGCCCCCAGGCAGATGCCAAGCAACGGCTTGCGTGCGGCCAGTCGCTGCGCAATGGCGGCGGCTTCCTCGCGTACGAACGGATACGTTGCATCGTCGTATGCACCGATTGGCCCGCCCAGGACGATCAGCAAATCGGCCACCGCCATGTCGTCGGCTGGCACAGGCTGCACGCCCACGTCCACGGTGCGCACGGTGTAGCCGCGCGCTTGCAGCAGCGGCTGCAGGATGCCGAGATGCTCGAACGGAACGTGGCGCAGAGCGAGGGCGGTTTTCATGGCGGGCAATGACAGTTGTAGGCGAATCGCATTGTGATTGAGGGGCGCCCGTTGCAAAACCCGTGCGGGTGGCGAGGGTTTGTTTTGCGGCATTGGCGCGGTGCGGCACAGGCTTGACGATGCCGCGGCCGTTTGCCGCGCACGCTCCTCTTCATGCAATGCGAAAGGCCTCGGCGGTACGGCTTGGACATGCGCACTAAGTGTTGCTTATATCGGTTGTTAGCAACGTGCATTGCAACCCCCACGAAAAACCCGTTTCGAGGGGATGCCAGTCTCGCGCCACCTCATTAACATCGCTCCCCACAGAGTGCCGCCTCGGTACCGAAAAGAAAATTCTGGAGGGAGTTGTGCGAAAGCCAATGCTGCATTGGGCCGTGGCCTGCATTGCCGTGGCTTGCCTGGGCGCCTGCGCGCCGATGGTACATACGGCGCCCGCCACGCTGGCCACTGACGACGCGACGGGACCATCGCGAATTCAACTGAAATCGGCAACGGAAATCCGCTTGGAGACGGGTTATACGCGCACGCTTGCGGCCGGCTCCAGCTGGCAGCGCGTGGGTACGCTGCCGCAAGGCGCTGTCTATCGCCCGGTCGGCACGATCTTCACGATTGAAGGCCGCCAGGTCCACGAAGCCTATCTCGTGATCGCCGGTCAACGGCTGGTCGGGTTTTACCTGCCCGGCGAGCAGGCGTACTCCCCGCTTTCCACAGCTGTATCCATCACAACAGGAGAATCACAATGAAGGGAGTTTTGCGCGCATTGGCTTCGGCTATCGGTATCACCGTTCTGATGGCGGGCTGCGCATCGGGCGTGAAGTATTCCGAAATGGCTTCGTCGATTCCGACGCTCAAGCAGGATCAGGGGCGCGTGTACTTCTTCCGCTCGTCGTCGCTGATCGGAGCGGCCCTGCAACCGGACATCAAGCTGAACAACGAAGTGGTCGGTCAATCCAAACCGGGTGGCTTCTTCTTTGTTGACCGGCCGGCAGGCAAGTATGTCGTGTCAACGGCTACCGAGACCGAGAAGACGCTGAGCTTCGCACTGGACGCCGGCGAGACAAAGTATGTGCGCACGTCGCCATCGCTGGGTCTGATTGTCGGTCGCGTGGTGCCGGAGCTTGAAACGCCGGAAAAGGCGCAGGCCGAACTGCCGTCGTTGAGCTTTGCGCCAAACCAGCCTCCGGTCACAAAGAAGTAAGCCGGACGGTGAAAAAAAGCCCGCATGAAGCGGGCTTTTTCTATCGGCGCCTACTGGCAAGCAGCGCACCGATCAAACCTCAGCTTTCGACCGCGAGAACGGCGAGGTGATCTTGATCATCTGCACGAAGGCCTTCGGGTTGCCGGCCAGGATTTCACCCTGGTCGAGGTAGCCCGATTCGCCGGTGTAGTTGCCCACCAGACCACCCGATTCCGTCACGAGCAGCGAGCCGGCGGCCATGTCCCATTTGCTCAGGCCCTGCTCGAAGAAACCGTCGAGGCGGCCGCAGGCAACGTAGGCGAGGTCTAGCGCAGCAGCGCCGGGGCGACGCAGGCCGGCGCAGTTTTCCGTCATGGTCGCAAACAGGCGGGTGTAGTCGTACAGGCCTTCCATGTCGCGGTAGGGGAAACCTGTGCCGATCAGGCAGTCGGCCAGCTTATCGCGGCGCGTGACGCGGATGCGGCGGTTGTTCAGGAACGCGCCGGCGCCCTTGGAGGCGGTGAAGAGTTCGTCGCGCGTCGGGTCGTACACCACGGCCTGGGTGACGACGCCACGCTGCATCAGCGCGATGGAAACGCCGTACTGCGGGAAGCCGTGGATGAAGTTCGTGGTGCCGTCGAGCGGGTCGATCACCCAGACGTTTTCGCTGATCGTTTCGCCGTCGGCCCAGGATTGGCCGGACTCTTCCGCTAGAATCGCGTGATCGGGGTAGGCAGTCTTGATGACTTCGATGATCGCCGCTTCGGCTGCGCGGTCGACTTCGGTAACGAAATCGTTGTGTTGTTTGCGCTCGGTGCGCAGGCTATCGACGTCGAAGGACGCGCGGTTGATGACGGTGCCGGCCTTGCGAGCAGCCCGGACGGCGATATTGAGCATCGGATGCATGTGGGATCTCCGCGCCTGGCGCGCCGATTTTTCGGAAGCGGCCGCAGGCGAAACAACACAACGAATTGTAGAAGAACGAGCGGCGGGCCAATCTCGCGATCCTGCCCGCCGTCAAAAGAGTGGCCGTATTGTATATGAACCCCGCCTCCGGCGCCCCGCGAATTGCGCCAATGAGCACCCCAAACACCACCCCCGCCGACCCGGAAACGCTGCACCAGCGCGCCGCACGGTGCCGTTTCGTGCTGGTCGAGACCAGTCATCCCGGCAATGTCGGCTCCACCGCACGTGCGCTCAAGACGATGGGCTTTGGCGAGCCCGGCAGCTTCGTGCTCGTGCGCCCGCGCGAGGCCGACGCCCAACGCCACGCCGATGCCGTTGCCATGGCAAGCGGTGCCGATGACGTGCTGGCCGCCGCCCGTGTGGTAGACGACATTGGCGAAGCGCTGGCCGGCGCCTCGCTCACCATCGCATTGACTGCCCGCCCGCGTGAATTCGGCCCGCGCCGCATCGGCCCGCGTGCCGCGGCAGAAGAAGTGGCCGCATTGCTGGCCGCGCCGGACACCACCGTCGCGTTCGTCTTCGGCAATGAACGATTCGGTTTGCCCAACGAGGTGGTGGAGCGCTGCCACGTCGTCACGCACATTCCAGCCAACCCGGCGTATGCCTCGCTGAACCTCTCGCAGGCGGTGCAGTTGATTGCGTACGAGGTCCGGATGGCGCTGCTGGCCGGCACGGGCACGGGCGACACCCGCATGGAAGGCGTCGGCTTTGTCGGCGAGCCGGCCACCGCCGAGCAGATCGACGGGATGTTCGAGCATCTGGAGCAGGGCTTGGTCGAGATCGGTTTTCTGGACCCCGCCCAGCCGAAAAAGCTGATGTCGCGCCTGCGGCGGCTGTTTGCCCGCACGCAGTTGGAGACCGAAGAGGTCAACATCCTGCGGGGGATTGCCAAGCGCATGCTGGGCCGCCGCGCCGCAGCCACCACGCCGCCCACCGGCGCAGCCGACGACTGTCGCTGACCGCCCTGAGAGCCGCCCGTTGTTGATCGACCTGGGCGGCATCCCCTGCATGTCTGGTTAAAACCCTTGCCGCAGCACGGTAAGGCAATGCCTTACACTGCCCTCAGCGCATCGCGCATATAGAAATAACGATCCACACACCTCAAGATGTTCACACGCATTCGCGAAGATATCGGCGCCATCATGGAGCGAGACCCGGCCGCGCGCAGCCGCTGGGAAGTGCTGACCTGCTACCCAGGTTTGCACGCCATCATCGTCCATCGGATCGCGCATGCGTGTTGGCATGGCGGCTTCCGCTTGCTTGGGCGGTGGTTCTCGCACCTCGGGCGCTTTCTCACCGGCATCGAGATCCACCCCGGCGCGACAGTCGGCCGGCGCGTGTTCATCGACCACGGCATGGGCGTCGTGATTGGCGAGACGGCCGAGATCGGTGACGACTGCACGATCTACCAGGGCGTCACGCTGGGCGGCACGTCGCTATACAAGGGCGCCAAGCGGCACCCGACGCTCGGCAAGGGCGTGGTGGTCAGTGCGGGCGCCAAGGTGCTCGGCGGCTTTGTCATCGGGGATGGGGCGCGAGTTGGGTCCAACGCGGTCGTGCTTAAGCCGGTGCCGCCGGGTGCAACGGCGGTTGGCATACCGGCGCGCATCATCGAGCGCGATGTCGCTACCGAAGCCCGGTCTGCGCTCAAGCAGGAGTTTTCCGCGTATGGCATCACGCCCGATGCGGACGATCCCGTATCGCTGGCGCTCAAACGGCTGATCGACCACAGCGAGCTTCAGCAGGAGCGCATCGAGTCCATTCTTTCTGCGCTGGATCGCCTGGGTGCGCACCTGGAGAACTCGCCGAACGATCCGTTCGATGCGAGTGAGCTGAAGCGGATGCTCAAGTAAGGAAGGGCGGGTGATGGCGGCTTATGCCGTCACTTGCTCGACCGTCAGTGCGCCGTCCTGCAGTTTGAGGAAGCTGCCGCGCGGCTGTGCCTGATCGAAATCCCAGTCGGAAAGGACCCAGCGCTCACCGCTGGGCTCGTGATGCAGCTGCGGGCGGTGCGTGTGGCCGTGGATCAGCGTGCCGGTATTCGATGCCGTGAGTAACGCGTCCACCGCCTCTGGAGCGACGTCACCCATCATCGCGGCGGCGCGGGGCTCGCCGGCGACATTGGCGGACACGGCGCGGCCGGCTTCGCTCTCTGCGCGCATCTTCTGCGCGATCTTCAAGCGCCAGCGCAGCGGCATCGCCAGGAATATCCGCTGCACCCAGCGCTTGCGCGTCCAGTGGCGAAAGCGCATGTAGGCCGTGTCGCGCATGCAGAGGGCGTCGCCGTGGGCAAGCACGATGCGCGGGCCATCGTCCGCTTGGAGCACGGTGGGGTCGGGCAACAGCGTAGCGTGCGCGGCCGTCAGAAAACGCTTGCCGAGCAGGAAATCTCGATTGCCGTGCATGAACAGCACACGCGTGCCGGCCGCGGCCAGTTCGGCGAGCAGGTTGGCGATGTGCCGGTGGAACGGATCAGCCAATTCTTCATCGCCGACCCAGTATTCAAAGAAGTCACCCAGGATGACGAGCGTGCGTGCCTCGCGGGCGCGCGTGCGCAAGAAGCGCTCGAACGCGGCGGCGGTGGCCGGCATGCTGGCCGTCAGGTGCAGATCCGAAATAAAAAACACCGGCCCGGAAACCCGGACCGGTGTCGTCAGCGCGGAGGCCTGTGCGGCGTGCGCTGCGTCGATCATTCGATCACTTCAGCGCTTTCGATGATCACGTCTTCCATCGGTACGTCCTGGTGGAAGCCGCGGTTGCCGGTGCGCACGGAGCGGATCTTGTCGACCACATCCATGCCTTCGGTCACCTTGCCAAACACGGCGTAGCCCCAGCCTTGCGGCGTCGGCGACGTGTGGTTCAGGAAGTCATTGTCAACCGTGTTGATGAAGAACTGGGCCGTGGCCGAGTGCGGATCGTTGGTGCGTGCCATGGCAATGGCGCCGCGCTCGTTCTTCAGGCCGTTGTTGGCTTCGTTGTCGATCGGAGCCTTGGTGGGCTTCTGGTTCATCTTCTCGCCCGGCTCAAAGCCGCCGCCCTGGATCATGAAGCCCTTGATGACGCGGTGGAACACCGTGCCGTTGTAGTGGCCATCCTTCACATAGGCGACGAAGTTGGCAACCGACTTCGGTGCCTTCTCAGCGTCCAGGGCCAGGGTGATGTCGCCGTGGTTGGTGTGCAGCTTGACTTGGGTCATGGTGAATTCCTTGGGTGGGGCAAAAATGCGTTACTTGGAGACGACGGTGGCCGATTCAATCACGATCGGCTTCACGGGCACATTCTGGTGCGGGAACTTGGTGGTGGTTTCCACCGCCTTGATCTTGTCGATGGTGTCGGTGCCATCGACCACCTTGCCGAAGACGGTATAGCCGTAACCGTCCTGACCAGGGTAGTTGAGCATGTTGTTGTCGACCACGTTCACATAGAACTGCGCGGTGGCGGAGTTCGGATCCATGGTGCGCGCCATGGCGATCGTGTACTTGTCGTTCTTCAGACCGTTCTTTGATTCGATTTCGACCGGCGGGCGGGTGTCCTTCTGTTTCATGTCAGCCGTGAAGCCGCCGCCCTGGATCATGAAGCCGTCCATCACGCGGTGGAAGATCGTGCCCTTGTAGAAGCCGTCCTTCACGTACTGCAGGAAGTTGGCGACCGTCTTGGGTGCCTTATCCGGATATACCTCAACGGTGAAGTTACCCATCGACGTCTTGAACTGGACGCGCGGCGCGGACGCGGTGGCTGCCGTGGCTGCGGTGGCGGTTACGGCCAGTGCACACACGAGCCCGGCAAAGAGGGAGCGAATACGGAGCATGGTCAGGAAGAGAGAGCTTGTGGGTGGGAAAAGCAGGATCGGGGCCGCGTCTTCTTATTGACGCTTCGCTGGCTTGGCACTCACGCCGCTGGCTGCGGGCAGCGTGGTCGTGGCGGGTTTGGACGCAGAGTGCACGCCCGGCAGATCAGGCAGGGCATCCAGACGCGCGCGCGCGGTGGCGTTCTTCGGATTCAGCTTGATCGCGCTCTGGTAGGACTGTGCGGCCAGGCGGACGTAGACGTCGCCAAGGTTGGATTGCGCTAGCGCATTCTCCGGCGCCACGCGGTTCGCCATGATCAGGTTGTCGCGAGCGCGGAGTAGCTCGCCTCGCTCGGCATACAGTGCGGCCAGGTTGATGTACGGCTCGGGCAGTTCCGGGAAATCCTGTGTCATCTGACTGAAGGCGACGATGGCATCGTCGGCGCGGCCCAGGCCGGCAAGTGCCACGCCTCGCTGGAAGCGAGCCTGCGCGTTGCGCGGCTGGGAGGCGACGTCTTTGTCCAGTTCGGCCAGTGCCTCGGCGTATTGCTTCTTGGCCAACGCGTCGTCGATGCGCTTCTGGCGCGCGACCTGCGGCGCTTGCTGCGTGCTGGGCATCAAATCGGCCGGCAAGGCAAAGCCGGCGGTCTGGGCGAAGGCCGGTGCCGCCGACATGGCAAGCAGGCAAGCCAGGGTGGCAGCGGTCTGACGCAGCGGTCTGTTCATGAGAGTCGGTTCCGTTATACTCCGCCGCATTCTAACAAACCGTCTTTGTGCGCAGCAGCGGCCGTGCGCGCCAGGAAAGGTTCTTGACGGGGAGCATGCCAGACGCACTGGCAGGCCGCCCCGTCAGCGCAGTTCCGGTAAGATATGCCGCTAGTTTTGCAGGCGCCGCGCCGGCGCCGATTGCCTCCAATTTGGTCCGCCCGCAACGTTGTACATCGCATGCGCGGCGCGCTGAGTCTCCCGACACCGCTTCATGGAATCACTCAAGATCTACAACACGCTCGCGCGTGAGAAACAGACGTTCGTCCCCATCGAGCCCGGCCGCGTGCGCATGTACGTGTGCGGGATGACGGTGTACGACTACTGTCACGTGGGGCATGCGCGGGTCATGGTGGTGTTCGACATGGTGCAGCGTTGGCTGCGTGCGGCAGGTTACGAGGTGACCTACGTGCGCAACATCACCGACATCGACGACAAGATCATCAAGCGTGCGGTCGAGAACGGCGAGACGATGAGTGCGCTCACCGGCCGCTTCATCGCCGCCATGCACGAAGACGCCGATGCGCTTGGCGTGCAGCGCCCCGACCACGAGCCCCGCGCCACCGAATACGTGCCGCAGATGCTGAACATGATCGGCAAGCTGCAGACGAACGGTCTCGCCTATCAGGCCACCGACGGCGACGTGAACTACGCCGTGCGCAAGTTCCCCGGTTACGGAAAGCTCTCGGGCAAGTCGCTCGAAGACCTGCGTGCCGGCGAGCGCGTGGCAGCCAACGATGCCAAGCAGGATCCGCTCGACTTCGTGCTGTGGAAATCCGCCAAGGCCGATGAGCCGGCCGAGTCGCGCTGGGCCTCGCCATGGGGCGAGGGGCGCCCTGGCTGGCACATCGAGTGCTCGGCGATGAGCTGCGAACTGCTGGGCGAGCATTTCGACCTGCACGGCGGTGGCGCCGATCTGCAGTTTCCGCACCACGAGAATGAAATTGCCCAGTCCGAAGGTGCGACCGGCAAGACATTCGTCAACACGTGGATGCACAACGGCTTTGTGCGTGTGAATGACGAAAAGATGTCGAAATCGCTCGGCAACTTCTTCACCATCCGTGACGTGCTGAAGGTGTACGACGCGGAGGTCGTGCGTTTCTTCATCCTGCGCTCGCACTATCGCAGCGACCTCAACTACAGCGATGCGCACCTTGACGATGCGCGTCATGCCCTCACACGTCTGTACACCGCGCTGAAGGATGTGCCGGCGGCCGCGGGTGCGAAGCCCGACTGGAACGAGTCGCATGGCAAGCGCTTCCTCGAAGCCATGAACGACGACTTCAATACGCCGGTCGCCGTGTCGGTGCTGTTCGAGCTGGCGAGCGAAGTCAACAAGACGCGCTCGCCCGAGCTGGCCAACCAGCTCGCTGCGCTGGCAGGTGTGCTGGGCCTGCTGGGCCGAGATCCGCATGCGTTCTTGCAGGGCGGTGTGTCGGCCGATGGCCTGGACGCCGCAGAAGTGGAAGCGCGCATCGAAGAGCGCCGCGCGGCCAAGGCTGCCCGCGACTTCGCCCGTGCGGACGCCATCCGTGCTGAGTTGCTCGCCGCTGGCATTGTTCTGGAAGACAAGCCGGGTGGCGTGACCGAATGGAGACGCGCATGAACGCGGTGGCCAAGAAAGCCAACGTAGTGCGCAGCACCGCCGCCAAGAAAACGCCGGCGGCGAAGGTGCCGTCTGCCAAGAAGGTGGCTGTCAAGAAAGTCGATGGTGTGGCGAGCAAGTCGGTCGCCGGCAAGAGCGCACCGATCAAGGCCGCCAAGGCGTCTGCCAAACGCGCACCTGCGAGCAAGGTGCCGCTGCCTGAAACGCTCGCCGCTAGCGAGGCGCTGCCTGTACCGGCGGAAGTGGTGCTTTCTGGCCCACCCGAGTATTGGCAAGAAGCTTGCGCAGACCTGATGAAGCGAGACCGCATCTTGCGCAAGATCATCCCCACGTATGGCCCTGCGCACTTGGCGTCGCGCGGCGACCCGTTCGTCACGCTGGCGCGATCGGTCGTTGGTCAGCAGATTTCAGTCAAGGCTGCGCAGTCGGTGTGGGAACGGGTGGTGGCTGTGTGCCCCAAGCTCGTGCCTTCCCAGTTTTTGCGTGCCGGCCAAGAGAAGCTGGCGGGTTGCGGGCTGTCCAAGCGGAAGGCGGAGTACATTCTTGACCTCGCCGATCACTTTCGCAACGGCACAGTGCACGTCGCCAAGTGGGCCGAAATGGACGATGAGGATGTAATTGCCGAACTGACGCAGATTCGCGGCATCGGCAGATGGACGGCGGAGATGTTCCTGATGTTCAACCTGATGCGGCCGAACGTGCTGCCGCTGGACGATATCGGGCTCATCAACGCGATTTCACAGAATTATTTCAGTGGCGAACCCGTCACTCGCAGCGAAGCGCGTGAAGTGGCTGCCAACTGGGAACCGTGGCGCACTGTGGCCACTTGGTATATGTGGCGCAGCCTCGACACGGCGACCACCTATTGATCTGTTCATTTCGATGAAACGGAGCGCGTCGCCGGGCGGTCAAAATCCGGTAGAATGCGCGCCTTCAAGAGCCTTTCAGAAGATCCATGAAAACAACCTTCCTGGAGTTCGAGCAGCCGATCGCAGAACTTGAGGCGAAGATCGAAGAACTTCGCTTCGTACAAGACGATTCCGCTGTCGACATTTCTGAAGAAATTTCCCGCCTGGCTTCCAAAAGCCAGCAGCTCACCAAAGATCTGTACGCCAACCTGACGCCATGGCAGGTCGCGCAGATCGCCCGGCACCCGCAGCGTCCGTACACGCTCGATTACGTCCGCGAGATCTTCACCGACTTCCACGAACTGCACGGCGACCGTACTTTCGCCGATGACTTGTCGATCGTGGGCGGTCTGGCGCGCTTCAACGGCCAGGCTTGCATGGTGATCGGTCACCAGAAGGGCCGCGACACGAAGGAGCGTGCGCTGCGCAACTTCGGCATGTCCAAGCCTGAGGGTTACCGCAAGGCCAAGCGCCTGATGGAACTGGCGGACAAGTTCGGCCTGCCGATCTTCACGTTCGTCGATACGCCGGGCGCATTCCCCGGCATTGACGCAGAAGAGCGCGGTCAATCCGAAGCCATCGGTCACAACCTGTTTGTGATGGCCGGTTTGAAGGTGCCCCTGATCGCCACCATCATCGGTGAAGGCGGTTCGGGCGGCGCACTGGCCATCGCCATGGGCGACTCTGTGATCATGCTGCAGTTCGCCACCTACGCCGTGATCTCGCCGGAAGGCTGCGCGTCGATCCTGTGGAAGACCGCAGAGAAGGCGCCGGAAGCCGCTGAGGCCCTGGGCCTGACCGCGCATCGCCTGAAGGCGCTCGGCCTGATCGACAAGATCGTCAACGAGCCGCTGGGCGGCGCACACCGTGATCCGAAGGGCATGGCGACGATGCTCAAGCGCGCGCTGGCAGAATCGCTGCGCCAGTTCCAAGGCATGAAGACGTCGGAACTCCAGGCGCGCCGTCACGAGCGCCTGATGGCTTATGGCAAGTTCAAGGAAACCGAAGGTCGCTGATTCGTCGGCTGATCTCGTCAACAAGGTCGCACAACGCGTTGCCGCGTGTGCGGCCTTTGTTGCTTCTGGCGGGGCCGAAGCACCGACCGTGGCGATTGCCCTGTCGGGCGGACGCGATTCTGCCGCGCTGCTGCACGCGTGTGCGGCGTGGCGTGATGCGGGTGCCCACGTGCAGCTCGTTGCGCTGCATATTCACCATGGCTTGCATGCCGAGGCCGATGTTTGGGAATGCGCCAGCCAACGCATGGCAGAAGCAGCCGGCGTCGCGTTTCATGCGCGTCGTGTCCATGTGGAGATCGATGCGGGGCAGGGGGTGGAGGAAGCGGCGCGTGAAGCCAGATACGCCGCGCTCGAAGCGCTTTGCGCCCAGGCAGGCGCCTCCATTTTGCTGACGGCGCATCATCAGGATGACCAAGCTGAAACGGTGCTGCTGCAATTGATGCGCGGCGCTGGCCTCGACGGCCTCGCAGCCATGCCGATGGCTCGGGCGGGCACTGTCACATTGCTGCGTCCGTGGATCGATGCGCCGCGCAGCGAGATCGAGTTGTACGCACATGCGCACGCGCTCAGCTGGGTCGAGGATCCGTCCAACGCCGACGCACGTTACGCACGGAATGCGCTGCGTCCTCTGCTTGTGGGCATGGCGAATCATTTCCCGGCGTATCGCGAAGCGCTGTCGCGCAGCGCTGGACACTTGGCGGATGCAGCTGCGCTGATCGACGAGATCGCACGGGTCGATTTGACGCTGATCGCCTCAGCGGACGGGTTGGATGTGGGCGCGTTGAGCGCTCTATCCGTGCCGCGTCAGCGCGCGGTGCTGCGTGCCTGGTTGGCCGATGCGGGGGTGCGCGCGCTCTCCACGCGTCGCCTTGAGGATCTGCGTACGCAACTGGTCGACGCGCGCGACGATGGGGCGCTGTGCATTGAATTGCCTGCGGGACAAGTTAGGCGCTATCGCGGCGTTGCGCGAGTCGACGCTGGCGCCGGCGACGCATCGGATCTGGTCGCGTTGGCTATTGAGACGACGCAATTTGAACCGACGCATCCGGCTGAGCAACGCGTGAATGTGGCCGCATGGGGCGGGGCGCTGTTGTTTGCACCCGTGGCACGCGATGGCATCGCTGTGCAAACCTTGCAAGCGCCGCTGTTGCTGACGCCGCGCCGCGGTGGCGAACGCATCGTGCTGCGCCCGGGAGGACCGTCCCGCGCGCTTAAGCAGGCGTACCAGGAGGCTGGCATTCCTGCCTGGGGGCGCCCGCGCTTGCCGCTGCTATATGCGGGCGACTTCCTGGTGTTTGCGGCCGGGTTGGGAATGAACCGAGCGGCCCTCCACAGCGGCGCAGGCTGGCAGGTCACATGGTCTGCCGCTACCGAGGGTGCGCCCTGATACACATCGGCAGCAGTGAATTGCTTGCCGATCGATGCAAATTGCTGTATTTTCAAAAGCTTTTGCACCGCTTCGCCTCCTCCTGATCTTTCCAAGATGGCTCTCATCGTTCACAAATACGGTGGCACCTCGATGGGTTCGGTTGAACGCATCAAGAATGTCGCCAAGCGCGTTGCCAAGTGGCACCGTGCCGGTCACCAGATCGTGGTCGTTCCGTCGGCCATGTCTGGCGAAACCAACCGCCTGCTGGGCATGGCCAAAGAGATTTCGGCCCAGCCCGACCCGCGTGAACTCGACATGATTGCCTCGACTGGCGAGCAGGTGAGTGTGGGACTGCTGGCCATCGCGCTGCACGCCGAAGGCATTGACGCCCGCAGCTACACGGGCTGGCAAGTGCCGGTGAAGACCGATTCGGCCTACACCAAGGCGCGCATCCAGTCGATCGACGATGAACGCGTACGCGCTGATTTGGACGCTGGTCGCGTGGTCGTCATCACCGGCTTCCAGGGCATCGACAGCGAAGGCCATATCACCACGCTGGGCCGTGGCGGTTCGGACACCTCGGCCGTGGCGGTTGCCGCTGCGCTCGAAGCCGACGAATGCCTGATCTACACCGACGTGGATGGCGTCTATACGACTGACCCGCGCGTGGTAGACGACGCCCGTCGCCTGGACAAAATCACCTTCGAAGAGATGCTGGAAATGGCCAGCCTCGGTTCCAAGGTGCTGCAGATTCGCTCGGTGGAGTTTGCCGGCAAGTATCGCGTGAAGACCCGCGTGCTGTCGTCGCTGACCGACCCGCTGATGCCGCTCGACGTTGAGATGAACTCGGGCACGCTGATTACTTTTGAGGAAGATTCGAACATGGAAGCCGCCGCCATTTCCGGCATCGCCTTTGCCCGCGACGAAGCCAAGATCACCGTGATCGGTGTGCCGGACAAGCCTGGCATCGCTTATCAGATCCTGGGCCCGGTTGCCGACGCCAACATCGACGTCGACATGATCATCCAGAACCAGTCGGTGGAAGGTAAGACGGACTTCACCTTCACCGTGCCGCGTGGCGAATACCAGCGCGCCCTGGCGATCCTGAACGACAGCGTGAAGGCGCATATCGGCGCGGCCAGCGTGTCGGGCGATCCGAAGGTGTCGAAGGTTTCGGTGGTGGGTGTGGGCATGCGCTCGCACGTGGGCATCGCCAGCAAGATGTTCCGCACGCTCTCGGAAGAGGGCATCAACATCCAGATGATCTCCACCTCGGAAATCAAGATCTCGGTGCTGATCGATGAGAAGTACATGGAGCTGGCCGTGCGCGCGCTCCATAAGGCGTTCGAGCTGGATCAGGCGTAATCGGTTGAACTGGCGCCGGATGGCCCGGGGGTGGCGACCCCCGGGGCCGCAGATTCTCACCGCGTGTCATGCAGTTGTCGTTGACCGGGTGGGGTGAAGTGGCTAGAATACGCGCTTCGTTGCACGGGCTCCTTCGTGTGACGCAAGTTTGGGAGACGTGGCCGAGAGGTCGAAGGCACTCCCCTGCTAAGGGAGCATCCGGGCCAAAACCTGGATCGAGGGTTCGAATCCCTCCGTCTCCGCCAGTTTGGCGCTTCTCGCGGGAAGCGCACACAACAGGCGGATGCGAGTCGAGCTGACGTGACGGCTCGCATTGCACTGCACGTCAAAAAGCCCGCATGGCGCAAACCATGCGGGCTTTTTCTTTCGTCTGCTCCGCACGCACGCGCCTTCCGAAGATGGCGCGTGCGTGCGTTAGTGCATTAACGCATCAGCCTTGGCCGACGACGTCCGGCACACCGGCGGTCACGTTGAAGCCACAGTCCACGTACGTGATCTCGCCAGTCATGCCGCTGGCCAGATCCGACAGCAGGAACGCCGCCACGTTGCCCACCTCCTCGATGGTGACGTTACGGCGCAGTGGTGCCACGTCTTCCATGTACTTGAGCAGCTTGCCGAAATCCTTGATGCCGGACGCGGCGAGCGTCTTGATCGGGCCCGCCGAGATGCCGTTGGCGCGGATGCCCTTCGGACCCAGCGCGCTGGCCAGGTAACGCACGCTCGCTTCGAGCGACGCCTTGGCCAGGCCCATCGTGTTGTAGTTCGGGACCACGCGCTCAGCACCCAGGTAGGTCAAGGCCAGCAGCGAAGCATTTGGCGAGAGCATCGGCAGCGCGGCCTTTGCCAGCGCCGGGAAGCTATACGCCGAGATGTCGTGGGCGATGCGGAACGATTCGCGCGACAGGCCATCGATGAAGTTACCGGCAATCGCTTCGCGCGGCGCAAAGCCGATCGAGTGCACCAGGCCGTCGAAATGACCCCAGTGCTGGCCGAGGTCTTCGAACACCTTGGCGATCTGTTCATCGCTGCTGACGTCGCAATCAAACACCAGCTTGCTGTCGAACTCGGTGGCGAATTCAGTAATGCGGTCCTTGAAGCGTTCGCCGACATAGGTGAAGGCCAGTTCCGCGCCTTCGCGCTTACAGGCGTTGGCGATGCCGTAGGCGATCGAGCGGTTGGACAGAAGGCCGGTAATCAGAATGCGCTTGCCAGCGAGGAATCCCATGGTTTCTCCGTACAAATGTGGGGCAACGTCGCGCCCGTATGTTGCTTGGGTTACTCGTCACTGCGGTTAGGCAGCGGCGGTATCCCGGGCACGAGGCAATTAGGTGGGCGCGATCATACCGGAAAGCGCGGGGCGGCTCCGCATTTGCGCGGTGCCGCACGACCGGCTGCCAGTCTTGTCAATGCGGGACGATCCTCGGGCCGGAATTGGTCGGATTGCCATGTGAGGGCGTTAGAATCGTCCAAAACAGTTTTTCAGACAGCGATCAATCGGATCAACGCATGCAAGGACATTGGGGGCAAGGGGCGCAATGAGCGTGCGCGTTGCGACACACAAGCGATTCATGGCGCTGGTCAGCCTGCTGGCGGCGCTCTGCGCGACACCCGCCTGGGCGGCCCATGGCTACGCCGAATATGGCGACCTCAAGTATCCGGCCGGTTTCTCGAACTTCGGCTATCTGAACCCGAAGGCGCCCATCGGCGGCATGCTGCTGCTCGGCAATCCAGACCGCCGCACGAGCTTCGACAAGTTCAATCCCTTCACGATCAAGGGGACGTCGGCACCGGGGCTGAATCAGCTTGTCTTCGAAAGCCTGCTCATTACAAGTTGGGACGAGACCGCCAGCGGCTATGGGCTGCTTGCCGACGACGTGACGGTGGCGCCCGACGAGCTTTCGGTCACGTTCCACATCAACCCGCGCGCCCGATTCTCCAATGGCGATCGCGTGCGCGCGTCGGACGTCAAATACTCCTACGACATGCTGATGGGCAAGGGCGCGAGCCCGGCCTACCGCAGCATGACAGCGGACGTGGCCAAGGTGACGGTGGTGGACGCCAGCACCATCCGTTACGACTTCAAGCGCAGGAACAAGGAGCTGCCGCTCATCGTCGGTGGGCTGCCGGTGTTCTCGCCAAAGTGGGGCAAGGGCAGTGGCAAGCCCGACGACCCGGACGGCGGCAAGGATGTCGCGTTCGACAAGCTGACCTTCCAGGACCCGATTGCCAGCGGCCCGTACGTAATCGAACGCTTTGATCCGTCGCGCGGCATTACCTTTCGGCGCAATCCCCACTATTGGGGCCGTGATCTGAACGTGCGCCGTGGTTCGTTCAATTTCGAACGCATCCAGTACAAGCTCTACAAGGACGAGACGGCCCGCCTCGAAGCCTTCAAGGCCGGCGAGTACGACGCCATGGTGGAATACCGCGCAAAGAACTGGGCGAAGAGTTACGTCGGCGTGAAGTTCCGCAGCGGTGAACTGATCAAGAGCGAATTCCCGCATCGCAACGGCGCGGGCATGCAGGGCTTTGTGATGAACCTGCGGCGCCCGCTGTTCCAGGACCTTCGGGTGCGCAAGGCGCTGGCGCTCGCGCTTGATTTCGAATGGCTCAATCGCCAGCTTTTCTATGGCGCCTATCGCAGGCTCGACAGCTACTTCGCCAATAGCGAGCTGGCCGCGTCGGATTCGCTCACGGGCATGCCCAGCAAGGGCGAGCTGGCGTTGCTCGAGCCGCTGCGCAGCAAACTCGATCCGGACGTGTTTGGCGTGCTGCCCGCACCGCCTTCGACTGATCCTCCCAGTTCACTGCGTGACAACCTGCGGCAGGCGCGCCGCCTGTTGGCGCAGGCCGGTTGGACGTACGCAGACGGCGCGCTGCGCAACAGCAAGGGCGAGCCGTTCGTCTTCGAGATGCTTGACGACGGCGGCGCCATGAGCCGCGTCATGGCGGCGTATGCGCGCAACCTGGAAAAGCTCGGCATCCAGGTCAACCAGCGCATGACCGACTTCGCGCTCTACCAGAAGCGATTGGAGGAGTTCGATTTCGACATGATTTCGCTGCGCTTCCCCGATTCGCAAAGCCCCGGCAACGAGCTGAAGGACCGCTTCGGCTCTGCCGCGGCCGACGAGGCAGGCTCGGATAACGTGATCGGCCTGAAATCGCCCGCCGTCGATGCACTGATCGATGATGTGCTGCGTGCTGACAGCCGCGACGAGCTGGTCATCGCTTCGCGCGCGCTCGACCGCGTACTGATGCAAGGCTGCTATGTGATTCCGCACTGGTATTCGGCTTCCCACCGCGTGGCCTACAACAAGAACCTGATGTACCCGGATCGTCTGCCGTATTACTACTCGGCCGAGGCCTGGGTGCTGACGGCGTGGTGGCGGACGCCGGAATCCGCCCAATCGGCTGCCAAATGACCGCATCGGTGACACCATGTTCGCGTACCTGATCAAACGGTTGCTGCTTCTGATCCCGACACTGATCGGCGTGATCACGCTGACGTTTATCGTGATCCAGTTCGTACCTGGTGGCCCGGTCGAGCAGATGATGATGGAGATGAAAGGGCGCGGCGCGGGCAGCGAGGCCAGTGGCGGCGGTGCGTTTGACTATCGCGGCCGCCGCGGCGTCGATCCTGAGAAGATCAAGGAAATCCGCGCGCTGTATGGTTTCGACAAGAGCCCCGTCGAGCGCTACTTCCTGATGCTCGGCCGTTTTGCACGCTTCGACCTTGGCGAGAGCTATTTTCAGCACCGTAGCGTGTGGGACCTTATCAAGTCGAAATTGCCGGTATCGATTTCGATCGGGTTGTGGACGTTCTTTCTCACGTACCTGATAGCGGTGCCGCTCGGTATTGCAAAGGCCGTGCGGGCTGGCAGCCGGTTTGATCTGGTGACCAGCATCATCGTGTTGGTCGGCTACGCCATCCCGGGCTTCGTGCTCGGGGTGCTGCTGCTTGTGCTGTTTGGCGGCGGCACGTTCTTCCAGTGGTTCCCGATCCGGGGGATCACATCGGATAACTGGGATCAGCTCAGCCTGCTCGGCAAGATCACGGATTACCTTTGGCACATCACGCTGCCCGTCATGGCGTCGGTGGTGGGCAGCTTTGCCGTCATCACCATGCTGACGAAGAACGCGTTTCTTGAGGAAATCCGCAAGCAGTACGTGCTGACGGCACGCAGCAAGGGGCTGTCGGAGCGGCGCGTACTGTGGAAGCACATCTTCCGCAACGCGCTGCTGCCGCTGGTGACGGGCTTCCCGTCGGCCTTCATTGGCGCGTTCTTCACGGGGTCGCTGCTGATCGAGCAACTGTTCTCGCTCGACGGCATGGGCTTGCTGTCGTATGAGGCGGTGGTGCGGCGCGATTATCCGGTCGTGCTCGGCACGCTGTACCTGTTCACGCTGATCGGGCTGGCCGCGCGGTTGATTTCCGACGTGTGCTACGTGCTGGTTGATCCGCGTATCCATTTCGGCTCGGTCGGGCGATAGGCGGGCCGGCAACCATGACCCAGTATTCGCGCACTTCCACGCATCCATCCAATACGGCAACGCCGCATCCCGTGCGGCATTCGCCGTCGCCCCTCAAGCGGGCGTGGCGCCGCTTCAAGCAGCATCGGCTCGGTTACTGGAGCCTGATCATCTTCGTGGCGCTGTTCGTGCTCAGTCTGGGCGCCGAATGCATCTCAAATGACCGGCCGCTGGTGGTCAAGTACCACGGCCATTGGTATTTCCCGATCGTGAAGGCCTACCCCGAGACGACCTTCGGCGGGGATTTTCCGACCCCGACGGATTACCTCGATCCGTTCATCCGAGACAAGTTCAAGGAGCCGGGAAGCTTTGCGATTTATCCGCCCAATCCGTATTCGTACGAGACGCTGAACTATTTTTCGAAAGAGCCCAACCCGGCGCCGCCCTCGGCCGAGAACTGGCTCGGTACCGATGACCGTGGTCGCGATGTGTTTGCGCGGCTGCTGTACGGCTTCCGTGTCTCGGTGCTGTTCGGGCTGGCGCTCACGGTGCTTGGCGTGCTGGTCGGCACGCTGACGGGCGCGCTGATGGGCTTCTTCGGCGGGCGCTTCGACATGGTGTCGCAGCGGCTGATTGAAATCTGGAGTTCGATGCCAGAGTTGTACCTGCTGATCATCTTCGCGTCGATCTTCACCCCCAGCCTTGGGCTGCTGATCATTTTGCTGTCGCTGTTCGGGTGGATGAGCCTGTCGGATTACGTCCGTGCCGAGTTCTACCGCAACCGCTCGCTCGACTATGTGAAGGCCGCGCGGGCGATGGGCCTGTCCAGTTGGCAGATCATGTGGCGCCACATCATGCCCAACAGCCTGACGCCCGTGATCACCTTCCTGCCGTTCCGCATGAGTGCGGCCATTCTTGCGCTCACCAGCCTGGATTTTCTTGGCCTGGGCGTGCCGCCATCCACCCCCAGCCTGGGCGAACTTCTCGCACAGGGCAAGGCCAACCTGGATGCGTGGTGGATCTCGCTGTCGACTTTCGTGGTGCTCGTGCTGACCCTCGTGCTGCTGACCTTCATGGGCGACGCGCTGCGCGATGCCTTCGACACGCGCCTGTCGTTCGCCCAACTGCGTACGCGCCAGAAACCGGCGGGGGTGAAATGACTCGCGTTGATCTGCGTGCCTCCACGCCGAAGTACGACGGTCCGCTGTTGCGGTTGGATGACCTGTGCGTGCATTTCGAATCCGAACACGGCGAGGTGACGGAAGCCGTCAAGCACGTCTCGCTCGACTTGCACGCCGGCGAGCGCTTCGCCTTGGTGGGCGAATCGGGCTCCGGCAAGTCCGTGACCGCGCTATCGATCACGCGATTGCTGGCCGACGCGCAATACAGCGGCCGCATCCTGCTCGAAGGCCGCGACCTGCTGGCGGCCAGCGAGCGTGAGATGCGCGGCCTGCGTGGCGCCGACGTCGCCATGGTGTTCCAGGAGCCGATGACGGCGCTCAATCCGCTCTACACGATCGGCAACCAGATCGTCGAAACACTGGAATTGCACGAGGGTCTGGACAAGCGCGCCGCCAAGGCGCGCGCGATTGCTCTGCTGGAACGCACCGGCATTGCCGAGGCGCCGCGCCGGTTTGACGCCTTCCCGCACCAACTGTCGGGTGGTCAGCGCCAGCGCGCAATGATCGCCATGGCGCTGGCGTGCTCGCCGAAGCTGCTGCTGGCCGACGAGCCGACCACCGCGCTGGACGTGACGGTGCGCATGCAGATCCTGCAATTGCTGCGCGAGCTGCAGGCGGAGTTCGGCATGGCCATCATGCTGATCACGCACGACCTGAACATGGTGCGCGCCTTTGCCGAGCGCGTTGGCGTGATGGAGCGCGGCGTCCTGGTCGAAACCGGCAACACGGCCGACGTGTTTGCCGCGCCCAAGCACCCGTACACGATCCGCCTGCTTGAGAGCCGCCCGCAGCGCGACGTGCTGCCGCTGGTGCCGCTTGCGCCCGTGCTGCTCGAAGCCGACAAGCTGACGGTCACCTACGAACGCCATCGCCCCGGGTTTGCGGGCTGGTTCAGGACCGACCCGTTCACCGCGGTCGACTCCGTGTCGCTGCAACTGCGTGAAGGCGAGACGCTTGGCATCGTGGGCGAGTCAGGTTCTGGCAAGACCACGCTCGCGCAGACGCTGCTGGGTCTGCAGGCGGCAAAGAGCGGCGACCTGCGTTTCCTGGGCAATTCGCTGCTGCGTATTTCGCGCGACGAGCGCCGCGCAGTGCGGGCGCGCATGCAGGTGGTGTTTCAAGACCCATACGGCTCGCTGTCGCCACGCATGACGATCGAGGAGATCGTCGGCGAAGGGCTGGCGCTGCACCAACCGCACATCAACGCCACGGAGCGACGTCACCGCGTGATCGAAGCCCTGCGCGAGGTGGGGCTTGATCGCACGGCGCTGGGCCGCTATCCACATGAGTTTTCGGGCGGGCAACGCCAGCGCGTCGCCATTGCCCGTGTCCTGATCCTCAAGCCGCAGCTGCTGGTGCTCGATGAGCCGACTTCAGCACTTGATGTGTCGATCCAGCAGCAGGTGCTTTCGCTGCTGTCAGCCCTTCAGAAAAAGTACAACCTGTCGTATCTATTCATCAGCCACGACCTTGCTGTCATCCGCGCGATGTCACATCGCGTGGTGGTGATGAAGGATGGAAAAGTGGTGGAAGAGGGTGACACTGAAGCGGTGTTGGCGTCCCCCTCGCACCCCTACACCTGCAAGCTGATGGCGGCTGCCTCACTCATCCCTGCGCGGGATAACCCGTAAAACCCATCGCGTTTGCCCCGAATCAGTGCAGTTTTGATGCGCGGTTTTTGTAAGAATGCGCATCCAAAGTCATGTCTAAGTGCCTGATTTGCATGTGGATTCCGAAGAATTTGTAACGACCTTTGACAAGTCAAAGTGTCACTTTTATCATCCTGCGAGATTGTTTTAACAAGATTCGGACTGGTCTCATTTGCGGGGGCATATGTTCGCCGCATCATTACGAGTTTCCGAGGGAGAACCAATGCAGCATTTCGTACTTCATTCCATGGCGCGCCTGGCGGTAGGGGTTGTGATCGGCTGCGGCGTGATCGTGTCGAATGCAGTGCACGCTGATACGGTCTTCAAGGACACGGAAGTCCGCGCCGACGTCAAGCCTGAAGCCAAACCGGGCCTCATCTCCAACGTGATGAGCAAGACGGGTGACGTGGTCATGAACGCGCTGGGCATGATCGGCCTGCGTTACCGCTTCGGTGGCAACACGCCGGAATCGGGCCTCGACTGCAGCGGATTCGTCCGCTACGTCTTCAACGACACCTTTGGTTTCCTGCTGCCGCGTCGCGCTGTGGAAATGAGCCGCGTCGGCACCAGCGTGGACACAGCTGAACTGCGTCCCGGCGACTTGGTGTTCTTCAACACCATGCGCCACACCTTCTCGCACGTCGGTATCTATATTGGCGACAACAAGTTTGTGCACGCACCGTCCACGGGCAGCAAGATTCGCGTGGATGACATGACCGCCTCGTACTGGGTGACGCGCTACAACGGCGCCCGCCGCATCGAAGGCAACTCCGGTGCGGCCATCAAGGACGGCGCCGATAACTTCGTCGAGCAACTCAAGCGCGTCGATCCGAACGCCGCCGGCAAGCCACTCGCAATGTACGGCGGTTGATTCGCTCGGACTCGCTATCACACAATAGAAAAAAGACCGCCGCGGCGGTCTTTTTTGTTGCCTGCTGAAGGGGCATCAGCGGGGTGGCAGCGGGGTGCCGACGATGGTCTGCGTCAGATGCAGCTTCTCCCGCAGCAGCGGCATGGCGGCCTGGGCGGCCTGCTCGCCTGCCAGAATCGCCTCGTTGCGCGCGGTGAAGTCGCTGCCCTTAACAAACGGCAGCGATGGTGTGATCACCACGTCCGCCTGAGCCAGCTCGGTCTTGTTGATGCTCTGACCCATGATGGCCGTCGTCTGCAGCAGCATGCTCGCTTGCCCCGATACCGCCTGGTTGGACGGGTCTGCCGAGATATTCACCGCAATCACGAACGTTGCGCCCATCTGCTTGACGTACGTCACGGGCACGGGCGCCACCAGTCCCCCGTCGACGTATTGGCGGCCGCTGATCGTGACCGGCTGGAACACGCCTGGGATGCTGCACGACGCACGCACCGCCTGACCGGTATTGCCGCGCCGGAACAGGATCGGCTTGCCGCTCGCCAGGTCCGTCGCCACGATGCCCAGCGGAATATGCATCTGCTCGATGGTCTTCTGCTTGACCAGCCGGTTGATGTACTTCTCCAGCGCCTCGCCCTTGAGCCAGCCGCCGAAGCGCGTGCCGAACGGCAGAGCCCAGTCGGCGATCATGGCTTCGTCCATCTTGAGCGCCATGCGGTTCATTTCCAGCCCTGACATGCCGGACGCGTAGATCGCCCCTACCACGCTACCCGCACTTGTGCCGGTGATGAAGTCGATCTGAACGCCCTGGGCTTCCAGCATCTTGATGACCCCGATGTGCGCAAAACCGCGCGCGGCACCGCCGCCTAGAGCCAATCCGATTCGCACGGGCTGTGTGGCCGGCTGCGCCGTAGGCGGCAGCACGGCCGTGGCGGGAGTGGCAGGTGTCTCGGTTTTGCCGGATGAGAAACCCGTCACGGTACAGGCGGAGAGGACGGAGGCGCCGGCGGCGCCCAGGAGGAGGCGGCGTTGCATGAGGAGGTTGGGGCGGTTTGATATGCCGCGCAGTGATGTTCAGTCGTAACCGAGCGCACTGCGGCCGGCCGCCATTGTGCCAAAGTTCAGCGACAGGTCGGCCGGATATGCGTGGCACGGTTGCTATAATTTCGGTTTTGATAGAGGCCGCTCAGGATCCGCGCTCGCGGTCCGACCATGCGGCCTTATTCGTTCAGCCATTCCTATGACACAGCGCGTCCGCACTCGTTTCGCTCCAAGCCCCACCGGCTTCATCCATCTCGGCAACATCCGCTCGGCACTCTATCCGTGGGCTTTCGCGCGCAAGATGAAGGGAGACTTCATCCTGCGCATCGAAGACACCGATGTGGAGCGTTCCAGCCAGGAAGCCGTCGACGTGATCCTGGAGGCGATGGCATGGCTGGACATGGACATCGATGAAGGCCCGTTCTACCAGATGCAGCGCATGGACCGTTACCGCGCCGTGGTCGCGCAGATGGTTCAGCAGGAACTGGCTTACCCGTGCTACATGAGCACCGAAGAGCTTGACGCCCTGCGCGAAGCGCAACGCGAGCGCGGCGAGAAGCCCCGCTACGACGGCACCTGGCGCCCCATGCCCGGCAAGGTCTTGCCCACGCCGCCAGCCGGCGTGCAGCCTGTGATCCGTTTCAAGAATCCCATCGGCGGTAGCGTCGTGTGGGACGATGCTGTCAAGGGCCGCATCGAAATCTCCAACGACGAGCTCGATGATCTCGTGATCGCGCGCCCGGACGGCACGCCGACGTACAACTTCTGCGTGGTCGTTGACGACATGGATATGCAGATCACGCATGTGATCCGCGGAGACGATCACGTCAACAACACGCCCCGCCAGATCAACATCCTGCGCGCGCTTGGTGGCACGCCGCCGGTCTACGCCCACTTGCCGACCGTGCTCAACGAGCAGGGCGAGAAGATGAGCAAGCGGCACGGTGCCATGGCCGTCACGGGCTACCGTGATGCGGGCTATCTGCCCGAGGCCATCGTCAACTACCTTGCCCGCCTGGGCTGGGCGCACGGCGATGCCGAGATCTTCTCGCGCGAGCAGTTCATCGAATGGTTCGATCTCGAGCACCTGGGCAAGTCGCCCGCGCAATACAACCCTGAGAAGCTCGCCTGGCTGAACAACCACTATATCAAGCAGGCCGACAATGCGCGCCTGGCTGATTTGGTGAAGCCGTTCATCGAAGAGCTGGGTGGCAAGGTGGATGGTGGCCCCGTCCTGGCTGACGTGATCGCTCTCGTGAAGGACCGTGCCAACACGTTGCGTGAAGTCGCCCAGACGGCGCTGCTGTTCTATCGCACCGATCTGGCTGTCGAACCGGAGCTGGCCGCGCAGCACCTCACCGACGACGTACGCCCTGGCATCGCAGCGCTGGCTGAGAAGCTCGGCGCGCTGCCTGAGTGGAAGCGCGAAGCGATTGGTGCAGCCTTCAAGGAAGTGCTCGCCGCACACGGCTGGAAGATGCCGAAGCTGGCGATGCCGGTGCGCTTGCTGGTGGCCGGGCAACTGCAAACGCCGTCGATTGATGCCGTGCTGGAACTGTTCGGCCGCGACGTTGTTCTGCGTCGTCTGGCGGCGTGACGAGCACGACGCAAAAAATTTTGCGAAAGGGTATTGCCAAGCGCTAAATACTTCCCCTATACTCTTGTTTTCGCTGCAACACGAAGCGAAATGCAGTAAGAAGCAAGCAGTAAAAGGCAGTACCTCGGGGCTATAGCTCAGCTGGGAGAGCGCTTGCATGGCATGCAAGAGGTCAGCGGTTCGATCCCGCTTAGCTCCACCAAAATGCCGGAAGATTCGATTCAAAAAAATAATTTGAAAAGAGGCTTCCAAAACGCAAAAAAGTTCGTTATAGTAGCGGACTTCGCAGCGTAAGACAGAAAGCGTTGCAAAACAGTTTCTGTCCCCTTCGTCTAGAGGCCTAGGACATCACCCTTTCACGGTGAGTACAGGGGTTCGAATCCCCTAGGGGACGCCAAAACAAGAGCTTAACCAGAAGCTCATTAGCAAAATCAGTCTCTAGCTGATTTTGCAACCGACACGGAGCGGTAGTTCAGTCGGTTAGAATACCGGCCTGTCACGCCGGGGGTCGCGGGTTCGAGTCCCGTCCGCTCCGCCAAATCAAAACCCGCTGCTTGCAGCGGGTTTTTTCTTTTGCGCTTTCAATTCAAGCCACGCTAATCAAGATTGATGCTGCTTTAAAGTGAGTGTGAATGGCTCGCTTTAATTGGCAGCGCGGCTCACGCGATTGAAATAGCTGACCAGCAGCGCGCCAGCCACCAGCAAACTGAGCCCATTGGCGGCCCAGAAACCGGCTGCGCCGCGCAGTGCCGCAGCAATGTCCCCCAACAGCCCAAATCCAAGCACATAACCGCCGCCAATCCCTATGCCCCACAGCGATAGCGCATAGATCACAGTCGGGATGAGCGCGATTTTGTATGCGCGCAGAATGAACGCCGTCATGACCTGGAGCGCATCGAACATCTGATAGAAGGCGATGAAAGGCAGCAGCGGCACCGCAATCGCCAGGACGGCGGCATCGTGCGTGTATAGGCTGACTAGCTCCCGCCGCAAGAACAGCACGGCCGCGCCAACGATGACCGCACACATCACCGCCAGCTTGATGCCATTCAGTGAGATGCGCCGCGCTGCTACGCGATCGCGGGCCCCAATGGATTGCGCGGCCAGCGTGGACGTCGCGATCGATAGGGACAGGGGCACCATATACGCAACCGCTCCAAGGTTGGCGGCAATCTGATGCCCGGCCAGGGCCACCGTGCCAAGGCGCGCGATGAAGATCGCCATCAACGTGAACGACGTGATCTCGATCAGGTAGGTGAAACCCATTGGCACGCCCAGGTGTACCAGCGCCCACAGCCGCGCGCGGTTAGGGGGCGAGTAGTGCGTGAAAATCGCGAACGGCTTATATGCCGGATTGCGCATCAGGATGATGACCGCTGCGACGAACCATAGCCAACTGATGATCATCGAGGCAAGTGCGCAGCCTGGGCCGCCCATCGCCGGGAAGCCCATGCCGCCGTACAGAAATAGTGCGTTGAGAGGAAACTTGATGGCGAGGCCTGCGAGCTGCAGTACCGTCACCATCACCGGGCGCGACAGCGCGTTGTTCAACGCAGAGTAGATCCGGAAGCCGAGTGCCGCAGGCAACGCGAGCGCTTCATACCGCAAATAGGCGGTGGCTTTCTCAGTGAGTTCTGGCGTGGCGTCCGCCAGGTGCAGTAGTGGGGCGGGGAACCAGAGGATCAGCATACCGATCGCGGCGAGCACCAGTCCGAGCCAGGCGGCCTGGCGCACTTCTTCGCCGATCTCGCTGTGCCTTTGCGCGCCGTAGAGTTGTCCTGCGATGGGCGAGAGCGCTTGCAGCACGCCCATCAGGCTGATGTACACCGTCACGTAGATCGAACCGCCGAGGCCGATGGCCGCGAGGTCTGCTGCAGAGGCGCGGCCAGCCATCGCCGTGTCCAGTACGCCGAAGGCGATGACAGCCAACTGGCCGATCAGTACCGGCCAAGCCAGTTCGGTAATGCGGCGGACGTCGGCGACAAACATGAGGGGCTACGGAAACCTTACTGGCGCAGCTTGCGTCGGCGTGTGGTTGCCGGGGTGGGCGGCGGATGTTTGGCGGCCGCGGCCTCAGTCAGGCGGTACATGCGGAAGTGCTCATCGCGATCGGCTGGGCGGCGGCCTTCCCAGATCAGGCGCCACTCGTAGTTGGAGACGCTCGTCGGTGCGCCGTAGTCGTACGGATCATGACGCAGCAGGATGTCGCAGTTGTCTTCGGCGCTGCCAAAACGGATGTGGCCGAAGTACGCAAATGAGGCGAGCTGCGCATCGCCCATACGGATCGGCTGCACGCACGTGTAGGTGCGCGGCAGTGCGAGGGCGGCCGACTGCGCGACATCGCGATATGTCTTGGCGTAATTGATGGTGGGTAGCCACAGCGTCATCATCAGCACCCACATTAGCGTGGTGCCGGCGGCCGAGATCACCACCGCGCGCCAGATGGCCTTGGGCGCGCGCGATGTGCGCCAGACGACGATGAGCACCCACGCCGCGGTCACGAGCAGTGCGCAGACCAGTGCGGTCCAGCTGAACTCGGGGCGATAGCCCGGCACGATGCGGTACACGTTGCGCGCAAGCTGAGGCGGAAAGCCCGTCATCTTGGCGATCCACAGCAGCCAGAGGGTGCCACCCAGAATGGTGAAGGCCAGCAGCGCAAACCAGTCGATTGCGCTGATGGCGCCACGCTTGAGTGTCGGCAGCGCGAACGTGGCCATCACCGCCATCGGTGGAATCAGCAGCAGGAAGCCGTCGTCGCCCGGGTGGGGCTGCATGAGCAGCAGCACCAACTGCGGCAGCAGGACTGCCAAGGGCAACGTGATATGCGGAGCGGTGCGCATGCCGCCCCAGCTCTTCCACGCCCATGCGGCCAGCGGCCAGACCGGCCAGGCGAACAATGGCAGGTTGCGCGCGACAAAGCCGAGCGAATGCGCCGTCGGGCCAGCGTATTGGTGGCGATCGAAGCGTGCCCATTCGCGAACGTAGGTCACGGTGTCAGTCGGATTATTTGCCAGCAAGTACGCCATCGCCGGCCACGAGCATCCCAGTACGAGCGACACGGGCAGTGCCACTGTGAGCAGTGGGCGCAGCGGCAGCACGCGCGTGGCATGCGCGGCGATCAATACGGCCACCGTGATTGTCAGGGGCAGGATTGGGCCGCCCGCCAGCGACAGGCAACCGATGCCGATGCCGTAGATGAGACTGCCGTGCACCGGCTTGTCCAGCGCTCGGATCAAGCCATACACCGCGACCGCCACGAAGCACAGCGCCCCAACCAGCGGTGTCGTTTCGTGACCGCGCTGCGCGAGGCCTACGCAGGCGAGGAAGATCAGTAGTGCGCCATCTGCCAGCGTACGGCCGTAGTCGCGCGTGTTGGGCTGGCCACCAAAGACGAATTCAAACGGTTGGACTTCCGCGCGACGACCCAGCAGATAGGCGCCATACCAGATGCACGCGCTGGTGACGAAGAAGAAGAGGGCGGTCGCCAGGCGCGACGCATCCGCGGGACCGAGCCATTGTCCGAAGAGGCGAATGAACGCCCCGCCGATCCAGAACACCAGCGGCCCCGATTGCACGACAGGGCGCCCGACGATGTTTGGCATCAGCCAGTCTTGCGCGTTGCCGGTGGCCAGCGTCCACATCGCGCCGAAGCCGGCGGCGTCTTCGTTCTTCCACGGGTCGCGCGAAAACAGGCCCGACAGGCCGTAGATCACGCAGATGGCGAGCAGCAGCCAACGCGGCAACTCACGGGTGGCGGCGGCAGTCAGGCGGATGCGCGAGACGCGGGTGGTGTTCATCGAGTGTCAGACCGGGCGAGCCCGGCCGGGGTTGCACAGCGACGTGCTGATCGTAAAGAGAGGGGCCGAATCAACGGCCTAACATGTGCCGAAAAACAAAAAAGGCAGCCGGAGCTGCCTTTTTCTGACCACTAGGACGGTCTGCACTGAGCGGGTCATGCGCTGAGCCGTCTCCGGCGCCGGTATTACTTGGCAGCCTTGCCGATCTTGCTGCCGAACTTGTTGCGGAACTTTTCGACGCGGCCTGCCGTGTCCAGAACCTTTTGCTGGCCCGTGTAGAACGGGTGCGATTCGGACGAGACTTCGATCTTTGCCAGCGGATATTCCTTGCCGTCCAGCGTGATCATTTCCTTGGTCTGGATGGTCGAGCGGGTGATGAACTTGAAGTCGCTGGACATGTCCTGGAACACGACTTCGCGGTAATTCGGGTGAATGCCTTCTTTCATGATGGGCCCTGGGGTAGAGGTAGCCAATTCGCGGCGCGCTTCAGGTGCTCACATGGTAGGAGCCACCGTGCGACCAGCCCTCGAATCACTTGCCGGGTGGAGAAACGAGGATTATGCCAGAGAAACAAGGGCTTGAGCAACGCGCCAGCCGCAAAATCCGTCGTGCCCGCGCATCGGAAAGTGACTTTAGGAGCCTATTTCGATCAAGGTTTGGCCAGACGCTCGATCGTGAGCACGCCGTGGCCGTCCAGATCCACGGTCCTGGTGTCGCCGATGCGCAACGAGGTGTCGAGGTTGCGCGCCCAGGTGTCGACGCGTGCAGGGGCCTCGGTGTCGGGCGACGGCTGGAACCGATGCAGCGTTACACCGATCGACAGGGTCTGGAACTCGCCCGACGCTCCCATCGGCCGCAGGGTGACGTCCACGCCGGTCTTGGCCCAGCGGTGGCGCATGAATTGGCAGGTAGTGGTGTCGCAGCCGAGCGGGATTGTGTCATCGGGCAGGCCGGCGGCGAAGCGCGCCTCCCATTCTTTCCTGGGCATCGAGCCGCCCACGTCGTACGTGTGGGTACGTTCGAGCAGTGCGATGTGCTCGCCCGTGGTGGATGTGTCGGCCGAAAGCGTGACGCGTTTGGTTTCTGATTGCCCATCGAATTGGGCGGTGACGCTGAGGATCACGGGCACGGCTGGCTGTGCCCACGCTGTGCCGGCAGCGAGACAACAACCGAGCAGCGTTGTGCGAAGCGCTTGGCGAATCGTCATGGCAGGAATCCCTCCTGGCGTTGCTCAGCGTCCAGCACGCGCCGTGCCGGATCTTGCAGGTAGAAGGCTTGCAGGAGCACGTACAACGATGGAAGCGTCTCAAACAAAGCCACCGGTTCAACGAAGAACACTTCCGACGCTACCGCAAAGAACTCGGCCGGATGCTGTGCGCCATAGGGGTCGAGCAATGAAAGGATCGGGTCGTCGCCCCACCGGCGCTCGGGAATCTGGTCGCAACGATTGGCGAAGGCGTCGTACTCGGCATAGAGTTCATCGGCCCATTGCTCGCGGTCAACATCGGCATGCAGCCGCGATGAAAACGCCGGGACGCCGTCCGATTCGCCGTTGAGCATGTCGAGCTTGTGTGCAAACTCGTGCACGACCACGTTGTATGGCTGCGCGCCTGGCGCGGCCAGTGCGCCCCCCAGTTCGATGTCCTGCCACGAGAGGATGACCGGGCCGTGCTCCCATGCCTCACCGGCGGCTTCTTCGCGCACGTTGTGTACGACGCCGTCTTCGTCCATGACCTCCTTGCGGATGACGAACTCTCCGGGGTAGATGACCACCCCGTGCCATCCGCCGTACCACGACATGCCCAACTCCAGGATCGGCACGCTGGCCTGCACGGCAACGCTGATCACCATGTCGTCGGTGAGCGGCAAATCGTGCGCGGTGGTGAATTCCTTTTCGGCGATGAAGAGCGTGGCCGTTTCACGCAGGCGTGCGAGGTCTGCGTCAGACCAATCGAGCAGAAAGGGCAGGCTATCGAGCGCACGTAACCACAGCGCGTCGGAGATGGCGTAACGGTTCAGCCGCCGCGTGCGTGCGCGGCCGGAGAACCACCGGAGGACAGATGAAAGCATGCGTCCAGTATATCGGCCGGCGCCTGCAGCTTTGCGACGCGCGCTTGCGCCCTTGTCGGGGAATCAGGCGACTGAGAGGAGTCGTGCACCGCGCTGATTGGCGACGTACACGGCCTCGGTGCGGCTGCGGACTTTCAGGCGCCGATACAGCGTGCTGATATGCGCCTTGGCTGTCGCCTCGGAGATGTTCAGCATGCGGCTGATGGTCTTGACCGGATGCCCGCGCGAGAGCAGCACCAGAATCTCGTACTGCCGCGGCGTGATTCCGAGCAGCTTCGGATCGGTCTGCGGGTCGCCTGCAAGCGCCGGGTTGGGTGCGCCGTCCAGGCGTGATTCCGGCAGCAGCGCGCTGGCCGGAATGTATTGACCACCCACCAGAACGAGCTCCAGCGAAGCCGCGATGACTTCGCCCGGCGAATGCTTGAGCGTGTAGCCTGACAATCCCATCTGCATGAGCGTACGGATGATGTCGGGCGATTCGGATTCCGCCAGCACGACCACGTGGCGCGCATGCGGCCGATGCATGATTTCGCCGATGGCCGACAACTCGTCGAGATGTGGCAGCGGCAGGCCGATCACAAGGAGTCCGGCGTCGGCATTGGTTTCGATGGCGTCGAACATCCCTTCGTCCGGTTCGACAACCGTGACGCCAGTGACGCCCTTGAGCGTCCGTAGCAGGTGCGCAATGCCTGTACGCACCAACGGATGGGCTTCGATCAAAACAGTGTTCATCGTTGTTCTCGACCTGTTACCGATCTTGCGAACATCCTTGTCGCCCAGGCGAGATACAGGCCGGAGCAGACCCCCGTTCCGAATCATTTTAGTGGCGGAAGTCAAAAATGACAGCCGCCACGGCCATGCCTCGGGACCCTCCTTGCGGCGTCCTAGGTACTGTAGCCCAGCGTTTGCCAGGGCGCGCAATTCGACCAACGCAGCACCTGCGCCCCATAACCGCGGTTTTTGTGGCGACGGCTGTTTCAGTCGCGACACAAAAAGCGCATGCCATGCAGGGTCGCGCGGTTCTCCGTGTGAAAAATATCCCGTTAAAACAAGGCGTTAGCCATCATGGCATGGATGTCGCTCTATATCCGTCGGGGAGGAGCGAGCCATGCCGACAATCGCGCAGCGCTGTGCTCGACGTTTGCCGTTCGGGTGGACGGTCGAGAAGACCGGAGTGGTCGCAAATCGCACGGCCATGATCGTCATGGTGCCTGCGCTTGCAGTAGACGGCGATTTCGTCGCGCGGCGTCCAGTTACACCGCTGATCGCCCTTCGAAGCGTTCTCGCCGATACGTTGCCGGCGCGACTCGCATTCGGTCTCATTCCCACCCGCGCATTCGATCCATCCACCGGTTCTGTCGTGTCCGCACTCACGGACGGCGAACTGAGTACGTCGCATGCGTGGCTTAACAATCCAACGGCGAAGGGGCTTTCGCAATCCCCCCGGAAGTGGGGTGCTTTGCGGTATGTGCCGCTTACCGTGTCAGATTGCCGGCGCCGCAACAGTCTCTTGGCAAAGGTTGTCGTTGGTTGCGCAGCCTTGGGTGCACCAAAATGTGGCGCTTTCGCAACGTGCGCCGAACAGGCCCGCGTGGCGGTTCTTCAACGGTTTCGTGCTCCGTCCCCCGGCGGGCACTCTTTTCTTAATAGCCATCCTGGAGCTAGATCCCGATGCAAACCAACCTGGCCGCGTTTGCGGCGCTGGCACCGCCGATTGACTCCGTTGCCGGCAACTGAATTGAATGCACTGAACCAAATGCTGGATGCTTCCGATTGGGGGAGGCAGGCGGGGCCAGGTCCGTCGTTCTTCGTTCTTGCCCTCAATGCCCCTCAGGAGCGCAGCGCTAACGCTACGCCCCCGATCGCATGAAACCGATGAGACGGACGACGCTCAGGCCGTATGCAGCGGATGCTCTGCGCGAATGCCGTGCTTTTGCATCAGCCGGTACAGCGTGACTCGGGACACCGCCAATTCGCGCGCCGTCATGCCCATGTGGAAGCCGTTGCGCGCGATGGCCGTACGGATGGCGTCCGACTCGGCGCCTTCGCGCGCTTCTTCCAGCGTCTGGCCCGACACGGATGCGTAGCCTTCGAGATGCAGGTCAGCGGCGGAGATCTTGCGGTTGTCGGTCATCACCAGCGCGCGGCGCACGCGGTTGATGAGTTCGCGTACGTTGCCCGGCCACGGGTAATGCATCATCGCGTGCAACGCGCAGGGCGTGAACCCGCGGATGCGGTGCGAGGCTTCGCTCGCGTGCTGGGCCAGGATGTGTTCGGCCAGCAGCACGATGTCGCTGCCGCGCTCGCGCAGCGGCGGCACCGACAGGGTCAGCACGCACAGTCGATGGAACAGGTCGGTGCGGAATCCGCCGTGGTGTTGGGCTGCCTCCAGATCCACGTGTGTCGCCGAGATGATGCGGATGTCCAGCGGGATCGCCTGGTGCCCGCCCAGCCGCGTGATCGTGCCTTGCTGCAGGAACCGCAGCAGGCTGACTTGGCTCTCGAGCGGCAGGTCGCCGATTTCATCGAGGAATAGCGTGCCGCCATTGGCATGCTCGACCCAGCCGATATGACGTTGATGCGCGCCGGTAAATGCGCCTTTTTCGTAGCCGAACAATTCGGACTGGATCAGGTGCGGCGGAATCGCTCCGCAGTTGATGGCGATGAACGGCCCGCCTGCGCGCGAGGACGCTTCGTGAATGGCCTGCGCTGTCAGCTCTTTGCCGGTGCCCGACTCGCCCGCAATGAAGGCTGGCGCACTGTTCTGCGCAACCTTGCGGATGGCGCGGAACAGGCTGTGCATGGCGGGGCACTCGCCCAGCATGCGAGCGTGATTCGCCTTGGGCGCCGGCGTGACTTCTTGTGCGAGCGAGGCCATGCCCCAGGCGTGACGCAGCGAATACGCGGCTTCATCCATACGCAGCGGCATCTGCACGTAGTCCACGCAGTAGTCGCGCACGAGTTGGCGCACGCGTTCGTGATTCAGCATGGCGGGCGGTAGGGCGGCCACCCAGCCTACATGCGAGACCTGCATGCAGCGCTCGAGCAAATCCAACTCCGCAGCGGAGAACGCGCTGCTGAAATCGACCAACCCGGCCATGGGAACGCCGTCGCGAATGGCGCAACCCAGTTCACGCATCGACGTTACGCGCCGCACGTGCCACTCTGCACCCAGAATCGTCTCGTCGATCTCCCCCATCCCTGCGCGCGACGCCACTACGACGGTTCGGCACGCAGCAGTACATTCCAGCGACTCTTCGCGCATGGTTTCCCCCGTTCGATTCTTGGTGTGGTTCGTTCTTTGCCGAGGCGGCTCAGCCAGGGCAGGCTTGCAGTATGGTTGCCGAGTTTCTCTTTTGCGATGACGTTTAAGGACGATGGTGGCAAACGCTTGCGCGCCCGCGCTGTAATGCAAACGAACTAGCGAATTTCACAGCTATGACGAGGAAATCCGCTGGAAAAACAGGCGGTTGACGCAGCAATAAAAAAGCGCACCACAATGGGTGCGCTTTTCGCTATGCAGACAGGAGATTCAGCCGCCGCGTCGCATCATGTCGAAGAACTCGGCGTTGTTCTTTGTCGTCTTGAGTTTGTCGAGCAGGAATTCCATCGCTTCGACCTCATCCATGTCGTGGATGAACTTACGCAGAATCCACACCTTCTGCAGAATGTCCGGTTTGATCAGCAGCTCTTCGCGGCGCGTGCCCGACTTGTTCAAATTGATGGCGGGGTAGACGCGCTTCTCGGCCAAGCGGCGTTCCAGGTGCACTTCCATGTTGCCGGTGCCCTTGAATTCTTCGTAGATCACGTCATCCATGCGGCTGCCGGTTTCGATCAGCGCCGTGCCGATGATGGTGAGCGAACCACCTTCTTCCAGGTTACGTGCCGCACCGAAGAAACGCTTCGGACGCTGCAGCGCATTGGCGTCGACACCGCCGGTCAGCACCTTGCCCGAGGTCGGCACCACGGTGTTGTAGGCGCGGGCCAGACGCGTGATCGAGTCCAGCACGATCACCACGTCCTTCTTCAATTCGACCAGGCGCTTGGCCTTTTCGATGACCATTTCGGCCACTTGCACGTGACGAACGGCCGGCTCGTCAAACGTCGAGGCCACCACTTCGCCGCGCACGGTACGCTGCATTTCGGTCACTTCTTCCGGGCGCTCGTCGATCAGCAGCACGAACAGCTCGGCTTCCGGATGGTTGGTCGCGATGGCGTGCGCAATGTGCTGCAGCATCACGGTCTTGCCGGACTTCGGGCTTGCCACCAGCAGCGCGCGTTGGCCGCGGCCGATCGGGGCAATCATGTCGATGATGCGGCCGGTGATGTTTTCTTCGGCCTTGATATCGCGTTCGAGCGTGAGCGGCTTGTTCGGGTGCAGCGGCGTCAGGTTCTCGAACATGATGCGGTTCTTGACCGCCTCAGGAGGCTGCGTGTTGACCTTGTCGACCTTCACCAGCGCGAAGTAGCGCTCGCCATCCTTGGGCGTGCGGACTTCACCTTCGATCGTGTCACCGGTGTGCAGATTGAATCGGCGGATCTGCGACGGGCTGATATAGATGTCGTCGGTGCTGGCCAGATACGAGGTTTCCGGCGAGCGCAGAAAACCGAAGCCATCGGGCAGCACTTCAAGCGTGCCGTCACCGAAAATCGTTTCCCCCTGTTTCGCCTTCTTTTTCAGGATGGCAAACATCAACTCCTGTTTGCGCATGCGTTGGGCGTTATCGATCTCCAGCTGCCCCGCCATTTCCAGCAATTGGGACACGTGCAAGGATTTCAGTTCTGTCAGATGCATAGACGAAAGATGAGGGAAGGGCCCGAACGGGCGGCGAAACGAGAAACGGGGGGAGGGGGAAAGGTCGAGCGAACGCTCGGAGAAACAGATTGGCTGCAATCTTAGCACAACGCTGGCGAGCTTCCAGGCGGAAGTGCGCCAGCGTGGGCGAGGGGCAACGCGAAGGGTCGCCCGCAGCCGAAAAAGGGCTTACAGGTGGCTGTCCAGGAATGCGGTCAGCTGCGACTTGGACAGTGCGCCCACCTTTTGCGCCGCCACAGCGCCATTCTTGAACAGAATCAGCGTCGGGATGCCGCGAATGCCGAACTTGGCCGGCACGCCTTGATTTTCATCGACGTTGATCTTGGCGATCTGCACCTTCTCGCCGTAGTCCTTGGAAACTTCGTCCAGGATCGGGGCGATCATTTTGCAGGGGCCGCACCATTCGGCCCAGAAATCGACCAGCACGGGTTTGTCGGACTTGAGCACGTCTGCCTCGAAGGACGCGTCGCTCACATACTTGATCTGTTCGCTCATGGCGGGAACCTCTGTTATTTCGTAATAGCTGGCGACGTGCGCCGAACCCATACATTACACGATTACACGAACCGGCGTGTATTGAGACCACTGTCGGCGCGGATGCTGCTGATATAGTACCGACGCCCTCATTTTCAACCGATTCAATCGTTGATTGTGGCTATCAGGCCGATAGCCGCACGTTTCCCGGTATATCGCCATATTCCCTCGCATGCAGACGCTTGCCTTCGCGCCTGGCCCAGCATTCCTTTCCCATGCCGCCGACGCTGCATGGCGCTTTCTGGATGTGCATGCCCAATCCTCGCGTGCCGCCACGGTTGTTGTGCCGACAGCCGCGCAGATTCCTGGGGTGCGCAGTGCCCTGCACGCCAGTGCGCAAGCAGCCGGCACGCCGCGCTTGCTCCCTCGCATTCTGACGCTGGGGCACTGGCTGCTCGATTTGCCACCCGAAGCGGGTGTGCCGGTTGCGCGCACGCCGCTGTCGCGACTGCTCGCCGTGCAGCAGGCCCTCAAGACGCAGGCATGGCTGCGTGAAGCGCTTGGCGCACAGGACGATGCCGCCCTTTGGGGCGTGGCGCAGGTGCTTGTGACGGTGTCGGATGAGTTGTCGCAACGTTGGCTGACGCTGGATGCCGCGCACAGTGGCGCCGATGGGCGTTCCGACGAGCTGGAGTCGGCATTGGCGGAGGCGTTGGAGCGTACCTACGCACAATTGTCCGAGCGTTTCCTCGGTACCGAATCGCGCATCGTGCTGACGTTCTGGCGGTTGCTTTCGGGCGCGGCGGACCCGATTCCAATGCGCCTGCGGGCCATGCGGCGCCTGCTGGACGAACTGGACGGGCCGATCGTGTGGATGAGCCCGACCGATCCCGAGGCAGTTGATCTGGATTTCCTGCAGCGCGCCGCCGAGCGCGTGCCTGTGCTCAACATCGGCTATGACTGGAATGCCCCTGAAACCGGCGCGTCTGCGGCGCCCGCCACACACGCGGATTTCCGCGATCTGCTGCTGCATGCCTGGCCCGAATGCGCCACGCCCGCCCAGGCGGCGGACAATGCTGGCGACGCGCAGATTCCGACGCCAATCCTGCGCATTGCGGGTGCCGCCCGCTTTGAGGACGAGGCGGCCTTCGCCGCGCATACGCTGGTCGACTGGTTGAACGCCGGACGCCGCTCGCTGGCGTTGGTGGCGCAGGATCGCATCGTCGCGCGGCGGGTTCGCGCGCTGCTCGCGCGTGTGAACGTGCCCGTGCGCGATGAGACCGGCTGGAAGCTCTCCACGACGCGCGCTGCTGCGGCACTGATGCGCTGGGTTGATGTGGTGCAGGGCGATGGCGATACTGCTGCGCTGCTTGATCTCATCAAAAGTCCGTTCTGTTTGCGCGATGCCGACGCAGGTGTTGCCACGCCCGCATGGGTTGCGGAACTGGAGCGTCGCGTGCGCCGGCATAACGTTTCGGGTGGCTGGGGGCGGTTGCGCCGACTGGTGGCCGATCGCTCCACCAATGAAGCTGATGGCGAAGCAAAGGTCAGCCGCCTGGCCGATCGCCTCGGCGTGCTGGCTGATGAGGCGGCCCTGTGGCGCCGTGCCGGCAGCGCCACGCTCGACGCATGGGTAACGCTGCTGGCAGGCACGCTCGATCGTCTGCATATGCGCACCGGTTTGCAGAACGACGATGCAGGCCGCCAGTTGCTGGACTGGATTGGCCGCCTGCGGACTTCCATACATGGCAGCACCGATGCGGGCGCGCGGTTCTCGCTCACCGAGTGGCGTGCGTTGCTGTCGATGCTGCTCGAATCTGCGGTCTTCAGCGAGCCTTCACCCCCTGCGGATCGACGTGTTGTCATCCTGCCGCTGAACGGCGCGCGCATGCGGCGCTTCGATGGCGTCGTGGTGGTGGGTTGTGACGATGCGCAGTTGCCGTCGGCGCAGCCGGAGTGGCTGTTCTTCTCCAACGACGTGCGACGCGAACTCGGTTTGCCCGACCGGGCCCAGCGCTTTGCGCAGCAGGCGCGCGACCTGGCCGAAGTGCTGCTCAACCAGCCCGAGGTGGTGTTGACCTGGCAACGCCATGGCGGACGCGGCGAGCCGCATCGCCTTTCGGGATGGCTCGAACGCTTGCAGCGCCGGTTGGCGGTGAGCGGCGTTCGGATCGATACGTCGGTCACGTTGCCCAGTCTGCAGACCACGAGCCAGCCCACCGACATGCCCGCGCCCGCCGCTCCGTCTCTGGTGCCGTCCACGCTGAGTGCGGCCGCTTACAACAGCCTGCGCCGTTGCCCATACCAGTTTTTCGTCGGTCGCATGCTTCGTCTGGGCGAGCTGGAAGAGGTGTCCGACGAGCTGGAGAAGCGCGACATTGGCGAGATCCTGCATGCGATCCTGCATCGTTTTCACCGGCAGTTGCTGGAAGTGCCAATGCACGATCCGGCGGATCGTCAGGGCTTGCTGCTAAGCATCACCGATGAACTGTTCGGCCCGCTGTTGGCCGAGGATGGCAACGCGCTGCGTTTCTATCGGCGCTGGCTCGGGGTGATGTCGTCGTACTTGGCGTGGCAGGCCGCGCGCGAGGCTGACGGCTGGCGCTTTGAGGCGGGCGAGGTCGATGCCGATACGTCCATCACGTTGCCGGACGAGCGCCCGCTGCGCTTGCGCGGCCGAATCGACCGCATCGACGTGCACGCCGAACACGGCGTGGCGGTGCTCGATTACAAGACGCAATCGCAAATGGTGCTGGTGCGTCGCGCCAAGTCGCCGTTTGAGGATTGCCAGCTGCCGTTTTACGGCGTGCTCGATGCGCGCGCAGACTCCGGCGGCTGGGTTTCGTTGGACGGCGAGGCACGCGGGGACAAGCGCGACGTTGCATTGCCCGACTTTACGCAAGTCGTCGACTGGTTGATCGAACAGATGCAAAAGGACATGACGGCCCTTGCAGCCGGTGCGCCGCTGCCGGCCTTCGGTGATGAATCGGCGTGCCGCTACTGCGCGGCGCGTGGCCTGTGCCGCAAGGGGTATTGGACAGACGGCGCACCGCGTGAGCCGGAGGGCACGGCATGAGCGATCACGCTTACGAACGCGATGGCGCAGCGGTCTCGCCCGAGGCCTTCTCGCGCGCCGCGTGCGACCCGCAGGGCTCCGTTGTGGTTGAAGCGTGCGCGGGCAGCGGCAAGACGTGGTTGCTGGTCACGCGCATGCTGCGCCTGCTGCTGGCGGGTGCGGCACCATCGGACATTCTCGCCATCACGTTCACGCGCAAGGCGGCCGAAGAGATGCGCCAGCGTTTGCTCGATATCCTCGCGCAACTGGCCAGCGCTGACGATGAAGGCGTCGTGCGCGAGCTGATCGCGCGCACGGTGGATGAGCGCGATGCGCCCGCGCTGATTGAAACCGCGCGTGGGTTGTATGCCCGCGTGCTGGAATCGCCGTCGCGCATGGCGATCGACACGTTCCACGGCTGGTTCGGTTCGCTGCTGCGCGGGGCGCCGTTGTCGTCTGGCGTGCAGCAGGGCGCATCGTTGCGTGAAGATGCCGGGCGGCTGCGGCGTGAAGCTTGGGCGCCTTTCTGGCGCGGCTTGCTGGCCGACGATCAGGCTGACTTGCGCGCCGCGTATGAAGCGCTTGCCGATCTGGTCGGCGATTTCCAGGCCGGTCGCCTGCTCGATGCAATGTTCCATCAGCGCAGCGATTGGTGGGCGTACAAGACGCAGGCGGCGGGGCGTCCGCTGGATGCATTGGACGCACTGCTTGGCGACGATGCGACGGTCGATCCGTTGATCGAAGCGCTGCAGGATGCGGCGTTGTTGGCCGACATGCTGCGCGTGTCCGGGTGGCTCGGGCAGGGCGGTACGGCCGAGGGCAAGCGCGCGGTCACCATCGAATCGGCGGTCACCGCAGCGCGCGGAACCGATGTGTCGGATGAGGCCGCTCGTGCGCAAGCATTTGATGCGCTCTTCGCCGCCTTCCATACGCAAGCCGGCAAGGCGCGCGCGTGCAAGCCGACCAAGGCGCTCATCAAAGCCGTTGGCGACGAGCACGCACAAACGCTGGTGACCTTGCACACCACGCTCTGCGAAGCGCTGACCACCATCCAGGCCCGCCGCCAGGAAGCCCGCGTGCGCGCCGTCAACGCAGCATTGTTTGCGCTGGGTGACGCACTCATCGAACGCTATCAGGCCTACAAGCGCCAGGCGCGCGCGATGGACTTCACCGATCTCGAATGGGAAGCCGCGCGCCTGATGCAGCAAGACGATACCGCCGCTTACCTCCAGGTGCGGCTCGACGCGCGCTACAAACATCTGCTGCTCGACGAGTTTCAGGATACGAACCCGATGCAGTGGTGCATCCTGCAGGGCTGGCTGGCCGGTTATGCCGGCACCGGCACGCAGCCGAGCGTGTTTCTGGTGGGCGATCCGAAGCAATCGATCTACCGTTTCCGCCGCGCGGATGCGCGATTGTTCGATGCTGCGCGTGAAATGCTCGTCGCCGAATTCAACGCGACCGTGCTGCGCACCAACCGCACGCGTCGCAATGCGCCGGCCGTGCTGGAGTGGGTCAATGCCGTGTTCCTGCAAGCGCGGGCGCGCGGTGACTATCCCATCTACGCCGAGCAAAGCACTGCCGTGGATGCACCCATCGGGCAGGCGCTGCTATTGCCACTGGTGCCCGTGTCCGAAGCCGAACAGGCTGACGAAGCCGCCCCCCGCGATACGCTCACCGAGCCGCGTGAGGAGGCCGGCGATTCGCAGCGCTATGAAGAGGGCCGCCAAGTGGCCGCTTGCCTGCGCGCATTGCACGCTAACGAGCGCATTCGCGAGGGTGGCGTCGAGCGCCCCGTGCGCTGGAGCGATTTCCAGCTGCTCGTCCGCCGCAAACGCTATCTCGCCGATTACGAACGCGCGCTGCGCGACGCCGGCGTGCCATATCTGAGCCCGCGCCGTGGCGGTCTGCTGGCGACACTCGAAGCGCTTGATCTGTGCGCGCTGCTTGATTTCCTGATGACGCCGCAGGCCGATTTGTCGCTCGCGCATGTGCTGCGCAGCCCCATCTTCGCCGCCACCGACGACCACCTCATCGCACTGGCGCGGGTTGGCGAAAGCACGGTCGCATTGACGTGGTGGGAGCGCCTGATCGCGCTGGCCGCCCAGCCTGATGCGGCGGACACCTTGCGCTACGCGCATCGCATGCTGTCGCGCTGGCTGGCAGTGGCGCCCACGCTGCCCGTGCACGATCTGCTCGATCACATCGTCTACACGGGCGAACTCAAGCGCCGCTATGCAGAGCGCGCACCGGCCGCAAACCGCGATCAGGTGCTTGCCAACCTGGATGCATTTTTGAAGCTCGCGCTCGATCTGGATGGCGGCCGCTATCCGAGCCTGCCGAAGTTCATGGCCGAACTGCGCGCCATCCGCCAGGGTGACGAGGACGAAAGCCCTGACGAAGGCATGCAGGGCGACACGGAAGCGCCGGACGCCATTGATGCCGAAGTTGCCAGCGAAGGACTTGACGCCGTACAGATCCTGACCGTACATGCCTCCAAGGGGCTCGAGGCGCCGTTCGTCGTGCTGCTCGACAGCCACCACAGCGACGCGCGTGTCGATACGGCCGGCATCTTGATTGATTGGCCGCCCGGGGCGCAGGCGCCTGTGCATTTTTCTGCGTTTGGAAAAACGTCCGAGCGCGGTCTCGCGCGCGAGTCTCTCTTCAAGCAAGAAAACGAGCTTGCCGAGCGCGAGAACTGGAACCTGCTCTACGTGGCGATGACGCGTGCGCGGCAAGCGCTGATCGTTTCCGGTGTGGCGAACAAGCGCGATGTCACAGCGGCCCAATCAGTCGATGAAGGTGATGCGCCCGAGGTGGACGGCACGGCGAGCTGGTACACGCTGCTCGCCATGGCAGGCGTGGCGTCACCTGCGCCGATGCTAGATGGCCTAGCAGATTCGGCGGGCAATGCGGCAGGGGCGGAGGCGGTCTCTTACCACGACTTCCGCGCGCCGCTTACGGTGACGGTGCGTGTCGGTGCAGTCGGCGCATCCGCAGAGGGGCCTGCCGATATCGTCTTTGACCAAGGCGCCGTCGCGCAGGGCGAACTGCTGCATGCCGTGCTCGAGCGCCTGACGCGCCGGGGCTTGCCTGAACAGGCGCCCGACGCAGAGACAATCGCGCGCTGGTTCGGTGCCACCGGCGTCACGCAAACCGACGCCACGCGCGCCGCCGATGCCGTGCGCCGGATGCTTTCAGCCGAGGCGCTCGCGCACGTTTTCGACCCCGCGCGCTTCGATGCCGCACATAACGAGATCGAACTCTTCGGCCCAGACGGCGCGCTGTTGCGCATCGATCGCCTGATCGAACGTGGCAAAGACGTCCTCGTGGTCGACTACAAACTGCGCTTGCTGCCCGTTGAACGTGCCGCCTATGCGGATCAGTTGCGCGGCTATGTGGCCGCCGTCGCGCCGATGTATCCGGGGCGCACCGTGCGCGCAGGCGTGGCGACCGCGCAGGGGGAGTGGATCGACCTGGACGCGTTGCCCAAGCCGGTGCAGACGTCACACGACGACAGCCAAGGCGCGTTGTTCTGACGCGGGCGGCACAAACAGAAAAGGGGAGGGTGATGCGGACGGGCAAAAGAGAAGGGGGACGAGCCTGACCCTCGGCACTGGCGGAAAACGGCTGTGGCTGCTTCGTTCCCGACCTGACCAGGTTGACCGCGCCACCATGCGAGGAGGCCCGTCCGACCAGCATTGTAACCGACTCCCACGTCCCCACCTGAATATCCTTGCAATTCGCTCGGCGCGCATGGCGGTTGACCCCTCCGAAGCCGCGTCGGAAATCCACCTCGCTTTGCTACAATCCGCCGCATGAGTTATCAAGTGCTCGCCCGCAAGTGGCGCCCTCGCGATTTCACCACGCTGGTCGGTCAGGAACACGTGGTGAAAGCGCTCACGCATGCGCTCGAACAGCAGCGCCTGCACCACGCATACCTGTTCACGGGTACGCGCGGTGTCGGCAAGACGACGCTGTCGCGCATCCTTGCCAAATCGCTCAATTGCGTCGGCGCAGACGGGCAGGGCGGCATCACCGCGCAGCCGTGCGGCGTGTGCCGCGCCTGTACCGAGATCGATGCCGGGCGCTTTGTCGATTACATCGAGATGGATGCCGCCTCCAACCGCGGCGTCGACGAGATGGCGCAGCTGCTGGACCGCGCGGTCTACGCGCCAACCAGCGGCCGCTTCAAGGTCTACATGATCGACGAAGTGCACATGCTGACCAACCACGCCTTCAACGCGATGCTGAAGACGCTGGAAGAGCCGCCCGAGCACGTCAAGTTCATCCTCGCGACCACCGATCCGCAGAAGATTCCGGTGACGGTGCTGTCGCGCTGCCTGCAGTTCAACCTCAAGCAGATGCCGCCGGGGCACATCGTGTCTCACCTGGACCGCATCCTTGGCGAAGAGGGCATCGCCCACGAGCCGAATGCGTTGCGTCTGCTGGCGGCCGCTGCCCAGGGTTCGATGCGCGATGCGCTGTCGCTCACCGACCAGGCGATCGCGTACAGCGCCGGTGAGGTGAGTGAAGCTGCCGTGCGCGGCATGCTTGGTGCGATCGACCAGAGTTACCTCGTGCGTTTGCTCGATGCGCTGGCCGATGAGAATGGCGCGGCGCTTGTCGAGATCGCTGACGAGATGGCGGGGCGCAGTCTGAGCTTCTCGGGCGCGCTGCAGGATCTTGCATCCCTGTTGCAGAAGATTGCGCTGGCGCAGGTCGTGCCTGCTGCCGTGCAGGACGACTGGCCCGAGGCCGACGATGTGCGCCGCCTTGCCGAGCGCTTCGATGCGCAGTCGGTGCAACTGTTCTACCAGTTTGCCAACCTGGGCCGGAACGAACTGGCGCTTGCGCCGGATGAATACGCCGGCTTCACGATGACGCTGCTGCGCATGCTGGCGTTCCAGCCCGGACAGTCGGGTGGGGACGCGCCGCCGCCTTCGGGCGGTGGTGGCGGGAAGCGGGCGATGCCGCTGGCAGCAACCCCGACCGCATCGACGCGCTCTGCGGCCCCGGCGACTGCGCCCGTGGCGGTGCGTCCGGAGCAGGTGGTCGAGGCGCCGCGTGCGACTTACCAAGCAACTCCGACGGCACCTGCGCCCGTTGCGGCGGTTGCAGATACGCCGGCTGCGGCGCCAGCGCGTCGCTCGCCGGCGATGGAAGCCTTGGCCGCTGCGCGTCAGGCGTCGAGTCGTGGCCGCGGCGGAGCTTCTGCACCTGTCGCTACGCCGGTAGCGGCGCCCGCGCCTGTCGCGCCTGCCTCTGCATCCGCTGCAGGTCCACGTCCGAATCCGGCTGCTGCGCCGGCATCCGCACCGCAGCGCCGTGAAAAGCCGGTTGCAGTTGCCGCGCCCACCGATGACGGCCCGCCGCCCTGGGATGAAATGCCGGGCGAGTTTGCTTCGCCGTCGCTTGAAGAGATGGACGCCGCGTTTGCCGGCTGGGATTCCGCTTCCAACGTGCGCCCCGGAGCGTCTGAGCCGGCGGCACGTCGTCCTGCACCGATCGAAGCGCCGGCAGCTGCGCCTGCGCCGGCTAAGGCGGTCGCCCCGGAGCCGGTAGCCGCAGCGACGCCGCCTGATCTGAGCGCCAGCGGTCTTACCACGTTCGACGGCAATTGGCCGGCACTGGCAGCGAGCCTGCCGATCCGCGGTCTGGCACAGCAACTGGCCTACCAGAGCGAGTTGGCTGCCGTAGAAGGCGTCACGATGCGCCTGCGCGTACCGTTGCCTCCGCTGACTGACGCCAACGTCGTCGAGCGCCTGGAGGCAGCACTGACGGAACACTTCGGCACGCCCGTTCGCGTGGCGTGCGATATCGGGCCTGCACGCGCCACCGCGGCGGCTGTCGATGCCGAACAGCGCGCCGAGCGCCAACGCAATGCCGAAGACGCCATCGCCGCCAACCCGTTTGTGCAGGCGCTGGTTCGTGACTTTGCCGCGCAGGTCGTTCCCGGTTCGATCCAACCGCACGCGCACTGAATCGCATTCCAAGACTGAACATTGAATACCGGCGCGCCAACCTGAGCGGCGCGCCCTTCACGACCCATTTCAAGGAGCAACGACCATGATGAAAGGCCAGATCGCGGGGCTGATGAAGCAAGCCCAGCAGATGCAGGAAAACATGAAGAAGGCCCAGGAGCAGCTTGCGTTGATCGAGGTGGAAGGCGTGTCCGGTGCCGGCCTCGTGAAGGTGGTGATGACCTGCAAGAACGACGTGAAGCGTGTGTCGATCGACCCGAGCCTGCTGGCCGAAGGCGAAGACAAGGATCTGCTGGAAGACCTCATCGCCGCTGCGTTCAATGACGCCGTGCGCAAGGCCGAGGCCACTGCGCAAGAGAAGATGGGCTCGCTCACCTCCGGTTTGGGCGGCATGGCGAGCATGCTGCCGCCCGGCTTCAAGCTGCCGTTCTAAACGACGCTGATCAGGATCGCGCCATGGTGCTGGAATCCGCGCTGCTGCACGTCAGGCCCGGCCAGGAAGCTGCCTTCGAGGCGGCCTTCGGCGAGGCTCGCCACATCATCGGTGCGATGCGGGGCTTCGTTTCGCTTTCACTGTCGCGCTGCGTGGAGAAGACTAGCGATTACCTGCTGTTGGTGCAGTGGCAGAAGCTGGAAGACCATACCATCGGCTTTCGTCAGTCGCCCGAGTACCAGCGGTGGCGCGCGCTGCTGCATCATTTCTATGACCCGATGCCGGAAGTGCTGCACCACACGACGGTTCTGGAGCACGTGTGATGCGTAACGCTCCAGGCACGCCATCGGCGCTGCAGATGCTGGTTGAAGCCTTGCGCGTGCTGCCGGGCGTGGGCCCCAAGTCTGCCCAGCGGATGGCGTATCACCTCATGCAACATGACCGCGAGGGCGCCGCGCAACTGGCGCAGGCGCTGTCGGAGGCGACGGAATCGATCCAGCACTGCAGCCGCTGCAATACCTTTACCGAGCAGGAAATCTGCGAGACCTGCCTGGACACGCGCCGCGATGCGTCGCTGCTATGCGTGGTGGAAACGCCGGCTGATCAGATGATGATCGAGCAGACGCTGACTTATCGGGGCCAATACTTCGTGCTGATGGGGCGGCTCTCGCCGCTCGACAACATCGGCCCGAAAGAGATCCACCTCGAACGCTTGCTGGCCCGCGCGATCGATCCTGCGCTGGGCGGGCCCTGCTCCGAGGTCATCCTTGCCACCAACTTCACCAGCGAGGGTGAGGCGACCGCCCACTACATTGGCGAGATGTTGAAGGCGCGCGGTATCAAGGCGACGCGTCTGGCGCGTGGTGTGCCGGTGGGCGGTGAGCTGGAATACGTGGACGCGGGCACCATTGCCCGCGCGGTGCTGGATCGGCGCCAGCTCTGAACCGGCGCACCTGAATCTCAGAATTCGGTATGCAGGCGCGTACCGAAAAATACCGCAGGACCGCGATCCGCGTTGTAGCCGGGATTGCGAATCCATTGCGCGTCGGCACTGATCCACAGGTGCTTGGTCGCCTGGAAGCTATAGAACGCCTCGACGATCTGCTCGGGCGCATAGTTCAGCTTGCCGTCTCCCAGGAATACGCCCAGGCCGCCTTGCTGCAGGTAGCGACGGTGATCCGGCGACAGCATGTTGATCGCCGCCGCGAGCCCGACCGTGTCATCCGAGCGGCCCCACTGGCTGCCCTTGACCAGCGTACCGAACGACACGGAGCGATCGATCTCCGTAAAGGCGTAGGTTTCCGTCTTGCCGTCCGCCCAGGATGCACGTGCGAAGACGCCAATGTCATCGTTGATCCGCTGTTCGCCGCCAATACCGACGCCGACCTTGGAGTTGTCGCGTCGCGCCAGGCTGATGTCCGGCGCGCTGCCCGTCGACTGGCCGAGGGCGAGGGCATCGTCGTAGCGGGCCATGTCGGTCCTGTTTCGGAAGAGCATCACGCGCAGCTTGCCGGGCTGGCCCGCGAGCGTGTGGCTCCGCTCGACTTCAAACACGTCGCCGTAGTGGCGGCCGATGCGCGTGTCGAGCGGCAGGCCGTTGGATTCTTCCGGCTGGATGAAGCGGCCGATGCGATAGGCCCAGTCGCCGTCGTAATACTCCAGGGCGGCACCCCAGGTGTAGCCGCGTGCATCAGCAGCGTAGTCGAACGCGCCGTGCGTGAGGAACGACCAGTTCAGGAATTGCGTGCGCGGATCGTGCGCGTAGGTCACGCTGTCGAACACGTCCAGCACCGAAAAATTGCCGGCTGTGAAGACAAGGCGACGCTTGTCGACCTGGCCGGCAAACTGGTTCATCTCGGCTTCCTTCTCTTCAGTGCCGCCACCCAGGCCGACCGTCTGGCGGAAGAAGGCGCGTGCGCGATAGAGCGTCGGGTTCGGGCCGGCGGTCTTGGCCAACTCACCATTGGTGAATCCGGCCAGGCCATGCAGACCCGAGAAGGGCTGGCCGAACGCCATTTCCGGATTGAAGTGCACTTCAGCGCCTTGCCACAGGCGCATGCCCAGATCAAGCGTCGTCGTGACCGAATAGCTGGTGGTGGACTTGCTCGACAGGCTGTTCGGCCCGCTGTACGGCGAGTGGAACGATAGGTCGTGCTGCCACACGTAGGTGGCCTGGCCATGCACGGCAAAGCGGTCGGGATCGTTGATCGCCCAACTGGCGGTGTCGCCTGTGCTGCTTTCGGCTGCCAAGGCATGCCCGGCGCTCAAGGATAGGGCGCACAGGGCGGTCAAGCGGGCAAGACGGAACGGAAGCGGCATGGCGGCAAGCAGGGAGAACGCCGTTAGAATCCCTTTTTCGGATCCGGGAACGGCAAAAGTCCGCCATGTTAAACGTGGGCGGGTGACGGTCGGATGAAACACGCACGGAACGTGCCCCGATGTCACATCCGATGTTGTGTATTTCCCACCTTCAGCTTTCCACAATGAATCTCGCCCGCTTCGATCTCGTCACCCTCGGCCTGTTTGTGGCGGTGGCCCGGCTGGGCAGCATTTCGGCTGGGGCGCGCCAGTCGCACTTGGCCGTGGCCGCGGCAAGCAAGCGCATTTCCGATCTGGAAGCGGCCGTGGGCGCGCCGTTGCTGTATCGCCATGCCGCCGGCGTGGAACTGACCGAGGCCGGCCAGGCGTGCTTCCGCCATGCTGTGGGCATCCTGCAGGACGTCGAGCGTATGGCCGGCGCACTGTCGGACTTTGCCGCGGGCACCCGCGGGCTGGTGCGCGTGTGGGCCAACACGTCGTCGATTACGCAATTCCTGGCAGATGACCTGGCCGCCTTCATGCTGGCCAATCCGGCCATCCGCATCGCGCTGGAAGAGCAGGACAGCGGCGATATCGTTGCCGCGCTGCGGGAGAACCGGGCAGACCTTGGCATCTTCGCGGCCGGTACACCCTGCGACGGGCTGCAATCGTTCGATTACCGCGAGGACGATCTCGCGTTGGTGACACCGCGCGGGCATCCATTGGCCGGGCGCAAGCACGTCCATTTCGCTGACGCCGTGGATTTCGACTTCGTCAGCCTGCCGCCGGGCACGTCGCTGGCCGCGCAACTGGTCGACGAGAGTGTCCGCCTGGGTAAGCCGCTGCGTTTGCGTATCCAGGTGCGCAGCTTTGAAGCCGTCTGCCGCATGGTGGCCTCCGGTCTGGGCGTGGGCGTGTTGCCGCGCATTGCGGCGCAAGGGCATGTATCGAGCCTGCCGGGCGCCGGTCTGGCGCTCGTGGCACTGCAAGACGAATGGGCGCATCGCCGCCTGTTGGTGGGCGTGCGCGACCCCGATGCCCTGACCAGCTCTGCGCGCCTGCTGATGACGCATCTGCTTGGCAACCCCGCTGCACTTTGAATTCAACGTTTTCTACAACCATGCCGACACAGGTTTTGCAGGACATCCGCGTGCTCGAACTCGGGCAACTGATTGCCGGGCCGTTTGCAGCCAAGACGCTCGCCGACTTTGGCGCGCAGGTCATCAAGATCGAGCCGCCGGGGCAGGGCGATCCGCTGCGCAAATGGCGGATGCTGCATGAGGGCACGTCAATCTGGTGGGAAGCGCAGTCGCGCAACAAGCAGTCTGTTTGTGTGGACCTGCGTGTGCCGGAGGGGCAGGAAGTCGTACGCAAGCTGGCCGCCGAAGCCGATGTCCTGATCGAGAATTTCCGCCCCGGCACGATGGAAAAGTGGGGGCTGTCGTACGAGGCGCTTTCCGCCATCAACCCGAAACTGATCATGCTGCGCGTGTCCGGCTATGGCCAGACGGGCCCCAAACGCGACGAGCCGGGCTTTGCCGCCATTGCTGAAGCCATGGCCGGCCTGCGCTATCTGACCGGTGAGCCGGGGCGGCCGCCTGCACGTGCGGGGCTGTCGCTTGGCGATACTATCGCCGGCCTGCATGGTGCACTAGGCGTGTTGCTGGCCTTGTACGAACGCGATGCGCGTGGCGGCAAGGGGCAGGTGATCGACGTGGCGCTGTACGAATCCGTGTTCAACCTGACGGAGAGCCTGCTGCCCGAATACTCGGTGTTCGGGGCAATCCGCCAGCCGGCGGGCGGGGCGCTGCCGGGCATTGCGCCATCGAACGCCTACCGGTGCGCCGGCGGCGAGTACGTTCTGATTGCCGCCAACGGCGACAACATCTTCCGCCGCCTGATGCAGCAGATGGGCCGGCAAGATCTGGCCGACGATCCCGATTTGGCGCGTAACGACGGCCGCGCCGCCCGGGCGGAAGAAATCGATGCCGCTATCAACGCCTGGACGGGCACGCTGCCCATCGCCGATGTACTGGCCGCGCTGCATGCGGCCGAAGTGCCCAGCGGCCCGATCTACACCGTCGCCGACATTGCCGCAGACCCTCACTACCGGGCGCGCGGCGTGATCGAGACGGTGCGCGCGCAGTCGGGCATTGATGTAGAGATGCCGGGCGTGGTGCCCAAGCTTTCCGCTACGCCGGGCGCCGTGCAGGCGAGCGCGCCGCGCCTGGGCCAGCACACGCGGGACGTACTGCGCGGCCACGGCCTGACCGACGCGCAGATCGACGCGCTGGCTTCGCAAGGCATCATTGCCGAAGCCAAAAGCTGAACAGCTAGGACGATCCCGCATGTTGTGTTGCAAATCGTTGCGGTAATATCGCCGCCGAGGCAGTGAACGCCGCAAAACGGGAGACAGACATGGGGACACGAGTCATTGGGCGCTGGGCAAAATGGGTGGGCGCAGCACTGTGTGCGACGAGCCTGGTGGCTGCCAGCCCCACCGTTCTGGCACAGGGCAAGCCTGAAAAGAGCAAGGTCACCATCGCAGTGGGCGGCAAGGCGTTGTTCTACTACCTGCCGCTGACGATTGCCGAGCGCCTGGGCTACTTCAAGGACGAAGGCCTGGACGTTGAAATCGTCGACTTTGCCGGCGGTGCGAAAGCCCTGCAGGCCGTGGTCGGAGGCAGCGCCGACGTGGTGAGCGGCGCGTATGAGCACACGCTGGTGCTGCAGGCCAAGGGCCAGATGTACCAGGAGTTCGTGTTGCAAGGGCGTGCCCCGCAGATCGTGCTGGCGGTCAATAACAAGACGATGCCCAACTACAAGTCGATTGCCGATTTGAAAGGCAAGAAGATCGGCGTGACGGCTCCGGGTTCATCGACCAACATCATGGTCAACTACGTGCTGGCGCGCGCCGGCATCAAGCCGAACGAAGTGTCGATCATCGGCGTGGGCCCGAGCAGCGGCGCGATTGCCGCCGTGCGTGCCGGCCAGATCGACGCCCTGGCCAACCTGGACCCCGTGATGTCGATGCTCACGCAGAAGAACGAAGTGCGCGTCGTCTCGGATACCCGTACGCTGGCCGATACCAAAGCGGTCTTCGGCGGCAACATGCCGGCGGGCTGCCTGTACGCATCCACGGCGTTCATCCAGAAGAATCCGAACACGACGCAGGCGATGACCAACGCCATGGTGCGCGCACTCAAGTGGCTGCAGAAGGCGGGCCCGTCGGACATCGTCAAGACGGTGCCGGAAGCCTATCTGCTGGGCGATCGCGCGCTGTATCTGGCAGCGTGGGACAAGGTGCGCGAGGCCATCTCACCGGATGGCACGATGCCCACCGACGGCCCCGCCACGGCACTGCGCACGCTGTCGGAGTTTGATGCGGAAGTGAAGGGCAAGCAGATCAAGCTCGACCAGACCTTCACCAATGCCTTCGTGCAGAAGGCCAACGCCAAGTACAAGTAATTCCGACAGGCTTTCAGCAACGCGCCCGGCTCCGCCCGGGCGTATTGCTTTTGGACCGCAGACCATGTCCCATCCCGCGCTTTCGTTTGATCAGATCACCTGTACGTTCATTTCACCCGACACGCCGGGCCAGCGTTACACCGCCGTCCAAAACACCTCGCTGGAGGTGCAGGCCGGGGAGTTCGTCTCCGTGGTGGGACCGACCGGCTGCGGCAAATCCACCTTGCTGAATCTGGCGGCGGGCCTGTTGCAGCCGTCTTCCGGGCAGGTCCGGGTGTTTGGCGAACCGCTGGTCGGCATCAATCGTCGCGCCGGCTACATGTTTCAGGCAGAGGCGTTGATGCCATGGCGCAGCGCGCTCGACAACGTGACGGCGGGGCTGCAGTTTCGGGCCATGCCCGACAAGGAAGCGCGTGATCTCGCCATGTCTTGGCTCGCGCGCGTGGGTTTGGCTGGGTTTGAAGACCGATATCCGCATCAGCTTTCCGGCGGCATGCGCAAGCGCGTGAGCCTGGCGCAAACGCTAGTGCTCGACCCAGACATCATTCTTATGGACGAGCCGTTTTCCGCGCTCGACATTCAGACGCGCCAGCTGATGGAAAACGAGGTGCTCGATCTCTGGGCCGCCAAGCGCAAGGCGGTGCTGTTCATCACGCACGATCTGGACGAAGCGATTGCCATGAGTGACCGCGTGGTCGTGCTGGCCGCCGGGCCCGGCACGCACCCGATCGGCGAATTCACGATCGACCTGCCGCGCCCGCGCGATGTGGCCGAGATTCGCGACCAGGCCGGCTTTGTCGACCTGCATTCGCGCATCTGGGATGTGCTGCGCGAAGAAGTGCTCAAGGGCTATGCGCAGCACCGCCGCGTGGCTTGAACTGAATCTGATCGATTGCATCCATGGCTAACCGTCCGCTTTCTCTATTCGCGCTGCGCACCTGGCAGCTTGGCCTGCTGGTCGTCACGTTGGGCGTGTGGCACTTCGCCACGCGCTCGCAGGAAGTCGCGTTCTTCTTCGGAGAACCGCTCATCGTTGCCCAGCGCATCTGGGCGTGGTTCGTTTCTGAAGGCGATATCTATCACCACCTTGGCGTGACATTGGCCGAGACGGTGCTGGCATTTGCGATCGGCACGGCCACTGGCCTGGGTGCGGGGCTGTGGCTGGCGCTGAGTCCGGCCGCATCGGCGGTGCTTGATCCATACATCAAGGCGGCCAACTCGATGCCGCGCGTGATCCTGGCGCCAATCTTTGGCGTGTGGTTCGGGCTGGGGATCTGGTCAAAGGTCGCGCTGGCGGTAACGCTGGTGTTCTTCATCGTCTTCTTCAACGTCTATCAGGGCGTGAAGGAAGTGAGCCCGATCGTGCTGGCCAATGCGCGCATGCTGGGCGCATCGCAGCGGCAACTGCTGCGCTTCGTCTATCTGCCGAGCGCGACGAGCTGGGTGTTCTCGTCCCTGCATACGTCGGTGGGCCTGGCCTTCGTCGGGGCGGTCGTGGGGGAGTACCTCGGCTCCGCGCGCGGTGTTGGCTACCTGATCCTCCAGGCCGAGGGGACGTTCGACATCAACACCGTGTTTGCAGGCATCGTCGTGCTGACGGTCTTTGCGCTGGTGCTCGACTGGCTGGTCGGCTTGATGGAAAAACGCCTGATGCGCTGGCAGCCGAAGAGCGGCGAGACAGAAAAGCTCTGAGCGAACGCGCGGACGACGCGAACGTCACATCGACCCTGTCATGAGCAGGGTCATGCAACTAGACGGTCGGTCTACTACAATGCGATCCATCATGAGCAAGCACCCCGAACCCGTCACCGCTGAAGGCGCCGAAGCCCGGCACGACACCCGCGACCGCATTCTGGACGCCGGTGCCGAGCTGATCCTCGGGCGCGGTTTCTCGGCTGTCGGCTTGGCGGAAATCCTCGGCCGCGCGCAGGTACCCAAAGGCTCGTTTTATTACTACTTCGGGTCGAAGGAAGACTTTGGCGTCGCCATGCTGGAGCGCTATTTCCAGGACTACGACGCGGGCGTTGTCAGCCTGTTCAACGACACGCGCATCACCGCCCGCGAGCGGCTGCTGCGCTATTTCACGGCCTGGATCGATCTGCACGAGCGCAGCGCATGCGAGGTCACCTGCCTGGCGGTCAAGCTGTCGGGGGAGGTATCGGATTTGTCGGAGCCGATGCGCAAAGTGTTGTCGACGGGAATGACGCGCATGGTCGAGCGCATCGCCACGGCAATCGACGCGGGCGTCACCGACGGTTCGTTAGCGCCTGTGGAGGATGCGCGCCAGTTGGCCGAAGGGCTGTACGCCATGTGGATGGGCGGCGCGCTGTTGGCCAAGGCGCACCGCAATGTCGCCGCGTTCAAGAGCTGTGTGACGCAAACGGAAATTCTGCTGGCCAAGCCGAAACACTGATTGCAAAAGCCATTGCCGGCGAGGCACGTTCCTCGCTTTTTCTTTGACTCCGGTTCTAGATGACCGGTCGAATAGTCCCTTTTTCAGGAGCTGATATGACTCAACAATTGCTGTCCCCGATTCAGACTGGCCGTACGACCCTCGCCAATCGTGTCGTGATGGCGCCGCTTACGCGCTCGCGCGCTGGTCAGCCTGGCGACGTGCCGACCGAGCTGAACGTGACTTACTACGCCCAGCGTGCAACCGCCGGCCTGATCGTCACGGAAGCAACGCAAATTTCCCGCCAGGGCCAGGGCTACGCCTGGACGCCGGGTATGTACACCGACGAACAGGAAGCCGGTTGGAAGGCGGTCGTGGATGCCGTGCACGCCAAGGGTGGCCGCATCTCGCAACAGCTCTGGCACGTGGGCCGCATTTCCAACACGTTGCTGCAGGAAAACGGCCAGGCGCCTGTCGCGCCGTCGGCCATCGTCGCCAAGGGCGCGCAGAGCTTTGTCGTGCAGCCCGACGGCACGCCCGCCAATGTGCCGACCAGCGAGCCGCGCGCGCTCGCCACGGAAGAAATCCCTGGCGTGATCGCGCAATATCGTCAGGCTGTGCTGCGTGCACGCCGCGCTGGTTTCGACTTCGTCGAAATCCACGCCGCCAACGGTTACCTGCTGCACCAATTCCTGTCGACCAACAGCAATCAGCGCACCGACCAATACGGCGGCTCGCTGGAAAACCGCGCCCGACTGATTCTCGAAGTGGTCGATACCGCCATCGCCGAGATTGGCGCAGACCGCGTCGGCATCCGTCTCTCGCCGCACTTCGTCGCGCATGACATTGCCGACGCACAAGCCGAAGAAAGCGCGTTGTACTTGGCCCGCGAGCTGACCAAGCGTGGCATCGCCTATCTGCACATCGCCGAGCCGGATTGGGCTGGCGGCCCCGAGCTGACCGACGATTTCCGCCGGCAACTGCGCGACGCCTTCAAGGGCACGCTTATCGTGTGCGGCCAATACACGGCGGAAGAGGGCGAGCAGATGATTGCCTCCGGTCTGGCGGATGCCGTTGCGTTCGGTCGTCCGTTTATTGCCAACCCCGATCTGGTGGCGCGCTTCCGTGTCGGCGCCTCGCTTAACAAGCCCGATCGCGCAACCTTCTACGGCGGCCAGGAAAAGGGCTACACCGACTACCCGACGTTGGAAGAAGCGGCCTGATAATCGGTCGCGTCAAAAAGAAAGCCGCGCAGGCGATCAACCTGCGCGGCTTTTTTGTCTCCAGCGCCCCCGTTTTTAAGGCTGGATCACCACCTTGCCCGTCACCTTGCGCGCCGCCATGTCGAGCAGCGCCTGTGTCGTCTGCTCCAACGGATAGCGCGCCGAGATGTGCGGACGAATCTTGCCTTCCTGCATCCAGCCGAGCATCTGCATCATGTTCGCCAGATTCGCCTTCGGCTCGCGACGTGCAAACTCGCCCCAGAACACGCCCACCAGCGACGCGCCTTTGAGCAGCGCCAAGTTCAGCGGCATCTTCGGAATCTCACCATTGGCAAAGCCCACGACGAGGTAGCGGCCACGCCAGGCAATCGAACGGAACGCCGGTTCTGCATAGATCCCGCCGACCGGGTCATAGATCACGTCCGGGCCCTTGCCGTCGGTCAATTCCTTGATGCGCTCGCGCAGGTCTTCGGTCGAATAGTTGATGAGCGCATCGGCGCCGTGGTCTTTGCAGACCGCGAGCTTCTCGTCGCTCGACGCCGCCGCGATGACGCGTGCGCCAATCGCCTTGCCGATCTCAATGGCCGCTAGCCCGACGCCGCCCGCCGCGCCGAGCACCAGCATCGTTTCGCCAGCCTTCAGTTGTCCGCGATCGACCACCGCGTGGTGCGACGTGCCGTATGTAAGCGTGAATGCGGCTGCGGTGTCGAATGCCATGCCAGGCGGCATTGGCATCACCACCTTGGCCGACGCCTTGACCTGTGAAGCAAACGCGCCCTGGCCAAGAAACGCGATCACGTGGTCGCCGGCCTTCAGGTGCGACACGCCTTCGCCGACCGCGTTGACCACGCCCGCGACTTCGGAGCCGGGCGTAAACGGCAGCTCCGGCTTGAACTGGTACTTGTTCTGGATGATCAGCACGTCAGGGAAATTCACCCCCGCAGCCTTCACGTCGATGACCACTTCACCGGCACCCGGCGAGAGGTCCGGCAGCGTTTCGATCACCAGCGATTCGGGCGCGCCCCAGGTTTTGCAGACGACGGCTTTCATCATGTGTCTCCTCAACAGTCTTGCGTTGGATTGTTCGCCATCTCGCATGCATTGCACGCGATCTCGTCCGGCAGTGTAACCGAATAAAAGCACGGTCGTTCGATTTGGCCGGCGGCGATAAATCGTGCGGCTTGTCGATGCATTTTTTGTAAGCGTGTAGAACGTGTGCGCGAGCACGATTCGCGAACGTTGCTCGGTTACAATCCGCGCCATGCATATTCTCATTGCCAACGACGACGGATACCTCGCGCCCGGGCTCGCGGCGCTGCATCGTGCGCTGAGCCCTCTCGGCCGCGTGACGGTGGTCGCACCGGAGCAGAACCACAGCGGCGCGTCGAACTCGCTCACGCTGCAACGGCCGCTTTCGGTGTTCGAAGCAACCGAGGGTGCCCAGAAGGGCTTTCGCTTCGTCAACGGTACGCCAACGGACTGCGTGCACATCGCGCTCACCGGCATGATCGAAGAGAAGCCCGATCTGGTCGTCTCGGGCATCAACCAGGGCCAGAACATGGGTGAAGACGTGCTGTATTCCGGCACCGTCGCCGCTGCCATCGAAGGTTATTTGTTCGGTATTCCGTCGATTGCGTTCTCGCAGGCCGACAAAGGCTGGACGCACCTTGACGCTGCCGAGCGCGTCGCCCGTGAGGTTGTCGAGCGCTATCTGTCCGATCCGCCGGATGGCCCGGTCCTGCTCAACGTCAATATCCCGAATCTGCCGTACGGCGAGCTTGGCGGCTGGCGCGCAACGCGTCTAGGCAAGCGGCACCAATCGCAGCCGGTGATCCGCCAAGCCAATCCGCGCGGCGAGCCGATCTTCTGGGTCGGTGCCGCCGGCGATGCGAAAGACGCCAGCGAAGGCACCGATTTCCATGCCGTCGCGCATGGCTTCGTCTCGCTGACACCGCTGCAGCTCGATCTGACCGATACGGCCCAACTGCGCACTGTGCGCCGCTGGCAGACGCCATGATCGCCTTGGTGGCACATGTCTGAACGCCCGCGCGACCGGCGCTTTCCGTTGACGCTCGATGCTGTGGTCGAGCGCAAGCCCGTGGAACGTCAGCGTGAAACGCGCATCTCGTCGGGGGTGAGCGCAGTGTCGCGCCCCACGCCGGTGCGCATGGCATCCGTCGAGCGCGCGTCGCCCGCATCCGCTCCGGCGCCTGCGCCACAGCGTGTGGCGGGTGTCGATGCCGCTGTCGGTGCCGTCGCCGCGAGCGCCGTTCAGGCACGCACGGCTGCAGCGCACGCCGCGGCCGGTGGCATGGCATCGGATCGTGCGCGTCAGGCGCTGGTTGGCCGTGTGCAGGCCGGAGGCGTGAGTGATAAGCGCGTGTTGGCTGCAATCGGCACGGTGCCGCGTCATTTGTTTGTCGATGCCGGCCTTGCCTCGCAGGCGTACGAAGATTCCGCATTGCCGATCGGCCATCAGCAAACGATCTCGAAGCCGTCAGTGGTCGGACGGATGATCGAGCTGTTGTTGAGTGGGCGGCCCGGCCGCACTGGCATGCCGCTGGCTCGCGTGCTGGAAATTGGTACCGGCTGCGGCTACCAGGCAGCCGTTCTCGCACAGCTCGCCGACGAGGTGTACTCGATCGAGCGCGTTCGCCCGCTGCATGAAAAAGCCAAAGCGAACTTGCGGCCACTCCGCGTGCCAAACATCCGTCTGCACTATGGCGACGGCATGCTGGGGCTGCCGAAGGCCGCGCCGTTCGACGCCATCATCCTGGCTGCGGCGGGGCTGGAGGTGCCGCAGGCGCTGCTCGACCAGTTGACAATCGGCGGCAGGCTGATCGCCCCCGTGGCCACCGACCGCAACAGCGGCCCCGCGCAGCAGCTCGTTCTCATCGAGCGCCGCAGTCGCTTCCAGTTTCACAGTACCGCGCTTGAAGGCGTTTTCTTTGTCCCGTTAAAATCAGGAACTGTTTAGCATGTTCATTTCCCGGAGCTCCATGAACCGTCCAAGCCCCGTACGCGCAGGCCGGCTCGCCGTGGCGATGGTATCGGCCGCACTACTGGCGGCTTGCGCATCCTCCGGCAACCAAGCGCCTGTTCTCGATCGTACATCGCGCGCCGGCAACACTGGCACCGTGTCGCAAGAGCCGCCGCCCCCCGGCTACTATCGGGTCAAGCGTGGCGATACCTTGTACAGCATCGCCTTGCGTAACGGCCAAGCGCCGCGTGACCTGGTGGCCTGGAACAACATCGCCAACCCCAACCAGATCGAAGTCGATCAGCTGTTGCGCGTCGTTCCGCCGAACGCGGAAGTCAGCAGCACCGGGGCCGTGGTCACGCCGGTTCGCCCCGCCAACACGAGCACGCAGCCGGTCGATTCCGCACCGGTCACGCCGCCGCCCGCAGCGTCGGCCAGCGCTCCTGCCGGGGCAACCGACGGCGCAATTTCGCTGGCGTGGCCTGCCCGCGGCTCGCTCATCAACCGTTTCGATGACAAGAGCAATAAGGGCATCGACATTGGTGGCAAACGCGGTGACGCGGTGGTCGCTGCCGACGACGGAAAAGTGATCCACGTTGGACCCTTGCGTGGGTACGGGAATCTTGTCATCATCAAACACAACGACACGTTCCTGACCGCCTACGGCAACAACGATAAGGTTCTGGTCACCGAGCAATCCACGGTTAAGAAAGGGCAGAAGATCGCCGAAATGGGCAGTACCGATGCGGATCGCGTGAAGCTTCATTTTGAAGTGCGCCGCAACGGTAAGCCGGTCGATCCGATGCGCTACTTGCCGCCTCAATAGAGGAATGCATGCCGCGCCAGAAAGCCGCCACGCCCGTCACCCCCGCCGATGACAACATCGACGCTGCTGTAGAGGGCCAGCGCACCCCGAATGGGCGCGCGGGGCGGCGTGCGCGCGGCGAGGCGCAGCCGCCCGCTGAAGAGATCGAAGTCGTCGACGCGCTCGTCGACGACCTGCCCGTTTCCGATTCCGCCGAACTCAACGACACGTCGGACAGTGCCGACGAGCCCGATGAAGAAGAGGAAGAAGGTGAAGAGGCCGAGGAAGCTGCACCAGAGGAAGATTTCCGCAAGGTGCTACAGGCCGAACTGGCCGCCGACACCGTTCAGCACTATCTCAATCGCATCAGTATCAAGCCGCTTCTGACGCCGGCCGAAGAGCTGCATTTCTCGACGTTGGCCAAGGCTGGCGAGTTTGCCGCGCGCCAAGTCATGATCGAGCGCAATCTCCGCTTGGTCGTGAGCATTGCCAAGGGCTATCTGAACCGCGGTGTGCCGTTGCTCGATCTGATCGAAGAGGGCAACCTGGGTCTGATGCACGCGATTGAAAAGTTCGATCCGGAACGCGGATTCCGCTTCTCCACGTATGCAACGTGGTGGATCCGCCAGAGCATCGAGCGCGCGATCATGAATCAGGCGCGCACAGTTCGTTTGCCGGTGCACGTAATTCGCGAGCTCAACCAGGTGCTGCGCGCCAAGCGCCATCTGGAAAAGAGTGGCGTGGATGGCCGAGACGCAAGTCTTGAAGACATCGCCCACCTACTCGGCAAGACCACGGAGGAAGTGCAGGACGTGCTCTCGCTCAATGAGCACACGACTTCGCTGGATACGCCGTTCGACCTTGATCCGGGTACGAGCCTGCTCGATTTCCTGTCGGACGAGCATGGTGCTTCGCCCGATCAAGAGGTGGCACATCGCGAGCTGTCGCTGTTGATGAAGTCGTGGCTCGCACGTTTGTCTGACAAGCATCGCTATGTCGTTGAGCGCCGCTTCGGCCTTAACTACATCGAGCCGGCCACGCTGGAAGAACTTGCCGCCGAGATGGGTTTGACGCGTGAACGCGTGCGTCAGATTCAGCAGGAAGCGCTGGTGAAGCTCAAACGCCATTTCGCCTCGCAAGGCGTGCGCAAGGACGCGGTGCTGTAAGGCACTGCTGTCCCTTTGTCCCTCGTCTCTTTTTCTAGTCGTTCCGAAGCTCCAGCAGCATCGGTTGATGATCCGATGCCTGGGTGGTGCTGTCGACTTCCAGACGCAGCACGCGCGGCTTCAGTGGTTCGCTGACCAGCATGAAATCGCACGCGTAGGCCGGTTCGGTCCAGCCAGCGCGGTCGTGCACGCCGAAAGTCGGTGGCTGCGGCGTCGCGCCGTGCGCAATCTCCCACGCATCATGCAAAGCGGGTTCGCGAGTGAATGGCACGGTGGCCAAGCGCTTGGGCGTCGAGTCGGGCTTGCAGTTGAAATCGCCGCAGACGATGGTTGCCGAGGTCTGTGCAAGCGGGCGGAAAGGGCCAGCTTCGGGCTCTGTGCCAAGCACGGATGGTTGAGTCGTGCGCGCGCAACCTTCTGCGTGGATGGCCCGCAGAGCATCGATTTGTGCGACACGCTGATGTTCCGAGTAGTACTCCAGATGTGTGGTGACAACACGCAAGGCACCGAACGGCGCCTGCACGATTGCCTCAATGGCCATGCGCGGCATGCACGGTGTGGCATCGGGCGGACAGGACAATGCGTGGCGCCGGATGTAATGCACGGGCAGGCGCGTGACAATGGCGTTGCCGAAGCGCTGCGCATGCGCGCCGTTGTGGCGCTCCAGCGCGAATCCACTGATGACGGTGTATTCGCTGCCAAGCGCCTCGGCCAGCTCGCTCCATTGGTCGATGCCCGGTCGGCCCGGGAGGTCGCTGAAGCCGGAGGTGACTTCCTGCAGGCATAACACGTCAAATTCGGCCATCGCACGTGCTTGCGCGAGTTGGCGCTCGAGGCTGACGTGTCCGTCGGCGCCCCGGCCCCATTGGATGTTCCACGTCAGGATGACGGTGCCCATGCTGGTCCTCCGGTGTCTTACAATGCCGCCCTTGTCCTCATCTTCCCCAGGCTCGCTCGTGTCTCAAGCTGCACCCAACGTCACGCCTTCCTCTTCTGCTCCAGCAACGGTTGCGCCGGACGCACCGTCGGCCAAGCCCCGTGGCCGCCGTAAGCCCGAAATGCCTGTGGCAGGGCCGCTGGAAATCGTCTCGCTCGATGGCGAAGCGCGTGGCATCGGGCGTTTGATGAACGAGGATGGCACGCCGGGCAAGGTTGTTTTTGTGGAAGGCGCACTGCCGGGTGAGCGGGTGATGTATCGCAGTCACCGCGTCAAGCCTTCATACGAGCAGGCGAGCGTCGTGAACATTCTGCGCCAGTCCGCCTCGCGCGTGACGCCGCAATGCAAGTTCTTTGGTGTGTGCGGTGGTTGCTCGATGCAGCATCTGGATTCGCGCGCGCAGGTTGCGATCAAGCAGCGCGTGCTGGAAGATGATCTGTGGCATTTGGCCAAACTGCGTCCGGACGTGGTGTTCCGGCCCATTGCCGGCCCCGATTGGGGCTACCGCTATCGGGCGCGTTTGACCGTGCGCCATGTTGCGGCCAAAGGTGGCGTGCTGGTGGGTTTTCACGAGCGCAAAAGCAGTTATGTGGCGGACATGACGTCGTGCGAGGTGTTGCCGGCGCACGTGTCCGCGCTGCTGGTGCCGTTGCGCGAATTGGTGGGGCGCCTGTCGATCGTGCAGCGCATGCCGCAGATCGAGCTCGCGGTCGGCCAGGATGTGACCGCGCTGGTGTTGCGTAACCTGGAGCCGATCACCGCTGAGGATGAGGCCGAACTGCGCACTTTTGCCGATCATCACAACGTTCAGTTCTGGCTGCAGCCCAAGGGGCCGGATACGGTCTATCCGTTCCATCCGCTGGATCGTACGCTGACGTACACGCTGCCCGAGTTCGGCATCACCATGCCGTTCAAGCCGACTGATTTCACGCAGGTCAATCACCAGATCAACCGGGTGCTGATGTCGCGGGCGCTGAAGCTGCTCGATGCGCAACCGGGTGATCGGCTGCTCGACCTGTTCTGCGGTATCGGCAACTTCACGCTGCCAATGGCGACGCGTGCCCGCGAGGTTATGGGGATCGAGGGCAGTGAGGCGCTGACGACGCGTGCCTTGGCCAACGCCCAGTACAACGGCCTGGACGCGAAGACAACATTTGCTTGTCGCAATCTGTTCGAAGTGACGGCTGATGATATTGCCGCGCTGGGCAAGTTTGACCGTTGGCTGATCGATCCGCCGCGCGAAGGCGCGCTGGCTGTGTCCAAGGCGCTGGCCGAGTTGTTTCAGCGTGGCGGTGATGCGGCTGAATTGTTGCCGAAGCGCATCGTCTACGTGTCGTGCAATCCGGCGACGCTGGCGCGCGACGCGGGTCTGCTTGTGCATGAAGCCGGCTACAGGCTGGCCGGTGCGGGCGTAGTCAACATGTTCCCGCACACATCGCACGTCGAGTCGATGGCGGTATTCGAGCGCGACTAAGCACTCGTCACGTAATCTTGCGGGCAACAAAAAACCGGCGCACTAGGCGCCGGTTTTTTTGTTACTCCGCGCCAGTGCTAGCGCGGGGGCGAATTTCGGTCAGTTGCGATTTCCGCCGAAGATGCCCAGGATTGCCAGCAGGTTCGTGAAGATGTTGTAGACGTCCAGGTAGATCGCCAGGGTGGCGGTCACGTAGTTGGTCTCGCCGCCGTTCACGATGCGCTGCACGTCGAACAGGATGTAGGCAGAGAAGATCGCGATGGCCAGCACCGAGATCGTGAGCATCATTGCCGGCAGTTGCAGCCAGATATTGGCTACCGAGCCTACGATCAGCACCAGCACGCCCATGAACAGCCATTTGCCCAGGCCAGAGAAATCACGCTTGCTGACCGTGGCGACCGTCGCCATCACACCGAAGATGATCGCTGTGCCACCGAACGCTGTCATGATGAGCGACGCGCCGTTCGAGAAGCCCAGGATCATGCCGATCAGCCGCGACAGCATCAGCCCCATGAAGAACGTGAAGCCGAGCAGCAGGGCCACCCCCAGGCCGCTGTTCTTGAAGCGCTCAATGGCGTAGAAAAAGCCAAAGGCCACTGCCATGAAGATGACGAACCCCATCAGCGGGTTGCGTCCCATCAGGTTGAAGCCGGTAGCGACACCGATCCACGCACCGAGGATGGTGGGGATCATGGAAAGCGCGAGCAGCCAATAGGTATTGCGCAGCACGCGATTGCGGACGGCCAACGCGCCGGCGGTGCCGGAAGCGCCAAAACCGTACGTGTTGAGTTGGTTGTCCATGCGAACTCCTTGGGGTGAATGACATTGCAGACAATGCGACGACACAGCGAATGTGGCATCCGAAACCGGCTTTTGCAAGCCGCATCGTCCTTACTTGGAGAGCCAGCATGCCACGCGGTTCCGGTCGCTGGCAGGCAATCACGGCGGAAAACGCGCTTCGCAGGTGACTTTCCGTGCGCCCGATAAGGGGATCCTAAGGCGCGTTCATCGAACTGGCGGTTGTGCTTAGTACGAAGTGATCGCTGAATCTCGTGGCTCTGCCAGCATTCGCGGGGCGGGGTTGCACCGCTTGACATTCAATCTGGCTCCCTCCCGTGTTAGAATCTAACGTTTATCTTTCACGTAACACCTTCATTTTTTGGAGTTTTTGATGGCGCTCGAACGCACTTTGTCGATTATCAAACCGGATGCCGTGGCCAAGAATGTCATCGGCCAGATCTACGCCCGCTTCGAAGGCGCAGGCCTGAAGGTCGTCGCGGCCAAGATGATCCACCTGTCGCGCGCAGAAGCCGAGCAGTTCTACGCCGTGCACAAGGAGCGCCCGTTCTTCAAGGATCTGGTGGACTTCATGATCTCGGGCCCGGTGATGGTGCAGGCGCTGGAAGGCGAAAACGCAATCGCCAAGAACCGTGACCTGATGGGCGCAACCGATCCGAAGAAGGCTGAGAAGGGCACGATCCGCGCCGACTTCGCCGACAGCATCGACGCCAACGCCGTGCACGGTTCGGACGCTGCCGAAACGGCTGCCGTGGAAGTCGCTTTCTTCTTCCCGGGCCTGAACATTTACAGCCGCTAAGCGTCAACACTAGACTGGAATTGGTGGTTTCGGGTTGCAAGTCATGAGCGATGTGGTGAATCTCCTCGATTTCGACGCACAGGGCCTTATCGCGTACTGCGAGAGCCTGGGCGAGAAGTCGTTTCGCGCCAAGCAGTTGCAGCGCTGGATTCACCAGTCGGGCGCATCCGATTTTGGCGAGATGACCGATCTCGCCAAGTCGCTGCGCGAAAAGCTTGCGACCCGCGCCAACATCCAGGCGCCGGCGGTCATTACCGATCACCTTTCGTCGGACGGCACGCGCAAGTGGCTCGTCGACGTAGGGCAGGGCAATGCCGTCGAGACGGTCTACATCCCCGAAGAGACGCGTGGCACGTTGTGCGTATCGTCTCAGGCGGGGTGTGCCGTCAACTGCCGGTTCTGTTCGACTGGCAAGCAGGGCTTCTCACGCAATCTCAGCACGGGCGAGATTATCGGTCAGCTGTGGATGGCCGAATTCGCCATGCGCAAGCAGCTCGGCCGCGGCCCCAAGGACGATCGCGTCATCACCAACGTGGTGATGATGGGCATGGGCGAGCCGTTGCTGAACTACGACGCCGTGGTGCCGGCGCTGGCCCTGATGCTGGATGACAATGCGTATGGCCTTTCGCGGCGCCGCGTAACGGTATCCACTTCTGGCGTTGTGCCGATGATGGACCGCCTTGCGCGCGATGTGCCCGTGGCGCTTGCAGTGTCTCTCCATGCGTCCAACGATGCGTTGCGCGACGTGCTCGTGCCGCTCAACAAGAAGTACCCGCTGGCCGAACTGATGGCAGCTTGCCGCCGCTATCTTGAGTTTGCGCCGCGCGATTTCATCACCTTTGAATACTGCATGCTTGATGGCGTTAACGACACCGTCGAGCATGCCCGTGAACTGCTGCGCGTCGTGGCCGACGTGCCGTGCAAGTTCAATCTGATCCCGTTCAACCCGTTCCCGGAATCGGGGTTGAAGCGCTCGAACAATGAGCAGATCCGCCGCTTCTCACAGGTGCTGCTGGATGCCGGCATTGTCACGACCATCCGCAAGACGCGGGGTGACGACATCGATGCGGCCTGCGGTCAGCTCGCCGGCGAGGTCAAAGATCGCACACGCCTGGCCGAGCGCGGCAAGTTCGGCAAGATCGTCGAGATCCCCGTGGTCGGGGCCGACTCAACTCACCGCATGGGTACCGCATGAAGCGTTGGTCGACTGCTGTCAGTCTGGTCTTCACGCTGGCAGCTGCCGGGTGTGCATTGTCGCCGCCGGTCCAGACACAGACACGAGAAGTCACGACCGTCCCGGATCAAAAGGCTGACGCCGGCCGTCGCGCCGCGATCCGGTTGCAGCTCGCGACGCAATACTTGGAAGCTGGCCAGAATGCGACAGCGCTTGAGGAAATCAAGAACGCCATCGCGATTGATCCGAGTGTCCCAAATGCGTATCACATCCGCGCGCTGGCCTATATGAATCTCGGTCAACGCGAACAGGCTGACGAGAGTTTCCGCAGCGCGCTGGCAGCGACTCCGCAAGATGGTGACCTGCTGAACAACTATGGCTGGTTCCTGTGCTCGCAAGGCGGCAAGCCGGATCAAGGCATGGCGATGTTGCGCCAGGCCATCGAGACGCCTGCTGCTGCCAGCCCGGCCAAACCGTGGACGAACCTGGGCGTTTGCCAGATGCGTCAGGGCGATCTTGATAGCGCGGAGAAGAGCCTGACGCGCGCCACCTACATCGACGCGAACAATCTGCTGACTAACCTCACGTTGGCGCAGCTTTATTACAAACGCCGCGAATATGCGCGTGCCATGCCGTTTATCGAACGTGTGAATGGCCGTGGCAATGCGACGGCAGAAAGCCTGTGGCTGGGCGCGCGCATCGCGCGTCGCCTGGGTGACACTTCGCAGCAGAACGCATGGAGCGCGCAATTGCAGCGTCGCTTCCCCAATGCGCCCGAAGAGGCGGCATTCGAACGAGGAGCCTGGGATGACTGACCGCGACGTGGCAAGCGCTGCCGACTTCTCTCACGGCACAGCGCCTGCCTCGAATCCGCCTGCCGCCGCGTCGCCTGAGCGCGACGATGCGTTGCGTCAGATTGCCGAACGTCTGCGTGCCGGCCGCGAGCGTCAGCGTCTGACGGTCGACGATCTGGCCACGCGCTTGAAAGTGGCGCCGGGCAAGTTGTTGGCGGTGGAGTCGGCGGATGTCAGTGCGTTGCCCGACATGACGTTTACCAAGGGCCTCATCCGCGCCTATGCGCGCGCTCTGCAGGTCGATGTCGATGATCAGCTTGCGCGTTTGAACGCGCGTGCGCAGGTCACCAACATCGGATTGCGCCCTGAAGGCGGGCTCGGTGAATCGTTCTCCGACAAGCCGAGCTTTGCCAAGCGTCGGGGTGGCAGTGGTCGCTGGCTGATTGGCGTGCTGGTTGCGGTGATCGTGGCCGCCGGTGCGCTCGCGGGTATGGACCGTCTCAAGCAGTGGTTTGCCACGCAAACGGCGGCTACGCAGAGCAGCGACTCAACCGCGAAGGAAGCACCGACTGCGGAGCAAGCCGCGCCCGCGCAAGTGGCTCCGGCGGCTGAGCAGGCACCGGCAGAAGCGCCGGCCGCTTCGATGCCGACGCCATTGACGCCCGTTGCACCGGCCGCTCCGGCGTCCGGTGTGGTGACTGCGCCGCTGGCGCCGCCGCCTACGCTGCCGCGTTCGGACAACGGTGGCGCGCCGGCTCCCGCTGTAGCGGGTGCGAGTGCCAAGCCGGCTGTCATCAACGTCGACGCTCCGGTCGTTGCGCTGCCGGCAGAAGCCGCCAAGCCGGCTGAATCGGGCAGCGGCACGGTCTCGGTACGCTTCTCGGGTCCGTCCTGGTACGAGATCAAAGATAAGACCGGCAAGACGCTCGCCAGTGGTATTTCCAAGGAAGGCGACGCACGCGATCTGACCGGCACGCCGCCGTTCAAGGTCGTCTTTGGCAACGCGGAAGCTGTCGAAGCGCTGGCCGTGGGCGGTGCCACCGTCGATCTTCAGAAGTACGCCCGCAATCGCGTGGCACGGGCCACGTTGCCCTGAACCGTTTTGTAAATGGCGCGGTGCCTGTAGGCGGCGCGCCTTGCCTGATCATGGAAATCACCACGCCTCTCGATTGCGCTCCAGCCTTGGTGGGCCCGTTGCCGCGCCGGAACTCGCGCGCGGCAGAAATCCGCTGGGGCGATCGCGTTGTGCACGTTGGCGGCGATGCGCCGGTCTGCGTGCAATCGATGACGAATACCGACACGTCGGACGCCATCGGTACCGCAATCCAGGTAAAGGAACTCGCACGCGCCGGCTCTGAGTTGGTGCGCATCACGGTCGATACGCCGGCCGCCGCCGCTGCAGTGCCGGCCATCCGCGAGCAGCTCGACCGCATGGGTGTGGACGTGCCGCTGGTCGGCGATTTTCACTACAACGGCCACAAGTTGCTGCAGGACTATCCGGAGTGCGCGCAGGCGCTTTCCAAGTATCGGATCAACCCGGGCAACGTCGGGCAGGGTGCCAAGCGAGACACGCAGTTCGCACAGATGATCGAGATCGCCTGCCGCTACGACAAGCCGGTGCGTATCGGCGTGAACTGGGGCAGCCTTGATCAGGATCTTCTCGCGCGCATCATGGACGAGAACGCACGGCGTGCAACTCCGTGGGATGCCCGGGCTGTGATGGTCGAGGCGCTGATTACCTCGGCGATCCAGTCCGCGCAGAAGGCTGAAGAGCTTGGCTTGCCGGGCAGCCAGATCATCCTGTCGTGCAAGGTGTCAGCGGTGCAGGATCTGATTGCTGTGTACCGCGAGTTGGCGCGTCGCTGCAATTACGCGCTGCACCTGGGGCTGACAGAGGCAGGCATGGGTAGCAAGGGGATTGTCGCTTCCACGGCGGCGCTTTCGGTGTTGCTGCAGGAGGGCATCGGCGACACGATCCGCATTTCGCTCACGCCGGAACCGGGTGCGCCGCGCGAGAAGGAAGTCATCGTCGCGCAAGAGATTCTGCAGACCATGGGCCTGCGCAATTTCACGCCCATGGTGATCGCGTGCCCGGGTTGCGGGCGCACGACCAGTACGGTGTTCCAGGAGTTGGCGGCGCGCATCCAGTCGTACCTGCGTGAGCAGATGCCGACGTGGAAAAAGCAGTACCCCGGCGTCGAAGAGATGAACGTGGCCGTGATGGGCTGCATCGTCAACGGCCCCGGCGAGAGCAAGCACGCCAACATCGGCATTTCGCTGCCAGGCACGGGCGAATCGCCGGCGGCGCCGGTGTTCGTTGACGGCGTGAAGGTGAAAACGCTGCGCGGCGAGCGCATCACAGAAGAATTCCAGACGATCGTCGACGAGTACGTGCGCACGCATTACGGCGCACAGACCCCGGCGACGGTCTAAGCGGCACAGGCTTCAAAGCTTGAAACTGAAGCGCGAAACGACCGGCCGGCCCCCGTACGAAGGTAGATGCGAGAGGCGGGCTTTCAACGTGACATCATGAGCGATACACAAAAACAACGCGTGCAGAAGATCGCCGGCGTCAAAGGCATGAACGATCTGCTGCCTAGTGACGCCCCGCTGTGGGAGCATTTTGATAACGCCGTGCGCAGCATGCTGCGCGCCTATGGCTACCAGCAGATCCGCACGCCGATCGTCGAGCAGACGCAATTGTTCGTGCGTGGCATCGGCGAGGTGACGGACATCGTCGAGAAGGAGATGTACACCTTCACCGATGCGTTGAACGGCGAGCAACTGACCATGCGCCCGGAAGGCACCGCCGCCGCCGTGCGCGCCGTGATCGAGCACAACCTGCTGTATGACGGCCCGAAGCGCCTGTGGTACACCGGCCCGATGTTCCGCCACGAGCGTCCGCAGCGCGGTCGCTATCGCCAGTTCCATCAGGTGGGTGTGGAAGCGCTGGGCTTTGCGGGCCCGGACATCGACGCAGAAGTCATCCTGATGTGCCAGCGCCTGTGGGACGATCTCGGTCTGGTCGGTCTGAAGCTTGAGTTGAATTCGCTCGGTCAGGCGGAAGAGCGCGCTGCGCACCGCGCCGATCTCATCAAATATCTGGAAGGCTTCCAGGACATTCTGGATGAGGACGGCAAGCGCCGTCTTTACACCAATCCGCTGCGGGTGCTCGACACAAAGAATCCGGCGCTGCAGGAAATGGCGGGGGGCGCGCCGAAGCTGATCGACTATCTGGGCGACGAATCGCGCGCACACTTTGAAGGCGTGCAGAGGCTGCTGAAGGCGAACAACATTCCGTTCACCATCAATCCGCGTCTGGTGCGCGGGCTGGATTATTACAACCTGACCGTCTTTGAGTGGACCACCGATAAGCTGGGTGCGCAGGGCACCGTGGCCGGCGGCGGCCGCTATGACCCGCTGATCGAGCAGATCGGCGGGAAGCCAGCCCCCGCATGTGGCTGGGCGATGGGCGTGGAGCGCATCATCGAACTGTTGCGTGAGGAAAAGCTGGAGCCCGAAGCGCAAGGCTGTGACGTGTACATCGTCCACCAAGGCGATGAGGCGCAGGTGCAGGCGTTGATTGCGGCAGAGCGGCTGCGCGATGCCGGCCTCGACGTCATCCTTCACGCCTCGCCTGAAGGCCGCAACGGTAGCTTCAAGTCGCAGTTCAAGCGCGCTGACGCAAGTGGCGCATCCTATGCGGTTATCATTGGCGACGATGAAGTCACCCAAGGTGTTGCACAGATCAAACCGCTGCGTGGCGATCCGGCCGCGGATGCCCAGCAGACTGTGCCGTCGGACCAACTGGTCGACCGCTTGATTGATGCCATGGTGGCCAACAACGACTAATTGCGACAGTGCGTTCGGCAGCGAACCACCGCGATCCACTTCCAATATTCAAGCTCTGCAAAGCATGGCCTACGATCTCGAAGAACAGGAACAGATAGAGAGTCTCAAGCACTGGTGGCGTGATAACGGCAACGTGATCACGTGGGTCGCCATCGTGGTGCTGCTGGCCGTGGCCGGTTGGTTCGGCTGGAAAAACTGGCAGCGTAAGCAGGCCGGCGAAGCGTCCGTGCTGTACGAGCAAGTGCAGAAGGCCGTTGATGGCAAGGACGCTGAAAAGATCAAGCGTGCCGCGACTGACATGGAAGACAAGTTCGGCGGCACGGCCTACGCGCAGATGACCGCGTTGGCCGCGGCCAAGGCGCTTTACGAAGCCAACGATGCGGCCGGCGCCAAGGCGCAGCTGCAATGGACGGTTGATCATGCGCGCGACGATGAATACAAGGCGCTCGCCAAGCTGCGCCTAGCCGGTCTCCTGCTCGATGAGAAAGCCTACGATCAGGGCATCGCGCTAGTCTCCGGCGACGTAGCGCCGGCCTTCGCGGGCTTGTACGCCGATCGTCGCGGCGATCTTCTGGCCGCGCAGAACAAGAACGAAGATGCCCGTGCCGCCTACAAGCTGGCGCTGGAAAAGTTCGGTCCGGCCGATGCTTCGGCGCGCCAGATCGTGCAGTTCAAGCTGGATGCCCTGGGCGGCGCCTGATTGGCGCACCCCATGCAATTCGACGCATAACAAAAGGATCCCGATTTCATGATTCACGCACTTGAGCAGGGTGGTGCTGCGCGCGATGTTGCACGGGCGGCACGCGTGGCAGTGCTGGCACTGGCAGCGACGGCCGTCCTTGGCGGTTGCTCGCTGTTCAGCAGCAAGAACAAGCATGAGCCGGCCAAGCTGAAGGACGTTCAGCAAGTGCTGGCCGTGCGCCAGGTGTGGAGCGTGAGCGTCGGCAAGAGTGGCCGCTACGTGATGCAGCCGGCGGTGGCGGGCAACAACGTCTATGTGTCGGCCGCTGGCGGTACTGTCACCGCCCTGGATGGCGCCACCGGTCGCACGGTTTGGCAAGGCAAGGCAGACGTGGACCTCACCTCCGGTCCTGGCAGCGATGGCACCCTGACAGCCGTGGCGGGTGAGAAGGGCGCGGTCATCGCGTTCGACGAGAAAGGCGCACAGAAGTGGAAAGTTGCTGTCAACGGTGAAGTCCTGACGGCGCCGCTGGTTGGCCAGGGATTGGTGATCGTCCGTACGACCGATGGCCGCGTCATGGGTCTGGACCCCAGCAATGGCGAACGCAAGTGGATTTACCAGCGTTCTCCGTCGGCGCTGAACCTGCGCAGCAGTCTCCCGATGATTTTCTCCGGCGATAACATCATCCTCGGATTTGCAGGCGGCAAGCTCGGCGCACTGTCGGCCAGCAACGGCGCCTTGCGCTGGGAAGCTGCCGTGTCGTATCCGCGTGGGGTATCGGAAATCGAGCGCCTGAACGATGTGACGGGGGCACCGTCGGTCAACGGTTCGCAAGTCTGTGCAGCCAGCTTCCAAGGGCGCGTGGCATGTTTCGATACGAGCACCGGCGCACCGCGCTGGGGTCGTGATTTCTCGTCGCCGACCGGTGTAACGCAAGAGGATGACGGGCTGTTTGCCGCTGACGAGAAGTCGGTGGTCTACGGTTTTAACGCACAAAACGGCGCTGACCTCTGGAAGAACGACGCGCTGCTGTGGCGCGACCTCGGCACGCCGCTGGCGTTTGGCCGTGCGGTCATCGTGGGCGATTCCGAAGGTTGGCTGCACTTCCTGTCCCGTGATGACGGCAAGTTCGTCGCCCGCGTGAAGACCGACAGCAGCGCCATTGGAGCAGCACCCGTGGTAGTTGGCCAGACGCTGGTCGTGCAAACCCGCGGTGGCGGTGTCTACGGCTATTTGCCTAAGTAACATCGGCCGCCTTGGCCCGGATGGGCTGCGGCGGCACACGCATCACATCGGGGCGGTATCGCCGCCTTGAACTTGCGCCCGCGTATTCCGCGGGCGTCTTGCATCTGTGTCGTCAGGCATTCAGCCGTACAGATGCCAACCGCAGTTGCAACAACCAGAATTTGCCGTGGCGCCATTCGCGTGCGGCACACAAGCATGAAACCAGTCATTGCCCTTGTAGGGCGGCCGAATGTCGGCAAATCGACCCTCTTCAACCGTCTGACGCGCTCGCGTGACGCGTTGGTGGCGGACATCCCGGGCTTGACGCGCGATCGCCACTACGGTGAGGGCCGCGTGGGCGATCGCCCGTTCATCGCTATCGATACCGGCGGCTTCGAACCTGTCGCCAAGGACGGCATCGTTGCAGAGATGGCCAAGCAGACGCGTCAGGCCGTGGTCGAAGCCGATGTCGTGATCTTTATCGTCGATGGTCGTCTGGGGCTTGCGCCGCAGGATCGCGTGATCGCCGACTACCTGCGAAAAACCGGGCGCCGCATCCTTTTGGCCGTCAACAAGGCCGAGGGCATGCGCTACACCGCCGTCGCCAGCGACTTCTACGAGCTTGGCCTGGGCGATCCGGCTGCCATCTCGGCCGCGCACGGTGACGGGGTCAATGATTTGGTGGCCGAGGCGCTCGACCTGGCGTTTGCCGAGCGCCCTGAACTTGCCGAGGCAGCCGACGCGCACGACCACGGCACCCGCATTGCCATCGTTGGTCGTCCGAACGTGGGCAAGTCGACGCTGGTGAACGCGTTGATCGGCGAAGAGCGTGTGATCGCGTTCGATATGCCCGGCACCACGCGCGACGCCATCTATGTGGATTTCGAGCGTAACGGCAAGCCTTACACGCTCATCGATACGGCCGGCTTGCGCAAGCGTGGCAAGGTGTTCGAGGCAATTGAGAAGTTCTCGGTGGTGAAGACGCTGCAGTCGATTGCCGACGCCAACGTGGTTGTGCTGATCCTCGACGCGCAGCAGGACATTTCCGACCAGGACGCGCATATCGCCGGATTCATTGTCGAATCCGGCCGTGCGCTGGTGATTGGCGTCAACAAGTGGGATGGTCTGACCGGCCATGCACGCGATCGCATCAAGCACGATATGGAGCGCAAGCTGCAGTTCTTGTCGTTTGCCAACGTGCATTACATCTCGGCCAAAGAGGGCACGGGCATTGGCGCGCTGATGAAGTCCGTGGACGCCGCGTACGCTGCCGCCATGGTCAAGCTGCCGACACCCAAGCTCACGCGCGTGCTGATGGAGGCAGTCGAGTATCAGCAGCCGCGTCGCGCAGGCGTCTCGCGCCCGAAGCTGCGCTACGCGCACCAGGGCGGTTCCAACCCGCCAATCGTGGTGATTCACGGCAATGCGCTGTCGAATATTCCCGAGACCTACCGCCGCTACCTGGAAGGGCGTTTCCGGGAGGCCTTCCAACTGAAGGGCACACCGCTGCGGATCGAATTTCGTACGAACAAAAATCCGTACGCCCAATCGAACGATTGAGCATCGCACGGGCGGTGCTCCACGGCGGGGGCGTGTGACGCGGGGGCATTTGAACGGGGGATCACCAAAAAGGCCGAGCCATTTCATATGGCGGGGTCATCGGTTTTCCGTTTGCTTTCCCTGATTTCTAAGGCTAAATTCTCGAGACATGGCGCTTGGTGTCTGCAAATCCCAGGCGCCATTGGCGTCATTTGGACGCGTCTGGCCGACTCTTTTGACGAACTTTTTTTGCGTCGCCTGCTTGAACCCGGGCTTCCTAGCCCCATAACCCATCACTAAACCTATAAATCTGGAGTGTGCCATGAGCAACAAAGGGCAATTGCTACAAGACCCGTTTCTGAATGCGCTGCGTAAGGAGCATGTGCCGGTGTCGATCTATCTCGTCAACGGTATCAAGCTGCAAGGCAACATCGAGTCGTTCGACCAGTACGTCGTGCTCCTGCGTAATACCGTGACGCAGATGGTGTACAAGCACGCAATCTCCACCGTGGTGCCGGCCCGTGCCGTGAACTTCCGCGTGGACGAAGCGCCTGACGCCTGATTCTGCCTCGCTCCCGCCGCCGTCCGCGCGGCGGGACGCACCCACCCCGTTTCTCCCTTCTCTATTTCCCCGTTTGGCATCCCATACCACCTCCAGCTCGGAGCCGACGCGCGCCATTTTGGTCGCCGTCGATTTCGGCAAGCATGATTTCCAAGAAAGTCTGAGTGAACTGGCCCTGTTGGCCTCCACAGCCGGCTCTGAACCGGTGCGCGCGGTTACGGGTAAGCGTTCCCGGCCTGATGCAGCGCTGTTCATCGGCGCAGGCAAGGCGGAGGAAGTAAAGATCGCCGCAGACGAGGAGGATGCGGAAATCGTCATCTTCAACCATGCGCTGAGCCCAGCTCAGCAGCGCAACCTCGAGCGCTTTTTCGGGCGCCACGTCGTGGACCGGACCGGCCTCATTCTCGATATTTTCAGCCAGCGCGCGCAAAGCCACGTCGGCAAGGTGCAGGTTGAGCTCGCTCGCGTGCGATATCAGGCGGCACGTCTGGTGCGTGCGTGGAGCCACTTGGAGCGCCAGAAAGGCGGTGTCGGTCTGCGCGGTGGCCCGGGCGAGCGTCAGCTCGAATTGGACCGGCGGATGTTGGACGAACGCGCCAAGCGGCTATCGTCCGAGTTGGACAAACTGCAGCGTCAGCATGATACGCAGCGCCGTTCGCGCAGCCGCAACGACGCGTTTTCCGTCTCCCTGGTCGGCTACACCAACGCCGGCAAATCGACGCTTTTCAATGCGCTGACCAAGGCGCGCGCGTACGCGGCCAACCAGTTGTTCGCCACGCTGGATACGACATCCCGCCGGCTGTACCTCGAAGGGCTGGGCAACGTGGTGCTGTCGGACACGGTCGGGTTCATCCGCGATTTGCCGACGCAACTGGTGGCGGCTTTCCGCGCCACACTGGAAGAGACCGTCCACGCAGACGTGCTGCTGCACGTGGTGGATGCAGCCAGCAGCGTCAAGCATGAGCAGATGGAGCAGGTGGATCGCGTGCTGGATGAAATCAATGCCAGCGGCATCCCCCAGATTCTGGTGATGAACAAGATTGACGCGGCGGAGGAGCTGCGTGCGGCTGGCCCGCGCATCGAGCGTGACGAATCCGGCGCCGTGCGGCGTGTGTTCGTTTCCGCCATCGAAGGTACCGGGCTCGATTTATTGCGCGAGGCGCTGGTCGAGACCGCGATCCGCTTGCGTGAGCACCCCGCGCCGCATGGCGGCGATTTCGATCCGCGCTTCGATACCCGCCGTGATTCGCTGCCGGCGCACCGTGACGAACTGTCGCAAAGCTTGCCGAACAGCGGTTCTTCAGCCAAAGGTGACGAAGAGGGCTGATAGAATGCCCCGTCACTCCTTCGCAGTCAGACAATCAGGACAAGCCCGACCGCTCATGCCCGAGATTTCGACCCAGTCTTCCTCCATGGCCTCGCCGCGTCCGGCGCGAGGTTTGTGGCACCGCTTGCGTGTGCTGCTTTCGCTGAACGATCCCCGCTGGGGTCGCGGCGATGACAACAACGCCGAGCGCGAAGGCAAAGACGAGCCAAAGCGTCAAAGCAAGCCGCCTCAGGACGGCCCCCCCGACCTCGACGAGTTGTGGCGCGACTTCAATCGCCGCCTGAATAACCTGTTCGGTCGCAAGGATAGCGGTAACGGTAACGACGGCCCCACGCCGCTGCGTCCGGGTAACGGCCGAAGTGGTTCAGGCCTGGGCGTCGGTGTGCTGCTGGCGGTGCTTGTTGGCCTGTGGCTGGCGAGCGGTTTCTTTATCGTGCAGGAGGGCCAGACGGGCGTGATCCTGCAGTTCGGCCGCTTCAAGTATCTGGCAACGCCAGGTATCAACTGGCGCTTGCCGTATCCGATCGAATCGCACGAGATCGTGAACCTGTCGGGTGTACGCACGCTGGAAATCGGTCGGACTACCCAGATCAAAGATACAAACCTGAAAGACTCGTCGATGCTCACGCAAGACGAGAACATCGTCGACGTGCGGTTCTCGGTTCAGTACAACATTGCCAACCCCGTCGACTACCTGTTCTACAACCGTACGGACCGCGGCGGCGATGAAGAGCTGGTGACGCAGGCGGCAGAGACGTCGGTGCGCGAGATCGTCGGCCGCAACAAGATGGACGCGGTGCTGTACGAAGGTCGCGATGCCGTTGGCCGCAACCTGGCCGAGTCGATTCAACGCATCTTGTCGGCGTATAAGACCGGGATCCGAATCCTTAGCGTCAACGTGCAGAGCGTGCAGCCGCCCGAGCAGGTGCAGGCCGCGTTCGATGACGTGACCAAGGCGGGGCAGGACCGCGAGCGTGCGATCTCCGAAGGTCAGGCTTATGCCAACGACGTGGTGCCGCGCGCCAAGGGTACGGCCGCACGTTTGGGTGAAGAGGCGCAAGGCTACAAGGCACGGGTCATTGCACGTGCGGAAGGTGATGCGGCTCGCTTTGCGTCGGTGCAACGCGAATACGCGAAGGCGCCGCAGGTCACGCGCGACCGTATCTATCTGGAAACCATGCAGGACATTTACGCCAACTCGACCAAGGTGCTCGTCGATCAGAGTAGTGGCAGCCTGTTGTATCTGCCGCTGGACAAGCTGATCGCGCAAACGCAGGGCGATACATCGCGTCCGGCTGCCGCGCCTGGTGCGTCGCCCCAGGACAGTGGTTCTGCGCAGGGCGTGCCGACTCCCTCCAATCCGTCGCAGGCCAATGACGCAGATTCGCGCTCGCGCGAAGCACTGCGCAACCGTGACCGCGATTCGCGCTAACAGGAGGGCACTATGAATCGTCTGATTTCTGCCTTCGTGGCGCTGGTCATTGCCCTGGCGGTGTTCTCGTCGGTGGTGTTTGTGGTGGATCAGCGGCAGTACGCCGTGGTGTTCGCCTTTGGTGAGATCAAGCAGGTCATCAAGGAGCCGGGGCTGCACTTCAAGCTTCCGCCGCCGCTGCAGAACGTGGTGTTCATGGACAAACGCCTGCAGACCATCGATGTGGCCGGCGCCGACCGTTTCATTACGGCTGAAAAGAAGAACCTGCTGGTCGACTGGTTTGTGAAGTGGCGCGTGTCTGATCCGCGTCTGTTCTACGTGAGCTTCAAGGGCGATACTCGCCTTGCGCAGGACAGCATGACGCAGAAGATCAACTCCATCGCTCGCGATGAGTTTGCGCGCCGCACCGTGTCTGACGTGGTATCGACGGATCGTGAAGCGGTGATGCAGAGCATCCTCAAGGGCGTGCAGGAGTACGGCAAGTCGGTCGGCGTAGACATCATCGACGTGCGCCTGAAGCGGGTGGACCTGCTGGCCAGCGTGACCGAATCGGTCTATCGTCGCATGGAAGCCGAGCGTAAGCGTGTGGCCAATGAGCTGCGTTCGACGGGGGCTGCCGAGGGCGAAAAGATTCGCGCCGATGCCGATCGTCAGCGCGAAGTCGTCTTGGCCGACGCCTACCGTGATGCCCAGAAGATCAAGGGTGAAGGCGATGCCCGCGCCGCCGACATTTACGCCGATGCATTTGGCCGCGATCCGCAGTTCGCCGCATTCTGGCGCTCCATGGAGGCGTATCGCGCGTCATTCCGCGATCGGAAGGACGTGATGGTGCTGCAGCCGAACAACGATTTCTTCAAGTACATGCGCAGCCCGAACGGCGGCGGCTCGGCCGCAGCGCCAGCTGCCCAGACCGGGCGCCATCGCTAGTACAATGCGTCGCTGATCATTTGAGGCGGACAGACCCCGGCTTGCCGGGGTTTTGTTCGTTCGCCAACCGCACCCCATGGAAGAGTCACTCCCCACCGTTTTGCTGGCAGCGTGCGCGCTGGTGCTCGTAGTCGAGGGCATCCTGCCGTTTGTAGCACCGCAGGCCTGGCGACGCGCTTTCCAGACGCTGACCGAACTGCCGGACGAAAAGCTTCGCGTGATCGGTCTGGTGTCGATGGCGATTGGCCTCATCCTCCTGCGGTTGCTGCATCGCTAGCGCACTTCCTGCGTTTTTACGAATTTCTGCTGTACCAAGACTCCCGAGCGAGACCGCCATGCCGACCAATTGGCTGCTGCCTGAATCCATTGCTGATGTGCTGCCTTCCGAGGCGCGCAAGATTGAAGAGTTGCGCCGCCGCATGCTCGACCTGTTCCGCACTTACGGCTACGAACTGGTCATGCCCCCGATGCTGGAGTACATCGAGTCGCTGCTTTCGGGCACCGGACACGATCTGGACCTGAAAACGTTCAAGCTGGTCGACCAACTTTCGGGGCGCACCATCGGTCTGCGCGCCGACATCACGCCGCAAGTCGCCCGTATCGATGCACACTTGCTGAACCGTGCTGGCGTGACGCGTCTTTGCTATGCGGGATCGGTATTGCATACGCGCCCAAGTGGATTCCACGTCACGCGTGAGCCGCTGCAGATCGGTGCCGAAATCTATGGTCATGCCGGTCTGGAAGCTGACCTCGAAATTCAAGAGCTGATGCTTGCCGCGCTGTCGGCCGCCGGTCTGGCGGATGTACGCTTGGACCTCTGTCACGTTGGGGTGGTGGCGGCATTGCTAGACCAGTCGCCGGTTGCCGGTCGTATTCAGGACGACCTCTTCACGGCGCTCGCCGCCAAGGACGTCCCCGCTTTGCGTGCTATCACGGCCGACTTGCCGCCGACACAGCGCGACGCCATCAACTTGTTGCCAGCACTGTACGGCGGTGTCGATGTGCTGGACCGTGCGCGTAAGCAGTTGCCCGCGCTGCCCGCCATCGGCCGTGCGCTGGACGACTTGGCTACACTGGCCGAGCGCGCAGGCGGGGCAGCCGTCAACATCGACTTGGCCGATCTGCGCGGCTACCACTACCACAGCGGTGTGATGTTCACTGCCTACGTGGCCGGTGTACCGAATGCCGTGGCGCGTGGCGGTCGGTACGACAAGGTCGGAGAGGCTTTCGGCCGTGCTCGCCCGGCGACCGGCTTTTCGCTGGACCTGCGTGAGGTCGCCGGCATTTCGCCAGTGGAGGCGCGCGCCGCTGCCATCCACGCGCCCTGGTCGGGCGATGCCAAGCTTCGTGAGGCGATCGCTGCGCTGCGCGCGGCGGGCGAGATTGTCATCCAGTCGCTGCCGGGCCACCCGGAAGATCTGGAGGAGTTCGCTTACGATCGGCAACTCGTCGAAGAAGGCGGTCGCTGGATCGTCAAGCCCCGCAACGCTTCGGTCTGAAGTTGTTGCATAACGTTGTGTAAATACCCGGTAATTCCAGGGAAGGCCCTGGCAACAAGGGTAGAATACGTTTTTAACCCATCTGCAAATTCAACATGTCCGCACCAGCAGTGAGCCAAGGACGCAATGTCGTCGTCATCGGCACCCAATGGGGTGACGAAGGTAAAGGGAAAATCGTCGATTGGCTGACCGATCATGCGCAAGGCGTGGTTCGTTTCCAGGGCGGACATAACGCAGGCCATACCCTCATCATCGGCGGCAAGAAGACGATTCTGCGTCTGATTCCGTCGGGCATCATGCGCGATGGTGTCGCGTGCTACATCGGCAACGGTGTCGTGCTCTCGCCTGAAGCGCTGTTCAAAGAAATCGACGAGCTTGAATCGGCCGGCGTGCAGGTGCAGAACCGCCTGCGCATTTCGGAAGCAACCAACCTGATCCTGCCGTACCACGTGGCCATCGACAAGGCGCGCGAAGCCAAGCGTGGCGCCGCCAAGATCGGTACCACCGGCCGCGGCATCGGCCCGGCATACGAAGACAAAGTGGCCCGCCGCGCGCTGCGTGTGCAGGACCTGTTCGATCCGGCTTACTTTGCCGAGCGTCTGCGTGAGAACCTGGACTTCCACAACTTTGTTCTGACGCAGTACCTGAATCACCCGGCGCTGGATTTCCAGCAGACCCTGGACGAGATGCTGTCGTACGCAGGCCGCCTCGCCCCGATGGTGACGGATGTGTCGGCCGAACTGTTTGCCGCCAACGCGGCCGGCAAGAATCTGATGTTCGAAGGCGCGCAAGGCACGCTGCTCGATATCGACCACGGTACGTATCCGTTCGTTACGTCGAGCAACTGCGTGGCAGGCAATGCCGCGGCGGGTGCAGGCGTTGGTCCGGGCCAGCTGCATTACATCCTTGGCATTACCAAGGCGTATTGCACGCGCGTGGGTTCCGGCCCGTTCCCGAGCGAGCTGTATGACGCGGACAACCCGGCGCGCCAGGATCCAATCGGCGTGCGTCTGGCCAATGTCGGCAAGGAATTCGGCTCGGTCACTGGCCGGCCGCGCCGCACGGGCTGGCTGGATGCCGCCGCCCTGCGTCGGGCGATCCAGATCAACGGCGTGTCGGGTCTCTGCATGACCAAGCTCGATGTGCTGGATGGCCTGGAAACGCTCAAGCTGTGCGTCGGCTACATGCTCGATGGCAAGGAAATTGACATCCTGCCGCGTGGCTCCGATGCTGTGGCGCGTTGCCAGCCGATCTACGAAGAATTCCCGGGCTGGAACACCTCGACCTTCGGCCTGAAGGAGTGGGATGCGCTGCCCGAGACTGCTCAGGCTTACCTGAAGCGCGTCGAAGAAGTGGCTGGCATTCCGATCGCCATGATCTCCACCGGCCCTGACCGCGACGAGACCATCCTGCTGCGTCATCCCTACAAGGACTGACGCGCTGCTCTCAGATTCGCCCGGTGATTCGCCGGGCGAATTTGCATGGAGCTCCGTTTTTCATAGAACACGATAGCGGCAACTCACGCCGCATTCACGACACGAAGAGGTACACCATGAACCAGCCGATCAACGACGACTCGCACCTGTGGGTGTCTTGGGATGACTACCACGGCCTGATCGAGCGCCTGGCGCTCGTCGTGCACGAGTCGGGCTGGAAGTTTGACAAGATCCTGTGCCTGGCGCGCGGCGGCTTGCGTGTTGGCGATCAGCTTTCGCGCATTTACGACCTGCCGTTGGCCATCCTGGCGACGAGCAGCTATCGCGAAGCCGCTGGCACGCAGCAGGGCGATCTCGACATCGCGCAATACATCACGATGACCCGTGGCGAGCTGTCGGGCCGCGTGCTGTTGGTGGATGATCTGGTGGATTCGGGCATCACGCTGGAGCGCGTTGGGCGTCACCTGAAGGAGCGCTACCCGGCCGTGACCGACGTGCGTACTGCTGTGTTGTGGCACAAGGCGTGCTCGAAGATCAAGCCTGATTATGCCGTGCAGTTTCTTGCGACCAATCCGTGGATCCATCAGCCGTTCGAGGAATACGACACGCTGCGCCCGCATAACTTGGCAGCGTGGATCAAGCGCGGCAAGTCACGTTCAGCCGGCAACGGCGAGGCGCCGGCAGTTTGAGGCGTTGGTCGATAGCGTCGAGGCGCGAATGGAGTGGCGTGTGCGGCTTGCGTCGTGCGTGCCACTTCGGTAACCTGCTGTCACGGGCTGCAATATTGGCCCGAAACCCGCGTACGGATTGGCTTTGCAGGAGTTGGCCAATCGGAGGTGCGCGGTTGATCGAGGCGAGGTGTGTCTTTGTGGATGCACTGGGCTTCGAGCCCACCCAGCGTTTGGGGCAGGTGAGGCCGGTGATCCTGGCTCGGCCCTGGCGCGATAGCCAAGACACAATGCACGTCGCACTTCGCGGAATGTCGCATCAGCAACTGAACAACGGCAATCCAGCCGCAGAAAAGAAAAACGGCGCAACTTGCGTTGCGCCGTTCCTAAACTCTGGTGCCCAGGAGAGGACTCGAACCTCCACGGAGTTACCCGCTAGTACCTGAAACTAGTGCGTCTACCAATTCCGCCACCTGGGCAGGTGTGCGTGTACCGAAGCTGTAATTATTACGGGATCCAGCGATCCTGTCAACACTCTAGAAGAAAAAATTGAATCAACCGACTTATCCGATCCCGAGCCGCGAGGAAATCCTCGGTGTGCTACGCACGTCGGGGTCTCCGCTGTCTGCCACCGACATTGCCAAGACGTTGTCTGTCACGCGCAAGGAGCATGACGGCTTTATCAAGCGTCTGACCGCCATGGAGCGGGATGGTCAGATCGAACTCAACCGCAAGGGTCGCTACGAACTGGCGCACCAGCCCAATTTCATCGAGGGCCGCGTGATCGGCCATCGCGACGGCTTCGGCTTCTTCGTGCGCGATGATGGCGAGCCCGATATCTTCCTGCCCGAGCGCGAGATGCAGAAGGCCATGCACGGCGACCGCGCCCTGGTGCGTGCCGTCGGCTACGACCGCCGCGGGCGTTCGGAAGGGCAGATCGTCGAGATCCTGCAGCGGGCCAACAAGCGCGTCATCGGACGGTTGCTGTCGGAGAGCGGCACGCTTGTCGTGGCGCCCGAAGACAAGCGCCTGGGCCGCGACATCCTGATCGCGCCGAAGGGACAGGGCAAGGCCAAGGTCGGCCAAGTGGTGAGCGTCGAGATCCTGGAATATCCGGATCGCTACGTACAACCGATCGGCCGCGTGGTCGAAGTGCTGGGTGAGATTGACGACCCGGGCATGGAGATCGAAATCGCGGTGCGCAAGTACGGCGTGCCGCACGAGTTTTCCGAGCCGACGCAACGCGAGGCGGAAGCGCTGCCCGACGTGGTCCGCGACGCCGACCTGGCTGGCCGCATCGACTTGCGCGATGTGCCGTTGGTCACCATCGATGGTGAAGACGCACGCGATTTCGATGACGCGGTCTACGCAGAGCAGGTCAAGATCGGCCGCACCAAGGGCTGGCGTCTGATCGTGGCGATTGCCGACGTGTCGCATTACGTGCGGCCCGGACATCCGCTGGATGCAGACGCCATTGATCGCGCGACCTCGGTCTATTTCCCGCGCCGCGTGATCCCGATGCTGCCGGAGAAGCTCTCGAACGGCTTGTGTTCATTGAACCCGGAAGTGGACCGTCTGTGCATGGTCTGCGATGCGGTGATCACGGCCAAGGGCGAGATCAAGGCTTATCAGTTCTACCCGGCAGTGATGCACTCGAAGGCGCGCCTGACCTACAACGAGGTCTGGGCGATCCTGTCGAACGTGAAGGGTCCAGAGGCTGCCAAGCGTGCGCCGCTGGTGCCGCATCTGCAGGACCTGTACGAGCTGTATCAGACGCTGCTCAAGGCGCGCCGCGAGCGTGGCGCGATCGACTTCGACACCACCGAGACGTACATCGTGTGCAACGCGCAGGGCAAGATCGAGCAGATCCTGCCGCGCACCCGCAACGACGCGCACAGGCTGATCGAGGAGTGCATGCTGACGGCCAACGTCTGCGCGGCCGAGATGCTGGAGAAGTACAAACATCCGGCGCTGTACCGCGTCCACGCTGGCCCGACGGAAGAAAAGCTGCAGGCGCTGCGGGCCTTCCTGAAAACGAGCGGCTTGACCCTGGGCGGCGGCGACAAGCCGCAGGCGGCCGATTACGCCGAACTGATGGAAAAAGTGGCTGCGCGTCCTGACGCACCGATGCTGCAGACCATGCTGCTGCGCTCGATGCAGCAAGCGGTTTACAGCCCGGACAACATCGGCCACTTTGGCTTGGCGTATCAGGCATATGCGCACTTCACCAGCCCGATTCGCCGCTATCCGGACTTGCTGGTGCATCGTTCCATCAAGTCGATCCTGCATCGCACGCGCTATGTTCCGGCGCTGGCACCGGGCGTGCAATTGAATAGCGCGCTGTCGCCCAAAGCGCGCCGTTTACAAGCCGAAGCCGAGAAAGGCGTGCCGGCAGCGGTCGTCAACAAGGCCAAGACAGAAGCGATCTGGAATGAACTGGGCGTGCACTGTTCGGCCAACGAGCGTCGCGCCGACGAAGCCTCGCGCGATGTCGAAGCCTGGCTCAAGTGCTATTTCATGCGCGACAAGCTCGGCAACGAGTTCTCGGGCACCGTCAGCGCGGTCACATCGTTCGGCATCTTTGTGCAACTGGATGAGCTGTACGTGGAAGGCTTGGTACACGTGACCGAGCTCGGCAGCGATTACTTCCAATACGACGAAGCCCGCAACGAACTGCGCGGCGAACGCACGGGCATCCGTTATCGCCTGACCGACCGCGTGCGCGTGCAGTTGCTGCGCGTGGATCTGGATGCCCGGAAGATGGATTTCCGCCTGATCCAGGAGCCTTCAACCAAGGCGCTGCGCCCGGCCAAGGTGACCGGCGCCCCAGAAGCCGCGACCGCGCGTCAGCCTGCAGGGGCAACGCCGGCGCCGCCGGTTGGCCGCAAGAAGCCGCGCCAGTTGGCCGCATTGCTGGGCGGTACGGCCAAACCGGAGGAGTCTTTTGACGAGACGCTTGATCGCGTCATCGAAGAGCAGCCGGTGTTTGAGCCGGGAGGCCGTGCCGTGCCCCCGGGCCATGCCCACGCCAAGCCAGCGCGTAAGAAGCAGCCGGCGCGAGGCCCGAAGCCCAAGGGCAGCGCCAAGACTGCTGCGCCGCGCAAGACAGCAGGCAAGGCTCCGCGCAAGACCAAGGGACGTTAAACCGGTTAAAGCGGCCGGGGAGCGAGGGCAGACGGGTACAATCGCGCCATGTCTAAGTCCAAGCTCCTCATCGGCTTTCATGCCGTTACCGCCCGACTGCGCCACGGCGCCAAGTCGATCGACGAAATCTACTTCGAGGCCAACCGCCGCGACCGCCGCATGCAGGATTTCCTGAAAGCGGCGGAAGCAGCGGGCGTGCGTCTCATCCCCGCTGATGCCGACCGTCTGCGCGGCATTGCCGGGACTGACCGCCACCAGGGCGTGGTTGCCAAGGCAGAGTCGCTGTCGCTGGCGCTCAATCTTGATGAACTGCTCGACGGCATCGAAGGCACGCCGCTGCTGCTGGTGCTCGACGGTGTGACGGATCCGCATAACCTCGGTGCGTGCCTGCGCGTGGCGGATGCTGCCGGTGCGCATGCCGTGATTGCACCGAAGGACCGCAGCGTTGGGATCAACACGACGGTCGCCAAGGTGGCCAGCGGCGCGGCCGAAACCGTCCCGTACATCACCGTGACCAACCTGGCGCGCACGCTGCGCGAGTTGCAGGAGCGCGGCGTATGGGTGATCGGCACGGCTGACGAGGCCGAACAGGATCTCTACCAGGCGGACTTCAAGGGCCCCATCGCCATCGTGATGGGCGCCGAAGGTGAGGGCATGCGTCGCCTCACGCGCGAGACGTGCGACGCGCTGGTCAGCATTCCGATGGCGGGCAGCGTGGAGAGCCTGAACGTATCGGTGGCCAGCGGCGTGTGCCTGTTTGAAGCTGTGCGCCAGCGTGCAGCGGCACCTGCCAAGAAGTAATGAGTATCGAACCCTTGGCCGCATTGGCCCAGGCCCGTGCCTGGGTCGAGGCCGCCCAGCGCGTTATGGTGCTGACGGGCGCTGGCGTCTCAGCAGAATCCGGCGTGCCTACCTTCCGTGATGCGCTGACTGGCCTGTGGTCGCGGTTCAACCCCGAAGACATGGCCACCGAGGCCGCGTACCGCAAGCACCCGCGCACCGTGTGGGACTGGTATCAGGAGCGCCGCGAGCGCGTGCTGCAGGCGCAGCCGAATCCCGCCCATCTGGCGATTGCCGCACTGGCCAAGCGCAAGAGGGTGACGCTCGTCACGCAGAACGTCGATGGTTTGCACCAGCGCGCCGGCAGCGAAGGGGTAATCGAACTGCACGGCAACCTGTTTGCCAACAAGTGGTTGGGTGGCTGCGGCAAATGCGATATCGCCACCGCCGAGCCGGGCAGGCCACCGCGTTGTGCGACGTGCGGCGCGATGTTGCGCCCCGGCGTGGTGTGGTTTGGCGAGCAGCTGCCCCTCGTGGCGAACTACCGCGCTGAAGAGGCAGCCAACACGTGTGACGTATGCCTGGTGGTTGGCACGTCCGGCATGGTGTATCCGGCGGCCGGGCTGCCGGGGTTGGCAAAGGACCACGGCGCCAAGGTGATCGTCGTGAATCCGGAGCCGAGCGCGCTGGATGCAACGGCCGACCTGGTGATCCACCAGCCGGCGGGCGTCTGCTTGCCCGCCATGCTGGAATAAGGCGCGGCGTTCTTCTTACGCTGCCACGCGCAGCGGCTCAATCAACGCTTCCAACTTGACCGCGTCCGCCGCAAACAGGCGGATGCCTTCGGCCAACTTTTCGGTGGCCATGGCATCAGCGTTCATGTGCCAGCGGAACGATTGCTCGTCAGCCGGCAGCCGCACGATGTTGGCGGCGTTGGCATTGTCCGGAGACAGCTTGCGCTCGACCGGCGCGTCGGACTGCTGCAGTTGGGCGAGCAGATCGGGGCTGATGGTCAGGAGGTCGCAGCCAGCCAGTTCGACGATCTGCGAGATGTTGCGGAAGCTCGCGCCCATCACTTCGGTCGGGTAGTCGAACTTCTTGTAGTAGTTGTAGATGCGCAGGACGGACTGCACGCCGGGGTCGTTCGCGCCGCCTTGTGCGATCGGGTCCCAGTTTGCACCGGCGTCCTTTTTGTACCAGTCGTAGATACGGCCGACGAACGGCGAGATGAGCTGCACACCTGCTTCCGCGCACGCCACGGCCTGGGCCAGCGAGAACAGCAGCGTCATGTTGCAGCGAATGCCTTCGGCGCGGAGTTGATCCGCTGCGCGAATGCCTTCCCACGTCGACGCGATCTTGATCAGCACGCGCTCGCGCGCCACGCCACGCGCCTCGTACAACGCAATCAGATGCTTGGCCTTGGCGACCGTCGCCTCGGTGTCGAACGACAGGCGCGCATCGACTTCGGTCGACACGCGGCCCGGGATGATCGACAGGATTTCGCAGCCGAATGCCACGAGCACGGCATCGATGATGTCCTCCACGCTGTCGCTGCGGGCGTCACGCACGGCTTGTTCCAGCAGCGGACGGTACTCGGCCTTCTGCACGGCCTTGAGAATCAGCGACGGATTGGTCGTCGCATCGTGCGGCGCGAAGGCGCGCATGGCCTGGAAATCGCCCGTGTCGGCGACGACGGTGGTGAACTGCTTGAGTTGATCGAGCTGAGTCATGAAGCGAGTCCGAAGTGCGTTCCAGCGTTGCGCTGGAGGTGGAAAGGTGAATCGATTGTACTCCGCAGGTTTGCCTCCGCGAGCCGGCCGAGAGCCATCGCATTGATCCGGTACACTACCGGGTTTTCCGATCCCGACCGAGTTTTTGCGATGACGCAGGATGAACTGAAGGCGCTGGTGGCGCAGGCCGCAGCAGATTACGTATTGGCCAACGTGCCCGAGGGCGCCGTGCTGGGTGTCGGCACCGGCTCGACCGCCAATCTGTTCATCGACGCCATGGCGCCGCACAAGGCGCGCTTTGCCGGCGCGGTGTCCAGTTCCGAAGCTTCGACGCGCCGCCTGCAGGGGCACGGCTTCACGGTGCTCGATCTGAATGAGGTCGATGCCATTCCCGTGTACGTGGACGGCGCTGACGAGATCGACGCCTCGGGCGCCATGATCAAGGGCGGCGGCGGTGCGCTCACACGCGAGAAGATCGTCGCCTCGGTCGCCAGCGTGTTTGTCTGCATCGCCGATGGCAGCAAGCTGGTTGAAACGATGGGTGCGTTCCCGTTGCCGGTGGAAGTGGTGCCGATGGCACGTGCGGCCGTGGCCCGCCAATTGGCTGCGCTGGGCGGTCAACCGCGTCTGCGCATGACGAAAGAAGGCCAGATCTACAAGACCGATAACGGCAACGTGATCATCGACGTGGTGGGCCTGCGCATTGCCGATCCGAAGGGCCTGGAATCGATCGTCAACGATATTCCGGGCGTGGTGACAGTCGGCCTGTTTGCCAAGCGCGGCGCCAATGTGCTGCTGCTGGGGACCGAAGCGGGTGTGCAGCGTCGCGATTTCTGATCGCTGTTCGCGCATTGTCGAAAGGCTGCCCATGCAAATGGGCGGCTTTTTTTGTGGTCGTTGCGGCGCGTTGAGTCGGCATTGCCCAAACAAAAAGCCGTTCAGTTTTGCGCTGAACGGCTTTTTATTGGCAACGGCCGATTAGGCCGAGGGCGGCGGCACGTAGCCGGCGGCTTCGTCTGCACCATCGCCAAAAAAGTACTTCTCGGTCTGCTTGAGCAGGTACTGGCGTGCGCGCGAGTCCGCCATGTTCAGGCGGTTTTCGTTGATCAGCATGGTCTGGTGCTTGAGCCAGCCGGCCCAGGCTTCCTTCGAGACGCTTTGCCAGAGTTTCTTGCCCAGTTCGCCGGGCAGGGGCGGGAAGTCGAGACCTTCGGCTTCCTTGTTGAGCTTGACGCAGTGGACCATGCGGGCCATGGGGATTCCTCTTGTGTGGCGGGAGCGCCGCTCGAGCGCGACGCAGGTGCCGCTATTGTAAAGGCCGCGCGCCGCCGGGCTTGCATTCCACGACGCGCGCCAAGGGTTTAGAGCTTCTTCATCAGCACCATTGAGCGCCGCTGCCAGTTGTACAGCTTGCGGCGGTCTTCCGGCAGATCGTCCACGCTCGCGCGCACGAAGCCACGCTTGAGGAACCAGTGTTCCGTCCGTGTCGTGAGGACGAACAACCGCCTGAGGCCCAGCGCACGGGCGCGCACTTCTGTGTGCTTGAGCAGCCGCTCGCCGTCGCCGGTGCCCTGGCTATCTGGGGAGACGATCAGGCAGGCCATTTCGGCCATGCCGTCCTTCGGGTAGGGATACAGCGCTACGCAGCCGAAGATGATGCCGTCGTGCTCGATGACGGAGAAGTTGGCGATGTCGCGCTCCAGCAGCCGGCGTTCGCGCGGCACCAGCGTGCCGTCCGCCTCGAGCGGCTCGATGAGCGAGACGATGCCGCCCACGTCGTCCAGTGTGGCGTCGCGCAGATATTCCAGATCGGTGTGCGAAACCATGGTGCCCACGCCATCGTGCAGGAACAGCTCCAGCAGGATGCTGCCGTCCAGCGCGAACGGAATCACGTGTGCCCGGCGCACGCCGCCGCGCATCGCCTTGACGATGTGCTGCAGGTAATACGCCGTGTCGTGCGACAGGCTGCCGTCGCGCAGGCGTTCGATGGCGGTTTCCATCGACAGGTCTTGCTGCAGCTTGCCCACGCGGTCCATGATGCCGGGCAGCTCTGTGATGAAGATGAGCTTGTCGGCCTTGAGCGCGGTGGCGGTGTTGGCGGCCACGTCTTCCATCGACAGGTTGAACGCCTGGCCCGTGGGCGAAAAGCCTAGCGGCGAGAGCAGCACGATCTTGCGGTTGGACAGCGAGTGCTGGATCGACTCCGCATCGATCTTGCGCACCAGCCCCGTGTGCTGGAAGTCCACGCCGTTGACAATGCCCACCGGCCGCGCCGTCACGAAGTTGCCGGACACTACCGACATGCGTGCGCCGGCCATCGGCGTGTTCGGCAAACCTTGGCTGAAGGCGGCTTCGATATCCAGGCGCAGTTCGCCGGAAGCCTCCTTGGCGGATTCCAGCGCGGCTGCGTCCGTTACGCGTACGCCATCCACGAACTGGGTTTTCACGTTGCGCAGGGCAAGCTGTTCTTCCACCTGCGGGCGCGAGCCGTGCACGAGCACGATGCGCATGCCCATCGCATGCAATAGCGCGACGTCGTTGACGAGTGCGCCCAGCATGCCGGCCTGGACCAGCTCGCCGCCAAAGCCGATCACGAACGTCTTGTCGCGGAAGGAATGAATGTAAGGCGCCACCTCGCGCAGCCAGTCCACAAACTGCTGCTGTTCGGGCGTGGGCGGAATCGGCGCGACGTCGACTGGGGCGGGCGTGTGCGCCGCCAGCGAAACGCCGGAGGCGGGGGCGGAGGAGCGAGCGGTCACGGACGGAGGAGGAAAAGCGGCACGGGGCGCGGGCCGGCGTAGGAAAGATGCGCGGATTATAATCCCGCCCGATGTCAGATTCCCACGCCCAGCCGCCCCGGCCACGCCCGGCGGCGCCTTCCCCGAAATCGCCGAAAGACACGCCGCCGCCCGAGCGCAAGCCGGGCGGCAATGGTCGTCCGCAGCGCCGCCAAAAGCCCACGCCGGAAGAACTGGCCGCGGCGCTGGAGGCTCGCCGCGCACGTGCCAACCGCGTCCCCCCGATTACGTTTCCTGAAGCGCTGCCCGTGTCGGCCCGGCGCGACGAGATCGCCCAGGCCATCGCCGCCAACCAGGTGGTGATCGTCTCGGGCGAGACCGGCTCAGGCAAGACCACGCAGTTGCCGAAGATCTGCCTGTCGATCGGGCGAGGCATTGGCGCGGGCGGTACCGGGCTGATCGGCCATACGCAGCCGCGCCGGATTGCCGCAACGTCTACCGCCAAGCGCATCGCGCAGGAAATCGGCACGCCGGTGGGCGAGCACGTGGGCTTCCAGGTGCGCTTCAACGACACGCTGTCGGCGGGTGCATCGGTCAAGCTGATGACCGACGGCATCTTGCTGGCCGAGACGCAGAACGATCCGCTGCTGCGCGCCTACGACACGATCATCATTGACGAGGCGCATGAACGCAGCCTCAACATCGATTTCCTGATCGGTTACCTGAAGCAGCTTCTGCCGCGCCGGCCTGACCTGAAGGTGATCATCACCTCGGCGACCATCGACGCGCAGCGCTTTGCCGAGCACTTTGCTGGCCCAAAGGGGCCGGCGCCCGTCATTGAAGTCAGCGGCCGGTTGTATCCGGTCGAAGTGCGCTACCGCCCGATTCAGCGCGACGAGAAAGACAAGGAGCGCGATCTTTACGAAGCGCTCGTCGATGCGGTGGATGAGCTTGCCCGCGAAGGGTCGGGCGATGTGCTGATCTTCCTGCCGGGCGAGCGCGAGATTCGCGAGGCGGCCGAGGCGCTGCGCAAGCACCATCCGGCGCATACCGAGATCCTGCCGCTGTTTGCGCGCTTGTCCGTGCAGGAGCAGGAGCGTGTTTTCAAGCCGTCCAATGCGCGCCGCATCGTGCTGGCAACCAACGTGGCCGAGACCTCGCTGACGGTGCCGGGCATTCGCTACGTGGTCGATACGGGGCTGGCGCGCGTCAAGCGCTATTCGTATCGCAACAAGGTCGAGCAACTGCAGATCGAGCCGGTGTCGCAGGCCGCGGCCAACCAGCGCGCCGGTCGTTGCGGCCGGGTGGCCGATGGCGTGTGCATCCGCCTGTATGACGAGGCGGATTTCATCGCGCGGCCGCGTTTTACCGATCCGGAAATCCTGCGTTCGTCGCTGGCCGCGGTCATCCTGCGCATGAAGGCGCTGCGGCTGACGGATGTCGAGCAATTTCCCTTCATCGAGCCGCCGCTGGGCCGCGCGATTGCAGACGGCTATCAGCTCTTGCAGGAACTCGGTGCTGTCGACGATGAAAACGCGCTGACGCCGCTGGGCAAGCAGGTCGCCCGTCTGCCGCTGGACCCGCGCGTGGCTCGGATGATCCTGGCTGGCCGCGACCACCAGTGCCTGCGCGAGATGTTGATCATCGCGAGCGCCTTGTCCGTGCAAGACCCGCGCGAGCGTCCGCAAGAACTGCAACAGCAGGCTGATCAGGCGCATCGCCAGTTTGCCGATGAGAAATCGGAGTTCCTCGGCTGGGTGAAGCTGTGGAAGTGGTTTGAAGAGGCTGTCGCACACAAGAAGTCGAACAAGCAGCTGCAGGATCAGTGCCGCTCGCACTTCCTGTCGCACGTGCGGTTGCGGGAGTGGCGCGACGTGCATTCGCAGTTGCACACCACGGTGGCGGAACAGGGCTGGAAACTCAACGAATCCGATCCGACGTATGAGCAGTTGCACCTGGCGCTGCTGACGGGGCTGCTCGGCAATATCGGTGTGCGTATTGAAGAGGCGGATGGGAAAGGCCGCGAATACCTCGGCGCGCGCGGTATCAAGTTCTTCCTCTGGCCGGGGTCGGTCATTGCGCGCAAGGCGGGCAAGTGGGTCGTGGGTGGCGAACTGATCGAGACCAGCCGCCTGTTCGGCCGCACGCTGGCACGCATCGAACCGGAATGGGTGGAGAAGGTCGGCGCGCACCTGTTGAAGGTGTCGTGGAGCGATCCGCACTGGGAAAAGAAGGCCGGGCAGGTGATGGCCTTTGAGCGCGGCACGTTGTACGGCCTGCCGGTCTATCAGCAGCGCCGTGTGCACTTCGGGCCGATGCAGCCGAAGGAAGCGCGCGAGATGTTCATCCGCCGCGCGCTGGTCGATGGCGAGTTCGAAACGCGTCTGCCGTTCTTCACGCACAACCAGCGCCTGGTGCGGGAGATCGAAAACCTCGAACACAAGTCACGCCGACAAGACGTGCTGGTGGACGACGAACTGATCTACGCGTTCTACGACAGCCAGATTCCGGCGGACATCTACAACACCGTATCGTTCGAACGCTGGTATGCCGAAGCCGCCAGCGCGGGCGGCAAAAGCGGCCAGAAGCTGCTGTACCTGAATCGCGATGACCTGATGCGGCACGAAGCGGCCGGCATCACGACTGACCTGTTCCCGAAGGTGCTGCCCATTGCCGGTATCGACATGGGGCTGACGTACCACTTCGAGCCCGGCAGTCCGCGCGACGGCGTAACGCTCACCGTGCCGCTGTATGCGCTCAACCAGGTGCCCGTGCAGCGCACCGAATGGCTGGTGCCGGGCATGCTCAAGGAGAAGGTGCATCTGCTCCTGAAGAGCCTGCCGCAGAAGCTGCGTCGCCATTGCGTGCCGCTGCCGGACTACGCCGCAGGGTTCGTCTCGCGCGTGCGGTTGGGCGATGGCGACCTGCTCGACCGCTTGATCGCCGACGTGCGCGAGCAGACCGGCATCGCGCTCAAGCGTGCCGATTTCAAGCTCGAAACGCTGCCCGCGCATCACTTCATGAATTTCAAGGTGATCGACGAGCACGGCCGCCAGCTCGACATGGGCCGCAATCTGGCCCAGTTGCGCGCGGAACTGGGCGGACGCGCGCAGCAGACATTCCAGTCGATCGCCGCGCAGGACGCTGCCGTGGCCGGAATCCAGAGCGACAGTGCGAGGCCCGGCAAGGCGGGCAAGTCGGAAGCGCCGTCAAACGCCGCGCTTTACTCGGGCCTGACGACATGGAGCTTTGGCCAGTTGCCGGAACTGCTGGAGGTCCGCAAAGGCAACCAGACGCTGTTCGGGTATCCGGCACTCGTTGATGCCGGTGATCACTGCGATGTAGAAGTCTTCGATGATCCGGCGGAAGCCACGCGCATCCATCGCCTGGGCTTGCGGCGGTTGTTTGCAATTCAGCTGCGCGAGCCGTTGAAGTATCTGGAAAAGAACATCCCGGGCCTGTCGCAGATGGCCATCCAGTTCATGAACCTCGGCACGCAGGACGATTTGCGCGACCAGATCCTGGATGCCACGCTGGAGCGCGCCTGCCTGCAAGACCCGCTGCCCACCGATGACGCCAGCTTCGGTGCCCGCAAGGACGAAAGCCGCGCGCGCCTGACGTTGCTGGCACAGGAGATTGCGCGGCTGGTCGGCGCCATCCTTGCCGAATATGCGCAACTGCCGCGCAAGCTGCAGATCGCCAAGCCGTTTGCCGCCGCCACCGCCGATATCGACGCGCAGCTCAAGACGCTGATGCACAAGCGCTTTATCGAGGCAACGCCGTACGCGCAATTAACGCATTTCCCGCGTTACCTGAAGGGCATCGCCCTGCGCATCGACAAGCTCAAGGCTGACCCCGCCCGCGACACGCAGCGCATGCAGGAGATGGCGCCGCTCATCCAGCAATACCAACGCGCGGAAAAGGCCTTGCGTGTGCAAGGGCAAGGCGGTAACGACCCACGCATGGAGGAATTCCGCTGGATGCTGGAGGAGTTGCGCATCGCCCTGTTTGCACAGGAGCTGCGCACGCCGGTGCCGATGTCGGTCAAGCGGCTGCAGAAGGTGTGGGAATCGATGCAGCGATAGCTGGAATGCGTTGTCGGGAGCGGGGAAAGTTCCCGCTTTCTTTTTTTGATTTGTGTCAGCGATGGCGTAAATGCGAGCGTTAAAATGGCTGGCTAAGTTGCTGAATCTTCTCGATATGTCTGCCTTGCGCGCCTCGTTTGCCTCCCGTTGGTTTTCCACGCTTGTCCTTTCGGCCGCTGCTTTGATGGCAGCGCATGCGGCGCGTGCTGAAGTCGTCACCGTACTCAATTCGGGCGACGCAAGCGTCTCTTTGATCGATAAAGACACCCGCAAGGTGCTGGATACGTTTCCGATCGGCAAGGAGCCGCACCACCTGATCGCCACGCCGGACGAAAAATCGTTGATCGTCGCCAACGCCGTCGGCAACGAGCTGGTATTCCTCGATCCCGTGACCGGCAAGATTCAGCAGCGTGTTCCGCACATCGACGACCCATACCAGATCGGCTTCTCGCCGGACCAGAAGTGGTTTCTGACGACTGGCAACCGTCTGGACCGCGTTGATATTTACCGCTGGGACGGCCACGCGCTGACCATCGCCAAGCAGGTGCCGGCAGCCAAGACGCCCAGCCACATTGCCTTCACCGCCGACAGCAAGATCGCGTTCATCACCCTGCAGGATTCCAACGAGGTAATGGCCATCGATTTGCCTACGCAGAACGTGATGTGGCGCATGACCATTGGCTCTGCACCGGCCGGCGTGTGGGTCACGACTGACCAGAAATACCTGCTGGTGGGCATGACCGGCGCGGATTACGTCGAGGTGATCGACTGGCACAACCGCACCAGCGTCAAGCGCATCCCGACCGGCAAGGGCGCGCACAACTTCCGCGCGCTGGGCGACAAGCGTCACCTGTTCCTGTCGAACCGCGTGTCGGGCACGATCAGCATCATTGATCAGCAAACGCTGACCAAGGTGGGCGACATTACCGGCCTGCCGCCTGGCCCCGATGACATGGAATTGACCGCCGACGGCAAACAGCTGTGGGTGACCTGCCGCTGGGCCAAGCGCGTGGCGATCGTCGACGTGGCAAGCCGCAAGGTGGTGGAAGAGATCAAAGTGGGGCGCTCGCCCCATGGCATTTACTTCCGCACACGCGCTCCCCTGATTTGAGTATTGCGACGATGAAATCCGGCCTGTCGATGTTGCGCACGGTCGCTGCTACGGCGGCGCTGGGTTTGTGCCCGTTGGCCACGGCTGCGCCCGGTGGGGTAAATGCCGGCGCGTGCAAAGGCACCGTCTATTTGACGTTCGACACAGGCAGCATGAGCCAGGCGCAGTTGATTGCCGACACGCTGCGCCGCCATCGCATCCACGCCACGTTCTTCCTTGCCAACGAGAAGACCATCCACGGCGACAGCACGCTGGATGACGGCTGGGCGCCGTATTGGAAATCGCTTGCTGCCGATGGTCACGCCTTCGGTACGCACACCTTCGATCACGTCTACTACAAGGGCGAGGCGGGCGCGGGCAAGGTCCGCTTCCGCCCACAGTTTGGCGAGCAGGGCGGCCGTAATGTCGTGTGGGGCGAGCCTGAATTCTGTGCGGAACTGAAACACAGCGCCGAGCGCTTCAAGGCCATGACCGGTCAGCCGATGGACCCGCTGTGGCGCGCGCCGGGTGGGCATCTTTCGGCAACGACCGAGGCCTGGGCCAAGCAATGCGGGTTTGCCCACGTGGCATGGGCGTCCGCCGGTTTTCTGGGCGATGAGTTGCCGTCCGAGCGTTATCCGAACGATGCGCTGTTGCAGAAGGCACTGTCCAGCTTGCGCGATGGCGACATCACCATGGCGCATCTGGGCATCTGGTCGCGTAAGGATGCGTGGGCGCCAGCGGATCTGGAGCCGCTGATCACCGGTCTGGAGCGCAAGGGTTTCTGCTTTGCCACGCTGCGCGATCATCCGCAGTACAAAGCCTGGTTTGCTGCTCACCCGGCACACACGGCGGCCCGCTGACATGTTTGACTGGATTGCCGACACCTTCACGCAAGCCCAGGATGTGCTCTTCCAGCACGTCGTGATGCCGATCACCTATGCCATCGGCCTGGGTGGTTACGTTGAAGATGCGTACCCGGGCACCGAATGGCTGCTGATGGGGCTGGTGCAGATTGCAGTGCTGCTGTTGGTCTTCCGCCCGCTGGAGCGCTGGCGCCCGGTGGAGCCGATGCATGACCGCAAGGCCGTGCGCGCCGACATCTTGTACACGCTGTTTCACCGCCTGGGATTCTTTCCGCTGCTGCTGTTCTTCACGCTGCAGCCGCTGATCGACCACCTCGACGGCAAGCTGCGCTTCTGGGGCTGGGCGCATTTGAACGTGGAAGACTGGTGGCCAGGCGTCACGTCGGTTTCCATCGTCAGCTTTCTGATCTATCTGGTGATGTTCGACTTGCTCGACTACTGGTACCACCGCCTCTCACACAAATTTCACTGGTGGTGGAACCTGCATTCGCTGCATCACAGCCAGCAACAGATGACGCTGTGGTCTGATGACCGCAACCACATCCTCGACGATGTGCTGCGCGGCGCGGTGTTTGCCGTTGCGGCACTGGTCATTGGGGTAGAGCCCTCGCAGTACGTGTTGCTGGTCGCCATTTCGCAGTTGCTGCAAAGCCTGCAGCACGCCAACGTGCGGTTGCATTTTGGCTGGTTGGGCGACCGGCTGCTGATCTCGCCGCGCTTTCATCGGCTGCATCACGCCATCGGGCTGGGGCATGAGGTGCCGGGGAAGCCCGGCGTGCTGGGCGGCTGCAATTTTGGCGTGCTGTTCCCGTGGTGGGACATGCTGTTCGGCACCGCCATCTTCTCGCCGGAGTACCACGCCACCGGTATCCGTGATCAACTTCCCGCACCGCAAGGGCGCTCGCGAGACTACGGACGCGGCGTGCTGCGTCAGCAGTGGCTCGGCCTCAAGCGCTTGTTCGGCCGAGCGTAAAGCGCACGTGCGGCGGCGCCGGCGTTGTTTCTGCGCGCTGTGCTAGGCTGTTCGCTCCCTGAATTCCCGATTTCTGCATGAACGACCTGATTCGCTCATTTGGCCGGGCGCTGCTCTCGCAACTGCATCCGCGCATGCTGTTCCTGACCGTCATGCCGTTCGTCGTGGCTGTCGTTGTCTGGGGCGGGGTGCTGTATTTCGGCTGGGATGCCATGAACGGCATGGCCCGCAACGCCGTGGAAGGCTGGGCCTTCATGGGCTGGATCAAGAGCGGCCTCAACGCCATCGGCATGGCCGGGTTGTGGTCGGCCATCGCGCCGCTGCTGGTGATCACCTTGCTGGTGCCGGTGATTGTCGTGTCGATCCTGGTGCTGGTGAGCGTGGCGTCCGTGCCGGTGGTCATGCGTTTTCTTGATCGCAGCTATCCGCAGTTGGAGCGTCGCAAGGGCGGCTCGGTGTTGGGCAGCCTGACGCATGCGCTGCTATGCACGCTTGTGGTCATCCTGGTGGCCGTCGTCACGCTGCCGCTGTGGCTGATTCCCCCGTTTTTTGCACTGATTCCACCCTTGTTGTGGGGGTGGCTCACGTACCGGTTGATGACATACGACGCGTTGGCTGACCACGCGACGGTCGAAGAGCGTCGTGCGATCATGCAGCGCTACCGGCTGCCGCTTCTGGGTATCGGCGTGGCCGTTGGCATGTTGGGCTCGGCGCCCACGCTGCTGTGGGTATCGTCGGTGGTGACGATTGTGCTGTTCCCGATCATCGCCATCGCCGTCATCTGGTTGTATGTGCTGATCTTCATTTTCTCGGCACTGTGGTTCGGTCATTTCTGCTTACGTGCGCTCACGCGCCTTCGCGCTGAAGCGCCGCCCGCGCGCATGGTCGAGGCCAGCGTGATCGAAGTCACTACCATTGAACTACCTCGCGAATAATCAGAAACCATCGGAACTGACATGGCTTTCGGCATGATCATCATCGGCGACGAGATTCTCTCCGGCCGCCGCGAAGACAAGCACCTGCGCAAGCTGATCGAAGTGCTCGGCGAGCGTGGCCTGGCATTGGAGTGGGCCGAGTACGTCGGCGATCAGCCCGCGCGCATCACGAGCGTACTCAAGCGTACGTTCGCCAGCGATGACGTGGTGTTCTGCACTGGGGGCATCGGCGCAACACCCGATGACCATACACGCCAATGCGCCGCTGCTGCGCTGGGCGTGCCATTGGAGCTGCATCCGGAAGCACGTGAGCAGATCACGTTGCGTATTTCAGAGTCGGCCAACGGTGACCCGGTCAAGGCCGATGTCTCCACGCCTGAAAACCAGCACCGCTTCAAGATGGGTGAATTTCCGCTGGGCGCGCGCATCATCCCGAACAGCTACAACCGTATCCCCGGATTCTCGGTGGCGCATCACCATTTCATGCCGGGTTTTCCGGTGATGGCGTGGCCGATGATGGAGTGGGTGCTTGACACCTATTACGCCGATCAATTCCACCGCGCGCCGCGTGAGGAGCGCTCGTTCCTGGTGTTCGGCTTGCCGGAGTCGCGGCTCACGCCGCTGATGGAGCGCATCGAAGCTGAGTTCGATGGGGTGAAAGTCTTCAGTCTGCCCAGTGTGGGCGATGCAGCGCGCGGCGAGCGCTATGCCCGCTCGCACATCGACCTGGGCGTTAAGGGCTCACCGGACGCTGTGGCGCGCGCCTATCTGTTGTTGCGAGAGGGCGCGTTGGCGCTGGGTGGCGAGATTTTCGAGGCGGACGCCCCTGCGGCGTCCTGACGCCCAGCAGCGTGCCTCAGGCGCCGTGCCAGGGCAGGCCCCGGAAGCACCAGCCTTCCACGGTCTTGCGATGGCCTTCGGTGTCTTTGGCGCCCTCAAAGCCTTCCAGCACATCCATCGCTGCCGCATAGCCTGCTTGCGCAGCCGCTGCCGCCGCGTGCTTGGAGCGCGCAGCGCTGCGGCACAGGAAGAGCACCGGCGCATCTTTTGGAACGGCAGCTTCCAGCGCGCTCAGAAAGTTGGTGTTGCGTACGCCGCCCGGATACTGATTCCATTCCACATGCACGAACTGGCTTGGCGAGATGTCCGGTGTGCCGACCCAGTCGAGCTCGGCGCGCGTGCGCACGTCCACTAGACGAGCCTGCGGGTCGGCGGCCAATAGGGCGGCAGCCTCTTGCGGCGACAGTGCGCCGAAGTACGGCAGTTGGTCTGCCTCGCGGCGGGCGGCAGCAGCCTCGAGCAGGGACTCGCGGGTCAGCGTGGTGGCAGTCATGATGGGCAGGAGCGAGTGAAAGAGTAAATAACCATTCTAGCGCCGCCGTCACATGGCGCGGGTGAAAATCCCCGAGATGGTGCGCGCACCGTCTTTGTGCACACAAATAGTGCTGCTTGGGGTGATATGCACTGTTTGTGTGCGTTGACTATGCTGCTTGGACAGCCTTAGCTCGTTCAGCGGGGCAGCGGGAGCATGGGGCCGGCCGGATTGCCGGGACGCGCGCACCGTGTCAGGCATGGGCTGGCGCGGCGCTGCACTGTTTGCGGGAGTGCATGCCCGATGTCGGGCCGGAATTGGCATAGTTTCTGCTAAGATTCCCGCGGTCTTTTTCGGGGGCGTCCGTTCATGTCGGACGACCTTGCTGGAAAGAAGATGTTTCGGAGTGAGGACGAATTGCGGCCGATGTGCAGCGATCCGTCACACAACCGGCTCACAATACTTTGCGTTATTGCGCTACCAGGAGAATGGCATGTCCCAAAGCATTGCAGACGTGATGAAGCTCGTGAAGGAAAACGACGTCAAGTTCGTCGATTTCCGCTTCACCGATACCAAGGGTAAGGAGCAGCACGTCTCGGTCCCCGTTTCGCACTTCGACGAAGACAAGTTCGAAAGCGGCCACGCTTTCGACGGCTCGTCGATCGCCGGCTGGAAGGGCATCGAAGCGTCGGACATGCTGCTCGTGCCGGATGCAAACACCGCGCACGTCGACCCGTTCTACGAAGAGCCGACCCTGGTCCTGACCTGCGACGTGGTCGAGCCCTCGGACGGCAAGGGCTACGACCGCGACCCGCGCTCGATCGCCAAGCGTGCTGAGGCCTACCTGAAGAGCACCGGCCTGGGTGACACCGCCTACTTTGGCCCGGAACCCGAATTCTTCATCTTCGACGGCGTGACCTGGAACATCGACATGCAGGGTTGCTTCGTGAAGATCGATTCCGAAGAAGCTCCGTGGTCGTCGGGCAAGGAGTTCGAGCACGGCAATTCGGGTCACCGTCCGGGCAAGAAGGGCGGCTACTTCCCGGTTGCTCCGATCGACACGTTCCAAGACATGCGCTCGGAAATGTGCCTGATCCTGGAATCGCTGGGCATTCCGGTTGAAGTGCATCACCACGAAGTGGCAGGCCAAGGCCAGAACGAAATCGGCACGAAGTTCAGCACGCTGGTGCAACGCGCCGACTGGACCCAACTGCAAAAGTACGTGATCCAGAACGTCGCACACACCTACGGCAAGACCGCAACGTTCATGCCGAAGCCGGTCGTGGGCGACAACGGTTCGGGCATGCACGTTCACCAGTCGATCTGGAAGGACGGCCAGAACCTGTTCGCAGGCAACGGCTACGCCGGTCTGTCGGAATTCGCGCTGTACTACATCGGCGGCATCATCAAGCACGCTCGCGCGCTGAACGCCATCACTAACCCGGGTACGAACTCGTACAAGCGTCTGGTGCCGGGCTTCGAAGCTCCGGTCAAGCTGGCTTACTCGGCACGCAACCGCTCGGCTTCGATCCGTATTCCGTACGTTGCGAACCCGAAGGGTCGTCGTATCGAAACGCGCTTCCCGGATCCGCTGATGAACCCGTACCTGGGCTTCTCGGCACTGATGATGGCCGGTCTGGATGGCGTGCAGAACAAGATCCACCCGGGCGAAGCCGCAGACAAGAACCTGTACGACCTGCCGCCGGAAGAAGACGCAAAGATCCCGACCGTTTGCTCGAGCCTGGATCAGGCCCTCGAGTACCTGGACAAGGATCGCGAGTTCCTGACCCGCGGTGGTGTGTTCTCCAACGCCATGCTGGACGCCTACATCGAACTGAAGATGGAAGAAGTCACGCGCTTCCGCATGACGACTCACCCGCTCGAGTTCGAGATGTACTACTCGCTGTAATCTGTGAGCGCCCCGGGCAATGTGTCGGGGCGAAGAGACGGTTGTGAGAGGAAGGGCGGCGCAGGTCGCCCTTCCTTTTTATGAGCGGAGTTTTGTGGCTAGAATGATCGTCCGCCGGACTCCGGCGCCCGATCGACGTATCCGCCAGGTTTCCATTCATGCTCCGTCCTTCCCCACGCCTCGCTTCCGGACTGCTTGCCGCCGCAGCGGTGTTTGCCACGCTGTCTGTGCAGGCACCCGCGTACGCCGATGACGTCTATCTGTGCACCGGCCCGAACGGCGTGCCGGAGTACCGCAACAGCGGCAACGTGAAAGGCTGCAAGAAGTTGACGCTGCCCGATGTGGTGACCGTCCCCGGTACACGCAGCCCGCGCAGTGCAGGAGCCGCGCCCGCACCGGCTCAAAACAATGCAGGCGGCGGTTTCCCCCGCGTGGACAACGCCACGCAGAAGGCACGTGATGGCGAACGCCGCCAGGTGCTGGAGGCCGAGCTGGCAGACGAGGAGCGCAAGCTCCAGGCGTTGAAGACCGAATACAACAACGGTCAGCCCGAGCGCCAGGGCAACGAACGTAACTATCAGAAGTATCTGGACCGCACCGCGCAGTTGAAGGGCGACATCGAGCGCAGCCAGGCCAATGTCGATTCCATCCGCCGGGAGCTGGGCAACCTCAAGGACTAGATGAACCATGCGTCGACTGATCCGCAAAGCGGCACGCCGCGATGAACAGGAACAGACGACGCCATCCGCGCCGTCAGCCTCCGCCGCCGGGCTGGAAGTCTCCGTAGGCGAGCCCATCGACGGGCCGCCGCTGATTCCGTTCTCACATGGTGCACCGCCGTCGTTCCCTGGGCTCGATGCGGTGCCCAATCCCATCCTGTTCGTCCGCCATCCGGCGCTGACGGTTTTTTACGCCAATCCTGCTGCTGAAGCCGCACTGGCCGTGTCCCGCCGCCAGTTGGTGGAGATGTCGCTGTACGAGCTGTTTGCCGATCCGTCGGAGCTGGCCGAGATGATCGCCACCGTGGCAGCGCGTCAGTTCGACGCCAAGCGGCGCGACGTGTCGCTCGACCGTGTGGGTCATGAGCCGCTGCACGCGCACGCCGTGGTGGGGGCGCTCGACTTTGCGCCCGGTTCGGTGCTGCTCGAGCTGCTGCCCAACGAGCAGAAGATCCGCAGCGAGCGAGAAGAGCGTCTGCTCGACCTGACCTCCGCCAACAAAGAACTGATCCGCAACCTTGCGCACGAGATCAAGAACCCGTTGGGCGGCATTCGCGGCGCGGCGCAGTTGCTGGAGTTCGAGCTGCCCGAGCGCTCGCTGCGCGAGTACACACAGGTGATCATCAAGGAATCCGACCGGTTGCAGACGCTGGTCGACCGCCTGCTGGAGCCGCACCGGCATCCACATATCGTGGGCGATGTGAACATCCACGAGGTGCTGGAGCGTGTGCGCTCGGTGGTGCTGGCGGAGTTTCCGCAGGGCTTGCGGATCGTGCGCGACTACGACGCGAGCCTGCCGGAGTTTCGAGGCGATAAGGAGCAGCTCATCCAGGCCGTGCTCAACATCGTTCACAACGCGGCGCACGCGCTGGGCCCTCGCATTGCGCAGGGCGACGGCGAGATCATTCTGCGCACCCGTGTGGCACGCAAAGTTACGATTGCAAAACGTCTTTACAAGCTGGCATTGGACTTGCATGTAGTGGACAACGGTCCTGGTATCCCGGAGGACATCCGCGAGCGAATCTTCTTCCCGCTGGTGTCCGGAAGGGAGGGGGGAAGTGGGCTGGGCCTGACACTCGCGCAGACGTTCGTGCAGCAGCACGATGGTCTGATCGAATGCGAGAGCAGGCCAGGCCAGACGGATTTCCGCATTCTCGTGCCGCTGCATTGAAGCGCCTGAGCTTCAGCGACGCAGCGCGGGACGGCCCAGGCGAGACGAAGTCAAGCAGACGAACCAACACATGAAGCCAATCTGGATAGTCGACGACGATCAATCCATCCGCTGGGTCCTCGAGAAGGCGCTCGCGCGTGAGAGCCTGCTCTCGCGCAGCTTTACCAACGTGCGCGACGCGCTCAATGCGCTCGACGAAGAAACGCCGCAAGTCCTGATTTCCGACGTCCGCATGCCGGGCGGCTCGGGGCTGGATCTCCTGCAGGCCATCAAGGCCAAGCACCCCGGGCTGCCGGTCATCATCATGACCGCGTATTCGGATCTGGACAGCGCCGTGGCGGCGTTCCAGGGTGGCGCGTTTGAATACCTCGCCAAGCCGTTTGACGTGGATCGCGCGGTCGAGCTGATCCGCCGCGCGCTGGAAGAGAGCCTGCGCGAGGAGGAAATCGACGATCGCCTAAGCGATGCGCCTGAGATTCTCGGTCAGGCGCCGGCCATGCAGGACGTGTTCCGCGCGATTGGGCGGCTGTCGCAGTCCAACGTGACGGTGCTGATCACCGGGGAATCGGGCACGGGTAAGGAACTGGTGGCGCGGGCGCTCCATAAGCACAGCCCGCGCGCCAGCGGCCCTTTCATCGCGCTGAATACGGCGGCGATTCCGAAAGACCTGCTCGAATCCGAGCTGTTCGGCCACGAGCGTGGCGCCTTCACGGGCGCACAGACCATGCGCCGCGGTCGCTTCGAGCAAGCCGAGGGCGGCACGCTGTTCCTCGACGAAATCGGCGACATGCCGTTCGATCTGCAGACGCGGTTGCTGCGCGTGCTGTCGGATGGGCATTTCTATCGTGTGGGCGGTCACAACCCGCTCAAGGCCAACGTTCGCGTCATCGCGGCCACGCACCAGAATCTTGAAACGCGCGTCAAGGACGGTCTGTTCCGCGAGGACTTGTTTCACCGCCTGAACGTGATCCGTCTGCGCTTGCCGGCGCTGCGTGAACGCCCGGAAGACATCACGCTGCTGGCACGCCATTTCCTGCAGAAGAGCGCCAAGGAGCTGGGCGTGGAGCCCAAGCGCATGTCGGACGATGCGCTGGCGCATATCGCCACGCTGCCGTTCCCGGGCAACGTGCGACAACTGGAAAACCTCTGCAACTGGCTGACCGTGATGGCGCCGGCGCAGACCATCGAAGCCAAGGACTTGCCCGCCGACCTGGTGCGGGGCAATGCGCAGATGCTGCCGGCCATGGGCGACGCCCCGGCGCGCCAGGCATTCATTGGCGAGCCGTCGCATGGTGCCGAACCGTACGGTGTTGCGCCGTCGGTCGATACGTTGCTCTCAACCGCTTCAGTGGGCGCATCCATCGCCGCAGGGTGGGAGCGTGCGCTCGCGGGTGAGGCCAAGGCCATGCTTGAAGCGGGCCAGCCTGACGTGATGGACGCGCTTACGCGTCGCTTCGAAAAGGCGATTCTGGAGGCTGCGCTTGGTGTCACGCGCGGGCGCCGCGTCGAGGCGGCAACGCGCCTGGGCATCGGCCGCAACACCATCACACGCAAATTGCAGGAGCTTGGCTTCGACTGACGCGCTGTCAGCAGGGCCAGTCCACCGAATATCGTCGAGCTTGGCGATTGGGATTGGGCGGATTTCCGATACGGGAGTCCGCCCTTTTTTTGTGCCGCGAATGCGTGCCGCGCTTAGTGCAGCTTGTGCTTCAGCTGCGACAGTTCTTCATGCGCGCGCATCACGGCAGATTCCACGGAGTGGTCGACCTTGCCGGTGGCGTTTTGGCAGGCCATCTTCGCGCGGTCGGAGCAGGCTTCGAGCTTGTCGATGGCCTCAACGAAGGTCTGCTGATCTTCAGCGCCTTCCAGGCGCGAGTGGCATTGGCGAGCTTGGTCGTCCAGTTGCTGGATCGATTGCTTCAACGAGTCGGGCACGTCCTTGTGCGAGGCACAGGTCCGGGCCAGTTCGGCGATGGTGCTTTCCGCATGTTCAAAACGCTGGCGCAGTTTCTCTGTTTGCATGGAGGGCTCCTGTCGGTTGCGTGAAAAGGGCGTTGCCGCCGTATGCACCGTTATGAGGCCGTCACATGGTGCAAAGCGGTGCAACGCCCAATTTCGGCGCAAGCGGCGTGCCGTGTGCGGCAAGCGACGCCGCACCTCCGGATTGTGTTGCGGTGCAAGGATGCTGTGTCAGTCGCGTGGCGCGGGCAGGGCCAGAGAACGCGCCTCCAGGATGCGCTCGGCAACTTCGGCAAAGCCGCCGCCGCCCTCCGCCTCGGTGAGGTAAGTAGGCGGCACGGGCAGCGTATCGATCACGTCCAGCACATTGGCCACACCCACCGAGAGCGGGAAGAACTCGAACATTGCAGCATCGTTGGCAGAGTCGCCCACGAACACCCAGCGGTCGCGCTCGGCATGCAAGTCCAGGCCGAATGCGCGGCGCGCGAGCGACACGCTGGCGCTCAGCTTGTCGTGCTTGCCGAACCAGCCGTTGACGTGAATCGAACTGACCGTGGCATGCATGCCGTGCGTGCGCATGATGTCGACGATATGTTGCACGGCGTGTTGCGGCAGCGGCGGGACTTGCTCCGCATGATCGACAGCGAGATCCGCCGCGTGCCAAGCCTGGTCCGTTGCCAGCGCAGAACCCGGCACGGCGCGCCTGATCTCCGCACCGACTTCACGGATGCGCTCCAGATTGCGCGCGCGCGTTTGCGCGTCGTCAACAAAGTCAGTGGCGAGATGCCCGCGCGAATCGACGCGCATCGCAAACGCGCCGTTCTCGCCGATCACGGCATCCACGGGCCACAGTCGCGCGATGACTTCGCACCAGGCAATCGAGCGGCCCGTGACCGGCACAACCTTGATGCCGGCGCGATGCAGGCGCTCGAGCGCCGAGTACGTCTGCGCGGGAAGCTTCCCCCTCGTGGTGAGGGTGCCGTCCACATCGGTGAAGACGCCAGTGATATTGCGCAGCGCATCATCCGAGAGCTGGTGCAAGGCCAGAGGAACACGTCGCTCGGCGATGAGGGGCGTGGCTTCAGGCGAGTCCGGAGCGGCAGGAGTGGTGGGGGAGGCGAGCATGCTGCGGGTGCAAAAGAGAGTGTCTTGAACCCATTCTAACGGCCGTTGCAAGCCTAACCTTGGAGGGATTTCCCGATTTCTTTGTGACAGAAAGCCAAGTAACATCCCGCTGTCATAAAAATGACCGACCGTGCATATACAGTCGGCGCGCCGTGGGCGGAGCGAGGGAGCCCGCCGGGTCGAAACCAGGAGAAATCATGTCGATCAAGAAGATTGCGGGGGCCGCAGCAGTGCTGGCCGCGTGTACGTTTGCGCAAGGCGCGTACGCGGTGACGGAAATCCAATGGTGGCATTCGATGGAAGGCGCCTTGAACGACAAGGTGAACGAGATCGCCACCAAGTTCAACGCGAGCCAGTCCGACTACAAGATCGTGCCGGTCTACAAGGGCCAGTACGATGAATCGCTGGCTGCGGGCATCGCGGCATTCCGCGCCGGCAACGCACCGGCCATCCTGCAGGTGTTCGAAGTGGGTACCGCGACGATGATGAACGCCAAGGGCGCCATCGTGCCGGTGGCCAAGGTCATGAAGGACGCCGGCGAGAAATTTGATCCGAAGGCCTACGTGCCTGCTGTGGCTGGCTACTACACGTCGAACAAGGGCGAGATGCTGTCGTTCCCGTTCAACAGCTCGACGACGATCATGTATTACAACAAGGACGCCTTCAAGAAGGCCGGCCTTGACCCGAACAAGCCGCCCGCAACGTGGCAGGAAGTGGCCATCGATGCAGCCAAGCTCAAAGCCGCAGGCGTGCCCTGCGGCTACACGACCGACTGGCAGTCGTGGGTGCATCTGGAGAGCTTCTCGGCCTGGCACAACGTTTCGTTTGCGACCGAGAACAATGGTTTTGGTGGCGCAAAGGCTCGCCTGAACTTCAATGGCCCGGTGCAGATCAAGCACATCCAGAACCTGCTCGACATGGAGAAGAAGGGCTACTTCACCTACGCCGGCCGCAAGGACGAGCCGAAGGCGAAGTTCATTGCGGGTGAGTGCGCCATGCACACGGGTTCGTCGGCAGCGCTGGCGAACATCCGCAAGAACGCCAAGTTCAACTTCAGCCCGGCGCCCCTGCCGTACGAAGCCGGCGTGCCCGGAGCCCCGCAGAACACGATCATCGGCGGCGCTTCGCTGTGGGTGATGGGCGGCCACAAGGCTGAAGAGTACAAGGGCGTCGCGAAGTTCTTCTCGTTCCTGTCGCGTCCGGAAGTGCAGGCCGACTGGCACCAGTCGACCGGCTATCTGCCTGTGACCCTGGAAGCGTATGAGCTGACCAAGAAGTCCGGCTACTACGACAAGAACCCCGGCGCTGACGTGGCTGTCAAGCAGATGATCGTCAAGACGACCGACAAGTCGCGCGGCATTCGTCTGGGCAACTTCCCGCAGATCCGGCAGGTGATCGACGAAGAGCTGGAAGCCGTCTGGGCCGGCAAGAAAACGCCAAAGGAAGCGCTGGACACGGCTGTGGCACGCGGCAACGAGCTGCTCGCCCGCTTCGAGAAGACCGTCAAGGAATAAGCGCCGATTCGGTGCTCGTCTAAACCGCCGGCCTCGTGCGTTCGCACCGGCCGGCGGTGCGTTTTTGGAATGTCGCATGGAAAAACGCGTCGTTTTTCGGTCGCGCTGGCTGCCGTATGTGCTGGTAGCCCCGCAGATCGTCATTACTCTGGTGTTCTTCTTCTGGCCCGCGGGGCAGGCGCTGTATCAGTCGCTGCTGCGCCAGGATGCCTTCGGCATCAACCTCGAATTCGTGGGGCTGGAGAACTTTCGTGATCTCTTCAACGATCCGACCTACCTCGGGTCGTTCCAGACCACGGCAGTGTTCGCCATTGGCGTCGCGCTGGTGGGTCTGGGCACCTCGCTGGCGCTGGCGTACTTTGCTGACCGCGCGCTGCGTGGTGCCACGTTCTACAAGACCCTGCTGATCTGGCCGTACGCCGTTGCGCCGGCCGTGGCTGGCGTCCTGTGGAGCTTCCTCTTCAACCCGACGCTGGGCATCGTGTCGTTCGTGATCCGCAAGATGGGCGTGGACTGGAACTTCGTGCTCAACGGCGGGCAGGCGCTGACGCTGGTGGTCATCATCGCGGCATGGAAGCAGATCAGCTACAACTTCCTCTTCTTCCTGGCGGGGCTGCAGAGCATTCCGAAGTCGCTGATCGAAGCGGCGGCCATTGACGGTGCGGGGCCGTGGAAGCGCTTCTGGTCGATCGTTTTTCCGCTGCTGTCGCCCACCACGTTCTTCCTGATGGTGGTGAACGTCGTGTACGCGTTCTTCGACACCTTCGCCATCATCGATTCGGTCACGCAGGGCGGGCCGTTCAAAGCGACGGAGACGCTGGTGTTCAAGGTCTATCAAGACGGCGTGCGCGGTCTCGATATCGGTGGATCGGCGGCCCAGTCGGTGATCCTCATGGCCTTGGTGATCGTGCTGACGATCGTCCAGTTCCGCTACGTCGAACGCAAAGTCCAATACTGAAAGGAGGGCAACCGCACCATGATTGAACGCCGTCCGTTCCTGGACTTCCTCACCCACGTCGTGCTGATCCTTGGCGTGATCGTCGTGGCGTTTCCGGTGTACGTCGTATTCGTCGCATCGTCATTGACGGCCGAAGACGTGCTGCAAGCACCGATGACGCTGATTCCTGGTCCGCACCTCATCGAGAACTACCGCACGGTGCTCACGTCGGGCATGGGCAACTCGGCCACGCCGGTCGGCACCATGCTGATGAACAGCCTGATCATGGCGTTGGGCATCTCGCTCGGGAAGATCGCGATCTCCATCATCTCGGCCTTCGCGATCGTCTATTTCAAGTTCCCGCTGCGCAAGACGTTCTTCTGGCTCATCTTCGTTACGCTGATGCTGCCGGTGGAAGTTCGCATCCTGCCCACGTACAAGGTGGTGTCGGATCTCGGCATGCTGAACACCTACGCTGGCATGACGATTCCGATCATCGCGTCGGCCACGGCCACGTTCCTGTTCCGGCAGTTCTTCCTGACCATTCCCGATGAACTGGCGGAAGCTGCGCGCATCGATGGCGCCGGCCCGCTCAAGTTCTTCTGGGATGTGGTGCTGCCGCTGTCGCGCACCAGCATCGCGGCGCTGTTCGTGATCCAGTTCATCTACGGCTGGAACCAGTACCTCTGGCCGCTCCTGATCACGACCGAAAAGAGCATGACGCCGATTGTGCTGGGCGTGACGCAGATGATCTCCCGCTCCGGCGATTCCGCCACCGACTGGAACCTGCTGATGGCCACCGTGATGCTGGCCATGTTGCCGCCCGCGGCAATCGTGATCGGCATGCAGCGGTGGTTTGTGAAGGGCCTCGTCGAAACCGAAAAGTAAAAGAAGCAAGATGGCAAAACTTTCGCTACGCAACGTGCAGAAGCATTACGCCAACCTCCAGGTCGTGCACGGCATCGACATGGAAATCGGCGACGGGGAGTTCATCGTCATCGTCGGCCCGTCGGGCTGCGGCAAGTCCACGCTGCTGCGCATGGTGGCGGGGCTGGAGCCCATCACCGGTGGTGAAGTGTGGATTGGCGACCGCGTCGTCAACGAACTGGAGCCGGCCGAGCGCGATATCGCGATGGTGTTCCAGAACTACGCGCTGTATCCGCACATGAGCGTGTTCGACAACATGGCCTACGGCCTGAAGATCCGCGGCTTGCCCAAGAGCGATATTCAGGCCCGTGTGGAACAGGCCGCAGGCATTCTCGAACTCGGCAAGCTGCTCGATCGCAAGCCGCGCCAGCTCTCGGGCGGCCAACGCCAGCGTGTGGCCATGGGCCGCGCGATCGTGCGTGAGCCGGCCGTGTTCCTGTTCGACGAGCCGCTCTCCAACCTGGATGCCAAGCTGCGCGTGCAGATGCGCCTGGAGCTGAAGGATCTACATCGCCGTCTGCGCACGACGAGTCTTTACGTCACGCACGATCAAGTTGAAGCGATGACGTTGGCCGATCGCATGATGGTGCTCAACGGCGGGCGGGTCGAGCAGATCGGCACGCCGCTTGAGGTGTACTCGCGTCCGGCCAGCACGTTCGTGGCGGGTTTCATCGGTTCGCCGCCGATGAACCTCGTGCCCGTGTCGCGCCATGCCGGCGGCGGTACGCAGATCCGGGTGGATGGTGCGAAGGAGGGTGAGGCTGCCGCCACGCTGGGCCACCTGCCGATGGGCCTTCACCTGCCGGAGCGCGCGCTGATGGGTTTGCGCCCCGAACACATCGAGCCGTGCTCTGTCGATGAGGCCATCGCCTTGATTGACGTGCGCGTGGTCGAAGCCCTCGGTGCAGATGCGTTCGCGTACGGCACGCTGGCGGGTCACCCTGTCGTGGTCCGCCTGGAACCGCACGCCAGCGTAAAGGCCGGTGACAAGCTGCCGATCACCGCCTCGGCCGAGCATCTGCATTGGTTCGACCCGCAAACCACGCGCCGCATCGAGGCCCTGGCATGACCGGCGCACGCGTCTTGCCGGCCTGGCCGTATCCGCGTGCCATTGCACACCGTGGCGCGGGCAAGCTGGCGCCCGAGAACACGCTCGCGGCGTTCCGCCATGGCGCATCGTTCGGCTACCGCATGTTCGAGTTTGATGTGAAGCTCTCCGGCGACGGCGTGTCAGTCCTGTTGCACGATGCCACGCTGGATCGCACCACGAACGGCGCAGGCCGCCTCGATGCGCTCACGCTCGGTCAGATTGCGCAACTCGACGCAGGCAGTTGGCACAGCCCCGCCTATGCCGGCGAGCCGGTGCCGACGCTGGCAGCCATCACGCGCTACCTGCGCGCCAACAACTTCCTTGCCAATATCGAGATCAAGCCGGTGCCGGGCGCGGAGTGGCGCACGGGCGCTGCTGTTGCGCTCGATGCCCGCACGCTGTGGGCCGGCGCCGACGTGCCGCCGCTGCTGTCGTCGTTCTCCGAAGAAGCGCTGGCCGCCGCGCGCGAAGCTGCGCCGGAGTTGCCTCGCGCTTTGCTGCTCGACAAACTACCCGCTGATTGGCTCGATCGCCTGCGTGCATTGGATTGTGTTGCGCTCGACGCCAACCATCGCGAACTGACGCCCGAAATCATTGACGAGGCACACGCCGCAGGGTTTCGCGTCTGCTGCTACACGGTCAATGACCTGGACCGTGCGCAGTTGCTCTGGGGCGCTGGGCTGGATGGGTTGATCACCGATTGGGTCGACCGTATTTCTCCCGCCTGAATGTGATCAAGGCATGGCTTTGACGTGGCATAACAACGGTCCTTTGTCACGTCAAAGAATCAGAATATTGCTTATAAACATGCTATGCTTCCCCTCCGTGAAGACTTAGGTCCTTCCCGCACAACTTGTCTGTAAAAGCTGTCTCGGTACCTCCTTTCTGCATTGCGCGATCCGGTCCGACCAGGTGATTTCAGGCGATTTAGTTTGCGATCCGCTAACCGGTCAAGCCGTGTCGCGGAAGGTTGATGAACCCGCTGAACTCCGGCAGACCCGGAGAAAAGTGAGCGCCCCATGACAGAGCTGTATAAGCAGTACCAGGACACTTCGTACCTGTCCGGCGGTAACGCCGCCTACGTTGAAGATCAGTACGAAGCGTATCTTCAAGATCCCACGTCCGTTAGCGAGGCCCTGCGCGCGTACTTCGATGCGCTGCAGAACGTCCCCGCCGTCGACGGTTCCAACGCCCGGGATATCCCCCACGCCCCCATCGTCACGTCGTTTGCTGAGCGCGCGAAGTCCGGCCCGATCAAGACGATTGTCGCGTCTGCCGATTCCGATATGGGACGCAAGCGCGTGTCGGCCACGCAGCTGATCGCCGCGTACCGCAATGTGGGCCTGCGTTGGGCCGATCTTGATCCGCTCAAGCGTCAGGAGCGCCCGCCGGTGCCGGATCTCGACCCGGCTTTCTACGGTTTCACCGAAGCCGATCAGGACATCATCTTCAATGCCAGCAACACGTATTTCGGCAAGGAGTCGATGAGCCTGCGCGAGCTGGTTAACAACCTGCGCGAAACGTACTGCGGCTCGATCGGTGCCGAATTCATGTACATCAGCGACCAGGCGCAAAAGCGCTGGTGGCAGGAGCGTCTGGAAACCATCCGCTCCAAGCCGACGTTCTCGGCTGAAAAGAAGAAGCACATCCTGGAACGCCTGACGGCCGCTGAGGGCCTCGAGCGCTTCCTGCATACCAAGTACGTCGGTCAGAAGCGCTTCTCGCTGGAAGGCGGCGAGAGCTTCATCGCGGCGATGGACGAACTGATCCAGCACGCCGGCGCCAAGGGCGTGCAGGAAATCGTGATCGGCATGGCCCACCGCGGCCGCCTGAACGTGCTGGTCAACACGCTGGGCAAGATGCCCGCCGACCTGTTTGCCGAATTCGAAGGCAAGCACGTGGACGACCTGCCGGCCGGCGACGTGAAGTACCACAAGGGTTTCTCGAGCGACGTCACCACCCCGGGCGGCCCCGTCCACCTGTCGCTGGCGTTCAACCCGTCGCACCTGGAAATCGTCAACCCGGTCGTGGAAGGCTCGGTCAAGGCACGTCAGGAACGCCGCGGTGACAAGCACGGCGCGCAAGTGCTGGCAGTGCAGGTGCACGGCGACGCGGCCTTCGCTGGCCAGGGCGTTGTGATGGAAACGCTGAACCTCGCACAAACGCGTGGTTACGGCACGGGCGGCACGATCCACATCGTCATCAACAACCAGATCGGTTTCACGACGTCGGACCCGCGCGACTCGCGCTCGACGCTGTACTGTACCGACGTGGTCAAGATGATCGAAGCGCCGGTCCTCCACGTGAACGGTGACGATCCGGAAGCCGTCGTGCTGGCCATGCAACTGGCCGTGGATTACCGTACCGAGTTCCAGAAGGACATCGCGGTCGACATCATCTGCTTCCGCAAGCTCGGCCACAACGAGCAAGATACGCCGGCGATGACGCAGCCGCTGATGTACAAGAAGATCGGCACGCATCCCGGTACGCGCAAGCTCTACGCAGACAAGCTCGTCACGCAGAACACGCTGAAGACCGAAGAGCCGGACGGCCTCGTGCAGGAATTCCGCGCCGCCATGGACGCGGGCAAGCACACGGTCGACCCGGTGCTGTCGAACTTCAAGAACAAGTTCGCTGTGGACTGGATGCCGTTCCTGAACCGCAAGTGGACGGATGCTGCCGATACTGCTGTGCCGATGGCCGAACTCAAGCGTCTGGCCGAACGCATCACCGCCATCCCCGATCACTTCAAGCTGCACCCGCTGGTTGAGAACGTCGTCAACAACCGCGCCAAGATGGGCAAGGGCGAGCTGTCGCTGGACTGGGGCATGGGCGAGCACCTGGCCTTCGCATCGCTGGTGGCGTCGGGCTACCCGGTGCGTATCACCGGTCAGGACGCTGGTCGCGGTACGTTCACGCACCGCCACGCCGTGCTGCACGATCAGAACCGTGAGCGTTGGGACGCCGGCAGCTACATCCCGCTGCAGAACGTGTCGGAGAGCCAAGCTCCCTTTACGGTGATCGACTCGGTGCTGTCGGAAGAAGCCGTGATGGGCTTCGAATACGGCTATTCGTCGGCTGAGCCGAACACCCTGGTGATCTGGGAAGCCCAGTTCGGCGACTTCGCCAACGGCGCACAGGTGGTGATTGACCAGTTCATCTCGTCGGGCGAAGTGAAGTGGGGCCGCGCCTCAGGCTTGACGCTGATGCTGCCGCACGGCTACGAAGGCCAAGGTCCGGAGCACAGCTCGGCACGCCTGGAGCGCTACCTGCAGCTCTGCGCAGACCACAACATGCAAGTGGTGCAGCCGACCACGCCGGCACAGATCTTCCACCTGCTGCGTCGCCAGATGATCCGGATGTTCCGCAAGCCGCTGATCATCCTGACGCCGAAGTCGCTGCTGCGCAGCAAGGATGCGGTGTCGCCGCTGTCGGATCTGGCCAAGGGCCATTTCGAAACGGTGATCGCCGATACGGCCGAAGATCTGAACGCCGCCAAGGTCAAGCGCGTCGTGGCCTGCTCGGGCAAGGTCTACTACGACCTGGTCAACGCCCGTAAGGAACGTGGCCTGACCGACACGGCCATCATCCGCGTGGAACAGCTCTATCCGTTCCCGCACAAGGCGTTCGCAGCCGAGCTGAAGAAGTATCCGAACCTCGCCGAAGTGGTGTGGTGCCAGGACGAGCCGCAGAACCAGGGTGCCTGGTTCTTCGTGCAGCACTACATCCTCGAGAACATGACCGAGGGGCAGAAGCTGGGCTACGCAGGCCGCCCGGCATCGGCATCGCCGGCCGTGGGCTACTACGCGAAGCACAACGAGCAGCAGAAGGCGCTGATCGATGCCGCGTTCGGCAAGCTCAAGGGCTTCGTGCTGAACAAGTAAGCGACCTCTGCACCAGGGCGGCAGCTTCGGCTGTCGCCTTGACGCATCTTCGCTCCCGAATTCCACCGTATATCGAATTTAGCGCGGCTCCCGCACAAGAGGAGCACGTGCACATGAATCCAAGGAAGCACCGAAATGGCTATCGTTGAAGTCAAGGTCCCGCAGTTTTCCGAGTCCGTTGAAGAGGGCACGCTGATCTCCTGGAAGAAGAAGCCGGGCGAAGCCGTGGCCCAGGACGAAATCCTGATCGAAGTCGAGACCGACAAGGTCGTGCTGGAAGTGCCGGCCCCGTCGGCTGGCGTGCTGGCTGAAGTGCTGGTGGCGGACGGCGCAACCGTGACGTCGGAACAACTGCTGGCTAAGATCGACACCGAAGGCAAGGCAGGCGCTGCCGCTCCGGCTGCTGCTGCACCGGCTCCCGCAGCTGCTGCACCGGCACCGGCTGCCGCCGCTCCGGCCGCTGCTGCTGCGGGTGGCGTGGCCATGCCGTCGGCTGCCAAGCTGATGGCTGAGAACAACCTGTCGGCTGGCCAAGTGGCCGGCACGGGCCGCGATGGTCGCATCACCAAGGGCGACGTGCTGGGTGCCGTGGCCGGTGGCGCCAAGCCGGCTGCTGCTGCCGCTCCGCAAGCCGCACGTCCGGCGCTGCAGCAAGTGGCTGCACCGGTAGATTTCGCCGCCCTGGGCGACCGTCCGGAAGAGCGCGTGCCGATGAGCCGCCTGCGTGCCCGTATCGCCGAGCGCCTGGTGCAATCGCAATCGACCAACGCCATCCTCACCACCTTCAACGAAGTCAACATGAAGCCGGTGATGGACTTGCGCGCCAAGTTCAAGGACCAGTTCGAGAAGACCCATGGCGTGAAGCTGGGCTTCATGTCGTTCTTCGTGAAGGCGGCTGTCCACGCACTGAAGAAGTACCCGGTCATCAACGCCTCGGTTGACGGCAACGACATCGTGTACCACGGCTACTTCGACATCGGTATCGCTGTCGGCTCGCCGCGCGGCCTGGTGGTGCCCATCCTGCGCAATGCCGACCAGATGAGCCTGGCCGATATCGAGAAGAAGATTGCCGAATTCGGCCAGAAGGCCAAGGACGGCAAGCTGACGCTCGACGACCTGACCGGCGGTACGTTCTCGATCTCGAACGGCGGCACGTTCGGCTCGATGCTGTCGACCCCGATCATCAACCCGCCGCAATCGGCCATCCTGGGCGTGCACGCCACCAAGGACCGTGCTGTGGTGGAGAACGGCCAAGTCGTCGTTCGCCCGATGAACTATCTGGCCATGTCCTACGACCACCGCATCATCGACGGCCGCGAAGCCGTGCTGGGTCTGGTGGCGATGAAGGAAGCGCTGGAAGACCCGGCCCGCCTGCTGCTGGATCTGTAAACCTGCCCACGGTCCTACTGCGCGACCCGATCTTGAACCTGCGATGCTCGCCGTACCCGTGTACGGCTGCGCTTCTCACTCCAACCTCGGGCCGCTCGCTACAGACCGTGAACAGGTTTAAACCGATTGTTGACGTTCCCGCTCAAGCGGGAACGACAGACCAAAGGATTTCTCCATGAGCAAAGAATTTGACGTGCTGGTGATCGGCGCCGGCCCCGGCGGTTACATCGCCGCCATCCGCGCCGGCCAGCTGGGCCTGAACGTGGCCTGCTGCGAAGACAACCCCTACGACGATCCGAAGGGCGAGCCGCGCCTGGGCGGCACCTGCCTGAACGTCGGCTGCATTCCGTCGAAGGCGCTGCTGGCCTCGTCGGAAGAGTTCGAGAACGTGAACCACCACCTGGCCGACCACGGCATCACGGTGGACGGCGTCAAGGTCGACGTGGCCAAGATGCTCAAGCGCAAGGACGACATCGTCGGCAAGATGACGAAGGGCATCGAGTTCCTGTTCCGCAAGAACAAGGTGACGCTGCTCAAGGGCCACGGCAAGTTTGTCGGCAAGACCGACGCCGGCTATCAGGTCGAAGTGGCGGGCAAGGCCGGCACGGAAGTCGTGACCGCCAAGCACGTGATCATCGCCACGGGCTCGAAGGCTCGCCACCTGCCGGGCGTGAAGGTCGACAACGTGACCATTGCCGACAACGAAGGCGCACTGAAGTTTGGCGAAGTGCCGAAGAAGCTGGGCGTGATCGGCGCTGGCGTGATCGGCCTGGAGCTGGGTTCGGTGTGGCGCCGTCTGGGTGCCGAAGTGACGATTCTCGAAGCGCTGCCGAGCTTCCTCGGTGCGGCTGACGAATCGGTTGCCAAGGAAGCCAACAAGCTGCTGACCAAGCAGGGCCTGAAGATCAACGTCGGCGTGAAGGTCGGCGAGATCGAATCGTCGGGCAAGGGCGTGAAGGTGAACTACACCGACGCTGCCGGCGCGGCGCAAGTGCTGGAGTGCGACAAGCTGATCGTGTCGATCGGCCGCGTGCCGAACACCGACAACCTGGGCCTGGAAGCGATCGGCCTGGCGGCGGATCAGCGCGGCTTTATCGAGGTGGATGAGCACTGCGCGACCAAGCTCCCGAACCTGTGGGCGATCGGCGACGTAGTGCGCGGCCCGATGCTGGCGCACAAGGCTGAAGACGAAGGCGTGGCCGTGGCCGAGCGCATCGTCGGTCAGAAGCCGCACATCGACTACAACTGCATTCCCTGGGTCATCTACACGTACCCGGAAATTGCGTGGGTGGGCAAGACGGAGCAGCAGCTCAAGGCCGAAGGCCGCGAAACCAAGGCCGGCCAGTTCCCGTTCATGGCGAACGGCCGTGCACTGGGCATGGGCGCATCCGACGGTTTCGTGAAGGTCATCGCCGACGCGAAGACCGATGAAATCCTGGGCGTGCACATCGTGGCAGCCAACGCCTCGGACCTGGTTGCCGAAGCCGTGGTGGCGATGGAGTTCAAGGCTGCAGCCGAAGACATCGGCCGCATCTGCCATCCGCACCCGTCGATGTCGGAAGTGATGCGCGAAGCTGCGCTGGCCGTCGACAAGCGTCAGCTCAATATGTAAATCGCAAGCCGCAAGGCAAGCACGATGCCCGGTGAATCCACAAGATTGCCGGGCATCGGTCCATTTGGGCCCGCAAACGGTGCCCCATGCAGAACAAGCAGATGAACGTCCAGGAAACCTACCTGCAGGAACTGAAGGCGCGCGGCTATCAGCCCGACGAAGCGCAACAACGCGCCGTCGATCGTCTGCAGCGGTGCTACGACGAATGGGTCGCCTACAAGGCCCGTCGATCGAATGCGCTGCGCAAGATGCTCGTGCGCCCCGATTTGCCGCGTGGCGTCTACATGTGGGGCGGGGTCGGGCGCGGCAAGTCGTTCCTGATGGATGCGTTTTATAGCTGCGTGCCGTTGGTGCGTAAGACGCGCCTGCACTTTCACGAGTTCATGCGCGAAGTGCATCGCCAACTGGAAGAACTGCGCGGCCGCGCGGATCCGCTGGACGAGCTGGCCCGGCGCATCGCCAAGCGCTACCGCTTGATCTGTTTTGACGAATTCCACGTCAGCGACGTTGCCGACGCGATGATCCTGCACCGCTTGCTCGATCAGTTGTTTGCCAACGGCGTGCAGTTCGTGATGACATCCAACTATCGGCCCGACTTGCTGTATCCGGACGGCTTGCACCGCGACCGTGTGCTGCCGGCCATTGCGCTGCTGCAGGAGAAGCTCGACGTCCTCAACGTCGATGCGGGCGTCGACTACCGCAAGCGGGCGATGGAGCAGGTGCAGGCGTACTACACGCCGCTAGGCGCCAAGGCCAACTCGGCGCTGCGCGATGCGTTCGCTGCGGTGGCCGGAGTGCCGGACGAGTCCCCGGTGCTACGCATTGAGCACCGGGAGATTCGCGCGGCGCGCAAGGCGGGCGGGGCGGTGTGGTTCGATTTCGCCACGCTGTGCGGGGGGCCGCGCTCACAGAACGATTACCTGGAAATCGCCTCACGCTTTCACACCGTCATCCTGGCCGATGTGCCGAAGATGACGCCGCGCATGGCGTCTGAAGCGCGCCGCTTCACGTGGCTGGTCGACGTGTTCTACGACCACAAGGTCAAGCTGCTGATGTCGGCGGAGGTGCCGGCGGACGAGCTGTACACCGAAGGCCAGATGGCCAACGAATTCCAGCGCACCGTATCGCGCATCGTCGAGATGCAGTCGCGCGAATACCTCGAGGCACCTCGCCGCGAAGTGGACACGTCACTGACCTGAGCGTGCTGAGCCTTGCCTTAGTGTGACGTCGGCGGCGAATTGCGGTGCGACGGCGGGGCCTGCGAGGGCCGCAGGCTTGCGCCAAAGAAGTCCTGTGGCAGGCGCTCGGTCTTGCGGTTGACGTTGCGGAACGCGCCTTCGACCAGCATGGGGGCGACGTTGCTCACATCGGTTTGCGAAGCCATGGTCACGTCTTCGGTAAAGCCGCGTTCGCACAGTTCGCGGCCGGACACTGAATCAAGCAACCACGCTTTCATCATGCCGGTCCGCGACGCCTCGCGATAGATCGCACGAGCGGCGAGCGCTTCGGGCGACAGCGCTTGGGGCAAGAATCCCGCCACCGTTTCCGACAGGTGATGCACGATCGCCCCGGCGGCCAACCAGTCTTCCAGGGCCGGGCGCAGGCTGCCATCAGCCCAGCGCTCTCCTGACGCCACCACGGCCACGCGACGGCCCAGCCGCGATGCGGCTTCCGCCACCGCGCGCGCGTTGCGCAGGCAACCAGCAAACGTCGGCGTCGACCCGGTGGCGAGTGCGAGCGTTGCCCCATTGGGCGAGGGCAGGACCAAGCTGCTGCCGATGGGCAATTCACGCAGCGACGCTGGCGAGAGCGTATACCCCGCCTGGCTGCGGTTGTAGCCCGCCAGCATGGCGCCGGCGCGGCGCGCGAAAGTTTCAGCGCTGGCGTCGCGCCATGGGTACGGATAGATGCGTGCCCCGCGCGCCACGGCCACATCCACACAGGTGCAAAAAGACAGCACGTCCACCACGATGACGGCGTCGCAATGTGGCGCCAGCGCGGATGCTCCGTGCTCACCCCATTCACAGTGGATGTTGTACAGGCTGAATTCGGTTGCCATGTCGCGCCCTCCTGTTTGCCTGGTGCAGCTATTCACTATAGGCGGCCTATTTTTTTATGGGAGGGTAGGCGTGGTTGATGTGCGCTGAGAATCGCCTGACCGGTGGATTCTTATTGCGCCGTGCTTGATGCGCATCAAGGGCGCGCCCGGGGTTGCTGGCTAGCATCGTCCCCATAATGACGACGATATTCGCCCCCAACCATCCAACCGCGCCGGTTGACGGCATAAGCTCGCCTATCGGCCCGAGCGGGGCAGGCGCGTCGCACGTCACCTGCTATCACTGCGCGTCGCCACTGGACGGCGCCACGGCCGTCCATGCCGACATTGGCGGCAAGTCCCGGGAATTTTGCTGCGCTGGCTGTCAGGCTGTCGCGCAAACGCTGCACGCCTCCGGCATGGGCCACGTCTATGACGGCCCAATCGCCTTTGCCAAGCCGATCGAAGGCGACCGTCGCACCGAAGCCGAAGCCGTTTGGGCGACCTACGATCTGCCCGTCATGCGTGAGCGCTTCGTACGCACACGGGCTGACGGCGCGGAAGAACTTTCTCTTGCCATCAGCGGCATGCGTTGCGCCGCGTGTGTATGGCTGATCGAGCGCGCGCTCTCGCGAGTGCCAGGCGTGCGCGAAGCCACCGTCAATTACGCCACGGAACGCGCGCGCATCGTTGGAGATGCCGGGGCGATGCGGCTGTCCGCGGTATTTGCCGCCATTGCCGACGTCGGATACGAAGCGTGGCCCGACCAGCCATCCGCCCGCCGCACTGCTGAAGCGCGTGAGCGCCGCAGCCTGCTGATCCGCTTGGGGCTGGCGATGCTCGGGATGATGCAAGTGATGATGTACGCGTGGCCGGTTTACCTGCACGGCAGCGACATCCCCGTGAGCCAGACGCGCCTGATGCAGTGGGCCAGCTTGATGCTGACCGTGCCGGTGGTGTTGATTTCTGCGCGGCCCATTTTCGTCAATGCTTGGCGGCAAGTGCGGCATGCGCACGTCGGTATGGATGTGCCCGTGGCGCTGGGAGTCGGCGCGGCGTTCATTGCCAGTGTGCTGGCGACCCTACGCGGTCATGGCGAGACGTATTTCGATTCCGTGACGATGTTCGTCGCTTTCCTGCTGGCGGCGCGCTATCTCGAACTGCGTGCGCGACAGAGTGCTGCTTCTGGCGCTGAAGCGTTGGTGCACCAGTTGCCAGCCACCTGCCGTCGCTTCCATGCCGAAAGCGGCGCGCTGGAAACCATCCCCGTTGCAGCCTTGCAGCAAGGCGATTGCGTGGAAGTGCGCGCCGGCGAAGTTCTGCCCGCCGACGGCACCATTGAACGCGGCACCACTGAGATCGACGAATCGCTTCTCTCCGGTGAAAGCGTGCCGCGTCCGCGTGACGTGGGCGCGACCGTGCTGGCGGGCAGCTACAACGTCGTCAGCGCCATTCGCGTGCGTGTGAACCGCGTGGGCGCCCAGACGCGCCTTGCCGCCATCGTCGATTTGCTGGAACGCGCCCTGTCGGACAAGCCCCGGATGGCTGAACTCGCCGATCGTGTGGCCGGGCGCTTTGTGGCAGTGCTGCTCGGTTGGGCGCTGCTGACGGCGATCGCGTGGTGGTGGATCGATCCGACTCGCATGTTTGCCGTCACCGTGGCGGTGCTGGTGGTGAGCTGCCCATGTGCGTTGTCGCTGGCCACGCCGTCTGCATTGGCCGCAGCCAGTGGCGCGCTGGCACGGCGCGGTGTGCTGGTCACGCGCGGTCACGCGATCGAGAGCCTGGCAGCCGTGACGGACGTGCTGCTCGACAAGACCGGTACGCTCACCGAAGGGCGTCTGCGCTTGCTGAGCATCGAGACGTTCGCCGATGTGGATGCCGAGCACTGCCTCGCATTGGCGTGCGCGATGGAGCAATCCGAGAATCATCCGATCGCCCAGTCGTTGCGCGCCGCCACCTCCGCTGAAATGCTTTTGCCAACGTTGGGGCGCGTGACGAATGTGCCGGGGCAGGGCGTGTATGCCGCGGCTGATAACCAGTTGGTGCGTCTTGGTACGCAGTCGTTCGCAGCAGCGCGCTACGCAGATCAGCCGGTTGCTTCCATTCGTTACGGCACGCAAGCGCCGATGGAGGAAGTGCCGCCGGCGGCCGCATGCACGTCGATCTGGCTCGGCCGCGATGGCCAACCGCTCGCGCGCTTCACGCTGGCCGATACGCCACGTGCCGATGCGCCCGCATGCTTGAGCGCGTTGCGTGCACAAGGATTGCGCCTGCATCTCGTTTCCGGCGATGCGCCAGAGACCGTGCACTGGTGGGCCAACCGCCTTGGCATCGACCGCGCCGTGGGCGGCGCCAGCCCCGAAGACAAACGTGCCTATGTGCGCCAGCTGCAGGCAGACGGCGCTCGCGTGCTGGCCGTCGGCGACGGCATCAACGACGCGCCGTTGCTCGCGCAGGCGCAGGTCTCCATCGCCATCGGGTCGGGTGCGCCGCTGGCCCAGGCCGGCGCGGATGCCATTCTCACCGAGCCTCGCCTGTTTGCCATCAGCGAGGCCGTGTCGATTGGCCGTCGCACGTTGCGCGTGGTGCACCAGAACCTTGGCTGGGCCTTCGCTTACAACGCGATCAGCATTCCGCTCGCCACGCTTGGGTGGCTGTCGCCGCTGGTAGCGGGCATCGGCATGTCGGTGTCGTCGTTGCTGGTGGCGCTCAATGCGTGGCGTTTGTCACGTGCCGCTTAAGGAGCCGAAATGGAAACGCTGTTCCTGCTGATTCCGCTGTCGCTGATGTTGGTGGTGGCGATTGTCGGAGTGCTGTGGTGGGCCGTCGGCTCGGGCCAGTACGACGATCTCAAGGCGCCTGCTGAATCGATTCTGCTGGACCCTGATACCCCGGCGCGTGACGCAGTGTCGCGGGACGGAACTACTTGACCACGTTGGCTGGGGTGCCTTGACGCACGTCAAGACTCGAATATCGCCCCATTCTTAACATGACCCTATCAAACCAACACTCTCGGGGAGCAAGCATGCAATCGTCCAGCGCGTTGCAGCCCACCCAGACCTTCAATTACCGCGTTGTTCGCCAGTTCTCGATCATGACGATCGTCTGGGGCATCGTCGGTATGGCGGTCGGTGCGCTGATCGCGGCCCAGTTGATCTGGCCGCAACTGAATTTCGGGGTGCCTTGGCTGACCTACGGCCGGCTACGCCCTCTGCACACGAATGCCGTCATCTTTGCGTTTGGCGGCAGCGCGCTGTTTGCGACGTCTTACTACATCGTGCAGCGTACCTGCCAGGTGCGTCTGCTTTCCGACAAGCTTGCTGCCTTCACGTTCTGGGGCTGGCAGGCAGTGATCGTGGCGGCTGCCATCACGCTGCCGCTGGGCTACACAAGCTCGAAGGAATACGCCGAACTCGAATGGCCGATCGACATCCTGATCACCGTGGTGTGGGTGGCTTACGCGATCGTGTTCTTCGGCACAATCGCCAAGCGCAAGACCCGGCACATCTACGTGGCCAACTGGTTCTTCGGCGCCTACATCATCACGATTGCTCTGTTGCATATCGTCAACAACGCTGAATTGCCGGTGTCGATGTGGAAGTCGTACTCGGCCTATGCCGGCGTGCAGGATGCGATGGTGCAATGGTGGTATGGCCACAACGCAGTGGGCTTCTTCCTGACCACCAGCTTCCTGGGCATGATGTATTACTTCGTGCCCAAGCAGGCCGAACGCCCGATCTATTCGTATCGCCTCTCGATCGTCCACTTCTGGGCGCTGAACTTCACCTACATGTGGGCGGGTCCGCACCACCTCCAATACACGTCGCTGCCCGACTGGGCGCAGTCGCTGGGCATGGTGTTCTCGCTCATTCTGCTGGCACCGTCGTGGGGCGGCATGATCAACGGGATCATGACCCTGTCGGGTGCCTGGCACAAACTGCGCACCGATCCGATCCTGAAGTTCCTCGTGGTGGCGCTGTCGTTCTACGGCATGGCCACGTTCGAGGGCTCGATGATGTCCATCAAGACTGTGAATGCGCTGTCGCACTACACCGACTGGACGATCGGCCACGTGCACTCCGGCGCCCTGGGCTGGGTGGCGATGATCACCATCGGTTCGATGTACTACATGATTCCGCGCCTGTTCGGTCAGCAGAAGATGTACAGCACGCGTTTGATCGAGGTCCACTTCTGGGTGGCGACCATCGGCGTGGTGCTCTACATCGCCGCCATGTGGGTTGCCGGCGTGATGCAAGGCCTGATGTGGCGCGCCACCGAGGCTGACGGCACGCTGACCTACAGCTTTGTCGAAGCGGTGAAGGCAACGTACCCGTTCTACCTGATTCGCTTGGCTGGCGGTCTGTGCTTCCTGGGCGGCATGCTGCTGATGGCATTCAATGTGTTCAAGACCATCCAGGGCAGCAAGGCCATCGATGCACCGATTCCTCAATCGGCCCAGACCCCGATGGTCGCGGCTCAGTGAGGAGGGGAACATGAGCAACCAATCCAACAAGTTTTTCTCGCACGAGACGCTGGAAAAGAACATCGGCTTGCTGATTGTGATGACGCTCGTCGTCGTCAGCATTGCGGGCCTGGTGCAGATCTTGCCGCTCTTCTTCCAGCATTCGACCACTGAACCGGTCAAGGGCATCGCCCCGTATTCGCCGCTGCGGCTGGCGGGGCGCGACATCTACATCCGCGAAGGCTGCGTTGGCTGCCACTCGCAGCAAGTGCGTACGCTTCGCGCCGAGACCGAGCGCTATGGCCACTACTCGCTGGCTGGCGAGTCGGTGTTCGATCACCCGTTCCTGTGGGGCTCCAAGCGTACGGGCCCGGATCTGGCGCGCGTTGGGCAGCGCTACTCCGACGACTGGCATCGCATCCATCTGCGCGATCCGCGTGAAGTGGTGCCCGAGTCGAACATGCCGTCGTATGCGTGGCTCTCGAAGACGCCGCTGGACAACAGCGACATCGAGAAGAAGATGCATGTCTTGCGTCAGCTGGGTGTGCCTTATACGGATGCCCAGATCGCCGGGGCGCGCGAGCAACTGGCAGGCAAGACCGAAGAAGATGCCGTGGTCGCCTATCTGCAAGGCCTTGGCGTAGAGCTGCGTAACGTCCGGGACGTGGCTGTTGCTCCGGCGGCGGCGCCTGCCACCGTTGCAGCGAAGGAGTAAGCCATGGCCACGCTGAGTGCAATTGCCACTGCCGTCTTCCTCGTGCTGTTCGTCTGCATCACCTGGTGGGCATTCTCCGCGCATCGCCGCGCTGCGAATGCGGAATCGGCCATGCTGCCGTTCCTGCTGCCCGATGAGACCGAGGTCGCCGGTGCGCACGCAGACGCGTCGCGCCCGCATCAATAAGGACACAGAATCATGAGCGACTTCATTTCGGAGTTCTGGGGGTATTACATCGCAGCGATCGCCCTGGTCGGCATCGTGTGGTGTGTCTGGTTGCTGTTTTCGCAGCGGCGCATTCAAGTGGCACCCGGGCACAGCGCCGGGGAAGATACGGGCCACGTATGGGATGGCGATTTGCGGGAATTGAATAACCCGCTGCCGCGCTGGTGGATGTGGATGTTCCTGCTGTCGTGCATCTTTGCGTTGGGGTACCTGATCCTCTACCCGGGGTTGGGTTCATACGGCGGCGCGCTCGGTTTCTCGACACGGGGCGAATTGGCCGCGCAGCGTGCTGCAGCCGATGCGCAGGTCCGTCCGGTCTATGCGCGTTATGCCAGCATGGATATCAAGCAGATCGCCGCCGATCCCCAGGCTCACGAGATCGGCCAGCGCCTGTTCCTGAACAACTGCGCGCAGTGCCACGGCTCCGACGCCGGCGGCTCGAAGGGCTTCCCGAACCTGACCGACAGCGACTGGCTGTACGGCGGCGATCCCGAGACGATCCTGACCACCATCACCAAGGGGCGTCACGGTGTCATGCCCTCGCTGGCTGCGGTGGTGGATGGCAACCAGGCTGTCAACGTGGCCAACTACGTGCGCTCGTTGTCGGGCCTGTCCTACGACCCGATCAAGGCAGCGCGTGGTGAACCGACGTTCAAGTCGGTCTGCGCAGCCTGCCACACGGCAAGCGGCAAGGGCAATCAGACACTTGGCGCACCTAACCTGACCGACCGCGTCTGGCTGTACGGCAGTTCGGAAGCAACCATCGTCGAGACCATCCTCAAGGGTCGGGACAACACGATGCCGGCACACGAGAACCTGCTCTCACCAGAGAAGATCCGCATGCTGGCGGCCTATGTCTGGGGTCTGTCGAACAGCAACACGAGTCACGCGCAATGAGCGACAAAGAACCAGCCTGGCGTCCGATGACGCCCGCCACCGCGGCGGCGGGCGCCGAAGACGCACCCACCGAGCAGATGCTCTATGAGGTCCGGCGCAAGATTTATCCGCGCGCCGTGACCGGCGCCTTTGCGCGTTGGCGAGTCTGGCTGGTTCTGGCCACGCAAGCCATCTTTTATGGCCTGCCGTGGTTCCAGTGGAACGGTCGCCAAGCGGTGCTGTTCGACCTGGGCGCACGCAAGTTTTACCTTTTTGGGCTCGTGTTGTGGCCGCAGGATGTCATCTATCTGACGTTGCTGCTGGTGCTGTCGGCGCTGGCGCTGTTTCTATTTACGGCGGTGGCGGGGCGCCTTTTTTGCGGCTATGCCTGTCCGCAGACGGTCTACACCGAGATTTTCATGTGGATCGAGCGGCACATCGAAGGAGATCGCTTCGCGCGCATCCGCCTCGACGGTGAGCGTTGGAGCCTGCGCAAATTCCGCCTGAAGGCCGCAAAGCATTCGGCCTGGATCCTCATTGCGCTCTGGACGGGCTTCACCTTCGTCGGTTTCTTCACGCCGATCCGCGATCTGGGCATGGAGACCTGGACGCTGTCTCTCGGCCCCTGGCAGACATTCTGGATGCTGTTCTACGCATTTGCGACGTGGGGCAACGCTGGTTTCATGCGCGAGCAAGTCTGCCGCTACATGTGTCCCTACGCTCGTTTCCAGAGCGTGATGGTCGATCCTGATACCTACGTCGTCACGTATGACACGCAGCGCGGCGAGCCGCGCGGCAGCCGCTCGCGCAACGCCGATTTCGAAGCTCAGGGTCTGGGTGCTTGCGTCGACTGCAGCATCTGCGTGCAGGTGTGCCCCACCGGCATCGATATCCGCCAAGGGCTGCAATACGAATGCATCGGTTGCGGTGCTTGCATTGACGCCTGTGACCAGGTCATGGACAAGATGCGCTACCCGCGGGGTCTGATCCGGTACACGTCGGAACGCGCGATGCTTGATCGGCTCAGCCCGAAGGAAGCCCGGCGACATCTGCTGCGCCCGCGCGTGCTGATCTATACGGGGATCATGCTGGTGCTCGTCACGGGGTTCATCGTGGCGTTGGCCATGCGGCAGCCGCTCAAGGTTGACGTGATTCGTGATCGTGGCGCACTGGCGCGTGAAGTGGACGGCGGCAAGATCGAGAACGTTTATCGCCTGCAACTGATGAACGCGTCCGAGCACCCCATGCGCGTGACCATCACCGCAGAGGGTATGCCGGAACTGGACGTGCAGGGCGGTCAGGGCGAGTCCACCACACTGGAGCTCCCGCCGGCGGCTAACCGGCTGCTGCCAGTGCGCGTGCGCCGGCCGGCTGACGATGCCGCCCCCGGCTCGCACAAAATCCGTTTCGTCATCCATGCAGACAGCGGTAGCGACAGCCTTGTACTGCGCGAACCGTCGAGCTTCATCGTGCCGCGCTGATGCGGCATCCCCAACAGGAGGCAACGATGCACGCAACGCAATCTTCCGCACAGGCCCGTCCGTGGTGGCGCGAGCCTTGGCCGTGGCTGCTGATGGCAGGGCCGTTCGTCGCCATGATCGGCTGTGGCGTGACCATCTGGCTGGCAATGTCGCATCCCGATGCAGTCATTCACGACAACGTCGTACGGCGCGGTTTGGTCGTCGAAAAGACGACTGGCGCACCGGCGCATGCCATTCACGCGGAGGCCCGATGAAGCGTCGACTGCTGATGTGGATTCTGTGGCCGGCATTTCTGTCGGCCGCCCTGGCTGAGCTGGTGGTCTTCGCGGTGGTAGACCCCGCCGACCTGCGCTTTTTCGGCGAACAGATCACGGTGTCGGCCCAGGCGGTCTACACCGTGTCGTTCTTTGTGTTCTGGTTGTTGTGCGGATTGTCGAGCGCGCTGACGCTCTATGTGTCGCCTGGCATTGGCAAGCTGGAAGCGCATGAGCACCCGCTGGTCTGAGCGGGCGCCATGGACGGCAGCTTAGGCCGCCTGACCGCTCATGACCTGGCGCAGGCCGGCCAGGTCGATCAGCTTGACGTGGCGTTGGCGGATCTGGATGAGACCTGCTTCGGCAAAGCGCGAGAACAGGCGGCTGACCGTTTCGAGCTTCAGGCCAAGATAGCTGCCGAGTTCTTCGCGGCTCATGCGCAGGACAAACTCGGTCGACGAATATCCGCGCTGGGCCGAACGCTTCGACAGGTTGAGCAGGAAGGCTGCGAGACGCTCCTCCGCACGCATGGAGCCCAGCGTGAGCAGCATCAGATGATCCTGCGAAATCTCCTTGCTCATGATTCGCAGGAACTGATGCTGCAGCGAAGGCAGCCGGCGCGAAAGGTGCTGCAACTCGTCGTAGCGCACCACGCAGACTTCGGTATCTTCAAGCGCGGTGGCGTCCGACACGTGGCGCATATCGCCAATGCCATCAAGCCCGACGATTTCACCCGGCAGGTGGAAACCCGTGATCTGATGCCGGCCGTCTTCAAGCGTCAGATGGGTTTTGAGCGTGCCGAAACGAATGCCGTACACCGCCTCCAGCGGCTCACCCAAAGAATAGAGCGATTGCCCCTTCTTAATGCGGATGCGCTCGCCGACCAAATCGTCCATCTTGCGCACGTCGTCCGAGTTCATTCCCACCGGCAGGCAGATTTGCCCGAGTACACAGGTGGAGCAACGCGAGGCTTGGTCGGTAAGTGCGATTCGAGTGAGCACGGGCGGGGGCGAATTTCGGGAAAGTGAAATGAGTAATTCTTGTTGTACAGCGCCAGCTTATTATAACGGCGACCTTCTTGTCCTCGGACATTTCCGATGGGGCAAAACGCGTCAATTAGGCTTAGTTCGCAACAGTAAAACGAAAACCTTGGTCCATATCAAAAGAGCGTCAGAAAGATGAGTGCCGCGGCGCTTCTGAGCGTTTTCCTGATTGCATTGCTCGGCGGTGTGCATTGTCTGGCGATGTGCAGCGGTATCGCACTCGCGGCCGAACGTGGCGCTGTGGCGGTGCGGATCGTGTCCCGTCGCCGGCTCTGGTTTGAACAGGTCGTCATGCATGCCGGCCGGCTGTCCACCTATGCGTTGCTGGGCGCAATCATGGGTGCGATGGGTGCGACCGTCTGGCGCCAGCAATGGCTGCCGATTCAACGCGGCTTGTTTGCTTTCGCTAGCGCATTGCTGGTCGCCTATGGGGTTTTACTGCTTGTGCGTTCCGCTGGAGATGCGTGGCGGAGTGTGTGGCTTGAGCGCTTGCTTGGCCGCGTGGCAGGTGGCCTGTCTCGAGGGGCTGCCACGCTGGGCGGTAGGCTGCAGCGTCAGCCGCCGCTGCTGCGCCGCTATCTCACGGGTATGGCCTGGGGGCTGGTGCCGTGTGGCATGGTCTACGGCGCATTGGCTGTGGCGTTGTTGGCAGGCAACGCCGCCTCCGGCGCCGTGGTCATGCTCGCCTTTGGTGCCGGTACGTTGCCCAACCTGCTGATGATGTCTGGTCTGGCTGGGTGGCTGCGCGGGCTGTCGCGCCAGCGATGGGCGCGGGGCGCGGCCGGCATCGCCATCGCCGGGTTTGGGGTCTGGGGGCTGGCTCACGCAATCTGGTTGCCAGAGATGCTTAACGCACACGGATTCTGTCTGGTGCTGTAGGCGTTCAGGCAGCCGAAAATTGCCAATCGTCCCATGATGGAAGGCTAGGACATCTTCCCGGTTGCGGCGCCGCTGGAAATTGCCCTACAATCAACCACAATTCGATTCGCCACCCGCGCAAATCAACAATCCTAAGCGCGGCGCCAAGCGATGCCATCCAGCGGTAGAGTCCCCTGGACAGTCGATTCGGGCGGGCTGCCGTTCTTCTTGGTAGTCGTCCGGTGCAGTATCCGTCCCCATGGCGGCGGAAGAAATTGCCCTTGTGGTGCCTGACCGGCACCGGATCAACTCGCTCCTCCGGCCCTACTTTGCGGGCATAGCCACTGCGTTTCGGTGCAGGGTCCAATTGAATTAATTGGTCTTCGCGCGCCGGGCCCGGGTGGGCAACAGCATTCAGAAATGCCGCGTGCTTCGCGGTGGGACGACAAACCTCAAGCGTGACGGCGACTGGCCGCGCGCGAGCAATGACGAGCCGCTCAACCCGATGAATACCCAAGAGGCGAAGATCGTCCTCGAAACCGCGCTGATCTGCGCGCAGGACCCGTTGCGAGTCAATGACTTGCGCAAGCTCTTCGACGAAGATGTGTCCGCAGACACCATCCGTGTGCTGCTCGAAGAGCTGCGCCAGGATTGGTTGAATCGAGGTGTCGAACTGGTCGCGCTGGCCTCCGGCTGGCGCTTGCAGAGTCGCCCGGAAATGCGCGTGTACCTCGATCGCCTGCACCCGGAAAAGCCGCCCAAGTACTCGCGCGCTGTGATGGAAACGCTGGCGATCATCGCTTATCGCCAGCCGGTCACTCGCGGTGATATCGAAGACATTCGCGGCGTGACGGTCAACACGCAGGTCATCAAGCAGATTGAAGATCGTGGCTGGATCGAGGTTATCGGTCATCGCGACGTGCCGGGCCGCCCCGCGCTGTATGCGACGACCAAGCAGTTTCTCGACGACCTTGGCTTGCGCTCGCTGGACGAACTGCCGCCGCTTGAAGATGCCCGCGCCCAGGCGCAGGCGAGCTTGCTGGAGCAGGGTGCCATCGAATTTGAGGGCGGTGCAATTGCTGTGGAAGAGCTGACTGCGCTCGTCAACGACGCGCCGGAAGGTGCTGAGAGCGCCGAGGTTTCGGTGCAGGAATCGGCTGGGTCGCCGGTTGCCGAGGCTTCCGTTGAGGTCATCGTTGAAACGCCGGTGCCGCCTGCTGAGGTTGCGGCGGGTGACGAGCCAGCGCTGGAAACCGAGTCGCAAGCGCTGAGTGCGACCGAGGTTCCATCCGAAGATAAGTACAAAACACCGGTCGAGCCGCCTGCGGCTCCGGCCAATGAACATTCGTAATGCCATGGCAGCCGCGCAGTCGGCGCATGGTCTGAACCCTTAGATTTGAAAGACGTTGTGAGCACCCAGCCAGATTCCATGGATACACGTATGCCGGCCGACGCCGACGCTCAGCCGCCGCGACAAGACGGCGGTGATGGGACTGAGGCCGCGCCTCGTCGCAAGGGACTGCGCCGCGGCTTGCGCAACCTCGTGGCTTCGCGCCGCCAGCAGCAGGACGGCCGCCCTGAGGGTGAAGCCGCTGAGGCGGGTGGCGCGGACGCTGGCCAGCCTGCGCTGCCGCGCAAGAGCCGCGCGCCACGGGTGCGGAAGCCGAAAGAGGCGGCGGCTGAGCCGACGGTCATTGCCGCAGAAAGTGCTGCATCGGCCGAACAGGCGCCAGCAGACGGCCAGGGCGAGCGACGTGGTCCGCGCGGCCGTTTTGGCAAGAACCGTCGCCGTCAAGGCGAAGGCCAGCCGGCGGAGCGCGCTGAGCGCAGCGAGCGTACGGAAGGTGCAGGGGGCAAGAATGCCGGCGGTCGTGGCAAGCAGCAGAGCCGCAACGGCAAACCGCAAGGCAAGGCCGGCGGCCCGACCCAGAATCGCGGGGGCAAGGGGCTGAAGGGTGGCAAGGGCTCCGAAGACGTCTTCCAATACGTGATTTCAGGCGCGTACGACTCGGAGGTTGACGCCGGCGGCGCCTCGCAGTCTCCCAAGACGCGCGAACTGACATCCGACGATGACGCGCCCAAGCTGCACAAGATCCTGGCTGATGCCGGACTTGGCTCGCGCCGCGACATGGAAGACCTGATCCTGCAGGGTCGCGTTTCCGTGAATGGCCTGCCGGCTCATATCGGCCAACGCATTCTCGCCACCGACCAGGTGCGCGTGAATGGCAAGCTGATCCAGCGCAAGCTTCCCAACAAGCCGCCGCGCGTGCTCCTGTATCACAAGCCGGCCGGTGAGATTGTCAGCCAGTCCGATCCGGAAGGTCGTCCGACCGTGTTCGATGCATTGCCGCGCATGAAGACCGGCAAGTGGGTCGCTGTCGGTCGCCTTGACTTCAACACCGAAGGCCTGCTGATTTTCACGACCTCCGGTGACATCGCCAACCGGTTCATGCACCCGCGCTATGGCGTTGAGCGTGAATATGCGGTGCGTACGCTTGGAGAGCTGGCTGAGACCGATCGCCAAAAGCTGTTGCACGGCATCCCACTCCAGGACGGCGAAGCCAACTTCCTGCGCTGCGTCGATGGCGGCGGCGAAGGTGTCAACCACTGGTATCACGTCGCTCTGACCGAAGGCCGGAACCGGGAAGTGCGGCGCATGTTCGAAGCGGTCAACCTGACCGTGTCGCGCCTGATCCGTACGCGCTATGGCAGCTTCGTCCTCCCGCGTGGCCTCAAGCGCGGGCGCTGGCAGGAAGTGTCGGCCGAGGATGTGCGTACGCTGATGGGCACGCTGGGCATGAAGGTGCCGACGGCCAGTTCTGGCGGTGGGCAAGACCGCCAGGGCAATCGTCGCCGTGGGCCTGCGCCGGTGCTGATGGGGCCGATGTCGTCTGGCTTTGCCGGTGAAGCTAACTTCCAGTCGCGCGGTATGGGTGTTGAGAACGGTAATCGCGCGCAGCCCGCGCAGCGCCGTCCGTCCAACCCGCGTCAGCCCGATCCGATGCAAACGTCCATGGGCTACATCAATGTGGGCGGTCCGACCACGCTGACAGCGCGCACCCGTATGGGCGAGCGCACGAATGTCCGCGGCGGCGCGGCCGGTGGCGGTGGGATGCGTGATGGGAATCGTTCGCCCGGCGGCAAGCGCCCTGGAAAGAGCGGCGGCGGCATGCCTAACGGCAACAAGGCGCCGCGCGGTGGTGGAAAACGCGGCGGTAAGCGCTAAAAAATGCGGGCGTTGTGTGCGGCAGCCGTCGCAACGCCCCCTTTTGTGGCGGCTTCAGGGCAATTTTTGCGTTTTTCCTGGAAGCGTATTACAATGTGAGTCTAATCAAAAGTCATCCTGTAGAAGATGGGCGAATGATATGGGCGTTGCGCCCATTTTTTTTTGCTTCCGCAGGTTGGCCATACCGGGAAATTCTTCAGGAAAAACGTGCATCTGACTGATCTGATTGAGAAAACCCTCACCGCCATGGGTTACGAGCTGGTGGAAGTGGAGCGCGCGCCCGCCGGGCTGCTGCGCGTGTATATCGATCAGGCAGAGAACGGCATCGTCATTGAAGATTGCGAAAAAGTGAGTCATCAGCTCACGCGCGTGTTCGAAGTTGAAAACGTCAACTATGAACGGCTGGAAGTGTCGTCGCCGGGGCTGGATCGCCCGCTGCGCACGCTGGCCGACTTCACGCGCTTCGCCGGCCTTGAGGCCAAGGTGACGCTGCGCTTGCCGGTTGGCGGGCAAAAGAATTTCACGGGAATCATTCAGGCCCCGACGGGCGAACCAGGCCAAGAAAGAATCGGCCTTGAGTTTGAGGGCAAGGAAGGCCCCGCGCTGCTGGAATTTACGCTGTCGGAACTCGACCGCGCCCGGCTGGTGCCCGTGCTGGACTTCAAAGGAAATCGAAACAAAGGGAACAAGCAATGAGCCGCGAAGTTCTGTTGCTCGTCGATGCGCTTGCGCGCGAAAAAAACGTCGACAAGGATGTGGTGTTCGGGGCGCTGGAGGCCGCATTGGCTTCCGCGACCAAGAAGCGCTTTGAAGAAGACGTGGATGTGCGCGTGGCGATCGACCGTGAGTCGGGCGAACACGAAACCTTCCGTCGCTGGCTCGTCGTTCCCGACGATGCAGGCCTGCAGGAACCGGACAAGCAGATCCTGCTGTTCGAAGCCAAGGAGCAGAATCCTGACCTCGATGTAGACGACTTCGTCGAAGAGCAGATCGAGTCGGTCGAGTTCGGTCGCATTGGCGCGCAGGCTGCAAAGCAGGTGATCCTGCAGCGCATCCGCGATGCCGAGCGCGAGCAGATCCTGAATGATTATCTGGATCGTGGCGAGAAGGTCATGACCGGTACGATCAAGCGTGCCGACAAGAAGGGCCTGATCGTTGAAACCGGTCGCGTCGAGGCGCTGCTGGCCCGCGACCAGATGATCCCGAAGGAAAATCTGCGTACGGGCGACCGCGTCCGGGCGTACATCCTGAATGTCGACCGCACCGCACGCGGCCCGCAGATCGAGCTTTCGCGCACTTGCCCTGAGTTCCTGATCAAGCTCTTCGAAAACGAAGTGCCGGAAATGGAACAGGGCCTGCTGGAGATCAAGGCAGCCGCGCGCGATCCTGGCGTGCGTGCGAAAATCGCGGTCGTTGCACACGACAAGCGTATCGATCCGATTGGCACCTGCGTCGGCGTGCGCGGCACCCGTGTGACGGCTGTGCGTAACGAAGTTGGCGGCGAGGCCGTGGACATCGTGCTGTGGTCGGAAGACCCGGCGCAGTTTGTGATCGGTGCGTTGGCTCCGGCGCAAGTGCAGTCCATCGTCGTAGATGAGGAAAAGCACAGCATGGACGTGGTGGTCGACGAGGAAAACCTCGCCGTTGCCATCGGCCGTAGCGGCCAGAACGTTCGCTTGGCGTCGGAATTGACCGGCTGGCAGATCAACATCATGACGCCGGCAGAGTCTGCGCAAAAGCAGGCAGAAGAAAGCTCCGTCGTTCGCCAGTTGTTCATGGCGAAGCTGGATGTGGACGAAGAGGTTGCCGACATCCTGATCGAAGAGGGCTTCAGCTCGCTCGAGGAAGTGGCCTACGTGCCGCTGCAGGAAATGCTGGAAATCGAAGCGTTCGACGAAGACACCGTCAACGAGCTGCGCAACCGCGCTCGCGACGTGTTGCTGACGATGGAGTTGGCGAAGGAAGAAAAGGTCGAGAAGGTATCGCAAGACCTGCGCGACCTCGAGGGGCTGACCCCGGAGCTGATCGGCAAGCTGGCCGAGGGGAACATCCAGACGCGTGACGACTTGGCCGAGCTGGCCGTGGACGAATTGGTCGAGATGACCGGCGTCAACGAAGAACAAGCCAAGGCGCTGATCATGAAGGCGCGTGAACACTGGTTTTCGTGAGTCGCATAAGCGTTGATCGTTTATCGCAATCCTCACTGAAACCAAGCATCGAAAGGGTTTGAATGGCAAGCACAACAGTTGCCCAACTCGCTGGCGAATTGAACCGTAGCGCATCTGCGCTGCTGGAACAATTGCAGGCCGCGGGCGTGCAAAAGGCGACGCCGGAAGACGTCATCACCGAATCGGACAAGACCCGTCTGCTCGACTATCTCAAGCGAGCACACGGCAGCGCCGAGGATGGCGCGCGCAAGAAGATCACGATCACCAAGCGCGAAACCAGCGAAATCCGCCAGGCGGATGCCACCGGCAAGACGCGTACCGTGCAAGTGGAAGTCAAGAAGAAGCGCGTGCTGGTCAAGCGTGATGAGCCGAACGCGGCACAGGCCGAATCGGAGGCTGCAGAGGCCGCACCGGTGGTCGATGCCGAGGAAGTCGCGCGTCGCGAAGAAGAACAGCGCCGCCAGGCCGAATTGCTGGCTCGCCAGGAAGCCGAGCTGAAGGCACGCCAGGAAGCGATGGAGCGCGAGGAGGCTGAGCGTCGCGCCCGTCAGGAAGCCGCCGAAGCCGAGCAGAAGCGTCAGGCTGAACTCGCTGCCAAGAAGGCGGAAGAGGAAGCCGTGGCTGCCCGCGCTGCCGCTGAAGCGTCGGACGAAGCCCCGCGCCGCAAGGCCGAGGAAGACGCCGCACGTCTGGCAACCGAGCGCGAAGCGGCCCAGAAGGCTGCTGACGAAGCGCGCGTTGCTGCCGACAAGATCAAGGCCGAGGAAGATGCCGCTCGCAAGCGTCGCGAAGCTGCTGAAGCCGAAGCCCGAGCCATCCGCGAGATGATGAGCGCCCCGGCTCGCGTGCTGAAGACGCCCGCTGAGCGTAAGGCTGAAGAGGTCAAGAAGGCAGAGCAATCGGGCACGCTGCACAAGCCGGTCAAGCCAGCTGGCGAAGCACGCCCGGCTGCGGCTGCCAAGAAGCCGGCTGCCCCCGCGCCTGCCGCTGCTGCACCGAGCTCGCCTACGGGTGACAAGAAGGGCGGTCGTGGCAAGGCGGGTTGGCAAGACGACAACCGTGGTGGCAAGCGTGGCGGCTTGAAGACGCGCGGCGACACCGGTGGCGGTGCCGATGGCTGGCGCTCCGGCTCCAAGGGTGGCCGCAACCGCCATGGCGACGACAACCGCAATGCCTTCCAGGCACCGACCGAGCCGGTCGTGCGTGAAGTGCACGTGCCGGAAACCATCTCTGTGGCCGATCTGGCGCACAAGATGTCGGTCAAGGCTGCCGAAGTCATCAAGCAGATGATGAAGCTCGGCCAGATGGTGACGATCAACCAGGTGCTGGACCAGGAGACCGCGATGATCGTGGTCGAAGAGATGGGCCACCAGGCGGTCGCAGCCAAGCTGGACGATCCGGAAGCGCTGCTGATTGGCGGCGTGGAAGAGCCGACGAACGCCGAGGCCGAAACCCGTCCGCCTGTCGTGACCGTCATGGGTCACGTCGACCACGGCAAGACCTCGCTGCTGGACTACATTCGTCGTGCCAAGGTTGCGGCAGGCGAAGCCGGCGGCATCACGCAGCACATCGGTGCGTATCACGTTGAAACCGATCGCGGCGTCATCACCTTCCTCGACACCCCGGGTCACGAGGCCTTCACGGCCATGCGTGCACGTGGTGCCAAGGCAACCGACATCGTGATTCTGGTCGTGGCTGCCGACGACGGCGTCATGCCGCAGACGAAGGAAGCCATCGCCCACGCGAAGGCGGCCGAGGTGCCCATCGTGGTGGCGATCACCAAGGTCGACAAGCCCGAAGCCAACCCCGACCGGGTCAAGCAGGAGCTGGTGGCTGAGAGCGTGATTCCGGAAGAGTACGGCGGCGATGTGCCATTCGTGCCGGTATCCGCCAAGACTGGCGAAGGTATCGACAGCCTGCTGGAAAACGTGCTGCTGCAGGCTGAAGTGCTGGAACTGAAGGCGCCGGTCAATGCGCCGGCCAAGGGTCTGGTGGTGGAAGCGCAGTTGGACAAGGGCAAGGGCCCGATCGCTACGGTGCTCGTGCAGAGCGGTACGCTCAAGCGCGGCGACGTGGTGCTCGCAGGCACGGCCTATGGCCGCGTGCGCGCCATGCTGGACGAAAACGGCAAGTCGGCCAAGGAGGCTGGTCCGTCGATCCCGGTGGAAATTCAGGGTCTGTCGGAAGTGCCGGGCGCCGGTGAAGAAGTGCTGGTACTGCCGGACGAGCGCAAGGCGCGCGAAATCGCGCTGTTCCGCCAAGGCAAGTTCCGCGACGTGAAGCTGGCGCGCCAACAGGCTGCCAAGCTGGAGAACATGCTGGAGCAGATGAGCGAAGGCGACGTGAAGTCGCTGCCGCTGATCATCAAGGCAGACGTTCAGGGCTCGCAGGAAGCGCTGGTGCATTCGCTCAAGAAGCTGTCGACCGGCGAAGTGCGTGTGCAGATCGTGCACGCTGCTGTGGGCGGCATCACTGAGTCGGACGTCAACCTGGCAACCGCGTCGAAGGCCGTCATCATCGGCTTCAACACGCGGGCCGATGCCGGTGCGCGAAAGCTGGCGGAGAACCACGGCATCGACATCCGCTACTACAACATCATCTATGACGCTGTGGATGAGGTGAAGGCGGCGATGTCGGGCATGCTGTCGCCGGAAAAGCGCGAAGAGACGACGGGCCTTGTCGAGGTGCGCCAGGTCTTCCACGTACCGAAGGTGGGTGCAGTGGCTGGCTGTATGGTGCTGGACGGCTTCGTCAAGCGCAATTCGCTGGTGCGGGTGCTGCGTGCGAACGTGGTCATCTTCTCGGGCGAACTCGATTCGCTCAAGCGCTTCAAGGACGATGTGAAGGAAGTGAAGCAAGGCTTCGAGTGCGGCCTGTCGATCAAGAACTTCAACGACGTTCAGGAAGGCGATCAACTCGAGGTCTACGAGATCACCGAGGTGGCGCGTACGCTGTAATACGTTGGCCGGACGCTGCGGTGTCCGGCTCGACTTTGCGACGGTGGCCCGGGCGCGTCCCGCGCCACCGTTTTGTCTTTTGGGCCGGGCTGGCGCGTGCCGGCGGCGCCCATGTGAGGAACACACTATGCCGAAGAAATCGGGATCGGCCGCTGGCCGCAACGTGCGCATCGCCGATCAGATCCAGCGTGATCTGGCCGAATTGATCCAGCGCGAAATCAAGAACCCGGCGATGGGCTTGGTGACGCTGCAATCCGTGACGCTCACGCCTGACTACGCGCACGCCAAGATCTACTTCACGGTGCTGGGCGCCGAGCCGGAAGTCGCCGGCGCCATCCTGAACGAGAAAGCCGGCTACCTGCATTCGCTATTGTTCAAGCGCCTGCACATCCACACGGTGCCGACACTGCATTTCCACTTCGACGGTTCGGTCGAGCGTGGTATCGAGATGTCGCGATTGATCGATGAGGCCAACGCCACGCGCGCCAAAGACGACTGAAGATGGCTGAGCAACATGCGCCCAGGCCGCAGAAGCCGCCGCGCCGCGATGTGCACGGAGTGCTGCTGCTGGACAAGCCGATCGGCTGGTCGAGCAACGATGCGCTGATCCGCGCCAAGCGCCTGCTGTGGGCTAAGAAGGCGGGGCATACCGGCACGCTCGATCCGCTGGCTACCGGCTTGCTACCCCTGTGTTTTGGCGAGGCGACCAAGTTTTCACAGGATTTGCTCGATGCGGATAAGACGTATGAGACCGTCGTGCGGCTTGGCATCAAGACGAGTACCGCAGATGCGGAAGGCGAGGTGCTGAGCGAGCGTCCGGTATCGGTCACGCTGGAGCAACTGCACGTAGCCATCGCGCGCTTTGTCGGCGAGATCGACCAGGTGCCGCCGATGCACTCTGCGCTGAAGAAGGACGGCAAGCCGTTGTACGAGTACGCGCGCGCGGGTCAGACCGTGGAACGTGCTGCACGTCGAGTAACGATCCACGCGATCGATGTGCTGGCGACGGATCTGGAGTCGGCAACGCCGACGATCACGTTGCGCGTGTCATGCAGCAAGGGAACGTACATCCGCACGTTGGGTGAAGACATTGGCGAGGCGCTGGGCTGCGGCGGGCATCTGGTTGCGCTGCGTCGCACGCAGGTCGGCAATCTGACACTGAACGGCGCCGTGACGCTCGAATCGCTGGACGCAGCCCCTGACGATGCGCGCGCCGCATTGCTGGCACCAGTCGACGCGCTGTTGCAGACGCTGCCGCGTGTGGAGTTGGATGCGGACGAGAGCCGCCGCTTCCTGCATGGTCAGCGCTTGCCGTTGCCATTGGCGTTACCGAATGCAGATCAGGTGCGTGTGTACGGCGTGCGTGACCCGATTGCAGCGGATGCCACAGCGTCGCTGCTCGGTGTGGCGGCTTGGCAAGGCGGCGTGCTGCGGCCGGAACGGCTCGTGCATCTTTAAGCCGATCGACGGCAACAAAAAAGCCACGCAGCTACGCGTGGCTTTCTTGTTTGCGCGATCTTGGATCAGTGCGCGCCGGCTGCCGCTTCTGCACCCGCCGCCGACTTCGCCGGCTTGGTCAGCCAGATGAAGACGATCAGTACGATAAACAGCACCGCCGAAATCCAGAAGATATCGTTGGCGCCCAACATTGCGGCTTGCTGCGAGATCACGCGTTCGATCACGCCATTGGCCTGCAGGTTGGGCATGCCAAGCTGCGTGTACTGGTTGATCGACGACGCATAGGCCGGGTTGTACGGATTCACGTGTTCAACCAGTTGCGCGTGGTGCAGGGCAGAGCGGTTGTCCCACACCGTAGTCGAGATCGATGCTCCGATGCCACCGAACATGATCCGCACGAAGTTCGATAAACCCGATGCTGCCGGAATCCGCTCGGGCGACAGGCCCGACAGGATGATCGACGTGAGCGGGATGAAGAACATTGCCATGGCGGCGCCCTGGATCAGCGTCGGAATCATCAGCGTCCACGTATCCACCTGCACGGTAAAGTGCGAGCGCATCCAGAACACAAGTGCGAAAGTCATGAACGCCGTGGTCGCGACCCAGCGTGCGTCCATCTTGGGCAGGTTCTTGCCGATGACGGGCGAGAGGATGATGGCGAAGATGCCCACTGGCGCCATGATCAGGCCCGCATCCGTGGCGGTGTAGCCGACGATGGTCTGCAGCCACAGCGGCAGGATCACTAGGTTGCCGAAGAACAACCCGTATGCCACCGAGATGGCCACGACCCCGGCGCTGAAGTTGCGGCCCTTGAACAGCGTCAGGTCCACGACGGGGTGATCTTCGGTCAGCTCCCACACCAGGAAGAACGCGAAGCCCACGATTGCAACGACCGTCAGCACCACGACCTCGGTCGAGTTGAACCAGTCGAGTTCCTTGCCGCGATCGAGCATCAACTGAAGCGAGCCCACCCACAGGATCAATAGCGCCAGGCCGATCTTGTCGATCGGGAGCGCGCGTGTCTGCGATTCACGATCCTTGTAGATGACCCATGTCGCGTACGCTGCGAGGACGCCCACCGGGATATTGATGTAGAAAATCCACGGCCAGCTCATGTTGTCAGAGATCCAGCCGCCGAAGATCGGCCCCATGATTGGCGCGACCAGCGTTGTCATGCCCCATAGGGCCAACGCCATTGAGCTTTTGGCGGGCGGATATGTCGACAGCAGCAGCGATTGCGACAGCGGAATCATCGGACCTGCGACAGCGCCCTGGATGATCCGGGCCGCGATCAGCATGCCCATATTGGGCGCCAGCCCGCACGCCCACGACGACAGCACGAACAGCAGAATGGACGTGACGAACAGGCGCACCTGCCCGAAACGCTGCGTCAGCCACCCCGTGAGCGGCACCGAGATGGCGTTGGCTACCGCAAACGAGGTGATGACCCACGTGCCCTGGTTTGGGGCCACGCCCAGGTCGCCCGAAATTGCCGGGATCGACACGTTGGCGATGGACGAATCCAGCACGTTCATGAAGGTGGCCAGCGACAGCGCGACTGTGCCGATCGCCAGTTTGGCGCCGGTCAGTGGCTGTAGCGGCTTGGGCGCGGCGGTTGCCATGCGTCAGACCTTGGGTGCGGGTTGCGAAGTGCGCGGAGCCGTTGCAGCCGGCACGTTGGTGGCGGCCGGTGCCGTAGCGCCGCCGCGGCCGGCGTTGGCCGTGATGATGCTGGCAATGACCTGATCGGCGTCTTTTCCGGCCTGGTCGTACACCGTCGTTTGCAGCGGCGAGGCTGTCGGGGCGGTGGCCAGGCTTTGGCCGCCTTCATCGTGGATGTCGACCTTGGCTTCCATCGACAGGCCCACGCGCAGCGGGTGGTCCTTCAGGTCCTTCGGGTCGAGCGACACGCGTACCGGCAGGCGTTGCACCACCTTGATCCAGTTGCCCGTGGCGTTCTGTGCCGGCAGCAGCGAGAACGCCGAGCCCGTGCCCGCCGAGAAACCGACCACCTTGCCGTGATACGTCACGCTGCTGCCATATACGTCGGCCACCAGTTCAACCGGCTGGCCCACGCGCATATGGCGCACCTGGACTTCCTTGAAGTTGGCGTCCACCCAGAGCTGGTCCAGCGGCACGATGGCCATCAGCGGCGTGCCCGGAGCGACGCGCTGGCCGACCTGCACCGAACGCTTGGCCACATAGCCCGTCACCGAAGCCGGCAGGCTCGTACGCGCATAGGCCAGGTAAGCCTCACGCACCTTGGCAGCAGCCTGCAATACGTTCGGATGACGCTCCAGCGTGGTCTGCTCGGTCAGCACACGGTTGCCTTGCAACTGTTCCTTGGCGGCTTCCAGTGCGGATTGCGCAGCCTGAACAGCGGTTTGTGCGTGCGAGATTTCTTCTTGCGACACGGCACCCGTGCCGGCGATCTGCTTGCGCCGTGCCAGGTCGTCCTTCGCTTTGGCGAGATCGCTTTCGCGCATGGCCAACGTGGCGGTGAACGCGCTGGTGTTCGAATACAGCGTGCGCACCTGGCGCACCGTCTGCGCGAGCGCCGCTTCGGCCTGCTCCAGAGCGACGCGTGCATCGGCACGGTCCAGTTCGATCAGAGGCTGGCCAGAGGTGACGAGCTGCGTGTCATCGGCGCGAATGGCGACCACGGTGCCCGCCACCTGCGGCGTCACCTGGACCACGTTGCCTTGCACGTATGCATCGTCGGTCGACTCGAACCAGCGGCCGTACAGGCCCCAGTAGAGGCCGTAGCCGACGCCGGCAACCACCAGTGCGGCGGCCAGCGTGGTCAGCATGCGCTTGCGCTTTCCGTTGGCATTGCCGTTGCCGGCGGGCGTTGCCGCGGGGGCTGAGGGTGCGGGGGCAGCGGACGGTGCGGCTTGGGGCTTGTTGTCACTCATGATGTTGGCTCGAAAGAATGCGGTGGAACGGTCGGTTCAGTTCAGTACAGCTCAGCCATGTGAGGCGGTGGCCTCGGGCTTGGCGCCCGGCAGGTCTTCTGTTGTATAGCCACCGCCGAGGGCCTTGATGAGGGCCATCTGCGCGTCGAGTCGGCGTGCCTGCAGATCAGTCGCGAGCTTGCGTTGCTGCAGCACGGTCGTCTCGGCGTTCAGCACAACCAGTTGTGTGCCAAGGCCGGCGTTGTAGCGGGTGCGGGCGAGGCTGTAGGCGCGCTCAGCTTCGCTCAAGGCGGTGCGCTGGATGGCGATCTGCGAGTCAATGCTGTGCAGCGTGGTGATCTGGTCAGCGGTGTCGTGCAGGGCTTCGGTCAGCGTCTGGTTGTAGCTCGCGACAGCGGCGTCATAGTTGGCGTACTTGCCGCGCAGGTTGGCGCGCAGCTTGCCGCCCTGGAAGATCGGCAGCTTGAGCGCCGGCCCAATACCGAGCTGGCGCGAGGCGCCGAGCAGCAGGTTTTCCGGCGCAATCGAGGCCAGCCCCAGGAATGCAGTCAGGCTGATATCCGGCAGGAACTGCGCCTTGGCGACGTCGATATCCTTCGACGCGGCTTCTACGCGCCAGCGCGCAGCCACGAGATCCGGGCGACGGCCGATCAGGTCGATGGTCAGGTTGTTCGGCAGCTTGGGCGTGGTTTGCGCGAGCAGCGTCGGGCGTGTGATTGCGAGTCCGCGGTCGGGGCCCTTGCCCAGCAGCGCGGCCAACTGGTTGCGTGCCAGCGCGATCTGCTCGTCGACTTGTTCAAGTTCCGTTTGCGCAGCGGCCACATTGGCGCGGGCCTGCGTGGTTTCAACTTGCGTATCAAGACCCGCACGCACGCGTTGGCCTGCAAGGTTGGTCAGATCCTTGCGCTGCACGATCGCACGTTCGGCCACGTCGCGCTGCGCGTAGAGCGCCGCGAGCTTGGCGTAGGTGCGTGCCACCGTGGTCGACAGCATCAGACGCGAAGCCTGGCTTTCCGCTTCCATCGATTTGTCATCGGACAGCGCAGCTTCCAGCGCGGAGCGATTCTTGCCCCAGAAATCCAGGTCGTAACTCACGCCCAGCTGGATCTTCGATTCCGTGAACCACCGGCCAGCCAGCGGCGTGCCTTCAAACATGTCGTATTCCGACAGGCGCTGGCGCGTCATGTCGGCATCGAGCCCCACGCTCGGATACAGGTTGCCGCGCACCACATCGGCCATCGCACGCGACGCGCGCACGCGGGCAAAGGCGACTTGCAGGTTCGGGTTGTCCTTGATGGCCTCATCTACCAGTGCGCGCAGTTGCGGATCGTTGAACTGATCGACCCAGTTCTGCGACGGCCACTGGCCGCCTTGCGAGGGCAACGATTGCGTGCTCGCCAACTGGCTCGGCGTGGTCAGAGTCTGTGTGCTGTGCGAATTGCCGAGGTTCGCGCAACCGGCCAGCACGGCCAGCGTCACGGCGGAAAGCGCCACACCCAGGCGTGCCGGCCATTGCGCGCGCGTACTGCCGGCGCGGCTTAGGGGCGAAAGTGCCTGAGGGGCGGAGTTCAAGGCGTTCATGTTGTTTGATGGGTCAAGCGATCAAGGGGGCGGGAAGCGTCCGGTGCTGCGGGTGCAATTCGGGCAAAGCGGCGTCAGTGACCGGCGGGGCGCACGCGATGCGCCTCCGTTGCGGCGCCGTTGTCGAGAATGCGCTTGAGAAGTCCGCGCAGCGTATCGACGTCGCCCGGCGTGAAGCCAGCAAAGAAACGGTTCAGCACGTGCGTATAGATGGCCGGCATGCGGTCGGCCAAGTCGCGGCCGGCCTGGGTCACCTCCAGATGCACGACACGGCGGTCGGACTCGCTGCGCACGCGCTCGATCAGGCCACGCTTTTCCATGCGGCTGAGCATGCGCGTGAGTGAGCCGATGTCGGTATTCAGCTCGCGGCCGAGATCGGTAGCGGTTTGGCATCGGCCGTTGGCTAACAGCACCAGGCAGCTGGCCTGCGAGTGCGTCACATCCATCGCGGCAACCTCCTGCTCGATGGCCATGGACAGCGCCGTCTTGGCGCGCCCCACGAGGTAGCCCACGCTTTCGCACATGCGGTAGTCCTCCACCCGGAAGAGGGTTCCGGCAGCAATTTCGGTGGCGGGTCTTGTTTGTTCGGACATCTTATGTATGCACAATCATTGTCCGGACAAATATACGAATCGGCGCAGCAAACAGCAAGGTACTGAATGCGCGATTCCACTTTTAGAAATAATTGGTGATCTAGTGCGCACGCAATCTGTGCTCCTTCATCGATTCGTCAAGGAGTGTCATGTCTTGCGCATCGCAGCATGCTAGAATGTCAGGTTATTCCGCGAGCTGAATTTGGGTACTGTCCCGGGCTCGTGTCACGTCTTTTCGAGTTCACATCCCATGCGCGCGCTTCGCAACATCGCCATCATTGCCCACGTTGACCACGGCAAAACCACGCTGGTCGACCAGCTCCTTCGCCAAGCCGGCACGTTCCGCGAGAACGAGCAGATCGCCGAGCGCGTGATGGATTCGAACGACATCGAAAAAGAACGCGGCATCACGATCCTGGCCAAGAACTGCGCGGTCGAATACAACGGCACGCACATCAACATCGTCGACACGCCGGGGCACGCCGACTTCGGTGGCGAGGTGGAGCGCGTGCTGTCGATGGTCGACGGCGTGCTGCTGCTGGTCGATGCTGTGGAAGGTCCGATGCCGCAGACGCGTTTCGTGACTCGCAAGGCGCTCGCCCTGGGCCTGAAGCCGATCGTCGTGATCAACAAGGTGGACCGTCCGGGCGCGCGTCCGGAGTGGGTGATCAACCAGACCTTCGACCTGTTCGACAAGCTGGGCGCCAACGACGACCAGCTCGACTTCCCGGTCGTGTACGCCTCGGGCCTGAACGGTTACGCCGGCCTGACTGACGACGTGCGCGAAGGCGACATGAAGCCGCTGTTCGAGACCATTCTCGACAAGGTGCCGCAGCGTAACGACGACCCGAACGGCCCGTTCCAGCTGCAGATCATCTCGCTGGACTATTCCAGCTACGTCGGCAAGATCGGCGTGGGCCGCATCACGCGTGGCCGCGTGCGTCCGCTGCAGGACGTGGTGGTCAAGTTCGGCCCGGAAGGCAACCCGATCAAGGGCCGTATCAACCAGGTGCTGAAGTTCCGCGGCCTGGAGCGCGAGCTGGTGCAGGAAGCCGAAGCCGGCGACATCGTGCTGATCAACGGTATTGAAGAACTGGGCATCGGCTGCACCGTGTGCGCCCCGGACGCTCAGGAAGCGCTGCCGATGCTGAAGGTGGACGAGCCGACGCTGACGATGAACTTCTGCGTCAACACCTCGCCCCTGGCTGGCCGCGAAGGCAAGTTTGTGACGAGCCGCCAACTGCGCGATCGTCTGGACCGCGAGCTGAAGTCCAACGTGGCCCTGCGCGTGAAGGACACCGGCGACGACACGATCTTCGAAGTGTCGGGCCGTGGCGAATTGCACCTGACGATTTTGGTGGAAAACATGCGCCGTGAAGGCTACGAGCTGGCCGTGTCGCGCCCGCGCGTGGTGTTCAAGGAAATCGACGGCGTGAAGTGCGAGCCGTTCGAGCGCCTGACCGTGGACGTGGAAGACGGCCACCAGGGCGGCGTGATGGAAGAGTTGGGCCGCCGTAAGGGCGAACTGCTCGACATGGCGTCGGACGGCAAGGGCCGTACGCGTCTGGAATACCGCATTCCGGCCCGTGGCCTGATCGGCTTCCAGGGTGAATTCCTGACTCTGACGCGCGGCACCGGCCTGATCAGCCACATCTTCGACGACTACTCGCCGGTCAAGGAAGGTGACCTGGGCGAGCGCCACAATGGCGTGCTGATCTCGCAGGACGACGGCGCTGCCGTGGCCTACGCGCTGTGGAAGCTGCAGGATCGCGGCCGCATGTTCGTGTCGCCTGGCGATGCGCTTTACGAAGGCATGATCATCGGTATCCACAGCCGAGACAATGACCTAGTGGTCAACCCGATCAAGGGTAAGCAGCTGACCAACGTGCGTGCGTCGGGCACCGATGAAGCCGTGCGCCTGGTCCCGCCGATCCAGATGTCGCTCGAATACGCGGTCGAGTTCATCGCCGACGACGAACTGGTGGAAGTCACGCCGAAGAGCATCCGCCTGCGCAAGCGTCACCTGAAGGAACATGAGCGCAAGCGCGCCTCGCGTGAAGAAGCGGTCTGATCGCAGGTCGATCTGCCAAGAAGAACGCCCCGAGATTTCGGGGCGTTTTTTTTCTTAGCGCTCAGGACGGATAGCCGATATGGTCGGGCTCAGCCGTCAAGGTGGAGCGCGGGCTGCGCCACTCGGGCGGTTTCCACAGGTAGCGAATATCCCGATCGCGGAACACGTCGGCCCACATGTCGCGCCATTCGTGGAAGGTGAGGGTGATCGGGTTGTGCGTGTGGATCTGCCGCGTGATGCCAAAGACGGGCGCGTCTTTCTCGGGCACGAAGCTGCCGAACATGCGATCCCAGATGGTCAGCACACCGGCGTAGTTTCGGTCGATGTACTGGGGGTTCTTGGCGTGGTGCACGCGGTGCACCGACGGCGTATTCACGTATTGCCCGAGCCACCGCCAGAAGCCGGCGTAGCGTGAATCCAGCGCACCCAGCCGCGTATGCACGAAGAACTGGAATGCCAGGTTCAGACCCACGGCCAGGATCACCCAGTCCGGCGTAAAGCCGATCCACGCAAGCGGAATCCAGAACAGCCACATGCCAGAAATCGGATAGGTCAGGCTCTGGCGGAACGCCGTCGAAAAATTCATGCCTTCCGACGAGTGGTGCGTCACATGCGAGGCCCACATCCAGCGCACGCGGTGGCTGGCGCGATGGAAGAAGTAGTAGAGAAAATCCTGCAACAGCAGGAGCAGCACGAACGACCACCATGTCTCCGGCACCGCGCGCAGACCGTGGCTGTACGTCCACGCGTACACGGTCTTGATCATCAGCCACAGGAAGAACGCGTCCGACGCCTGGTGCATGAGCGCGAGGCACGCGTTTGAAACGGTGTCCTTGAGGCTGTAGACGGACGGATCGCGCTTGCGCCAGTACCACGCCTCCGCGCCGATGGTCAGCAGGAAGACCGGCGCAAAGGCCAGCAGGATCAGGCCTGGGTCGAAACCGGACGCGCCCGGGGTGGCGTTGGCAGGGTTCATTGGATTGTTGTGATGTGTGTCGTCTCCAACTGGCAGGTATACGCCCAACACCCGCGCTGCGAAAGGGGGCAGGCTAGAGCCATTCCTCGCTTCAATACGCTGTCGTGTACAGTGCGAGCCGTTATTCCCACAACAACATCCGAGACATGCAATCCACCGTTTCCATCGCGCCGCAGGCTGAAGTTCAACCCAACGTGATCGCTGAAGTCCGCGGCGGCATCGGCTGGCTGACGCTGAACCGGCCGCAGGCGCTCAACGCGCTGTCGCTGGAGATGATCCGCGCGATGTCGCATGCGCTGCTGGCCTGGCAGCACGATCCGGAAGTCCACGCCGTCATCCTGCGCGGCGAAGGCGGCAAGGCCCTGTGCGCAGGCGGCGACATCCGCTTCTTCCACCGCGCCGCCACGGCCAACGACCCGCAACTCATCACCTTTTTCACCGAGGAATACCGCCTCAATCACCTGATTTTCAGCTATGCCAAGCCCTACATCGCGGTGATGGACGGTGTGGTCATGGGCGGTGGCATGGGCATCTCGCAAGGCGCATCGCTGCGCGTGGTGACCGAGCGCACCAAGATGGCCATGCCCGAAACCAATATCGGCTTGTTCCCAGACGTGGGCGGTGGTTGGTTCCTGGCGCGCGTGCCCGGCCATGTGGGCGAATATCTGGGCGTGACGGGGCAGATGATCGCAGCGGCGGACGCGTTGTCGGTGGGCCTTGCCGATTGCCACGTCACCACCGAGGCGCTGTCGGCCATCGTCCAGCGCCTGCACGACGGCAACTGGAGCAGCGCCGAGCAGATCGCCGCGTGTTTTACCGAAGCCGCTTCGGCGCCCGATGATGCCAAGGCCATCATCGCACCGCACCGCGAGGCCATCGATGACTGCTTCAGCCAGGGGAGCGTGCAAGGCATCTTCGCCGATCTGGCCGGCAGCACGGACGCCGAATGGGCAGCACAGACCGCCGCGCACATGGCCAAGCGCTCGCCGTTGATGATGGCGGTGACACTGGAGCTGATCCGCCGTGGCCGCCATACCACCTTGGCCGACGAGCTGCGCCGCGAACTCGACATGATGACGCACGTGTTTGCCGAAGGCGACGGTATCGAGGGCATTCGCGCGCTCGCGGTCGACAAGGACCATGCGCCCAAATGGAAGCACACCAGCATCGACGCCGTGCGTGATGATGAAGTGACTGCGTTCTTTGTCTCGCCGTGGCGCCATGAGCAGCATCCGCTGCTGGGGCTGTCGGACTAGAACCGGTAAACTGCGCGCCTGGATTTTGAATCGTTGACTTGCTGTGACCGCTGAACGCCCCACGCCGAACCCCCGCCGCTTGTCGGTCGCGCCCATGATGGATTGGACGGACCGCCATTGCCGGTTCTTCCATCGCCAGATCTCGCGCCACACGTGGCTCTACACGGAAATGGTGACCACCGGCGCGCTACTCCACGGCGACGTCCCGCGCCACCTCGATTTCGACGAGGTCGAGCATCCCGTGGCGCTCCAGCTGGGGGGCAGCGAACCTGATGATCTGGCACAGGCCGCGCGCCTCGGCCAGCAATGGGGCTACAAAGAGATCAACCTCAATTGCGGCTGCCCGTCTGAGCGCGTGCAACGTGGAGCATTCGGCGCATGTCTCATGGCCGAGCCCAAGCTGGTGGCGCAGGGCGTCAAGGCGATGCGCGATGCGGTGTCGATTCCGGTCACTGTCAAGCACCGCATCGGCATCGACGCCATCGAGACCTACGATTTCGTGCGGGATTTCGTCGGCACCATAGCCGAGGCGGGTTGCGAGACCTTCATCGTCCACGCGCGCAACGCCATCCTGAAAGGCCTGAGCCCCAAGGAAAACCGCGAGATTCCGCCGCTGCGGTATGAAGTCGTCTACCAGCTCAAGCGCGATTTTCCGCATCTGGAAATCCTCCTCAACGGAGGGGTGCAGACGCTGGAGCAGGTCGACTCGCATCTCGCGCATGTGGATGGCGTCATGATCGGCCGCGAGGCGTATCACCATCCGCACCTGATGGCTGCGTTCGATGCGCGGTACTACTGCGCAGCTACGGAGGCCCCCACGCGCGCCGCGGTGGAAGAGGCGATGATCGGCTACGTCGGCCGCTGGGTGGAGCGCGGAGGCTACGCGGGGGCGGCGGTGCGGCACATGCTCGGACTGTATCGCGGTGTGGCGGGTGCCCGCGGCTGGCGGCGCGTGCTGTCGGATTCCAAGGCGCTGGGTCGCGTCAAGACGCTGGCCGACGCCCACGCGCTCTTCGACGAGGCGCGGGCGTACCTGCGGCGCGGCGAAGAATCAGGCGAGGAGGCGGTCGCCGTATAAATTGCGCGACCCCCTAGGCACGCTGAAAGAATGTTTGTATAATTTCGTTTTTCGCCGAGCAGTTGTCAGTTTTGCTGTTCGCACGATGGTGGCTGTAGCTCAGTTGGTAGAGTCCCAGATTGTGATTCTGGTTGTCGTGGGTTCGAATCCCATCAGTCACCCCAAAGAATTCCCTTACAAAACAGCGACTTACTAGAGTCGCTGTTTTCGTTTCTGTATATCCATCCAGTGAAAAATTCCCACCATATTCCCACGGTGGGAAAACTCGACCTCAAAGCGCCTTCCGCTTGACCACCTTGTTGCGGTCGTAGACGCGCGCTGTGATGGCCGGGTTCGCATGCAGATCTGGCAGGGTGCCGCGCTCGGCCTTGTGCGTGGTTGCGTAGAAGGCGCGCAGGTCATGAAAAGTAAAGCGCTCTTCGATGACTTTCTCCTCGAGCGCCTGGGCCATCAGCTTGCTCCACATCGCCTTAAACCCTGCTGACGTGTAGTGGTTGCCGAACCGGTTCGGGAACAGGTAGAGACACTCCCGTTCCTGGCGCGCATGGATGGCGTCAATTCGGTCCAGCAGGTCAGCCAAGCGGGGGGTGATTGCTACCTCCTCAATGACCTCTCCACGCTTTGTGCCGCGTTGCTTCGCACGCTTGGTGCGAATGACGCCGGCTGTGCGGTCCACTTGGGGGCGCACGATGTCCAAGAACTCGGCCTTTCGGCTGCCCGCCAGGGCCGCGTATTCCGCTGTTAGTGCAATGATCTGCCGCTGCGGCGTCTGCCCCATCAACCACTGAACAAATGTCGTGATGGTCTCGACGGCAACGGCATGCGTGCGTGGCTGCTCCGGATTGCGGCGCACCTGGCGGCAAGGGTTGGTTTCCGCTTCGCCGCGTTCGATGGCCAGGTTGATGAGGTTAGAGAGCAGGGCAGCCTCCCGGTTGGCTCGAACCGGAGCAGCCTGGCGCTCGATGCGCAGGTATCGCGCGATGTCTGACGCGCGGATGTCGCTGGCTCGGACGTCGCCGAAGGTCGCGAGCAAGGGCTTGCTGCAGGTCTTATAGTCGGCACGCGTGCCTTCGGCGAGCCTTTTCCAGTCCGGTGTGTCTTGATACTGGTTCCAGAGGCGCTCGATGGTTCCGACGCCTTCGCCTTGGCCGAGGATGTCGAGCACGCGTTGGATCGCCTTGAGCCGATCGGTGCCGAGGTTGATGGGCTTTCCGCCCACAGGGTGGTAGCGGTAGGTAACGAGCCCATCTTTGCGCGGACGGGCTTCCATGCGATCAAGCAGGCCACGGCCGGCCTTAACGGTGCGCGGTCGACTCACGCTGCTACGCTCCATCGCGGGCCGGGGCGCCGTCGTTCATTGTCCCCGCGGCCCCGATTGACCTGTTCCCAGGTAATCATTGGGCGCCCATCAACGCGCATAGGGGGATCAAAGCCCAATTGTTTAGCGATCCACCGCCGCTGCGCGGCACCCTGGACCAGACCGCCGGTCAGTGTCTTGAGATCTTCATTGGTGAGGATCGGCATTCTTTTCTCCCATCCGCTGTGCTGCCACGCCTTCGCAGAGCGTGTTCCTATCGCCAATTGTCCGAAGGACCGCAACTGCAATTCGTCAAATCCTGTTGCGCCCGCGCTCTAGAGGGCTTGCGCCACCTACGATGGCGCGATGTATCGATCAAAGCTCTATCGTGAGTCGCTGCGCTGGTGGGCAACGGCTATCGTCATCGTCTGCGTTGGCGTCATGGGCGCTTGTGGGATGTATCTCTAGGGCAGCCATGGGAAGTCGCGTGCGCGATGGCGCCTGCAGCTCTTGGCCGTTGAGAACCCCAACCAACGTGCGGCCGGCTCGATCTCGAAACTTCTTTGTGCAGTTGCTGGCCATCAGCAACATAAGCTGCCGTCCGTCTGCGCCACGGATCTCGCCGTCGCGGTATTTGAACGCCGGCGGCTTGGGCTTCGTTTGTTTGGCGACCATTTTGTCGACCTCAACAGAATGGTCGGTAACAACCGCCTCGACGTTCGGAGTAGGACTGCGTGCAAGAGCAGATGCAACTTGCAGCAGTGCCGTCCGATACCGCCCCATCGTTTGGAACGTGGCGGCGAAGCCGTCATCGGCGATCAGTGCGCGCAGCTTTGAGAGGTCCGTTGTCCCGGCCGGGGGATTGAGCGTGCTTTCCTTTGGGCTTTCCGTGGCCGACATCACAACGCCCCCCGTTTCGGCCGAACAGCGCCGTTGATCTTCTGCATACCCATCCGGCGCCCACCACGGCGCGCGGCCTGCATGACTTCCTGACACGAGCGGTGCGTTTTGACGGCGCCGTCGAGATCCCGCGCGCAGGGGATGCTGATGCTCTCCCACACGACAACGCCGTCGACGCGCAGGGTGTAGCTGCAATGCAGCGAGCCGGGCACGGGGCGGCGTTGCACGTCGTGCTTGCCGATGCGGAGGGTGGCGGGGGTACGGTTCACTATGCGATGCATGGTTGGTCTCCGTTGCGGCTGGTCAGTCGTCGAAGTCGCCTGCAGCCAGTTTCTTGAGGTCGACCCACACGCGGCGGGTCGTGCGAATGCGCGGATGGGTGCGGGCGTGCGCGGATGCCTCGATGGCGGTGCGGACGGGGCCCGCGGCCAGGGCCTGCGCGTCGGTGCAGATGAGGCGCAGCTTGTTGCGCTCGGCGAGCACGGCCGCGTCTGCGATGGGGCGTGGAGGCATGTCAGCCCCCGAGCACCATTGCGGCTTCGGGCGCGATAGCGCCGGCGAGGCCGAACGCGAAGAGCACTACGGCAAGGCCGAGGGCAGGGTGGTGGCTGAAGTAGCCGGACGCGAGGCGGTGGAGGGCGGAACGGCGCATCGTGTCCTCCTCATGCCTGGCGCTGGGCGACGGGCGTGGGCTCTGTCTCGGACGTTTCGTCGAGATGGAGGGCGTATGCGTGGAAGGCTAGGACCACGCCGAGGGCGGAGAGGTAGGCGAGGAGGTTGGTGAATCGCGAAAGGATAGGCATTCAAGCTCCAAACTGTTAGTGGAGTTGAGATTACCTATGGGTATTTAATATAACAATACCTATGGGGTTCGCAATTTGTAAAGATGTGTCGCCTAGGGCCCCAGGGCGAAATGCATTTAGGCGCTGGTCAACATGGTGGCCTGCTAGCCGTCAAACCACGACTTGACCCAATCTGCGCAGCGTCGCAGGAGAGAGCGCTTTGGCTTGCGCCTCATATCCTGTTCAAGATGGCGGAGCAACTGGGCTTGCATGACCTTGTCGACCCTTTCCCTGGACCAGTGCTGCGCCCATTCCACTTCGCCCCTACGGATGAAGAAATGGGACAAGCAGGGCGCATCTGACACCAATATGGACGGATCGACAGTTGGAAGGCCGTCCTCTATAACCAGCCGATGCTGATCGAGCAGGTTGAGCATGACGCGGTGACCACATCCGCATGCACAGGCCAGGGCAGCCATTTCAAACCGAGCGCTATAGTAGAACTCGAAAGGGCCTACCTTTGCGGGAAGAGTTTCACTCTCGATGACGTGGTAGACGGAAGCGCTCATGTCGCCGGGTCGATCCCTATTCCTGCAACGTCAAACACGACTGCATGTGCATCGGTCAGACGGTCAAAAAACCCCATGTGTTGCTTGAACCGAATGACGGCGATCGCTGCATTGAGTGCGTTTAGTTCGGCTATCTGAGGCTGATTCCGGTATTCCTCGTCATGCGCGTTCTGAGCCGGCAAATACTGGGTGCCATCAAGTCTCGGAAAGTCACCACACTGGCCGCCGGCTGTGCGAACGAAACCATACAACCCCTTCTCTCCCTTGTTCAACCCCATGCCGACGTCGACAAAGGGCACTGAAGCGGCATGACAGCTCTGCGCGATCATCTGGCGCGAGGGGCCATCATCCACACAAACGAATACGAAGGCGAAACCGGCCAGGGCCGCGCTGTTGCTGTCGTCAATGCGCTCAGCATGCGGTCTGATGCCGCCATGGAAGGCGCTGTATCTTTCACCAAGTGCGTCAACTTTAGCGATCCCTAGGTGCTTTTGACCATAGACGCCAGGGAGGCGAAACAGCGTATGCACGTGGACGATATCGTCGTCGAAGAGGTGAATTTCCTCCAGATGAGTTTTGGCAAGGAAGTCCAGGACATAAGCGCCCGTTCCGCCGCAGCCGACAATGGCGACCTTACGATTGCGGAGTTTATGCGACAGTTCGACAATGCCCTCTCGGGCGGACAGCGTATCTGGAAATTTGAGTGGGCTCTGTGCTGCCTCTTTGTGCTTCGTCAGAGCACGCCGGGGAGTGGCATCAGGGTACTTGTAGACCGCCGGCGAGGAAATCAGCGAAAGATACTGATTGATCTTCTGCTCAATTGATTCGTAGGGTGTCAGCCCGGCCGGCTTGCTCGAGAGCATTCTGTTGCCAACAATGTGCTCTGAGACAGTGCGGACCTCTTCGGCCGTACCGGCGCCGATCTTCTGTCCATCAATGTTGCAGGGTATTTCGCCCGCATAGTAGACCTTATGGTCCGATGGCCGGTCGATCAAGTATTGCTCGCGAAGATCCAATGGCGAGATCAGGTCAAGATACTTTAGTTCGCCCGAGGCGTTGAGATACGGTACGCCGAAGATGACGAGATGGCCATTAACAAAGTCAATGTCGTAGCCCTGTTTTATTAGCTCGTCAATGAACGGGTTACGACTCGCCAGTTCCCGTAATTCTAAAGTCCATGCCATCTTTCACCATCACCTCGCCGCCTGGGGCTAAGGTGCCAGTCAAGTTGTCGGAATTGCCTTTGTAGTACTTAACGATATAGTTGGCCCCCGTGGCGCCGGGGAACGCAATACTAATCAGTGTCGCATACGAAATCTTTTCGTGCGGCACCTGATGGGGTACCGTGTTAACAAAAATCGTGACCGTCTTGTGATCCGACATAAGTTCCTCCCACGGCCCGGCGTAGTATGTGGTCTGGCTCAGAAAACGACATTTTCCGCGAACTACCTGCGGACACTGTATCACGAAGGTCCGAGCTGATTCGGTGCGGAGTTGTTTTAATCATTTTGGATTAGGATCATCCTTTTTGCTGATGATGCCAAGAAGAAGAATTATAGGTGTCGCAACGGTATGCCGGAGATCGTTACCCTTTGTCTGGCTTCAGAGGCGCTGAATCCGGCTTGCTCCATAAGCTCTCTGAAAGCTCGAGCTGCAATTTCTGGAAATGCACACGGGCCGATGATTACTCCCTTCACTATCTCGCTAAACTTCCGGTTAGATTTCCCGTCTACCTCTTTTCCGATCGGAATTTTAACTACGTGCTGCGGCGTTCCACGGACTATCTCGATGTCCGTTTTCAGGCGATCGCTAACACTCAGAAATTTTGTTATAAAGACCCTCCATTCTCTTTCTTCCTTGAAGCCTGGGTGCTTAACGCAGAGAATTGCAAGCAGTAGCATCGTTTTTAGATGTCTCTCAAGATAGGGGCCGGGGATTGAGCTGATGAAGTTCTGGTCTTGGCGAATGCGTTCCGCCACCAGCAGCACCGAATTCTTAAAATTTTGCTCGTCCATGTATTCGACGGGGCTGGAATATGCTCCAACCCCATCATCCCTCCCGCTGACGATAGCCGTCGCATCGATGATTAGAGCAACGCCGTCCTTGCCGCCGTAAGCTCGCCACATGGACAATCGCCCGAGCTCCCTCTCTTGTGGTAGGTGCTCCGACAGACAGGTAATAAATGTGTCGCGTCGGATTCCTGGAATCAAAGATTTAAAATTACTAAAAACATTACTCCACAATTTCGGAAAGTACCCATCCAGTGCGGATTCTAATTGTTGTCCTTCTTCTCCGCCTAGAATTTCAAGAAGAAAATTGACTCCATACTCGATTTCCATGTAGTCGTTCATGGTCGCTGCGTTACGCATCCATACAGTCTTATTTCTGAGGATACTTACAGCTACATCGGCAGTGGTGTAATAGGCAAACTCTTTGCCAGCCTGTTGGGCATCAATGATTTTTGGTTGCCCAATTGGATGAAAAATGTGAAGTGCCCGATCTAAATCGTATTCAGTCCTATTCATCGCTCCTCCTTTTTTTATTACATAGTATGCTGCCGTGGCGGTTGCGTTGCTTGATCGCAGGAAACGTCGATATGCCCCGGCAACGGCATAGATACATTGTCGTTCATGTTGTGTGCCACCAGCCCGTGTCTAGTGCGCTGGTTTGCCCGTGCCGGACCGAGTGGCTATGTCCCAACGGATGCAGTGGAGGTATTACCGACGATGCGCTTTAGCGCATTCTCCACCTCGCACAGCTGAGAATCTCCTTCCCCTATCATTTCCTCCGAGAGGGCACATGCGTTGGCGGCAAAATATGCCGCTTCTTGGCCGGCCGGCGGCATCCACGCTGACACCTGCGCACGCACATTGCGGAAGAGTTGAATAGCGTTCAGTGTTTCGAGTTTCCCCTGTGGCGTTGCCCGGCCTGGCTGACGCACAAGTTCCCAAAGACAGTTGGCCACCGTCTCAATGTGGAGTTGCGTGATGCTGAGCAAGATAGCAGTCGTTTCCGGAGACGCACGCAGCTGCTTGCTGAATGCGAGGCGGAGCATTTGCTCGCAGCGGTGATAGCGCGCAGTGGCGTTGTTCCACTTCTCGTGCAAACTGGTTTGCATACTTTGGTCTATGGCTCTTTCTGGTTGGGCGGAAGGGGATGGAGGACTGTTGCGCCTCAAGCGTGTCTCCGGTTCTGAACTTTGCTCCCGAGCGCGTAGCTTGATCGCGAGGCGTAGCTGCATTGCGGCATCTGCAGCTTCAGTCAACCTGTGCCTGTAGAAGCCTCCGACAACGAATGCGGGCTTGTCGCCAAGTGACTTCGGTTTGAGGATGAGCGCAACGCCGTCATATGCATCAGTCTCAACGTGCTCTAGCAACAGCGAAAGCGCGCGATCGAGGTCGCGCCGATACGCGGCCGTGAGACGCGCGTCCTGTGGTTCGCAATGGCTAGAGGAAGGCTCTACAGGCGGTGTGCGCGTGCCTGGCTGAGGAAACTGAATGAGGATGCCCATTGTTGATTCGACTGACGGCCCGCGCGGGCAGTCATGTTGTTGGTGGGCGGCCAACAATAGAACAAGAATTCTCCTATTCGCTTCCGTCTCAACAGGAAATAAAAAATCCCGCCGAAGCGGGATTCTTTAGCTGGCGCGCTTGCGCTGCGCTTTTGCCTTGGGAAGAGGGGGATAGCCGTAGTCGGATGGCTCGGCAACTTCTGCCGGTGCTTCCTCGAAGCGTTTTGCCTTTTTTCCATCTGATCGGAAAAGCCGCGCGCCACCTTTGAGCTGCTTCTTCGCAGCTAGCACGGCTTCTAGGGTCGCAATTGCGGCTTCGATCTCTCGCTCTGACAAATCATTGAGTGCGCTGATAGCCAGTGCGCCAAGGTCCGGCGCCGGTGGCGCCTCGTCTTCTGCATCGAGGGAGAAAGGCGGCAGGTGGAGCGCCTGCTCGATCTCGCGCGCGACGTCTTCGCCGATGCGCTTGCCACCGGCTTTGCCTTCTTCGTAAAGCATACGCCCGACGTATGACTGCGCTTTGCCGATTGCTTGGGCGAGTTTGACGATCGAGCCCTCGAAGCGAGAGACGCGAATCTGGTCCAGCCGCTGCCGACGTCGTTCGTACTTATCCATTCTTTACAAATTCCGGCCCTGTTTTTCGCGGATACGGCCCGCCAAGGTATTGAGATAAAAAATACCCGTGGGTACCATCGACGCATGGAAAACCTGCGGGCTTACTTAAACGCAATGGCCCCGGATGAGCAGGCGGAATTCGCGCGCTTGTGTGGCACGACGATCCGCTATCTGCGCAAGGCAATCAGCCTTCGCATCCGGCTGGGGCCGATGTTCTGCGTCGGCATCGAGAGGGAGACGTGTGCGATTGTTACGCGCAAACACCTTCGTCCCGACGACTGGCATTTGATCTGGCCCGAGCTTGTCTCTGCTCGCGCGTCATCGACACGGCTACACCAACGGCCATTGCGGCCCAAGCCTCGAATGATACCGGCTGCGGCATCGCTGGCCTGTCTTCGGCGCATTCGTCGCGTGAGCGGGGCGAGCAGTGCTTGCTTGCCAACGAGGGCATTCAGCCGTCAGCTTCTGCGCGCGGGACCTTGCCATTCCAACGATGAGGCAAGTGTACGCGCCCGCCAAAACCGCCGGTAGTGCGACCCGCACAGCCCGCCCATGACAGCTTCTTTAGGAGAGACAACTTGAGCCACCACTATTCCGAGATCAATCAACACGACGCGCTCTACTGGGTGGCGCGTGGCTACCCGGGCGGCGTTGAAGGATTGGCGGCGCGCATGGACAAGTCCGCGGCGGTGCTGCGCAACAAGCTGCTGCCGCATGTGCAGACGAACTATGTGTCGTTTGAAGAGGTGTCGGTGATTGTGGAGCACGCGGAAGGCGCTGGTGTGCCGAACGCGAGGCTGCCGATTCAGGCGCTGTGCTGGCGGCACGGGATGGTGGCGATCCCACTGCCCGAGGTGGCCCGTGAGGATCTGCCGAATACGGATCTTTATGAGGCGCTTTGCAATGTGCTGGCAGAGGTAGGTGATGTGAGCCGCGCGATGTCTGCGGCGCTGGCTGACAACCATCTCTCGGAAGGTGAGATGCGGAAGCTGGAGCGGGAGTTTGAAGAGGCGACCGCTTCTGTGATGGTGCTGCGTGAGCTGCTGCGCGTGCGTGCGCAGCGTGATGCTGAGCGGTTGCAGCGGTTGCGTGGCAAGGCGTGATTCGCCTGACGTTTGTTTGTTGTGCATGTCAGCCGATGCGGGTGCGTTGGCTGTTTTTTGAGCGCGTGAGCGCATAGGAGAAGTAATGCAAGGCTGTAAAGAAAATTGCGGTGGGCAGGCGAAGTTGTCGCCTGAGCATGCCAAGAAAATTGCTGATGTGCTGTGCGCGAAAGTGGTGGCGGACATTGACCCACTTCTCGATATGCCCGCGCGTCTAACGGTGGCTCGTGAGGCCCTAACGCGCGAGCTAAGGCTACTGGCCGAGGTTACTCGGTCGTTTTGACAAGGTAGGCGGCGTAGGTCTCGATAAAGGTCGAGCAGAACTGCGCCGCAGTCTCTCCGGAACGCCCGTTGGGAGTGTGCGTAGATCCGAACATGGCGGGTTGTTGCTCAATTAGTGTCATGAGCAATTTCTTTGCGTCATCGCGTGCGTCTTTGAGTTCCATGTTTCCTCGTTGAAAGGGTTGGCGTTTCGTCGCGTTCATCGACCCGACGACGGAGTGTTGCCGCCAGCAGTTCGAGCGGCAACCTGTAGCGCCACGTTGTATCGATTTTTGACAGGGCTAGACCGCGCATGACACAAACGCAGGACAACACGCCACGCTTTTCACACGGTATGACGTGCTGCAAGGCGGGGCGTGTTGCTGTGGGCTTGTCGTGCGAGCGCGTGGATCAGATGTGTTGTGCTTGGCATCGCATTGCGGGGTCGTTCAAGCCTCGCGGGTTGCCGGTGCTGTCGAAGTTTGCGGAGCATCTGTTGGATGCTTGCGCGTGGCCGTTGGCTGATGTGTTTTGGCCGTTCAATGCGGCTGGTGAGTCTTCTGCGCTGGCGTTGGCCTGCGCGTCGCGTTATCGCGCGATTTCAACTGAGGCGGAGCGCCTCGTTTTTCGATCCACTGTTGTTGCGTCGACGTCGCCGGAGTTTGTGGCGGTGTTTGATGTGCTGTGTAGGGCCGCGCCGCTGCGGCTGTAAGGGCGATTCCATGGACATTCCTATCGAGGCCGTTGGCGCTGTTTTGGCCAAGGGCAGGGCGGCTGCATTGTCTGGCCGCGCGTTGGATGAGGCGAACGAGTATCCGGTTGGCAGCGCGCATCACGCGGCGTGGCTGGCGGGGTATATGGGCTTGACGCGCACGCAGGGAGGCGAGGGTGTCGGCGTATCGCATCAATGATCTTGAATTGAGCGCGCTGGCCGGGGCGGGTGCGGAGATCGCGCATCTATACCTGGTGGCGCTGCGTCCGCGTATGGACTTCCGTACAGGCGTTGTGGGGCGTGTGGTGCGGATCTCGTATCAGGCGCTGCGTGAGTGGACGGAGCGCACTGCGCGGCGTGGCGTGCGCTACCTGGCGCATGACAAGTCGAAGCTGCAGCGGATGCTGGCGCAGTTGGAGAAGCTGGGGCTGCTGCGCAGGCTCGGCGGGCAGTACGAGCTTGTTTTTGCGTGCCCGTTGGCGGATACGGATTCGTGCGTCCAAAAGAAAGCCGGTCGAGGTTCGATACACCCGCAGGATGGCTGCGAGTTCAATGCTGACGCGGGTTTTAGGGATGTGCCGGAGTCTGTGGATAACGCGAAAGCCGCCACACATCCGTATTCCGGTAACACCCTTAAAACCAACCCCCCTAACCCCCCACGCCGGGGGCGTGAGAAGAAGGAGATTGAGTCCCCCACGCCTGCGGCGCGGGAGGATCGAAACGGCCCCCAACACCGTCGGGGCACGCGGCGGCACCGGCTCTCAGAGGAACGTGGTCAGAACGCGAGTGTGGTTGGGGATGGGCTTGCAGAGAGTGAGGATGGGCAGAGCGTGGCGTGGCAAGCAGACCTTGCCTGGCCGGTTGACCTGAGAGGGCCGGAGCGGGCGCGTGTTGCACGGATTGTGGCTCGGGCACCCCAGGCCATGAGGCAGGTGGTGATCGACGAATGGCGGGGCCGTATGGCGGCGGGTGGAGTTGACGATCCGTTTGCGATGTTGGCGTACCACGCGAAGCGGGCGAGCGATCCGGACTGGGTGCCGTCGTATGCCAATGCTGTGCGGGAATCGCGAGAGCGGGCGCGGGCGCTGCGGCTTCAGCAGGATGAGGCGTTGGCGCGGTTGCAGGCGCAGGCAGAGCAGGCGGTGGCTGGGCTGCCGTGGCACGCGGGGCGGTTGCGATCAGCAGGGTTGCAGCGAGGTGCGGCATGACGGCGGAGGAGGCGTTTAACGCGGCCGTCCTGGCGGCGTGCGGCAAAGGTGAATGGCCGTCGCGGGCGGTGTTCTGGTCCGCGGTGCGGTTTGGGATGCGTGCGGTCGAGGCGGCGTGCTGGGCGGATGCGCAGGAACGGTGGTCTGCGCTCTGGCGAGTGGCGGTGGTGGAGCATCTGCCGCCGATCCCGGAGGCCCCGTTGGTGGGGGCGCCACCGTCTGTGGTGCGGGCGAAGACGCATCTTGGGCGCATGTATCAAATCATGGGATCGAGGAGGCAGGATGTATTGCGTTAAGCCACGTGAGGTGACGAGGCGATCTGCGTTGGTGACGAGCGAGGATCAGGCGCTCGATGATCTGCTGTTCGCGTGGTTCTGCTGGGAGGCGCAGTATTCAGGCGAGAAGTGGTATTCGAACCGGGATGCGACGTGCGGCGGGTCGGCCAGCTCGCGGCAGTGGATGTCGACGGATGACATTCACGAGGCGAGCGTGGATGCGTGGCAGATGCAGCAGGTGGCGGCGGCGATGGAGGCGATATCGGGCGACCATGCGCTGGCGATTCGGGTGGAGTGCCGGAACAGGCGTGGGCCGGGTGTGTGGAGGAACCCGCGTGCGGGGTTGCGGCAGCCGTTGGCGTATGCGGCGGCGAAGGTGGCGATCAGGCCGTGGATTGTTAAATTCGGTGTCGAGTATTGATGGGGTGCGGGGGCGTCGCTTAAAGTTCGGTTCGTGGGGCGACGCACGCCCATAGAAAACGTAAGCCCGACCGGATTGCTGTGTCGGGCTTTTTGTTTTGTGCAAAAGACTGAGCGTCAGCGTGGCCCGGTGACATTGAAGCGCTTGGAATGAGACGGTTGCACGAGTGCCATCGTTCGACTAGTCGACTTCGCTCTGCGTGAAATGTGCACAAAGCACTGACTCTCCGGTTGACTCGGCCTTATTTAGCGGAACGCAATAGGTGTCCAAAAGCAGCTGCTCGCAGTATTTGGCTTGGCGATTTGGCATTGGAAGGAAGGTCCAGTAGACGAGCATTTGCTCAGAAAAATCCTTCTTCTTCCAGTGGTTCAACAGGCGCGTTTTAATCTGCCCTTTCCCCACATACAAGGCTCTCATGTGGAAAAGGGCGTGCGTATCGCAATAGTCGTCTTTGTGCCACAGCACGTAAACTCCGAAGGCATTTTTGCGTACCCAGTCTTTCAGAAGGTGTTCATCGCAGATCGTTTTGTCGGTGTACCAGCCAATGTTGGAATGGCAAATGTCACGCAGGCGCCAAGGGAAGCGGGTTTCTGCTTCCACAACTGCGTCAAACGCGTGCGATGTTTTCGTGCAGTCGCACGAGCATTCTGAATAGCAGGTCATGAGCTTTGTTGCCGCAGGTTTCAGCGAGCGGGCATGCGGATGCAGGCACACAGATGTCAGGCGCCCGGTAAGCAAACCTGTACAGAAGCCCCGGGGCTGGGATACCGGCATCGTACAACGCGGCGAGGCCCGCTGGCGTCGCGTTTCTGGGCTGCTCGCCGAGAAAGGCGGGGGCCCCTGGGCTCATGGGGTACTGCGGGGGCGGGCACCCGCGATTCTTCGTTAGCGGCCAGTTTTCCAGCTTAGTGAAATTCACCTCCGATGAGGTGAAATGGTGAAATCATGAGTGAAACGACCCTCCTGACGCGCTCTGCGTTTGCGGCGCGCCAGAACTGGTCGCCCAGCTACGTCACCAAGCTTGGCAAAGAAGGGAAGTTGGTCACCACGCCCGACGGCAAGCTGGTCGACGTCGATGCCACGCTGGCAAAGATCAAGCGCGGCGCCGACCCCGCCAAAGAAGCCGTCCGCGCCCGCCACGAAGCCACACGCATCGATCGAGACGTCTACAGCGCCAGAGACACAACGCCCGACGTCGATCCATCGCTCGGCCACGACTTCCAAGCCGCCCGCGCCGAACGCGAGTACTACCAGGCACAGCTAGCCCGCACCGAATACCAGTGGGTTTCCGGCCTATTGGTCAGCCGCATTGCCGTCGAAGACGCCGCCGAAAAGATCGGTGCCAACCTGCGCGATCGCATCATGGGCCTGCCGCGTCAGATCGCCCCTGAGCTTGCCTCGATGACCGACCCATGGGCCGTCGAACGCCACCTCGAAGCCGCCTTGCGCAAGGTGCTCGACGACATGATCGTCCACGGCGCAAACGTGCTTTCTGAATCCATCAACGATCCCGACCGCGGCAAGTTGGCCGACCTGTCGCGCGCGGGGAAAGAGAGGTACGGCTCCATGGAGCCCATCGACACATCGTGAGCCATCCCGACGGAGCCGCACTGTTCGCCCGCGCCTTCCTGGCCGGCCTCAAGCCTGACCCCGAGCTGTGGGTAGACCAGTGGTCCGAAGAATTCATGGTGATCCCCGACGAGTCGGGCGCCGCCGAAACCGGGCCCTACCGCTCCGCGCGCACGCCATACGCCGTCGAGCCCATGCAGTGCCTGTCGCCCGCGCATCCGTGCTTGCGCGTGGTCGCCATGGTTGCATCGCAGTTGTTCAAGACGCAGATCGGGTTGAACTGGATCTCGGCGACGATCCATCGCGCCCCGGCCAACTTCCTCGCGCTGCAACCGACGCTCAGCCTCACACGCCGCTTCTCCGCCCGCGTGGCAAAAACGCTCGATGCCGTGCCGGTCCTGCGCGAACGCATCGCATCTGCCCGATCGCGCGACGCCGCCAACACCGCCGAGCGCAAAGACTTCCGCAAGGGCACGCTGTTCATCAACACAGCCGGCTCCGCAGCCAACCTGGCCGAAGTCTCCGCGCGCTACGTGTACGGCGACGAAATCGACCGCTGGGTGCGCGACCTCAACAACGAAGGCGACCCTATCGGCATCGCCGAAAAACGCGCCAGCACCTTCGGGCGCAACGCCAAGTTTTACTACTCGAGTTCGCCCACCATTGACGGCGCCTCGCGCATCGCCGACCTCTACGCCCAGAGCGACCAGCGCCGCTACTACGTGTCGTGCCCGCACTGTGGCCACGAGCACATCCTCGAATTCGAGCAGCTGCGCGCCAGCGACGATCTGTCCGACGTCTACTGCGAGTGCCCCGCGTGCTTCTACAAGATCCGCGAGCACGAAAAGCCCGCGCTCTACAAGACCGGCCGCTGGATCGCACACGGGCAGGGCGACGGCGAGACGGTGGGTTTCCACCTGTCGACGATGTACGCGCCGCTGGGCTGGGTGTCGTGGCGCGCGCTCGTCAAAGAACATCGCGAAGCCAAGCTGGCGATGGAAAAGGGCGATCCCGGCCTGATGCAAGTGTTCTACAACACACGCCTCGCGCGCCTGTGGGACAACGCCCAGCAGCGCACCAGCGCCGACGAGCTGCGCGATCGCGCCGAGGACTACCGCCTGCGCACCGTGCCCGCCGGCGCGCTGTTGCTGACCGCCGCCGTCGACACACAGGACGACCGCCTCGAACTGCTCATCATGGGATGGGGCGAAGGCATGGAGCGCTGGACGATCGACCACCAGGTGTTCATGGGCGACCCGTCCGACGCCACGCTGTGGGCCACGCTGGACGAAGCTCTGCAGGCCACATTCCTGCACGCCTCCGGCAAAGAGATGCAGATCCGCGCCGTTGGCATCGACTCCGGCGGCAGCCACACGCAAGACGTGTATCACTTCACGCGCCTGCGTCAGTGGCGCCACGTGCTGGCAGTGAAGGGCGCCAGCAAGCCCAACCGGCCAGTGATCGCGCAGCGCCCGTCGCGCGTCGACGTCACATGGCAAGGCACCACCGAAGTCGACGGCGCCGAACTGTGGATCGTCGGCACCGACACCGCCAAGGACTGGATCTACAACCGCTTCAAGCTGACCAGCGGCCCCGGCGCGCTGCACTTTTCGAACGATCTCCCCATGGAGTTCTACAAGCAGCTCACCGCCGAGAAGCAGATCGTGCGCTACGTGAAGGGCTTCCCGCGCACCGAATGGGTCAAGGCCCGCGGCGACCGTAACGAAATCCTCGACCTGAACGTCTACAACCTGGCCGCCGCGTATTACCTGGGCGTGCACAAGTATCAGGAACCCGACTGGCGCCGCCTGCGGCTGCACTTCGATCAAGGCAGCTTGTTCGCCGCTGCGCCCGCCAACGACGAAGCGCCACAAGAGGCCGCCGCACCGCCGGCCGCAGAGCCGCCGCGCACCGCACACACACGCCGCCGCGTGGCCGCATCGCGCTACCTCAAACGACGATAGAGAACCGCATGGCTTATACAAAGCAAGATCTCCAGCGCATCGAGAATGCGCTGGTGAAGGGCGAGGTCGAGGTTCAGTTTCAGGACCGGCGCGCCCGATACCGCTCGGTGGACGAAATGCTGCGAATCCGCAGCGAGATCGTCCGCAACCTCGAAGACGCTGCACCGGCATCGCGCGTGATCCGGCTGCGCTCGGCGGGCAAGGGGGTCACATGACCCGTTTCCCTGCGCTGGGCCAGCTTGGTTTCGTCTTGCCGGCGGAGCGGGCGGTTCGGGCGCAGGCGTATGAAGCGGGCGGCACCACCGGCAGCCGTGGTCGCGCCTGGCGCACCTCGGGCGCTGGGCCAAACGCCTCTGTCACGCAGAACCTTGGCACCATCCGCACGCGGGCCCGCAGTGCCGTCCGCAATGACCCATGGGCCAAGAAAGCGATTGCAAGCTTGGTGACCAATGCGATTGGGACTGGCATCGTGCCGCATCCCGAGCATCCCGACCCCGACATGTGCGGCGCGCTCAAAGAGCTCTGGAGGGACTGGGTACCGGAAGCCGACGCCGATGGTCTGCTCGACTTCTACGGCTTGCAGACGCTCGCTGCGCGCTCCCTGTTCACCGATGGGGAGGTTCTGAACCGCACCCGGCCGCGACGGCCTGAACGTGGTTTGTGCGTGCCGCTGCAGGTGCAGCTTTTTGAAGCGGACCACCTGCCCGCCAATCTGAACCAGATGCTGCCCAACGGCAGCGAGATCGTCTCCGGCGTCGAGTTCGACCGCGATGGCGATCGCGTCGCCTACCACCTGCACCGTCGCCACCCGGGCGAGATCGGGCGGGCGACCACGCAGGCAGGAATGGTGCGCGTGCCTGCCGCCGAGATCCAGCACGTATTCGAGCCGGTGCGGCCGGGTGCCGTACGGGGTTGCTCGGCGCTGGCGACGGTGCTCTTGCGATTGCACACGCTCGACAGCTTCGACGATGCAGTGCTTGTGCGGCAAGAGGTGGCAAACCTCTTCGCCGGCTTTATCACCCGGCCAGCGCCTACCAGCGTGAAGCTGGATACGTTGACGGGCCAGCCTGTCGAGTTCGACGGCGATGGCACAGCGCTCACATCGATGGAGCCCGGTTCCCTGCAGGAACTGCTCCCCGGCGAGGAAGTGCAGTTCGCCGAACCACCCGGCGCCGGCACCGACTACGGCCCCTTCATGCGCCAGCAGCTCATGGCCGCTGCCGCATCGGTAGGCCTCCCGTACGAAGTGCTCACCGGCGATCTGCGCGACGTCAGCGACCGCGCCTTGCGCGTGATTCTTGGCGAATTCCGGCGCCAGCTGGAGCAGTTGCAGTGGAACGTCTTCATCCACCAGTACTGCCGTCCCGTGTGGGCCGCCTGGACGGATGCAGTTGCGCTGTCGGGTGTGCTGCCCATGCCCAACTACTACCGGGACCGGCGCCTCTATCTGCGCGTGCGCTGGGTGCCGCAAGGCTGGCCGTACATCAACCCGCTGCAAGACGTGCAGGCCCAGCGCATTGCCATTCGCGCGGGGCTGGCAAGCCGCTCGGCCACGATCCTCGCGCAGGGCGAAGACCCGGAAACCACCGACGCCGAGTACGCGGCCGACTTCGAACGCGCAGACCGGCTCGGCCTCGTTTTCGACTCTGATCCGCGCATGCGCGACAGCGCCGGCAACGTGACCGACAACCAGGAACACACCAACGATGAAAGCTAAACAGAGGAAGTGGTACGACCTCAAGGCCGCGCGCAACGCCGCCGGCAAGACGGTCGCCGAATTGCGCATCTACGACGACATCGGCTTTTGGGGCACTACCGCCAAGGCGTTCGTCAACGAGCTGGACGCCGTGGCGAAGGATGCCGACGAGATCCTCGTCGCCGTCAATTCCGGCGGCGGCGATGTGTTCGACGGCTTTGCCATCTATAACGCACTGCGCCGCTACAGCGGCAAGGTCACGGCGCGCGTGGATGGCATTGCCGCCTCGGCCGCGTCGCTCGTCGTCATGGCCGGCGACACCATCGTCATGCCCGAAAACGCCATGATGATGATCCACAACGCCTGGACCATCGCCGCCGGCGACGCCGCGCAGATGCGCAAGACCGCCGAGCTGCTCGACAAGACGCGCGACGGCATCGTCGCCGCCTACCGCAACAAGTGCGGCCTGACCGACGACGAAATCGTCGCCATGATGGACGCAGAGACGTGGATGACGGCGGCCGAGGCCAAAGACCGCGGCTTCGCCGATCAGATCGAGGCGCCCGTCAAGCTGCAGGCGTCCGTGCGCACCGAGGAGCTGCTCGCGCGGTTCGAGCACACGCCCCAAGCGCTGCTCAAAGCGCTTGAGGCACCGCAGGCGGAGCCGCCGCAAGCCGCTGCGCCAGCCACGCCAGCCGCAGCACCAGTCGCCACCACGCCACCGCCCGATCCTGGTGCACTCGCACAACACGCCTTTGCAGCGTGCCGTACCGCCGGTCTGCCGCAACTGGCAGAAGCCGTCGTGGCGTCCAGCGCGCTTGCCAGCACCGAAGCCATCGATGCCGTTGTGGCCCGCGCCAAAGACATCGCCGGCCTCTGCACGGCCGCGCACCTGCCCGAACTGGCCGCGCAATTCGTCGCCGACGGATTGAACGCGGACCAAGTCCGCGCCCGGCTGTACGACCGCGTCATGGCCAGCAGCACGCCCGGCCTGTCCAACCGCCAGCCAGTAGCAGGGCAGGAAACCACCGAGCGCAAGACAGGCCCCCACGGCCCGAGCATCTACAACGCTCGCCGCAAGAAAACCGCTTCAGCGTTCGCCTGAAGCCACCCATTGGAGTCACCAAGATGCAGATCCAGACACAAGGCGTGCAAACCGCCGAATTCCTGCTGACCGAAGCGCCGGGCAGCCTCTCGCGCGAGCAGATCGCCGTCGCTGCGGGTGACGCGCTGCCCGCCGGGCAACTGCTCGAGCAGTCAGCCGACGGCACCTGTTACGTCCCGTACGGCACCGCCGACGACGGCAAGGCCGCCGCCATCCTCTACGCGCCGCTGCGCGCGTCCGACGCAGTCCGCCGCGCCACCGCCATCGTGCGCCTGGCAGAAGTGGCCGAAGCCCGCTTGACCGGCCTTGACGCCAAAGCCCGCACCGACCTGCTCGCGGCGTTCATCGCCGTTCGCTAAGCACATACCCCCGAATTCAGGAGAACTCCATGGCTGATATGGCCCTGTTCAATGACGACGCCTTTTCCATGACGGCGCTCACCGCCAGCATCAACGAGCTGGAAACCACGCCCTCGCGGCTGGCCGCCCTCGGCCTGTTTGAAGAAGAGGGCATGACCGTCACCACCGCGCAGATCGAACGCGACGGCGAACAACTGCAGCTCGTCGCCTCGGCAGAGCGTGGCTCGCCCGGGCAGGTTGTGGTCGGCAGCAAGCGTCAGGTGATTCCGTTCAACGCCGTGCACCTGCCGGAAATCGCCACCATCAAGGCCGATGAGGTGCAGAACCTGCGCGCCTTCGGCGAAGAAACCGAACTGGAAGCTCTGCAGAGCGTCGTCAGCAAGCGCCTGCAGAAAATGCGCCGCCAGCTCGATGCCACGCACGAGTTCCACCGCATCGGCGCCATCAAAGGCCAGATCCTCGACTCGGATGGCAAGTCCGTCCTGGTCGACCTATTCGAGCGCTTCGGCCTGAAGCAACAGCAACTGCCCATCCTCATCGGCGACGTGCGGTCCTCCACGCTGGAACTGCTCGACATGATCGAGGATTCGTTGGGCGCCACGCCGCATACCGGCGTGCGTGCTCTGTGCGGGCGCAACTTCTGGCGTCAGTTGATGACCTCCAAGGACATCCGCGAGACGTACCTCAACACGCAGATGGCCGCCGCCCTACGTGGCGACCCGCGCGACACCTTCGACTTCGGCGGCGTCACGTGGGAGCGCTATCGCGGCCGCGTCGGCAACATCGGCTACATCGGCGACGACGAAGCCTACGCCGTGCCCGAAGGCGTGCCCGAACTGTTCATCACCCGTTTCGCGCCGGCGGACTACATGGAGGCCGTCAACACCAACGGCCTGCCGTACTACGCCAAGCAGGAAGCCGGCAAGTTCGGCAAGGCCGTCGAACTGGAAGCGCAGTCCAACCCGCTGCACCTGTGCACGCGACCGCGCGCCGTCATCAAGCTCTCGGCCTCGACAGGCAAGGCGGCCTGATATGCCGTTCCGGCACAACGTTGCTGACCTGGACGAGGCCGTGTTCGAGACGCTCTCGGACGCGGTCCAGATCGACGGGCGTCCCGATCCGGTGATGGGCATGTTCTATTCGCCGTGGTTGGACGTGGAAACCGTGCGCGGCCAGCGCACGGGCCTGCGTGAGCCGTTCGTGATCCTGCGTGATGCAGATGCGGCAGGCGTCCGCCCGCGCACGCGGGTGAAAGCGCTGAGCGACGTATTCAGCGTCATCGAACTGCAGCCGGACGGCTCCGGCATGACCAAACTCGTATTGAGGCCAGAACCATGTCCGTCACGTTAAAGGCCGAGTTGGACATTGCCGCAGCGCTCGCGCCGCTCGCACGCCTTGGCAAAGACGCCATGCGCAACGCCTGGCGCCGCGCGCTAAAGAAGAGCGCCAAGTGGGTGTCGAGCCAGACCGCAAAGCACGTCTCCGCAGAGATGCACATCGCGCAGAAGCTGATCCGGCAGCGCCTGTACTTCTTCCTGCGCAGCGCCGACAAAGGCAAGGTCTGGCTCGGTCTCAACGCCATTGAGGCACACCGGTTGGGCAACCCGCGTCAAACGCGGCGCGGCGTGTCCGTTGGCCGGCATCGGTTCGACAACGCGTGGATCTACCGAAGCAAGCGCGGCAGCAAGAACGACGGCAAGGTCTTCCGCCGGGTTGGCAAGGCCCGCATGCCCATCGAGGGCGTCAAGCTCGACTGGGCAGACAAGGGCGAAGCCGCCTTCCGTAAAGCCGCGGCTGAGATCGAAGCGCGCCTCATGGTCCTACTGGAGCAGGAAGTGAAGTACGAAATCCTCAAGGCCACCCGCCATGCTCGCTGATCTGCAGCAACTGTTCGACGCCGTTGAATCGCACCTCAAAGCGCAATTCCCCGACGTCGCCCTCATAGGCTGGGCACCTGAAATCGAAGACAGCATGCCGCTGCCCGCCATCCTGCTGTACGTCAGCGCGCTGCGCCCCGGCACCGACACTGGCACAGGCCAACCGCCCATCACGATGGTGGTGGAGGTGCGCGTCGTTGGCGACCCGACCGAGCCGAACGCAGAGGCGGCCATGTGGGCACTCGCCGCACGGCTCATCAAGGTCCTGCACCACCAGACGTGGAGCTTGCCCGTCACCATGGCCGAGCTCGAAAGCGATGGCTTCCACCCAGACGGCATGCGCCCAGATCTGGACGGCTACAGCGTCATCGCCGCCGAATGGAAACACGAGTTCGACCTCGGCCCACCTGAATGGGCGTTTGAAGACACCAGCGGCACGACGGTCGATTTCGACATCCAGCCGCGACACAGCGAGGCTGACTATGAGCTACGAAGCGGGTGAAACCGACCGGCGCCTTGCCTGCATCGTGCAGGCTGGCGTCATCGCAGCGGTGGATGTCGCCGCCGCGCGTTGCACCGTCACCGTCGCTGACTGGACGTCTGACTGGTTGCCGTGGTGGTCACCTGCCGCCGGCGCCGTGCGCGAGTGGCGCCCGCCATCACCGGGCGAGCAGGCTTTGCTCGTCTCGCCATCAGGCTGCCTCGAAGGCGGCTTCGTCCTGGCCGGCTTCTACACAGACCAGCACGGCGGCGCGAACGGCGATTCGGCAGACGTTACAGCCTCCGACTACCCCGACGGTGCCCGCGAGCACTACGACCACGCCGCGCACGAATACCGGCTGTCGGTACCGGCAGGCGGGCAAATCGTTCTGCAGGTCGGCGATACGTCGCTCACGCTGCGCAGCGACGGCGCAGAGTTGAAGGCGCCCCAACTGCTGGCCGACGTGCCGGCGTCCACCTTCACCGGCAATGCCTTGGTGGAGAAAGCCCTCGCGTTCCTTGGCGGGCTGAGCGGGCAGGGCGCTGCGGGCGGTACCGCCGTCGCCATTCAGGGCGGCATCCAAGCCACCGACGATGTGGTTGCCGGCGATATATCGCTGCGCGGTCACTCCCACATGGAGCAGGGCGACGGCGCCCCGGTGGGCAAGCCGTTCTAGGCTTCCCAATCATCAATCGCAAGGCGGCCATGTGCCGCCTTTTTTCGTTGGAGGCACTGTGGCCATCGTCGGCATGAACGGACGCACGGGCGCGCTGCTCTCGGGCATGGACCACCTGCTGCAAAGCCTGACCGACATCCTCAGCACACGACGCGGCACGCGCCGCGAGCGCCCAGACTACGGCAGCGATCTGCCCGACCGTGTTGACCTGCCCATTACGCGCGGCTGGGTAGCCGCAGCGCAGGCCGAGGCCGCCCGCGCCATCACCCGGTGGGAGCCGCGTCTGCGTCTCTCGCGGGTGCGCGTGGAGGGCATTGAGGACGGCAAAGTGGTCTGGCATGTCGTCGGCATCTACAACGAGCGGGCCGTCGATCTGAAGGTGTTGTCATGAGCGTAATCGACCTGTCCGCACTGCCGCCGCCCGACGTTGTTGAACCACTCGACTTCGAGGCGAGTTACCAGCGGCTCCTGGCAACCTTCAGGGGGCTGTGTCCCGAGTGGTCGGCCACCATGGAATCCGACCCCGTGGTCAAGCTGCTCGAGCTGCTCGCGTACGTCGACGTCCAACAGCGCGCGCACGTAAACGACTCCGCGCGCTCGACCATGCTCGGCTTTGCTGTCGGCGCGGATCTCGAACACCTGGCCGCCGGGCTGGACACGAAACGGCTTGTTGCCGTGCCGGGCGACCCGGAAGCGTTCCCGCCGGTCGCGCCCATCATGGAGTCGGAGGCCAGCTTGCGCACGCGCGCACAGGGCGCATTCGAACGCCTGTCCGTCGCCGGCCCGCGCGCCGCGTATGAGCTACACGCACGCGCCGCAGACGGCCGCGTGGCAGACGCACGGGCAATCTCGCCGGCGCCCGCAGAGATTGTCGTTTCCGTGCTCAGCAACGAAGGCGACGGCACCGCCTCCGACGAGCTCGTCGAGCGCGTCCGGCAGGCGCTGAGCGATGAAGACGTCCGCCCGCTGGCCGACCGGCTGACCGTGCAAGCAGCGCGCATCCTACGGTACCGGCTGCGCGTCGTGCTGTACCACTACCCCGGCCCGGAGGCCGAACCCATGGTGGCCGCCGCATGGGAGCGGCTCCAAGCCTATGCGCAAGAGCAACGCCGCATTGGTCGAGACGTTCGCCGCTCCGCCATCTTTGCCGCGGCCCACGTGGCAGGCGTGCAGCGCGTGGAAGTCCCCGAGCCAGCGGAGGACATCATCGTCGACCTGACAGAAGCGTCTTACTGCACTGGCATTGACGTCGTTGTCGGGGGCGCGGATGAGTGACAAAACGCTGCTGCCGGCCAACGCCACGCCGCTCGAGCGGGCACTGGCGCAAACCATCCTGACGCTGCTCGATACGCCCGTTCCGCTCAATCAATTGTGGGATGCGGATACGTGCCCCGTGTCGCTGCTGCCATACCTCGCAAGCGCCCGCTCGGTAGACCGCTGGAATGCCAACTGGCCCGAAGAGGTTAAGCGGCGCGTCGTGAGAGACGCATTCGCCGTGCACCAGCGCAAAGGCACGGCAGGGGCGCTGCGCCGCGCGTTAGAGCCGCTGGGCTACCGGCTGACGGTTCAGGAGTGGTGGCAAACGCAGCCACCTGGCAGGCGCGGCACGTTCTCCCTCGACGTCGGCATCGAAAACACGGGCGCTACTGAAGCGACGTACGACGAGATCGAGCAGATCGTCGACGACGTGCGGCCGCTATCAAGACACCTGACAGGGCTCACGCTCAGCGCAGAGATCGCCGGTTACGCCGGCACGCACGCCGCCTGCCTGGAGGGCGACACGGTGACGGTGTACCCGTACATGCCCACGGCAATTGCCACAGAAGGCGCCACGCATTTCGCGGTGGCCGCCCACGTTGTTGAAATCACTACGGTATCGAATGGCTAAGTACTTTGCGACTTTGACGGAGACGGGCGAGGCCAAGATGGCCCGCACGCTCGTCTCCAATACGATGGTCCCGCTCACCGAAATGGCCGTGGGCGATGGCGGCATCGATGGCGGCGCGGATGCGGAGGTGATGCCCAGCGCCGCACAACGCGCACTCGTGCGCGAACGCCACCGCCGGCCGCTGAATCGCCTCGTCCGCGACGAGAAAAACCCGAGCATCGTCATTGCCGAGATCTACCTGCCCGAAGAGGTGGGCGGATGGTGGTCGCGGGAGCTTGGGCTGTACGACGAAGATGGCGAGCTGTTCGCGGTGGCCAACGTGCCGCCCAGCTACAAGCCCGTGCTTGCAGAGGGCTCCGGGCGCGGTCAGTTCTTCCGCATGATGCTGATCCACAAGGCGGCCGGCAATATCGTTCTGAAAATCGATCCGGCCGTGGTCGTGGCAACGCGCGAGTATGTCGACGAGCAGGTGACAGCCGTTCGCATGGCCGTGACAGGTGATGCGGACAAGCGGTACGCAACCAAGGAATCGGTCGCGGCGCTGTCCCGGCATGTTGATGAGGTCCACGAGATTGCGGCCGATGCGTTGCCGCGCTCGGGTGGCGACGTGTCTGGCCCGATCGACATGACGGGCCCGTCTAACGAGCTCCGCTTCACCGACAGCCAGCAGCCGCTCACAGTAGGTCGCTTCCGCATGGTGTCGAGCAACGGTCAGCTCGTGTTCGACCGCAACACCTCGCCAGATGGCTCGTTCGCCAGCTACAGCCGTGTGTATTGGGTCGACAACAACGGCAACTTTGTCGTGCCCGGCGTACTGACGGCGGCCAGCGTCAAGACGCAGTCCATCGTGAACCTGCCGGCACATAACAACGACGGGCGTGGCTTTCTGGAGTTCGGCGGCGATACCGTCATCTGGCGCCTGTTCATGGTGGGCCCTAGCGGCAACCTGGTCCTCAACGGCTACAACGCTGACGGAAGCAACCGGAACCAGCCGTTCTACATCAACTACACAACGGGCCAGTTGGCATTTGGGGTGCGCCCGAACTTCGCCGGGCATGCGCCGTGGGATACGGAAAACCTGCCAAATCCGCTTTCGACGGACGGCGGGGGCTTGGCGGCCAACAGGGGTCTCTATTTTGGTGTTGGTTACGGCAGATACGCGCTGACGGTCTCGTCAAACGGCACGGATTCCATCGGCGGCGGATTCACGGAGTGGAACGCCAACCGGACGCCAGCGCTTCAGATCGACTGCCCGTGGAACCAAGCGGCCTACATGGGCATCCGCTGGACACAGTGGGGCACGCGCCACCTTGGAGCTATTGACTGCTATGCAGGCGGTAGCGATGCAACGCTGCCCTTTATCTCGATGCATGTGGGCGCCAAGGTCAACGCATTCACCTTCAACGGCAATGGCGACATGGTCGCCCAAGGTGCCATCCACACCGGCAGCGGTGGCGGCATCCTCGCCGGCAACGGAAACGTCTACATGTCGTGGGCCGGCCAGTGGCTTTCCGAGTACCTCTCAAACCTGAACGGCGGCAAGGCAGGCGCTGGGGCGATATGCCAATGGAACACCGCCATCACTGAATTTGGCGGCGTCTCCACTGGTTCAAGTTCCGGCCAAGCCGACCTGCCTGCCCCCTACGTACTGGTCGGCCTGCGCAATGGCTTCTACACGCATTACCTGCGCGCGGTGCAACTGCGCAACCAATGAAGGCACAGCCAATGATCACTCACGATGAACTGATCTTCTGCCTGCAGCAGAAGTACCCAAATCTCGCCCATGGTGTCGACTACTGGGTTGGCCAGGAAATGCGCCGTGACACAAACGAGCAGTTGGCGCCGGCACGCATCATTGCGTGGCACGTAGATGGCCGGCCTACCGACGAGGAGGTCGACGCGCTGGTCGAGCAGCATGGCGAAGCCGCCCGGCAGCACGTGCTCGGGCAGCGCGCCCGCGAAGAGCGCGACCGTCGCCTGGAGCAGGCCGACGCGATGTTCTACAAGGCCATGGATTCCGGCGACGCCACCCAAGCCCAGCAGGTCGGCAAGTACCGCCAGGCGCTGCGCGAGGTGCCCGACCAACCCGGTTTCCCCGCCGATTTCACCTGGCCGGATATCCCGGAAGCGTCGTCGGATCTGTCGACCTCGAACGGGTAAACACCGCGGCACATCCCTCAGCCACCAAGCCCCGCCATCGAGCGGGGCTTTTTCATTTCCACTTCCCATCGAGGAGCCGCATGGCATCTTCTTTCTTCCACGGCATCACCACCACGATCGTCGACACCGGCCCGCGCCCGATCGCGGTGCCGTCCTCGTCCATCATCGGCCTGGTCGACACCTACACTCCCGGCCCGGATCTCGTGCAGCCCGATGTGCCGGTGCAGATCACCAACCCGCGCGAGGCGGCGGAGGCCTTCGGCCAGGACAGCGCCATCACGCGCGCCATCAACGCCATCTATACCCGCACCTCGGCGGTCATCGTCGCCACTGGCGTCGCGCAGTCCGACGATGCTGATGCGCTCACATCGAGCGTGATTGGCGGCACCACCGGCGCCGGCATGCGCACAGGCCTGCAGTCGATGCTCGATGCCAAATCGCGCTTCAACGTGCAGCCGCGCTTGCTGATCGCACCCAAGTTCTCCGCGCGCCAGCCGGTCGCCACGGCCGTTGATGCGCTGGCCTCCAAGCTGCGTGCCATTGGCATCATCGACGGCCCGAACACCACCGACGAAGCCGCACTCGCGTATGCGCGCAACTTCGGCTCCAAGCGCCTCTACATGGTCGACCCGGGCGTGCGCACGTGGGATACCGCCGCAAATGCAGAGGCCGACGCGCCGGCATCAGCCTACGTGGCTGGCCTGTTTGCGTACACCGATGCGGAATACGGCTACTGGGCGTCCCCGTCCAACAAGGAATTCGTTGGCATCACCGGCACCGGCCGGCCCATCGAGTTTCTCGACAACGATCCAACCTGCCGCGCCAACCTGCTCAACGAGGCCCGCATCGCCACCATCATTCGCGATGGTGGCTATCGCCTGTGGGGCAACCGCACGTTGTCGGCAGATCCGAAGTGGTCGTTCGTCACGCGCGTGCGCACGCTCGACATCCTCATGGATGCCGCGCAGGCGGGCCACAAATGGGCCGTCGACCGTGGCATCACAAAAACCTACGTCCACGACGTCACCGAAGGGCTGCAGGCATTCATGCGCGACCAGCGCAACGCAGGCGCGCTGATCAACTTCGAGGTCTACGCAGACCCGGTGCTCAACACCGCCAGCCAGATCGAGCAGGGCCGCGTCGTGTGGAACGTGCGCTTCACCGATGTCATCCCCGCAGAAAACCCGATCTTCCGCTTCGAAGTCACCAATGAGTGGCTGACCGAAGTGCTCGACACCAAATAACGGAGGTGCATGTTGGTACCCGAGACACTCTACAACTTCAACCTGTTCGTCGATGGCACGAACCTCGCAGGGCAGGCGTCCGAACTGACGCCGCCCAAGCTGAAGATCAAGACCGAGGACTATCGCGCCGGCGGCATGGATGCGCCCGTCAAGCTGGATATGGGCATGGAGGCGATGGAAGCGTCGTTCTCGCTCGTCACGCTGTCGACCGCTGTGCTGAAGCTGTTTGGCCTGGCCGACCAGAACGCCTTTAACGGCACCTTCCGCGGCGCCTTGCGCACCAAAGACGGCAAAACCCGCAGCGTCGTGCTCGTGCTGCGCGGCATGCTCTACGAGGTCGATCCGGGCTCGTGGAAGCCGGGCGAGAAGTCCGAATCCAAGTACTCCGTCAGTGCTGACTACTACAAGCTCGAAATCGACAGCCGCGTCTGGCACGAGATCGACGTGCTCGGCTGCAAGCGCGTCATTGACGGCGTCGACCAGCTCGCCGAAGTGCGCGCCGCCATCGGCCTGTAAGGCAAAAAACGAGAACCACGCAAATGCAAACCACCACCATCAAGCTGAAGTTTCCCGCCGTCGTCAACGGCGTCAAGGTCGACGCGCTCACGCTGCGTCAGCCCACCGTGCGCGACATGCGCGTCGCCGGCCAGCAGGCGGGCGGCGATGAAGAACTGCGCGAGATCCTGCTCTTCGCGTCGCTCGCCACCGCTGGCCAGAACGACATCGAGGGCCTGACCTATGTCGACTACCAGCGCGTGCAGCGCGGCTACTTTCGGCTGCTGGCCGACCGCGAGGCTACCGATGCCGGACATCAAGCGGCTGACCAAGCGTCTGCTGTCGATGGGCGTCAGCCCGCGTGACATTGACGCCATGACGGTTGACGACATGGTCTGGTGGTTGACCGACTGACGCGGCAACGCGGCGCCACACAGCAGGAGCACGGATGGCAACAAAAGACATAGCGCTTGGCATCCTCATCGGTGGCGCGGTCAGCTCAACCTTGGGCCGTGCCGTCAACGAGGTGGGCACCAAGCTGGATGCACTCAAGAAGCGCGCTGGCGAGGCGCGCGTCTGGCAGAACACCATCGGCGAGACGCAGCGCCTGCAGCGTGAGTTTCGCGACTTGCACGCCGCCGGCGACAAGGCCGCCGATGCAGTGCGGCGCAAGATCGAGCGCAATACCCGCGCGCTGCGCGATGCCGGGTTCGAGGTCGACCGCCTAGACCGCTCGTATCAACGCCTCGGCCGCACCGCACGCGGGCTGGAACTGCGCGCCCGTGGTACTGCACTTGTGGCAGATGGCCGAGACCGCCTGCGCAACACCATTGGAGACACGGGCAAGTTTGTCGCCGCAGCGGCGGTACCGACCGCCATCTCCGCCGGCTACGAGGCCATCATCCGCGACATTGCCATCAAGGCCGGTGCCGCGCGCACCGACAAAGAGCGCGAGATGAGCAGCGGCATTGCCGCCTCCGCGCAGCAAAGCGGCATCGGCCGCAACGTGCTGGCAGATGCCGTCAACCAGATGGTGTCGGCCGGCATGGACGTCGACCGCGCGCTGTCGTTCGCGCCGCTGGTGGGCAAGTTCTCCGTCAGCCAGGGCGCGGACCCGAAGGAAACCGCCCGGATGATCCAGGCGCTCGAGCAGAACGCCAAAATCTCCGACCCGGCCAAGATGGCACAGGCGCTGGAAGCCATCGCGTTTCAGGGTAAGGAAGGCTCGTTCGAATCGAGCGACATGGCGCGCTGGTTCCCGGTGCTGCTGGCTGACATGCAGAAGCTCGGCATTGTCGGTAACACCTCTGTCGAGCAGCTCGGCGCACTGCTGCAGGTGCAGATGAAAACCGCCGGCAGCGCGGATGAGGCCGCCAACAACACGAAAAACTGGTTCTCCAAGATCGGCAGCGGAGAGACGGCCGGCAACTACGCCAAGGCCGGCATCGACTACCAAGCCAAGATGCGCGAGGCCATCGGCAAGGGCTGGAGCACGATGGAAGCTTCCTTCGTGCTGGCGCGCGCCTACATCGAGCATGCCGACCCGGAGAAGGCCAAGCAGCTCGCGGCCGCCGCGCAGCAGTTCAACAACGAATCCGACCCCGCCAAGCGGGAGGCGCAGATGCGCGCCTTTGCCGAAACGATGAAGACGGGCGACCTCTTCAACGACATGCAGGTCAAGGCCGCATTGACGGCCTACATGCAGAACGCCGATCTGTATCAGCGCCTGAAAACCGAAGGCGCCAAGGCAGCGGGCGAGATCGAGAAAGACCTGGCCGACCGCCGCGATAGCTCGAAGCAGAAATGGGCCGAAGTCGGGCAGGCGTGGGACGAAGCCATGCGCCGCATTGGCGATGCGCTCAAGCCCGTGACCGACTCGGTGGCGGATCTCGCTGCTGGCGCCGGCACCTCCGTCGGCAAGCTGGCCGCCGAATCGCCCAAAGCCACGGTCGCCATCGGCGGCGTGCTCGCGTCGATTCTGGCGTTCAGAGGTGGGCGTGCCGTATGGAAGATCGGCAAGGGCGTTTCCGACATCGCGCGCGGCACTGCCGTTGCAGCAGGCGTCGGTCGTGCGGCTGAGGCGGCGGCAACCGCCACCAAGGCCGCACCGGCCGCTGCAAAGGCGCCCGGCGTGCTGGGCGCTTCCGGCCGGTTCCTGAAAGGTGCAGCGCCCAAGCTGGGCAAGATTGGCGGTGTCGCTGGCGTTCTGGCGCTGGTGGGCACGGCCGGCATGGCAAGCGCCGAAGCGGCCGAAAAGCCCGGCACCAAGGCTGACAAGGCCAAAGCCATCGCCGGCATTGGTGCAGGCCTCGCGGGCGAGCTTGCTGGCGGCGCAGCAGGCCGCGCCATCGGCGCCGTGGCCGGCACAGCCATCGCGGGGCCCATCGGCACCGTTGTTGGCGGGCTGCTTGGCGGCATGCTGGGTTCGTACCTGGGCGGCAAGGCCAGCACTGCGCTGGCAGACCGTGCCCTCAACGACAAGAAGCCCGAGGTGGCACCAACAGCAGCCGCGCCTGTCCTGCCCGCCGGCGCACAGGAAGCGCTCGGTACCGCCCAGGCAGCCGCCAATGCGCCGCCGCCACGGTTGCAAGTCGACCAGCGGTTCGAGTTCGCACCAAAGATCGACCTGACGGTCAACGGTGACGTCAAAGACCCGCGCAAGCTCGCTGAAGAGCTGATGCCGCACCTGCGCCGCCAGTTCGACGAGTACGCCGCACAGCAACGCCGGGCCGCCATGTCGGACGGCTCGCACGTTTAGCCTCCCCGTCTTGCAGAGTATTCCGGAGACCGTTGCCGAATCAGATGCGGTATCTCGACTCAAACTTCGTCGCCACCTGGACGACGGTTGGCGACGACAGGGCTCCCGGCAAAACACTGCATGTGAGAACGAGAGTTCTTAGTCGCATGGCTTGTTTCCTGAATAGGATTCGACGATTTGCCCGGCTAGATTGTCTTGAGCTTTCGCTTGGGCATTCAGCCGATCGCGGGTATTGAGGAACATGGCAAGGACGTCCTTGGTGGCATCGAGCCATGGGCGTCCGAGTTGGCTCCGAGCGCAGGCGAAAGAGCGCCATAACTCTCGTGCAGCGAGCTGAGCCCTCTCCGGCGTGGTGGCTGTAAGGATGAAGTTCTGCTGCGCTTTCGCGTACTGCATCATCGCTGCCCGCTGTGCCGGATCCGGATATGTCTTTTCGATGTAGTGCTCGACGTCGTCGCGTATGCCGTCTTTATTGGCGTCGATGCCCGCGATGGATGCGTCGAAATCCGTCGATTTCACGCTGGGGCGGCCCGCCTGATTTTCGACCGCGCCCATCTGCGGGTTCAGTGCTGAACTCTTGTTGACTTGAGCGGCGCCGGATGGTGTCGGCGCGGCCCCGGTTACCTGGTTGTGACCATCGCTCTCGCTTTTGGATGAGAGCGACCACCAAGCAGCGGTAATTGAGCACACGGCAACCGCGGCCACGATTTTTGCCTTCACGTCTCCCCCTTTTGCGGGGCGTTTGGCTCATTGCCCGCGCTGGACGTTTATCTGAATGCGTTTTTGAAACGTAGGAAGGAAGGTAAGCGTTTGCAAGTCGACGGTGTGAAAGTTTCCTTAACGGAACAGATCATGGATTTTCAGAAGTTCGCATCCGCAGCGGCCACGCATGCGGCGCGCGCGGCCGGGCATGTCCGGCAGATGGAGCGGTTGCTCGACAAGCCTGACGGCACAGGCGATGCAAATGCGCGCCGCCGCGAGGCGCAGGCCTTGGGTGACCTCGGCAGCGCCGGCAACGCGCTTGCCGCCGCCGGCGAGGCCATCGGCGGCACTGGCCGCGTGACGGCAGCACGTGGCGCAGCACAACGCGCACTCAACCTGACAGAGGCCGCGCTGGGCGCCATTCAACGCACCGCCGCCGGCGAGCGCTTCGCCCCCGTCCTGCGCGCCGCGCAAACCACCGGCGATGCACTGGCAACGGTACGCCGCCGCCTCGATGCCGTCCTGCCCGCCGTCACGCCCAACGTGCGGAGCCTGGTGCCCAGCTACGCGCTGGGCCCGGACAAGATCCTCGGCGCCGGCCAAACCGCTGGTGCCACCGAACGCCTGCTCGTCCTGTCGACGGACGACGGCGAGCAATTCCAGTTCGGCCTCTCCACGGCTGCATACGACCGCCTGCGTCGCGAGACCCGCTACAACATCGCCGCGCAAGAACGCATCCAGCGGCAAGAGGCATTGCAGGCCGTGGGCGCGGGCGGCGACACCATCACCGTATCGGGCGCCATCTTCACCGCCGGCGGCGCGGGGGCAGGGCAGCTTGATCGCCTGCGTGCCATCGGTGCTGCGCTCAAGCCCGTGCAGCTCACCACCGGCTCCGGCGACGTGCTTGGCCGCTACTTCCTCGACCGCGTGGGCGAAGAGCAAGTCGGCCTGCTGGCCGACGGCACACCGCGCAAACAAGGTTTCGATTTGGAGTTCCGACGCTATGGCGATGACTATCAGAACATCTGACGGCGACGTGCTGGACGTGCTCTGCTACCGCGCATACGGCACGCTGGCCGGCGCGGTGGAAGCCGTGCTCGATGCCAACCCCGGCCTCGCCGCGCGGCGTCAGCCATATGCCGCCGGCGTGGAGATCTTCCTGCCCGACCTCACGCCCGCGCGCGACGAACCCATCCAGCTTTGGACGTAACGCATGGAAGCCCAATTCGAAGTCCTGGCAGACGGGCAAGACATCACCGCACTGCTGCGCGATCGCGTGCTGGAAATCCGCCTGACCGATAAGCCCGGCATGGAAGCCGACCGCTGCGAGATCCGCCTGGATGATCGCGACGGCAAAATCGCCTGCCCGCCCAAGGGTGCCAAGCTGCGCATCTCGTTCGGCTGGGCCGGCAAGGGCCTATCCACGCGCGGCACGTACGCCGTTGACGAGATCGAGCTGAGCGGTCCACCCGCCACCATCGTCATTCGCGGCAAGCCGGCCGACATGCGCGCCACCGCCAAGGCGCAGCGCAACGCCAGCTACACCGGCACCACGCTGGCCGCCATCGTGGCGAGCGTGGCCACGCGGCACGGCTGGAAGGCCGCTTGCACGATCGAGGCGCAGATTGAACGCGCCGACCAGTTTGGCGAGAGCGACCTGCATTTCATCACCCGCCTTGCGCGCCAGTACGGCGGCACGGCAACGGTCAAGGGCGGGCGCCTCATCGTCGCCCCGCGCGGCGGTGGCAAGTCAGCAGACGGCAAGCCGCTCGCGCCCATCGTGCTGCGGCCGACCGACCTCATGCGCTACCGCCTGACGTTTCCAGACCGCAGCAGCGTCGGCGGCGTCAGAACCCGCGCGCACGACGTCAAGACCGGCCGCAAGATCGATCTGTACATTCCCAACCCGGAAGCGCCCAACGGCCCACCGGCGCAGGCCACACACACCGACCGGCACGTGCACGCCAGCCCGCAAGCAGCAAAAGCCGCCGCCAAAGCCAAGCTGCAAGACATGAACCGCAGCACCGCCGAAGGCGAGCTGGAGATGATGGGCCGCGGCGACATCAGCGCCGAGAAAACGCTGCGCCTGGAAGGCTTCAAAGCCCAAGCCGACGGCGACTACCTGGCCGACACGGTCACGCACATCTACGCCAACAAAAGCTGGCTGGTGAACGTGAGCCTGAACGGCGGCAACAGCGGCAAGGCCAAGGCGGGGCAGGGCAAGGCCAAGAAGGCGGCCAAGGTCACCAACCTGGTCATTCCTGCGCCACCCAAGCAATAAGACACACGCGTCCGCAACGACGAGACCCCCAAACAGCCCGCCACCCGGCGGGCTTTTTCTTTTCCAAGCCATGAACAAACAATCCTTCAGCAAGGCTGCGGCCTTGTCGCCTGCGCTTGCCGATCGCTGGTGGCCGCACATCGAGGCCATGTGCAAACGCTTCGGCATCACCACACCCGCACAACAGGCAGCTTTTATCGCGCAGATCGGGCACGAGTCCGGCGGCTTCGCCCGCGTCACGGAATCGTTCAACTACGCCGTGGCGGCACTGCCCGCCATGTTCTCGCGCGTCACGCCCGCCTTGGCCGCCACGTTGGGCCGCCAGCCGGGCGAACGCGCGGTGCCGCTCGAGCGGCAGCAGCGTATTGCCAACATCGCCTATGCCAACCGCTACGGCAATGGCGATGCCTCCACCGGCGACGGCTGGCGCTACCGGGGCCGCGGGCTCAAGCAAATCACCTTCCTGGCCAACTATCGCGAGTGCGGCCACGCGCTGGATCTCGATCTGGTTGCGCGGCCCGAGCTGCTGGAGCGCGATGAATACGCCGCGCTCTCCGCCGGCTGGTACTGGTGGGCCTTCGGGCTGGGCAAGCTGGCCGACGCCGGCAAGTTCGACGAGATCACGCGCCGCATCAACGGCCCGGCCATGGAGGGCGCGGAGCCGCGCCGCACCCGCTGGGCGGTCGCCAAACAAGCATTGGGAGCATAGATGGCACAGCCAACAGGTTGGGGTGCGCTGCTGCGCGTGTTGGACACGATTCTGCCGAGCGCGGCTGGTGCGCTGGTGTCGTTGCGGTTTCTGCCGGGCACGCCCGTGCAGCGCGTGGCGTCACTGCTGCTGGGCGTTGTGTGCGCGCATTACCTCGGCAACGGCGTCATCGGCTTGTGGCAGGTGCCGGCGGGGCTGGTGTCGGATGCCGTCAAGTTTATCGCCGGCGTGTTCGGGCTGACCATCGTCGGCTACGCATACGGCGAGCTTCCGGCGCTGCGGCGCCTGGTGCACGACTGGCTGCAGCAGGCAGCCCAACGCTGGACAGGAGGCCGCAAGGAATGACGCTCACCCAAAACGACGTGCTGACCGCCATCGACATCGTAGCGCTCGTCGCCATCTGTGCGGGCGCCGCGTGGTCTGCGCTCACGCAGGCCATTCCGCACGGGCTGCGCGGCGCGCTGCTGCTGTGCGCCGTCGCCCTGTGCGCGCTTGGCAGCGCCGCCGCCTCCCTCCACGCCCATCGGGATATCGCCACCGTGCAACTGCATTGCGTGCTGGCGATGGCGGGGCTGTGGGTTACGTACATCATCCGACAAGGCAAAGCCTATGAACTTCGCAATCGTCCGGCTCCTGGCAGTGGCAGCGGTGGCAGCAGCAGCTGCGTGGGGCTGGCAGGCCAACCGCTACGAAACGGCCATCGCGCAGATGCAGCGCGACCACGCCATCGAACGCCAGACCGCCGTCGATACCGTCGTGACGGCGCTGCAGGCTGCGCTAGTAAAGCACCGGCAGCTTACCGACCAGCTCGACACGCTCGACCGTACCCATTTCTCGGAGATGCAACGTGCCGTCGTTGAAAACACGCGCCTGCAGCGCGCTCTTGCCGCTGGTGATGTACGGATGTCAGTGCGCGCCCGTTGCCAGCCCGACGCCCGTGCCGGCGCAGGTGAAGATCAGCCCGGCGCCGGCCTGGGCGATGGAGCCGCCGGCCGATGTGAGCTATCTGGAGAGGATGCGGCGGATATTGTCGATCTCTTCGCCGGGGCAGAGCGGGATGCGGAGAAATTGAGGTATTTGCAGGGGAGGGAGCGGGTGTTCGAAGCCGCGCCTCGCTGACCTGTCGAGTGGCGCACTCGGTCCTATGGCCGAGCTAAGTCAGTTTGTCCAGACTGGCGCCATACCCTTTGCGAATTGGCCTGAGCGCACCATGACCAAATTACCTGTTGTCACGTCCACTGGATGGCTCAGCAAAGTCCCGGAAGTCACCCTGTCGTTCTGGATTATCAAAATCATGTCCACCACCGTCGGGGAGACCGGTGCGGATTTCCTGGCAGTCAATGCAGGCCTGGGCCAAGGGCCGACCCGCGTGGTGATGTTAGCCGTGCTGGCGGTGGCTTTGTTCGCCCAGTTGCGCACTAGCCGCTACACGCCTTGGATTTACTGGTTGACAGTAGTGTTGGTCAGCATCGTCGGTACCCAAATCACTGACATGCTGACCGATAGTCTGGACGTCAGCCTGTACATCAGTACCACGGTGTTTGCCAGCGCGCTCGCCGTGATCTTCTATCTCTGGTATCGCGTCGAGCGCACCCTCTCCATCCACGACATCGTGACGCGGCGGCGGGAGCTGTTCTACTGGGGCGCCATCCTCTGCACATTTGCACTGGGTACCGCTGCTGGTGACCTTGCGACCGAGGCATTGGGGCTTGGCTTTGTCTGGGGTGCAGTGGCATTCAGTACGCTGATTGGCATCACATATGCGGCATGGCGGATGGGTGGCAATGCAGTGTTGACGTTTTGGATCGCCTACATTCTGACCCGCCCCCTCGGAGCCGCGCTGGGCGACCTGCTCACTCAGGCAAAGACCTATGGCGGTTTTGGCATGGGTGCCATGTGGACCAGTGCGTTGTTCCTGTCAGTAATCGTCATGTTGGTGGCCGTCGCGCAGCTCGGCATAAGCGGTCGCCGCTCTGCCGAAGTTGCTGAATAGACCACTTTCTACTCCACAAGGAGGAAACATATGCTGATGAAGCACTCCCTCGCGCGCCCCGTGGTGGCCGTGTCGGTCGCCGTGCTCGTGGCCGTTGCGGCAGGTTGTTCTAAACAAGCGGATCAGAACAACCCCGCAGTACAAACAACGCCATCGCAGGGCGGAGCGCAATCGCATCGTAAAACGGCCTCCAAACTCGGAGATTTGTCGGCGTTCCGCAGCATCGCCAGCGACGTTGCCACCATCGTTGACAGGGGGGATTTGGTCGCAGCCAAGGCACGCATCAAGGATTTAGAGGTATCTTGGGATGCCGCTGAGGCCGGACTGAAGCCTCGTGCAGCAGACGATTGGCATGTGCTCGACAAAGCTATCGATAGGGCATTGGCCGCGCTGCGCGCCGATACGCCAAACCAAGCCGATTGCAAAGCGGCGATGGTGGACCTGCTGAAAACCTTCGAAGCGCTCGAAGGCAACGCCTAACCTCGGAACGCGCCCTCATGAAAACATCGACCGAACATGCGCTCACCAAAGTGCCCGAAGTGACGCTAGGGTTCTGGCTCATCAAGATTGCCGCCACTACACTCGGCGAAACCGGTGGCGATGCCGTCTCAATGTCCATGAACCTCGGATACTTGGTCGGCACAGGCATCTTTGCGGTGATTTTTTTGGCTGCCGTGTTTGCGCAGACCAAAGCCAAGCGGTTTCACCCATTTCTTTACTGGGCCACCATTATTGCGACTACCACCGTCGGTACTACATTGGCCGACTTTGCGGATCGCTCGCTGGGCATAGGCTACGCTGGCGGGTCTTGCTTGCTGCTCGCTCTGTTGCTCGGCTCACTTTTCGTTTGGCATCGCACGCTCGGCTCTGTATCGGTGAGCTCTGTCAGTTCGCCCAAGGCTGAGGCGTTCTACTGGCTAACAATCATGTTCTCGCAGACTCTGGGGACTGCGTTGGGTGATTGGACTGCAGATACAGCAGGCTTGGGCTACACCGGAGCGGCTGTCGTTTTCCTCGCTCTGCTTGCCATCGTCGTGGCTGCCTATTATTGGACTACCGTGTCGCGTACGTTGCTCTTCTGGGCCGCGTTCATCTTGACGCGCCCGCTCGGTGCCGTGGTCGGAGACTTCCTCGATAAGCCGCATAGCTCCGGCGGGTTGGCATTGAGTCGCTACTCTGCATCGGCCGCGCTTCTGGCATTCATGTTGACGGCAATCCTGTTGTTCCGGCAGAGAGCAGCCAGAACGGCACACTAACGGCGATCTCAGGAGGCAGGGAAGTGCGAGTACTGCTGGTTGAAGACGACCTGATGATCGGTGACGCAATACAGGGGGCGTTGAGGGATGCATCCTACGCGGCTGATTGGGTGAAAGACGGCCACTCTGCGCTGACGACGCTGGCTTGCCAGCACTATGACCTGGTGCTGCTCGACCTCGGCCTGCCTGGTAAAGACGGGTTCGAAGTGCTTGCCGGAATCCGCGTCAAGGAGAATCCGATTCCTTTGCTCATCATCACTGCGCGCGACGGTCTGGATGATCGGCTGCGCGGCCTGGACGGGGGCGCCGATGACTACGTATCCAAGCCGTTTCAGATGGCAGAGCTGCTGGCCCGGATGCGCGCGGTTTTGCGGCGCAAGGGCGGCACGGCATTGCCTGTTCTCTCAAACGGTGTGGTGTCGCTTGATCCGGTTACCAGGGAGGCCAGCATCAAAGGCGGCTCTCCACATCGATTGACCAACCGCGAGTTTGCGGTGCTGCAAGCCTTGCTGCTTCGGCCTGGGGCCATCCTTTCCCGCGCCGAGTTGGAGGATCGTATTTACGGCTGGGGGGAGGAGGTCGAAAGTAATGCGATTGAATACCTGATCTATGTTCTGCGCCGCAAACTTGGCAGCGAGGTCATCAAAAATGTGAGGGGAGTTGGATGGATGGTCTCAAAAGACGCCTAAACGAATCGGTTCAACTCAAGCTGTCTTTCACACTGTCGCTGGCTATTCTGGCGGTCGCTATCGTAGCGGGTGTCTTTTCGTTCCTTTCTGCTTTCGATGAGGCCCACGGGTTGCAGGACGACGTGCTGCGGCAGGTGGCGCAGCTCGTGGTGCGTCAGCCCCTGTCGCCTGGTGCTCCAGCCACCAATACCCATCTTCAGGGTCGCGATGAAGAGTCTCGTGTGATCGTACAGCGATTGGGACAACCCAATCCGTCCTCGGTAAGCGTAGACGCGGGCGGCCCCCTTTCTCTTCCAACGACGCTCGCTGACGGGCTGCATACGCTGGAGGTCGAGGGCGAGATGTTCCGCGTTTTGGTCAAGACCACGGCGACCGGCGAGCGCATAGCTGTGGCTCAGGAATCGAGTTTCCGCAATGAAATCGCCCGCGAAGGAGCACTGCGCACCGTGATGCCCGTGCTGATCTTGGTGCCGGTGTTGCTGTTGATTGTGGCTGACCTGGTACGCAAGATGTTTCGCCCCATTGCTGCGCTTTCCAGGGAAGTCGATCAGCGCGGAGAGCAGGAACTTCATCCGGTCGAGGATTACCACCTTCCAGTTGAGATACGTCCGTTCGTTGTCGCAATCAATCGCTTACTCACTCGGGTCGGGCAGTCAATGGACTCGCAGCGCCGCTTTGTGGCCGATGCGGCGCACGAGCTACGGTCACCACTGACAGCCATTTCGCTGCAAGCGGAACGACTTGCCGAAGCGGAAATGTCGGACGTGGCGCGCGAGCGGCTATCAGTATTGAGACAGGGGATTGAGCGCAGTCGGAGCCTGCTGGACCAGCTTCTTGCGCTGGCAAAGGCGCAGGCCGCCATCGAAACTCCGAAATCACTGGTTTTCATCTCTGAGATCTATCGCCGAGTGCTGGAAGACCTCATGCCACTGGCTGAGGCAAAGCACATCGACATCGGTATCGAAGGCACACAAGATCCGCAGGTGTGGGCGAGCGAGTTGGACATGATCGCCATTGTCAAAAATCTGGTCGATAACGCCATCCGATATACGCCTGAGGGCGGGCGTGTCGATCTTTCAGTAGGTGTAGCCGAAGGCAAAGTGGAACTGCGTGTTCAGGACAGTGGGCCAGGAATCCCGCTTGCCGAACGAGAAAGAGTGTTTGATCCCTTCTACCGTACGCTGGGCAGCGAGCACGTTGGCTCTGGTCTAGGGCTTTCCATTGTCAATGCGATTGCCCAGCGCATCGGTGCAGAAATCCGCCTTGGTTTCGCAGACGCTGCTGGGCAAACCGGGCTGCTCGTCACTATCGTGATGCCCGTGACGTGATCCGCACCGTCTTCTCGGACAGTAGTGAAAGGCGGTGCGAGTCCCATCCCGCCCCCTACACCCCCGCCTCAATCAAATCCGAAATCTGCACCGACGCGCGCGCAAAGTCAGTCAGCGCGCGGGCGCGCTTGTGCCGATAGCTGCCGGCGGAGATGACGACGGGTTCTTTGGCTTCGTCGTCCTGTAGGACGATGAGCATGCCGGTGTAGCGGTCTGCCTGGTAGATGTGTTTGTTGAGCAGTTGCAGCGCGCGCTCGACGTCGGCGGGGTAGAGGCTGGCGAGGTCGGCGGGTGTGCGGGCGGCGGCGGGTGCCTCGTCGATGCACGGTTGTGCCGTGAACTGGCCGGTCTTACGGACGGCGGGCAGGACGATGGATGTGACCCACTTGCGGAAGCGGTGTGGGACGGTGCCGGGTTTCACGGCGTCGCGGCAGCGGAGGACGAGGGTGTACATGCCGGATTCGCTGATGACGGCCATGGATTGCGTCCCGCCAAGGGTCTGCATTGAATGCAGACCCTTTTCGTCGTCGTCCAATTTGCGAATTGCCGTCGCGTCTAAGTGCAGCGCTTCGCAGAGATCCGCGGCAACAAACCACGGCTCGCCGTCTCGCACAACAACACGGACGGCGCTTGATTCGAAATTGAAGGTATTCGGGGTAGGGGCGAGCGCGGACGCGCCAACAGACGTACCAGTCATGGCATGACTCCTTGAGTGCGGTTTGAGACCCACCACCACGCGGCCAAGCGTGGGGGGTGGACCAAAGCGGGGTTGGCCGACCGGACTCAAGGAACCGGCACCCCCGAAGGAGTCCCCGCCCGGCCCACCATAGAAGCTGCCAGACGTGCGCAAGCAAAAAGCCGCGTGCATAGGAATGCGGCGCGGCTCTTCTGCGCCTTGAGAGGTCGGGCGGCCAAGCCCGTGCGCCGGTGTTTCCGGCGACCGGCCGAGTATACGGCGGGCTGCAGTTACGTGCAAACCGGCGGCTTACCGAGCAGCTCGACGCGCTCGGCCGTATCCATTTCTCGGAGGTGCAACGTGCCGGCCCAAATAACGCCGGGCACAGGGAGCGGAAACCATATGCCAACATCCACCCGATTGACGACGGCACAGCGGCGTCTATTGCTACAGCGCATCAGGCAGGTTCCTCTCGTGGAGAAAGCACTGCCACCCCGGGGTGCCACGTGATCGAGGTCGCAGCCTCGCTAACGCTCTGAAACATCTCAGAGATAAACGGGTCATCCTGTTGGCCGCGCTTGCAAACCAGATAAAACTTCCGTTGCATAAAGGCGTGGCTGAAAGGAACGAACTTTAAATCGGTCGCAAAAGGGTTGGAGGCTGTCACTGCGGAAACGATTGCGGAAGCGACGCCGCTTCTAATCACTTGAAGAATGGTGCCCAGGTCATTAATTTCTGGTGCCCCGGTCATTGCCGTGATCAACGCGGGGCAGTGCGCGGCGATCATGTTGTACATGAAATCGTCAGCTTTCAGTTTGATCAGATTGAGCCTGGACACTTTCTCCGGACTCACAGATTCGCATTCGATAGTCCGGTTCGCTGACGTCAATATCCCGATGCGTGACGCGAGCAGTTCCTCGGAATGCACGTGAGGGCCCTCAACCAATGAACAAACACCGACGTCCACGTCGCCGTCGTACACACTGGCGATCACCTTCCTGCAACTGGCGACAAATATCGACAACGTTTTGCTAGATTGCGCTTCATAGCGCTCACGGAGCAAAAGAGGCGTCAGCATCGTTGCCAGGGCGGGCCCCATTGCGATCTTGCCTGGCTTCAAAGCTACGCGTACCGAGCGCTTCTTAACGTCGAAGCTTGCCTCCCATGAGCGGAGAAGTTCCTCGCCTAGCTTTGCAAATCGCTCCCCCAGTGGGGTTAGCTGCACGATGCGACTACTGCGGTCAACTAAAGGACCGCCAACGAGCTTTTCGAACTCCTGAATGATTCTCGAAAATGCCGGTTGCGAAATACATAAATCATTCGCAGCATATCCAAAGTGCCTATGTTTGGATAATGCAACCAGCGCCCGAACTTGCTTAAGCGTTGGGGTCATTCTCGGTAGTGCCGTATTGTCGTGTTTTATATTTATGAAGAAATGGTGACAAACGCCACTATAGCTTGTGCTTTAGTTTGCCGCGCACTTCTCCAATCTCGCTTTTCCTTACCTTATACCCCTGAAAGTTCGTGGCTACCAATGCGAATTTTGCATCGCGGTCGACTTTTCGCATCGCATAGATCTCCGATTGACACTGTGCAAAGCTATCTCGAAGCATCGGTCGACGCGTTGCCTCTGCACAGCGGTTTGATATATAAGAAGCGAATAGTTAAACAAATTTAGATAATAACCAACTTAATTCCAGTATTTTTAAATAAGCATGTCAATGAGGTTGTCACCTTGCGTCAAGAGCGACGATGATTTGAACTGGATTTGAGTTGATAAGATAGAGTGACCTAAAGGCCACATATAACTCGTCCCATCCTTGCTGAAAGGTCCGGTCATGACACCGGAAATCCCCATTTCTGAACGGTACTAATTCCGGCGTAGGGTCAAAGGAACATGAGGATGTAAGCGACGTCACCATAGCCCTCAGGAACGCACCCGCACCGGAGCAGCCAGCAGTGATCTGCCCCAAAAGCCCGCCCACCGGCTGTGCGGCGGATGCGCAAACCAGCCCCACCGGCGCGGTGGGGCTGCACGGGCAGCGCAAGTACGGCTAGTAAGTCACGAGCAATCGCGAGGCGGCGAGTCGGGCCTACTGCGAGGCGCGAAGTCCGAATGTGGATCGCATGCCGAAACGGACACCAACTTGGCAATGCTCTCGTCCACCGCCTACCCCTGAAGGGGTTAATCGCAAAAGACCCCGCTCCTTGTAGGTCGCTCAAAATTTGTACTGCACCGTCACGTGATCCCCCTAAGGAAATTGGTGCGCAGGCGTGCATTCGGGTGGTAATGTACTACCCTCATTAAAGCTCAACACCTTTTTTGTTGCGCAAAGAGATATGCGACCGTTAATCGAAACGTTACCCGAAAAATGACCGACGGTTCTGTCATTGTCCCATCTATATTGGTGGTCCCTATGGCACTTCGAGTCCCAGCACCCTCTAAAACGAGTTCTTCCGGTGTCGACCCATGCGCCCCGAACATCTTCTAGGGGTAACCATTTGCTATCCACGATCAGATTAATATAAGCGGTGGTGCCAGGCCCCACGGTGACTGTTTGAGTGAACGTTTCGGTTGTGGATTCTGTATATGAGACAGAGCCCGAAATCTCAGCCCATCCGAAGGATACTTTGCTTCCCCCCAATGCAGTCCAGCTCTGACCTTTTGCAATACTTCGGCTAGCAGAACAATTGATAGCTGAACCTCCACAATAAATTGTGGCGTCTGGGAATGGTTTGGAAACTCGCCAAACCCAAAATGTACCTTGCGCGCCATTATTGGTCGGATAAGTGACATAAGTTTCGCTGTCGCCGAATCCTGGTCCACGATCATGTGTCCATGTGGTAGCGCCTGTTGGCCTAGTGGCGCCCGCACCCGTAGGACCTACCAAGAGTGTAATAGCTACAGCGACCAGACTAAAGTGAAGTGCTTTCATGGTTTTCTCGCCGATTAAATTTTGCCGCGCGGAGCTGCCGTCTTTAAATATTCGGCAAGCTTATCCATTTCCAGGGAGGAAAAAGGAAGGATGCTTACAGCATCACCTGCCGTACTTTTGTATAGAACAACGGCCGCAGCAGGAACTCCAACACCAGCGAAGAATGTTGATGCATCTGATATGGCATTCATGCCGGCGGGTGTTCCATCGGACTCGAGAACCACAAGAAGTCCCGCATCTAATGCATTGTTGACTTCATTTTCCAGCGACTTATAGTTGCTGTTGACATATAATATTACGCCTGCATTACTATTATCATCTGCGCTTTTTGTAATCTGAGTTGTCTTTGTTGTAGCAGAGTTGATAGAAATGCTTTTGGAAAGTACGCCCGAGAAAGCTGGAGTGAGCGTCTGAAATTTGTTGGGTGCCGAATCTGACGATGTTGGCACGACGGCTGGGGCAGTTGTTGCCGAAACGTTTTGCGGAGTTACAGTTTCTTCATCGCCCCCTCCGCACGCCGTCATGGTAAGTGCCAATAATGAAATGAAAAAATAATTTTTCATCATGTTTTATCCATATTTGGTGGATTATTGAGATTATTTAATTCATGATCGCAAGAGGATTTAACTGCGCCATAATTAAAGGCGCTAGTAATTCGGTGAGCGCTAATTTGTATGGGAAATTGTTTTAAAATGTCCTCCCGTAAGCGTTGGGGTTGTTTTTATAAGTGCTATATTGTTGTGGTCAATATTTATGAAGAAACGGTGGCAAAAGCTACAATAACTTAATTTTTAAATTACGCCATATTTCTTCAATCTTGTTCTTGCGACTTTTATACCCGCAAAGGCTTGTGACTACCAATGCGAATTTTGCATTGAGGCCTAATTTTTTGCATCGCATAGACCTCCGATCCCCTGTGGGCAAGGCATCTCTGGGCATCGGCCAACACGATGCCTTTGGGCGGAAATTTAATATATTAAAATTGATTAAATATGAAATATAAATAAGGGATATAACAACTCCATTGAATTTAGATAAGAGTGTCAATGGAGTTATCACCCCGCGTCACAAGTGAAGATGATCTAAGCAGGGGTTGAGTTGATCGCTTCGGGTAAGCGAAAGCGCACAACTCGAGAAGGATCGAGGACGCGGCACTCTTGGTTGAGCAGACACATTTAGATTTCAGGGCGGCCCCCGATGGGGTCGCGCCTGAGAAAGGTGCGTGTGTTTGCAATTCACTCGCGAGCGATCCGAGTGGTCACGCTCGTCGGCAACGACGCGAGCCTTTGATCGAAAGTCAACGCCGCTCACCGCGGCCCGTCTCCAGTAACACGCATCGCCGCCAACCCGGCCAGCGCTGCGAGCCCCATCCCACTCCGCTACACCCCCGCCTCAATCAAATCCGAAATCTGTACCGACGCGCGCGCAAAGTCAGTCAGCGCGCGGGCGCGCTTGTGCCGATAGCTGCCGGCGGAGATGACGACGGGTTCTTTGGCTTCGTCGTCCTGCAGGACGATGAGCATGCCGGTGTAGCGGTCTGCCTGGTAGATGTGTTTGTTGAGCAGTTGCAGCGCGCGCTCGACGTCGGCGGGGTAGAGGCTGGCGAGGTCGGCGGGTGTGCGGGCGGCGGCGGGCGCGGCGTCGATGCACGGTTGTGCCGTGAACTGGCCGGTCTTGCGGATGGCCGGCCGGACGATGGACGTGACCCACTTGCGGAAGCGGTGCGGCACGGTGCCGGGGTTGATGGCGTCGCGGCAGCGCAGGACTAGGGCGTACATGCCGGACTCTGAAACGATGGCGACCTGTTGGCGACCACCAAGGGTGTCGGTTAAGCCGACACCCTTTTCGTCGGCATCCAGCTTCATGAGCGCATCCCGGCTGTTGGCGATTTCCAGCGCGGCACACACGTCGGCTGCGACGAACCACGGCTCGTCATCGCGCATGTGCGCTCCCGTGTCGGTCGAGTTGGCTGCCGGCACTAGCCTTACATCTCCTGCTCCCACCACCCCCGAGTGTTCACATTGGCGGCACTAGCAAGCGTTTCCAGACTGGCAATCTCATCGGTCGAGAGCTTCATGCTAGTGGCCCGCACCAGGCCATCAATGTGGCCAGGCTTGGTCACACCAACCATCGGAGTCGCACCCTTTGCAATAGCCCAAGCTGTTGCAACATCGGCCGCACTTGCACCGTGGCTCTTGCCGATCGAGGAAAGGTGCTGCGTCAATGCCTCGAGTTGAGGAAGCATGCTGTTATAGGTTTCGGCGCGGCTGCTGCCTGCCGGCATGGGGTTCTCTGGACTGTACTTCCCACTCAGAGCGCCTTGCTCAAGCACCATATAGGCGAAGAACGGAATGCCTTCGCTGCGGCAGTAATCCAAGATGCCAGCATTTTCGGAGCTACGGTGAAGGAGGCTGAAGTGGTTTTGAACAGCCTCAACCCGGAAACCTGCGCTGCCTAAGATCTGATTGGCGAGTCTGATCTCGTTCAGATTGTGGTTCGAGAGGCCAACATGCTTGACCTTGCCGCTCTCAAGCAAGGGGATCAGCCGAGGTGTCCACCGCGCTACATCGGCCGGGTTATGAATCCAATAGAGATCAACGTAGCCGGTGCCAAGACGGGTTAGGCTGTGTTCCAACATATCGGCTACAGGATCGTCGCTGGTTGCCGCAACCTGTGGTGTGAATTTCGTAGAAAGTTGATAGTCTTGGCGGCTGTAACGCTTCAGCAGCTCTCCTAGTACTTTCTCTGAGCGACCCATCCCATAGACCACAGCGGTATCCCACATGGTGAATCCAGCGGCGTGCGCTTTGTCCGTGATCTCTTCCAGGCCTACAGGGGTCAGTCTGCTACCGAAGTAGCCATTGCCAATTTCGCCGCTGTCGCCCCACGCCCAGGTGCCGAGCACTGCTGCGGGTACTTTGAGTGCATCAATCGTCATGTTCGCTCCATACTTGTGCTGCAGCCAAGTTCCTTTGACCTGGCGGCGGACACATGGTGATGGGCGGGCATAGGGGGTCGTTAGCCTAATTTGCCGAGACTATTGCCCAATCCTCCAGAAACGATGAAGGTAGCTTGCTCGGCTTTGCGCCTCGTGCGATGGTCCACGCTATGGAAACATTGAGCGAAATCGCCGCCTTGATTGCCCGGCACACATCCAAGGACGGCTTTAGCACGGCCCCCATCGAACGTGTAACGCTTGTTCGATCCTCCACGGTCACGTTGTCAATGCCGAATGTTTATCGGCCGCAACTGTGTCTAGTGGTGCAGGGGCAAAAGGAGGTCATGCTCGGTGACCACGTGTTCAGGTATGCGCCCGGATACTATGGAATCGTGACGCATGACCTGCCGGTCACAGGCAGGGTGACAGAGGCGACGCCGGACAAGCCTTACCTTTGCGTGTACCTGGACTTTGATCCAGTCGTCCTGGGGCAACTGATGTTGCGTGTGCCGCCCACCGAAGAGGGCAGCCCGCCCGCCATAGGAAAGACGGTTTCGCGTGCTTACCCCAGTCTGCTCGAGTCGGCGCTGCGCTTGCTGCGGTTGCTGGACGAGCCGGCTGCCGCGCCCGTGCTCGCACCACTCGCCGAGCAGGAAATTCTCTATCGCTTGATCTCCGGCCCTGATGGCGCAAAGATGCGCCACATCACCACTAGCCAAGGTCGGGTCGCTCAGGTTGGGAAGGCTATTGCATGGATCGCGCAAAACTTCCGGGAGCCATTCAGCGTTGAAAGGCTTGCCGCTGAGGTTGGAATGAGCCCGTCTAGCTTGCACGAACATTTTCGAAGCGTGACCGCAACGACCCCACTGCAATTTCAGAAGCAGCTCCGATTGCAAGAGGCACGCAGTCTGATGCTGGTGCAAGACATCGACGCAACGACCGCGGCCTTCAGCGTGGGATATGAAAGCCCGACTCAATTCACGCGCGAATATCGACGTTACTTCGGACAACCGCCTGCGCGCGACATCGCAAGGTTGCGTGCATCGCCGGACCTGGCTGTGGTTACTTGACGCTCCTGACCGGAGAGTCGAATGGATGCGGCTAGGGCATTTGGCCGCCCGTCCTACCCATGCGCCATCAGCTCCATAGCCGCGCGAGCCAGAAGCCCGCTGCGTGTTTCATGCCGTTTCTCGGCAAACCGATCCAGCTTTCTGAGCACGAAGCGGGGGAGTGACACGTTGATGGGCTCCGGGGTGCGGTCAAGCTCCTCGTCGTCGATTTCAACGATCGCCCAGATGGCACCCGCGTACTCGTCTTGCTTGGTCAGGTCTTCAATTGTCGAGCAGGTTACGTCTACGTCTTCGCCGAGCTCTGCCAGTGTCTGCAGATGACCAGCGATGGCCTGCCGCGTGTTGCGGATGGCTTCATCGACGGTATCGCCCCACGAGTGCACGCCGGGAATATCCGGCACCGTGACGCCATAGACGCTCCCCTCGTCCTTGTGAATCGCGATGGGGAATTGCATGGCTTTTCTTCCTTGGTTGTTACGCGACCGGTTTTGCACCTCTGCGAAAAACCGCCGGCCTTTACTTCAGGCGGCACCATTGATCGTGCTGCTGTGCGATTCAGCGAATGGCGACTGCGTTCCTGCCTGCCCGTTTGGCATCGTAGAGTGCCATATCGGCCCTAGCGAACACTTCTGCTGTTGCGCGCGCGGACATGCCGTCGTAGGTGTGGTCTGCGACCGCGTGCTGCGCTGGAATATCCGTCGCCACCCCGACGCTTACTGTAACAACACCGCCCATCGTTGGCGCAGGCAAGGCGGCCGCCTCGACGTCGCGGCGTACTCGCTCTGCAACCTGCTGTGCGCCGAGGCGTCCGGTGTTTGGAAGGAGAACGATGAACTCTTCGCCGCCATAGCGGGCAACGAAGTCCGTCCCCCGCCGAGCTGCGATTTGCGAGAGGACACTCGCAACGGCTATCAGATATGCATCTCCACGACCATGGCCAAAAGTATCGTTGATCTGCTTGAAATGGTCGATGTCGATCATGAGAATCGAGAGCGGTGTTCCCTCCCGCTCTGCTCGTCGCCACTCTGTGTCCCATCGATTAGCGAAAGCCTGTCGATTCGCAATCTGGGTCAAACCATCCAATGACGCCTGCTGTTCGAGTCTTTTATTGGCGGCAATCAGAGCACCGTACAGCCGCGTGATTTCAGCAATCAGCATAGATAGCACAACCGCCGACGACACCACGCTCAGCACCCGTGCCGCATACCAGCCCAATGTGAATCGTGCTCCGCCGTGCAGCGTGAGTACCGAATCCGCGAGGCTGACGACCAGTGCAACAGCCACCCATACGTCCACCGAACGGCGCAGCCTGGTCAGCGACAGGTATCCAATAAGCGCAACGACATTCGCGCCGATAACTGGCACACCCAAGATGTGGACGAGGTTGGCGTAAGTTCCACCCTGAATGAGTTGTGGAAGAAGGCTCGTGCCCCAGATGCAAAGCGGCACAATGACTGCGGCAGCCACGGGACCGGTCCAACGGAGAGCCCTAAGAGTGGCTGAGACAGGCTGATGCGGTTTTGCGCGTTCGTGGAAATGTCGGCTCAGCCCCGCCAGCAACGCCAAAAGCGGATATCCAGAGTGCCAGAACGTCCAAAGCCATACAGCCGTTTGCGGGCCAGCGCCGAAAAGGCCGGTCTCCGATAAGAGACCAGGAAAGGCGGGCAGTTGAGCTGCCGCTGCCGAGGCAGTAAAGATGTAAGCGCCGGCAAGAACTCCGTAGAAGGGCGTACCAGCTAGGCGCGCACGCTGCAGCAGGAGATAGCCGGTCAAGCCCTCAAACAGGACCACCATTGTCAGGAAGATGGGCAGGAATGACCTGACCTCTGGCAATTGAATACGTGCACCGATGAAAGAGACGATTGCCAGGGCAATAATGGTCGCCGACACGACTGCAGCAGCATGGAGCTCGTGGCGGGAAGGGGAGGCGCCTTCCACTTGAAGGGTTTCGGTCATAAATGCGGCGCGCGGGTTGTCCGCATGAAGTATCGACGGCCTTGGCGCAATATTTAGTGTCCGACGTGTCCCGTTTTGAGATTTCCTGTGTCGGCAATCCTGGTCATCCAAGTTTTTACGATAAGGCCTCGATCTGGTGTGCTCAACGAGGAGTCACCGACCGGCCCCACCGTTGGATTCGGAGCCAGCAATTTTAGACTCGTAATCAGGGCGGGCGGACAGAACACGTTGGCAGACCGGAGGAGTGGCCGGCAGAGCCCGAAGCCCTCATGTCTGTCCGCCCAGAGAAAACAAACGTGCGCAGCGTCCAGCCTGCGCACGCTTGAACCGGCTGGTAATCGCTGGCCCCGTTGAGCCTTGTCAACCTAGTCTGGCACCCGGTGACTATGCTCCAGTGAAAGGAACGCGCGGGTGCGTAGGAGCAGGATGGATAGAGCATGGAACGGCAAGACTTGGATGCCATTCGCTGCGCTGCGCATGGCGAACTCCGCACTGCGATCCTTGGGGTACTTCCAGGAAACGCGGTGTTGCGACTCGAAGAGGACTATCTGTCAGAACTGTACGTTCACGCGTGGTGGCGGGTGGGCACCATTGATGGGCAGGAGGCAGTGAATTCGCTGTCCTTCTATCTCTCTTCGGCGATGTTGGCGACCTACCTGCAATTGCCACAGGCTGAACGCGCTGACCGATGTTCTCGGTTGAAAGCGTGGGCAGCGTGGGCGCTCGATAGTGGCCCCCGTGTGAGTGACGGGAAGGAGGGGTTCGACATCAGTGTCGTCGTACCTCTAAACGTGTTCTGGCCAGATAGGACGTCTGCGATATGAGCGGTCCTAACGCGGGAGCGCTATCAAGTTGCGCAGGTGCGGCACATCAGGCGCTCTGGTCGATTTGTTTCCTATACCCCCACTCGCTTTCGAGCCCTCGGTGGATTTGTCCGACGACATCGGGCAAGGCGTCGAAGGGATGCGCGATTTCAGGTGGTACTGACATGCCATTGATTTTTTCTGCCGCGGCAATGTGCGTCGCTAACTTGCCTTCGAGTGCGCGTAGAAAATCCGTGGCTTGTCATCCAAAATCGCGTCGACAGCATCAAGGCTGCGCGGATCGGGATTCAACCATGCATCAATGTTCTCCGGCTTGATCGGTACCGGGCAGCGGTCATGCCCCGCCTCCGCAATCTCCGGCGGCGGATCGTCGGTGATGATGGCGAACGACAGCAGATCCTTTTCGCCGGGCTTGGTCGCGCGCCAGTGTGACCACACGCAGGCGACGAGCAGCGTCTGCGGCGGGTCGGGGCGGAATTCGAGGATGACGTTTTTGCCGTCTGGCCCGGTTACGTTCTCGTAGAACGCGTCGACCAGGACGAGGCCGTGTGTGTGGCCGTATTGGCCTTTCCAGAACCCGCGCAGGTTGTCGCGGCGGGCGTTGTAGGTGCCGGGGTACTGTTCGTCGTAGAAGGCCGGCTTGCCGGCGGGGCGGCACTGGTAGCGCATCGGCTTGACGACGCGCCGGCCGTTCTCCATGACCATCACCGGCGCGTACCAGCCGGGGTAGATGCGCGAGTCGCGCGGCTTGAGCTCGGTGCTCTTGAGCTCTTCGAGTTTGCCTTTGGCCGCTGCGATCTTGTTGGTGGCGATGCGGGCGTCTTCAGCGGCCTTCTTGGTGGCCTTGGCAGCGAGGGATCGCTGGGCTTTCTCCAGCCGTTCGGTCTGCTTGGCCAGCTCCTGCAGCAGCGCGATCTCGTCTGCGGCCATGCGTGCGCGGATGACCTCGGCGATTTTCTTTTCTTCGTCGGTCTCGGGCGATTCGAGGAAATGCGCAGTCATCGCCCTGGGCACGCGCATCTTCGGGTTGGCGAAGTACTCCATCACCATCCGCGTGAATTCGTCGAGCGACATGATGGCGCCGTACTCGTGTACGAACCGTCGATAGTCGGCTTCGATTTGGGCGGAGTAGCACATGGGCGCGGGGCTCCCGGGTGGGCTGTCTGATGATACGCCGCGCCGCGGCTTACCTGCGGTCGTTAGGGCCGCGCTTGCCTCTGACCTTGTCGATCATCTCTGACAGCCAGCTCTCTTGTCGCAGCACCGCCCGCAAGGCTAAAAGCGCGGCGCCGAGCGGGTTGTCGGGGTAGACAAAATACTCTTCCGTTTCTACGCGCCAGGCGTGGTAGCCAACGTTGTGAAGCGCGCGGATCTCCCACAGGAGCCGCATGACGGTTTCGTTGTCGCGGTGTTCTTCGGCCAGCTTGTGAAGCTCGGCCAGGGTGAGCGCGGGAAAGCGCTCGCGGATGTATTTCGCCATGGGTGCACCGTCACCATTTGCGAGCGTTGCGCATGGCCCGGCGGTCATGGGGCGCGGGCTCGGCGGGGAGGGACGCGCGGTATGCCTCTTTCTCTGCAACGTGCTCGTGGAACCATGTCTCCGCCGCGAGCTCTTCGTGCAGCGCTGCGACGGCAATGCCGAACGCGTCTGTTCGTCCGCCGGGGCCGGCGGCCTGAGCGACCTGGTGCACGCGGAAGACGAGGTTGCGCAGGGCCTGCACTTCCATCACCAGCCGCCGCACGACGGGGTCGTGGCCATAGCGGTCGCCGATGGCTGTCAGTTGCTCGGTGCTGAGCGCGGGGTATTGGATGCGGAGGGGGTAGGGCATGGCGCAAATACTGTATGGATATACAGTATCGTAGGCCGGATGCTACGCGTCAATGTAGACAATGCAGACGTGGAGAGGGGCGCACTGTGCTGCGTATGCGCTCTGAAACACTTTGCAGTATCCGCTCGTGAGCGGGGCGTGCGGCTTGCTTCCGCTTTACCTGCTGCAGGAACCCAGTTTGCGGCCGATTTTTGGTTCTGTAGGTGGAACAGTGCTGGATCGCTTTATCGAACGTAACGCAAGCACGTTCGCTTGCCTTGCCGCGCTTTCATCCATGAGAGATGGCAGGCCGTGCAGTCCTTCACCAATGCCTTTCACTTCAAAGTACCGTAGGATCTTTTCGGCGAAGCCTTCGGGGCAGTAGAACGTACGGCCTTCGGACAAAGACGTTCCTGTCAAAGCTGCCCAGCCCCCATCGGGAACAAAGCAATTGCGGCCAAAGTAGTAAAAGCGTTTGGCAATAAGCACGTTCCGGCCCGAAATGTCGCGCTTGGTGTCTTGTCCCGTGTGGAAGCGATTCTCCAGCTGGCCGTACTGGCCGCGGTGGTCGAGGTAGTAGATGTTGTCTCCGCACAGGTCAATAGCGTTGGCCGACTCGCGCGGTGGTCGCTTGACTGTGAAGCGACTGTCATCGAAGTACTCGTGCAATGCCAACACTTCACCGACCTGCATTAGGTAGATGAGCCCACCGCGTGGGATGCCTACGCCGTGCCGCGCGGCAGTATCCACAAGCGTTTTTGAGGCAAAGCCGGCCACCCATTCGCCCACGTCGCGTTTTGCCCGAATCCTGGGCTTACACGTTGCCAGCGTGAGAGCACCGTGGAACGGATTGGGAGCGAACCCAGTATCGTGGGTCATTTTGTACCCCATAGTGATACTCATACGCAGCCCCTTGTCAGATTCCGTGATTGAGGATGATGCGCCGCAGCCAGTTGGAGGCTTCTTGGCATTCGCCAACATCAATTACGAATTCTTGGCCTTTTGCGACTGTTTGTAAGATCGCGTGGTCTGGCTCCGCGGTCCATCGCACAGGCTCTCGGTGGTAACTGAGAGTTGGCTGTGCAGGCTCTTTGAGCGCCCATCTTGGGAGGCGCCATACGGAGCGGCTGTGGCCCGGGGCGGTCAGTTGCAGATCGGGTCCCCAATTCCGGAAAGTGCCTGCGGCGGGAGCGTCCTTGCGAATACCCATGTGGCTGTTGCCGGCGACATAGACGGTATTGTTCTTCCCTATCAGGCTGGCATGCTGAAGGTGTGGGTGGTCCTCCAGCCACTCGGGGCATTCGGATGCGCCGACCTTGAGCACCTCTCCGATCTGGAGCCAGCCAAACAAGGCATGCACGCCAGGCGCGCCGCGCACGTATTGCCATTTGCCAGCGGTGTACGCGGTTTGACGGAACCACCCAAAAAACAGGAAGACATCCCCCGGTCCTACGCTTTGATTGGAAAGATGCTTTTGCGCTGCTCCGACCTGCCCAAGAGTCGCCCTCCATCCCGCCCGTCGTGGGACTTGGCTGCGGTCTAAGTCCGGGTCGAGGTGGACGCTGCTGCGCGCAGTGATAGTGCCCTTTGTCAGATCGCTTGCCAGCGCGTGTACAGGGCCATGACTGCACTGGAGGTCGCCAAGAGGGCGGCCGTAACGAGACGGAATTGGGAAAGAGAGAAGCGAGCCATCCGGGAGTATTGGGCTTGGAACTCCGCCATATTTGGCATCGAATCCTTTTCGGCTAAAAATGATTCGCAAGTGCAACTCCTCACCGGGTGGGGAGGCGGTAAGTTATCGCGCCGCCGATCTGCCTTTACTTTGCCAGCAATTTGCCTAGATAAGGATCCCCGAACAGGGGTAATCAATGCGCTCACTGCCAAGGGGCCGAGGTCAGATTGAGGCTGTTGTCACGTGGGAATACCGCGCCACGGACCCTGTAACTGCCTGATCGAGACCCAAGCTTATATTCCCGCGAAGTCGGCGCGAAGACGCGTCTTACCTGATTCGATGGATCAGATTGTGATTCTGGTTGTCGTGGGTTCGAATCCCATCAGTCACCCCAAGGTTTCAATAAAAAAGCCCGCTTCTGCGGGCTTTTTTACGTCTGCGCGTCGGCTACCACCGTACCCTGGTGATACACCACCTTCCAGCCATCGGCCGTCCGCCGCCATAACGTCGCCCGGCGCGTCGTCCGGTTCGATTGCACCAAGGTGTACGTCAGCAAGTAGTTGTCGGGCGCAATCTCCTGGCAGCGGAAATCGCGCGTCTGCCAGAAATCCTCGCCGATATGGCCATGCCGGGCATCGAGAACGCCGAGCACATAGCTGCGGCTATAGCGTTGACCTGACGCACCGGTTTCCCAGAAATCTTCCGTGGTCATGCGCTCGAAGTCTTCGCGGCGCGTGCCCAATTCGGGGCGATGGAAGATGGGTTCGCGCCGGCGCAGTTCTTCCAGCACGCTCAGCAGAGCTGGGGCGGTATCCAGAGACGGTTCCATGCGGCAAGCCTCCTTGGAAAACTCCAAGCATACTGCGCAGCGTGCGTAGCTTAGCGTTTTTCGCGCCGCACAATGCGGGGCTTGCGCTTCGCCCCTATGATGGCGCCTTCGCCTTTTCCGGAAACCACTTCGATGCAACGCACTGCCCGTATTGGCCTGTCTTCGCTGACGATCGCACTGTCGCTGGCTTGCGGCACCGGCGCCTTTGCCGCCACGCTTCAGAAACCCCAGCTCGATGCGTTGCTCGCCGCTGAACAATCCTCGGCGTCGGCTGGCCTGAACAGCTTTCTCGCGGCAGTCGCCAAGGCAGATCCGCAAGTTGCAGGCAGTGTCGCCGCATATCAGAAGAAGGCCGTGCTCACTGGCGACGACCTCGTCAACATTGGGCGTCTGCTGGGTCTGTACAACCGCCTGCACAATCAGCAGGCCGTGATCGCCTCGATCGAGAGGATGGTCGCGCTGCCGACGGTGCGTGACGACAAAATTCCGCAATACGAGAACCCCGCCATCGTGGCGTTCGGCAAGCTGGTCGAGGGCATGGCGCGCGACTTCGGCCTGAAATACCGCAACGTCGACAACCGCGTCTTCGAAGTTACGCTGCCGGGCACCGGCTCTGACGAATTCGGCATCCTGACCCACGCGGACGTTGTGCCCGCCAAGGCGGAAGAATGGGTGCTCGGCGACGGCACCAAGCTCGATCCGTTCAAGGTCACGCGCGTCGGCAATCTGCTGTACGGCCGCGGCACGATTGACGACAAGGGGTCCATTGCTGCCGCGATGTACGCCATGAAAACGGTCAAGGACAGCGGCGTGCCGCTCGCGCGCACGATCCGCCTGATGATCGAAACCACCGAAGAAACCGGTGGCGATGGCATGAAGTACTACCGTGAACACACGCAATTGCCGGCGTACAACATCGTGCTCGACAGCAAGTATCCGGCCGTCGTTGCGGAGAAAGGCACCGGCGCATTGAAGGTGTTCTTCCCTGCGCAAGCTGGTGATGCGACGCATACGGCCATCGTTTCGATGACGGGCGCGGCGTCGGCCAGCTCCATCCCACAAACGGCCACCGCTACCCTCAAGGGCGGGGATCTGGGCGTGGCGGCCGCCGCGCTCGAAGCCAAACGCGACGCGTTTGTGAACAGCCTAGCCGCGCAGGGCAAGTTTGCAATCGACATCACGCGCACCGCGGACAGCATCGTCGTGAAGGTGACCGGCACCTCCGCACACGGCTCGCGCCCGGAAGAGGGCGTGAACCCGCTGCCGCGCCTGGCGCTCTTCCTGCGTGCAACTGATCTCGGCCTGGCAGACAACGCCTACGCCCACGCCGTGCAGTATCTGGCCGACGTTTACGGCACCGATTACCTCGGCAACACCATGGGCGTGGCCTACAAGGATGACTTCATGGGCCCGCTCACCATCTCGCCTACGGTGATCGGCGACAAGAACGGCCGCGTGGAGGTGACCGCCAACGTGCGCATGCCGCGCGGCAAAACGCCCGATGCGCTGCGTGGCGAGATCGCCGGCAAGATCAACGCATGGGCCACCGCCAAGCATGTCGCCCTGGAGATCAATCATGACCAGGGCAACTGGATGGCGCGCGATCCGAAGGGCGCGTGGTTGTCGACGCTGCTCAACATCTACGGCGACACGACGGGCCTCGATGCCAAGCCTGTCCCGACGGCCGGCAGCACGACCGCCAAGCTGATGCCGAATGCCATCAACTTCGGCCCGGCGATGCCCGGCAAGAAGTACACCGCGCACAACGCCAACGAGTACAAGGAAGTGCCGGACCTGGACCTCGATATGCAGATGTTCACCGAGATGCTGGTGCGCATTGGCAATCTGCCTTACATGCAGTAACCGCCGGGAACCGCCATGAACATCATCCGCGCCAAGTCGTTTACTGCTGAGCATGCCTGGGGCGCGCTCGACATTGCCAACATGAGCGGCATTACCACGCGCTTGCATTGGACCGACCAGCCTTATCGCTGGCATGTGAACGATGGCGAGGAGGTGTTCGTGGTGCTCGACGGCACGGTCGACATGCATTACCGCGAAGCCGGCGAAGAGAAGGTCGCAGTGCTGGAGCCCGGTGACATCTTCTTCGCCGGTGTCGGCTGCGAGCACGTGGCGCACCCGCGCGGCGAGGCAAGAATTCTCGTTGTCGAGAAAGCGGGGAGCGTGTAGCGGATTGCCAGCCGGTTGCGGCGAAAAAAAAGCCCGCAATGTGCGGGCTTCGAATTCAGCGATCTCATTGCCCCTGAGGGCATTGGCAATACTACTGTCACGTACGCCAAACAACATCGGGGTAAACGTCCGTTTTGCCGAGGGAACATCGTTGAATGTGCCGCTGCAGCAACTTGCGAACAAAAAAACAGCCCGCTCAAGCGGCGGGCCGAAAATCAGTTGAAGAAAGCCCTGTCCTCAGGGCAGGGCAAGTGTATGAAATCAGTTGCGGCGGCAGCATTGGGGTATGCCCTGATCGGCTGCGGTAGCACCATGCAAAGCCCTTCATCGTCGTCTTCCCTTAGCAGCTTTCGGCGCCAGCAGCACGTGAACCCGCCGGAATCGCATCCAGCATGCGGCAGATGGCGGCCATGCTGCCGACCATCGTACGGCGCTGCTCCCCCTGATAAATGCGCACGCCCTGGGTTTGGCGGAAGGGCACCGGCTGTACCGGACGGCGGCGGGAAGACATCGATCCGAGTCGCATGGCAGACCTCGTGAGTTCGGGTGGAAAAGCGAGTGGCAAGACTCCGCCCTGGCGGGCCGATGGCTCACCTCCAGGTAGGATCAAACGGCGAAGGTTTGGCGCTGGGATGCGCCGGAGACTTACGGAGCAGCAGGCCGGATCAAACCGACGGCCAGACCCTCCAGGTGAAACTCATCACGATCCAGATCAACGTGGATCGGTTCGAAATCCGGATTCTCTGCAATCAGTTCGACATGGCGGCCTTTGCGCTGGAAGCGCTTGACCGTGACGTCGTCGCCCAATCGAGCAACAACGATCTTGCCGTTGGTGGCTTCGGCAGCGCGCTGCACGGCCAGCAGATCACCGTCCAGAATGCCGGCGTCGCGCATGCTCATGCCACGCACCTTTAGCAGAAAATCGGGCTGCGCAGAAAACAGCGACGGATCGACCTGATACTGGCGATCAATGTGCTCTGCAGCCAGGATCGGACTACCGGCAGCCACACGGCCCACCAGCGGCAGCGTCAATTGCATCAACCCCATCGACGGCAGCGAGAACTGATGCTGCGCCGTGTCGCCGGCCGCCCGCAGCCGAATGCCGCGCGAGGCGCCAGGCGTCAGTTCGATCACGCCCTTGCGTGCCAGCGCGCGCAGGTGTTCCTCGGCCGCATTGGGCGATGAAAAACCGAACTCTGCGGCAATCTCGGCGCGTGTGGGCGGGAAGCCCGTGCGCTGGATCGCCTGACGGATCAAGTCGTAAATCTGCTGTTGGCGAGGGGTGAGGGCGGCCATTGGCGTACTGTATATTTGAACAGGTGCTGTGATTTTATACAGTGACGCGGGAAGCGCAAGTGATTTTGTTGTGATGTGTTGCGTGAGCACCCGGCCCTTATGACCGGCGTCAAAACCTATGCGACTGGTTAGAAGCTTATGCGCAATCCATGCAGGCGCGGCCGCGGCGAATCGCATAAAATCAAGGCCTTGACCGATTTTTGCATCGCCACATAGCCCGATTGAGCCTCGTTGGGCTGGCCCGAACGTCACCATGTCCGCCTTCAATCAAGAGACCGTTCTGAGCGTCCATCACTGGAACGACTCGCTGTTCAGCTTCAAGACCACGCGCGATCAGGCGCTGCGCTTCCATAACGGCCACTTCGTCATGATTGGGCTGGAGGTCGAGGGCAAGCCGCTGATGCGCGCCTACAGCATCGCCAGCCCGAACTATGAAGCGCACCTCGAGTTCTTCAGCATCAAGGTGCAGAACGGCCCGCTGACGTCGCGTCTGCAGCATCTGAAGGTGGGCGACAAGCTGCTGGTGAGCAAGAAGCCGGTCGGCACGCTCGTGCTGGATGACCTGCTGCCCGGCAAGAACCTGTATCTGTTCGGCACTGGCACCGGCCTCGCGCCCTTCATGAGCATCATCCAAGACCCGGACACTTACGAGCGCTTCGAGAAGGTCGTGCTGCTGCACGGCGTGCGCCAAGTGAGCGAGCTGGCCTATGCCGACTTCATCACCCGCGAATTGCCGAATAACGAGTTCTTCGGCGATCAGGTGCGCGAGAAGCTGATCTACTACCCGACCGTCACGCGCGAGCCGTTCCGCAACATGGGCCGCCTGACCGACCTCGTCGATAACGGCAAGCTTTCTGCCGACATCGGCCTGCCCCCGATGGACCCGGCTGTCGACCGGGCGATGATTTGCGGCAGCCCGGCCATGCTGGAAGACACCTGCAAGCTGCTTGATGCCCGCGGTTTCAAGATTTCGCCGCGTATGGGCGAAGCCGGTGACTACGTGATCGAGCGCGCCTTCGTCGAGAAATAATCGACACGGCTCCTGCTGCAAACGCCGGCCTGTGTGCCGGCGTTTTGTTTTCTGGGCGCACAGGGCAATCCCGCGTCGGCAAAGGCGGGGCGGGCGGATACAATGCGCGCCTTGCCCACAACGCATGTCTGCAACGATGTCCTTGCCTACCATCGCCATCCTCGCCACCGGCGGCACAATCGCCGGCTCTGCTGACGACGCTGGCTCCGCCGCACGCTATCGCGCTGGCGCCGTCCCCATCGATCAACTGCTTGCGGCCAGCAAGCTCGGTTTGGAGCGCCTTGCCAATGTGCGCGCCGAGCAGGTCGCCCAGATCGATAGCAAGGACCTGACGTTCGACGTGTGGGAAAAGCTGGTTGCGCGCATCCGTCACTGGATCGACGTCGAGCGTGTGGACGGCGTGGTCATCACGCACGGCACCGACACGCTGGAAGAAACCGCGATGCTGCTGCACCTGACGCAGCAGACCGATACGCCGATTGTCCTGACGGCGGCGATGCGGCCGTCGACGTCGCTGTCGGCGGATGGGCCGTTGAATCTGCTGAATGCGGTGCGGCTGGCAGCCAGTCCGTCTGCGCGCGGGCGAGGCGTTCTGGTTGCGCTCAACCAGCGTGTGCATGCCGCTCGCGATGTGCAGAAGGGACACACTTACGCGGTCGAAGCCTTTGTCTCGCCGGACACGGGTGCGCTGGGTTTTGTGCTCGACGCGCAAGTACAGTTTCAGCGTGCAGCGCAGCGTGTAGCCGCAACCGACGTGCTGCCGATGCCGCCCGCAGGCCAGTGGCCGTGGGTTGAGGTTGTGGCGAGCTATGCGCAGCCCGATGCGCGCTTGGTTGATGCCCTGGTCGCCGCTGGCGTGAAGGGGCTGGTCGTTGCCGCAACCGGCGCGGGCTCCATCCATGCGAATCTTGAGGCGGCGCTGAACCGAGCGAGTCAGCAGGGCGTTTTCGTGCTGCGTTCCACGCGTACCGGTGCCGGCGTGGTGCCCGCGCAGCCGGGCGGAGAGCGCTGGGCATCGAGCGGCTCGCTGAACCCCTATAAGGCGCGTGTGCTGCTGACGTTGCTTCTGGCCTCGGGCCGCGCCCGGGCAGAAGTTGCCTCCCTGCAGCAAGTCATTGATCGATATTGAAAAAATCGCCAAGGCCTGCGTATAATGGCAGGCTAACCAACCTTGCTGCACCGGAGTGTGACGCCCGGGCGGCTTAATCCACAAGGAGCGTCAATGCGTCATTACGAAATCGTATTCATCGTCCATCCGGACCAGAGCGAGCAAGTGCCCGCGATGATCGAGCGCTACAAGAGCACGGTCACCACGCAAGGCGGCCAAGTGCACCGCGTCGAGGACTGGGGCCGTCGTCAACTGGCCTACATGATCCAGAAGCTCGCGAAGGCTCACTACGTGTGCCTGAACATCGAGTGCGGCAAGGAAACCCTGGCTGAGCTCGAGCACGCGTTCAAGTTCAACGACGCCGTGCTGCGTCACCTCATCGTTCAGACCAAGAAGGCTGAAACGGCGCCGTCGCCGATGATGAAGGAAGTCGCACGCGAAGAGGCCAAGAAGACCGCCGCTCAGACCGAACAGGCCGCCTGATACCGCGTGGTGCTGCGCAAGCCTGATCGCGCATCGCCAGCATGAACGAAACCCACGGGGACAACGCCATCAACCGCCTGCAGCTCGTCGCCACTCTGGTCGAGCGCGAGGTGATGCGATACACCCCGGCCGGCGTGCCGATCGTCAACTGTCTGCTGGCATACAGCGGGCAGGCGGTCGAAGCGCAGACAGTGCGGCAGATCGAGTTTTCGATGGAAGCACTGGCAGCCGGCAAGATGGCTTCCGTTCTGGATCGCATCGCTCCGGGCACCGTCCTGGATTGCGTAGGATTCCTGGCTCGCAAGCACCGCAGCAGTAAGGCACTGGTCTTTCACATCTCCGGATGTAACGTATTCGTAAAGGATTGAATCATGGCATTCATGAACAAGAAGCAGCGCGACGCGAAGAACAAGAAGCGCTTCCAGCAGCAAAACCCGTTGTTCAAGCGCAAGAAGTTCTGCCGCTTCACCGTGGCCGGCGTTGAGCAGATCGACTACAAGGATCTGGACACGCTCAAGGACTTCATCGGCGAGAACGGCAAGATCACCCCGGCCCGCCTGACCGGCACGCGCGCGATCTATCAGCGCCAGCTGGACACGGCCATCAAGCGCGCACGTTTCCTCGCGCTGATGCCGTACACCGATCAGCACAAGCACTAATCAGCGGGATAAGGAGAACTCACAATGCAAATTATTCTGCTCGAGAAGGTCGTCAACCTGGGTAACCTGGGCGACGTGGTGCGTGTGAAGGACGGTTACGCTCGTAACTTCCTGATCCCGAACAAGCAAGCCCGCCGCGCCACGGATTCCGCCATCAAGGAATTCGAAGCCCGCCGCGCTGAGCTGGAAAAGCTGGCAGCTGAAAAGCTGGCTGCTGCGCAAGCCGAAGGCGAGAAGCTGAATGGCCTGACGCTGCAACTGTCGCAAAAGGCTGGTGTGGACGGCCGCCTGTTTGGCTCCGTCACCAACCACGACATCGCTGATGCACTGGTTGCTCAAGGGTTCAAGGTCGAGAAGGCGCAAGTGCGTCTGCCGAACGGCCCGCTGAAGACCGTGGGCGACCACCCGGTCGTCGTGTCGCTCCACACCGATGTGGCAGTTGACGTGAACGTGTCGGTGCTGGGCGAATCGGCCTAAGCGCGCATGCAGTACCTCGCGGCGCACGGGTCACCGAGCGACGCGAGTCAAGAAGGCAGGGACGAAAGTCCCTGCCTTTTTTTGTTGTCCTTTGTGTTAGGGGTTCAGATTGAAGACCGAGCAGCGCCGCTATAATCCCGTCATGAACGCGCCCTCCGATCCCCAGCTCGATTCCCTCAAGGTACCCCCGCATTCCATCGAGGCCGAACAGTCGGTGCTCGGCGGGTTGCTGCTGGATAACGCCGCTTGGGATCGCATTGCCGATTTCATCAACGAGCACGATTTCTATCGCTACGACCACCGGCTGATCTTCCACAACATCGGCAAGCTGATCTCGCAGGCCAAGCCTGCTGACGTGATCACGGTGTACGAGCAGTTGCAGGCCGCTGGCAAGGCGGAAGAGGTGGGTGGCCTGGCCTACCTGAACGCGCTGGCGCAGAACACGCCGAGCGCTGCCAACATCCGTCGCTATGCGGAAATCGTGCGCGACCGCGGCGTGCTGCGCCAACTCGTGACGATCGCCGACGAGATTTCCGCCGGAGCCTTCAACCCGCAGGGCCGCGATGTGCGCCAGCTGCTGGACGAGGCTGAATCCAAGGTGTTCGCGATTGCCGAAGAAGGCTCGCGCGGGCAGAAGGGCTTCCTGGAAATCCAGCCGCTGCTGACGCAGGTGGTCGAGCGCATCGACGAGCTGTACCACCGCGACAACCAGAGCGACATTACGGGCGTACCGACCGGCTTCGTCGATCTCGACCGCATGACGAGCGGTATGCAGGGCGGTGATCTGATCATCGTGGCCGGCCGCCCATCGATGGGTAAGACGGCATTCTCGCTGAACATCGGCGAACACGTAGCGGTGGAACAGGGCCTGCCGGTGGCCGTATTCTCGATGGAAATGGCGGGCACGCAGCTCGCCATGCGTATGCTGGGTTCGGTTGGGCGATTGGATCAGCACCGGCTGCGTACCGGCCGTCTGCTCGACGAGGACTGGCCGCGCCTGACGCACGCCATCCAGAAGATGAATGACGCGCAGCTCTTCATTGACGAAACGCCCGCGCTGAACCCGATGGAGCTGCGTGCGCGTTCGCGCCGGCTTGCACGGCAATGCGGGCAGCTCGGTCTGATCGTCATCGATTACCTGCAGCTGATGTCGGGCTCGGGCGGCGGTGAGAACCGCGCGACCGAAATTTCGGAAATCTCGCGATCGCTGAAGGGCTTGGCGAAAGAGCTTAACTGCCCGGTGATTGCGTTGTCGCAGTTGAACCGAAGCCTGGAACAGCGTCCGAACAAGCGTCCTGTGATGTCGGACTTGCGTGAATCCGGCGCTATCGAACAGGATGCCGACGTGATCCTGTTCATCTATCGCGATCAGGTCTACAACCCCGATTCTCCGGACAAGGGTACGGCCGAAATTATCATCGGTAAGCAGCGTAACGGCCCGATTGGTACGGTTCGTCTCACGTTCCTGGGCGAATACACGAAGTTCGACAACTTCACCGGAGGCAATGCCTTCTTCGACAACGACACGTAACGTGTAATTCGTGTCGGCCCGCCACAACGTGCCACGTATGTCGCGAGGCGGGTTCCGGTAAAATATTGCGTTTTAATGACAGCGCCGGCGGTGATCCCGTCCGGCGTTGTTTTTACGACTCCTGCTTTTTTCCGTTCCCAAGGATCATCATGTTCGGTCGCTTCATGCCCACCGAAGGCAAGTTTTTTGAGTACTTCAACCAGCACGCCGAGTGCGCCGTCAAGGCGGCCCATGCACTCAAGGAGCTGGTCAATGACTTGCCCAATGCCGAAATGCATGCACGCAACGTGCAGAACTTTGAAAAGAAGGCCGATCGCATCACGCATGACACGATCGAGCTGCTGCACAAGACCTTCATCACCCCGCTCGATCGCGACGAGATCCACAAGCTGATCACGACGATGGACGACATCCTCGACCTGATGGAAGACGTGTCGCTCACCATCTCGTTGTATGACGTGACCAACCTGACGGACGAATCGCGCCAGCTCGCGATGATCTGCGTGGCGTGCTGCGAGGAAGTCCGCAAGGCTGTAGCGCTGCTCAACGACATGAATAACGGCCGCCAGATCCTCACCATCGCCCAGGAAATCGACCGACTTGAGTCGGAAGCCGACCGCGTGATGCGCGCAGCCATGGCCAAGCTGTTCCGTACCGAGAACGATATCAAGCTGCTGATCAAGCTCAAGGCGATCTACGAGCAACTGGAGAGCGTCACCGACCGTTGCGAGGATGTTGCCAACATCATCGAAGGCATCGTGCTCGAAAACGCCTGACGAGACGACGCCTCATGCATACGCTTCAGATCAGTCTCTGGGTGGTCGTTCTGCTGGTGGCACTGGCCATCGTGTTCGACTTCATGAATGGCTTCCACGACGCGGCCAACTCCATTGCGACGGTGGTGTCGACGGGCGTGCTCAAGCCGCAGCAGGCAGTGGCGATGGCCGCAGCCTGCAACGTGATCGCCATTTTCATCTTCCACCTCAAGGTGGCGACCACGGTGGGGCGGGACACGATCGATCCGTCCATTGTCGATCACTACGTCATCTTCGGGGCGTTGGTCGGCGCCATCGCGTGGAACATCATCACGTGGTACTACGGCATTCCGTCGAGCTCTTCGCATGCGCTGATCGGTGGTTTGGTGGGGGCAGCTGTGGCCAAGTCTGGCACGGGCTCGCTGGTGGCGAGTGGCTTGCTCAAGACCGTGGCGTTCATTCTGATTTCGCCGTTGCTTGGCTTTATCCTCGGCTCGCTGCTGATGGTGGCGGTGTCCTGGCTGTTCTTCCGAACGCCGCCATCCAAGGTGGACCGATGGTTCCGGCGCCTGCAGCTGCTATCGGCCTCGCTGTACAGTCTGGGCCACGGCGGCAACGATGCGCAGAAGACCATCGGTATCATCTGGATGCTGCTGATCGCGGGCGGCTACGCGTCGGCCACGTCAACTGAACCGCCGATCTGGGTCATCGTCTGCTGCTATGTGGCGATCGGTCTGGGTACGCTGCTGGGCGGCTGGCGGATCGTGCGGACGATGGGTCAGAAGATCACCAAGCTCAAGCCGGTTGGCGGTTTCTGCGCTGAAACCGGTGGGGCCATGACGCTGTTCTTGGCGTCGGCGTTGGGTGTGCCGGTCTCGACCACGCATACCATCACGGGCGCCATCGTCGGAGTGGGATCTGCGCAGAAGGCGTCCGCAGTGCGCTGGGGTGTGGCCGGCAACATCGTTTGGGCGTGGGTTCTGACGATTCCCGCATCAGCGTTCATGGCAGCGATTGCCTGGTGGATTGGCCGACACGTGCTGTAAGTCGACCGCCGGTCGACTCCGAAAAAACGAAACGCCCACCAAATCGGTGGGCGTTTTGCATTGGGGTGAGCGATGTGTTACTGCGTGGCAAATCGGGCAATGGGGTCGTCATCCGCCGACGGGATTGCCGCCGCAGGTGCACGCGTCGACATCAGGCTGTCGGCTTGAGCGTCGCGTGAGCGGGCGAGGGTTCCCAGTGGATCATCGTCGATCGGATGGGCTGGGCTGGCGGGTGCCGGAGCCGTCGGTGCAATGGTCGGCGCTGGCATATCGGGCAGATTGCTCACGGCCACCACGCGGCGCGCGCCCATGTAGCGGCTTGCCCAGTAAGACTTGGTCATGTCTTCCAGGCGCACGGTGCCACCCGTGGCGGGTGCATGGACAAACCGGTTCTGGCCCACATAGATGCCGACGTGCGAATTCGGCTGGCCGGTCGTGTTGAAGAAGACGAGGTCGCCCGATGCAACGTCGCGGCGATCCAATGACGTGCCACGGCGGCCCATTTCGGCGGCGGTGCGTGGCAGGTTCACAGATGCAGCGCGCTGCACGACGTAGCGCACAAGCCCGCTGCAATCGAAGCCACTATCGGGAGTATTGCCGCCGTAGCGGTAGGGCGTGCCGACCAGCGCCATCGCCTCGATGGAGATTTCTTCCAGACCCGCGCTCGGATCGTGGATCGGGGCACCGCGCGTGCGCAGGCCCGCGTCGCGCGAGGCGGTGGAGCGGGTGGGTGTCGACGAGCAGGCAGTTAGCAAACACACCAGCGCCAACAGGCCGGCGCCTGCCAGTCGCGTATTTCCGTGGAGAAAGCTGTGCTGCGCGAGCATGCGCCATCAGGAGAGTCCAGATAGCAAGCATGCTATGCGCGCCCCGTCAGAAAGCCAAACTGCGTGTTGGCGAGGCGCAACGCCAAGCGGGGCGCGGGTCTGCGGATTTTGCCCAGATGGCGTCGCGCTTTGCGGGCAGTTTTACCAGCGCAGTTGGACGCTGCGTGTGCTGCCGGTCTGCACCGTCGCGCGCTTGGTGGTGCCCTGGTACGTGGCGATGACGTTATAGCTTGCCGGCGGGGCTTTGATCAGACAGCGCGGGCCGTCAGCGCGAAAGCTTGCGACCTCCTTGCCGTGCCGTGTGAGTTGTACGTCGACGTCGGCCAGATATTCGCCACGTGCGCCTTGGGTGAATAGCAAAGACAGGTTGTAGTTGCGTGCCTCGCTGTTCAGCGCCTGCTGCTCGTCTTGTGCAACGCCGCCGCAGACGTAGCTGATTTGGCCGGTGGTCTTCGGCGTGAGGTTGTCGGCGAGCGCAATGGAGGCGCTGGCGGACAGCATCATCGCCAGCGCAGCCGACGTCAGGGTCAAGCGCGATCGGGTCTGCAGGTTTTGCTGCATGGGCATCATTGGCCTCCATCAAGGAAAAAGAGAGGTGCCCGACAAGCAGCAAAAAAAAGGCCACGCAACTGCGTGGCCTGATGGAACAACGGTTTGCGGCAGACAAATATGTTGCTGCGTGATTTCTACAGCACGTCTGACGCGTGATCTGCGAGCCGCGAGCGCTCGCCGCGCGCCAGCGTGATGTGCCCGCTGTGGCTCCATCCCTTGAATCGATCCACCACATAAGTCAGGCCCGACGAGCCTTCCGTCAGGTACGGCGTGTCGATCTGCGCGATGTTCCCCAGACAGACGATCTTGGTGCCCGGGCCCGCCCGCGTGACGAGCGTCTTCATCTGCTTGGGCGTCAGGTTCTGCGCCTCGTCGATGATCAGGAACTTGTTGACGAACGTGCGGCCGCGCATGAAGTTCATGCTCTTGACCTTGATGCGCGAACGGATCAGCTCCTGCGTGGCAGCGCGGCCCCATTCACCGGCATTGTCGTCGGACTTTTGCAGCACTTCGAGATTGTCGTCGAAGGCGCCCATCCACGGCTGCATCTTTTCTTCCTCCGTGCCGGGCAGGAAGCCGATGTCTTCACCCACGGGCACCGTGGCCCGCGTGATGATGATCTCGTTGTAGAGCTTCTGATCCAGCACTTGCTCCAGGCCTGCCGCCAGTGCCAGCAGCGTCTTGCCCGTGCCGGCCTGACCGAGCAGCGACACGAAATCGACTTCCGGATGCATCAGCAGGTTCAGCGCGAAGTTCTGCTCGCGGTTGCGCGCGGTCACGCCCCAGACGTTGTTCTTCTGGTGCGTGTAGTCCTTGAGCGTCTGCAGCACGGCAGTCTTGCCATTCAGCTCCTTGACCTGCGCATACAGCGGCAAGCTACCGTCATTCGGCTCCAGGAAGACAAACTGGTTGACGAGGAACGATGGCACCAGCGGGCCGGACAGGCGGTAGAACGTCGTGCCCGTCTTGGGGTCCTGCCAACTCTCGATGTTCTTGCCGTGCTTCTGCCAGAAGTCTGCCGGCAGGGCCATGATGCCGCTGTAGAGCAGGTCGGTGTCTTCCAACACGCGATCGTTGAAGTAGTCCTCCGCCGGCAGGCCGAGGGCGCGCGCCTTGATCCGCATGTTGATGTCCTTTGACACCAGCACGACCGATCGGTCTGGACGCTGCTGCTGCAACGCGGCCACCACGCCAAGGATCTGATTGTCAGCCTTGCCCTGCGGCAGCCCATCAGGCAGCTTGATGTCGTTCAGACGCGTCTGGAAGAAGAGGCGCCCCTGCGCATCGCGGTTGCCGAGCTTGGCTAGCGGCAGGCCGTCATCCATTGCTCCATCGGTGCCTGCCACAAGTTGGTCGAGCGTGCGGCTGACCGTGCGCGCATTGCGCGCGACTTCGCTCATGCCCTTCTTGTGGTTGTCCAGCTCTTCCAACGTCATCATCGGCAGATAGACGTCGTGTTCTTCAAAACGGAAGAGCGATGTCGGATCGTGCATCAGCACGTTGGTGTCGAGCACGAACAGCTTGGCGGGGCCTTCGTCGCGGCGGGTGCGGCGGCGGGCGGCAGTTTCGGTCGATTTGCCCGTCGCGCTTACTTTGTCGACGGCCTTGGCCAGAATGCCCGCATGTTCGCGCGAACTGTCTTTCGCCATGGGAGACGCTTCGCCCGAGCGGGCGCGGGCCGTGCTGGCTGCATTGCGTTTGGGTTGTGCACGGCCGGTTTCTGACAACGCCTCGCGCTCGAGCGCTGGCACCGGTTTTCGAGGTTCCTGACCCGCCTTCGGCTTTCCGGCTTTGCCGAAAGGCTTGAATTCAGCCGGGTCAAGCAATTGGGCTGGCTGGGTGGGCATGGTCGGCAGCGGCATGCTTCGATTACCTCTCTGGGTGGAACAACGACGAAACACCGTCCGCGCACATGGCGAGGCGGCGCTGGCGGGAAACGCTGGAAAACGGATGGGCGCGTCGCAGCGGTTGATGCATGGACGACGGCCACAAAAAAGCCGCCATGACCTGCGAGAGGTGGGGCGGCCTAGGTGAACGCCACGACAAGCTGCACGTCTCGGACGTTCTGCCCGGCCTGCTTGCCGGGAAAAACGCAGAAGCGGTATCAGGCCAACTTGGTCGCCGGTACCGTCGTGGGCTATCGGAATGGCATCCGGATTTCGTACTCATCGGTTCCGACTGTATCGGAAGCTTTTGTGATTTGCAATCGCTCACATGTGACCTGTGGTGCGTCGCAAACTGGGCACGACAGACGATGCGAAATCGACGGGAGAATCAGCCGCCAGGATGTCCTGCACGGCACTTTCCCGACCGCTGGCTCCCCGTGCGGTTACAGCGCGCGTACCGCCGCGAGGACATCATCCACATGGTTGGGCACTTTCACGCCGCGCCATTCCTTGCGCAGCACGCCCTTGCTGTCGATCAGGAATGTGCTGCGCTCGATGCCACGCACGTCCTTGCCGTACATCTTCTTCATCTTGATCGTGTCAAAGATGTTGCACACGGCTTCGTCGGCGTCGGAAATCAGCTCGAACGGCATCTCCAGTTTCGCCTTGAAGTTTTCGTGCGATTTCAGGCTGTCGCGCGAGATGCCGAACACCACGGCGCCGGCGGCTTCAAAGGCCTCGTACTGGTCGCGGAAGTTCATCGCCTCCGTGGTGCAGCCAGGGGTGTTGTCCTTCGGATAGAAATACAGCACGACGATCTTGCCGCGCTGCGATGCCGGCGAGAACGTGATGCCGCTGGTTGCCGGTGCGGAGAAATCGGGAAGAGGCTGGTCGATCGTGACGGGCATGGTGTGTTCCGGAAAACCGCGAGGAGAGAGATGGGGAAGCTCGTGGACGGGCAAATCTGAGATACCGCGCCCGACGCCAACCGGAGATCGGAAAGATCAGGCCGGCTGAACGATCAGGCTGCCGCTGCGGCCGGCAACTTCGCCCCATGTGACGGGCTGCACGGGCAGGGTACTGCGATCGAGCGTCGCGTAGTAATCGCCCATCGACCCTAGCCGATGGCCCTGCGCGCGCCAGCCTCGCAGCAACTCGCGGAAGATCGGGGCGAGTTTCTGCCCTTCAAGTTCTGCATGCAAGGTAAATACCTGGTCGCGGTCGGACTCCGTCATCTTCAGGATATGCCGGGCGACGTTATCGAGAGTGATGTTTTCCACGCCGATCAGTTCGTCCAGCGTGGGCAGCGTCGTCGGCAATTGCACGTGGTTCAGCGCTTTGCCATCAATGCTCGGGATGTACGGATGCGTGCCCCGGCCGTCGGAGGCGTAGGCCATGCCCCAGTTGTCGATCTGGCGGAACGCGTGGTCGTTCATCTGCCAGCCGGCGGCGCCGTGCGTCACGGGTGGCCGGCCGAACACCTGGATGAAACGTGCGTGTGCGGCGGTCATCTGGCGGGCCGTCCAGCTGGCATCGCGCTGGCGAACATTGTCTTGCCAGAGCACGTGGTCCCACGTGTGGATGCCGGTCTCGAAACCTGCCTCGGCGATGGCGCGCATTTCGGCAGCGGCTTTGCGGCCGATGTCGGGGCCTGGCAGCAACACGCCGTACATCAGCGTGCGAAGGCCGTAATGCTCGACGACTGACGTGCGGGAAACCTTTTTGAGGAAGCCGGGACGGAAGGCGCGGCGCAGCGCCCAGCCGGTGTGATCGGGGCCGAGGCTGAAGAGGAAGGTCGCGCCAGCCTCGTGCTCGCGCAGCATGCGCGCGAGGTTGGGCACGCCTTCGCGGGTGCCGCGCAGGGTGTCGACGTCGATCTTGAGGACGATGAGAGCCATGAACCTGCGCGGAAGGTGCGACTGAGATGCGGCTTTTACTTGTTGCCGTTGCCGTCTTCGACCAGGCTGCGGGCTTCAGCCACGTGCGTGCGATACGCTTCGAAGATGTTCGCCAGCGCGTCCTTCATCACGGTGGTCGGCTTCCAGCCGAGGTCTTCCATGGTGTTGGCGATCTTCGGTACGCGGTTCTGCACGTCCTGGTAGCCGGTGCCGTAGTAGGCGCCGGAGGTCGTTTCCACCAGTTGGACCTGCTTGGCGGTGTCTTTGTACTCGTCGATCTGGGCGGCCTGTTCCAACATCATGTTGGCCAGTTCACGCACCGAGTAGTTGTTCGACGGGTTACCGATGTTGTAGATCTTGCCCGAGGCCACGCCGTCCTTGTTGGCAATGATGCGTACCAGCGCGTCGATGCCGTCATCGATATACGTGAAGGCGCGCTTCTGGCTGCCGCCGTCGACGAGCTTGATGTTCTCGCCGCGCACGATATGGCCGAGGAACTGCGTCACAACGCGCGACGAACCTTCCTTCGGGGTGTAGATCGAGTCGAGGCCCGGGCCGATCCAGTTGAACGGACGGAACAGCGTGAAGTTCAGGCCTTCCATGCCGTAACCCCAGATCACGCGGTCCATCAACTGCTTCGAGCATGCGTAGATCCAGCGCGGCTTGTTGATCGGGCCATAGATCAGCGGCGAGGCTTCCGGATCGAATTCCGAATCGCTGCACATGCCGTAGACCTCGGAGGTCGACGGGAAGACCAGGTGCTTGCCGTACTTGGCAGCCGAGCGAACGATCGGCAGGTTGGCTTCAAAGTCCAGCTCGAACACACGCAGCGGGTCTTTGACGTAGGTCGACGGCGTGGCAATGGCCACTAGCGGCAGGATCACGTCGCACTTCTTCACGTGATACTCGACCCACTCCTTGTTGATGGTGATGTCACCCTCGAAGAAGTGCATGCGCGGGTGGTTGACCAGGTCGCCCAAACGCTCGGTCTGCATGTCCATGCCATAGACCTCCCAATCGGTGGTCTCCAGGATGCGCTTGGACAGGTGGTGGCCGATGAAGCCGTTGACGCCGAGGATCAGTACTTTTTTCATGAAGGCAAACTCAAGATCAGGAGAGGGCGAGCTGGCTGGCGAGCTGCTGCGCGGTCACGACAGATGTTCCGCTGGCAGCTTGGGGCTCGACGCGCCAGAGCTCGTGAATGGCGATGGCTCCCCCATCGCCGCACACGCCGAACATCGCATTATCCACGACGTGCAAGCCCGGCGGCAAATTCGTAAAGGTTTGGTGCGCCAGACGGGCCCGCGCGACAACGTAGCGTTCGCTGCCCGCGTCCGTAAAGGCACCGGGGTAGGGCGGCGCCACTGCACGGATCAGGTTATAGACCTGCTGGGCCGGTTTGGACCAGTCGATGCGGCCGTCTTCGGGTTTGCGGCCGCCGAAATAGCTACCGTTGGCCAGCACGTTCGGGTGCTGCGGAATGTGCCCGGCAATCATCGCGGGAAGCGCACGCCACAGGGTTTGCTCTGCCGCAACAGTGGCCTTTTCGAACACTTCGTGCGAGGTGTCGTCTGGCAGGATCGGCACGATAGTCTGGTCGACGATGTAGCCCGCATCCGGCTTTTCGACCATTTCGTGCAGGGTGGCGCCGGTTTCGGTCTCGCCGTGCAGCACCGCCCAGTTGATGGGCACGCGGCCGCGGTACTTGGGGAGCAGCGAACCGTGCATGTTGAACGCGCCGAATTTGGCGAGGCTCAACAGGCGCATCGGGATCATGTGCCGGTAATAGAACGAAAAGATGAAGTCCGGCGCAATCGCGGCGATCCGGGCGTGCAGATCTTCGCCGTTTGCGTTGTCCGGCGTGATGTACGGGATACCCAGTTCCTGTGCGGTGGCGCGCACGCTGCCGAACCAGATGTTCTCGGCGGCGTTGTCCTCGTGCGTGACAACGAGTTCAACCTGAATGCCACGCGCTGCCAGCACGCGCAGGCAGCGTACGCCGACGTTGTGATACGCGAAAACGACGGCTCGCCGCTTGAGCTGCGAACTCATGCAACACCCCGCTGCGAGCCAGTCTTCATATCGGCGGCGCCGGCTTCATGCAGGTGGGGCGTTTCTTCCAGCACACCCTGCACCAGATAGCGCGGGCGCTCGCGCACCTGTTGATAGATGCGGCCGATGTATTCGCCCAGCAAGCCGATGCCGAACAACAGCACGCCCATCAGGAAGAACGTGATGGCGAACAGGGTGAACACGCCCTGGACTTCCGCGCCCAGGATGAAGCGCCGCACCACCAGCAGGATGAACAAAACCGCCGACGCCAGCGACAGCAGCATCCCGATCGCCGAGAACCATTGCAGCGGCACGACCGAGAAGCCCGTCACCAGATCGAAGTTCAAGCGCACGAGCTTGTACAGCGAGTACTTCGACTCGCCGGCGAAGCGCTCTTCGTGGTCGACTTCGATTTCGGTCGGGTTCTTGCTGAACGTGTAGGCCAGTGCCGGGATGAAGGTGTTGACTTCGCGGCAGCGGTTGATGGTATCAACGATGGTCCGGCTGTAGGCCCGCAGCATGCAGCCCTGGTCGGTCATCTTGATGTGCGTGATGCGTTCGCGCAGCGAATTCATGGCACGCGATGCGGTGCGGCGGAACCAGCTGTCCTGGCGCACGCGCCGAATGGTGCCGACGTAGTCGTAGCCTTCGTCGAGCTTTTCGACCAGGCGGCCGATTTCCTCCGGCGGGTTCTGCAGGTCGGCATCGAGCGTAACGACGCGTTCGCCACGCGCATGTTCGAAGCCGGCCAGGATGGCCATGTGCTGGCCGTAGTTGCCGTTGAACAGCACGACGCGCGTGCTGTCCGGGCGCGCCCGGAATTGCTCGGCCAGCATGGCGGCGGAGCGGTCGCGGCTGCCGTCATTGACGAACACGACTTCATACGAAATGCCGAGCGCGTCGAGTGCGGGATACAGGCGCGCAAACAGCGCGGCGAGCCCGTCTTCTTCGTTGTAAACCGGAATGACGACCGAGAGAGCGGGTGTCTTCATTATTGGATTATTGGTACTGGGCGCAAAGTTGGCGGACCGCGCTGACCACGCGATCCACATCGGAATCTTCCATGCCGGCAAACATCGGCAGCGTAACGATGGCACGGCCAATGCGTTCGGCCACCGGAAACATGCCCGGCTTCCAGCCGAGTTCGCGATAGAGCTTGAACAGGTGGATGGGCGGGTAGTGCACGCCCGCGCCAATGCCTAGCGCCTTCAGGCCAGCCATGAACCCGGCGCGATCGACCTTCAGGCGATCCAGTGGCAGCACGATCTGGAACATGTGCCAGTTGGTGTGCGTGAAGTCCTCTACCGGCAGTTCAACGCCGAACGACTCGATGTCTGCGGCGCGCATGCCGGCAAAGTAACGGCGGGCCAGGGCAGCGCGGCGTGCAGTCACGGCTTCGAGCTGAGCGAACTGGCCCAGGCCGATCGCGGCATTCACGTCGGTCAGGTTGAACTTGCCGCCCACCAAGTCGACTTCCATGCCGTCGAAGCCAGTGCGCACGACGCCTTGCAGGCGATATTTCTCGGCCAGCACGGCTTCTTCTGGCGTATTGAGCACCAGCGCGCCGCCTTCGATGGTGGTGATGTTCTTGTTTGCCTGAAAGCTGAAGCTGACGAGGTCGCCGATCTCGCCGATGCGCTTGTCGCCCCAGCGCGAACCAATGGCCTGTGCGGCGTCTTCCACTACGCGCAGCTTGTGGCGGCGGGCGATGTCGTACAGACGGTCCATGTCGACGGGCAGCCCCGACAGATAGACTGGAATGATCGCCTTGGTGCGCGGCGTGATGGCGGCCTCGACCTTGTCCAGATCGATGTTGCGTGTCACTGGGTCGATGTCGACGAAGACCGGCTTGGCGCCGACGGTCAGGACCACGTTGGATGTGGCGACCCACGAGATCGGCGTGGTGATCACCTCATCGCCTGGGCCGATGCCGGCAATGCGCAGCGCGACTTCCATCGTGGCCGTGCCGTTGGCGAATGTGCGGACGATGCGGCCACCGAAGTACTCCGACAGCGCGGCTTCGAATGCGGCAACCTTGGGGCCCGAGGTGATCCAACCCGAGCGCAGCACGTCGGCCACGGCGGCGATGGTCGCCTCGTCAATGGTCGGGCGTACGAAGGGCAGAAACGGCAATTCGGCAGTGGCGGTGGTTTGCGTCATGACTTGAATGAAGTTGGGTGCTGGGCGCGGGCACATCGGCTCACGAGCGGGCCAGCACAAGTACGCCGACGAGGATGATGGCGATGCCGATCAGGCGCTGCACCGTCAGCACTTCGCCAAACAGATACCACGCCAGGACGGCGTTGACCACGTAGCCCAGGGAGAGCATCGGATACGCGATGGTCACATCCACGCGCGACAGGCCGAGAATCCACACCACCACCGAGATGACGTAGCACGACAGCCCGCCAATGATGGGCCACTGCGTTGCAAGCTTGATGCCGATCGGCAGAATGTTGTCGGCCGAAAACGCAAAGCGGCCGATGTTGTTGACGCCCGCCTTGAGTAGCAACTGAGCGCAGGCATTGAGCATGACGCCCGTCAGGATCAGCCCGAAAGTGACCAGATTCATGTGTTCTTTTGATGTTTTGCAGACTGCGGCGGCTTCCCCGTGCGGATGTTCTCAATCCCGCCGCCGGGGCGCATGTTACGACAATTCCGCTTGCACGCCCCTTTCGGCAATCCGTAGCGGTGAAACCTAGTTGCGCCGGACGATCACACGGCGGGCATCGCGGGCGATCACGATCATCGGTACGCCCTCGGCTGCCAGCCGGTCATAGGTGCCCGGACCCATCATGGCAACGGCCTGACCGCCGGCTTTCCAGCGCGCCACGAAGGCTTCGGTGGTCGGCACCCACTTGGCCGGCTCCTGTTTGACGCCAAATGCCAGTTCATCGGGCTCCTGCACCATGATGGTGGGCCGGCCGAGGTAAAACGGCATTGTATGGTCCAGGCGCTCCACCGCATAGAACGGCACGTCGGGCTTGAGCCACGGCCTGACCGCGGCCACGAGATCGATACCCGACATGGAGCGCCCGAAGGCTTCGTGACCCAGCGTGGCCGCTGTAAACGTCAAGAACCACGCGCAAGCAAACGCGGCCACGCTTTCGAAGCGCCTGCCTGCCAAGCGAAGTGCCAGCCACGTGAAGCCTGCTCCAGCCGCGAACGCCACGGCCAGGAACATCGCAAATCGGGAAAATACGGCGTTCGGGTACATGTCCGACGACATGGTTGCCACGTAACCGCTGGCCGCGAGACCGACCACCGCCAGCGCCAGGAAGGCCTTGAGCTGCCAGCGCCATGCGCGCTCGCTGGTGTGCTCCAGCACCAGGGCTGCCAGAATCGCCAGCGCGGGGATGATCGGGAAGATATAGCCCGGCAGCTTCGAATCCGAAATGCTGAAAAACGCGAAGATGAGGATGGCCCACAGGCCTAGCATGAGCGTGGGGCGGAAACCATTCCTGGCGGTTTCACCACGTGCAAGGGTCAGGCGTGCGGCACCGGGCAATTGAGCAAGCCACGGCAGGAAGCCGGCCACCAGCAATGGCACGAAGTACCAAAGCGGCGCATTTCGGTTATGCACGGTCGACGTGAAACGCTGGAAATGCTCGTGCACGAAGAAAAACCACGCGAATTCCGGGTTGCGTATGGAGATCAAGACGAACCACGGCGCGCCGACGGCAAAGAAGATGATCAGCCCGCTCACCAGATGCAATCGTTTCCACAGGGCCCAGTCGCGCGCGACCAACGTGTAGACCACCAGCACAAAACCCGGCAGGACCACGCCGATGAGGCCCTTGCTCAGCACTGCCAGCGCCATGGATGCCCAGCAGGCCCACATCCAGCGGCGTTGTTGAGCGCGTGTGGCATCCGGATGCTGCGCGATCAGTAGCGCACCCAACGCCATCGTCATGCAGCCGGCCACGCCCATGTCGAGCGAATTGAAGTGCGAGCCTACGTTCCACAGAGGCGCGCTCACGAGCACCAGCCCGCTGATGACGGCCGTCCGCTTGCCCCACCAACGCGCCGCCGCCAGCATCGTGAAAACAATGCCGACGATGCCGGAGAGCGCCGTGAACAGCCGCGCCTGCCAGTCGCCGATGCCGAAGAGCGTGTAGGCGAGTGCGGTGCCCCACATCTGCAGTGGCGGCTTCTCAAAATATTTCAGAGCGTTGTACCGGATGGTCACCCAGTCGCCGGAGACGAACATCTCGCGCGCGATTTCAGCGTAGCGGCCTTCGTCGGTGGGAATCAGGTGCCGGTAGCCCAGCGTGCCGAGCCAGACGGCCAGGAACGCAGCAGCCAGGAGCCAAAGGGAGGCGTCGCGCCAGGGCAGGGTGGGCGCTTGAGCGGTGCGGTCGATCGGCATGCGGTCAGGCGCGCTCGATCAGTAGGGCGGCGGCCACTTTACGGCCTTCCAGCATCAGGATGTTGTACGTGCGGCCGGCGGCCTGCAGGTCCATGGCGTCCACGCCGATGCGCTTTTCGGTAAGCGGCACCGTCAGCCGCGGGTGCGGGAAGCGCAGCTTGTTGCCCGTCCCGAAGATCACCACTTCGGCCCCCAGTTCAAGCACGCGCGCGAAATGCTCGGGCGTCAGATCCTCAAAGCGCGACACATCCCACGGCACCACGGCGCCCTCGGGCATCACCAGCACGGAGTGCTCGTAGCGCACCTTGTTGATTTCGATATAGCCGTCGCCATAGCCGGTAACGGTATTGAGAATGGTCGACGAATCGGATGAATGGAGCTTCAAGGCGGGAATCCCATCGGGCGCCATGGCGGCGGCGCATGGTGCGGCACGCTGGCTAGGGCGCTAGGTTTCAGACTGCGGGCAGGTTTCGCTGCGTTGCAAAAATGCCCGCCTAAGTCTGTCATAATGGGCTAAATTATATCTTTTTCTCTCCTTCGCCCGCCGCGCCATAAGCGATGTCCGGCAAGGAATAGCGTAGCGGCGCCTGCCGCTGTGTGGCGTTACCGTCGCCGCTTTGCTGCGCCACAGAATGCCCCGTAGTCCAGCCCGTTCAACGTCGCCCATCGCCGCCTTGCCCGTGAAAACGATCCAGAAATCCGCCAAGCTCAACAACGTCTGCTATGACATTCGCGGCCCCGTGCTCGAGAAGGCCAAGCAGATGGAAGAAGAGGGCCACAAGATCATCAAGCTGAATATCGGCAACCTGGCCGTGTTTGGTTTCGATGCGCCTGAAGAGATCCAGCAGGACATGATCCGCAACCTGCCGAATTCGGCGGCGTATTCGGATTCCAAGGGCATCTTCGCGGCGCGCAAGGCGGTGATGCACTACACGCAAGAGCAGGGCATCAAGAACGTCACGCTGGAAGACATCTATCTGGGCAATGGCGCGTCGGAGCTGATTTCGCTGGCCACCAACGCGCTGCTCGACGCTGGCGACGAGCTGCTGCTGCCGGCGCCCGACTACCCGTTGTGGACCGCCGTGACCAGCCTCTCGGGCGGCACGCCGGTGCACTACATCTGCGACGAAGCCAACGGCTGGATGCCAGACCTGGACGACATCCGCGCCAAGATCACGCCCAATACCAAGGGCATCGTCGTCATCAACCCGAACAACCCGACCGGCGCGCTGTATTCGGACGAACTGTTGCTGGGCATTGTTGCCATTGCGCGCGAACACGGCCTGGTGATCTTCGCCGATGAGGTGTACGACAAGGTTCTGTTCGACGACAACAAGCACACCGCGATCGGCTCGCTGTCGGAAGACGTGCTGACCGTGACGTTCAACAGCCTGTCGAAGAGCTACCGTTCGTGCGGTTACCGCGCGGGCTGGATGGTCGTGTCCGGCGACAAGCGCCCGGCCAAGGACTACATCGAAGGCCTGAACATGCTGTCTTCGATGCGCCTGTGCGCCAACGTGCCGGGGCAGTGGGCCATTCAAACCGCGCTGGGCGGCTATCAAAGCATTAAAGACCTGGTGGCGCCGGGCGGCCGCATGCGTCGCCAGCGCGACCTGGCGCATGAGTTGATCACAGCGATCCCCGGCGTGACCTGCGTCAAGCCCAAGGCTGCGCTCTATATGTTCCCGCGCCTGGACCCGGCGGTGTATCCCATCGAAGACGACCAGACCTTCATCCGCCAGCTGCTGGAAGAGGAGCGTGTGCTGCTGGTGCAGGGCACAGGCTTCAACTGGCACTCGCCGGACCACTTCCGCATCGTCTTCCTGCCCCACGAAGACGATCTTCGCGAAGCGATTGGCCGAATTTCGCGCTTCCTGGAGCGGTACCGTCAGCGTCACGGTACTGGCATCCGGGCCGCATAAACTCGGTCTTCCGCCAGATCAGTAATTGCGGGGCAGACCGAAGTGTCTGCCCTGTGTGTTTTTTGCTTCTCCGCTTTTTCGTTTCTTTACGACACGTCTCATGAATCCCATCAAGATCGGCCTGCTCGGGCTCGGTACCGTCGGTGGCGGTACCCTCAAGGTTCTGCAACGGAACCAGGAAGAAATCCGCCGTCGCGCGGGTCGCGGCATTGAAGTCGCCATGATTGCCGTGCGCAATGTGGACCGCGCCCGCGCCATCGTGCAGGAAGCCGGTGCGACCGTGCCGGTGGTGAACGACCCGTTTGCGATTGTGGATTCGCCCGAGATCGATATCGTCGTGGAGCTGATTGGCGGTTACGACCTGACGCGCGAGCTGGTGCTGCGCGCCATCGCCAACGGCAAGCACGTTGTCACCGCCAACAAGGCGCTGCTGGCGGTGCATGGCAACGAGATCTTCAAGGCCGCGCAGGACAAGGGTGTGATGGTGGCGTTCGAGGCGGCCGTGGCCGGCGGCATTCCGATCATCAAGGCGCTGCGCGAGGGCCTGACGGCCAACCGCATCGAGTGGATCGCCGGCATCATCAACGGCACCACGAACTTCATCCTGACCGAGATGCGCGACAAGGGTCTGGACTTCGATACCGTGCTCAAGGAAGCCCAGCGCCTGGGCTACGCCGAGGCCGATCCGACCTTCGACATCGAAGGCTTTGACGCCGCGCACAAGCTCACGCTCATGAGCGCCATCGCCTTTGGCGTGCCAGTGCAGTTCGAGCGCGCCTACGTGGAAGGCATCACGAAGCTGGAAGCGGTCGACATCCGCTACGCAGAAGAACTTGGCTACCGCATCAAGCTGCTGGGCATCACGCGCCGTGTCGAAGCGGGCATTGAGCTGCGCGTGCATCCGACGCTCGTGCCGGCCAAGCGCCTGATCGCCAACGTCGAAGGCGCAATGAATGCCGTGGTCGTCAACGGCGATGCGGTGGGCCCGACGCTGTACTACGGCAAGGGTGCGGGCGCCGAGCCGACCGCTTCGGCCGTCGTCGCCGATCTGGTGGACGTGACGCGCCTGCACACGGCCGATCCGGAACACCGCGTGCCGCATCTGGCATTCCAGCCCGATGCGCTGTCCGATACGCCCGTGCTGCCGATCGACGAAGTGCGTTCGAGCTACTACCTGCGCATGCGCGTGGCGGACGAAACCGGCGTGCTGGCCGACATCACGCGCATCCTGGCCGAAGGCGGTATTTCGATCGACGCCATGCTGCAGAAGGAATCGCGCGAAGGCGAGCCGCAGACCGACATCATCATGCTGTCGCACGTGACGGTGGAAAAGCGCGTGAACGCCGCCATCGCCGCCATCGAAGCGCTGCCGACCGTGCTGTCGAAGGTCACGCGCATCCGCATGGAAGAACTGAACTAAGCGCAGGACACGAGCATGCAATACCGATCGACCCGCGGCCACGCAGAGCCGCAAAGTTTCTCCCGCATCCTGCTGGGCGGCCTGGCGCCGGACGGCGGCCTGTACCTGCCCGAGCAGTACCCACAAGTCAGCGTTGAAGAGCTGACCCGCTGGCGCGACCTGCCTTACGCCGACCTCGCGTTCGAAATCCTGCGCAAGTTCGCCACCGACATTCCCGAAGACGACCTGCGCGCACTGACCCGACGCACCTACACGCCCGAGGTCTACTGCAACGCGCGCGCCGGCGACAACACTGTCGACATCACCCCGCTGCACAAGCTGGGCGAGGAGGGCGGCACGTCGCTGTCGCTGCTGTGCCTGTCGAACGGTCCGACGCTGGCCTTCAAGGACATGGCGATGCAGTTGCTGGGCAACCTGTTCGAATACGCGCTCGACCGTGAACACGCCGAGCTGAACATCCTGGGCGCTACCTCTGGCGACACGGGCAGCGCAGCCGAATACGCCATGCGCGGCAAGCGTGGCGTGCGTGTGTTCATGCTGAGCCCGCACCGCAAGATGAGCGCGTTCCAGACCGCGCAGATGTTCAGCCTGCAAGACAAGAACATCTTCAACATCGCCATCGAAGGCGTGTTCGACGACGCGCAGGACATCGTCAAGGCGGTGTCGAACGATCTCGACTACAAGGCCCGCCAGAAGATCGGTACGGTCAATTCGATCAACTGGGCGCGTGTCGTCGCTCAGGTCGTCTACTACTTCAAGGGCTACCTGCTGGCGGCCCCGAAGATCGGCGACAAGGTGTCGTTCTGCGTGCCGTCGGGCAACTTCGGCAACGTCTGCGCCGGCCACATCGCGCGCATGATGGGTTTGCCGATCGACAAGCTGGTCGTGGCCACCAACGAGAACGATGTGCTGGACGAGTTCTTCCGCACCGGCACATACCGCGTGCGGTCGGCCGCGCAGACGTACCACACGTCCAGCCCCAGCATGGACATCAGCAAGGCGTCGAACTTCGAGCGCTTCGTGTTCGACCTGCTGGATCGTGATCCGGCACGCCTCGCGCAACTCTTCCGCGACGTGGACGAAAAGGGCGGCTTCTCGATGACGGGCAAGCCGGAGTTCGACCGCATCGCCGAGTTCGGCTTTGTCTCGGGCCGCAGCTCGCACGCAGACCGCGTCGATACCATCCGCGATGTCTTTGCCACCTACGGCACGATGATCGACACGCACACCGCCGACGGCGTGAAGGTGGCGCGCGAGAACCTGACCCCGGGCGTGCCGATGGTGGTGCTGGAAACGGCGCTGCCGGCCAAGTTCGGTGACACCATTCGCGAAGCGCTGGACCGCGAGCCGGAGCGTCCGGCTGGCTACGCTGACATCGAATCGCTGCCGCAGCGCTTCGAGGTCATGCCGGCCGACGCTGACCGCATCAAGGGCTACATCGCCCAGCACACCGGCCTCTAAAGCCATGGAAGCAGTGCCGGATGACGAGGCAGGGGCAGCCTTCGAGCGCTGCCTGCACGACATCCGCGCCTGCCGCGAGTGCAAGGGCGCATTGGCGCACGAGCCGCGCCCGGTGGTCGTGGCGGACCGCCGCGCCCGCGTCCTGATCATCGGACAGGCGCCGGGCCGCATCGTCCACGAGACCGGCATCCCCTGGAACGACCGCTCGGGCGACCGCCTGCGCCAGTGGCTGCAAATCCCGTACGACGATTTCTACGCCGACCGGCGCATCGCCGTGGTGCCGATGGGTTTCTGCTTCCCAGGCACCGGCGCGAACGGCGATTTTCCGCCCCGCCCGGAATGCGCGCCCAAATGGCACCGGCCGCTGCTCACGGCGATGCCCGATGTGCGGCTCGCGCTGCTGGTGGGCACCTATGCCCAGCGCAACTACCTCGACGTGCCGCGCGACTGGTCGCTGACCGACGTGGTGCGCAACGGGCCCGTGCAGGACGCCGACGGCCGCATGCTGTTTCCCCTGCCGCATCCAAGCCCGCGCAATCTGGCCTGGTTCAAACACAATCCGTGGTTTGACGCGCACATCGTGCCGGCACTGCGTGCCGCGCTGGCCGACGCATTCGCTTGATACGCCTGGGCTGATGCATGGCATCGGTCTGGAACCGATACAATCGAAATCTCCCTTTCGATTCCGCTTTCCCATTCCCGCATGTCCGCCAACGATGCTCCCGCCGTCAAACCGTCCTTGCTGACGCTCGATGCGGCGCTGTCGCAACTGCTTGCCGCAGTGCGCGTTTTGCACGAGACCGAAACCGTGTCGACGTTGCACGCCAACGGGCGCGTCCTCGCCGAGGCCGTCCGCAGCAGCTTGAACGTGCCGCCCGCCGACAACACGCAGATGGACGGATACGCCGTGCGCGCCGCCGACATCACCGCGCCGGGCACGCGCCTGAAAGTGGCGCAGCGCATTCCCGCCGGCCATGTCGGCCAGCCGCTGAATGCGGGCGAGGCGGCGCGCATCTTTACCGGCGCGCTGATCCCGCCGGGCGCCGATGCCGTCGTCATGCAGGAGCAATGCAAGGCTGATGCGGACACGGGCACCGTCACCATCGATCACGTGCCGGAATCCGGTGAGTGGATCCGCCGCGCCGGCGAGGACATTGCCGACGGCGCCGAGATCCTGCCGCGCGGCGCGCGTCTCGGTCCGCAGCAACTGGGCCTGGCGGCTTCGGTCGGCTGCGCCAATCTGTACGTGGTGCGCCGTCCGCGCGTGGCCGTGTTCTTTACCGGCGACGAGCTTGCCATGCCCGGCGAGCCGCTCAAGCCCGGCGCCATCTACAACTCCAACCGCTTCACGCTGCGCGCACTCCTGGAAAACCTCGGCTGCGACATCACCGATTTCGGCATCGTGCCCGACACGCTGCAAGCCACGCGCGACACGCTGCGCGAAGCGGCCGAGGAACACGACCTCATCATTACCTCCGGCGGCGTGTCGGTGGGCGAGGAAGACCACATCAAGCCCGCGGTGGAAGCCGAAGGGCGCCTGAACCTCTGGCAGATCGCCATCAAGCCGGGCAAGCCCCTGGCCTTTGGCGAGGTGCGCCGGCCCGAAGGCATGGTGGGCGGCCCGACCGCCTTCTTCATTGGCCTGCCGGGCAATCCGGTGTCGAGCTTCGTCACTTTCCTGCTGTTTGTGCGGCCGTTCGTCCTGCGCCTGCAGGGCGTGGCCGACGTGGCACCGAAGCGCATCCCGATGCGTGCCGACTTTGCGCTGCCCAAGGGCGATCGCCGCAACGAGTTCCTGCGTGCGCGCATCAACGCGGGCGGTGGGCTGGACCTGTTCCCGAATCAAAGTTCCGGCGTGCTGACCTCCACGGTGTGGGGCGATGGCCTGATCGACAACCCGCCCAGCCAGCCGATCGCGCCGGGCGATGTGGTCAGCTTCCTGCCGTTTGCAGGCTTGGTTTAAGGAGCGATGGACATGCAGATCGAGCTTCGTTTCTTTGCCAGCGTACGTGAACAACTCGGGACTTCGCAGGAGCAGGTGGTCGTGCCGGACGCCGTGCGCACCGTGGGTGATGTGCGCCGCTGGCTTGCGCAGCGCGGCCCGGTCTGGGGCGAAACGCTGGCCGAAGGCCGTGCGCTGCGCATGGCGGTGGACCACCAGATCGTGCCGGCCGATACCGCCGTGCACGACGGCTGCGAAGTCGCTTTCTTCCCGCCCGTGACCGGTGGTTGAGCGCAGGAGACCGACCATGTCCGTCCGCGTGCAGGAAGCCGACTTTGACCTCGGCGCCGAGATTGCAGCGCTCCGTGCTGGCCGCCCGAACATTGGCGCGGTGGCCAGCTTCATCGGCACCGTGCGCGATATCAACGACGGCACCGGCGTGTCGGAGATGGAGCTGGAGCACTATCCCGGCATGACCGAAAAGGCGCTCGCCGACATCGTGAGCGCGGCCATGCAGCGCTGGGAGCTGATCGACGCGCTCGTCATCCACCGCGTTGGCAAGCTCAAGCCGCAAGACCAGATCGTGCTGGTGGCGGTGGCGTCCAAGCACCGCGGCGAATCCTTTGCCGCGTGCGAATTCATCATGGATTACCTCAAGAGCGAGGCGCCGTTCTGGAAGAAGGAGCAGACGCCCGAAGGCGCGCGCTGGGTCGATGCGCGGGTCACCGACGACAAGGCGCTCGCCCGCTGGGGCATTGCCACCAACAACGCCGCAAAAAGCACGGCTGATCAGCCCGGCGCATCGGCGCAACCGAACGACTACGAATAACAAGGACGCGACCGCATGAGCGGAATAGGCTTTCTGGCAGTTGGGGTGGGCGCTGCGCTGGGAGCTTGGTTGCGCTGGGCGCTCGCCATCTTGTTGAACGCCATCAATCCGGCCTTGCCCTACGGCACGCTGGCAGCCAATCTGGTGGGGGGCTACCTGATCGGCATCGCGGTGGGTTTTTTCGACATGCATGCGGGGCTGCCGCCGGAATGGCGTTTGCTTGTCATCACCGGTTTTCTGGGCGGGCTGACGACGTTCTCCACCTTTTCAAGCGAGGTTGTCGCCAACATCCTGGCCGGCGACCACCTGATGGGCGCGCTGCACATCGTGGCGCATCTGGGCGGCTCGCTGTTCCTCACGATGCTTGGTCTCTGGACGGTGCGCACGTTCAGTTGATCGCAAGACCGGCCCTGCAAATTGAGTTGCGAATGAGAAGTTGGGTTCACATACTGGTAGTGCCTGCGGTGGCTTAGGGACGTCCAGTACGGACGTCCAGTAAGGACGTGCAGTATCGAAGGCCGCCGCAGGTTGCTTTGTGTTGTTCCATCCATAACGAGAAGGAGACGCAATGAAACCAACCCGAACGGCGCGCCTGCGACGGCACGTCTCGCCCAGCAACCTCATCGCTGCCGGTGCCGTGCTGCTGGCCGGTTGCGGCGTGTTGAGCGCCTGTGGCGGCAGCAATGACGGCAACAACGTGCCGGGCACTACCAAGCCGGCCTTTGCCGGCAAGGTGACCGTCACGCGGTACGACGGCGTATCGGATGACCTGCTGACCGCCGGCCTGGGTGCAAGCGGCCTGGCTTCGGCCACCGCGCCGACCATCGCCAACCCCACGGCGCCCACGGCAGCCGAGCTGCGCCGCCTGGCGATCTACGCCAATTACCGCGCGCTGGTCGACACGGCGGCCAAGGGCGGCTACGGCACGCTCTATGGCCCGAACGTCGATGCCAGCGGCAACGTCACGCAGGGCTCCGGCATGATCGCCGGCACCGAATACGTGACGTACTCCGATGACGGCACCGGCCAGCAGAACGTGGTGCTGCTCGTGCAGATCCCAGACAGTTTCGACGTCAACAACCCCTGCATCATCACCGCCACGTCGTCGGGCTCGCGCGGCATATACGGGGCCATTTCCACCGGCGAATGGGGCCTCAAGCGCAAGTGCGCCGTCGCCTATACCGACAAGGGCACCGGCGCCGGCCCGCACGACCTGGCCACCGACACCGTCGCCCTGCAGGACGGCACGCGCACCACGCGCAGCGCAGCCGGGTCCAACGCGCACTTTGCCGCGCCGCTCACCAGCAGCCAGCTCGCCGCCTTCAACACGGCCACGCCGAACCGACTGGCGTTCAAGCACGCGCATTCGCAGCGCAACCCCGAGAAGGATTGGGGCCTGTTCACGCTGCAGGCCGTGCAGTTCGCGTTCTGGGCGATCAACGACAAGGTGTCGGGGACGAGCGGTGCGTTGGTCGGCAGCGCGCTGCCGGTGCGTCCGGACAACACCATCGTCATCGCATCGAGCATCTCCAACGGCGGCGGGGCGGCCATCGCGGCGGCTGAGCAGGACACCGGTGGTTGGATCGATGGCGTTGCTGTTGGCGAGCCGGGCCTGAACCTGCCGCCCAATACCGGTGTGCAAGTGGTGCGCGGCGGCACCACGCTGCCGACGACCGGCAAGCCGCTGTTCGACTACGTGAGCTACGCCAACGTGTTCCGGCTGTGCGCGGCGTCGTCGGCCAGCGTTGCTACCGCACCGGCGCAGGCGTTCTTTGGCAGCCTCACGACGTTCCCGGCAGGCGTGCAGGCCAATCGCTGCGCTGCGCTCAAGGCGGCCGGGCTGCTGACGTCCACCACGGCAGCTGCCCAGGCTGACGAAGCCCTGCAGAAGATGCACGCCTACGGTTGGGAGCCCGAGTCGGATCTCGTGCATGCGTCGATGTCGTTCTACGAGATCGATCCATCGGTGGCGACCACGTTTGGCAACGCGCTCTCGCGCGCCAGCGTGACCGACAACCTGTGCGGGCTGAGCTTCGCGGCAACCGACGCACAGTTCCATCCGACGGCCGTGAACGCCACGGCGCTCGCGCAGATGGCGGCGGTTGGCAACGGCATTCCGCCCACCTCCGGCGTGCAACTCGTCAACAACAACGCCCAGGGCGGGCCGACGCGCAGCAACCAGTCGGTCGATTCAACCGGCACGCAGGCCGCCAACCTTGATGGCGCGCTGTGCCTGCGCAACCTGCTGACAGGCGCCGATGCCGCCTCGCAATCGTTGCAGACCGGCATCAGCCAGACGCTGCGTACCGGCAACCTGCAAGGCAAGCCGGCGTTGATCGTGCAGGGCCGCAACGACGCGCTGCTGCCGGTCAACCATGGCTCGCGGCCGTACCTGGGGCTGAATGCGAAGGTGGAGGGCGGCTCGAGCAAGCTGTCGTACATCGAGGTGATGAACGCGCAGCATTTCGACGGCTTTATCGACCTCGTGCCCGGCTATGACTCCCTCTTCGTACCGCTGGTGCTCTATGAACAGCGCGCGCTGGACGCCATGTACGCCAACCTGAAGAACGGCACGCCGCTGCCGCCTTCGCAGGTGGTGCGCACCACCCCGCGCGGTGGCACGCCCGGTGCTGCACCGGCCATCAACGCGGCTAACGTGCCGAACTTCACGAGCACACCGGCGGCGGGCGACCGCATCTCGGTGAGCGTGTCGGGCGGCGTGGCGACGGTATCGGTGCCCAACTGATGCGATAGCCGGGACGGTTTTGACGCACTTGGGACGGCGGCGCGGCCGGCAGGCACGCCGCCGTTTGTTCTGGCGCAAATCTGCATCAAAACCCGCGTTTCCACGCTTGAAATGCCACCGAAGCTCCCTATCTTTCGGAGCAGTGAAACATTTTCCGCAAGGGGTTTTTAATGCGTTTGGACAAACTGACCACCCGCTTCCAGGAAGCGCTGGCCGACGCGCAGAGCCTGGCGCTGGGCAACGACAATCCGTACATCGAACCGGTCCACCTGCTGCTGGCCATGCTGCGCCAGCCGGATGGCGCGACCAAGAACCTGCTGGCGCGCGCGGGCGTGAACACGGGGGCGCTGGACACGGCGCTGGACCGCGCCATCAAGCACCTGCCGCAGGTGCAGGGTGGTGAGCAGGTACAGGTCGGCCGTGATCTGGGCAACCTGCTGCAGCAAACCGAGAAGGAAGGCATCAAGCGTGGCGACCAGTTCATCGCCAGCGAGCTGTTCCTGCTGGCCGCCGCTGACGACAAGGGCGAGGCCGGCCGCATTGCGCGCGAGCACGGCCTGTCGCGCAAGCCGCTGGAGGCCGCCATCGACGCCGTGCGCGGCGGCCAGACCGTCGGCAGCGCCGAGGCCGAAAGCCAGCGTGAAGCGCTCAAGAAGTACACCATCGACCTGACCGAGATGGCCCGGATCGGCAAGCTTGACCCCGTCATCGGCCGCGATGATGAAATCCGCCGTGCCATCCAGATCCTGCAGCGCCGCACCAAGAACAACCCGGTGCTGATCGGCGAGCCGGGCGTGGGCAAGACGGCCATCGTCGAAGGCTTGGCGCAGCGCATCATCAACGGCGAAGTGCCTGAGAGCCTGAAGAACAAGCGCGTGCTGGTGCTCGACATGGCAGGCCTGCTGGCCGGTGCCAAGTACCGCGGCGAGTTCGAAGAGCGCCTGAAGGCCGTGCTGAACGACATCGCCAAGGAAGAGGGCCAGACCATCCTCTTCATCGACGAGATCCACACCATGGTGGGCGCGGGCAAGGCCGAAGGCGCGATGGACGCCGGCAACATGCTCAAGCCGGCGCTGGCGCGCGGCGAGCTGCATTGCATCGGCGCGACCACGCTGGATGAATACCGCAAGTACATCGAGAAGGACGCCGCGCTGGAGCGCCGGTTCCAGAAGGTGCTCGTGGGCGAGCCAAGCGTGGAGGCGACCATCGCCATCCTGCGCGGCCTGCAGGAGAAGTACGAACTGCACCACGGCGTGGAGATCACCGATCCGGCGATCGTGGCCGCGGCTGAACTCAGCCACCGCTACATCACCGACCGCTTCCTGCCGGACAAGGCCATCGACCTGATCGACGAGGCCGCGGCGCGCATCAAGATGGAAATCGACTCGAAGCCCGAGGCGATGGACAAGCTCGACCGCCGCCTGATCCAGCTCAAGATCGAACGCGAGGCGGTGAAGAAGGAAACTGACGAAGCGTCGCAAAAGCGGCTGGAGCTGATCGAGCAGGAGATCGAGCGCCTGCAGAAGGAATACGCCGATCTGGACGAGATCTGGAAGGCCGAGAAGGGTGCCGCGCAAGGTGCGGCCGCGCTCAAGGAAGAGATCGAAAAGATCAAGCTTGAGATCACCAAGCTGCAGCGCGAAGGCAAGCTCGAGAAGGTGGCCGAACTGCAATACGGCAAGCTGCCCGAGCTGGAAGGCAAGCTGAAGGCCGCCACCGCCGCCGAGTCTGCCGGCCAGAAGCAGCCGAACAAGCTGCTGCGCACGCAGGTGGGTGCCGAAGAGATTGCCGAAGTCGTCAGCCGCGCCACGGGCATCCCCGTGTCGAAGATGATGACCGGCGAGCGCGAGAAGCTGCTGAAGATGGAAGACCGCCTGCACGAACGCGTGGTCGGTCAGGACGAGGCCGTGCGTCTGGTGTCGGATGCCATCCGCCGCTCACGCGCCGGCATTGCGGACGAGAACAAGCCTTATGGCTCGTTCCTGTTCCTGGGCCCGACGGGTGTTGGCAAGACCGAGCTGTGCAAGGCGCTGGCCGGCTTCCTGTTCGATTCGGAAGAGCACCTCATCCGCATCGACATGAGCGAGTTCATGGAGAAGCATTCCGTGAGCCGCCTGATCGGCGCGCCGCCGGGCTATGTCGGCTACGAGGAAGGCGGCTACCTGACCGAAGCCGTGCGCCGCAAGCCGTACAGCGTGGTGCTGCTCGATGAAGTGGAGAAGGCCCACCCGGACGTCTTCAACGTGCTGCTGCAGGTGCTGGACGATGGTCGCCTGACCGACGGTCAGGGCCGCACGGTCGACTTCAAGAACACGGTGATCGTGATGACGTCCAACCTCGGCTCGCAGCTCATCCAGCAGATGGCGACCGAACCGGCGGACGTGATCAAGGGTGCCGTGTGGCAGGAAGTGAAGACGCATTTCCGGCCGGAGTTCCTGAACCGGATCGACGAGGTGGTGGTGTTCCACGCGCTGGACCAACGCAACATCGAATCGATCGCGCGGATTCAGCTCAAGCGTCTGTCCGCACGCCTGGCGCAGATGGACCTGGCGCTGGAGATTAGCGACGAGGCAGTGGCCAAGCTGGCATCAGCGGGTTACGACCCGGTGTTTGGGGCACGGCCGTTGAAGCGGGCGATCCAGCAGCAGCTTGAGAATCCGGTGGCCCGTATGATCCTGGAGGGCAAGTTCGCGCCCAAGGATGTGGTGCCGGTGGATTATCGGGATGGGCAGTTCTCGTTTGATCGGGTTGTGCACTGAGGCTGTTTTTGGGCTTCAAAGAACCGCTCTGGTTTTCCAGAGCGGTTTTTTTTGCTCTGTTTTTTTGTTGGTGGTGCATCTGTTGTTTCACCCCCTGCCGGGGGCGACTCACTTTCTTTGTCTTGCCAAAGAAAGTAAGCAAAGAAAGGCGCGCCCGAGATGGCGACTTCCCCTTGGATTTCTGTAACCGGGCGGAGACGGGGAAAACTCGCTGCGCTCAGACAGTTCCCCGTCTCTTTTCCGCCCGCTTACAAAAATCCAAGGCGCCATCAAGGGCAGGAACGTCAAAGGCCACACCGACGGTGTGCCGGCCCAGGTGCCACTTATTTTTCCTGTCGTTGCTCGCGTTGCTTCGCGTTGCGTTGTTGGCCCCTGCTGCACTGGTGATCGACGGTTTGGCCTCTCCCTGCCCTATGCGGCGCCTTGAATTTCTGTTGCAAGGAGGAAAAAGAGGGGAGGCTGTCTGAGCGCAGCGAGTTTGCCTCCCCTCCCTCCTTGCGACAGAAATTCAAGGAGGGGGTCGCCGCATCGGGCGCGCCTTTCTTTGCTTACTTTCTTTGGCAAGACAAAGAAAGTGAGTCAGCCCCGGCAGGGGATGAAACAAGGGATGCACCACCAACAAAAAACCGCCGCCAGGCAAGGCTCCCCACACACGCCACCACAAAACCCAACCCCGAAATCCCTGACAGCCCCAAACCGCGCCACGACTCCAAAACGCTCAAGTCCCACCCGAAAACCCTCAAGCTCCACCGTCCAAGACTCGAACTTCACCCGAAAACCCTCAAGCTCCACCGTCCAAGGCTCGAACTTCACCCGAAAACCCTCAAGCTCCACCCTCCAAGACTCGAACTTCACCCGAAAACTCTCAAGCTCCACCGTCCAAGGCTTGAATTCCACCCAAAACCCCCGGAGTCCCGCTGTCCAAGGCCCAAGCTCGGCTCTCCAACACCCAAAGCCGAGGGTTTGACCCTCAAGCGCCACGCCTGCACCCCCGCTCACAGCCCTTGGCCCCGCATCCACGCAGCCCCAATCCCCGCCTTTATGCAAAAACCAATGAACATTCCCTGAAACCATTCGTTCCCCGTACAAGACCCGCTCGGTAGTCTTGCTCCTATTCCAAATCCATCAGAGATCAGAAACGGAGCTGCAAGATGATTCGCAAGTTTGTTTTCAACACGCTTGTACGTGCTACGGCGGCTGCCATCGTGGCGGGGGGAACCGTGGGTGCGCATGCGGCAACGACACTGCTGAATGTGTCGTACGACCCGACGCGCGAGCTGTACAAGGAAATCAACACCGAATTTGCCAAGAAGTGGAAGGCCGAAACGGGTGAGGACATCACCCTGCGCGCTTCGCATGGCGGTTCGGGCAAGCAGGCCCGCTCCGTAATCGATGGGCTGGATGCCGATGTGGTGACGCTGGCGCTGGGCTACGACATCGACGCGATCGCCGAGCGCGGCCTGACGGCCAAGGAGTGGCAGAAGCGCCTGCCGCACAACGCCTCGCCGTACACGTCGACCATCGTCTTCCTGGTGCGCAAGGGCAACCCGAAGGGCATCAAGGACTGGAATGACCTGGTCAAGCCCGGCATCGCCGTCATCACGCCCAACCCGAAGACCTCCGGCGGCGCACGCTGGAATTACCTGGCCGCTTGGGCCTACGCACTGAAGCAGCCGGGCGGTTCGGACGCCACCGCCAAGGACTTCGTGCAGAAGCTCTACAAGAACGTGCCGGTGCTCGATTCGGGCGCGCGCGGTGCGACCACCACCTTTACCGAGCGCGGTATCGGCGATGTGCTGATCGCGTGGGAAGACGAAGCGCTGTTGGCCTCGCGCGTGGAAGGCAAGGACAAGTTTGACGTGGTGGTGCCGTCGATTTCCATCCTGGCTGAGCCGCCGGTGGCGGTGGTGGACAAGGTGGCCGACAAGAAGGGCACGCGCAAGGCCGCGGAGGCGTATCTCAAGTTCCTGTACACGCCGCAAGGGCAGGAGATCGGTGCGAAGAACTTCTATCGACCGACCGACCCGGCCGTGGCCAAGAAGCACGAGAGCGAATTCCCGAAGGTGAAGCTCGTGACCATCGACGACACGTTCGGCGGCTGGCAAAAGGCGCAGAAGACGCACTTTGCCGATGGCGGGCAGTTTGACCAGCTCTATCAACCGGGCAAGTAACGCCCACACGACGTAACGACATCGGGTGATCCGCATCATGCAAATCCTGACGATTTCCGGCAGCCCTTCGGCGCAATCGCGATCCGCGCGCCTGCTGGGCCATGTGCGTGCGCAGCTCCAACGCGCCGGCGAGCAGGCGGACCACCTGGACCTGCGCAGCCTGCCAGCCGATGCGCTGCTCGGCGCGCAGGTGTCCGACCCCGCCATCGCCGATGCGGTGGCGCGGGTGGAAGCGGCGGGCGTGGTGATTCTTGCCACGCCGGTCTACAAGGCGGCCTACAGCGGGCTGCTCAAGACGTTTCTCGATCTGCTGCCGCAGAGCGGGCTGCGTGACAAGGTCGTGCTGCCGATTGCCACCGGCGGCAGCCTCGCCCACACGCTGGCGATCGACTACGCGCTGCGCCCCGTGCTGACGGCATTGGCCGCACGCTCGATCCTGCCGGGCATCTTTGCAGTCGACTCGCAGATCGTCGTGGCAGATGACGGCGTGAGCGTCGACCCAGCGCTGCAGCAGCGCCTGGATGACGGCGTGGAGCGCGTGCATCAGGCACTGGCGCTGGCACGGCATCCGGCCGTGGCGCAGGTCATCGTTTCGAGCCGCAGCGCGGTGCGTGCCGCAACGCTCGCGCATACGCAGGCCAACACGCAGGCCAACACGCACGCCGACATCGAGCGAATGCGATGTCTGGCGTGATGCGCTGACCACGCCGCCTTACACACAGGCTCACTGCTTTCCCGTTGTTGTCACGCCGCGCAGCCGCTGCGCGCGGATCGTGCCGCCCATACACCCCGCATCGACCGAACTTGCCATGAAAACCCACTCGCCCCTGCGCAGGACTCTGACCATTGCCGCCACGCTGCTTGCCATGCTTGGCGCCCCCGCCGCATTTGCCAACAGCGATGCGCCGCCCCCGACTGCTGCCAAGCAACTGCGCATCGGCTATCAGAAATACGGCACGCTGACGGTGCTCAAAGCACGCGGCACGTTGGAAAAGCGCCTTGCCGCCCAGGGCATCGAAGTGAAGTGGACCGAGTTTCCGGCGGGCCCCCAGTTGCTGGAAGGGCTGAACGTGGGCGCCATCGATTTCGGCACCACGGGTGAAGCGCCAACGATCTTCGCGTTGGCTGCGGGGGCGCACCTCGTCTATGTCGGCAACCAGCCGCCCGCGCCGGCGGGCGAGGCGATCATCGTGCCGAAGACGTCGCCGCTCAAGAGCGTGGCCGATCTCAAGGGCAAGCGCGTCGCCTTCAACAAGGGCTCGAACGTGCATTACCTGCTGGTGAAGCTGCTGGAAAAGGCCAATGTGCCTTACAGCGATATCCAGCCCGTGTACCTCACCCCCGCCGATGCACGTGCCGCCTTTGAACGCGGCGCCATCGACGCCTGGGTGATCTGGGATCCGTTCTTTGCCGCGGCCGAACAACAACTGGGCGCGCGCGTGCTGGCCGACGGCACCGGCGTGGTCAATAACTCGCAGTACTTCCTGGCATCGAAGGGCTATGCAGGCGCGCGGCCCGACGTGCTGAACATCGTGCTGGATGAACTGAAGAAGACCGACACCTGGGCCGCGGCCAATCCGAGGGACGTGACGAACATCCTCGGCCCGCAGCTCGGCCTGGAGCCGGCGGTGGTGGCGCGTTCGGTGTCGCGCATTGCCTATGGCATCCAGCCCGTCGGCGCAGAAGCCCTGGCGGACCAGCAGCGCATTGCCGATACGTTCCACGCACTGAAGCTGATTCCGCGTCCGGTGAAGGTGGCCGACTCTGCGTGGCAGCCGACGACGCAACAAGCTGCGCGCTGATTGCCATGACCATCGACATCCAACGTCGCCGCCTGCTGAGTGCCACCGTGGCAGGCGCATCGCTCGCCACGCTTGGGCCAGTCGCGCATGCTGCCAATGCCGCAACCGCGGCCCCGGCGGCTGCCGGCCTGCCCAAGGTGACGGCGCCCGCGCAACTACGCATCGGGTTCCAGAAGAGCGCGGTCAACCTCGTCATCGTGAAAGAGAACCGGGCGCTGGAGCAGCGCTTTCCGGGCACGAAGATCAGTTGGCTGGAGTTTCCGGCCGGGCCGCAGCAACTCGAAGCGCTATCTGCGGGCAGTCTCGATCTCGCCATCACGGGCGATACGCCGCCGGTGTTCGCGCAGGCTGCCGGCAAGGATTTGCGCTACGTCGGCGTGGAGCCGCCCAAGCCGGACAGCTCGGCCATCCTCGTGCAGCAGGATTCGACGCTCAAGACGCTGGCCGACCTGAAGGGCAAGCGCGTGGCGCTGCAGAAGGGTTCGAGCGCGCATTTCCTGATCGTGCGGGGCCTGCAGAAGGGCGGTCTGAGCTTTGCCGACATTCAGCCCGTGTACCTGACGCCGGCCGATGCGCGCGCCGCCTTCGAGCGCGGCAGCGTCGACGCCTGGGGCATCTGGGATCCGTATTACGCCGCCACGGAACTCGCGATCAAGCCGCGCGTGCTGGCAACGGGCCGCACGCTCACGTCCAACAACTCGTTCTACTTCGCGCCGACAGCCTTTACGGAAAAGCACGGCGACACCATCGCCGCCATCTTTGCAGAGCTGTCGCGCGTTGATCGCCTCGTGCAGGAGAACCGCAAGGAAGCCGCGCAGCGCATTGCAGATTTCTCGGGGCTGTCGCTGGCAACGGTGCATCTGTTCCTGTCGCGCCGGCCGCCTTCGCCCGTGCGGCCCGTCACGCCCGAAGCGGTGGCCGAGCAGCAGCGCGTGGCCGATGCCTTCCACGGGCTGGGGCTGATTCCGCGCCCGGTCAAGCCGATCGAACTGGTCTGGCACCCGACTCCGGCGCAACTGGCCATTGCCCGCGCTTGAGTTGTTGCGTTGATCTGAGAACAACACAGTCCAAGGAGCAGTCATGCAAGTTTTCTGGTTCATCCCGACGCACGGCGACAGCCGCTATCTCGGCACTGCCGAGGGCGCGCGCCAGGTCGATCACACCTATCTGCAGCAGGTGGCCGTGGCCGCCGATACGCTCGGCTACGAGGGCGTGCTGATTCCCACCGGCCGCTCGTGCGAAGACCCGTGGATCGTGGCCGCGAGCCTGATTCCGGTGACGAAGCGTCTGCGCTTTCTGGTGGCGGTGCGCCCGGGGCTGATGGCGCCGACGCTGGCCGCGCGCATGGCCGCCACGTACGACCGTTTGTCGAATGGCCGCTTGCTGGTGAACCTCGTCACGGGTGGTGACCCGTCGGAGCTGGCCGGCGATGGCCTGTTCCTGGACCACGCGCAACGCTACGAAGCCTCGGAAGAATTCATCCGCATCTGGCGCGAAACACTGGCGGCAAGCCACGAAGGCGCTGCGTTGGATTACACCGGCAAGCACCTCAGCGTGAAGGGCGCGAAGGTGCTGTATCCGCCCGTGCAGCGGCCGCATCCGCCGGTGTATTTCGGTGGGTCGTCGGAGGCGGCGCACGAACTCGCAGCGGAGCAGGTCGACACATATCTCACCTGGGGCGAACCGCCTGCGGCCGTGGCCGAGAAGCTGGCCGACGTGCGGGCGCGCGCTGCCAAGCATGGCCGCACCGTGCGCTTCGGTATCCGCCTGCACGTGATCGTGCGCGAGACGGATGAAGAAGCCTGGGCGGCTGCAGACAAGCTCATCAGCAAGCTTGACGACGACACCGTGGCGCGCGCGCAGGAGGCGTTCCGCAAGATGGATTCGGCCGGCCAGCAACGCATGGCCGCGCTGCATGCCAACGGCGTCAAGCGCACGCGCGCCGATCTGGAGATCAGCCCGAACCTGTGGGCCGGCGTGGGTCTGGTGCGCGGTGGTGCCGGCACGGCGCTGGTGGGCGATCCGCAAACCGTGGCCGCGCGCATGAAGGAATACGCCGAGCTGGGCATCGATACGTTCGTGCTGTCCGGTTATCCGCATCTGGAAGAGGCCTACCGCTTTGCCGAACTGGTGTTCCCGCTGTTGCCGCGCTCGGTGCGCGACAAGCTGCCGGGCAACGTGCTGAACGGCCCGTTTGGCGAAGTGATTGCCACGGGCATCGTGCCGCGCGTGGCGGCAAGCTGAGCCGGGAGGAGCGAGGCGATGGCATCCCAATCAAAACCGAAGGCAAACACCTTCCTGCGTTCCGCCCAGCAACGACTGGCGCCGTGGATCGTGCCGCTTGTGCTGCTGGTGCTGTGGCAGGCATCGGCCCAATGGGGCTGGTTGTCGAACCGCATCCTGCCGGCACCGCTGGACGTGGCGAAATCCGCCGTCGCGCTGGCTCGCTCCGGCGAGCTGTGGACGCACGTGGCCGTGAGCACGTGGCGCGCGCTGCTGGGCTTTGCGATCGGTGGTTCGCTGGGGCTGGCGCTGGGCTTGCTGACCGGCACCTTCCGCACCGCCGAGACCCTGCTCGACACCACCCTGCAGATGGTCCGCAACATCCCGGTGCTGGCGCTGATTCCGCTGGTGATCCTGTGGTTCGGCATTGACGAATCGGCCAAGCTGTTCCTGGTATCGCTGGGCGTGTTCTTCCCGATCTACCTGAACACGTATCACGGCATCCGCTCGGTCGATCCGGCCCTGGTGGAAATGGCCCGCAGCTACGGCCTGTCGCGTGCGCAGTTGTATCGCGAGGTGATCCTGCCCGGTGCGCTGCCGCAGATCCTGGTGGGCGTGCGGTTTTCGCTCGGCCTGATGTGGGTGACGCTGATTGTGGCGGAGACGGTGTCTGCGCAGGCCGGCATCGGCTACATGACGATGAATGCGCGCGAGTTCCTGCAGACCGACGTGGTGCTGCTGGGCATCCTGCTGTACGCGCTGCTCGGCAAGCTGGCGGATTGGTTGTCGCGCGGTTTGGAACGTTACTGGCTGCGCTGGCACCCCGGTTATCAAGCCGCGGCCTGAGGCTGAATTGGAGAGACGCATGCAAAGCAACGCCACAGAACACGCCGCGCTGGCCGGCACCGCCTTGCACATCGAGCACGTCGTCAAACGCTATGGCGACCGTGAAGTGCTGCACGGTATCGATCTGGACATCACTCCGGGCGAGTTTGTCGTCATCGTCGGGCGCAGCGGCTGCGGCAAGAGCACGCTGCTGCGGCTGATCGCCGGGCTGGAAGGCATTGACGATGGCCACCTGCGCCGCGACGGCGACGCCGAAGACGGCCTGCACGACGATGCCCGCGTGATGTTCCAGGATGCCCGCCTGCTGCCGTGGAAGAAGGTGCTCGACAACGTTGCGCTTGGGCTGCCGAAGACACAGCGTGCGCAAGCCGCTGAAGTGCTCGCGCAAGTGGGTCTGGCCGAGCGGGCAGGGGAATGGCCGGCGCGCCTGTCGGGCGGGCAGCGCCAGCGCGTGGCATTGGCGCGTGCGCTGGTGCATCGACCGCGCCTGCTGCTGCTGGACGAGCCGCTGGGCGCGCTCGACGCGCTGACCCGCATCGACATGCAGAACCTCATCGAAGGCCTGTGGCAACGCCTGGGCTTTACGGCGGTGCTCGTCACGCACGATGTGGCCGAGGCGGTGGCGCTGGCCGACCGCGTGGTGCTGATCGAAGACGGCCGCATCGCGCTGGATGAGCGCATCGACCTGCCGCGTCCGCGCCATCGTGGTTCGCCCGCGTTTGCCCGGCTGGAAGAAGCGATCCTCAACCGCGTGATGCAGCGCAAGATCGATCCGAACGAAGTGACCGATGTGCGCTCGCACACGGCGTGGGCATCACCCTTTGACGTGTCTGCTACCGCGGTGCGCTGGGCTGTGTAAGCCGTTGCAAACCTTTCTCCTGAAAACATTCATTGGCACGTAGTGCCGTTGTCACCTAAGAAGGAACATCATGAGCATCCAAGCGATTAACGTACGCAACCAGTTTCGCGGGCAGATCAAGGAGATCATCCGGGGCGACGTGCTCTCGGAGATCGACGTGGAGACCCCGGCCGGCATCGTCACCTCGGTCATCACCACGCGCTCGGTCGACAACCTCGGCCTCAAGATCGGTAGCGAAGTGGTTGCGCTGGTGAAGGCGACTGAAGTCTCGATCGCCAAACTGTAAGGACGGGGAGGAGACGGCGACCCAACAAGGAGCCTCACCCATGAGCCTGATGCACGCCACCGCACTCGCACAATTTCTCGGCACGCTGCCCAGCGCCCCGACGCCGGACCGCCACTTGTGGCGCGACGCCGCCGGCCGCGTGCAGGGCCAGTTCTTCCACTGCGCGCTGACCAGCCTGTTTGAACCGGTCTGGCAGCTTGCCGCCGATGGCACGCTGGCGCTCGCCGGCCATGAAGCGCTGATGCGCACATGGACCCGCGACGGCGAACTGGGCCTGAACCCGTGGAAGGTGTTTTCGCTGGCGTCGGATGACGGCACGCTGGTCGAACTGGACCGCCTGTGCCGGCTGGTGCATACGCTCAACTATTTTTCGCGCACCGATGCGCGGCGGCTGGTCGTCAACGTGCATGGCCGGTTGCTGGCCGCGGTGGCGGCCGACCACGGCAAGGCGTTTCACCGCGCGGTGACGGCGCTGGGGCTGCATCCCGAGCAGTTCGTCATCCAGGTGCCGTCCACGGCCAATGACGATCTGGGGCTGCTGCTGTTCGTGGTGGACAACTACCGGCGCAATGGTTTTGCCGTGGCCGTGCAGGCATCGGACCCGGCGGAAGCGGGCGCGCTGCTCGTGCATGCCAGGCCGGCTTATCTGAAGCTCGATGCGCGGCGTGATTGGCGTACGCGTAACGTGGTGTCGCTGGCCGATTCCGCGCGTGAGCTGGGCGTGACGCTGGCATTGCGGCGTTGCGAACGCCCGAGCGACCTGGAGCTGGCCCGTGCTGCAGGTATCACGTATGTGCAGGGCAGCATCCTGCCCGGCGCGGAACCCGAGCCGGAGGCTGCACCCGCGCCCCTGGTGATACCCATGGCGCAGGCGCCGCTGGTGCAACAGCAGCAAAGCGCGGCCGGCCTTTCTCTGACGCAATGAGCACGACATGGCACGCAGCGCACCCGCACCCGCATCGGACGCATCCGCCTGGCAGTGGCCGGCAGACGCCGTCATCCTGACCGTTCCCGGCTTGCATGGCAGCGGCCCCGGCCACTGGCAGACGCGTTGGGAGCGGCGCTTCCCGGCGTGGCGTCGCGTAGAACAGAGCGACTGGGCGACGCCAGATCTGCCGCGCTGGTCTGCCCGTGTGGGCGAAGCGGTGCATGCGGCAGTCGCCGAGCGTCCGCCGACGCGCAGCCGGCGCCCGGTGATCCTGGTGGCGCATAGCTTTGGCTGCCTGGCGTCGTTGCACTGGGCGGTGCAGACCAAGGCGGCGGTGGCGGCGGTGCTGCTCGTCGCGCCGGCGGATCCGGACAAGTTTGGCGTGCGGGATCTGCTGCCCGGCCATACGCTGCCGTTTCCGGCCACGCTCGTCGCCAGCCGTAACGATCCGTGGATGCCGCAAGGCAGCGCCATCGACTGGGCCGCGAGGTGGGGCACGGAATTCGTCGACGCCGGCGAGGCCGGCCATATCAACGCCGACTCCAACCTCGGTGAATGGGACGCCGGCTTGGACTTGCTCGACCGCCTGATCGGCCGGGCAAGTGCACAGGACACCACCCGCGACGGCGCCGACTGGCAAGCGCAGTGGGATGTCTTACCCAGCACTCCTTATATCTAAAACGATGATGCACATGCGCAAATATTCGTTTTCGTCATAAGAACGGTCCGCCACAATCGGTTCATCTGCATATCGGCCGCAGTGTTTTGCTCTGCGGCCTTTTTTATCGGTGCGCTGATGAGCCTGTCTTCTGCGTTTTCTTTGTCCAGGCGGCCTAAGCCCGCCAATGTGCTGCCCGGCTTCGGGCTGGCGCTGGGCTTCTCGCTCCTGTATCTCGCGCTGATCGTCCTGATCCCGCTGTCGGCAACGGTCCTCAAGACGTTCACCATGACGTGGGATGCGTTCTGGACGACGGTCACCGCGCCGCGTGTGGTGGCGTCGTACAAGCTGACGTTCGGTGCCTCATTGATTGCCGCGGTGATCAACCTCGTGTTCGGGCTGATCGTGGCGTGGGTGCTGGTGCGCTATCGCTTTCCGGGCAAGCGGCTGATCGACGCGTTGGTGGACCTGCCGTTTGCGCTGCCGACTGCAGTGGCCGGCATCGCGTTGACTGCGTTGTACGCGCCGAATGGCTGGATCGGCTCGCGGCTGGAACCGCTAGGGCTGAAGGTCGCATTCACGCCGCTGGGGATCGTGGTGGCGCTGACGTTCATCGGCCTGCCGTTTGTTGTGCGCACGGTGCAGCCGGTGCTCGAAGACTTGGAGGCCGAACTTGAAGAGGCCGCAGCCAGCCTGGGCGCCACGCGCTGGCAGACCTTCACTCGCGTGATTCTGCCGACCTTGCTGCCTGCATTGCTGACGGGTTTTGCGCTGGCCTTTGCGCGTGCCACGGGCGAGTACGGCTCGGTCATCTTCATCGCCGGCAACATGCCGATGGTCTCCGAGATCACGCCGTTGATGATCTATTCCAAGCTGGAGCAGTTCGATTACGCGGGCGCCACGGCCATTGCCGTCGTCATGCTCGGCATCTCGTTCTCGCTGCTGCTGGTCATCAACCTGCTGCAAGCCTGGACGCGCCGCCGTGGCAATCGCAATGACGCCATCGAGCGTGCCCCAGAACCCCCGACCGCCCATGCGGCAGCAGGAGCCTGATATGGCCGGTACTGTCTCCCGTCAACTCGGTCAGGCGCCCGCTGTGGGCCGCCGTGGCGCCACCGCAGAATCTGCGTGGGTGCGCGCAACGCTGATCCTCGTGTCATTCGTGTTCTTGGCGCTGTTCCTGTTTGTGCCGCTGGCGAGCGTGTTTGTCGAGGCGTTCAAGAAGGGCGTCGACGTGTATCTCGAAGCGCTCGTGGAGCCGGATGCGCTCTCGGCAATCGGCCTCACGCTCACGATTGCGGCGATTGCCGTGCCCCTGAACGTGGTGTTTGGCGTGGCGGCGGCATGGGCGATCGCCAAGTTCGAGTTTCGCGGCAAGAACCTGCTGCTGACGTTGATCGACTTGCCGTTTTCGGTGTCGCCCGTCATTGCTGGGTTGATCTACGTGCTGCTGTTTGGCGCGCAGGGGTGGTTCGGGCCGTATCTGTCGGACCACGACTTCAAGGTCATCTTTGCGGTGCCCGGCATTGTGCTGGCGACGGTGTTTGTCACATTTCCGTTTGTGGCGCGCGAGCTGATTCCGCTCATGCAGGCGCAGGGCAGTGAAGAGGAAGAGGCCGCCATCGTGCTCGGCGCCTCGGGCTGGCAGACGTTCTTTCGCGTGACGCTGCCGAACATCAAGTGGGGCCTGCTGTACGGCGTGATCCTGTGCAACGCCCGAGCGATGGGCGAGTTCGGCGCGGTGTCGGTGGTGTCGGGCCACATTCGCGGGCTGACCAACACGATGCCGCTGCACGTGGAAATTCTCTACAACGAATACAACTTTGCGGCCGCGTTTGCCGTGGCGTCGCTGCTGACGTTGCTGGCGCTTGTCACGCTGGCGCTGAAGACGCTGGTCGAATGGCGCAGCCGTCGGGAGCTGGCTGATGCTGATGCCGGCGTGGGCGAAGGTCCTGGGCAGCGCGTGGCACAACAGGCATCCAATTCGAATTCGCACATCTCCGTGCAATCTCCGCTGGAAGGGAGCGCAGCATGAGCATCCAGGTTCAACACATCACCAAGCGCTTTGGCAACTTCGTGGCCCTCAACGATGTCTCGCTCGACTTCAAGCAGGGCGAACTGACTGCGCTGCTGGGTCCGTCTGGCTGCGGCAAGACCACGCTGCTGCGCATCATCGCGGGGCTGGAGCATGCCGATTCGGGCAGCATCCACCTGAACGGCGAAGACGCATCGGACCAGCATGTGCGCGAGCGCCAGGTCGGCTTCGTGTTCCAGCATTACGCGCTGTTCAAGCACATGACGGTGTTCGAGAACGTGGCCTTCGGCCTGCGTGTGAAACCGCGCGCGCAGCGGCCGGGCGAAGCGCAGATCCGCGCCAAGGTGAAGGAACTGCTGGAACTCGTGCAGCTGGATTGGCTGGCCGATCGTTACCCGCCACAGCTGTCAGGCGGACAGCGTCAGCGCATTGCCCTGGCGCGCGCGCTGGCGGTGGAGCCGCGCGTGCTGCTGCTCGACGAGCCTTTCGGCGCGCTCGACGCCAAGGTGCGCAAGGAACTGCGCCGCTGGCTGCGCCGCCTGCACGACGATCTGCATGTCACGAGCCTGTTCGTGACGCACGACCAGGAAGAGGCGCTGGAAGTGGCCGACAACGTGGTGCTGATGAACCGCGGCCAGGTGGAGCAGGTCGGCAGCCCTGATGCGGTCTACAACACGCCGGCCACGCCGTTCGTCTACGGCTTCCTGGGCAACGTGAACCTGTTCCACGGCCGCCTGGAAGAAGGCGAGGGCGGCAGCGTGCTGCACGTGGGTGATTCGGCCATCGCCGTGCCGTCGGGCGGCGTGGATTCGTCGCGCGCCGATCAGGCGGTGGCCTTCGTGCGCCCGCACGAGATCGATCTGGAGCGCTATGCGCCGGGCGCCGAGGGCATTCCCGTGACGCTGCGCCGCGTGCTGACGCTGGGCGCCATCGCGCAGCTGGAGCTGGAGCGCGAAGACACTGACGACATCATTGAAGTCTCCCTGCCCATCGAGCGCTTCCGCGCCGAGGGCTTTCGCGAAGGCGAAACGCTCGTGGTGCGCCCGCGCGCGATCCGCGTGTTCGCGCAAGGCAATGCACGGCCCGTCGCGCAAGCCGCCGTGTAACACGACGCTCCGACGACAACCCATACGAGAGGACACGAGCCATGAACTTCCAGCAACTGCGTTCCATCCGCGAGGCGGTGCGCCGCCAGTTCAACCTGACCGAAGTCGCCAACGCGCTGTACACGTCGCAGCCCGGTGTGTCGCGGCAGATTCGCGAGCTGGAGGATGAGCTTGGCGTGGAGATTTTCGAGCGCTACGGCAAGCGGCTGACGGGCCTGACCGAGCCGGGCCGCGAGATCGTCCGCATTGTCGAGCGCCTGCTGCTCGAAGCCGAAAACCTGCGCCAGGCCGGCGAGGAATTCTCCGGCCGACAATCCGGCCGCCTGACCGTGGCGACCACGCACACGCAGGCCCGCTATGCGCTGCCCAAGGTGGTCCAGTCGTTCCGCAAGGAATACCCGCACGTCACGCTGGCGCTGCAGGAGGCATCGCCCTCGCACATCGTCGAGCTGCTGCTGACGGGGCAGGCCGATATCGGTATCGCCACCGAGGCCGTGGCCAACGAGCCGGGGCTGACGTCGTTCGAGGCGTACCGTTGGCGTCACGTGCTGGTGGTCAGCCCGGACCATCCGCTGACGAAGAACCCGCTGCCCACGTTGGAAGACGTGGCGCAATACCCGCTCATCACGTACGACGCGGGTTTCACGGGCCGACGCAACATCGACGCGGCATTTGCCGGCGCCGGCCTGCACCCCGAGATCGTGCTGACCGCCATGGACGCCGACGTGATCAAGACCTACGTGGCGCTGGATGTGGGTGTGGGCATCATCGCGTCGATGGCGTATGACGGGCGCAAGGACGACAACCTCGTCTGCATCGGGGCAGATCACTTGTTCGAGCCGAACACCACGCGTGTCGCGGTGCGCCGCGGGGCGTATCTGCGGGGCTACGCGCACGACTTCATCGGCATGTTCGCGCCACACCTCTCCCGCGAGACAGTGGCGGAGGCAGTGGCTTCCACGGTGGTGGCGCAATCCGCGCGGGAGGCACTGGCGGCGTAATCGTCCCGCAGGCGGAGCCGGTTGCGCGCCGTTCATCCGCCCAATTGCACCATTCGTCGCATCGGCATGGCACCTGCCTGGGCGCCATTCCCATACTGCGGACATCTTCGGTTCCAACAGAGACCGCCATGTCCGCCGTGCCTTACACCCCAATTTCGCCATCCGCTGAATCCGACGACGCGCTGTTGCGCCGCGCTCGCCACCGCGCCGGCGCTCGCCTGGGGTTCCGCATTCACCTGCTGTCGTTCCTGGCCGTGAACGCAGGGTTGGCGGCGATTGCGCTATCGCACGGGCAGTTCTGGTTTGTGTGGCCGCTGCTGGGCTGGGGGTTGGGCCTGGCTGCGCACGGCCTGAGCTTGGCCTGGAGCCAGGGCAACGGCTACCAGCGCATGGTCGATCAGGAACTCGCCCGTCTGCGCGAGCAGGCCGGCCGCCGTTAATGCGGGAAACCCCAAGCTTCAACCCCGGAGAACCGTCCGGTAAGATCGCCCGCATGTTCGCCAATGTGTCGCTCCCTTCGCTTGCAGACTGCCTGCACCTTGCCCGGCGCTGGGTGATCCGCTACGCGGTCATCATCGTCATCAATACGCTGATTGCGGCCGTGCTTGCGTTCGGTATCCGGCCAGAAGAGACCTTCTGGAAAGACTTCGTATTCAGCCAGGCGATCGGGTTATCGATGTTCTCGTTGATCGGCATACCGCGCCACGTGCTCTGGGGTGACGGGCCGCCCAACAAAAAGGTGTTTCCGTGGATCATCGTGGGCGCGGTGCTGATCGGCGTGCCGTTTGGCCAGTGGATCGCGCGGACGATCCTGTGCCTGCATAACCCGAACCCGGAACCCTGGCGCGCCGACAGCCTGCGCATGAGTTTCATCATCGCCATGCTGGCCGCGCTGGGCGCCACGTATTACTACTGGTCGCGCGGCAAGCTGGCCGCATTGCAGCGCCAGGCCGCGCTGGATGCGCTGGAGCGCGAAGAGGCCGAGAAGCAGGTCGTGCGCGCACAGTTGATGGCGCTGCAGGCGCAGATCGAGCCGCACTTCCTGTTCAACTCACTGGCCCACGTCGATGTGCTGATTGCGCGGGACCCAGCCGGCGCGCGGCGCCTGCTGCAGCATCTGATCGGCTTTCTGCGCAGCTCGCTCTCGCACGCGCGCGCCGAGCAGTGCACGCTGGCTCAGGAATTTGCGCTGCTGCGCGCGTATCTCGACATCCAGGCGTTGCGCTTTGGCAATCGCCTGCGTTTCTCCTTGGCGCTGGACGATGCCATCGCCAACATCGTCATCCCGCCGATGCTGATCCAGCCGCTGGTGGAAAACGCCGTGGTGCACGGCATCGAACCTGCGCGCGAGGGCGGGGAGATCGCCCTGTCTGCTCGCTTGGCTGCCGGCAATGGCAGCAATGAGGGCGAGCGCCTCGTGCTGGAAGTGCGCGACACGGGCGTCGGTTTCGGCAACGACGGCGCCACGGGCTCGGGGCTGGGCCTTACGCACGTGCGCGAACGCCTGTCGCGCCTGTTTGACGGCGATGCGCGCCTGACCATCACCGAGACCGTGCCGCACGGCGTGACGATCATCGTCGAGCTACCGCTGGCGCACGAAACGTCGCCTGCACCGTCTCAACCCGACGCGCCGGAATGGCGCTGCCGCTTCTCGCGCTCAACCGCCAACGCCACCGGCGCGCTCTCATCGCGCGCATCCGCCGGAACCTGATCGATGCCTGCTTCCCCACGCGTGCTCATTGCCGACGACGAACCGGCACTGGCTGAAAACCTCGTCGCAGAACTGGCGGCGCTCTGGCCCGATGCCACGCTGCTGCCGGCCGTGCACGACGGCCAATCCGTGCTCGATGTAATTGACGATGCGGCCGACGGGCAGGCGCCCGATGTGGTCTTTCTCGACATCCGCATGCCGGGGTTGTCGGGCATTGACGTAGCGCGCGAGCTGTCGCAGCGGGAAATGCGTCCGCTGGTGGCGTTCGTGACCGCATATGACCAGTTCGCGCTCGACGCCTTTGAGCAAGCCGCGGTCGACTACGTGCTCAAGCCCGTTCAGACCGAGCGCCTGGCCGAGACCGTCAAGAGGCTGAAGGACCGGCTCGGCGCGCGCCAGAACGGCAACGCCGGCGCCACCGCCGCCGCCACGGACCCAGCGCAGACGCTGGCTGAACTCGTCGAGCGCCTTGCCGGGCTGCAGGGCGCTGCCCAAACGCGTGCCACCCCGCAGGGCGGCTATCTGCGCTTCATCAAGGCGCTGGTCGGGCAGGAGGTGCGCTTCATCCCCGTGGATGACGTGATCTACTTGGAAGCAACTGACAAGTACGTCAACGTGGTGGCCGGCAGTGGCGAATCCCTTATTCGTACCAGCCTGCGCGATTTGCTGACCCAGCTGGACCCCGAGCACTTCTGGCAGGTGCATCGCGGTACGGTGGTGAACGTGGCGCATGTATCGAGTGCCGTGCATCTGTCGCTGGGCCGCCTGGGGCTGAAGATACGCGGGCGCGCGGAGACGCTGCCGGTGGCGCGGCAATACGCGCATTTGTTCCGGCAGATGTAGTCGCCGCAGGGGCGGGTCCGCTATGATCCTTCGTGTCGTCAACGGATCGAGAGAGCGAGAGCACCCGCCATGGAGACACCAGCCGCACGCCCCGCCAGCCACGTTGCCGAGCCACGCCACGGCGGCCAGATTCTTGTTGATGCACTGGTGGCCCACGGCGTCGATGTGGCCTTCGGCGTGCCCGGCGAGAGCTACCTCTCGGTGCTCGAAGGCTTCTACCAGCGCCGCGACCGCGCACGCTTCATCGTCTGCCGGCAAGAGGGCGGCGCCGCCAACATGGCGGATGCCTACGGCAAGCTCACCGGCCGCCCCGGCATCGTCTTCTGCACACGCGGGCCGGGCGCCGCCAACGCCAGCATTGGCGTCCACACAGCGTTTCAAGACTCCACGCCGCTGATCCTCTTCATCGGCCAGGTCGGCCGCGATTTCGTCGATCGCGAAGCGTTCCAGGAAATCGACTACCGCCGCATGTTCGGGCAGATGGCCAAGTGGATCGCGCAGATCGATAGCGTCGAGCGCATCCCCGAATACATCGCACGCGCTTTCCAGACCGCCACCGCGGGCCGCCCCGGCCCGGTTGTGCTGGCGCTGCCCGAAGACATGCTGACCGACGTCGCCACCGTGGCCGATGTGCCGCCAATGCCTCGCGCGATGGCGTGGCCCGGCCCGCATGACCTTGCGCAACTGAAGACGCTGTTGCAGAACGCCGAGCGGCCGATGCTGCTGCTGGGCGGTTCCGGCTGGACGCCGCAAGCAGCCGCGCGCATGCAAGCCTTTGCCGAGCGCTGGAATCTGCCCGCAGGCTGCGTGTTCCGCCGGCAAGACCTGTTCGACAACCGCCACCCGAATTACGCCGGCGATGTCGGTATCGCCATCAACCCGAAGCTCGCAGCGCGCGTCAAAGACGCCGACTTGGTACTCGCCATCGGCACACGCCTGGGCGAGATGACGACCTCGGGCTACACGCTCTTCGATGTGCCGCGCCCAAAGCAGACCTTGGTGCATGTGCATGCCGGCGCAGAAGAGTTGGGGCGCGTCTACCAGGCCGACCTGATGATTCACGCGTCGATGCCCGCGATGGCCGAAGCGCTGGATAGTATGTCGCCTGATGCGCCGCCGCGGTGGTCCGACTGGACAGAAGCCGCCAACGCCGACTACCGCGCCAACATCGCGCCGCCGCCGTTCGGTGGCAAGGGCATCGATATGGCCCGTGCCATGCAATGGCTGCGCGAGCGCCTTCCGCACAACAGCATCCTGACCAACGGCGCGGGCAACTACGCCACCTGGCTGCATCGCTTCTATCAATATGGTGCGCTGGCGTCGGGTTCGCGTACGCAGCTCGCGCCGACGAGCGGGGCGATGGGCTATGGAGCGCCCGCCGCAGTGGCGGCCAAGATCATCTGCCCTGACACGCCCGTCATCTGCATGGCTGGCGACGGTTGCTTCCTGATGAACGGCCAGGAGCTGGCGACCGCCATGCAGTACAACGCGCCGGTGATCTTTATCGTGGTCAACAACGGCATGTACGGGACGATCCGCATGCATCAGGAACGCGAATACCCCGAGCACGTGAGCGGGACCGAGCTGCGCAACCCCGACTTTGCCGCGCTCGCCAGAGCCTACGGCGCCGAGGGGCATACGGTACGTTCGCTCGAAGGGTTTCAGTCGGCGGTGGAAACCGCGCTGGCGGCAAGCGTTGCGTCCGTCATTGAGGTGCAGACCGATCCGAACATCATCAGCCCGCGCGCGACGATCGATTCGTTGCGTGCACAGTCGCGCAGTTGATTCCGCTTTCGCTTTTCTGTTTTTGCTAACGCCAAACCATCCATTGCCATGACGATGATTCCCGTGACTGATTTGTGCGACATGCACGAAGACAAGCTGGTGTACGGCAGCCTGCGTGTGCTTACGCCGGTGTTCCGCAGCTTTGGCAAGCGCGCCGCGTTTGCCGGCCCGGCTTCCACGCTCAAAGTGTTTGAAGACAACGGTCTGGTACGCGCCGCGTTGGAAGAGCAGGGCGCTGGCCGTGTGCTGGTGATTGATGGAGGCGGCTCGCTGCGCTGCGCGCTGGTGGGCGGCAACCTCGGCAAGCTGGCGGAAGAGAACGGCTGGGAAGGGATTCTGCTCAACGGCTGCGTGCGGGACACGCGCGAGCTGGCCGAATGCAACGTCGGCATCCACGCACTGGCGGTGCACCCACGCAAGAGCATCAAAAAGAACGCCGGGCAGCGCGAAGTGGGCGTGCAGATGCCGGGCGCGTACATCCAGTCTGGCGAGTGGGTCTATGCCGACGAAGACGGCGTGCTGGTCTCGCAGGACATGCTGGAATGATCCGCGCCAACGCCATCCACGTGTTCGTCTACGGCACGCTGCGTGCCGGCGAGGCGAACGATCTGCGGGTTGCCGCGGCCAAGCGCGGCATTCCTGAGCCGGAGCTGCTCGGTACTGCCATGTTGCATGGCCGACTGTATGACTTTGGCGCGTATCCCGGGCTCGTGCTCGATCCGACTGGCACCGCCGTGCGTGGCGATGTGTATCGCATCGATGCGGCGCTCGTCCCCGTGCTGGACGAGATCGAAGAGGTCTACCCCGGCGGCGATGCGCTGTTCCTGCGCGAGAACCACGCCGTCATGCTCGGCAGCGAACCGATCGATTGCATTGTCTATCCGGTTAGCCCGCAGCACATTGCCGGGCGGCCCGCCATCACGGGTGGAGACTGGGTGGCGCATCGCCTGTCTCGAGGCTGATTCCGATTTGGAGGGGGAGGGGCGCACGATATAATTCGCGCGCTGTTCGTTCGAGCAGCCGGGTTTAGCAGCCCACAAGATGTGCCATCTAGACGGACAATGTCCGGTGCTTGTGCACGCCTATCCATTATGGCGGGCCGGGCGGTGAGACCTTCGGGTCTGCCGGTTTCTAGATGGCCGGTCTGCTAACGCCGTCGTCAGGCCCGCCACCCTCGTTTAGCAGCGAGCGGCTGGCCTCTTCATCTAGGAGACGTCATGTCTTGCGCAGCAAGCGGGCATCGCCCCGCGTCTTACCTCTCGCCACCGCCCTGCATCTCCCGGCATCCGTTTTCCGGAGGTGCACATTGAGCGCGCTACGCCATTACCAATCGGGTGCCCTGGCAGCCAAGGATTTTCTCTGTCGCACGCACATCGAAGCGCGTGCCGGCCGGCCCTTCGTGGCCATGCGGTTGCGCTCGAAGATCGACGGCATCACGCACGCGCTGCCCCGCGAGTTCCGCGCCGGTTTCATCGATGCGATCTATCTGTTCGTAGCCGCGGCCCTGCAGGGCAAGGCGCCAGATCTTCAGCAGTGGGACGTTTTGGCCGAAATAGAGCGGGCGTCCTGAGTCCGCACACCTAATCATCGCCATCCTGAACGCCGCATCTGCGGCGTTTTTTGTGCCCCGATGATGTGACGGACAGATGCCTACGATTTTTCACAATGCGGAAAGGGGTTTTGGTCCGCAAAAATTCTGCATCGCACAGCACCATCACGTTCTTTCATGATAGAAAAAATCTTTCCGCATCATGAAACAGGGTGAGTAAGTCATTGAAAGATATGAGGTAAAAACTTCAATTCCTGCGCATGTTCTCCTTGTTGCGCTGCACCGACCATTTCTACACTCTTATATAAGACATATGACCTGAGCCACCTGGCTGCGCCCCAAGAAGGTGCGAGCGGCTCAAGGCGCAGAGTGAGTTACCCGGTTTTTATTTGATGGATGCGATCAAACAGGAGAGTGCGATGTCACGCGAACTCGAAGTGCAAAAGCTGCAGAAGGAATGGGATACCAACCCGCGTTGGAAGGGCATCAAGCGTGGTTACACCGCTGAAGATGTCGTGCGCCTGCGCGGTTCGCTGCAGATCGAACACACGCTGGCCAAGCGTGGTGCCGAAAAGCTGTGGAACCTGATCAACAACGAGCCCTTCGTCAACGCGCTGGGCGCGCTCACGGGCAACCAGGCCATGCAGCAGGTCAAGGCTGGCCTGAAGGCGATCTATCTGTCGGGCTGGCAGGTGGCGGGCGATGCCAACAGCAACGGCGAGATGTATCCGGACCAGTCGCTGTACTCGGTGGATTCGGTGCCCAAGGTCGTCAAGAAGATCAACAACACGTTCCAGCGCGCTGACCAGATCCAGTGGTCGGAAGGCAAGGACGACATCGACTTCTTCGCACCGATCGTGGCGGATGCGGAAGCCGGTTTCGGCGGCGTGCTGAACGCGTTCGAACTGATGAAGGCCATGATCGAGGCCGGCGCCGCAGGCGTGCACTTTGAAGACCAACTTGCGGCTGTGAAAAAGTGCGGCCACATGGGCGGCAAGGTGCTGGTGCCGACGCGTGAGGCCGTGAGCAAGCTCGTGGCCGCGCGTCTGGCTGCTGACGTGATGGGCGTGCCGACTGTGCTGATCGCCCGCACTGACGCAGAAGCTGCCGACCTGCTGACCACCGATGTGGACGAGAACGACAAGCCGTTCTGCACCGGCGAGCGCACCGTCGAAGGTTTCTACCGCACCAAGCCGGGTCTGCAGCAGGCCATCTCGCGTGGGTTGGCGTATGCGGAAGTGGCCGACCTCGTGTGGTGCGAAACTGGCAAGCCGGATCTGGAATACGCCAAGAAGTTTGCCGAAGCCATCCACGCCAAGTTCCCTGGCAAGATGCTGGCCTACAACTGCTCGCCGTCGTTCAACTGGAAGAAGAACCTGGACGACGTGACGATCGCCCGCTTCCAGAAGGAACTCGGCGCGATGGGCTACAAGTTCCAGTTCATCACGCTGGCGGGTTTCCATGCCCTGAACTACTCGATGTTCAACCTGGCCTACGGCTATGCCCGCAACCAGATGAGCGCGTTCGTGGAGCTGCAAGAGGCCGAGTTCAAGGCGGCGGAAAAGGGTTTCACGGCGGTGAAGCACCAGCGCGAAGTCGGCACGGGCTACTTCGATGCCGTGACGCAGACCATCGAGCGCGAGGCGTCGACCACGGCGCTGAAGGGCTCGACGGAAGACGAACAATTCTTCGAAGAAACGGCGCAAGCCAAGAAGGTGGCCTGAGGTTGCCGACGCATCCCGCATCCAGGCTCCCGGGCCGGCCGTGCTGACCACACACCGGCCTCTCGAACCGCGCTTCCTCAACGGCGCGGTTTTTTTTTCGTCTGTGCGATTGCGGCTCTTAGTGCGGTGCGTTGCGGTGCGGCGTGGCCGATCAGGCGCGCTTGAAAATCGATTCCAGATCCAGCGCCGATGTGGGAGTCGCGTGCAGGTCGAGCGAGTGCTCGATGTGCTCCAGATGCTCGCGCATCAGGTCGTGCGCGCGCACGGCATCGCCGGTGGCAATCGCTTCGGTCAGGGTGTCGTGCTCGTGCTCGGGGCAGGCGGGCAGGCCGGGGCGGTCATAGAGCGTGATGATGAGGCAGGTGCGCGACACCGCTTCGCGCGTGAGCCGTTCCAGCACATGGTTGCCGGCCATCTCGGCAATCAGGACGTGATATTCGCCGGATAGACGGATGGTGGCCGCGCGGTCGCCGCGTTCGCGTGCCGCGTGTTCCGCCGCAATGTGTTCGCGCAGGCGTTTGGCTTTTGCCGGCGTGCATGCGTTTGCCAGCATGCTGGCCAGTTCGGGTTCGATGATGCGGCGGGTCTGGAAAACGTCGCGCGCCTCTTTTACGGAAGGCTGCGCGACGAACGCGCCCTTGTTGGGCACGAGGGTCACCAGATGCTCATGCGCCAGCCGGGCCAGCACCTGGCGGATGCGCGGCCGGCCCGCGCCGGTGGCTTCGCACAGCCGCTCTTCGACCAGCTTGGTGCCGGCCGGCAGTCGGTGCTCCATGATGGCCGTCAGCAGGCCCTGGTAGATCGGTTCGGCAGCCGGTTGGCTGTCGGCAGGTTCCCGTGCGGGTGCGGGCATGGCAGGTGGCGGTGCAGAAGAAAAAGCGGAATGGTGCATGGTAGCAAATGCGCCACTCCGCCTTGCACTACGCCAGTGCAAACGGAGCAAGCATTCCGGTATAGGGTTTCGGAAGCGGCCGCGCCCAGTCGCCGCGCTTGCTGGTGGAAAGCCGCATGCCGACCAGCGCCTCGACCAGCTTTACCGCAGCCACCACGCCGTCGATGACAGGCACGCGCAGCTCGGCGCTCAGGTCTTCACACAGGTCTGCCATGCCGGCACAGCCGAGCACGATGCAGTCGCTGCGGTCTTGCGCAAGCGCGCTGCGGCAGGCGTCGAGGATGATCTGGCGTGCATTGGAGCCGGGCTTCTCCAGGTCCAGCACGGGCAGGTCGCTTGCATGGACGTTGCGGCACGCATGCCGCATGCCGTAGCGCTTGGCCAGGTGCCAGGCCATGCCGACAGTGCGCTCCAGCGTCGTCACGACGCTGAAGCTGTTGCCGATCAGGCTGGCCATGTGCATGGCGGCTTCAGCGATGCCGATCACCGGGCCGTGAGCCAGTTCACGTGCGGCGTAGAGGCCTGGGTCGCCGAAGCAGGCGATGACGTAGGCGTCGGCGCCATCGCATTCGCCGTGGCGGATTTCCTCCAGGATGCCGGGCACCGAGAGCGCCTCGTCGTAATGGCTTTCGATGGAAGCCGGGCCCATCTTCGGGCTCACCGCCGTAATGCGCGTGCCCGACGCGGCCGCGGCTTGCGCGCAGCGGCCGATGAGCGCGGTCATGCTCGTCGTGGTGTTGGGGTTGATGATGCGGATGTCCATGTTCTTGACGCGTGGATGATTCGGATTAGCGGGTGAGGGTGCCTTGCTTGCGGCTGAGCACGGTGTAGAGCACCAGCGCGATGCCCACGCCGATGAACCAGCTGTAGTTGGCCAGCGCGTGCAGCCGTTCGAACACAACGCATGCCATCGGGATCAGCGCGGACGGGATCAGCGTCAAAACGGCAGCCGGGTTGTAGCCGTTGCGGTACCAGTAGCGGCCGGTGGGGCGCAGCGTGTAGAGATCGTCGACATGCACCTGCTGCCGGTGCACGAAGTAGTAGTCCGCGATCAGGATGCCGAACAGCGGGCCGATGAACGCGCCCAGCACGTCGATCGTGTAGTGGATCACCTCGGGGTTGTTGTAGAGGTTCCAGGGCGTGATGAAGATCGACGCGACCGCCGCAATCATGCCGCCCGTGCGCCAGCTGATGTGTTGCGGCGCGACGTTGGAAAAGTCGAACGCCGGCGACACGAAGTTGGCGACGATGTTGATGCCGATGGTCGCGATCATGAACGTGAGCGCACCGAGCACCACGGCCGTAATGTTGTCGATGCGGGCAACGACGGCGACGGGGTCGGAGATCATCTCGCCAAACACCGGCAGCGTGGCCGACGTGGTGATGACCGTCAGCAGCGCGAAGCCGAGGAAGTTGACCGGAAGCCCCCAGAAGTTGCCGCGTTTGACGGAGGTGAAATCCTTGCCGTAGCGGGAGAAGTCACCGAAGTTCAGCATCGGGCCAGAGAAGTACGACACCACCAGCGCGATCCCGCCCAGCACCACTGGCACCGCATCCCAGCCCTCGTATTTGAGGAAGGAAAGCGTGAGGTTGATGTTGTTCCAGCCGGCCTTGTGCACGAGCCATGCGGCCAGCGCGATCATCACCACGTACACCGCCGGGCCCGCCCAGTCGATGAACTTGCGGATCGATTCCATGCCGTGCCAGAACACGAACGCCTGCAGCACCCACAGCAGCATGAACGCCGCCCAACCCAGCGTCGACAAGCCCACAAAGCCATGCTGCGCCACGTCGGCATACGGCGCGAGTTGCGGCATGAACTTCAGCGCCAGCACCAGGAACGCGCTCGATGCCAGATAGGTCTGGATGCCATACCACGCCACCGCGATCAGCCCGCGGATGATGGCCGGAATGTTTGCGCCCAGCACACCGAACGACGCGCGGCAGATCACCGGATACGGCGTGCCGGTCGCCTGGCTGGGTTTGGCGACGAGGTTGCAGAACACCTGCACGATGACGATGCCCACCAGCAGCGCGAACAGCACCTGCAGGCTCGACAGGCCCAGCGAGAACAGGCTCGCTGCCGTCAGATAACCGCCCACGCTGTGCACGTCGGACATCCAGAACGCGAAGATGTTGTAGGTGCCCCAGGTCTGCTTGCGTAGCGGGGCGAGGTCTTCGTTGGTAAGCCGCGGGTCGTAATGCGGTTTGATGACGACGTTGGGATGCGCGTGTGGCGAATCAACCGCCTGCGCCGCCGAAGCGGTGGTGCTGGTCATGCTGTCTCCTTTGGTTTTGCCGGTTTCCAAGCCGTGCAGGCGTTGTGCGCAAAAATGTACACAACATGTTTTTGTTTTGTGTACAAAGTTGTATGCGCCAGCAAGACAAGAGTCAAGGAGAAAAAAAAGCCGCCTCAAAAGGCGGCTATTTATCGTGCGGGCAGGGTGAGACTTCAGCGATAGACGATCACTGGAATCTCGGTGTGCGTGAGCACCTTCTGCGTTTCGCTGCCGAGCAGCAGCCCGGCCAGCCCGCGCCGGCCGTGGGATGCCATGAAGATGACGTCGCAGCCATGGCGCTCGGCCGCGTCGATGATGCCCATGTAGGGCACGGCAAAGCAGCTCATGTCGGTGTCGCAGTTGATGCCGGCGCTGCGGGCGGCATCTTCAACGTCCTTGAGCACCACGCGCGCCTGTGCTTCGACGCGCTCCTTGAACGCCTGGGGCGTCTCCACGACGATCTCGGAGAACGGTGTGTATGGATATTCCTCAAGGCAGGTGTAGGCCGTCAGACGCGCGCCCAGCGTCTTGGCAAAGTCGAGCGCGCCCGCCACCGCCTTGCGCGACAGCTCGGAACCATCGGTGGGGATGAGGATGTGCTGGAACATGCGGCCTCCTGAGTGGGATGCGGAAGACGTTCTTGTCCTGATTGTAGGCCGCACGCGGTGTTTCACCCACTCGGGGTGATTGCTAATCCATTCCGATGATGGCGTCTGCCCGGCGCCAATAGGCCGGGTTGCCATACGTGTTCTTGAGGAAATCGATAAAGAGGCGCACGCGCAGCGGCAGATGCTTGCGCTGCGGAAACACCGCGTGGATGCCGATCGGCGGCGCTTCAAAGGCATCGAGCACCGTCACCAGCTTGCCCGTGGCAATGTCGTGCCCGACCTCCCACCAGGAGCGCCACGCCAGGCCATAACCTTGCAGGCACCACTCGCGCAGCACGGCGCCGTCCGTGCATTCCATCGTGCCGGACACCTTGACGGTGACGGCCTTGCCGCCTTGCTGGAAGACCCAGCCGCGCTGCACGTTGGCGCTGGCGCCGAAGGCCAGGCAGTTGTGCGTCGAAAGCTGCTCAACCTGCGTCGGAACGCCGCGGCGCTCGAGATATGACGGTGCGGCCACCACCACGCGGCGGTTTTCCCACAGGCGGATCGACACGAGGCTCGAATCGGGCAGATCGCCCAGGCGGATCGCGCAATCGAAGCCTTCGTTGACGAGGTCGACCACCCGGTCGCCCAGGTCCAGCGTCATCGAGACATCCGGGTGGGCCTCGATAAAGTCCGGCACCATGGGCGCGACATGGCGGCGGCCAAAACCGGCGGGGGCGGTCACACGCAGGTGCCCGCTGGCTTTTACGCCACCGGCCGAGACGCTTGCCTCGGCGTTGTGCAGGTCGTTGAGAATCCGCTGGCAATCCTCCAGGAACGCCGAACCCTCGAACGTGAGGGTGATGCGCCGCGTGGTGCGCACCAGGAGCTTGACGCCCAGGCGTTCTTCCAGCGCGTCGATGCGGCGCCCGATGATGGCAGGCGCCACGCCCTCAGCGGCGGCGGCGGCGGATAGGCTGCCGCGTGTTGCGACGGCGACAAAGGTTTCGAGCTGCTTGAAATGATCCATGCCTGATGTATACCGTGGCAACCGAGGTCTGCGGGATTGTGACGAATATAAAGGTTATCACTCGTCATTCCATCAGTAAAAGTCAAAGATCAAGTGACCATTGGCGTCTTTGTGCGGTGCGTCAGCTTTTCTACAATGGCCCTCGTTGCGAAGGTCGGCAAGGCGTTCTGCGTGATGGAACGCCCAATTGCGGGGCCTTCGGGTCCGTGGAGCTTCAGATGCGTTCGATTCGCGCGGTGGTCTTCGATGCCTATGGCACGTTGTTTGACGTGTACTCCGTGGCCGCGCGTGCCGAGCAACTGTTTGCCGGCAAGGGCGAGGCGCTGTCGGTGCTCTGGCGCGACAAGCAGATCGATTACACGCGCATCCGCTCGCTGGCCGGCCCCTCGGGCGAACACTACAAGCCGTTCTGGGACATCACCGTCGATGCGCTGCGCTATGCCGCGGCACGCCTGGGCGTCGAGCTTTCCGCCCACGACGAGGCCACGCTGATGCGCGAATATGCGTGCCTGTCTGCGTTTCCCGAGAACGTGCCCGCGCTGCGCCGCCTGCGTGAGATGGGCTTGCCGCTGGGCATCCTCTCCAACGGCAACCCGCAGATGCTCGACATTGCCGTGAAGAGTGCGGGGATGTCCGGGCTGTTCGATCACGTGCTGTCGGTCGATGCGGTCAAGCTCTACAAGACTGCGCCCCAAGCCTATGCGCTGGCGCCACAAGCGTTTGGCGTGCCGGCGGAACAGATTCTGTTTGTCTCGTCCAATGGCTGGGATGCCTGCGGCGCGACGTGGTACGGCTTCACAACGTTCTGGATCAACCGCCTGGGGCATCCGCCCGAGGCACTCGACGTGGCGCCCACCGCGGCCGGCCACGACATGCGCGATCTGCTGCAGTTCGTGCAGGCAACACAAGCGACTTAAGGCATTGCATTCAATCGGTCCAGCCATAGGACCAAATTAAGACCAAAACGCGTTCAACCCTCACATCATCTTCTGGAGAACAACCATGGCGCTCACGCTGCCCCAAGGCATGGAGATCAAGGCCGAGATTCTGCCGGCCTACGAAGACATTCTGACCCCCGAAGCGCTGGCGCTGGTTGCCAAGCTGCATCGTGCCTTCCAGCCGCGTCGTAAAGAGCTGCTGGCTGCCCGTGTCGAGCGCGCCAAGCGCCTGGACGCCGGCGAGCGCCCGGATTTCCTGCCGGAAACGAAGGCTGTGCGTGAAGGCGACTGGAAGGTCGCCCCGATTCCGCCGGCGCTGCACTGCCGCCGTGTGGAAATCACTGGCCCGGTCGATGCCAAGATGGTCATCAATGCGTTCAATTCGGGCGCGGACAGCTACATGACCGACTTCGAAGATTCGAATTCGCCGAGCTGGCATAACCAGATCCAGGGCCAGGTCAACCTGAAGGCCGCCATCCGCCGCACGCTCACGCTGGAGCAGAACGGCAAGACCTACAAGCTCAACGACAAGATCGCCACGCTGCAAGTGCGTCCGCGCGGCTGGCACCTGGACGAGAAGCATGTGCTGATCGATGGCGAGCGCGTGTCCGGCGGCATCTTCGACTTTGCGCTGTTCCTGTTCCATAACGCCAAGGAGCAGATCGCTCGTGGCGCCGGCCCGTTCTTCTATCTGCCGAAGATGGAAAGCCATCTGGAAGCGCGCCTGTGGAACGACATCTTCGTGATGGCGCAGAACGAGATCGGCCTGCCGCAAGGCACGATCAAGGCCACCGTGCTGATCGAAACCATCCTGGCCGCGTTCGAGATGGAAGAAATCCTGTACGAACTGCGTGAGCACAGCGCAGGCCTGAACGCCGGCCGCTGGGACTACATCTTCTCGTGCATCAAGAAGTTCAAGGTCGACAAGAACTTCTGCCTGGCCGACCGCGCCAAGGTGACGATGACCTCGCCGTTCATGCGCGCCTACGCGCTGCTGCTGCTCAAGACCTGCCACAAGCGCGGTGCGCCCGCCATCGGCGGCATGAGCGCGCTGATCCCGATCAAGAACGATCCGGAGAAGAACGCCATCGCCATGGCCGGCATCATCGGCGACAAGAAGCGCGACGCGACCGACGGCTACGACGGTGGCTGGGTGGCGCACCCGGGTCTGGTCGAGCCGGCCATGAAGGAATTCGTGGCCGTGCTGGGCGACAAGCTGAACCAGTTCGAGAAGCAACGCCCGGACGTGGAGGTGAAGGCTGCCGACCTGCTGGACTTCCAGCCGGAAACGCCGATCACCGAAGGCGGCCTGCGCATGAACATCAACGTTGGCATCCACTACCTGGGCGCCTGGCTGGCCGGCAACGGTTGCGTGCCGATCCACAACCTGATGGAAGATGCCGCTACGGCAGAAATCTCGCGCTCGCAGGTGTGGCAATGGATCCGCTCGCCGAAGGGCAAGCTGGAAGACGGCACCAAGGTCACGGCTGAACTGGTGCGCAAGCTGATCCCGGAAGAATTGGCCAAGGTGAAGGAGACGGGCGCGGTGGGCCACTTTGACCGCGCTGCGGAAATCTTCGAACAGATGTCGACGTCGGAAGACTTTGCAGAATTCCTGACGCTGCCGTTGTACGAAGAAATCTGAAGGTAAGCGACGCTTAAAGCGCGCAGAGGAAACGCCGGCCGGGGCAACCCGCCGGCGTTTTTCTTTTGCCGCAAGGCCGGTCAAGCCGCGCGATAATGTCACGAAATCTTTCGGAGGCCGCTTTGCGCTTTGAACACCTGGTGGAAGTCAATGATCCACTGAACCCCCTCATCGACACGCTGACCCTGAACCAGATCTGGCAAGGCCTGGTATTGCGCGTGCGCGAGCAAACCGAATTTGTCGAAAGCCTGGACGAATGCATCATCACCGCTGAGGGCGACGGCTGGGTCGAACGCGAGCTCGTTTTCGGCAAGGCGCGCATCCAGGATCGCGTGACGCTCGAGCCGCACAAGCGCGTGACCTACACCACCGCGGCCACCGGCGAACACGCCGGTGGGTCGCTGACCATGACGATCGAGAGCAACGAGGCCAACGCCGCGTTCATCCGTTTCGTCTACGACACCACGCTGCCCAACGCCGACGAAACTGGCGACACGCGCTACGCCGAGATCGTCAAATCCGCCTATCGCGAATCCGACATCGACACCGTGCGCCGTATCCGCGAGATTGCCGCCACCGGCCGCCTCGGCTGACGTGTCCCGCCCAGCCGGCGCTGGAGGAGGCGCTGGCCAGGGTTCGCTTTCCGTGCCCCACTTGGTCGTCTCACACATCACTACAACGAGACCATGACGACATTCACGCCCACCCTGGAGGCCCTGCGCGCGCGTTACGGCGAGCGCTTCAAGTGGCTCGTTCTCTTCACGCTGATGGTGGGGGCGGTGTCCTCCGTCATCTCTGCCACCATCGTCAACGTGGCGATTCCCGATCTGAGCCGGCATTTCGTGCTCGGGCAGGAACGCGCGCAATGGGTGTCGGCCAGCTTCATGGTGGCGATGACCTTGTCGATGCTGCTGACGCCCTGGCTGCTGCTGCGCTTCGGGCTGCGTCGCACATTCATCGGTGCGTTGCTGCTGCTGGGTGTGGGCGGGCTGGCGGGTGGTCTGTCGCCGAATTACGAAGTGATGATCGCCATGCGTGTCGTGGAAGGCATTGCGGCAGGCATCATGCAGCCGCTGCCCAACATCCTGATCCTGCGCGTATTTCCGGAGCGGGAGCAGGGCAAGGCGTTCGGCCTGTTCGGTTTTGGCGTCGTGCTGGCCCCAGCCGTGGGCCCGAGCGTGGGCGGCTTCCTGGTGGAGTTGTTCGGCTGGCGCTCGATCTTCTTCGTGGTGATGCCGTTTACGTTGATTGGGTGGGCGATGGCGCGGCGCTTCATGGCCGTCAATTCGTCGATGGCCGGTGAGCCCAAACCGCTTGATTGGCGCGGCCTGCTGCTCATCGGCGGCGCGACGGTCACTCTACTCAATGGGCTGGTCGCCCTGCATGGCGATGCCGCGCACGGCATCGTGCTGATGCTCGTGTCGGCCGTGTGTGTGGCGGGCTTCGTATTCTGGCAGCGGCGGGTGGAGTCGCCGTTGTTGAACCTGCGGCTCTTCAGCTATCGGCAGTTTGCGATGGGGGCGGTGGTGGCCTTCATCTACGGGGCGGGGCTGTACGGTTCGACGTACCTGGTGCCGGTGTATATGCAGGTGGCGCTGGCCTATGCGCCGTCGCGCGCAGGGCTGGTGCTGCTGCCCGCAGGCCTGGTGCTGGCCGTGACGATCATGCTGGCCGGGCGGCTGACCAATCGAATCGAGCCATTCCGGCTGGTGTCGTTTGGGCTGGCAGCGCTGGCGCTTTCGTTCTTCCTGATGGCAACCAACACGCGGGCAACAAGCTATCTGCTGCTGATCGCCATCGCCATCATTGGGCGGATCGGGCTTGGCTTCGTGCTGCCATCGCTGAGCCTTGGCGCCATGCGTGGTGTCGATTTCACGTTGATTGCGCAAGGCTCCAGCGCTGTCAATTTCCTGCGCCAGTTGGGTGGGGCGATCGGCGTGTCGGCCACGGGGATTTTTCTGCAATGGCGGCTCGCCACGCGCGGCATCGAAACCGTGCACGGTGCAGCGGTCGACCCCGAGGCGCGCATCCTGGCCTTCGACGAGACGTTCATCTTTCTCGGCACGCTGTGTGCACTGGCCGTGCTGGCCGCGTGGCGCATGCGCCGCCGAGAGCTGCCATCCGCCATTCCTGCGGCGCAATAAAAAACCGGGCGCGTGGCCCGGTTCTTCGTTTGGCGATTCGACGCTCAGGTCGTTGCGCCACTCTTCAGTTCTTCGACGAGGTCGATGTACTTTTGCTTGGCTTCGTCCTGCGACGTGCCCTTCAGGCCTTCCCAGGCCTCAAACTTGTAGCGGCCGACGATGTCGGTAAAGCCCGGCTTGTCGCCGTGTGCGTCACCTTCGGCGCCTTGCTTGTACAGCGCATACAGGCGCAGCAGCGTCATGTTGGCGGGGCGTTCGGAGAGGCCCTTGACGTCGATTTGGGCTTGGTCGAAACGGGCTTGCAAGTCGCTCATGATGATTCCCGGCTGAAAACAATGGTCTGGCGATGATAGCGCCGGGGTTGTATGGCTGGGCCGTTTGAATTCGAGGACGGCTTCGGTTTTTTGCGCAACTTTTGGCCCGGTCTCCCGAGGCGCAGCCACGGGTTTGCGCATTCAGGCGCCACACCAGCCGGTACAATGCCGCCATGCCCTGGATTCTTGCTTTCGATACCTCCACCGAGTTCTGTTCCGTCGCCCTTGGTGACGGCACGCGCACGCTGTTCCGTCATGAACACACCGGTCCGCGCTCCAGTAGCCGGGTGCTGCCGGCGGCATCCGAGTTGCTGGCCGAGGCGGGCATCGCCCTGGCCGATTGTGCGGCGATTGCCTTTGGCGCCGGCCCTGGTTCGTTCACCGGTTTGCGCACGGCATGCGGCGTCGCGCAGGGTTTGGCGTTTGGTGCGGACTTGCCCGTCGTGCCGGTCAATTCCCTCGTCGCCTGCGCAGAACAGACGCGCGCAACGCTGCCGGCCGGCACGGCCGTGACCATCGCCCTCGATGCGCGCATGGAAGAGTGCTACTGGGCCAGCTTCGTACCCGCCGATGCGGCCCAGGACGCCTCGGGCTGGCATGCACTTTCGCCCATCCAGGTAAGCGGGCCGCACAGCGTTGCCGCGCCGCCGCAAGCGTACTGGCTGGCGGGCAATGCCGCAGCAGTGTTCGGCGAACAGTTGAGCATTGCGGCAGGCGCTGCCGCTGTGTTGCCGGAAGTCGCGCCGCACGCCCGCGAGATCATCGCCGTGGGTCTGCGCCTTTTGGCTGCCGGCCATACGGTGCGGCCCGAAGATGCGGCGCCGCTGTATGTGCGTGACAAGGTCGCGCTCACCATTGAAGAGCGGCAGGCTGTGCAACAGGCTAAGGCTGCCGCAGCGGGTGCACAGCCATGAGCCTGATCGAGAACGCGCTGGCCGGCGTTATCGCGCAAGCGCCGTTGCCTGCGGGCTGGCGTGCGGAGCGCATGACCGCACGCGATCTGACTGGCGTCGCTGCGGTCGAGCAGGCGGCGTTCACGTTTCCCTGGTCCCGCGGCAACTTTGAGGATTCGCTCAAGTCCGGTCACCTCGGCATTGTCCTGCGGGATGGCGGCAACGAGGTCGCGGGCTATTTGATTCTCATGCCGGTGGTCGACGAGATGCACCTGCTCAACGTGACCGTGGCGCCGGCGTGGCAGCGGCAAGGGCTGGGCCGTTGGCTGCTGCGTCTGGCAACGGCGCTCACGTTGGTGCATGGTTTCGGCAGCTTGCTGCTGGAGGTACGCCCCTCCAACATCGGCGCGATTGCGCTGTATCACCGTGTCGGGTTTGCCGAGATCGGTCGGCGCAAGCGCTATTACCCGGCTGAAAACAACACGCGCGAAGATGCGCTCGTCATGCGCATGGTGTGTGAAGCGAGCGGGGTGGAGGCTGCATGAATCGTCGATCCCGAATGCTGGAAGCGCTGGGCGTTTCGACCGAATGGACATTGCGCGGGGCTGAGCCGGCTGCGGACGAGGCCGTCGAGGTTGCCGTTGCAGAGCCGGTTGCCGCGGAGGCTGAAGCCCCCGCGTTTGCGGCTGCAGAGCCTGCGGCTGCTCGAGTCGAGCCGCCTGTCATCGAGGCGCCGTCGGATTCGGCTGCCCCGCGCGCTCAGCGCATCGCCGCATTCGATTGGGCGCAGCTCGAAGCCGCCGTTTCCAACTGCACGTCGTGCAAGCTGTGCGAGCGCCGCACAAACACCGTATTCGGCGTTGGTGACCGTCAGGCCGAATGGATGCTGATCGGTGAAGCGCCGGGCGAGCAGGAAGACAAACAGGGCGAACCGTTCGTCGGCCAGGCCGGCAAGCTGCTCGACAGCATGCTGCGATCGATCGGCCTGTCGCGCGAAAAAGGCGTGTTCATCGCCAACGTGCTCAAGTGCCGCCCGCCCGGCAATCGGGATCCGGAGCCGGACGAAGCAGCGATGTGCGATCCGTATCTCAAACGTCAGATTGCGCTGGTCAAGCCGCGCATCATCGTCGTGCTGGGTCGCATTGCTGCGCAGAACCTGCTGCAGACGCAAACGCCTGTCGGCAAGCTGCGCGGCAAGGTGCACGAAGTGGAAGGCGTGCCCGTGGTGGTGACCTATCACCCGGCCTATCTGCTGCGGACGCTGACAGACAAGGCCCGTGCATGGGAAGACCTGTGTCTGGCGCGCAAGATCTACGCGGAGCGCGGCGGCCAGTAAGGCCCGTCCGGCGGGGCGGGCACTGCGTCAGTGGTGCTTGTCTTCGCCGATGAGCGCGGCGGTGTGGAACAGCTTCTCGTTGATGCGATGCCGGCGCATGACCAGCGCCATCGTCAGGCAGACGAAGATGCCGAACGATACGATCACCACGCCCACCGACACGTTCAGCTTGATGAGCAGCGCGTACAGGCACAGCATCAGCAGCACAGACACGTTCTCGTTGAAGTTCTGCACCGCAATCGAGTGCCCGGCAGAGAGCAACACATGCCCGCGGTGCTGCAGCAGCGCGTTCATCGGCACCACGAAAAAGCCAGACATGGCGCCCACCAGCATCAGGAACAGGTAGGCAATCATCATGTACAACGGCAGCTTCATCCCGCCGATGTGGAACGTGATCTCGGGAATCGTGTGCTTGGTGTAGAACGCCATCAGCATGACCACCGCGCCCATCGCCACACCCACCGGTAGGACGTCGAGCGAGCGGCGCAGCGGGATTTTGACGGCGGCAGCCATGGCGCCGGCGGCCACCCCCACGGCCACGACGGCCTGCAGAATGGCGCCCTGCGAGAGGTTCAGTTCCAGCGATTGTTCAGCCCACTTCAGCACGATGAACTGCAGCGTGGCGCCGGCACCCCAAAACAGCGTCGTCACGGCCAGGGAGATCTGGCCCAGCTTGTCGTGCCACAGGGCGTTGAAGCAGTCGGCAAACTCTGAAACCAGGCGTACCGGGTTCTTTTCCTGCTGCGGATACCGTGCGCCGGTATCCGGAATGCGTGTGTTGAACAGCGCCGCGATCAGGTAGATCACCATGATCACCAGCATGGCCGCTTCGGCCGGGGTGTTGATGCGCTCCAGCCCAGGAATGTCGAACGACAGCAGCCACGCCGATACATGGTTCGAGATCAGCGCCCCGCCTAGCACGGTGCCCAGGATGATCGAGCCGACGGTCAGGCCTTCGATCCACCCATTGGCGGCAACAAGTTTTTCAGGGGGGAGCAGTTCGGTCAGGATGCCGTACTTGGCCGGCGAATACGCCGCCGCACCGAAGCCGACCACACCGTAGGCGAGCAACGGGTGCAGGCCGGAAAGCATCACGCCACAACCAATCAGCTTGATGGCATTGGTGATGAGCATCACCTTGCCCTTGGGCCGGGAATCTGCAAACGCGCCCACGAAAGCGGCAAGTAGAACGTAAGAGAGCACGAAGAACAACTTGAGCAGCGGGGTCATCCACTGCGGTGCATGCATCTCGGTCAGAAGGGCGATGGCGGCAATCAGCAGCGCATTGTCGGCGAGCGACGAAAAAAATTGCGCCGCCATGATGGTGTAAAAACCCTTCTTCATACCTTCGAATTCGTCCCCGTAGACCGCGGTGCCATGTTCGTCTTCACGTCGTGCCGGCAGCGTGCCGGAACTCGGAAGCGCCCCCTCGAGGTGCCAGCCAGGCGATGCATCGGCTGACCCGCCGCGCAGCGCACAGGTGCGCGGTGGAGGCCTTGAAGCCAGCGCCCGCGCGGGCTCCCCGGATTGTGGTTCCCTTGGGCGGGGCCCGTCCGGTGCTGCAAGACATGCATCGCCGGGCAACCGCGGGAATCTTCACTGACAGGCGTTGGGGCCATGCGTTCCGCCCGCAGCTTGTTTTGGTCTCGCCTGTTTGCATGGTCAAATCAGATGTGACGCCATCGCGCAAAAAGAAGTGGCTGGTGCCCAACTTTCTCCATGCCGGCAGCGCATCACGACGGTTTCCCATGCCTAAATTGAACGGCTTTATATCACGAAACTTGTGCGCTCCCGGTGACGGCGGCGCACTTTCTTTTTTGGCAGGCTCATGACAGGCGCGAACCAGTTGGCGTCCTGTGGTCAAATAGAACGCTCAGCGCGTGAGGCCGGGCGCACGGCCCGCTCACAGCCTATTTGCCTGTTGCATTGCAGCACCGACGCCGCGCCACGAGCGCGCCATCGCATTCACGTTTTGCAGGTTTGCCGTCATGCCAAGACCCATCCAGGCCGTCATCCACGGCCCAGCACTTGCCAATAATCTCCAGGTTGCCCGCCGCCATGCGCCCAATTCGCGCGTGTGGGCTGTCGTTAAAGCCAACGCGTACGGCCACGGCATCGAACGCGCGTATGAAGGTCTGCGCCAGACCGATGGTTTCGGTCTGCTCGACCTGGACGAGGCCGTCCGCCTGCGCCAGCTCGGGTGGCAGGGGCCGGTTCTCTTGCTCGAAGGTTTTTTCAAGCCGGAAGATCTGGCCATCGTCGAGCAGTACCGCCTGACCACCACCGTTCACTGCGAAGAGCAACTGCGCATGCTGGAACTGGCACGCCTGAAAGGCCCCATCAGCGTGCAACTCAAGATCAATACGGGCATGAGCCGCCTGGGCTTCGCGCCCGCCGCCTACCGCGCTGCATGGGAACGCGCCCGCGCCATTTCGGGCGTCGGCACGATCGTCCACATGACGCATTTTTCCGATGCCGACGGCCCGCGAGGCATCGAGCATCAACTTGTCGCGTTTGAGCAGGCTACGCAAGGTTTGCCGGGCGAGGCGTCGCTTTCCAACTCCGCGGCCACGCTGTGGCATCCGAAGGCGCATCGCGACTGGGTGCGCCCGGGCGTGATCATGTACGGCGCATCGCCGACGGGCGTGGCGGCGGACATTGACGGCACGGGCCTGATGCCCGCCATGTCGCTCACGAGCGAACTGATCGCCATTCAGGATCTGCAGCCGGGCGCGACGATCGGTTACGGCTCGCGCTTTACCGTGGAACACCCGATGCGCATCGGCATTGTTGCGTGCGGTTATGCCGACGGCTACCCGCGCCATGCGCCGGGCTGGGACGGCAACCATACGCCGGTGCTGGTCGATGGCGTGCGCACGCACATCGTCGGCCGCGTGTCGATGGACATGATTACCGTTGACCTGGCCGGCGTGCCCGAGGCGCGTGTCGGCACACCCGTCACGCTGTGGGGCGAAGGCTTGCCGATCGACGACGTCGCACACGCTTCCGGCACGGTCGGTTATGAGCTGATGTGCGCACTGGCGCCGCGCGTGCCCGTGTCGGTCGAGCCGGTCAGCACGGCAGACGCCAGCGACCTGGGTAAGGCTGCCTGAGCGCGGCACCATCAATACAAAGATCAAGCGGCCGCCGCCCAGGCGCGGTGCCGCAAGCAGGGGGTTGTTTGGCCAAGAGCAAGACGGTCTATACGTGCACTGAATGTGGCGGTACGGCGCCGAAATGGGCGGGGCAGTGCCCGAATTGCCAGCAGTGGAACACGCTGGTGGAAACCGTCGCGCAGCCGACGTCCGGTGCCGGTGCGCGCTTCCAGTCGCTCGCATCCAGCGCGACGGTGCGCAAGCTGTCGGACATCGACGCGGTGGATGTGCCGCGCTTCTCCAGCGGCATCGACGAATTTGACCGCGTACTGGGCGGTGGCCTTGTCAGCGGCGGCGTGGTGCTGATCGGCGGCGATCCGGGCATCGGCAAATCGACGCTGTTGCTGCAGGCGCTGTCCAACCTGTCGGCCGATCGGCGGGTGCTGTATGTGAGCGGCGAAGAGTCCGGCTCGCAGATCGCGCTGCGTGCGCGTCGCCTGGGCATCGAAAGCCCGAACCTTGCGCTGCTGGCGGAGATCCAGCTTGAGCGCATCCAGGCGACCATCGAGGTGGAAAAACCCGAGGTGGTCGTCATCGATTCGATCCAGACGCTGTATTCGGAGGCGCTGACCTCGGCGCCGGGCTCCGTGGCCCAGGTGCGCGAGTGCGCGGCGCAACTGACGCGCATTGCCAAGCGGCTGGATGTGACCACCATTCTGGTCGGCCATGTAACCAAGGAGGGCGCGCTGGCGGGCCCGCGAGTCCTCGAACACATCGTCGATACGGTGTTGTATTTCGAGGGCGACACGCATTCCGCCTACCGGCTGGTGCGGGCGTTCAAGAACCGTTTCGGCGCCGTCAACGAGCTGGGCGTGTTTGCGATGACGGAGCGCGGCCTGCGCGGCGTGGCCAATCCGTCGGCGCTGTTCCTCTCGCAGCACGAGCAGGTGGTGCCGGGCTCGTGCGTGCTCGTCACGCAGGAAGGTACGCGGCCGCTGCTGGTCGAAATCCAGGCGCTGGTGGATACAGCCAACGTGCCGAACCCGCGTCGTCTGGCGGTGGGCCTGGAGCAGAACCGCCTGGCGATGTTGCTGGCGGTGTTGCACCGTCATGCCGGCATTGCGTGTTTTGACCAGGACGTGTTCCTGAACGCGGTGGGCGGCGTGAAGATTACCGAGCCCGCGGCCGATCTGGCGGTGCTGCTGGCGATTCATTCGTCGATGCGCAACAAGGCGCTGCCGCGTGGGCTGGTGGTGTTTGGCGAGATCGGCCTGGCCGGGGAAATCCGCCCGACACCGCGCGGCCAGGAGCGCCTCAAGGAAGCCGCCAAGCTGGGCTTCTCGATTGCCGTGATCCCGAAATCCAACGCCCCGAAGCAGGCGATCGACGGGCTGGAGGTTATTGCCGTTGAACGTATCGAGCAGGCCATCGACCGCGTGCGGGCGCTGGAGGCTTGATCGTTCAAAATTTCGCAACGGTATCGCTGGTGCCATTTGAAAATGCGCGTGCCGTTGCGGTGCGATAATCCGCCAACTTTTCTCCACGACTTCCTCTGAACTGACGCCGCCATGCAAGCCAACTCGCGCGCCTTTTTCCTGCTGATTGCCGTGATCTCCTTCGGGTTGGTCGGCTATGCGCTGTACCTGCAGCACGTTGAGGGGCTGCAGCCGTGCCCGCTGTGCATCCTCCAGCGGTTTGCGTTCCTGGGCATTGGCGTGTTCTCGCTGCTGGCGGCGCTGTCGTCGGCCACGCGGCTGTTGTGGCACGGGCTCGGGATGCTCTCGGGCTTGGCGGGACTGTGCGTGGCGGGGTACCACGTCTCGCTGCTGCTGAATCCGAAGGCAACGTGCGGGATCGACCCGATCGAAAACTGGGTAAACGCGCTGCCGACTGCCAAATGGTTGCCGCAGGTGTTCGAAGCCGATGGCTTGTGCGTCGGGCCGATGCCGCCGGTGCTGGGCCTGTCGGTGCCGGTGTGGTCGTTGATCTGGCTGGTGATTCTGTCGCTGACGCTGGTGGTGGGGATGATCCGCCGCGAGCGCCGCTGAGCCGGGGCCGCCGATCATGCAACGCGTGCTGGTGAGTGCCTGCCTGCTGGGCCAGCCGGTGCGCTATGACGGCGGCACGGTCGTCACCGAGGGCGGCATCCTGGCGCGCTGGCAGATGGAAGGGCGCATCGTGCCGATGTGCCCCGAGATGGCCGGCGGTTTGCCGGTGCCGCGTCTGCCCGCGGAAATTCACGGCGAAGGCGGTGGTGCGGCGGTGCTGCGCGGCGCAGCCCGTGTCGTCGAACACCACGGTCATGACGTCACCGAAGCGTTTGTACGGGGCGCGCAACGCGCCCTGGAGGCGGCGCAGGCTGCCGGCGTGCAAGTCGCCGTGCTCACCGAGCGCAGCCCGTCTTGCGGTTCTGCATTCCTCTACGACGGCACGTTTTCCAGCCAGTTGCAGCAAGGCGAGGGCGTCACCGCTGCGCTGCTGCGCCAGCACGGCATCCGCGTGTTCAGCCAGCACCAGCTGGAAGACGCCGCTCGCCTGCTCGATACGCTGGATCGCGCGGATTCGTCAGTCGGCAAACCGTAGCGGCAGGGCGAGCTGCACGGGCTCGCCGTTCTCCTTCACGACGCTGTTGCGCTCGGCAAAGAGCGGATGCTGCATTGCTTCTTCCATGCGCAGCACGGGCGTGACACAGCAATCGGCATCGGCAAAACGTTCGGTCCATTCGGCTTGCGTGGCGGTCAGGAACAGCGCAGCAAGTTCGTCGCGAACGGCCCGTGCCTCGTCGCCGCCGACGCGCTGGCCGAGCGCCCAGTGCTTGTCTTTCCATGCAGGCTTGCCGATGACTTCGCACAGCACCTGCCAGAACTTCAATTCGAGTGCGCCGACGGCCATGAAGCGATCGTCCGCCGTGCGATATACGCCGTAGCACGGCACGCCGCCGTTGAGCAGATCGCTGCCGGCGGGGCTGGCCTTGCCGCGCGTGCCGACAGCAAAGAACGCCATCAGGTTGTGCGCGAATACCGAGTCCGTCATGGAAACGTCGACATAGCGGCCGCGGCCGGTGGCGCGCGCGTCGACCAGCGCGGCCAGGATGCCGACCACCGCCGTGAGCGCACCGCCCAGCAGGTCGCCGATCTGCACGTTGGGGACGATGGGCGTGCCGTCCGCGCTGGCGAGCTGATCGAGCATGCCCGCATAGCCGACGTAGTTGATGTCGTGCCCTGCGGCTTGTGCGAGCGGTCCGTCCTGGCCGTAGCCACTGATGGAACACATGACGAGCGCGGGGTTGGCCGCGCGCAGCGTGTCCCAGCCGACACCGAGGCGCGCCATGACGCCAGGGCGGAAGCTTTCGATGAGCACATCGGCGTGGCGTACGAGTTCGATGAGCGCGTCGCGGTCTTCCGCACGTTTCAGGTCGAGCCGCATTTCGGTCTTGCCGCGATTGAGCGAGCGGAAGAACAGGCTCGGGCGTTCGGCCGCGCGGTCAGCGGAGGTGCGCATCATGTCGCGCGCGTAGTCGCCGGGGCTGGGGTCTTCGATCTTGATGACTTCTGCGCCAAGGTCAGCCAAGTGGCGCGTGGCGGCCGGGCCAGGCAGCAAGCGCGTAAGGTCGAGCACGCGCACGCCGGCCAGTGGCTGGTGCGTGGCGGTGTCCGGCGAGGGCGATGTCATCAACAGGTCTCCTTGGCCGGGCACGCCAGCCTTAATTGATTTGTTCGAGTTGTTCGTGCAGTTCGAGCCAGCGCTCTTCCAGCTCGTCGAGTTCGGCGTTCAGCTCGGCCTGCCGGCGCAGGCTTTCCATCATGCGCGCCTTGTTGGCCTCTTCATACGCAGCGCCGTCGGCGAGGAAGGCTTCGAGTTCGGCCTTTTCCTTCTGCAGCGGCGCCATGCGCTTTTCGATGGTGTCGACGTTCTTTTGCAGCGGCTTGCGTAGCGCATTCAGGCGCTGACGTTCAGCGGCTTCTTCGCGCTTCTGATCGCGGCGGTTTGTGGCCGGTGCGCCATCTGCATCGGCCGGAGCAGCCTGTGCGCTGGCCGCTGCGCGCTTGGCCGCGGCCTGCTTGAGCAGCCAGTCGCGGTAGTCGTCCAGATCGCCATCGAACGGGGCGACGGTGCCCTGGCCAACGAGCAGGAACTGGTCGGTCGTGGCGCGCAGCAGATGCCGGTCGTGCGAGACGAGGATCAGCGTGCCGTCGAACTGGGCGAGTGCCATCGTCAACGCTTCGCGCGTGTCGAGATCCAGGTGGTTGGTCGGTTCATCGAGCAGCAGCAGGTTGGGGCGCTGCCAGACGATCAGGGCGAGTGCCAGGCGCGCCTTTTCGCCGCCCGAGAACGGCTCGATGGGCGAGGTCGCCATGTCGCCGCGGAAGTTGAAGCTGCCGAGAAAGTCGCGCAGTTCCTGCTCGCGCACGTCGGGTGCCAGGCGAGCCAGATGCAGCAGCGGCGAGGCATGGTCGTCCAGCGTTTCGAGCTGGTGCTGGGCGAAGTAGCCGATCTGCAGGCCCTTTCCGCGCCGGATCGTGCCGGACAGCGGCGCCAGCGTTTCGGCCAGCGTTTTGACCAGCGTCGACTTGCCCTGGCCGTTGGCACCCAGCAGGCCAATGCGCTGGCCCGTCTGGATCGAGAACGTCAGGTGTTTGAGGATGGTGATGGGCTCATCAGCGCTCGGGCCCGGATAGCCGCAATCGACGCCTTCAAACGTGAGCATCGGGTTGGGCGCCGCATCGGGCTCGCGGAATTCAAACGAGAAGCCCGCCGCCGCGTGCACGGGCGCGAGACGCTCCATGCGCTCCAGCGCCTTGACGCGGCTCTGCGCCTGCTTGGCCTTGCTGGCCTTGGCCTTGAAGCGCGTGATGAACGATTCGAGATGCGCGATCTGCTTCTGCTGCCGCGCGTACGACGCTTCCTGCAGCGCCATCTGCTGCAGGCGTTGCGTCTCGAACTGCGTGTAGTTGCCGCCGTAGCGTTTGAGCTTCTGGTTCTCGATATGCAGCGTGACGTTGCACACGCCGTCGAGGAATTCGCGGTCGTGCGAAATCATCACCAGCGTGCCGGCGTAGCGCGACAACCAGTCTTCCAGCCAGACCACGGCATCCAAATCCAGGTGGTTGGTCGGCTCATCGAGCAGCAGCAGGTCGGACGGACACATCAGCGCCTGGGCCAGATTCAGGCGCATGCGCCAGCCCCCCGAGAAGCTCGCCACGGGTTGCGTGGTCTGCGCCATCGTGAAACCGAGGCCGAGCAGCAGCGCCTGCGCGCGTGCCGGGGCGGTGTAGCCGTCGGCATCGGCGAAAGCGGTGTGGGCTTCAGCTTGCGCATGGCCGTCGTGCGCGGCTTCGGCTGCTGCGAGGCGGCGTTCGATGTCGCGCAGGCGGGTGTCGCCGTCGAGCGTGTAGTCGAGCGCGCTGCGGTCGACGGCAGGCGTTTCCTGCGCCACGTGCGCGACCTGCCAGGTAGGCGGGATGGCGACTTCCCCGCCGTCGGCGTGCAGCTCGCCGCGCAGCATGGAAAACAGCGTGGATTTGCCGCTGCCGTTCACGCCGACAAGGCCGACCCGTTCACCGGGGTTGAGGGTGGCGGAGGCGTGGTCGAACAGCACCTTGGTGCCGCGCTGGAGGACGAGGTCGTCGAATCGGATCACGAAAAACTGCGCTTGAAGGCAAATCGGAGAAGGGTGCGATTGTAGCGTGCTGCGTCGCACGATCCTGGCGCACCGCCGGCGTTTGGACTGGTGCATTGCACCGTGGCGAGGCCGCGCTCGCCCGCAATCTGTGCGGCGGTATTGGACCTAGGGAAAACCATAGGCCTTCATGAAAGTTTTTTTCTTTACACGGTTAATTCGTGAAAATACATTTACACAAAATTTTCACGGCCCAGGAACATGGCGAAATCCACCAGCAAGCGTACGGATGTGTCGAAAGGCGCATTTGCCGACGATGCGACGGTCTCCGAGCGCATTGGCGCGGCCCTCGCCACGCTCACGCCGGCGCACCAGCGCATGGCGGAATACGTGCTGGCGAACCCGTTCCGCGCGGCCACCATGCGCATCGACGAGTTTGCCGCCGCGGTGGACATGTCGATTGCCACGGCCAATCGCTTTGCGCTGGCGCTGGGCTTTGACGGCTATCCGCAGTTCCGTGCCGGGCTGCTGCGCGGCTTCGAGGCGACGCTCGCGCCGGTGGAAAAACTGCGCCACGAGCTGGCACGCCCGGCCACCAGCGCGGAGATCTTCGCCGCCTCACTCAACGAAGACATTGCCAACCTTGACGCCACGCGCCGCATGCTCGACCCCGCAGCGTGTGAGCGCGCGGTCGACGCCATCCTGGGCGCACAGCGCATCTACGTGATGGGCTTTGGCGCCAGCGGCTATCTGGCGGGTCTGCTGCGCCATGGGCTCGATCTGTACTGCGACACGGTGATCTCCGTTTCGCAGCCGGGCGGCGCATCGGACGCGGCGCGCCAACTGCGCAAGATCGGGCCGAAGGATCTGCTGATCGCCATCGCATTCCCGCGCTATGCGGCCGACACCATCACGCTGGCCAAGCAGGCCGGCAAGCAAGGCTGCCAACTGCTGGCCCTGACCGACAGCCCCACCTCGCCGCTCGCGCCGCTGGCCGACATTGCGTTGTATGCGCGGCCGGAGCGGCAGTTCTCAGCCACATCTGACACGGCTGCCGTGGCGCTGTTCGAAGCACTGTGCGGCGCGGTGGCGCATCGCTCTGCGCACTCTCTGGAATCGGCCGAGCGACTCACTGAATTCGTGCTGCCGTGGCTGCATACCGCCCCAGCGCCCCGCGCCAACGATGCCGCAGGCACCCCCGGCACCCCGACGACCACCCGACGCGGCCGCAAACGCACCGCTGAAAACTGATTGACATCGAGCCAAGCATGACTACGCCCATCCTCGCCATCCACGGCGGCGCCGGCACCATTACCCGCACGGCCATGAGTGCCGACAAGGAAGCCGCTTACCAACAAGCGCTCCATGACATCCTGGCCGCTGGGCAGCGCATTCTCATGGACGGCGGCAGCGTGTTGGATGCGGTGACCGAAGCCGTGCGCCTGCTCGAGGAGTGCCCGCTGTTCAACGCCGGCAAGGGCTCGGTGCTCACCAGCGCAGGCACGTACGAACTCGATGCGTCGATCATGGATGGCGCCACGCTGGCGGCCGGCGCGGTCACCTGCGTCAAGCGCCTGCGCAACCCGATCCTCGCCGCTCGCGCCGTGATGGAGCGCAGCGAACACGTGCTGTTCACCTCCGAAGGCGCCGAGGCCTTCGCACAGGCGCAGGGCCTGGAGTTTGTCGAGCCGGACTACTACTACACCGAAGCGCGCTACGCCCAATGGCAGCGCGCCCGCCAGCAGGACGGCATGGCGCTGCTCGATCACGATGCCGCGTCGCTCGTGGCCAAGGAAGCCGCACCCATCGACCCCGACAGCAAGTTCGGCACCGTGGGCGCCGTGGCATGCGACGCGCAAGGGCGCCTGGCGGCCGCCACCTCCACGGGCGGCGTCACCAACAAGAAGGTCGGCCGCGTGGGCGATACGCCCATCGTTGGCGCGGGCTGCTTTGCCAACAACGTGGCGGCCGTGTCGTGCACGGGCACGGGCGAGATGTTCATGCGCGCCGTAGCTGCCTACGACGTTGCCGCGCAGATGGAATACGCCGGCAAGTCATTGGCCGATGCAACCGACGACGTGGTCATGCGCAAGCTGATGGCCATCAATGGCCGCGGTGGCCTGATCGCCGTGGATGCGCAGGGCAACGTCGCGTTGCCGTTCAACACCGAAGGGATGTACCGCGGGTTCGCACGCGGCGCGCAAGAGCCCGTTGTGTCGATCTATCGGTAAGAAGCCGAACCCGCCAAGCCGGACAGCAGGAGATTTGTCGTGACAGCAACCAAACAGCCCAGTGCCAGCAGCGTCATTGCCATGCCCGATCAGCGCGTCGTGCAAGTGCAAGACCTGAGTGTGCGCTTTGCCACTTCCGAGCGCGTGGTCGACGCGGTGCGCAACCTGTCGTTCCACGTCGACAGGGGTGAGACGCTGGCCGTGGTGGGCGAATCGGGCTCGGGCAAGTCGGTGACGTCGCTGGCGCTGATGCGGCTGGTAGAGCACGGTGGCGGCAAGATCGTCGGCGGGCAAATGCATCTGCGCCGCCGCAACGGCGAAGTGCTGGACCTGGCCAGCGCCAGCCCCGCTGCCATGCGCGGCGTGCGCGGCGCCGACATCGCGATGATCTTCCAGGAGCCGATGACCTCGCTCAACCCCGTGTTTACCGTGGGCGAGCAGATTGCCGAGTCGATCCGCCTGCACCAGGGCAAGACCGCCAGCGAAGCCAAGGCCGAGGCGCTGCGTATGCTGGAGCTGGTGCGCATTCCGGAAGCGCGCAATGTGCTGGGGCGCTACCCGCACCAGCTGTCGGGCGGCATGCGCCAGCGCGTGATGATTGCGATGGCGCTGTCCTGCAAGCCGTCGCTGCTGATTGCGGATGAGCCGACCACCGCGCTGGACGTGACCATCCAGGCCGAAATCCTGCAACTGATCCGCGCGCTGCAGCAAGAGCTGCACATGGCGGTGGTGTTCATCACGCACGACATGGGCGTGGTGGCGGAGGTGGCCGACCGCGTGCTCGTGATGTACAAGGGCGACCGCGTGGAAGAGGGCCCGTCGGCCACCGTGTTTGCGCAGCCTGCGCATCCGTATACGCGTGCGCTGCTGTCGGCGGTGCCGCGCCTGGGCTCGATGCAGGGCACCGATGGCCCAGCGCGTTTTCCGCTGCTGCGTGTGGATGGCACGGCCGCTGCGGTCGACACGACACCGCAACCGGCGGCGTCGCACGATGTGCAACCCATTTTGCGTGTGCGGGATCTCGTCACGCGCTTTGACGTGCCCACGGGCATCTTTGGCCGCGTCACGCGCCGGGTGCATGCCGTGGAGCAGGTCAGTTTTGATCTCTACCCTGGTGAGACGCTGGCGCTGGTCGGCGAATCGGGCTGCGGCAAGTCGACGACGGGACGGTCGCTCTTGCGTCTGGTGGACAGCCAGAGCGGCAGCATCGAATTTGCCGGCCAGAACATCGGCGAGTTAAAGGGGCCCGCGCTCCAGACGCTGCGCCGAAACATCCAGTTCATCTTCCAGGACCCATTCGCCTCGCTGGACCCGCGCGTGCCGGTCGGCTACTCCATCATGGAGCCGCTGCTGGTGCACAAGGTGGCCTCCGGCAAAGAGGCGCAGCAACGCGTGGAATGGCTGCTCGACAAGGTGGGCCTGCAGGCCGCACATGCGTCGCGCTATCCGCACGAATTCTCGGGTGGCCAGCGCCAGCGCATCTGCATTGCGCGTGCGTTGGCGTTGAACCCGAAGGTGGTGATTGCCGATGAGTCGGTGTCGGCGCTGGACGTGTCGATCCAGGCGCAGATCGTCAACCTGATGCTCGACCTGCAGAAGGAGTTTGGCGTTGCGTTCCTGTTCATCTCGCACGACATGGCGGTGGTGGAGCGCATCAGCCATCGCGTGGCGGTGATGTACCTCGGCCAGATCGTCGAGATCGGCCCGCGCCGCGCCATCTTCGAAAACCCGCAGCACGCCTATACGAAGAAGCTGATGTCAGCCGTGCCGATTGCGGACCCGGCGCGCCGTCACCTGAAGCGTGAACTCTCCACGCACGAAATTCCCAGCCCGATCCGTGCCATTGGCGACCTGCCGGTGGTGCAGCCGTTGGTGCAAGTGGCGCCAGACCACTTTGTTGCCCGCCATTCGATTGGCGGCGCTTATTGAATGCAGTGAGACGTCATCTTTGATGAGGAGGAAGGAAATGTTCAATCGCTTTGCCCACCGAGTCGCATTCGGCCCGCGCGCAGCCATGGTTGCCAGCGGCCTGGCGCTGGCGGCATTCACCACGCCGGCCTTTGCCGCCAAGGACGCCGTGATGGCGGTCTACTCGACCTTCACCACGATGGACCCGTACGATGCCAACGACACGCTGTCGTTCAGCGCCGCCAAGTCGTTCTATCAAGGCCTGTTCGGCTTCGACAAGGACATGAAGCTCGTCAACGTGCTGTGCGACAGCTACGAGGTGAGCAAGGACGGCCTGGTCTACACGTTCAAGCTGCACAAGGGTGTGAAGTTCCACGATGGCACCACGTTTGATGCCAACGCCGTCAAGGCCAACCTGGACCGCGTGACGGACCCGGCCAACAAGCTCAAGCGCTACACCCTGTTCAACCGTGTCGCCAAGACCGAAGTGGTGGACCCGTACACCGCGCGCGTGACGCTCAAGGAGCCGTTCTCGCCGTTCATCAACGTGCTGGCGCACCCGTCGGCCGCGATGATTTCGCCCACGGCACTCAAGAAGTACGGCAAGGACATTGCTTTCCACCCGGTCGGCACCGGCCCGTTCGAGTTTGTCGAGTGGAAGCAGACCGATGATCTGAAGGGCAAGAAATTCGCCGGCTACTGGAAGCACGGGCTGCCCAAGATCGACACCATCACCTGGAAGCCGGTGGTAGACAACAACACGCGCGCCACCGTCATGCAGACGGGCGAGGCGGATTTCGCGTTCAGCATTCCGTTCGAGCAGGCGGCCGTACTCAAGAACAGCCCGAAGGTGGACCTGATCGCCGCGCCTTCCATCATCCAGCGTTACGTGTCGTTCAACACGCGCGTCAAGCCGTTCGACAATCCGAAGGTGCGTCAGGCCATCAACTACGCCATCAACAAGGATGCGCTGACCAAGGTGGCGTTCTCGGGTTATGCCGTGCCAGCCGACGGCGTGGTGCCGCAGGGCGTGGATTACGCGGTCAAGCTGGGCCCGTGGCCGTACAACCCGGCTAAGGCGAAAGAGCTGCTGAAGGAAGCGGGCTACCCGAACGGCTTCGAGACGCAACTGTGGTCGGCCTACAACCACACGACGGCGCAGAAGATCATCCAGTTCGTGCAGCAGCAACTGGCCCAGGTCGGCATCAAGGCTCAGGTGCAGGCGCTGGAAGCCGGCCAGCGCGTCGAGCGCGTGGAAAGCGTGCCCAAGCCGGAAGACGCCGGCGTGCGCATGTACTACGCAGGCTGGTCGTCATCGACGGGTGAATCGGATTGGGCACTCCGTCCGCTGCTGGCTTCGGAGTCGATGCCGCCCAAATCGTTGAACACGGCGTACTACAAGAACGACCAGGTCGATGCCGACATTGCCGGCGCACTGCGCACCACCGATCGTGCTGAAAAGTCGAAGCTCTACACCGACGCCCAGAAGCGTATCTGGGAAGACGCACCGTGGGCCTTCCTGGTGACCGAGAAGATCATCTACGCGCGTTCGAAGCGCCTCTCGGGTGCCTACGTGGCACCGGACGGCTCGTTCAGCTTCGACGACATCGACATCAAGCAGTAAGTTTCATTGCCGTACCGGCCCGCGCAGCCGTTGCGCGGGCCGTTGAATTGCCGCCTGCGGTGGATTTGCCATGCTGAACTACTTCATTAAACGTGTGCTGGGCGTGATCCCGACACTGCTGATCGTGGCAGTGCTGGTGTTCCTGTTCGTGCACCTGCTGCCGGGTGATCCGGCCCGGCTCGCGGCCGGCCCCGAGGCCGATGACGTGACCGTTGGCTTGGTGCGCAAAGACCTGGGCCTGGACAAGCCGATGCACGAGCAGTTCGTGCGCTTCTTCGCCAACGCCGTGCGCGGCGAGTTCGGCAACTCGATCCGTACCAAGCGTCCGGTGAGCGAAGAGATCGGAGATCGCTTCATGCCGACGCTGAACCTGACGATTGCGAGCATGGTGTGGGCGGTGATCTTCGGGATGGCCATCGGCATTGCTTCGGCCGTGTGGCGCAACAAGTGGCCGGATCGCCTGGGCATGACGCTGGCGGTGTCGGGGATTTCGTTTCCGGCTTTCGCGCTGGGCATGCTGCTGATGGAAGTGTTCTCGGTGCAGCTCGGTTGGCTGCCGTCCATCGGCGCCGAGAGCTGGAAACACTACATCCTGCCTTCGCTCACGCTGGGTGCTGCGGTGGCTGCCGTGATGGCGCGCTTCACTCGCGCTTCGTTCGTCGAAGTGCTGCAGGAAGATTTTGTGCGCACCGCCCGGGCCAAGGGCGTGCGCGAAACGGTGGTCGTCATCAAGCATTGCCTGCGCAACGCGATGATTCCCGTGGTGACCATGATGGGGCTGCAGTTCGGCTTCCTGCTGGGCGGCTCGATCGTGGTGGAGAAGGTGTTCAACTGGCCGGGCCTCGGTCGGCTGCTGGTGGATTCAGTGGAGATGCGCGATTACCCCGTCATCCAGGCCGAGGTGCTGCTGTTCTCGCTGGAATTCATCCTGATCAACCTGGTGGTGGACGTGCTCTACACGATCATCAATCCGACCATCCGCTACAAGAAGTAAGGAGACCGCCATGACACAGGCAACAAGCGTGGCGGTCGCGCCGCAAACCGCTGCAGAGCCCGTCCGTACGCCGTGGAGCGAGTTCTGGCGCAAGTTCCGCAAGCAGCATCTGGCGATGGGCGCCGGTGTGTTCGTGATCGCGCTGGTGGTAATCGCCATCCTCGCGCCGCACATCGTGCCGTTCGATCCGGAAAACTATTTCGACTACGACGCGCTCAACGCGGGGCCGTCGGCGCAGCATTGGTTCGGCGTCGATTCGCTGGGCCGCGACATCTTCAGCCGCATCCTGATGGGCACGCGCATCTCGCTGGAAGCGGGCTTCGTGTCGGTCATCATCGGCGCCATCGTGGGCACTGTGCTCGGCCTGCTGGCCGGCTACTACGAAGGCTGGTGGGACCGCATCGTCATGCGCATCTCCGACGTGCTGTTCGCCTTCCCGGGCATCCTGCTGGCGATCGGCATTGTGGCCATCCTGGGCAACGGCATGATGAACGTCGTTTTTGCCGTGGCGGTGTTCAGCATCCCGGCATTTGCGCGGCTGGTGCGCGGCAACACGCTCATGCTCAAGCACCTGACGTATGTGGAAGCTGCGCGCAGCATCGGCGCGTCGGACTGGACCATCATCATGCGGCACATCCTGCCGGGTACGATCTCGTCCATCGTCGTGTACTTCTCGATGCGGATCGGCACCTCGATCATCACCGCAGCCAGCCTCTCGTTCCTGGGCCTCGGCGCACAACCGCCCACGCCAGAGTGGGGCGCGATGCTCAACGAGGCGCGCGCCGACATGGTGACGGCACCGCACGTGGCCATCTTCCCGAGTTTGGCGATCTTCCTGACCGTGCTGGCATTCAACCTGCTGGGCGACGGACTGCGCGACGCGCTGGATCCGAAGATCGACCGTCGCTGAGATGACGCGCCTCACCATTCCACACATCGGCGCGCTGCCTGCCGGTGCGCGCAACAGCATCACCGACGTGGCCGGCGTCGCCGTCGGCCACGCCACGATTGCCGGCGGCGACATCCAGACCGGCGTGACCGTGGTGCGCCCGCACGCCGGGGACCCGTTCCTCGACAAGGTGCCGGCCGCCAGCGTGGTGCTCAACGGCTTCGGCAAGAGCATCGGCCTGGTGCAGGTGGATGAGCTGGGCGTGCTGGAAACGCCGATCGCGCTGACCAACACGTTTGCCGTGGGCGCTGTGGCGCAGGCGCAGATCCGCCAGGCGGTTGCGGCCAATCCGCAGATCGGCCGCACATGGTCGACTGTCAACCCGCTCGTCTTCGAATGCAATGACGGCTACCTGAACGACCTGCAGGCGTTTGCCGTGCAGGACGTGCACTACGACGCGGCCTACGCTGCGGCAGCCGAAGTGTTCGAGCAGGGCGCGGTCGGGGCAGGGCGCGGGATGTCATCGTTCGGCGTGAAGGGCGGCATCGGTTCTGCGTCACGCGTGGTGACGCTTGCCGACGGCGCCAAACGCACGGTCGGCGCGCTGGTGCTGTCCAACTTTGGCGTGATGCAGAACCTGACCCTTGCGGGACGCAGTGTCGGAGAGGAACTGGCAAAAGCGCTGGCCGCCGTTGCCCCAGAGCCCGAGAAAGGTTCGATCATCATGCTGCTCGCCACCGATGCGCCGCTGGACGCCCGCCAGTTGCGCCGCCTCGCCTTGCGCGCGGGCGCAGGCCTGGCGCGTACCGGCTCCGTCTTCGGCCATGGCAGCGGCGACATCGCGCTCGCGTTCTCCACCGCCTACACCGTGCCGCATCAAGGCACACGCGCCATGCCGGCCGTCGCCATGACCCACGAATCGCACCTCGACCCGCTGTTCCAGGCCGCCGCCGACAGCGTCGAACAAGCCATCGTGCACGCGCTGTTCCACGCGACCGCCGTCACCGGCCGAGACGGCAACACGCGCCGCGCCCTGACCGAATTGCTCTGACCTGACCTCATGCGCATCCTGATCTCCGCCGACATTGAAGGCGTGGCCAACGTGTTCCACCCCGAGCAAACGCGTGCCGGTAACGCTGAGTACGAACGCGCCCGCCGCTGGATGACTGCAGAAGCCGACGCAGCTGTTCGCGGCGCCTTCGATGGTGGCGCCACTGACGTACTCGTCAACGATTCGCACGGGGGCTTCCGCAACCTCATCCCCGATTCCATCGACCGCCGCGCACGCTTCGTCCTCGGCAAACCGCGTTACCTCAGCATGATGGCCGGCGTGGACGGCTGCGATGCAGTCTGCATGATCGGCTACCACGCGCGCGCCGGCAGCCGCGGCGTGCTGGCACACACCATCAACAGCTTCGCGTTTGCGCGCGTCTGGTTCAACGAGCAGGAACTTGGCGAGGCCGGCCTCTACGGCGCCCTCGCCGGCGAGCGCGGTGTGCCGGTGGCCGTGGCCAGCGGCGACGACGTGTTCATCAAGGAAACCAAGCCGCTGCTGCCGCACACCGCGTTTGTCGAGACCAAGCAGGCCGAAGGCCAGAACGCCGGCACGTCGCTCTCGCCTGAGCAGTCGTGCGACGCCATCTACGCGGCGGTGAAGGCAACGGTGCAGCGCGGGCACTTCAGCATGCCGCTGCGCCTCCAGGCACCGATCGTTTGCCGCCTGCAAACGCAAACGCCCGCACAGGCCGACCTGTTCTGCCAATGGCCCGCCTTGGAACGCGTCGACGGCACGATGCTGCGCTTCGCGGCCGATTCGGTCGAGCACGCCGTGCGCATGCTCAACAGCCTCTCTGCCATGTCAGCGATGCTCCGCTGAGAAAGGTGTGGCGCAAGTCATGGCGCCATCCCACGCACTCAGACGGTTTGGCCGTTGATGCCCTAGATGGCGCCTTGAATTTTTGTAAGCGGGCGGAAAAAAGACGGGGAACTGTCTGAGCGCAGCGAGTTTTCCCCGTCTCCGCCCGGTTACATAAATTCAAGGGGAAGTCGCCATCTCGGGCGCGCCTTTCTTTGCTTACTTTCTTTGGCAAGACAAAGAAAGTGAGTCGCCCCCGGCAGGGGGCGAAACAGGGATAGACCAAAAACGCACATCGCAGCGTAAACTTCAGGACATCCAACCCCGAAGGAGCCCCCCCATGACCCGCGCACTCACACTCGGCATGCTGCTGTGTGCGCTAGCACTAACGGCCTGCGACCGCCGCCCGTCCCCGGCCAATCCGCCCACGCCGCAGACGTCGAAGGCCGAAAAGGCTGCCGCCGCACTAGCCAAGGCCGCCGCAGAATTCAAATGCCCCGCGCCATCGGGCCGCTTCATGATTGACGACGGTACCAACCGCGGTCCCAAGCAACCCGTGCGCACCAACTGCACCACCGCCTACGCGACCTGCGACGCCCAGTCGCAAGCCGTCTTCGACCACTGCCCGAGCGGTCAGGTGTTCGATAAGCGCTTTTCCATCTGCGTCGTGAAAGACGCATGTGATGAGGTGAAGTCCTGACGGCTGCCATGCGCGGTATCCGGACAATCCGCATTGCCGGCCGCACGGGATCAAACCAGCAGCGTGGCACCTGCCCAGGCAATCAGCACGGCGCCCAGCACGCGGCCGACGTGTTCGCCGCGGGGCAGGATCTTCTCCACAAAGACGACGAGCGACAGAGCGGCAATCCAGACGAGATTCATGACGCCGCCCACAAAGAGCAAGGCCATCAGCACCCAGCAGCAGCCTACGCAATACGCGCCGTGGCGCATGCCCAGCAAGAAGCTGCCTGCCGCGCCAGGGCGCCAATGCGCGGTCAGGAAGCCCACCGGCGAGCGGCACTGCGCCAGGCACGCGCGCTTGAGCGCAGAGAACTGATACGCCCCCGCCGCTGCCAGCACCGCTGCGGAGAGCCCCGCGCTCTTTGACCACAGCATCATTTCTGAAATGAGGCCCGTCGGTTGCAGCGCCATCTGCAGGGATGCCGCACCCAGGGAAAAAGCCAGCCACACAACCAGGTAACCGGCCAGAAGACTCACCGAAAGGATTACCGACCTGGCCTCGGCCGTGCCGTGGTGCCGCAGAACACGCAGATACAGCAAGATGAGCGGTGCCGCGCTGGGCGTCATCATCGCGGTCATCATCACCCACCACATCAGGGTCACCGTCGGCAACGATGCATCCATGCCGCCGATGCCGCCAGGCAATCGATGCGGAAACAGCGTGAACGCCGTCATGTCGAGTGCGGACATACCCATGCCTGCACCCGTCCACAGATACCACCAAGACAGCGTGACTACGGCAACGATGCCGAGTCCCGTGATGACGCGCTCGCGTTGGAGGACGCTTTCGAGGCCGCTCATGCAGCGGTGCGATGCCGAATCGGTCCCTTGTTGTTCAGGTGCAGTCGCGCGAATTGCCCGTAAGAATTTTTGAGATCCAGCGCGATGTTGCCCTGTGAGTGGCTGGTGGCGGAGCCCACCTCGGCCAGTTCGTATTCGAAGCCGTGCGGCAGATCGATGCGGGCACGGTGTTCGGCGCCCGTCACCGGATTACGGATCGGTTCGCCAACGGTATCGAATATGCCATCGACATGAATCCGGCCGCGTCGGGCATCGACATCGACGTCGTAGTCGATCTGCGTAAAGATCGGATCGAATACCTGCTCAAACGTCGACGCGAATACTGAGAACATCGTCGCGAACGGTTCGGTATCTTGCCCTGCCATGATTTTCAGGATGGCTTCGCGTTGTGCCGGGGTGGCGCGCTCGTCGACGATCGGCTGACATCTGCCTTTGCCTTCGTGGATGGGGCCGGGCCAATGGAACAAGAGCGCGATCTTCACGCCGTCGAGTTGCACATCGCCGTGGTAGCCGCTGTCGATCGAGATCGCGCCCATTGCTTCGCAGATACCTTTGGTTGGCAGCGCGTTGAACTGACACGGGCAACCGTATGAGCAATTGCAGTTGATGAGCTCAGTCCCTTGGATTTCCCACGGAGTCATGGTGGTTCTCCTGCCTCTTCCAGGCGCGTGCGCGCCTGACGCGCGTCGTCGTAGGACGACGGATTGCGTGGGCTGAAACTGGGGCGGCTGGCTTACGGCGTGCGCACCTTCCACGCATAATCAGACCCTAGTGCACGGCGAGGGGAAGTCAAGACGGGGATTGGACCGCATGGACGATGGGCCGGGGATGCATCTTGCGGCGCAACGCTCGATGTCCTGCGATGCCGAAGCGCAAAACCGTTGCGGCTGTTCTGGCTGCGGATGCTGCCTTGCCAGCGATACGGAACGCGCCTGCTGCAATGGCAGGAGGCGCGCTTGGCTCAGCGTCTTACAGCGCCTCGCGCGTGACCAGGAATACCTGGTCTTCGCCTGCGCTGGTCGGCAGCCAGACCAGATCAAGATCGGGGAACGCCGCTTCAACGTTTTCGCGCTCGTTGCCGATCTCGACAACCAGCACGCCGTGCGGCTTCAGATGGCGTGGCGCATCGGCCAGAATGCGACGCACGATGTCCATACCGTCGGTGCCGCCGGCCAGGGCCATGCGTGGCTCGGCGCGGTATTCGGGTGGCAGCGCCTGCATCGACGCCTCGTTCACGTACGGCGGGTTCGTCAGGATCACGTCGTAATGCACGCCCGGCGGCAGTGGCGCATACAGGTCGCCTTCGTGCAGGCGGATGCGCTCTTCCAGGTGGTAATCGGCGACGTTGCGATTGGCCACAACCAGTGCGTCCGGCGACAGGTCCACCGCGTCGATCGTCGCATTGGGCCATTGCAGCGCCGCCAGGATCGACAGGCAGCCCGAGCCGGTGCACAGCTCCAGCACATCGGTCGGGCCGTCCTCCTGGTCAATCCACGGTTCCAGTCCGTCTTCGAGCAGTTCTCCGATGAAGCTGCGCGGCACGATCACGCGCTCGTCCACGTAGAAGCGCATGCCGTGCATGAATGCCTCGTGCGTGATGTACGCGGCGGGCACGCGGTCGACGGCGCGGCGCTCGATCACCTTCAGCACGGCGGCCACTTCTTCGGGCAGCAGGCGCGCGTCCATGAAGGGCTCCAGCGTGTCGATCGGCAGGTGCAGCGTGTGCAGGATCAGGTAAGCGGCTTCGTCGTAGGCGTTTTCGCTGCCATGGCCGAAAACAAGGCCGGCGGCGGTGAAGCGCGATACGGCGTAGCGCAGCAGATCGCGGACGGTGGTGAACGGGTGGGAGGCGGGGAGGGTAGGCGTGGTCATGGTTGACGGGTATGGCTCAGCGTTGGGTGGCAGCGAGCAGGTCGACGTAGGCCACGTCGAGCAGGTCGGATTCGGCAATGCCGAGGGCGTGCATCAGTTGGTGGGCGATCTTCACGCCGTCGTCTTCGGACTGCGTATCGTGCAGCACGACTTCGAGTTCGGCGAAATCGCCGAGGTCTTTCACTGCATCGACATGAATGCGCGTCTGGCCGGCGAGATACAGCTGGCGCACCTTGATGACACGGCCGGCCGTGCCGATGGCGGCGGCCAGCGTGTCGCGCAGCGCGTCGGGCGCGCTGGTCGGAACGATGTGGTAGTCCGACACGCGCGGGCCGGCGCTGTTGGCGCGGAAGTAGTGGATCAGCTCGCCGCGCTCGGGCGAGAACTGCCGCAGCTTCAGGCGCCCGTTCGCACAGGCGAAGAACGTGTCGTCCTGCTCGATGCGTTCGGGGCCGGAATCCGCGATGGCAGCCGCGCGCTCGATGAGGGCGGCCACATCGCGCACACGCGCCTTGATCTCGACGTTGCGCGCCATCGCGGCAACCTCAGGCGATCAACGTTTCCAAGACGCGGCGATACACGTTTTTCAGCGGCTCGATAAACGCCACTTCGACGTGTTCGTCGATCTTGTGGATGCTCGCGTTCGGCGGGCCGAACTCAATCACCTGCGGGCAGATCTTGGCGATGAAGCGGCCGTCCGACGTGCCGCCCGTGGTCGACAGTTCGGTCGTCACGCCGCACTCGGCCTGGATGGCGGAGGCCAGGGCTTCGGAGAGGTCGCCGCGCTCGGTCAGGAAGGGCTCGCCGCCCAGCGTCCAGTCGAGCGTGTAGTCGAGGCCGTGCGTATCCAGAATGCTGTGCACCCGCGCCTTGAGGCCGTCCGGTGTGCTCGCGGTCGAGAAGCGGAAGTTGAAGTCGATCGTGACGTGGCCGGGAATGATATTCGTCGCGCCCGTGCCGCCGTGGATGTTCGACATCTGCCACGTGGTCGGCGGGAAGTAGGCATTGCCGTCGTCCCACTTGGCGGCGGCCAGCTCAGCCAGCGCCGGGGCAGCCAGGTGGATCGGGTTCTTGGCCAGATGCGGGTAGGCGATGTGGCCCTGCACGCCATTCACCGTGAGCTTGCCCGACAGCGAACCGCGTCGCCCGTTCTTCACCATGTCGCCGAGTGTGGATACGGAGGTCGGCTCGCCGACCACGCAGTAGTCGAGGCGCTCGCCGCGTGCGCGCAGCAGGTCGCACACCTTGACGGTGCCGTCGTGCGCCGGGCCTTCCTCGTCGCTGGTGATGAGGAAGCCGATCGAGCCAGCGTGGTCCGGATGCTTGGCGACGAATTCTTCTGATGCGACCACGAAGCCCGCGATGGACGTCTTCATGTCGGCCGCGCCGCGGGCGTAGAGCTTGCCGTCACGGTGCGTGGGTTCGAACGGGTCGGAGTGCCATTGTTCCACGGGGCCGGTGGGCACCACATCGGTGTGGCCTGCGAAAACGAGCAGCTTGCCGTCGGTGCCGGCCCGGCCGCGCTTGACGGCCCACAGGTTGGTCACCCGAAAGTGGTCCGGGCCGCTGACCACGGTTTCGCATTCGAAGCCGGCGGCGGTCAGGCGTTCGATCAGCACGTCCTGGCAACCCTTGTCTTCGGGCGTGACGGAGCGGCGGCGGATCAGGTCTTCAGTGAGGGCAAGCGTGGGCTGCATGTTCGACATGACGACAGTCACGGTGATGTTGTTGTGGTTAGAACAGGGCGGCGTACTGATCCGCCGAGAAGCCGACGTTGACGCTCTTTTCGTGCGCGAGCACTGGCCGCTTGATCAGCGACGGGTTGGCCTGCATCAGCGCGATGGCGCCGGCTTCGTCTTCCGCGCGGGCCTTGTCGGCGTCAGACAGCGCGCGCCACGTGGTGCCCTTGCGGTTGAGCAGCGTGGTGAGCGGCACATGCTTGAGCCAGCCGGCCAGCATGTCGGCGCTCACGCCTTGCTTCTTGAAATCGTGAAAGGTGTAGGCAACGCCGTTCGATTCGAGCCACGTGCGGGCTTTCTTCACGGTGTCGCAATTGGGGATGCCATGCAGGGTCGTCATGGTGGGATTCGCAATCAGTGTCGAGAGGCTTGCAGGGCAAACGAGAGGGCAACAACGGCCAAGGCGAAGCCGATGGACGCCAGCCATGTCATGCGCTTGAGGCGGCGCTCCAGCCGCGCGGCTTCGTCGCGCAGCGCGTCGATGGTGATGGCGTGCTGCTCAGCCAGCAGCTTGACGGACTCAGCCTGCTGCAGGATCGCCGCTTCCAGCTCGGCGATGCGTGTATTCGGGTCGGGCGCGGCGCCTTCAGCGCGGGCAGCTTCGGTGCCGGTTTTCTTGCGGTTCTTGAACTTGTCGATGGTCTTGTTCGCCTGCTCCAGGATGGTGGGCAGCAGCGACAGGACAGTCCCGATGGTGTTTGGATCAAGACCCATGATGCGTTGGCGCAGCTTGCCGAAGCGGGTGCCGGTGGCATTGCGTTCGGACATGGCTGGGCTTCAAGTGGTTGGCATGCCCGCAAGACTAGCAGGCATGCCTTGCGCCGATGCTTAATCGCCGCGCAGCAGCTCGTTCAGGCCAACCTTGGCGCGCGTCTTGGCGTCGACCTTCTTGACGATCACGGCGCAGTACAGGCTGTGCGTGCCATCCTTCGACGGCAGGTTGCCCGCCACCACCACCGAGCCCGCCGGGATGCGGCCGTAGCTGACTTCACCGGTTTCGCGGTCGTAGATCTTGGTCGACTGGCCCAGGTACACGCCCATCGAGATCACCGAGTTTTCTTCAACGATCACGCCTTCCACCACTTCCGAGCGGGCGCCGATGAAGCAGTTGTCTTCGATGATGACGGGGTTGGCCTGCAGCGGCTCCAGCACGCCGCCGATGCCCACGCCGCCCGACAAGTGAACGTTTTTGCCGATCTGTGCGCACGAACCGACGGTGGCCCACGTGTCGACCATCGTGCCTTCGTCAACGTAAGCGCCGATGTTCACGTACGACGGCATCAGCACCGCGTTCTTGGCGATGAACGAGCCACGGCGCGCCACGGCTGGCGGCACCACGCGGAAGCCGCCAGCGGCAAAGTCTTCTGCCGTGTAGTTGGCGAACTTGCTCGGCACCTTGTCGTAGAACTGCGTGAAGCCACCGGCAGCCATCGGCGCGTTGTCTTCCAGGCGGAACGACAGCAGCACGGCCTTCTTGATCCACTGATTGACGATCCACTCACCGTCCTTCTTCTCGGCCACGCGCAGCGCGCCACGATCGAGCTGGCCGATCACGTTGGCGACGGCTTCACGGACATCGGCCGGAGCGGCCTTGGGCGACAGGTTGGCGCGGTCTTCCCACGCTTGATCGATCAGGGATTGGAGTTGTTGCGTCATGGCTGTGTTCGCTCTAGGAGAAATTCGGGAAAAAAAAGTAAGGGGAGTCAGCGCTGCTGGCAGAACTCGACGATGCGGCGTGTGCCTTCCAGGCATTCGTCCACGCCGGCCACCAGCGCGATGCGCACGTAGTCCTGGCCCGGATTCGTGCCGTGCGCCTCGCGCGCGAGGTAGCTGCCGGGCAGCACTGCGACGTTCTTGGCGGCCAGCAGCTGGCGTGCGAATTCAGTGTCCGACAGGCCCGTGCGTTTGACGTTGGCCCACAGGTAGAAGGCTGCGTCGGGCAGGGCCACGTCCAGCACTTCGGCCAGCATCGGCGTGACCTGCTGGAACTTCTTGACGTACTGCGCGCGGTTGTCGCGCACGTGGGCCTCGTCGTTCCACGCAGCGATGCTAGCGGATTGCACCGACGGGCTCATCGCGCTGCCGTGATACGTGCGATACAGCAGATAGGCCTTGAGCAGCTTGGCGTCGCCGGCCACGAAACCGGAGCGCATGCCGGGCACGTTGGAGCGCTTGGACAGGCTCGAGAACATCACCAGGCGGTCAAAGCCGCGGCCCAGCTTGTGGGCGGCTTGCAGCGCGCCCAGCGGCGGGTTGGCCTCGTCGAAATAGATCTCGGAATAGCACTCGTCCGAGGCGATGATGAAGCCATATTCGTCCGACAGCGCGAAGAGTTGCTTCCAGTCTTCTAGCGTGAGCACGGCGCCGGTCGGGTTGCCCGGGCTGCATACGAAGACGAGCTGCACGTTGCGCCATTCTTCGGGCGTGATCGCGGCGAAGTCGGGCGCGTAGTTGCGCGCCGGGTTGCTGTTGGCGAATAGCGGCGTGGCGCCGGCCAGCAGCGCCGAGCCTTCGTAGATTTGGTAGAACGGGTTCGGGCACAGCACGCGGGCGCCGGGCTTGCTGCCGTCGATCACGGTTTGCGCGAACGAGAACAGCGCCTCGCGCGAGCCGTTGACCGGGATGACCTCGGTGGCCGGATCGACCTTCGGCAAGCCGTAGCGGCGCTCCAGCCATGCGGCGATGCACTGTCGCAGTGCATCGGAGCCGAGCGTCGTGGGATAATTCGCCAGCCCGCCGAGCGCCGCCGTCAACGCGTCTTTCACCAGGGCCGGCGTCGGATGCTTGGGCTCGCCGATGCCGAAGCTGATCGGTGTATGGACGGCGCTGGGCGTGACGTCCTTCACAAGCGCTTTCAGTTTCTCGAACGGATACGGCTGGAGGGCGGACAGACGCGGATTCACGGTGTTGGGCGGCGGTGTTGGGCTGGTCAGCGGGCAAGCTTGGCGCTTGCCGGGAAGCCCGAAATTATACGGCCAACGTGTGCTGGCCGCCCCAAGACAATGCTGCATGCGGCGGATTTCCGCCGTTTTTTTATTGCTTAGATGACATCGATAGCCTCCTCGGCGGACGCGTCCGCTCACCACGAGCCGCAATGGGCGGCGGCACTCTTCATTCTCCTGGGCGCTTCGGTCTGGGGCATTTCCTGGTATCCGTACCGGCTGCTGGCCGGCTGGGGGCTCGGCAGCATGCTGGCCTCGTCGATGACGGGTGCCGCTGCGGCCGTGCTGGCCGCCGTAGTGCTGCGTCGTCACTTTTCGACGTTCCAGTGGTCGTGGCTGATCCCGGCGCTCGGGATCGCGGCGGGCATCACCAACGCGGGCTTCGTCTGGGGCACGGTGCACGGCACGGTCATGCGGGTGCTGCTGCTGTTCTATCTGACGCCCGTGTGGACGGCGCTGCTCGCGCGCCTGTGGCTGCACGAGCGGCTGGGCTGGCGTGGCGGCGTGCTGCTCGCGCTGGCGCTGTCGGGGGCGGTGATGATGCTGTGGTCGGGCCAGGCCGGCACACCATGGCCCGGTTCAGCGGCGGAATGGGCGGGGCTGATTGCAGGGCTGGCATTTGCGTGCAACAACGTGCTGTCACGCCTGGCGGGGCAGCGTCATCCGACCATGCGCCCGGAGATGCGGACCGTGGTCGTCTTCACCGGCTGCGCGTTGGTGGGTTTTCCGGCTGCGCTGATGCTCGATGGCGTGCGCACGGTGCCGACGGCTTTTTCCCAGGGCAATACGTGGCTGCTGCTGGCGGGCATGGCCTGCGTACTGGTCGGCGGCAATGCGCTGGTGCAGCGCGGCCTGCAACGCTTGCCGGCCAATCGCGCGGCGCTGCTGATGCTGTTTGAAATCGTGGTGGCAGCCGTGTCGTCGGCGCTGCTGACAGCGGAGCGCCTGTCTCCCCAAGAAATGCTGGGTGGCGCTTGCATCATCCTGGCGGGCGCGCTGTCGGGGCTGTTGCGGCGCAAGTAGGCTGCAGGTGTTTCGCAAATCAACCGAGGGGTTGCCGATGTTGCTTCGTTCGATTGCCATCGCGCTGACGTTTGCGCTGTCGACAGCCGCTGCGGCCGTCGGCGCCGCTCCTGCAGAGACCGGCCCCGCGTATGGCCCGCGCCTGGAAGGCTTCGATTACCCGGCACCGGTCAAACTCTTCAAGTTCGAGTCGCAGGGCAATGCGCTGGAGATGGCGTATCTGGACGTCGCGCCCAAGCAGCCCAACGGTCAGGTGGCGGTGCTGCTGCACGGCAAGAATTTCTGCGCGGCCACCTGGGAAGGCACGATCGCTGCGCTCACAGGTGCCGGCTACCGCGTGATCGCCCCCGATCAGATCGGTTTCTGCAAATCGAGCAAGCCGCGCGCGTATCAGTACACGTTCCAGCAACTGGCGAGCAATACGCATGCGCTGCTGGCGTCGCTTGGAATCGAGCAAACCATCGTGATCGGCCATTCGACGGGCGGCATGCTGGCGACGCGCTACGCGCTGATGTATCCGAATGCGGTGTCGCGGCTGGTGATGATCAACCCGATCGGCCTGGAAGACTGGAAGGCCAAAGGCGTGCCGTCTCTCACCGTCGACCAGTGGTTCGCGCGTGAAAAGCAGACCACCGCCGAGCGCATCCGCGCCTACGAGCAATCCACGTACTACGCTGGCCAATGGCGCACGCAATACGAACCGTGGGTGCAGATGCTGGCTGGCATGTACCGAGGCCCGGGGCGCGATCTGGTCGCGTGGAATTCCGCGCTGCTGTACGACATGATCTACACGCAGCCCGTCGTCTATGAGTTCGGCCAGTTGCGCCCCCCGACGCTGCTGCTCATCGGCCAGAAAGACACCACCGCCATCGGCAAGGACGCCGCGCCGCCGGAAGTGCGCGCACAGCTGGGCCATTACCCCGAGCTTGGCCGGGCGGCCGCCAAGGCCATCCCCCGCGCGACGCTGGTGGAATTCCCGGATGCGGGCCATGCGCCACAAATCCAGGATCCTGACGCGCTGCACAATGCGCTGCTCGCTTGGCTCGCCGCCCCGGAACGCTCGCGCACGCGCCGTCCGGACTGACGCTATTTGTCATGAAGGTGAAACTGCTTACAAATCCGCAGCAATTTGCCTTCCCGCGGTGCAAATTTCGTCCATTTTTGTAGCGATTTGATTGGCGGGAGGCAGGGGTGCGAATGGTATGATGGCGCCATCCGCGCCCTTGGGGCGTGCCTTGCCACTTCACGTTTTACGGTGAAGATGTGACGATAAAGGCGCGTTCCTTGGGCGCCCGCTTTATCCCCTTTTCTGATCCCTTCGAGACGAACACAACGTGCGCCTCTCTTCGATCAAGCTCGCAGGCTTCAAGTCTTTCGTCGATCCGACCAATTTTCATGTTCCGGGCCAGCTTGTCGGCATCGTCGGCCCGAACGGTTGCGGTAAATCCAACATCATCGACGCCGTGCGCTGGGTGCTCGGCGAATCACGCGCCGCGGAACTCCGTGGCGAATCGATGCAGGACGTCATCTTCAACGGCTCGACCCAGCGCAAGCCAGCTGGCCGCGCAAGCGTCGAACTCGTCTTCGACAACGCGGAAGGCCGCGCCGCCGGCCAGTGGAGCCAATACGCCGAAGTGGCGGTCAAGCGCGTGCTCAGCCGCGACGGTACCTCCTCGTACTTCATCAACAACCAGGCGGTGCGCCGCCGCGACATTCAGGACATCTTCCTCGGCACGGGCCTCGGGCCGCGCGCCTACGCCATCATCGGGCAGGGGATGATCTCTCGCATCATTGAGGCCAAGCCCGATGACATGCGCATCTTCCTGGAAGAAGCCGCGGGGGTGTCGAAGTACAAGGAACGACGCCGCGAAACCGAAAACCGTCTCTCCGATACGCGCGAAAACCTCACGCGTGTGGAAGACATCCTGCGCGAACTTGGCACCAACCTCGAAAAGCTCGAGGGCCAGGCCGAAGTCGCGCAGCGCTTCCAGGCGCTGCAGGCCGACGGCGAAGAGAAGCAGCACTTGCTGTGGCTGCTGCGCAAGCGTGAAGCGCAAGCCGAGCAGGAACGGCATCAGCGCGCCATCGAACAGGCGCAGATCGACCTGGAAGCGCAGACCGCGCAGTTGCGCCACATCGAGGCCGAACTCGAAACGATGCGCGTTGCGCATTACGCCTCGTCCGATGCGATGCATGCCGCGCAGGGCGCGCTGTACGAAGCCAACTCCGAAGTCAGCCGCCTGGAAGCCGAGATCCGCTACGTGGTGGAATCGCGCAACCGCATCCAGCAGCAAATCGCCACGCTGACCGCGCAGCAGGAACAGTGGCATACGCAGGGCGAGCAGGCGCAGGAAGACCTGGCCGCGGCCGAGGAAGAGCTGGCCATGGCCGAGGAGCGTGCCGCGCAGGCCGCCGAGGACGTCGCGCGCAAAGCCGACGAACTGCCCGCCATGGAAGCGCAATGGCGTGATGCGCAGACTGCGCTGAACGACCAGCGCGCTGCGATCCTGCAATCGGAACAGGCGCTCAAGCTCGAAGCCGCGCACCAGCGCAATGCCGATCAGGCTGTGCTGCAGCTCGAGCAGCGCCGCGAACGTCTGACGCAGGAGTCCTCGGGCCTCGACAAGCCGGACGACGTGCAGCTCGAAACGCTGCGTGCCGAACTGGCTGAGCAGGAAGAGGTACTGGCCGAAGCGCAAGCCGGGCTGGAAGACGCCGAGACGCAGGTGCCGCAGCTCGACGAGGCACGCCGTGCCGCGCAAGACCGTGTGCAATCCGAAGCCGCCGCCATCGCCAGCCTGGAAGCCCGCCTCGCCGCGCTCAAGCAGTTACAGGAGAACGTACAGACCGACGGCAAGGTCCAGCCGTGGCTCGCCAAGCATGAGCTGAGCGAACTGCCGCGCTTCTGGAAGAAGCTGCAGATCGAGCAGGGCTGGGAGCCCGCACTCGAAGCCGTGCTGCGGGAAAAGCTTGGCGCGCTCGAAGTCTCGAACCTCGATTGGATCAAGGCGTTTGCGGCCGACGCGCCGCCCGCCAAGCTCGCCTTCTATGCGCCGCCGCCCGCAGCGCGTCCGGTGGAAACGCCGGCGGGGTTGCGTCCGCTGATGTCGCTGGTGCAAGTGACGGAGCCGGGCATTCGCGCCGTGCTGCAAGACTGGCTGGCCGACGTCTATATCGCCGACGACATGCAGGCTGCGCTCGCCGCGCGTCAGACGCTGCCGGAAGGCGGCACGTTTGTCGTCAAGGCCGGGCACTTGATCGGCCGGTCGTCGGTGCAGCTGTACGCGCCCGATTCCGAGCAGGCCGGCATGCTGGCGCGTGCGCAGGAAATCGAAAATCTGAACAAGCAGGTGCGTGCGCAGATGCTGTTGGCGGACGAAGCCAAGAGCGCCGCTGTTCGCGCCGACGCGGCGTACAGCCAGGCCAGCCAAAACCTCACGCAGGTGCGCGCCCGTGCCGAGCAGGCCACGCGCCGCGTCCACGTGTTGCAGATGGATGTGCTCAAACTGTCGCAGGCGATGGAGCGCTACAACGCGCGCAGCGGCCAGATCGACAGTGAGTTGGAAGAGATTCGCGCGCAGATCGAAGAGCAGCGTGCCATCCGTGCCGAGTCCGAAGCGACGTTCGAGCAGCACGATGCGGCGCTCGCCGACATGCAGGCGCGGTTTGAAGACAGCCAACAGGCGTTCGAAGCGCTGGAAGTTCGCCTGAGCGACGCGCGCAACGCCTTGCGCGATCAGGAGCGCGGCGCACAAGAGGCGCACTTTGCCGAGCGCAATCTGCAGAACCGCATTGCCGAACTGAAGCGCAACATCCAGGTGGCGAGCGATCAGGCGCAGCAGATCGTGCTGACGCTGGAGAACGCACGCGCCGAGCTGGAAACCATCAACGAGCAGACCGCTCACACCGGGCTGCAGGAAGCGCTGGAGCGCCGCGCCGAGAAGGAAGAAAAACTTGGGCAGGCGCGCATGGAACTGGATGCGCTGACCGCGCAACTGCGCACGCACGACGAGCAACGCCTGACTGCCGAACGCGCCCAGCAACCGCTGCGCGATCGCATCACCGAACTGCAACTGAAGGAGCAGGCCGCGCGCTTGAACCAGGAGCAGTTCACTGAGCAGCTTACCGCTGCCAATGTGGACGAAGCCGCGCTGGCCGAACGCCTGACGGGCGACCTGAAACCTTCGTACCTGCAGGGTGAAGTCACGCGCATCAATAACGCCATCAACGCGCTCGGCCCGGTCAACATGGCCGCGCTCGACGAGCTGGCTGCGGCGCGCGAGCGCAAGGGCTTCCTTGATGCCCAATCGGCCGACTTGACCGACGCCATCACCACGCTGGAAGACGCCATCCGGAAGATCGATCAGGAAACGCGTGCGCTGCTCCAAGGCACGTTCGACCAGGTCAACTATCACTTTGGCGAACTGTTCCCGACGCTGTTCGGCGGCGGCCAGGCCAAGCTGATGATGACCGGCGAAGAGATTCTCGATGCGGGCGTGCAGGTGATGGCACAGCCGCCGGGCAAGAAAAACTCGACGATTCACCTGCTGTCGGGCGGCGAGAAAGCGCTGACCGCCATTGCGCTGGTGTTTGCGATGTTCCAGTTGAACCCGGCCCCGTTCTGCTTGCTCGATGAGGTGGACGCACCGCTGGACGACGCCAATACCGAGCGCTACGCCAACATGGTCAAGCGCATGTCCGACAAGACTCAATTCGTTTTTATTTCTCACAACAAGATTGCGATGGAAATGGCGCAACAGCTCATCGGTGTGACCATGCAGGAACAAGGTGTGTCCCGGATCGTGGCGGTGGATATGGATGCCGCACTGACCATGGCGGAGGCAGCATAAATGCAGGACAACAACCTGGTGATGGCCCTGCTGGGCGCCGGCGTGGTGTTTGTGCTGGTGATCGTTGTGTACAACCAGTGGCAGATCCGGAAGGCGCGCCGCCCAGAGGCGTACAACCCGCCCGCCGACGAGACCCCGCGCGGCGACGGTTGGACCGAGCGCGCCGAACCCGCCCTGGGTGGCGACCGTGACGACGCCAACCGCGTTGAACCGCGTCTTGAGCCCGGCTTCTCGGCGAAAGCGAACACGCCCGCCACGGGCAGTGCCGAAACCGAAGCCGGCGTGATCGGCGCTGAACTCACGCCTTCGGGCGACGACGCTGCGCTCGAAGCCGCCGAGACGGAAGAGGTTGCAGAACCGGCGCCGGGTTCGCTTGAGCCGGCAAATGGCGTGATCGATCCGCTGATCGATTGCATTGTGCCGCTGCATCCGGACCGCGAGGTGTCGGGCGATCGCCTGCTGCCGGCGCTGGGCAAGCTGCGCCGCGCAGGCACCAAGCAGATCCACGTGGAAGGTTTGAACCCCGCCGCCAATGCGTGGGAAACCATTCGCGCCGGTCAGCGCTACCTTGACGTGCAAGTGGCCGTGCAACTGGCCAACCGCACGGGCCCGCTGAATGCGTTGGAGTTCTCGGAATTCATCAACGCGATTGATCCGCTGTCGGAAGCGGCTGATGCCGTGCCCGAGCTTCCGGATATGAGCGAGACGATTTCCAATGCGCGCGAACTCGACGCCTTTGCCGCCGAGTGTGATGTGCAACTGGGCGTGAGTGTGATCTCCGATGGGGCGCCCTGGTCGGCGGCATACGTGCAGACGGTGGCCACGCAAGACGGCCTCGTGCTTTCGCGCGACGGCACGCGTTTCACACGCTTCCACGCGGGCGCTGACGGTGTGCAGCGCGCACTGTTCACGCTGCAGTTCGGCGATACCAATTTCCTGCGCGATGACCTGACCGTCAAGGCCGGCCGCCAGATCACGCTGTTGCTTGATGTGCCGGTGGCGGAAGAGGCAAGCAAGCCGTTCAAGCTGGTGTGCGAATACGCTTACACGCTGTCGCAGCGCATGGGTGCGCAGGTGGTGGATGACAACCTGCGTCCGCTGACGGAGCAATCGTTCGTCGCCATCCAGAAGCATCTGCGGGTGCTGTACGACAAGCTCGAATCGCGCGGCATCCCGGCCGGTTCCAGCACCGCGGTGCGCTTGTTCAGCCACTGACGGACGCACGATGAGTAAGACTGCGAAACCCGCGTCCGGCGCCACGCCCGAGGCGCGGGCAGCGTGGCTGCGCGCCGAGCTGAACCGCTACGCCCACGAGTACTACGTGCTCGACCAGCCCAGCGTGCCCGACGCTGAATATGACCGGCTCTATCGCGAGCTGGAAGCGCTGGAAGCCAATCATCCTGAGCTGAAGACGCCGGACTCGCCCACGCTGCGGGTCGGCGGGGCTGTGTTGCCCGAATTTGCGGCGGTCAGGCATGTCATTCCCATGCTGTCGATCCGCACCGAGACCGACACCACCGCCAACGGCGCGCGCGCATTCGACGCCAGCGTACGCCGCGAACTGGGCCTCGATGACACCGATCCGCCCGTCGAATATGCCGCTGAGCTGAAGTTCGATGGTTTGGCGATCAACCTGCGCTACGAGCGCGGTTATCTCGTGCAGGCCGCCACGCGCGGCGACGGCACCACCGGCGAAGACGTCACGC